>DASRGR010000029.1:0-129128 GCA_035650955.1 Pseudolabrys sp.
GGTCAATGCCTGGCGAACCGCATCGAGCCACTGCGCGTCCGATACAGGTTCTTTCCGGACGCCTTGCACGGCCGGCGGTTGCGGGCTCACGACGGCCTGTTTCGCTGCCGGCTGCGGCCGCGGCTCCGTCTTACGGACGGCCTCCTTCGCCGCGGCATCAGTCGATTGGACTTTCGCTGCCGACGCGGCGGCCGCCGGAGCGACGGATTTATCCGACGCCAGCAGGCTCTTGAACGCCGCAGCGGCCTCGGGGTCTACCGCGGCACAGTCCTTCTCAAACGCCTCGACGTCGCGGCGCACCAGAATGCGCCGTGCCGAGGCATCCATGCCCTTGTCGAGCAACGCAATGATATTGCCGCGCAGGCTCTGGCAGGTCGCCTCGGGAGAAAAATTCGCGCGATAAAAAGTGTAGGCACTGCCGATACCGACCGGCACAGCGATCATCGACCCGATCATCTGGACGACAGTGGCAAAGCGCAGAACCTTCGGTGCCTTGACGGGCGCGTGGTCCGCGAAGCGGACGGGCCTGAGATCGTACGCATCCTCGCCAAAGGGGGGATCACGCCTCGCACCGATCATGAAATGCCTCAAAGGGAATCTCGCGGTTCCATAGACACGCGACCAACACGGAGAAAATTGGTCGGGATTGGGGCGCAATCGGGGAATTCCGTTCGCGTTTTCTTACCGACCGTAACGGCAATGTTCAGCCGCGGCGCAGGACCGCGACAAAAAACCCGTCCGTCCCGGTCAGCCGCGGTGTCATGAGAATGCCCTCAGCCGACAACCGAGCAGCCCTCGAAAACATAAAGGCCCGTTCGGTCAGTGCCTGACTTGTCTTGGCAGGTGCCTCGATCGTGAACGCGGAGTGCCGCGCCAGGAATGCGCGCACCTGCGCGCCATTTTCCTCGTCCAGCACCGAGCACGTGATGTAGGCGATCCGGCCGCCGGGTTTGAGCAAGGTCACCGACCGATCAAGTATTGCCGCCTGTTCCTTCTGACGCTGTTCGAGCGCACCCGGTCGCATCCGCCATTTCGCGTCCGGATTGCGCCGCCACGCGCCCGTTCCCGTGCATGGCGCGTCGATCAGCACAAGGTCCATACGTCCGGCCAGATCGTCGATCTCGCTCTTTGTGGATTTCGGAGCGCGCACCTGAACATTGCGCGCGCCCGAGCGCCTGAGGCGATCATGGATCGGAGCCAACCGCCGCTTGTCGTCATCGGTTGCAAAGATCTGACCCTTGTTCTCCATCATCCCAGCCAGGGCAAGAGTCTTGCCGCCAGCCCCGGCGCAAAGGTCGACGACCTGCTCGCCCGGCCTCGCGGCGGAAAACAATGTCGCCAGTTGCGAACCTTCATCCTGTATCTCGACCAGACCCTTGAGGAACGCCGCCTCAGCGTGGATAGCGGGACTTTTCGCATCGGCCGAAAGACGAATGCGCAGGCCCCATGGCGACCATCGCGTCGGCTCGGGTTTGAGATCGGACAGGGCGTGAGCCGCAGTTTCGCGATCCGCCTTCAAAACGTTGACGCGCAGATCGACCGGCGCACGCGAGGCAAGCGCCGCCCCCTCGTCGGCACGCTCCTCGCCGAACACACGCTGCAGATAAGGGTCGAGCCACTGCGGATAATCACCCGCAACATATGCAGGCGCGTCGTCAATGACCGCCATTTCCAGGCGCCTGCGCTCGGTCTCGCTTAGGCTTTCGGGAGCATATTTCGAGCCATCAGCCAGTCTGCCAATCGCTTCGGCGCTAAGTCCGCGTTCACGCCTGAGCATGCCGAGGAGAATGGCGCGGGCGTCGTCGGCCTGCATGAGGAAAGCGCTTGAGGCACGCCGGCGTAGCGCATCGTAGACCAGACCAGCGACCGCTGCCCGGTCGTTCGCACCGGCGTAGCGGTGGGCAACCCCCCAGGACTTAAGCACATCGGCAGCCGGGCGACGCTCGCTTTCGATCGTCGCAAAGACCTCGATGGCGGCGGCAAGCCGTGCCGCCGGTGTCATGGCGATGCAAAGAGGATACGCACGATGTAGACCACCCACATGACGACCAGAATGATCGCGCCCACCCCATAAAAGGCGCCGCGGACGAGAACCTTATTGTTGGTCACATGCACGAGCGCTTGCATCACGCGCATCGCGACAAAGACCCAGGCAAGCACAACGAAGAGAAGATCGGCCTGGCGCGTAATGATCTCGAGAATTGTCAGTACATAGAAGAGAACCGGCAGCTCAAATTGATTGGAGAAAGAGTACGCAAACTGGTTGGCACGCACGGGCCAGTTCGGCTCGCGCAGGGCAATGTCCTCCGCCCGGGTCTTGCCTCGGCGCAGGGCCGAAGTGCGACAGTACATCATGCCGAACATCACGCCGAACGTGAGCAGCACCTCGACGAACAAGGGTGGCAGAACGAACTGAACGGACATCGCCTCTCCTTGCGTAGCGGAAAGGACAACTATACCCGGCTCGGGTAGTTCGGGCTCTCGCGGGTGATCGTCACGTCATGCACATGACTCTCGCGCAGACCCGCGCCGGTAATGCGAACGAATTCCGCCTTGTTGTGCATTTCCGCGACATTTTTAGCCCCGACATAGCCCATCGCGGCGCGAAGACCGCCGGTAAGTTGGTGAAGTACGGTCGCCGCCGCGCCCTTGTACGGGACCTGCCCTTCGACGCCTTCCGGCACCAGCTTGAGCGTATCCTTGATGTCCTGCTGGAAATAGCGGTCAGCCGACCCGCGCGACATGGCTCCGACGGAACCCATGCCGCGATAGGTCTTGTACGACCGGCCTTGATAAAGAAAGACCTCACCCGGCGTCTCGTCGGTACCGGCGAGCAATGATCCTATCATTGCGCAATCGGCCCCCGCCGAAATCGCTTTCGCCAGATCGCCGGAATATTTGATACCCCCGTCGGCAATCACCGGCGTATTGGTGGCCTTTGCGGCATCCACGCAGTCCATGATCGCCGTCAATTGGGGCACCCCGACACCGGCAACAACACGCGTCGTGCAGATCGAGCCGGGACCGATGCCGACCTTGATGGCATCTGCGCCGCAGTCGATGAGCGCCTTTGCACCTTCGCTTGTTGCGACGTTGCCCGCAACCACCTGAACCTTGTTCGACTGGCGCTTGATGCGGGTTACCGCGTCGAGAACGTATTTCGAGTGCCCATGTGCAGTGTCGACCACCACCAGATCGACACCTGCGGCAATCAGCGCTTCCGTGCGTGCAAAGCCTTTGTCCCCGACCGTGGTCGCCGCGGCGACACGGAGCCGCCCCTGCTCGTCCTTGCAGGCATTCGGATTGGCTACCGCCTTTTCGATGTCTTTCACCGTTATAAGGCCGACACAGCGGTATTGAGCATCGACCACCAGAAGCTTCTCGATCCGATGTTGATGCAGCAGGCGTTTTGCCTCGTCCTGACCGACACCTTCCCTCACCGTAATGAGTTTCTTGGTCATCAGCTCCGAGACGGGCTGCCGTGGATCGGTGGCAAAGCGGACGTCGCGGTTGGTGAGAATGCCGACCAGCTTGCCCGGCTGCGCGCCGCCGGCGCGCTCTACGACCGGAATGCCGGAAATGTGATTGTCCTTCATCAGGTCGAGCGCCTGCTGAAGTGTTGCGTCCGGCTCGATGGTGAGCGGATTCACCACCATGCCTGATTCAAACTTCTTTACCTGGCGAACCTGAGCAGCCTGCACATCCGGCTCCATATTGCGATGGAGCACGCCGATTCCTCCGGCCTGCGCCATGGCAATTGCCATCTGCGCTTCGGTGACCGTGTCCATCGCCGACGCGATGATCGGAATGTTGATCGAAATCGAGCGGGTGATGCGCGAGCGGATATCGACGTCGGAAGGCAGGACCTCCGACAGGCCGGGTTTGATCAGGACGTCATCGAAAGTGAGCCCTTCGCGCGGGCCTGCATTGGTTTTTCCGGCCATTGCCAACTCCATCTTGCCCAAAAGGGCAGCCGGACCGGCCGGCTGGGGTTAAGAACACCCGTTGCGAGGGGTTCCTCGCCCTGCGTCACGGCCCGCTTTTGGGTTGGCGTGGGTCGATAGCACGGGATAGCGCCGATTCCTAGCGCAATCGCAGATAGCTGTTATGAACTCGTAAACGTAACAGTGTCTCGTTTCCATCCCCAGTTTAGGCTGCGAAGCGCCCGCTCACCAACCTGCACCCCCGCCCGGTTACCCATGCCTCGTGACCGCATTGTTCCGCTGATTATCGCGGTCGCGCTGTTTATGGAGAATATGGATTCCACCGTTATCGCGACGTCCCTGCCGGCGATTGCCGCCGACATCGGGGCGAACCCCTTGGCGCTCAAGCTCGCGGTGACATCGTATCTGCTGTCGCTGGCGGTGTTCATCCCGGCAAGCGGCTGGACGGCCGACCGATTCGGTGCCCGCGCGGTCTTCCGTGCGGCCATCGCGGTCTTTGTCGTGGGCTCGATCGGCTGCGCATTGTCAGGGTCGCTCACGGATTTTGTCCTCGCCCGCATAGTGCAAGGCACCGGCGGGGCGATGATGACGCCAGTCGGACGCATGGTGCTGGTCCGCACCATCAGCAAGCGCGAACTTGTCCGGGCCATGGCCTGGGTCACGACACCGGCGCTTGTCGGGCCTGTACTCGGGCCTCCGATCGGCGGCTTCATCACGACCTACGCCACCTGGCACTGGATTTTCATCATCAACGTGCCGATCGGGTTGCTCGGGATCGCACTCGCAACCCGTTACATACCTGACGTGCGCGCCGACAAGCAGGAGCGTTTTGATGTCATCGGACTGATGCTGGCAGGCCTTGGCATCGGCGGCATGGCATTCGGACTTTCGGTGCTCGGCCTAAATTTCCTTCCGTGGAGCATCGTTGCCGGCCTGATCCTGGGCGGCGCCTGCTTTTTTGCGGCTTACCTCAGACACGCCAACCGTGTCGACAATCCGGCTCTCGATCTTTCGCTGTTTCGCATTCCGACGTTCTTCGCCAGCATCTGCGGCGGATTCATTTTCCGACTGGGTCTTGGCGCCCTCCCGTTTCTGCTGCCGCTGATGTTGCAAATCGGTTTCGGCATGACGCCGTTTCAATCCGGCATGATCACCTTTGCAACTGCGCTCGGCGCCATGGGAATGAAATGGGCAACGGCAAACATTCTGCGACGGTTCGGCTTCCGCAATATTCTCGTCGTCAATTCCCTCATCAGCTCGGCATTTCTCGCCGTGTGCGCCGGCTTCACAGCCCGCACGCCCATCGAGCTGATCCTGATCCTACTATTCGTCGGCGGCTTCTTCCGGTCATTGCAGTTCACCAGCATCAACACCATCGCCTATGCCGACATCGAGCCAAGCCGGATCGGCCGGGCGACCGCGCTCGTCAGCGTTGCCCAGCAGCTTGCCGTGTCGGCCGGCGTCGCGATCGGGGCACTCGCGGTGGAACTCACCGTCTACTTTCACGGCAGCAACACGTTACAAGCCGCTGATTTTCCACCTGCATTCCTGGCGGTTGCAGCGATTTCAGCACTTTCCGTGCTGATTTTCGCGCAGCTCTCGCCTGACGCCGGTGCGGAAATGGCTGACCGCCTCCCGGCATCGGCCGAGACCTCGGACCAGCGAGCCAGCTAATTCTTGTCCCCGCCTGCGCCGCGAAAACCCGTGGCAAGCAGATAAAGCTCGGCTGAATCCGCTCGGCTGGCAGCCGGCTTCACGTGCCTGACGGACTTGTAATCGCGCTTGAGCGACGCAAGCAGCGCGGCCTCGGTTCCGCCCTGCAGAACCTTTGCGAGGAACGTGCCGCCCGGAGCGAGTACTTCGCGGGCAAATTCGGCGGCAGCCTCAACCAATGCCATGATCTTCAGATGGTCGGTTCTGGCATGGCCCGTAGCGTTTGCCGCCATATCAGACAGCACGACGTCGGCCGGGCCGCCGAGCATCCCCTTAAGCCGGACCGGTGCGGTTTCATCGAGGAAATCGATGCTGGCAAAGTCAACACCTGGCACGGGGTCCATCGGGAGAATATCGATCGCGACCACGCGTCCGTGTGCCGGAGCGCCCACACGTCTGGCGGCGACCTGGCTCCAGCCGCCGGGCGCGGCGCCGAGGTCGACCACACGCGCACCCTTCTTCAGGAAACGCGCGGCATCGTCGATCTCCATCAATTTGTACGCGGCACGCGATCGCATGCCTTCGCGCTTTGCGCGCGCGACGTATGGGTCGTTGAGCTGACGTTCAAGCCAGAGTCTGGACGATTGCGAGCGCTTCCTGCCGCTTCGGACCCGGATTTTCATGCGGCGCGGGTTGGTGTCCTTGCCCCGAACCATCACGAGGGCGCGGCCTGATTGCTGCCGCCCCAGGCACCGTCTTCGCGCATCATTTGCACAAGCATACCTTCACGCAGACCGCGATCGGCAACGCGCAAGCGCGGACACGGGAAGGCTCGCCGGATAGCCTCAAGAATTGCGCAACCGGCGAGAACAAGATCGGCTCTTTCCACGCCGATGCAGGGACTTGCTACGCGATCTTCATAGCTCATCGTCAGCAGTCGCTCGACCACGGCATCGATTTCCGCCGTACTCATCCAGCAACCGTCAACCCGGTTTCGGTCGTAACGTTTGAGATCGAGGTGCACGCCGGCGATGGTCGTCACCGTGCCCGACGTTCCAAGCATATGAATTCCATTGGCTGCGTCGCCGCCGTGCTCGCGAACGAACGGTGCGATTAGGCTGGCTACTTCCGCCACCATGGCATCGTAACTTTCACGTGTCACGATGACGCCACCATAGCGCTCCGCCAGTGTGACGACCCCCTGCGGCACGGAAATCCAGCCGCGGATGCGCGGCTGCGGCGGCCCGCGTCGGTTGTACGGCGGGCGGTCGAGCCGGACGAGCTCCGACGATCCTCCGCCGATATCGAAAAGCACCGCACCAGCGGCCTCAGGATCAATCAACGGCGTACAGCCGGTCGCCGCCAGACGTGCTTCCGTTTCACGATCGATTACCTCGAGATCAAGACCGAGTTCGCCCGCGACCCGGGCAAGAAACTCCGCACCGTTTTCTGCCGCGCGGCACGCTTCGGTCGCTATCAAACGCGCACGCGTGACACCTTTGTTCTTCATTTTATTGCGACAGATGGCCAGCGCGGCCATGGCACGATCGATCGCCGCCTCGCTCAGACGTCTCGACGACGAGATGCCCTCGCCGAGCCGTACAATCCTGGAAAACGCGTCGACGACACGGAAACCCTCGCCGGACGGACGTGCCACCAGCAGCCGACAGTTATTCGTGCCGAGATCCAGCGCGGCGTATGTCACGCCGTTCCGGTCATTGCCGAAACGACCAGTGGTCCGTCCAGACGACCGCCGACCCCACCGGGCCCGCGTCTGCGGCGCCCGATCAACGGCAGGGTCGAGGCCCGGGAGATCCCCGGCCTCGCCGCTCATCTCAAAAAGCCTTTCCTGCCCTACACCGTAATTTCGCGGTTTCCTGAGCGCGTCACGGTTGCAGACATTTTTCCGTAATCAGGAAAAGTGTAACAGCGCCTGTGCCTCACGCAACCCTCCGCAGCAAAAGCCGTTCTTGTCGAAGATTGCGGCGTGCTCTATGTGACAGCGCGGGCCCGAAAAGTATTACCTCTCAATGGATGATCGCACCGCCGAAACCGCGCTTTCGCTGACCAAATTCGGCGTCGGGCAACCGGTCCGACGAAGCGAAGACCCGACCCTCGTCCGCGGACAGGGCCGCTATACCGACGATATCAGCCGCCCTAATCAGGCCTATGCGGTTATGGTTCGGAGCCGTGACGCGCACGGCATAATACGTTCGATCGATACGGCCGCGGCCAAAGCGATGCCTGGCGTGCTCGCCATCTACACCGCCGCCGACCTGACCGGGTACGGCCCGCTCAAATGCAATCTGCCTCTGAAAAATCGTGACGGATCGCCGATCCGTTACACACCGCGGCCGGCGCTCGCCGGCGACAAGGTACGCTTCGTTGGAGACCCGGTTGCCTGCGTAATCGCCGAAACCGTCACGCAGGCGAAAGATGCCGCTGAAGCCGTTACTCTTGACATCGATCCGCTGCCCGCGGTGCTCAAACCATCCGAGGCAGTCAAGCCAGGTGCACCGCTGGTATTCGACGATGTGCCGAACAATATCGCGCTCGACTACCACTATGGCGACGCCGCCAAGGTCGCGGAGGCCTTCGCAAAAGCCAAGCACGTGACACGGCTTGAGACGTCCAATCAGCGCATGGTGGTCAATGCGATGGAGCCGCGTGCCGCAATCGGAGAATACGATGCGGCAGCGGGCAAGTGGACGCTCTATTCGCCGAGCCAGGGCGTACACGGCATGAAGACGTCGCTGATGGAAATCCTCGGCGCGCCGGCTGACAAGGTCCGCGTGATTACCGGCCAGGTCGGCGGCTCATTCGGGATGAAGGCTGCAGTCTATCCCGAATACGTCTGTCTCCTGCACGGTGCGCGCATGCTTGGACGACCCGTCAAATGGACAGACGAACGCTCCGGCAGCTTCGTGTCGGATCACCACGGCCGGGCACAGGATATGGTCGTCGAGATGGCCTTCGACGAAAACGCACATATCCTTGCGATACGGCTTACCGGGTACGGCGACATGGGCGGCTTTCTCGCCCAGTTCGGACCGCTCCTGCCGACGGGAAATCAGGTCAAGAACATCGCCAGCATCTATCGTACGCCGTTGATCGAGGTGGCGACCCGGTGCGTATTCACGAACACGACCTTCGTGTCGGCGTACCGGGGGGCCGGGCGGCCCGAGGGAAACTATTACGTCGAGCGAACGCTCGACCTTGCCGCTGCCGAACTCGGGATCGATCGGATCGACCTGCGCCGGCGCAACATGATCCGCAAGAGCGACCTCCCCTTCAATGCCGCATCCGGCATGACCTACGACTGCGGCGATTTTCCCGGAGTGTTCAAGCAGGCGCTCGAAGCTGCCGATTACCCGGGATTCAGGAAGCGCAGGCGTGAAAGCAGGAAACGCGGATTGCTGCGTGGATTCGGAATCGGCTGCTACCTCGAGGTCACCGCCGCCCCCGGCAAGGAGCTTGGAGCCATCCATTTCGAGGCGGACGGGACGGTGACGATCGTCACCGGCACTCTCGACTTCGGAATGGGTCATGCGACGACCTACGCGCAGATACTGACCGATCTCCTTGGCGTGCCGTTCGACCGGATCCGCATCGTCGAGGGCGACAGCGACCGTATGGCGTTTGGCGGCGGCAGCGGCGGCTCGCGGTCGGTGATGTTCGTGGGCACGGCCCTGACTGAATCGGCCGCAATGGTCATCGAACGCGGCAAACAGATTGCCTCGCACGTGCTGGAGGCCTCGCCGGGTGATATCGAGTTCAAAGGCGGCCGCTTCGTGATTGCCGGCACCGACCGTTCGATCGGCCTGCTTGATCTCGCGGCCCGCCTGCGCGCCGGCATCAAATTGCCCGAAGGCATGCCGACCTCCCTCGATGTTGATCACGTGGTCAACAACCCCGTCCCATCGGCGTTCCCGAATGGTTGCCATATTGCCGAAGTCGAGGTCGATCCCGAGACAGGCGCCGTACACGTTGTCCGCTACTCCGCGGTCAATGACCTTGGTACCGTGGTCAATCCGCTCCTGGTCGAGGGCCAGATTCAAGGCGGCGTCGTCCAGGGTCTCGGGCAGGCGCTGCTGGAACAGGCGATCTACGACTCCGACGGGCAGCTTGTCACCGGCTCATTCATGGACTACGCGATGCCGCGCGCGCATGACGTGCCGATGATCAATGTCGCCAGCCATCCGGTGCCGACCAAAAGCAATCCGCTCGGCGCCAAAGGCTGCGGCGAGGCGGGAACGTCTGGCGGCCTGCCCGCCGTCGCAAATGCCGTCATCGATGCATTGTCCGATTTCGGGATCCGGCACCTGGAAATGCCGATGACGTCTTCACGAGTCTGGCAGGCAATTCAAAAAGCAAAGGCGGGTCAATGACCCAGGCAGCCGGCGTGATCGGCCCGGCGCATGCGCCGTACCTCCGCGTTGTCGGGGCCGTGAGTGCCGCGCATTTTATGTCTCACTACTACATCATTGCACTGGCGCCGCTCATGCCGTTCGTGCGCGACGAATATCAGGTTACCTACACGCAGATTGGACTGGCTTTCGCGGTTTTCAATATCGTTACGGCAGTTTTCCAGACCCCGGCCGGATTTCTGGTCGACCGCTTGGGCGCCCGCGTATTGCTGATTTCGGGTCTTGCCGTCGGGGCCACGACCTTTGTCACCGCAGGACTTGTCGATTCCTTCTGGGTGATGATTGCCATGTTTGCGGTGGCCGGTATCGGCAACACTGTTTACCATCCGGCCGACTATGCCCTGCTGTCCCAGCACGTATCGTCCGAGCGCATCGGTCAGGCTTTTTCCGTGCACACCTTTGCGGGAATGCTTGGCTCAGCGGTGGCGCCGGCAAGCCTGCTGATGATGGAGAGCGTGTGGGGCTGGCGCGGCGCTTTCGTTGGCACAGGCGTAATTGGATTTGCCGTAGCACTCCTGCTGTTTCTGGTGCGTGACGTTTCAAGTCCTGCGGCAAGCGTCCACCCTCGCGCCGGCTCGGGCACACCGGGCGGCAGCTGGCGCCTTCTCCTCTCACCGGCGATCCTGCTCAACCTCGCATTTTTCGTGCTGCTCGCGATGATAAGCGGCGGTCTGTACAACTATTCCGTTGTGGCGCTTGGCGCGCTCTACGGAACGCCGGTGACGACCGCCAATGCGGCGTTGTCGGGCAACCTCTTGTTTTCGGCCATTGGCGTGTTGGCAGGCGGATTTCTGGTCACGCGCACCAGACGGCACGGCCTGGTGGCGACCCTCGGCCTCGCTGCGATGGCTGTGTCGATTGCCCTGATTGCCGGCGTCGACCTTGGGGTGCTGGCGCTGATCGCGGCAATGTCGCTCGGTGGCTTTTTCTCGGGCCTGATCATGCCCTCGCGGGACATGATCGTGCGCGAGGTCACTCCCCCCGGCTCCTTCGGCAAGGTGTTCGGATTCGTTACCACCGGTTTTAATATCGGTGGCATAGTTTCGCCTTTGATTTTCGGCGCGGTCATGGACCACGGCAGCCCGCGGATGGTGTTCCTTTTGGTAGCGGCCTTCAGTCTGCTCGGAATTGTGACTATTGCGACGCGGCCCAGACGAGCCGGTTGATCGGGGGACGGACGGCCTATGGACTTGTCAAATCAGCGAAATTGCCCCATGTGATGGCTCTCCCGTCTGACCGGCAGCGGAGTAGAATTGCTCCCGTCCCAGTGGGGAATAGTTCAACGGTAGAACATCGGACTCTGACTCCGAGAATCTAGGTTCGAATCCTAGTTCCCCAGCCAAACCCGGATTTTTCATCCGCCGAAATCGCAGTGGCCCGTGCGCACCACCTCGCTCGCGGCGAGCGTGAACGTACTGGTCAACGATAAAAATGTGGACCATCCTGTCGAGGCTTGCTGCGTAACCCAATCTAAAAACGGGGACAGGGAGGCAATGCCGTGGCTCAAACCATAGAGGGATTTGTCGGTAACGCTCTGGACGAGGCAAAGATTTCACCAACACACGTCAAGGTCGTCGCACTGATTGCGGCCGGCTATTTCTTTGACGTCATCGATCTCATCGTTCTGGGCTCGCTGATCCCGGACATGCTGCAAACCAACTTTGCGACGAGGCCGGAAGCTGCGTGGATCGGCAGCGCAACCGTCCTCGGAATGTTTATCGGTGCAGCGGGACAAGGCGAATTCAGCGACCGGTGGGGACGCAAGACCGTTTATCAGTTCAACCTGCTGGTGTTTGGCGTGTTCACCATTCTTGGTGCCCTTGCGCCGACCGTGTTCTGGCTGATCGTATGCCGCTTCATCGCCGGTCTTGGCCTGGGCGGCGAGCAACCGCTGGCATTCGCATATGCCGGCGAATACTCGCCGAAATCGATCCGCGGCCGAATCCTCGCGATCGTGCACTTCATCGGCGGCGCTTGCGTCTGGCCGATCGCCTCGCTCTTCACGCTGTTCTTCCGCGACTCGATCGGCTGGCGAGGCATCTGGATCGTAATCGGCATCGGCGCATTGATTGTGTGGCTGTTCCGCTTCTGGCTGCCGGAATCGCCGCGTTATCTCGCAACGCACGGACGCGGCAAGGAAGCCCTCGACGTGCTTGCGCGAATGGGCATCCCGGCGCCGAAGGAGCAACTTACGACCAGCGCGGCGAGCGATACGCGCAGCGACCCGTTTGCGCTCGTCTTCAAAATGTTCCCCACGCGAGTCATCGCGGGGATGATCTGCTTCTCGGCGTTCTTCGGTGTCGCGATCGGCCTCGGCAACTGGCTGCCCAACATCATGACCGAGAAGGGTTTCACGATCACCAAGTCGCTCACGTTCACCTTCGGAATGACGCTGGCGGTTCCGTGTGCAAGCCTGTTCATGATGTACGCGCTCGACCGGTTTGGCCGGAAGATCACGTCGGTGTGCGCTTTCATCGGTGCGGGAATTATGGCGGTCGCGTTCGCCAATGCGCAGTCTGACACGCAGCTGCTCGTCGCCGGGTTCATCATGATCTTCTTCATCCAGGTGGCAGGCAACTCGATGCAGATATTTGCGTCGGAGGTGTTTCCGACCAATGCACGCGCATCGGGTTTCGGCTGGGCGGCGGGCGTCGGCCGTCTCTCCACTGCCGGCATCAACTTTGCTATTCCATGGATCCAGGGCAACTGGGGTCTGAACGCGGTATTTGCCTCCATCGCCGCCGTGCTTCTGGTTGCCGCTTTCTCGGTAACGCAAATGGGACCGGAAGCCCGCCAGAAAGGGCTGGACGAAATCGCCCCGCCGACAGGCTGATACTACGTCCGCCGGAAAACCTGCTGGGCCCGGTTCGGCGCCAGTGCCGGCCGGGCCTCGCTTTGGTCATGCAAGCGATTTTCGATGGTTACTGTACCCCCGGCCAGCAACGTGCGTTTTCTGTCTCGCTGCGATCAGGGCGGCAGGCCCGACGGCGTCCAGGTCATCGTACACAAGGGTCATGCGTTTATCGGTCATATGTTCAGCGACGGCTTTACCGTCGTCGACGTGCGCGACCCGCTCAAGCCGAAGCCGGTCGCGTTCATGGCAGCGCCGAAGAACACGCGATCGCACCACTTGCAGATCCACGGCGACATTCTGCTCGCGGTCAACGGGCCAAATATCTGGGCGATGCAGCAATACGCGACGCAGCAGGACTACTACGCAAAATCTCTGATTGACTCGGTCCAGACCGAGCAGCCTTTTGCCGCGGGTCTTCGCGTCTTCGACGTTACGAGACCGTCGAGCCCGCGTGAGATCGCATTTCTCCATATGCCCGGCTTTGGCGCCCATCGAATCTGGTGGGTCGGTGGACGATATGCCTACGTATCAGTCCACTTCGAAGGGTTCATCGATCACGTGCTGGCGATCGTCGACGTTTCGGATCCGGAAAAGCCGCAACTTGCGGGCCGCTGGTGGCTCAGAGGCATGCACCGCGCCGGCGGCGAAACGCCCCCGGCGTCGTTCGGCAAGCGCACGGCGCTGCACCATCTCATCAGTGCCGGCGCCTTCGGCTATGCAGCCTGGCGCGATGGCGGGTTCACAATTCATGACCTGAGCGAGCCAACGAACCCAAAATTGATCAGCCACCGAAACTACGCGCCGCCCTTCGGCGGCGGCGCTCATACGCCGTTGCCGCTGCCGGGGCGCAGGATGCTTGTGCTCGCCGACGAGGCGACATCGGCAAATTGCGCCAACGGTATGGCCTACACCTGGCTGATCGACGTCCGCGAGCCGGCAAACCCGGTTTCGATCGCCACTTTGCCGACGCCCGCCGAGGAAGACTTTTGTGCCAAAGGCGCAAAATTCGGACCGCATAATCTGCATGAGAACCGGCCCGGCTCGCTGCAGACGGAAGATCTGGTTTTCGCCACCTATCACAACGCAGGTTTGCGGATTTTCGACATCCGAAATCCCTTCCAGCCGAGGCAGACCGGATACTTCGTGCCGCCACCGCCAGAAAGAATTGTCGACCAAAGGCCGAATCCCGCAAAGGTCATTCAATCCTGCGATGTGTTTGTAGATACGAATGGCATCATGTACCTCACAGATACGAACGCCGGCCTTTACATTCTTCAATACGAAGGCCGATAACCACGCGAAGGGGCGAAAGAATGCCACAAAAATTCGGGCGTCTCGCCCTGCACATGTGGACGATCGACACGACTCCGCTTGCCACGGCGCTCGATGCCGCAAAACAGGCCGGCTATGACGCCGTCGAGCTCCGGCGGACGGATTTCAAGCGGTGTTTCGATGCCGGCATGAGCAACGGCGAGGTGCTGAGTCTGATCAGGAAGAGCGGCATTCCCTGCGGCGTGCTCGGGGTCGAATACGGGTGGCTGTTCGCAACCGGCGAAGAAAGCAGGCGGCTTTTCAAGGTATTCCGTGAATCGTGCGAAAACGCCGTGGCGCTCGGCTGCGATATGTTGATGAGCGCCCCTGGTCAGGTCAATGGTCCCATCAAGGATGCCATCAAATATCTCAAGGAGGCCGGCGATATTGCGGCGGAGTACAAACTCAGGCTCGCCATCGAATTCAACTCCCAGCACGACGTGCTCAACAGCCTGCCGGTTCTGACCGAACTGATCGAAGGCGCGGACAAGCCGAATTGCGGCTATCTGATCGACGCCTATCACTTCACACGCAGCGGGGCCGGCGGTCGCGGCTTCGAGGGTGTACCGGCTGAGAAGATCTACTGCTTCCAGTACAGCGACCTGTCACCGAATCCCGTCACAGGTGTGAAAAGGCCGACCGACCGGCTGCCGCCCGGCAAAGGCGTGGTGAAATGGCGCGAAATGTTCGGTCTTCTGGCCGAAAAAGGCTACACCGGCTACCTCAGTTATGAAGCTCCCAATCCGGAGCAGTGGGCGCGCTCGCCCTACGATGTCGCACGCGAGGGTGTCGAGCTGACCCGTAAGTTGTTGCGGGACGCGGTCCCGAATTATGTCAGTTGAGGTTGATCATGGCAGCAGAACAGGAACTTCCGCTTTTTCTCGGCTTGAACGACAAGTCTATCACCGACATTCCCAAAACCGTGGAGAAGCAGCGCTACATGACGAGCGTTGCCCCCAAGGCGTCCAATCCGGGGCGATGGATAGAGCAGCCACGGATGCCGATCCCGACGGGCGAGCATGCCGTCATTGAATGCCAGGGAAAAATCCACTCGATCGCCGGTTATGCGAAACACCGTGTGGACCAGAACTTTCATCAGGTGTTCGACCCCAAGACGGGGACATGGTCATTGAAAGCGCCCTTCCCGCTCCCGTGCAATCACGTCGCCGGAGCGTCGATCGGCTCGAAAATCTATACGTTCGGCGGTTTCATCGAGCAGAACCGCTGCCCGCACTCGAAATGCTTCGTCTACGACACCGCAACGGATCAATGGGCACCGATCGCCCCTCTTTCCCGACCGCGCGGTGCAATGTCGGCCATCGTTCTTGACGGCAAAATCCATCTCCTCGGTGGGCGCGACGTACGCTCGGTTGAATGGCACGAGATCTACGATCCATCGACCGACAAATATACCATCCTTGCGGGCATGCGTGGTTCGACAGGCACGCAGCCTTTCGTCGGGCAACGCGACCACATGGGTGTCGCGGTCGTCGACGGAAAAATCCACGCAATCGCCGGCCGCATGGATTCCTACGATTTCAATACCGGGCTGAACGCGGTTTACGATCCGAAGACCGATGCGTGGACCTTCCGCGCTCCGCTGCCGACGCCACGCAGCGGACCGTCGTGCGTCTACATCAACGGCAAAATCCTCGTGTTCGGCGGCGAAGCGACCGGAAAGGTGTTCGGCACCAACGAAGCCTACGATCCGAAAACGGACACGTGGGAGCAGCTCACGCCCATGGCGGTCCCGCGCCACGGATTGCATGGAGCAACCTGCGCCGTGGTCGGCAACATGGTGCACGTGCCCGGCGGCGGCCCGGTGCCCGGGGGGCAGGTGCAAGGCGCCTATCACGACGCCTTCACCTTCGGATAGGGCGGAGGGGCCGCTACGCGGCGGCGCTTTTCCGGTCAGAGCTACCGCGCGGGGCGAAGATCGAGCTCCACGACGCCGGCCGCGACGTTCAGCCCGGCCTGGCCCTGCACGGATACCGGCTGCAGCGCGATTGCCCGATCCGAACCGCCAACCAGCACGTTCGCGCCGAACCCGGCTCCGACCGTCGCCTCTGCCGTCGTGCCTCCGTAGTGGCCGGCAAGCGCACCGAATTTCCGGCTGGTCGGAGCATAGACCGCCCAAATCATTTCGCCGCCGGATGTCGCGCCGAGGTCGAGGCCGAACCTGCTGATTGAGCCGATATAGACCTCGCGCGGGCCCCGTCGCGATGGTGTAAATATGCAGCTCATGTCTTTTCTCGATGTGACGATCAGGCCGATGCCGCCTGAAATGTCACAGCTCAGCGTACCGACTTTCGATCGGCCGGCCTGCCCCGATGTCGCAACCGGAGACGCGGCAACTGTCCCTATCACCAGAGCCGCAAGAACGGTCAACGGCTTTTGCATGCGTAACTCCATGTTTTGAATGTCGGAGCCAATAACGCGGATCCGCACCACGAGTTTCATTCGCAACCCGCGCGCTGGCCGGGTATCGCTGTCAGGCAAGGCAACGGCCGGGAAAATTGGCCTGCTTCTCCTTCGACAACGTGCTGAACACCGCCTCGCAGCCGACCGGCACGGGAGCGCCTGGCGGGGCCAGGCGGCGACTCTTTATTTGCGGCGCGTCCAGGCGATCCGACTTGTTCGTGCGATCGATGACCTGCGGCGCCTGGCGAGCCGACCAGCCGACAGCCATGCCCAACCCCGCCGCCGGAGCGATGACCTCCAGCAACACAACGACGAGCGCGGCAAACATGACAAAAGAAAGCAGATTACGCATTGCGCTCTCCTTCCGGGACAGCGCAAACAATGACCGCGCTTCCCGCAAGCGTTACTGAAAACGACAATGTAGGAATTGCGTTCCGGACCCGCTCAACGGGCGGCGAGAATCTGGCTTGCAGGGATCACAATGTGACAGTGCAACCCGTCGGCGTCGAAATCCATGTTCACCTCGGCGTCGAGGGCGCGGGCCAGATTGCGTTCGATCACCATGCTGCCAAAGCCCTTCTTCCGTCGCGCTTTCACCCGCGGTCCGAGCTGCTCACGCCAGTCAAGCTCCAGCGCGTTGTCGGCGGCGCCCCGGCGGTTCCAGGTGATCAGCACCCGCCCGGTCGGTACCGAAAGCGCGCCGAACTTGGCGGCATTGATGGCGAGCTCGTGCAGTGCGAGGCCGAGATTTTGCGCCGCCTCGGGCTTGAGCGCGATCGCAGGGCCCTCGATGCTTACCTGTACGGTATTACCATCGAGATAGCTCGATAGCTGCGAGCGTACCAGCTCATCGAGCGACGCGCCGTGCCAGCTCTCGCGCACGAGCAGATCATGGGACGCCGCCAGCGCCTGCAGCCGTGCGCCGAATTGTACGAGAAACGCACCGACGGAACCCGTGTGCCGCGCCGTCTGCCGCGCCATGGCCTGAATGACGGCCAGCAGGTTTTTTGACCGGTGCGTCAGTTCACGCAACAGCAGGCGAAGATGGGCTTCGCCTTCCTTGCGTTCGGTCACATCGACCGATGCGCACGTCAAGCCCATGATTTCGCCGCCCTCGTTGCGAAGGGGCTCGATGTGCAGATCGTGCCACCGGGCTCCACGGTCATCCGCGAGAGAAATTTCCGCCCGCTTGGCCTCCCCCGTGCTCAGCACTTCGCGCTTTACGGCCATCATGGCAACCGCGCTGTCGTGCGGGTAAATGTCAGCATCGGTACGTCCGAGTATCTGCTCTACCGATCGACCGAATATTGCGTTGCTGATCGACGTGTAGCGGAGGTCGCGATCCTGCGTGTAGACCGTCACATGCGATCCGCGCAGAGCCGTTTCGTAGCGGGCAAAACGCGCGCGCAGGAGGCTAAGCTCCCAAGCCTGCGCAGCAATCTGGTCGTGCAGCAGCCTGTTTTCCTTTTTAAGCCTTTCCAGCTCGGTGTCCGACGTCGCAGACATCTTGCACACCATGGCACTGGTTCGTTCACCTCACCCGAGCAACCTGCAATAAGACATATGCTCCGGATGCGACCGCCGAGGAAGAGTTTGATAGCATGAATACGCTTGGCGCAAGGCGCATCAATAAAAATGCAAGGAAATGCAATTCCTTTCGCAATCCCTCAATGTGTGACCGGAGACGTCGCACGTGTCCGCAATAGCAGAACAATGACGGCGGCGGCTCGCACGAAAGGCCCAGTATCTCCTAGCTCGCGCGCCGCTCGCGCCGTTTGGCGTTGCGCTCGAAGAACAATGCCTGGCTGAGAACCGCCGACACCGTCGACGGCTGGAACGGCTTCGCGATGAGAAACGCCGGCTCGGGCCGTTCGCCGGTCAGAAAACGCTCGGGGTAGGCGGTGATGAAGATGACCGGCACCTCGAACGAGCGCAACATCTCGTTCACTGCATCGAGGCCGGAGCTGCCATCGGCGAGCTGAATGTCGGCAAGGATAATTCCCGGCCGCTTTGCCTTTGCGAGGGCAACCGCCTCCCCGTGCGTCCGGGCAACCCCGAGCACGCGATGCCCGAGGCCCTCAACCAATCCTTCGAGATCGAGCGCGATAAACGTTTCGTCCTCGATGATCAGAACATCGGTTGCAATCTCGGCAGCAAGCTCGCGGCCGGACTCCTCGACGAGGTCACGCAAAGTGGGTGCATCGATGTCGAGCACCTTGGCCGCATCGTCCTCCGACAGCCCTTCAAGCGCGACAAGCAGGAACGCCTGCCGCGGCTTTGCCGGAATTTGCGCAAGGTGGCGTTCGACCGGTTGGCTCGGCGCCCCGCCGGCGGTTCTTCCGTTGAGGCCGACCGAATTCCAGATTTTTGTGAACAGCCGATAGAGCGCAATTCGTGTGGAGAGGCCCGTTTCGAGCACCTTGGGATCCTGAACCAGGGCCTCCAGCGTCGCCGCCACATAGGCGTCGCCTGAAGCCTGACTACCCGAAAGGGCGCGCGCGTAGCGCCGCAAGTACGGCAAATGCTGGGCAACCGCCTGAGATGTCGACAAGAATCCCTCCAAATACCGGCATTGAGCCGATCGTGGTGAAGCCTTGGGCCGCCCCCTGACCTTAGGTGCCAAACGCAATTGTCGCAAAAAAGTTCCGTTCTGAGGGAACCATCTGCGCAGCCAGAGGTTTTGACACAAACCAAGGGGCAACCGAATGCCCAAGGCCGGGCTCGGAAGGTTGGGGTTAAACGATGAATGAAAGAAAGCCCGTGGGACAGCAGGACTCAATGGAAACCGCGGCAACCCGAAACAAGAGGCCAAGCTCGAAACCGGCAAAGCTGAGCCGCGACGTGCAGGCCCGCCTCGGGCAGCAGCTCCGCGCGATGTACGACGAGGTCGTCAACCAGGGCGTTCCCGAACGGTTTAGCGAACTCATCAATCGCCTCGACGGCGATGGAAAAAAGGACGAGCGCTGATGGCGATGGACGAATCGGTCCGCAAAGCCATTCTCGGTGCGGTGCCGAGCCTCCGCGCATTCGCGATTTCCCTGTGCGGAAACGTGGATCGCGCGGATGACCTGGTACAGGAAACCTTGCTGCGTGCGCTGGCGAACATCGACTCGTTCCAGCCAGGCACGAACATGTCGGCTTGGCTCTTCACCATTCTGCGCAACCATTTCCGTTCAGAGTATCGCAAGCGCCGTCGCGAGGTCGAAGACAGCGATGGTCATCTTGCCGAGACCCTCAAGTCGCAACCCGACCAATACGGTCGCGTCGAATTTCGGGAATTCCGTGAGGCACTGGCGCAACTGCCGGCCGATCAGCGCGAGGCATTAATCCTCGTCGGCGCGTCCGGCTTTTCGTATGAAGAGGCCGCTGGCATCTGCGGTTGCGCCGTGGGTACGATCAAATCGCGCGTCAACCGGGCGCGAACGCGGCTCGCCGACCTGCTGCACGTCAACAGCGCCGAGGACTTCGGACCCGACGAAACCACGCGGGCAGTCCTTGCAAGCGGAGAGTAATTCTGCGTCATGAGCCGAAAAAGCTCCGCGCAACGGCACGGAGCTTTTTCGGTCGCCGTTGGTTTCGAATTCGACTAAGTCACCGCCCCGCGTCCACGCACGAGCCCCGCGATAACCGATACCGCGAACAACACAATCGCGATAAAAAACACGATCTTCGCAGCCTCGATCGCAACGCCGGCAATTCCGCCGAAGCCCAGCACCGCCGCGATGAGCGCGATGATGAGAAACGTTACCGCCCAGCCAATCATGATCGTTACCTCTGGTTGTCATTGCGGCGCCAGCGCCGCCTGCGGAAGCAACGTCAGCCAGGTCGCAATGGTTCCGATCCACGGCACGAATTCGGGGCCACGGATGCGGCGGTGTCCCGCACCCGAAACCTGCTCGATCATCCGCCGGTTCATCCTGTATGCTTGGCCTCGGATTTTGCAGTTTCGGACTCGGCAGGATTGCAGACGTTACGGATTGAAAGCGCGGCAGAGTCATGCGCAGCACAAAGAAAGCCGAGCTAAAAACCTATCGTACGAAACGCCGATTTGGCATCACGTCCGAACCGAAAGGCGCGGTAGGGCGCCGGCGCGGCAACGCTTTCGTCATCCAGAAGCACGCAGCAACGCGTCTGCATTACGACCTGCGCCTCGAACTCGACGGCGTAATGAAAAGCTGGGCTGTAACGCGCGGACCGAGCCTCGTACCGGGCGAGAAACGGCTAGCGGTTCAGGTCGAGGATCATCCCATCGCGTACAACACGTTCGAGGGCACGATCCCTGAGGGCGAATACGGCGGTGGGACGGTGATGATCTGGGACCGGGGCCGTTGGGAGCCACAAGAGGACCCCCATAAAGGTCTCGCCAAGGGCCATCTGGCGTTCACGCTGTACGGGCAGAAATTGCACGGTGGCTGGCATCTGGTGCGGATGCGGCGGAAGGCGGGCGAGAAACGCGACAATTGGCTGCTTATCAAACAGCACGACGAGGCGGAACGCTCCCCGCGCGACAAGGATATCCTCGAGGAGGAGCCTCTTTCGGTCGCAAGCCGCCGATCGATCGAAGAAATCGCCAGCAGATCCCGCAAGGTGTGGCACAGCAACGACCCAAAGAACGGAGGCGGTACAAAAAGACCGCCTCCCCGCGCGAGGCCGGCGGTCGTCAGGGCCGCGCGCCGCGCTGCTGCAGACGTTGCAGCAAAGGGCAAGGCGGTTACGCACGTCCACGCCATGCCGTCGTTTGTGCCTCCGTGCCTCGCAACTTTATCGGACCGCCCCCCCGGACGCGGAGCCTGGCTGCACGAAATAAAGTTCGACGGCTACCGCATGCAGGCCCGTCTCGACCGCGGCCGCGTAAGCCTGCTGACGCGCAAGGGGCTCGATTGGACCAACAAATTTCCGACAATCGCCGCAGCCATCGCGAAGCTGCCGGCGGAAAGTGCGCTCATTGACGGCGAGGTCGTGGCGGAAGACACGGACGGCATCTCAAGTTTTTCGTTGCTGCAGCAAGATCTCAAGAGCCGCCGTCACGACCGGATGGCGTTTTATGCGTTTGACCTTCTCCACCTCGACGGCACGGATCTGATGCCCTTGCCGCTCAAAACGAGAAAGTCCGCGCTGGCCAGGCTCCTTGCTCATCAGCCGAGGCACAGCATCGTTCGCCTGAGCGAATCCCTGACGGGCCCTGGCCCTACACTGCTGCGGCATGCCTGCAAGCTGGGGCTGGAGGGACTCGTTTCAAAGATGGCCGATGCGCCCTACCACTCCGGCCGCAGCCACGAGTGGATCAAAACCAAGTGCACGGACCGCCAGGAACTGGTCGTCGCTGGCCTGGTACCATCAACTGCAGATCCGCGCGCCGTAGGCGCGCTGGTGCTCGGTTTCTACGACAAGGGCAGGCTGCGTTATGCGGGCCGCACCGGCACGGGATTCACCCATGAAACGGCGCGCCGGCTTTTCCGCAAGCTGATGACGCTTCGAGCGGACCAAGCGCCGTTCGTCGAAGTGCCAGCTGAGGAGCGCGGCGTCCGCACGCCGGTCTGGGTGAGACCGGCGATGGTGGTAGAGGTCGATTTCCGCGGCTGGACTCACGAAGGGCGCGTCCGGCAGGCAGCTTTCAAAGGCGTGCGGGAAGACAAGCCGGCCACAGAGGTCGTGCGCGAGCGGGCGATTCCCGCGGCCAGCCATGCGACCACGGCAAGGCGCAGCAGACCCGTCCTCAAGACCAACAGCACCGTCGCTGGAGTGCACCTCACCCACCCTGATCGCATCTACTGGGATGACGCCGGCATCACGAAACGCGACCTCGCAGACTATTACGTCAGCATCTGGAAATGGATACGACCGCACCTGGTCGGACGTCCTATCGCCCTGTTGCGCTGCCCGGAGGGCATCAAAGGGCAGTGTTTTTTCCAAAAGCACGCTCATACGGGTATTCCGGCCGAGCACTTGCGCCTCGTTCCGGAAAAGGGAGATACAATCATATCGATCGACGATCTCGACGGGCTGATTGCGCTCGTTCAGGGAGGCGTGCTGGAAATTCATACCAGGAGCACGACCGTTGACGACCGTGACCATGCCGATCGCCTGGTGTTCGACCTTGACCCCGGCCCCGGCACGAGATGGAACGACGTGGTCGAGGCGGCGCGAGAAGTTCGTGCTCGTCTTTCAAAGCTGAAGCTCAAAAGTTTTTTGAAGACTTCAGGCGGCAAAGGCCTGCATGTGGTCCTGCCGATCAACCCGGCTCCATGGGCGCAGGCCAAAGAGTTCACGCGAATAATTGCAACGTCGATGGCCGCAGATTTTCCCGACCGTTACATCGCGACGGCGGCAAAGAGCGTCCGTACAAAGCGAATTTTCATCGATTACCTGCGTAACAGCCGCGAGGCAACTGCGGTCGCCCCCTACTCCACGCGTGCGCGTGCGGGGGCTCCTGTGTCGGTCCCCATCGAATGGTCGGAATTGGATACCATCAAGGGAGCCAGCCAATTCACGGTCACAAACCTCATGCAACGCGTCGCGCGGCAGAGAAAAGATCCCTGGGCCGGCATCGGCCGCATCAGACAGTCTTTGCCGGCGCTGCGATGACCTTATCTCAACTCGAATAGCTCACTTAACGCTTGGGCCCCATACCGCTCGGGCCGGAGGACCAGACAATGACGAAGGCCATGACTCATCCACACACGTCAACATCAGCGGCATCATCGTTGACGCAGCATTTTTCCCGATTTGCGCACGCAATTTCATACTGGAGCGGTCATCCCGTCGCATTCCTATCGGCGCTCGCAATTGTCGTCATCTGGATGCTGACCGGCCCCATGTTTCACTACAGTGATACCTGGCAACTGGTAATAAATACCGGCACAACAATTGTGACGTTCCTGATGGTATTCCTGATTCAAAACACCCAAAACCGCGACACGCTGGCAATCCAGCTCAAGCTGTCCGAACTCGTGCTCGCGATGAAGGGCGCGGAGAACAAGTTCGCCGCAATCGAAGACCTTTCCGACGAGGAGCTTCAGCGGCTGCACGACGACTGTCGCGCCCGCGCCGAAATGACTGGCCGGCATATCGAAAGACGCAAATCGCGCCTGCACAGAAGCAGCAACCCGCCGCATTCCACGCCCGGCACCTGAATCATCGACGGGCCTTCACGATTTCGGACTTATTGTGTGGAACTTTCTTCCGCACCGGCAGACAAACACGCGGCCATTTTTTTGACAGAACTCCACGACATCAATCCGTTTGAGTGGCTGGACGGACGGGGACAATGAAATTTCGCAGCGGTCTTGCCGCTTTTGCGGTCATCTTCAGCGGCAATCTCGCTTACGCGCAGCCTCCGCATCGCTTTACGGGCATCGCCGCTTTTTACAGCCCTGACTACGCGGGCCGTACAGCATCGGGCGAACGATATGACCCCGGCAAATTCACCGCAGCGCACCGGTCACTTCCGTTCGGCACGCGCCTGCGCGTCACCGATCCGAGATCGCGGCGCAGCGTTGTGGTGGTTGTGAACGACCGCGGACCCTTTACAAAAGGACGGGTGCTCGATCTGTCCTTGGCAGCGGCGAAGGTGCTGCGCATGACGGGCCGCGGGCTGATGAGGATAACGGCAATCTCGGAATCGGACGTCAATTTCACAACGGAGCCGACGAAGCCCTAATTGCGCTGATCGAAGGCGCGCAGCGGATCCATGTCTCCTGCACAGAAGCGGGCTCCCCACGTCGCGTCTGGACAGTATTCTCATTCAGCAGGGTCATGAAGACCGTCTCGCCCGAGCCGGGCTCCGGGACCGGCACAACATATGAGAACCAGTGCCGACTGTAATTGCCTTCCATCGTCTTGCCCCCTGGCGTGACGATTTCCGGTCCGCGAATACTGAACCGGCGCCCGTCGTTGTGGCACCAGTGGCCGTCAATTGCATCCGCGACTGCAGGGCTCGTGAAGCCGAGAATGCAACCTGCGATCCGAAATATCTTCCTGGCACTGTCGATCATCGAGCCTCCGCTCCTCTCCGGACTTGCGCGATTGATTTTTCGCTATAATAGCGGTCCATCCGACGGTTTCCCAATCCCTCACCCGCATTCAAGGACCAAGTTATGCCCGCCAAGCGTCCGGCACCGAGGCTTGCACTCGTAAACGAGCAACACATGAACAAGGCACAGCAGGCCCTGCTTTCCAGCCTTCGAGCTGGCCCTCGCGGCGCCTCGATCACGGCGCGCGGGCCCTTCGCCGCCTGGATGCACGCGCCCGAGCTCGGTGAGCTCGCACAGCGACTCGGCGCCTTCTGCCGGTACGGGACAGCGTTGCCGCCGCGTCTCTCGGAATTTGCAATTCTCTGCACCGCCCGCCTCTGGCGCGCGCAATACGAATGGTTTGCCCATGCCCCGATGGCCCTCAAAGGAGGCGTCAAGCCGGAGACGATCGAAGACCTGCGCCGCGGCCGCGCTCCTATATCCGCGCCGAAAGACGAGCGGGCAATCTTCGATTTTATCCAGGAGCTCTACAAGACACGGCGCGTGAGTGAGCGGACCTACAAGCGTGTGCAGTCAAGGCTTGGCGACAAGGCGACCGTCGAGCTGGTCGGCATTCTGGGCTATTACGCCCTGATTTCGATGACTCTTAACGTATTCCAGATGCTGCCGCCGGAAGATCAGGCCCTGGCGTTTCCTGAATCAAGGCAGACAGGCCGGAAGATCTATCGGCGTTGAATTTTCAGGCGACACGCTCGTCGCTGCTTGGTGCCAAATGTTGGCCGGACCTGGGCCTGTTCATATGTTGCCGGAGCGCAACAAGAAATCTGTCCTTGGGCAGAGGCGGCGCAACGAGCATTCCCTGGCCATGATCGCATCCCATAACGATCAACGCCTGCAGATCAGCGATCGCATCGATACCGTCGGCGACGACAACGCTGCCGAATCGATGTGCTAGATCTATTGCAGTCTGACATATGCCTGCATTGGTTACATCGACTGCACAATTCCTTACAAAGGAAGCAGCCAACTTCAGTTCGGCAAATGAGAGATCGCGCAGGCTGGAAAGGGATGAATAGCCGGCACCGAATTCGCCGATCGCCAGGACTATGCCGCTTGATTTCAGATCCTTCGCGATTTTTCGCATGACAGGCATATCGCGGATGATCTGATCTTCCTTCAGTTCGAATATCAGACCAGGCCATCTTTCGGATTGCGGACGGTGCGCGGCAATGAGCGAATCGATCGGTATCTTGGGCAAAAGATGCGCAGGCATGTTGACGGAAAGACGTAACCCGAACCCTGCTTCGGCAAACGTCGTCCAGTGACGCAGGCACGTCACGAACAAATACTCGCTGAGCTTGAGTTGATCAGTTTCATCGAGGCCATCGAGGTAGTCCTCCGGCCAGAGCAACCCCGCGTCCGGGTGATGAATGCGAACGAATGCCTCGGCACCAGCGAGACATTTGCGTCGAAGGTCAATTTTCGGCTGGTACCAGACCTCCAACCGCTCACCGGACAATGCGTCTTCGATCGAGACACGCGCGCGCGCCGGCTCGAGCGAACCGCAGGACTCTTGGTCCTCGCCACCATGGTCGTGGGTTGTCATCACGCTTACCTCGGCCGGCAAAGACCGCAGCTATAGCCGTGACCCTCTTAACCAATGGTATGGATGCAATGGCCTGTTTTTACGAACCTATTAACGGTCATGCTCAGTGGCCGTGCTTCATTTGCATTTCGCCGGGCATAGCCGAGCCACCGGTCCGTGCGCCAATGCCTTCAACGACAAACTCAACGGAAGCGTTGCCCGCTTTTTCAAACTGCAATGTCGCGTTGATACGGTCGCCTTGCTTGAGAGGCTGTTTCAATCCGACGAACATGACGTGATATCCGGACGGCTCAAACCTGACGGTCTGACCGGCCTTGATTTCGACGCCCGAGGCGACCTCACGCATTTTCATCACACCATTGTCCATGCTCATTTCGTGAATCTCGAACCGGTTTGAAACGTCGGATTTTCCTCCAAGCAGACGATCCGGTGTGCTGCCGGTATTTGTGACCGTCAGATAACCTCCGCCGACAGTTGCACCCTTCGGCGTCGCACGGGCCCAAGCGGCCGAAATTTTTATTTTGCCAACGATGACCTCGTCGGCATGTGCCGGCCAACTTGTACAAATGGCAAGCACAAGTGCAATGATGGGCATCGTTCGATTCATTTGGACCTCCGCACGACTGGCAACGACGACCTATACCCGGAAACAGGCACGCTTCAATGGCCAATTGTCAGGTCGAGCGGGTTGCAACGTTATGGTAGAATGTCGCCATGACGGATAGGGAACCAACTCGCGCCGATGACCGTCCCCGGGTCGTCAACTTTCGCAGCAGGCAACCGCCCGGGCCGGCGACCGCGCCATCGCACCCGGCTGTCGAGGACCTGAGAAAATATGAGCGCGGCGACGGTGCGGACGACTACCGTCACCGGATGATTGTGAACCTCGTCGCATTTGTCTTTGTGATCGGACTGATCGCTGTCGGCCTTTGGTTGGCCGATACGATGGCGGCAATGCGCAAGAACCAGGATTGTGTCCTGTCCGGGCGTCGCGGTTGCACGCCCGTCGAGGTGACAAAGGACCGCTGGTAGCCCCCAGGATAGTCGTTACGCGCCGGAGGCCCGTGCAAGCCCATATTCGTGCTAAACGACCGCCACCATTGAACTCTCCCCCCTGCTTCGGTATACGGGCAAGCCGATCGTTTGCCGTATAAGTGCGCTTTGGGGGCTGTGGCGCGGAGCTCGGGCGCGTTGGCCGCCCGCCGGCCAGAACTTCAGATCAACCAGAGAGTTACCGATGTCTTCCACGTTCGACACAATAGCCAATATCATCGCCGAGACCTGTGACATCCCGCGCGACTCCATCAAGCCCGAAAGCCACGCCATCAATGATCTCGGCATCGATAGTCTCGATTTTCTGGATATCGCGTTTGCGATCGACAAGGCATTCGGGATCAAACTCCCCCTCGAGCAATGGACGCAAGAGGTCAATGACGGCAAGGCAAACACCGACCAGTATTTCGTGCTCAAGAATCTGAGCGCCCGCATCGACGAACTCGTCGCTGCCAAGGGAGCCTAAAGCGCGGATCACATGCGTCTTGAGTACTTCCAGTTGATCGACCGGATCGTCGATGTCAACGTCGCCGACCACCAGATCAGCGCAGAGGCGACGGTTCCCACCACAAGCACAATATTCGAGGGCCATTTCCCCGGCTTTCCGCTGATGCCGGGTGTGCTCTTGATTGAAACCATGGCGCAGACGTCGGGGTGGCTGGTGGTTGCCGCACATCGGTTCGAGCGCATGCCGTTTCTTGCCGCGGTAAAAGACGCAAAGTTCCGAATGTTCGTCATGCCCGGTCAAAAGCTTCTGGTAAGGGCAACGTTGGACCACGAAGGATCCGGATATGCTGTCACCAAGGCCGTCATCACCCTTGATGGCAAGCCGATTTGCGATGCGGCGCTGACTTTTCGCATCATGGATTTCCCGAGCGACGAAATGCGGCTGAAGATGCGCGAAACAGCCGCCCGAGTCGGCTTCCCGGCCGAGGTGGCGGCCGATGGCTAGTCCCCAACGCGACGTTTGGATCAGCGGGATCGGAATTGTCTCCTGCCTTGGTGAAGGCGCCGAAGCCCATTGGCAGAAACTCATGCAGGCCCAACCTTCGGCCGATGCCACGACCTTCGCGCCCTTTGTCGTTCACCCGCTTGCGCCGATCAATTTCGATCTGCAGATCCCGAAAAAAGGCGATCAACGCCAGATGGAAAACTGGCAGCGGATCGGTACTTACGCTGCCGGCCTAGCCCTCGATTCAGCAGGCGTCAAAGGCAACGCAGGGATTCTCTCACGGATGGACATGATTGTTGCCGCCGGAGGGGGTGAACGCGACCTGACCGTGGATTCAAATATTCTGACGGGAATCAGGCACGCGCAAAATCCCGCAGCATTCCTCAACGAGCGCCTCATGAGTGATCTGCGGCCGACCTTGTTCCTGGCACAATTGTCCAATCTCCTTGCCGGGAATATTTCTATTGTTCACGGTGTCACTGGTTCATCCCGCACTTTTATGGGTGAAGAGGCAGCAGGCATCGACGCCGTGCGCATTGCGCACGCGCGTATCGCCGCCGGACAAAGCGAAATTGCCCTGGTTGGGGGCTCATATAACGGCGAGCGTCCGGACCTGCTGATGCTTTATGAGTTTGCCAACCTTGCGTTGAAGAACAAATTCGTCCCGGTGTGGGAGCGAGGAAACGGCACGGGTGGCTTTGCGCTGGCATCGCTTGGTGCATTTCTGGTCATAGAAGCACGCGGACACGCCGAGAAGCGCGGCGCCAGACCCCTTGCACGCCTGACTTCCGTCATTTCTGATCGCGCCAGCCGCGCGCCGGGGACCGTCACGCAGGTCCTGGCGCGGCTTTGGAAAAGTCTTGGCAGCCCGATCGATGAGCGCCACACCGCCGTCATGTCCGGCGCGACCGGTGTTGAGCCCGCAACGACGGAAGAGCGCGATTTTCTCAATACCCATCGAGATCTTGCCGTACGCGCCACGGGCACATATCTCGGACACTCGCTGGAGCCACAATTCGCCATGAATATCGCGCTGGCCACGATTGCGCTTGGCCGTGGTAGTCTGTTTCCACCCTGTGACTCGACTGGCCTGGAGCAGCCGATGGGCGGGGAACTGAAGCAGGTAGTTGTGACCGGTGTCGGTCATTGGCGCGGCGAAGGTCTCGCCCTCGTGGAACGGGCTGGCTGAGGAGAGCAAGCGATGGCGGCGGGTAAGGACAAGATGGGGCGGCCCGTAGTGGTGGTGACCGGACTCGGCGTGGTGACTTCTCTCGGCGCCGGCAAGGCGGACAACTGGACAAGGCTCACGGCGGGAGAATCCGGCATCAAGACGATCACCCGTTTTCCCACCGACGGCCTGAAGACCAGAATTGCCGGGACGATCGACTTTCTGCCGCAGCAGGACAGTGCTGCGGCACTGACCGAATCGTTTGCAAATATCGCCGCCGAGGAAGCAATCGCCCAATCCGGCCTTGGGACAGCGGGTCACTTTCCCGGCCCCCTCTTTCTCGCAGTCCCTCCCATCGAGATGGAGTGGCCACAGCGACTTGAAATAGGCGCGAAGTCGGGCGCCAACGAGACAGTCACCTATACCGACCTGCTGCGCGTGAGCGCGCAATTTCCGGACTACCATCGGCGCTTTCTGTTTGGATCGGTAGCGGACAACCTGGCCGGGAAATTCGGCACGCAAGGCTCGCCTATTTCGCTCTCCACTGCCTGTGCGTCGGGCGCGACAGCGATCCAGCTCGGCGTTGAGGCCATTCGCCGCGGCGAAACCGATGCCGCGCTGTGCATCGGCACCGACGGATCCATCAATCCGGAAGCGGTGATCCGCTTTTCGCTTCTTTCAGCACTTTCCACCAGCAACGATGTCCCGCATACGGCAGCAAAACCGTTTTCGAAAAATCGCGACGGTTTTGTCATGGCTGAAGGTGCCGGGGCGCTGGTGCTTGAGAGCTACGAGGCCGCAAAGGCGCGCGGTGCGAAAATCCTGGGCGTAGTAGAGGGTTGTGGCGAGATGACGGATGCGTTTCACCGGACACGGTCGAGTCCGGACGGAAAGCCGATCATCGGATGCATCGCCAACGCCATCGCAGATGCTGGGCTCACGCCCGGCGACATCGATTACGTCAATGCACACGGAACCAGCACGCCGGAAAATGACAAGATGGAATATTTGGGCTGTGCGACCGTCTTCGGCGAACGCATGAAAACTCTGCCGATCTCTTCCAACAAATCGATGATCGGGCACACGCTTTCGGCAGCTGGCGCCGTGGAGGCGGTATTCACGCTGCTCACTTTGCAGAACCAGCGCATCCCACCGACCATAAATTATGTGGTGCCCGACCCTGCGATTCCGCTCGACGTCGTGCCCAACAAGGCCCGTGACGCGAGCTTACGCCACGCGATTTCGAACTCATTCGGCTTTGGCGGACAAAACGTCTCGCTGGTGATGGGACTTGAGCCGGCCTGACGCCGGACAAGCGAATTCCCATGCGTGCGTTGAGACTGGTCGCCGACCGAAAGCTCGAACTTGCAGACCTCCCGCCGCCTCCTCCGCCGGGTGAGGGAGATGTGCAAATCCGCATTAAAGCCGTCGCGCTCAACCATCTCGACCTCTGGGGCTATCGCGGGATGGCGTTCGCCAAGCGTCAACTTCCCCTGATCGTCGGCGCCGAGGCATCAGGCGAAATCGCAGCAGCGGGACCGGGCACCGCGGTCTTCAAACCCGGCGACAAGGTCGTGATGTATGGCGCAATGACATGCGGCAGATGCGCAGCCTGCCGTGAAGGCCGCGACAACCTCTGCGAAAATGTCGGCGGAATCATGGGTTTCCACATCGACGGCTTTGCGCGAGATCTCATCAATTTGCCGGCGCGGCTCGTCATCCCGGTTCCGGACGGCGTGTCATTACGCGATGCCGCCTGCGCACCAATCGCATTTGGCACCGTCGAGCACATGTTGTTTGACAACGCCAGGCTCAAGCCAGGGGAAACGATATTGGTACATGCCGGCGGCTCCGGTATCGGTTCGGTCGCCATCAAGATGGCAAAGGCGCTCGGCTGCACCGTAATCACCACGGTGGGCGACGATTCAAAAGCGGAAAAAGCCAAGGCGCTCGGCGCCGATCATGTCATCAATTACAAGGTCGACCGTTTTGAGGGCGTCACGCGCAAACTTACCGCAAAAAAGGGAGTCGACGTTGTTTTCGAGCATGTGGGCGGTGAAGGATTCAACGCTTCCCTCCTCTGTCTGAAGCGCGGTGGACGTCTCGTCACATGTGGCTCCACCGCCGGCCCGACGACGACAATCAACCTGATGCAGCTGTTTCAGCAGCAGTACAAGATTTTCGGCTCGTTTGGCGCGTCTATTCGAAATATCCGCGACAGCCTTTCGAAAATTGCCGCCGGAATGACCCCCATCATTGATACCGAAGTCGAGCTTGCAGATTTCGAACGTGGCCTTGCGCGCCTGGAGAATCGTCAGGTATTCGGAAAAGTCATTGTGACGTTTTGAGGCGTTAACGATGAGGCGGATGGTCCGGCGCCTGAAGCGCGCAAGTAAACACGCCGCCAATTCCGTAATCGGCGCCGTGACGATCGGCCTGCTGAAATTGCTGCGGCACATCAATCCCGACACTGCGGCAAACGCCGCCGGCCGATTCATGCGGGCCATCGGCCCGTTGCTGCCCGAACATCGTATCGGTCGAGCCAACCTCATCGCAGCCTTTCCGGAGAAATCCCTCGCCGAAATCGACGCAATCCTTCGCGGTGTTTGGGACAATGTCGGCCGTATTGCAGCAGAATTCGCTCACCTCGATCGGCTTTCGGACTTCGATCCATGGCATCCGGAGCGTTCGAAACGCATCGAAGTGAGACAAACGGACCTGGACCGGCTTTTCAAGGTACTCGAGCAGCGAAGACCCGTGATCGTGTTCGGCGCGCATTTCGGAAACTGGGAACTGCCGGCAGTCTGTGCGGCCGCATGCAAAGTTGACACGGCCGTTCTATACCGACGACCGAATAATCCCGCGATCGACAAATGGCTGCACAATACGCGCACAACGGCAATGGGAAAGCTGATCCCGACCGGACTCGATGCGCCGATGAAGTTGGCAGATGCGCTTAGGCGCGGAGCCCACGTCGGTATGATTGTCGATCAATACTACACTCGCGGTGTCGACGTGACGTTCTTCGGTCAACGAACCAAGGCCAATCCCCTGCTGGCGCGGCTCGCGCGCCATTTTGATTGTCCCATCCATGGGCTGCGGGTGGTGCGCCTGCCTGGCCATCGATTTCGGGCCGAACTGACCGAAGAGGTCCATCCCGTTCGCGACTCGGAAGGCAAGGTTGACATTGAAGGCACCACGCAAGCTGTGATGTCTGTAATCGAAGCCTGGATCCGCGAGTACCCGGAACAATGGCTGTGGCTGCACCGGCGCTGGCGGCCCGAGGACTATGAGCCCGTCAGCGGCCGGTCTTGACTTTCGTCCACAACCGATTGACCAACCGCTGTGATTTCTGGTCGCGTGCGTTCACCGTATAAAGTCGGCTCATCGTCGAAGAGTCGGGATAAACGCTCCTGTCGTCGAGCACCGCTTTGTCGATGAACTTCTGGCTCGCAAGGTTGCCATTGGCATAGGCAATGAAGTTGCTGTTCATCGCTGCAACTTCGGGCCGCAGGAGGAAATCGATGAAGGCATGTGCTTCAGCAACGTGCACGGCGTCTTTCGGAATGGCAAGATTGTCGAAAAACATCTGCGCACCTTCCTTCGGAATTGAATAGCCAATTTCCACGCCATTCTTGGCCTCGGCCGCGCGCTTCTGCGCCTGTTTCACATCACCCGACCACCCCACCACAAGGCAGATTTCTCCGCTGGCTAGGGCATTCAGGTATTCGGACGAATGGAATTTCCTGACCATCGGGCGAATCCTCGCGAGCAGTTCGGACGCCTTTTCCAGGTCCTTCTGATCGCTCGAGTTCGGATCAAGCCCTAGAAAATGCAACGCAGCCGGAATGATGTCGTCCGCCGAGTCGAGCATATGGATGCCGCAGTCCCGGAATTTCGCGAGATTTTCCGGCTTGAAGATGAGATCCCAGCTGTCAATTTTTCCGGCCGGACCCAGCCGTTCGCGAACCGCTTTCGCATTGAACCCTATGCCGGTTGTCCCCCACATGTAGTTGACCGCGTACTGGTTACCGGGGTCATAGACGGCAAGCCGCTTTGCGATATCCGGCCAGGCATTTTCGAGATTCTTCAATCTGCTCTTGTCGAGCTTCTGAAACACGCCCGCCTTGATCTGCCGCTCGAGAAAATAGGCGGTCGGCACCACCACATCGTAACCGGACTTTCCGGCAAGGAGCTTGGTCTCGAGAGTCTCATTGGCGTCGAAAGTGTCGTACTGCACCTTGATGCCGGTTTCTCTCGTAAAGTCCTCAAGGACTTTGGGCGCAATATAGTCGGACCAGTTGTAGACATTGACCACGCGGTAGCCCTGTGGCGCGGCCCCATCAATTGTCGCAACGCCCAAAGCCAGGGCCAGAACCAAGGTGGCTGATACGCGCCGCGTAAGAGGCATCAACAGAGTCATTCAGGACTTTGTCGGCAGGCCCGCTGCCTTCCAGGCGATGATGCCCCCCGCGAGGTGGGCTGAATAAGGATAGCCGGCATCCTGAGCGGCAACGGAGGCTGTTATCGACCGGCGGCCGGAACGGCAGGCAAACACAACCTGTTTGCCCTGCGGGTCGGGGATTGCAGAGGGATCAAAACTTGAAAGCGGGACAACCACCGCGTCGGGATAACTTTCTACCGACGTTTCATTGAGTTCGCGGACGTCGACCAGCAAGATACGTCCCTCGCGCAGACCGGCAGCGACTTGCTCCGGTGTGAGATTTGTCACCTCGTCTGCGCGGGGCATCTCCTCGGCCATGGCGGAAACTCCATTACCCAAGAACGGTGAGAGTTTTACCCGAAATTCCGAGCGGCGGGCCAGACTTATTTGAGGCTAGACGGTGACCTGGGTACCGACTTCCACCACGCGTCCTGTCGGGATCTGGAAGTAGTCAGTGGCATCATTCGCAATCCGGGTCAGGCCAATGAACAGCCGATCCTGCCAACGTGGCATTCCGGAATGAGCAGCCGGTTTGAGCGACCGGCGCGACAGAAAAAATGACGTGGACATGATATCGAATTGCCAGCCCAGCTTACGCGCGATGGCCAGCGCTTTCGGGACATTCGGGGTCTCCATGAAGCCAAAGCGCAGAATCACCCGCGAAAACGTTTGCCCGACCGGCTCGATCCGGACCCGCTCGGCAGCATCAACGCGCGGGGCATCGGCAGTCTCGATGGTCAGAATGACATTCTTTTCGTGCAGGACTTTGTAGTGCTTGAGGCTATGCAGAAGCGCCGTCGGAGCGCTGATCGGATCGCTGGTAAGAAATACCGCAGTACCGGGCACACGCGCAGGCGGCTTCTTTTCGAGGCTCTTTACAAGCGCTTCGAGCGGCGTCTCCAGCCGACGGGTTTTTTCAAAAAGCAGCCTGCTTCCGCGCCGCCACGTGTACATGATTGTCATCACCAGGGCACCGAGCGCCAACGGCATCCATCCGCCCTCGACGACCTTCAGGAGATTGGCCGTAAGGAACGTAAAATCGATAAACAGGAACGGCACGATCAGCGCCAGTGCGCCGATCAGCGGCCAGTTCCAGACGCGCCAGACGACAATGATTGCCATCATCGCAGTCACAACCATTGTACCCGTCACGGCAATGCCGTACGCCGAAGCCAATGCGCTCGACGAACGGAACAAAATCACCAGCATCAACACGCCGAACAACAGAAGCGTGTTGACGCGGGGCATGTAGATTTGGCCGAACAACGCTTCCGACGTGTGACGGATTTCCAGCCGCGGCAACAATCCAAGCTGGATCGCCTGCCGCGTGAGTGAATATGCACCGGAAATCACCGCCTGGCTTGCGATGACCGTCGCGATTGTCGCAAGCACCACTATTGGAAGGAGCGCCCAGTCCGGATAAAGAAGAAAGAAAGGATTTTCGATCGATTTCGGATCGGCAAGGACAAGCGAGCCTTGACCCAGATAGTTGAGGGTCAAGGAGGGTAGCACGACGGCCAGCCAGGCGATGCGGATGGGCAACCGGCCAAAATGGCCAAGATCGGCATAAAGGGCCTCCGCGCCGGTGACGACCAGGAACACCGCCCCCAGCGTGTAGAAGGCGACGATGCCGTGTTCCAAAAGAAACTCGGCGCCATACAGTGGATTGAACGCAAGAAACACGACTGGATTGCGGGCGACATGCCAGATGCCGGCGGCAGCCATCGTGGAAAACCAGAGGAGCATTACCGGACCGAAGAAGGCCGCCACATTGGCGGTGCCGCGTGACTGCACCGCAAAGAGGACAACGAGGATACCGACGGTAAGCGGGACAACGTAGGCATCGAATGTCGGTGTTGCCACCTTCAGGCCTTCGACTGCGGAAAGGACCGACAGGGCCGGCGTTATGATTGCGTCACCGTAAAACAGAGCGCCGCTGATAATTCCCAGCAAAATGACCGCGCCGCCACGACGCATCAGCGCGTGTGAGGCAAGCGCCATCAACGCAAGCGTGCCACCCTCACCCTTGTTGTCCGCACGCAGAAGGATCACCACGTACTTGGCGGTAACAACCAATATCAGCGCCCAGATGATCAGAGAGAGAATTCCGAGCACAACCGGCTCGCCAGCTGGATCACCCGAGCCGGACGCAGCCGAGATTGCTTCGCGAAATGCGTAAAGGGTGCTGGTACCTATATCGCCATAGACAACCCCGATGCTGCCGACGGTAAGAGGCCAAAGCCCGATGCGTGTGGCCGCAAGACCAGAACCTTCGGACGCGGCGTGTTCACCTGCCGCGACGGCAACGCCGTGGGTCATGATGGAAATGCCTTAAATGCTGCAGTGCAAAAAACCGAGCGCGCGGCTTATAGCGCCTCGCTTTGCGTTGCAGCAGCGCAATTTGTGCAACCCAGCCCGGCGGGTCATGCAAAAGCCCGATAGCGGCTCAATCGAATTCATCAATACAGTCAATGTATTAGGTGGAAACCTGCATATGCGGCAGAAACCCTGCGGCGCATTAAGCTGAAACTCGCATATCACGCAGAAACCCTGCGGTCCGGCTCATACAGTGACCTGCGTGCCGACCTCGACCACGCGGCCGGTGGGAATCTGGAAAAAGTCGGTGGCATCACTGGCCGACCGCGCCAAGGCGATGAACAGGTGATCCTGCCAGGAAGGCATGCCCGATTTTGCCGCCGGCTTGAGCGCGCGCCGTGAAAGAAAAAACGACGTCGACATGATGTCGAATTGCCAGCCGTGCTTGCGGGCGATCGCCAACGCCTTTGGCACGTTTGGCTGCTCCATGTAACCAAATTTCAGCGACACCCGCGCGAAGTGCTTCGACAACGGCGTGATGCGGACACGCTCTTCCTCGGGGACGCGCGGCGTATCAGCCGTGACGATGGTCAGAACGACATTGTGCTCATGCAGAACCTTGTTGTGCTTCAAGTTGTGAAGAAGAGCTGTCGGCGAAAATTCAGGATCGCTCGTAAGAAACACGGCCGTCCCCTGAACAATGTGCGGAGGCTTCTTCTCAAGACTGCGAAGTAACGTATCGAGCGGGACCTCGGTGCGGCGCGTCTTGCTGATCAGAATCCCGGTTCCACGTCGCCATGTGAGAATCAGCAAAACCATCGTGGCGCCAAACAACAGCGGCGCCCAAGCGCCCTCGAACAATTTGAGAAAATTTGCCGAAAAGAACACTACGTCGACAATGACAAGCGGAGCAATCAACAGCAGAGCTTGCCAGATCTGCCACTCCCACCGTTTCCAGATGACGATAAATGCGAGCAGCCCATCAACAACCATGGTGGTCGCGACTGCGATACCGTAGGCGGAAGCAAGCGCGCTCGATGTACGGAAAAGCCCGACCAGCAGCAACACGCCGATCATCAATGAGACTGTCACGCGCGGAATATAAATCTGCCCGACGTGCGAAGCGGAGGTGTGCAGTATTGCAAGCCGTGGCAGCATGCCGAGCTGAATCGCCTGATGCACCAGCGAATACGCGCCTGTAATCACGGCCTGGCTCGCGATGACAGTAGCGGCGGTCGCCAGCACGATCATCGGCAACAGAAACGATTCCGGCACCAGCCGATAAAACGGATTTTCAATGGCCGTGGGATCGGCAAGGACCTTTGCTCCCTGGCCAAAATAGTTGATAAGCAGCGCCGGCAGAACAAGACAAAGCCAGGCCAACTGGATCGGCCTGCGGCCGAAATGACCAAGGTCGGCATAGAGAGCCTCGCCGCCTGTTACAACGAGAAACACTGCGCCGAGCGTCACAAGCCCGATCGCGCCGTGATGGATCAGGAAATTCACCCCGTAATACGGATTGATTGCAAACAGGACTGTCGGATCGTCACGTATGTGGAGCGCGCCGGCAATTGCTATTGAGATGAACCAGATGACCATAATCGGCCCGAACATCGCCGCAACTCTGGCGGTGCCGCGACTTTGCGCCGCGAAAAGGGCAATCAGGATAAAGACCGTTAGCGGTACGACAAAATCTCCGAAAGCCGGTGTCGCGAGTTTGAGGCCTTCGACTGCAGACAATACTGAAATTGCCGGCGTGATCACCGAATCGCCGAGAAACATGGAAGCGCCGATAACTCCGACGACGAACACAAACGCGGTGCGCCGACCAAACGCGCGCGTCGCCAGCGCCGTAAGCGAAAGGGTGCCGCCTTCGCCGTTGTTGTCGGCACGCAGAAGGATCAGCACGTATTTGAGGGTGACGGTGACGATGAGCGCCCAGACAATGAGCGACAGCACGCCCAGCACGACGTCGCGCGTGACGATATGATTATTGCTGGCCGCGATTGCGGCCTCACGAAAGGCATAAAGCGGGCTCGTGCCGATATCGCCATAAACGACCCCGACGCTGCCGAGCGCGAGCGCAACAAGCCCCGGCGGCGCGTCGTGCCTGGCGCGCGCGGCGGCCGTCGTTTCGCTCCCACCGGTATTCATTGAATAACGAACTTTGGATCGCCGTTAGATTGAAAGGCGGGCCTTATATCACTGCGCCGGCCTTTAGAATACAGACCTTGTCCCTCCCCGGCCGGTACGACCGACGACAGCGCCGGAGGCTCTGATCGTGCGACGTTAAGGCATCAAATTTTCGGGCAGAGGCGGCTCTTCCTTCATCAAGGTGATGGTCACCCGGCGGTTAGGCGAAGCTGACGGATCATCCGGAAACAAGGGGTCGGTATCCGCCTTGCCCGCGACCATGAAGATGTTTCCTGACGGTACCCCTTCCGCCTCGAGGACATGCCGCACCGCATTTGCACGGTCAGCGGACAATTCCCACGGACCATAGCCCGGCTGTGGCGGAACCTTGCTCGTAGACGTGTGCCCTACGATCGAGAGTCGGTACGGCATCGCCTTGAGTTGCGGTGCGATTTTCTGGATTATTCTTCGCGTGCGTTCATACGGCTCCTTGGCGCCGTCCGGAAACATCGAACGCCCGTCCTGGTCGACGATTTCGATATTGAGCCCCTGCTTCGTCTCCTCGAGCATGATGTGCTTTGAGGCTTCCGTAATTTCCGGCATTTCCTGCAACGCCTGGCGCAAGGACGCCGCCGCCAGCGAAAATTTGCGGTCTTCCTTGAAGCGGGCACCGTAAGTCCGCTGACGGTCGTTTTCCTCGGGAGACGGCGTTGCGGAAGCCTCGGACGGGTCTATGTGCGCGGCATTCTTGAGCCTGGGCCGCGTCGGGAGCCCGAGTACTTCAATGACTCCGGAGTAGCGAACGCGGTCCTGGACGCCGAAGGCATCACGCATGGACCCTGCCACGACCTGCAGCTTTGCCTGATCCTGCGTCGAAAAGGCGACCAGCATCACGAAAAAACTCACCAACAGACCCATAAGGTCTGCGAAGGTGACGAACCACCCGTGACCGCCGCCATGACCTGCTTCCTTGCGTCTCGCCATCCGGTGCCTGCAAAAGCGCCGCGCTAAGCGGGTACAGCCTCAGCCTCTTCTTCCTCTTCGGTATGACGGTGCTTCTCCGGCAAGTAAGCAAGCAGCATCTCTCGCACGAGCGTCGGGCTCTTGGCTTCGCGTATCATCAGGATTCCGTCGATAATGAGCGTCCGATTGATCTCTTCATCGACAAGCTTGAGGTGAAGCTTGTCGGCGATCGGTAGGCATAGAAGGTTCGCAACTGCGGCGCCGTAGAACGTGGCAAGCAGCGCGACAGCCATGAACGGTCCAAGCTTCGAAGGATCCGTCATATTGGCAAACATCTGAACCATGCCGATCAGCGTCCCGATCATGCCGAAGGCCGGCGCGCAGTCTCCCACCGCCCGGTAGATCTTTTGTCCCTCATCGAGGTGTGTCAGAAAATTGTCCCGATCGCGCTCAAGATTGTCGCGAATGAAATTTCCGTCGTATCCGTCGGCAACGAACCGAATACCCTTGGCAAGGAACGGGTCTTCGACCTCGACCTTCTCAAGCCCGATCGGTCCCTGCTTGCGTGCAACCTCGGCAAGGCCGGCAATCTCGTCCACCAGATCGCGCTGACTCATGCGGCGCAGGGTGAAGGCAAATTTGGCCCCGAGCGGCAGCCCGTGGAAAATCGAGGCAAGCGGAAAGCGAATGAGCGTCGCGGCAAATGATCCGCCGAATATGACGATGGCGGCATGCATGTCGGCAAACATGCGCAGGTCGCCGCCCAGCAGGATCAGCGTTGCGAGGACACCCGCTCCAGCCAGGAGTCCAAGACCTGTCGAGATATCCATTACAAATCCACCCAAACGCCCACGACACCACGGGCGAACCGGTAAAGCGGTTCCTCCCGCGTCGACCCTAGACTGCCGCTGTTAAGAGGCGGTAAAGGCTAACCGATCGTGAAAGAAAAACGCCCGGAAAGGGCCATCGACCCGTGACCCTGCGGCAAAAAGCTGCAAAAATCGTTGCAAACGGGCATTAAAGCCCAATGGTCCGGCCCTGGACCGCTTAAAGAAAGTCCAAAGGAGTGAGACCCATGCGAGAGATCGGCCATTTCATCGGCGGCAAAGCGGTAAAGGGGACTTCCGGGCGTTTTGGCGACGTATTTGATCCGAATACCGGCGAGGTGCAGGCAAAAGTCGCCCTGGCAAAGCATTCGGAGGTGGAACACGCGATCGCCAATGCCCAGACCGCCCAGCCGGCCTGGGCGGCCACGAACCCCCAGCGGCGGGCGCGCGTGATGTTCAAGTTTCTCGAGCTCGTTCAGAAAGAGTTCGATTCCCTTGCCAAACTTCTGTCGTCCGAACACGGAAAAACCATTCCCGACGCGCGTGGCGACATCCAGCGCGGGCTTGAAGTCGTCGAATTTGCCTGCGGCATCCCACATCTGCTCAAGGGTGAGTTCACGGAAGGCGCCGGACCGAGCATTGACCTGTATTCGATGCGCCAACCGCTGGGAGTCGTTGCCGGCATCACACCGTTCAATTTTCCGGCCATGATCCCAATGTGGAAATTTGCGCCGGCGATCGCGTGCGGCAATGCTTTCATCCTGAAGCCGTCGGAGCGCGATCCTTCAGTCCCGATGCGACTTGCCGAATTGATGATCGAAGCCGGCCTTCCTGCCGGCGTCCTCAACGTTGTCAACGGCGACAAGGAAGCTGTCGACACGCTGCTGACCGATCCACGCGTGATGGCAATCGGATTCGTCGGATCGTCAGCGATCGCGGAGTACATTTACTCGACGGGCTGCGCCAACGGCAAACGCGTGCAGTGCTTTGGCGGTGCCAAGAACCACATGATCGTGATGCCGGACGCCGATATGGATCAGGCCGTGGATGCACTCGTCGGCGCAGGCTACGGCTCCGCCGGCGAACGCTGTATGGCTGTCTCCGTCGCGGTACCCGTCGGCAAGAAAACCGCCGACATTCTCGTCGAAAAACTGATCCCGCGCGTGGAAGGTCTCAAGATCGGTCCCTCCACTGATCCGCAGGCGGACTACGGACCGCTTGTGACCAAGGCACACCTGAACAAAGTGAAGGACTACGTTGACCTTGGCGTGAAGGAAGGCGCCAAACTCCTGGTCGATGGGCGCGGCTTCAGGCTGCAGGGCTACGAAAACGGCAACTTCATGGGCGGCTGTCTGTTCGATGAAGTGAAGCCGAATATGCGCATCTACAAGGAAGAAATCTTTGGACCCGTGCTTTCGATTGTGCGCGCCAAGGATTATGAAGAGGCCGTGCGCCTGCCGTCTGAGCACGAATACGGCAACGGTGTCGCGATCTTCACGCGCGATGGCGACACTGCCCGCGACTTCGTCAACCGGGTTCAGGTCGGAATGGTCGGGGTTAACTTCGCCATTCCCGTGCCGCTCGCATATCACACCTTCGGCGGCTGGAAACGTTCCGGCTTCGGGGATCTCAACCAGCACGGCCCCGATTCGATCCGCTTCTATACAAAGACCAAGACGGTCACGTCCCGCTGGCCGACCGGCACCAAGGAAGGTACAGAATTCGTTATCCCGACGATGAAGTGAGATCTGTTGCCGGATGACGCATGTCAGGACAACTTCGGGAATGCTTGTTGTCCTGACTTTGGCGGGCTGCGCGGGCGAACGGGTTCCGCTCGAGGAGGCTCCTTCCCAAAGAGACCTCGTTATCCCGGGGCGCTGGATCTTGTCCGCTCCCAATGCACCCACCTGCGGTGTTGAATTTGGCGGCAGCCCGACCGGGCGTGCCGGATCCATCTCGCCGGACGGGGGATGTCCCGGAAATTTCTACATGAGCCGGCGGTGGTCGATGGCTGACAGCGCCATCACAATCACCGATGCGGAAAACCAGCCCCTGGCGCATTTCAGGCTTGTTGGTGACCGTTTTGAGGGACAGTCCTCCAGCGGCGTGCCCATGGTACTTTCACGTTAGGTCTCATCAGAATCGGAAATCCAATGGCTGAATTTCAACTGCACTGCTTCGCCCAGTCCGGCAACGCCTATCGCGCGGCACTGATGCTCAATCTGATCCGTGCCGATTGGCAGCCGATCTGGGTCGATTTTTTTGGTGCGATGGTCCAGCGCACTCCGGAATTCCGGACCGAAATCAATGAAATGGGCGAAGTGCCGGTGCTCGTCCACGGTGAGAGGAAGCTCTCTCAATCCGGGGTCATCCTGACCTATCTTGCGAGACTAAGCGGAAAATTCAAACCGAAGGGCGAGGACGAAGAACTTGAAGCCTTGCGCTGGATGATTTTTGACAATCAGAAAGTGAATGGATTTCTTGGCCCATTCCGGTTTCTTAAAAACTTCGCCAGGCCTGTCGGCGACCCGGCAGTTCTCGCCTTCCTTAAAGGGCGTATCGACGCGAATCTTGCGATCGTCAATAAACGATTGACCGGACGCCAGTATCTCATCGGCGATCAGCCCACCATCGCCGACGTTTCGATGGCGGGCTATCTCTACTATCCAGCCGACGAGTTTGGTTTCGATATCGCGAAGGAGCATCCTGCAATCGGCGCGTGGCTCGAGCGCATGAAGAAACTCCCCGGATGGGGGCATCCGTACGACCTGATGCCGGGATATCCGTTGGCGAGCCGTTAGAAATCAGTTCAATCGTACCGGCCGATTGTCGTCCCGGTCGTGATCACCCGCGCCCGGTGTGAAGGCCGGTGACTCCGGCGCGTTTGCTGCGGCGCCGGCAGCGGCGTCCTTGCGCTGATACTCGCGATACGAAAGCCAGCTCAGCGGCAGACACGCGAGATACGCCACAGTCCCGATCGTCAGCACCGGCCAAGGATAACTGAGCAGCAAGGCAAAGAACAGAACAACCAGGACAAAAACAGGCAGCACCATATCGGGCGGCACGCGTTTGCCCACACGCTTGCCTGAAAATACCGGCAAGCGGGAAACCATCAGCAATGCAATCGCCACCGTATAAAAGAACGTAAGCCAGGCGGTGATCAGCCCCTCCGGTACTCCCATAAAGCTCAAATAGATCGGCAGCAGCACAGTGATGGCGCCGGCCGGTGCCGGGATGCCGGTAAAGAAATTTCCGGCCCAGACCGGCTTGTTGGGGTCGTCGATCATCACGTTGAACCGTGCCAGCCTGAGCCCTGCGCAGATCGCAAAAACCAGCGCCGCAATCCACCCCGCCGATTTGAGCTCATGCAATCCCCAGAAATAGAGGATGATTGCCGGTGCAACGCCGAAATTCACGAAATCGGCAAGGCTGTCGAGTTCCGCGCCGAAGCGCGAGGTGCCTTTGAGCATGCGCGCGATGCGTCCATCAATTCCGTCAAGCAAGGCAGCCAGCACGATCGCCGCTATGGCCAACTCGAGCCGGTTCTCGACCGAGACACGGATCGCAGTCAGCCCTGCGCAAAGCGCGAGCAACGTGATGAGATTAGGCAGCAGCGTGCGCACAGGTATCGCCTTGAAGCGGCGACGGAAGCGCGGCGGAGCGGGGTCGATGGGCTGAAAGACCATGGCGTTAATATAGTCCCGTGCCTGCAGGGGCGCCACGGCAGGTAAAGCGCTTTTCTGCAGCCTCGTTAACCGGTTTCAGCCGGTCCGGAACGCCCGGCCACCATCACCGCCCAGGCGTAAATCGGCGATTACAGTCTCCCCGGCAATCGTGGTCTGGCCGACTGCGACAAGGGGCGGTACGCCTTCGGGGAGGTATACGTCGACGCGCGAACCAAACCTGATCATACCGAAGCGCTCACCTGCACTGATCGGCTGATCCGTACGAACGAAACAAACGATCCGGCGGGCGATCAGCCCGGCAATCTGAACGACCGCGATGCGTGCCCCGGGTATGGTGATTACCAGCGCGTTGCGCTCATTGTCGACGCTGGCCTTGTCCAGGTCCGCATTAAGGAACTTGCCCGGCTGGTAGACAATTTTCTCCACCTTTCCCGCGACCGGGCTACGGTTCACATGGCAATCGAACACGCTCATGAAAATCGAAATTCGCGGCAACGGTTTTTCGGCGAGACCGAGCTCGCGCGGCGGGACCGCACTTGTGACCTGGCTCACGCGGCCGTCTGCAGGCGCCACGATCAGGCCATCTCGCACCGGGGTCACACGAGGCGGATCGCGGAAAAAGTATGCGCACCAGAGGGTGGCCAAGGTGCCGAGCCATCCCAAAGGGCTCCAAAGCCAGAACAGGACAAGGCTTACGAGCGCGAACGCGCCAATGAAGGGATAGCCTTCCGGCGTTATCGGCACCATTTGCGACCGGATCGAATCGTAGATCGACATCGTGCTATCTTACTCTGCCGCATCGGCGGGCGCTTCGGCAGACGCGGCCGTCGCGACAATAGCATCGTCTACCGGCGGGGGATTCCGATTGGGTGCGATCTGATCCTCGCCCGTGCGCGCCAGCTTTTCGCGTGCTTCCTCGGCCTCGCGCTGGCGATTCCACATGCTCGCATACAAACCGTTCCGGGCAAGCAAGGCAAAGTGCGTGCCGCGTTCGACGATTTCCCCCGCGTCCAGTACGATAATTTCGTCCGCTCCAACGATGGTGGACAGCCGGTGCGCAATCACGAGCGTCGTGCGGTTGCGCGACACTCGTTCGAGCGCATCCTGAATTTCCTTCTCGGTGTGGCTGTCGAGCGCCGAGGTCGCCTCATCGAGAACCAGAATCGGCGGCCCTTTCAGAATGGTACGCGCAATCGCAACGCGTTGCTTCTCGCCACCAGAAAGCTTAAGGCCGCGCTCGCCAACCTCGGTATCATAGCCTTTCGGAGCAATCCGGATGAGCGGGTCGATCTGCGCAAGTTTCGCCGCCTCCTCCACTTCGGCGTCGGTCGCCTCCCATCGCCCGTAGCGGATGTTGTAGCGGATCGTGTCGTTAAACAGGACGGTATCCTGTGGGACCATACCGATCGCCTGCCGCAGCGACTTCTGAGCTACCTGGGCGATATCCTGCCCGTCGATCGTGATGCGGCCGCCCGACAGATCGTAAAAGCGGAACAACAGTCGGGAGATCGTCGACTTTCCCGCACCGGATGGACCAACGACAGCCACGGTCTTTCCGGCCGGCACCTCGAAACTTATTCCCCTGAGAATGGGGCGCGCCGGATCGTAAGCGAAGCTCACGTTTTCGAATCGAATGGTTCCGTCCTTGACCTTCAGTTGCGGCGCGTTCGCCACGTCCTTGATCTCGGGCTCGCGGGCGAGGATCGAAAACATGAGCTCGATATCGGTAATTGCCTGCTTGATCTCGCGATAGACCATGCCCATGAAATTCAGCGGCTGATAGAGCTGAATCATCATCGCATTGATCAGCACGAAATCGCCGACCGTCTTGTTGCCGGACTGGATCTCCAGCGCGCACATCACCATCACGGCGCCAAGCCCGATCGTGAAAATCACGGCCTGCCCGGCATTGAGGACTGCAAGCGAGGTGTATGCGCGTACGCTCGCGTCCTCATAACGGGCCATTGCCCGATCGTACCGGGCCGCTTCCCGTTCTTCCGCCGAAAAGTACTTTACCGTTTCGTAGTTGAGCAGTGAATCGATTGCCTTGACGTTCGCGTCGGTATCGCTGTCGTTCATTTTGCGGCGGATGCCGATCCGCCATTCCGTCGCGTGATAGGTATAGGTCATATATAACGCAACTGTCACCGAGATAACGGCGACGTATCGCCAGTCGAACTGCCACATCAGAACGACAACGATGAATGCGAGTTCGATGATCGTCGGCGACAACTGCAGGATCACCATCCGCACGATGGTCTCGATCCCGTTGCGGCCGCGCTCGAGCACGCGCGTCAGGCCACCGGTCTTGCGTTCCAGATGAAATCGCAGCGACAACTCATGCATATGCACGAAAGTGCGATAGGCGAGGCGCCGGACAGCGTGCATCGCAACCTTGGCGAACAGGCCGTCGCGCAGCTGGGTGAGCGCAGCCATCAAAATGCGCATCCCGCCATAGGCGATCGTCATCGCGACCGGGGCCGCAATCACCCACAAGAGCCAATCGGAGGTCGCGATCGGGGCGCTGCCCTGTCCCGCGAGCGCATCGGTCGCCCATTTGAAAGTAAAAGGAACGGCAACGGTGGCAAGTTTCGCCGCAAGCAACAGAAGCAGAGATCCGATGACGCGCACCTTCAGGTCGGCGCGGTCCGAAGGCCAGATATAGGGCCACAAACGGACAATGGTTGCGAGCAGCGCGCCGCGCGCGGCGGCAATGCGCGATTCGCCTCCGGGTGCCATGCGGGGATGGTGGTCGCTCATTCAGCCTTTCATATAGGAGAATTCCCCTCGCCAATCACCTTTTTGTAGAGGGCGGGCGGCCTTTGGCCTGCCTTGACGACGCCGCAAGTGCGATGCACATGCATGGCCATGAGCAAGATCGAAAAGCCCGGAAAAATCCGGAAAATCTGCGTCTATTGCGGCTCCAGCCCCGGCACCGATCCTGCCTTCGAGGCAGCGGCGCGCGCCTTCGGTGCGATCCTCGCAAACAATGGCATCCATCTCGTTTTTGGCGGCGGTGCCGTCGGCATCATGGGGGCAATCTCCAAATCGGTGCTCGATCACGGCGGGACTATGACAGGCATCATCCCGGAATTCCTTGTGGCACGCGAACATGCAGTGCGGGGCGTCGGCAACCTGATCGTCACTCGCGACATGCACGAGCGCAAACGCAAGATGTTTGAGCTGGCCGACGCTTTCGTTGCACTACCCGGTGGTGTCGGCACACTTGAGGAAGTTGTTGAGCAAATTACCTGGGTGCAGCTCGGTCGCCACCGCAAGCCGATCCTGCTTGCAAACATAAAGGGATTCTGGGATCCGCTGTGCGCCCTGATAAGCCACATGAAGAAGCTCGAATTCATTCGTGGCGATCTCAATTTCGATCTGCTTGTCGCAGACAAAGTCGCGGACATTCTGCCGATGCTGCAAAAGGCGGCAGCCGCTGTTCCGGCGGAAGAAAAGGAAATGCCGGGCGTGATCGCTGACAGGCTTTAGCCACTACACGAACGTCACGGCCTCGACGCGGTTACCGTCGGGGTCACGGATAAAGGCGGCATAGTAGCGGTCGTTGTACTCAGGCCGCGGACCTGGCGCACCATCAGACGTCCCTCCGGCTGCAAGGGCGGCGGCGTGAAAGGCGTCCACTGCGGCAGTCGAGGTAGCGCGCAGGCAAACGTGGGCGCCGCTGTCCGCTGCGAGCGGCACCATCCCCGCCCGGCGATTGATCCAGAACTCTGGGTACTTCTTGCCGTAGCCGACCGCGGCATCCGGCCATTCCCGCAATTTCGTGAGGCCGACCGGCGCGAGCAAGGCCGTATAGAAACCTTCAGCCGCCTTGATATCACGAACCGCGATCGAGACGTGATCGATCATAAGCCCCCTCCATGGCGCCGTTGACCTATGAGACTATCTCACGCCGGCGCACCAGACTTCACGAGCTTAAATATGATCGAATCCATCAATGCCTGAAATGACGCGTCAATGATATTGGGCGACACCCCCACCGTCGTCCAGTGATCGCCGGTTTCATCCTCACTCTCAATGAGAACGCGCGTAACTGCTTCGGTGCCGCTGTTCAGGATGCGGACGCGATAATCGGTGAGTTTAAGGCCGGCGATGTACTTCTGGTATTTTCCCAGATCCTTGCGCAGCGCGAGATCAAGCGCGTTGACCGGCCCGTTGCCCTCCGCAGCCGAGATCATGTTGTCGTCGCCGACCTTCACCTTCACGACCGCCATGGTGACGGTCACCCGTTCACCTTTTGCGTTATTGCGTTGTTCGACATTCACGTCAAATTGCGTTACGTCGAAGTAATTCGGCACCTTGCCGAGCGTGCGGCGCGCCAGGAGCTCGAACGACGCGTCAGCCGCCTCGTAGGCATAGCCGATCGTCTCCCGCTCTTTCACGACTTCAAGAAGCCGGCCGACCCGCGGATCGTCCCTGTCAACTTTGATACCGATGCGATCGAGCTCCGCCAGCACGTTGGATTTTCCCGCCTGCTCCGATACCAGGACCTTGCGGCGGTTGCCGATCGCCTCCGGGGCAACGTGTTCGTAGGTCGCCGGATCCTTCATGATTGCGGAAGCATGGATGCCAGCCTTCGTCGCGAACGCGCTTTCGCCGACGTAGGGCGCGTGCCGGTTGGGCGCACGATTGAGCCTCTCATCGAGCGCGCGCGAAACGTGAGCGAGCTTCCTGAGCGCGGCGTCGCTGACGCCGATATCGAAGCGCGCGGCGAATTCCGGCTTGAGCTTCAGGGTGGGAATTATGGAAACCAGATTGGCGTTGCCGCAACGCTCGCCAAGGCCGTTGAGCGTCCCCTGAATCTGGCGCGCGCCGGCGCGCACTGCCGCGAAAGAATTGGCGACGGCCTGATCGGTGTCGTTGTGGGCATGAATACCGACGTGATCGCCGGGAATCACCTTTACAACGGCGCCGACAATCCGCTCGACTTCGTCCGGCAGCGTGCCGCCGTTGGTGTCGCACAGCACGACCCACCGCGCGCCTTCGTCGTAGGCTGCCTTGGCGCAGGCAAGCGCGTATTTCGGATTGGCCTTGTACCCGTCGAAGAAATGCTCGCAGTCGAGCAGAACCTCCCGGCCCTTCGCCCTGGCGGCACGCACGCTGTCGCGGATCGAGGCGAGATTTTCCTCGTCGGTCGTCTCCAAGGCGACCTTGACGTGATAGTCCCAGGATTTCGCGACAAAACAGATGGCATCGGCCTTTGCCTCGAGCAGCGCCGTAAGGCCCGGATCGTTGGACGTCGATCGCCCGGGCCGGCGCGTCATGCCGAACGCGGTGAAGGTCGAACCCAGGTTCCGCTCCTTCGCGAACAGCTCGGTGTCGGTCGGGTTCGCGCCCGGATAGCCCCCCTCGACATAATCGATTCCGAGCTCTTCAAGCATGGCGGCGATTGCCAGTTTATCCGCGAGCGTAAAGTCGACGCCGTTGGTCTGCGCGCCGTCGCGCAGCGTCGTATCGAAAAGATAGAGGCGTTCGCGGGTCATGGTGTTGCTCAGGTCAAGCGGTAGACGACATAAAGCGCGATAAGCACGCCGGCTGCCAGCACACCGTATTTGAGCACGATGTAATAGAGCCAATGACGCGGAAACGGGGTGTCCGGCTTGGTCATGAAACCTCCCGCCTCGGAGCAAGCTGCTTCTGCAGCGTGGTGTTGGCGAGCCATTCGTCGCCGATTGAAACCGAATTGCGTTGCTGGGGGACGTAGCCCCGCTTCTCAAAAAACCCGCGTGCGGTGTCGCTGGCATCGACACTGAGCTTTGCCGTGCCGCGGGAACCGGCAAGCTTTTCCAGTGCGTCGACCAGCATCGCGCCAACTCCCTGCCCCGCCGCGGCCGGATGAACATAAAGCATGTCGATCTTGTCCTTTCCTTCAAGCGAAGCAAATCCGACCGGCGAGCCCTCCAGCGTCGCGACGATGGTCAACTGCTGCGAAAGCCTGTCCCCGAACTCCTTGGCGTCATCCGCGGCAGAGGCCCACGCCTCCTGCTGGGCCTCGGTATAGTCGTCACCGGTCAGCTCCTCGATGCTGTCACGGAAGATCTCGCGCAGCAGCGGTGTATCCGCCGGCAAAAACGGTCGCAGCGCAAGGCTCGGGTGCGCGGTCGCCATCATTGGCGATTTCCCGTCGGCCATTTTGCCGTGTCGTGATCGGGATGCTGAAAGCTGATCACCGACGCCTTGAAGGCCTCCGCCTGCGGCTCCGCACCGTCGGCGCGCAGCGGAAGCGTGCAAATTCCGTCAAAGAAAGCCACCTTGCCGGCCGGATTGAGCTGAATGGTCGGCCGGACGACGGCTGGATCGTCAAAGGCGCCCACTGCAACCTCGATCGGACCGCCGGTCTCGAAGGTCAGCGGCGTGCCGCATTCGGCACAGAACCCGCGCCGGGCCTTGTTGGAGCTTGCGAAGCGGCGCGGGGTCCCGCGCGTCCATTCGAGATCGTGGGCGGTCACCAGCGCACCGAAAATGCTGCCGAACGCCTTCTGGCACATGCGGCAGTGACAGATCGATGAGCGGCCGAAGCGCGACGCGCGAAAGCGTATGGCGCCGCACTGACAGCCGCCGGAGTGAAATACGGCGCTCATCGTGCGATCTCCCACGTGGTGCCGTCCTTGGAGTCCTTGAGCACCACACCCATGGCAGCGAGCTCATCGCGGATGCGATCGGCTTCCTTGAAATTCCTCGTCCTGCGCGCGCTGTTGCGCGCCTCGATCAGGCTTTCCACCTTGCTTTCGTCGACCGTGGCCGAGGTCTGCCGGGCAGCGCTCCACTTGGCCGGCGGCAGCTGCAGCAGGCCGATCAGCTGCGCGCTTGCCTTCAGGCAGGCCGCGGCGGGCTTTGCCCCCTTCGCCGCCTCGCCGCGCAGCTCATGCAACGCGGCAAAGGCTTTCGGCGTGTTGAGATCATCCGCCAGCGCCTCCAGCGCATCGGCGCACAGGTAGCCGGCCGTTGTTTCCGCCGTGAGCGCGTACCAGTGATCGAGCACCTTCTGTGCCTCGCGCAGGCCGACCAGGGTCCAGTTCATCGGCTGCCGGTAATGGGTCTGCAGCATCGCCATGCGGACGACCTCGCCCGGCCAGTCCTTCAGCAATTCGCGGATCGTCACGAAGTTGCCGAGGCTCTTGCTCATCTTCTCGCCTTCCACCTGCAGGAAGCCGTTGTGCATCCAGAAATTCGCCATCACCGGCGCCTGGAAGGCGCAACGCGACTGGGCGATCTCGTTCTCGTGGTGCGGGAAGACGAGGTCGATGCCGCCGCCGTGGATGTCGAAGGTCTCGCCGAGGTGCTTCCACGACATCGCCGAGCATTCGATGTGCCAGCCGGGGCGGCCTGAGCGCGTGATTCCGGCCGGCGACGGCCAGGCCGGCTCGCCAGGACCGGACGGCTTCCACAGGACGAAGTCCATCGGGTCCTTCTTGAACGGCGCCACCTCGACCCGCGCGCCGGCGATCATCTCGTCGAGGGAGCGGTTGGAGAGCCTGCCGTAATCCTGCATCGAGGCGACGTGGAACAGGACGTGATCCTCAGCCACGTACGCGTGGCCTGATTTCACCAGCCGCTCGATCAGCACCTTCATCTCTTCAATGTGCTCGGTCGCCCGCGGCTCGATAGTCGGCGGCAGACAGCCAAGCGCCGACACGTCGTCTTTGAAGTTCTTGTAGGTCTCCTCTGTCAATTCGCGGATGGAAATACCGCGCTCGGCCGCGCGCGCATTGATCTTGTCGTCTACGTCGGTGATATTGCGCACATAAGTGACGTGCTTTTCGCCATAGACGTGGCGCAGCAGGCGGAAGAGCACGTCAAAAACGATGACCGGCCGCGCATTGCCGATATGGGCAAAATCGTAGACGGTCGGCCCGCACACATACATGCGCACGCGCGCAGGATCGATCGGAGCGAATGTTCGCTTCGAGCGAGTCAATGTGTCGTGGAGCCTAAGTTCCATAGCAGTTGACACCCGTCGGCCCCGCTGGCCGGGCGTCGTGCTATCTCGATCCTGAGAAAAGACGGCCGCAGCCAGCGTGGCGCGCTAGCGAATAATCTCCGGGCAAATGCCGCAGATATGGTTAAGGCCGTTCATGGCGGCACAATGATTTGTCGAACGCCCGCCGTCAAGCGCCGGGTGCAACCCGCGAAAAACACGGGAAAAAATCGATGACCGGGGGCCGCGTTAGATTAATCGCCGATTAACGATTTGAATCGCATTTTCCGCATCGGCGCAGCCACTGCGTCGCTCCGGGCAAGTTCATGCGCGTAATCCTGATCAGCCTCGCTGCCATTCTTTGTATCGCCCTCATCAGCCATTCCAGCGCCGAAGAACGACAGTTCCTGCTCGCCAATGATGCGGACGGGTATGGCATCGACCGCTGTCTGGCCGCAGGAGAAAAGTGCGGATCGGCGGCGGCCAACGCCTACTGCAGGATGCAGGCCTTTGCGGCGGCGGCCTCTTACCACCGCATCGAGCAGGACGATCTCGGCGGAGCAACCGCGAAAGTTGCCCCGGACAGCTGCGCAAACAACAGGTGCAACGTCGTCGCGATCGTCTGCCTGCGTTGAAAGGCCTCTCGCCGCACGTTACGTCTTGCGGCCGTCAATCGAATAAGGTCCCGGCCCAACCGCCATCAACGCGAGGAAACCGCCGACTAACGCCATGTTTTTCATGAAATGCGACAGCTGATTGCCGTCACCAAAGTTACGATGGGCGATCAGTGCGGCGACCAGCACATAGATCGCGCAGCCAAGCGCAACCAAGCGCGTCTGGTACCCGAACAGGATCAGCAGGCCGCCGCCAAGTTCAATAATGACCGCGAGTGCGGCGAACAACGTCGGTGCCGGCAGACCTTGCCTGGCCATATAGGCGACCGTCCCCGCAAAGCCGGTCAGCTTGAAATAACCATAGAGAACGAAAAGCGACGACATGAACAGGCGCGCAACGAGCGCGGCCTGATCGTTATGCTGTTCAAGTTTCAACATGGCCATCCTCGTGTTTTCCTCAACATCTGATCCTGCCTCGTCCGGGCAGGTTATTCAGGATAGCACACGGCGCCGGGAGCAATGGCTGAAATTACATCCTCTGTTGGGAGATTTCCCAAGATCACTTCGGCCATTTTTGAAATTATTTTCGCACCCGGGAATATATCGCCAAGGGCCTTCAGCCTCGTTAGATTAACCCCGATGCCAGCCGGAGCCGCTTCGTGAAACTCTATTCGTATTTTCGGTCCTCAGCCGCCTATCGCGTTCGCATTGCCCTCAATCTCAAGGGGCTGTCCTACGAGATGGTGCCTGTTCATCTGACAAAAGACGGAGGGCGGCAGCACGCGCCCGGGTACCGCGCAATCAATCCCCAGGCGCGGGTGCCATCACTCGAAATATCAGGGGGAAAAATCCTGACTCAGTCCCTGGCGATCATCGAATACCTCGATGAGACGCATCGGGAGCCACCACTGCTGCCGACGGATGCGTTCGCGCGCGCGAAGGTCCGCGCAGCAGCGCAGCTGATCGCCTGCGATATCCATCCCCTGAACAATCTGATTGCGCTGCAGTATCTCAAGCGGCAGCTCAAGCACGAGCAGGCCGACATCGACGCCTGGTATCATCACTGGATCGTCGAAGGCTTTACCGCGCTCGAGACCATGCTCGGCCCCGGTCCTTATGCGTTTGGGACTTCTGTAACGCTCGCGGACGTCTGCCTGGTGCCCCAGGTCGCAAACGCCCGTCGCTTCAAAGTCCCGCTCGATAAATTTCCGAAAATTGTGGCGGCAGAGACGGCCTGCCTGAAGCTTCCGGCCTTCGACAAGGCGCGGCCGGAAAACCAGCCTGACGCCGAGTGACGCGGACCTGGTTACCTGCTAGACAACGGGCCTTCACGAACCACCCTCCCGCCAGATTCAGCAGCATTTCGCGTGAACATAGGAAAAATCGTACGCGTCGTCCTCTGGATGATCGGCGCACTGCTTTCATTCTCAGTGATGGCAGTCTCAATTCGCGAATTGTCCCGCGGCGGGCTGAGCATCTTTGAGATCCTGGCGATCCGCAGCGGCGTCGCCCTGCTGGTCCTGGGGTTTCTGCTTCTCTTGCGCAAGGATCTTCGTGACTACGCGCGTCCGCGCCGCATGGGACTTAACGTCTTCCGAAACGCCATACACTACGCGTCGCAATTTTCATGGGCGTTAAGCCTGACCCTGCTGCCCCTTGCCGTGGTCTTCGCGCTTGAATTCACGATGCCGGCCTGGACAGCACTGCTTGCTGTCTGGTTCTTGCACGAACGTCTGACGCCGAGCCGCATCGGGGTGGTCGTTCTCGGCCTTGTCGGCGTACTGGTTATCCTTCGTCCGGGAATTGCCGATTTCAACCCGGCGACAATCCTGGTTCTGCTCGCGGCGTTTGGTTACGCCATCACGATGATCACCACCAAGCAGCTGACGATGACGGAAACGACCTTCGGCATCGTATTCTGGATGGCCGTTATTCAGTTTCCGCTATCCCTTGTCGGTAGCGACCCTGCCGTGTTCACACGCCTTGCGCCACAACACATTCTTCCGATGCTCGGAGTGGGTGTCGCAGGCCTCACCTCGCATTACTGTCTGAGCAACGCGTTCCGCTCGGGCGATGCCACGCTCGTCGTGCCATTGGACTTTATGCGTATTCCACTGATCGCTGTGGTTGGATGGGCGTTTTACGACGAGAGACTGGATATATTCGTCCTGTTGGGCGCACTAATCATCGTTTCCGGAGTGCTCTGGAATCTCCGTTCGGAGGTCGCGCGCGCACACTAACGGAAGGCTCGCCCCGGTGCGATTTTCGGACTAGAGTACGAGACATGAGGGGACCCTTCCGTATGTTCGCTGCTGCCGCAACCGCGGCTTTATTTGGCCTGTCCGCAGCCAACGCCCAGCCGGCGAACCCGATGTGTCAAAGACTTGAGGCACAATTAGCCTCGGTGGACCGGGGCAACGCCGATCCCGCGCGCGCAGACCAGATTCGACGAACGGAAGAGATGGTCACGCGTCAGCAAATGGAAGTCGACCGGCTCGTAGCGCAATCGCGGCACATCGGTTGCCAAACTTCGGGCTTTTTCTCCATCTTCAGCAGCCCTCCTCCGCAATGCAGCGGCATCAACCGGCAAATCGATCAGCAGCGTCTGGCGCTTGAGCGCATGCGCAATCAGCTCGAGCAACTCAACGGCGGAACCGCCGAGCGCGCTGCTCAACGCCAGGCCTTGCTTATCGCACTCGGAGATAACGGATGCGGATCACAATACCGCTCCGCGGCAATTGCCGGTCAGCAGGGAAATTTTCTCGAGCGACTGTTCGGCGGTAACAACAGCAACAGTGGCATTTTCTCTACGCCGATAGGTCCCATGGGCGGGACGTTCCGAACGGTTTGCGTGCGGACCTGTGACGGTTTCTACTTCCCGATATCCTATTCGACCTCACCGGACCGTTTCCGCGACGATGAACTGGCCTGCCAGCGCATGTGCCCGGCAGCAGAGGTCGCGCTCTACAGCTATCACAACCCGGGCGAGGAAATGGCGCAGGCAGTTTCGCTGAATGGACGGCTCTACACGGAGCTTCCAACGGCGTTCCAGTATCGCAAAGCGCTAAATCCCGCCTGCAGTTGCCGGCGCCCGGGAGAGAGTTGGGCACAGACGCTCAAGTCGGTCGGTCCCGATGACACGGTGGTCCCCGGTGACGTTGTCGTCACAGAGCAGAATGCCAAGCAGCTGTCACAGCCACGAATGAATCCCGACGGGAAAGCCGCCCGCCCGGAACCGCGAGGCGCAGCCCCGGTGAATACACCCGCACAGCAGACGCACCGCGAAGATACGCTCACTGAAGCTGACCCTGCCAAACGCAAGGTACGTACAGTCGGACCGACGTTTCTCCCGGCACGCTGACCGGTCGGTTAGGTCAGAAATCAAATGCCTCCGATTTGGTCGGCTTTCCCACGATCAGCGAGACATCCGGCGCAGGCATCGGCGCGCCCGAATCACGGAAGCGATTAGTAATGGGATATCGCCTGTCACGACCGAAATTCTTCAGCGTAACCTTTACGCCAGGCGCTGCCTGACGCCGCTTGTATTCGGCGAGATTGATCATGCGGTCGACGCGCATCACTGTATCGCGGTCAAAGCCTGCGGCAACAATCGCAGAGATTGGTTCCTCGCGTTCGACAAGCCGCTCGAGTATCGGATCAAGCACCGCGTACGGCGGCAGCGAGTCCTCGTCCTTTTGGTTTTCTCTTAACTCTGCCGTCGGCGGCCGGTTAATGATATCGGTCGGAATAACCGGGCCATCGGGCCCCTTGGCTCCGTCCGGTTTCCATTCATTACGCAACCGTGCAAGACGAAAAACCTCCGTCTTGTAGATATCCTTGATCGGATTGAAGCCGCCGTTCATATCACCGTAGAGCGTGGCATAGCCAACGGACATCTCCGACTTGTTGCCCGTGGTTACCACCATGAGATTGAACTTGTTCGAAATCGCCATGAGTATCGTGCCGCGTGCGCGTGCTTGCAGGTTCTCCTCGGTGACATCACGGGCCAGACCGGAAAAGGTCGGGGCGAGTGCCGCCTCAAAACCCTCCACGGCCGCCGCAATCGGCAAAATTTCGTAACGGACGCCAAGTGCCTTTGCGCATTCCGCCGCATCGGCCAGTGATTCACGCGACGTAAATTTGTACGGCAACATTACGCAGCGCACGCGCTCCGGGCCCAGTGCATCCACGGCCATAACCGCGCATAACGCAGAATCAATGCCGCCAGAAAGGCCCAGGACAACCCCAGGGAATCCATTCTTGCTGACGTAGTCACGCAGACCGAGAACGCATGCACTGTAGTCGGCACGATCAGCCTCGACGCTTGCCAAGAGTGGACCGTCTTCGCACCGCCAGGTTCCGCCACGGCGAACCCATTGCGTGGTCACCACGGCTTCCTGGAATGCCGCAAGCTGGAACGCAAGAGAGCAGTCAGCATGCAAGCCGAAGGAAACGCCATCAAAGACCAATTCGTCCTGGCCACCAACCTGATTGACGTAAATCGTCGGAAGGCCCTGTTCGGTGACACGCGCCACCGCGATGTTGATCCGTACATCGCCCTTTTGTCTCCAGTAAGGAGAGCCGTTGGGTACGACCAACATTTCGGCACCGGTTTCCGCCAGACATTCGACGACTTCGGTTCCCCAGATGTCTTCGCAAATTGGCACACCCAAACGAATGCCGCGGAAACTCACCGGACCCGGCATAGGCCCTGCAGCAAATACGCGCTTTTCGTCGAACACACCGTAGTTCGGTAGATCAACCTTGTAGCGCAGCGCCGCGATCACTCCACGATCAAGCAGCGCAACCGCGTTGTACAGCTTGCCGCCATCGACCCAAGGCGTACCCACCATGAGGGCTGGACCATCTGCTGCGCTTTCCCTTGCGAGCGTTTCGACCGCGGAGCGGCAGGCGGCCTGAAATGCAGGCTTTAGGACAAGATCCTCAGGCGGATACCCGGCGATAAACAGTTCCGGAAAAACGACCAGATCTGCACCCTGAGCCGCCGCGGTCGCACGCGCGCTGCGCACCCTTTCGACATTGCCCGCGATATCGCCGACGGTCGAGTTTAGCTGCGCGACGGCGATGGAGAGCTTTTCAGCAGGTCGAACGCCCATGGCCATGCTCTAGCGCCTTGATGTCCAACCTCGCAATGGGGGTTCCCGCATGGCCGACCAGCACAGAACCGGAGCACGTCAGAAGGGCCCGAAACGATACGTACCCTGCACGAAGACGCCGTAGATAGTGGCTTTGAAGTCGAGGGGTTGAGGCACACCGCCAAGATCTTCGAAATGCGCGGCTCCCCTGCTTTCCATGTGCCAGTAGCGACCACCGACGCCGAAGCTGATTGCGTTGTCCCATTTATACGAGAGCATCGCCTCGAGCTGATAGCCTCGACGATGACCGTCTTCCACAACGGGCACCGGCAAATCCGGCCGCAATAGATGGCTGTCGGTCCCGGAGAACCAGACGTAAGGCAGGTAAGCCGCTTCAAGGTTGAGACGCCACCGGTCGAACAGGGGAAGATCTGCGTTCAGGCCGAGACGCAATGCCTGCCAGGTATCGTCTTCGACAATGACCGCAACGCTGTCCGGTATGCCTCCCTCGCAAATAAGGGGGTTGCCTGCGGTCTGCCGGCAACCAAAGGCTTTCAGACGCTGATGCAGATAATGGTACCCAATGAATCCGTCGATGCGGAAATCCGAGCCACGCAGGAGCGCGCCGCCGAAATCGACGCTGATGTAGCCGATGGCCTGATTCTTCAGCGTGCTGTCCGTGCTGGAATATGGCGCGATGAACGGCGGAAAATCTTCGTCCTGCAGGGTCCCGCCCGTCAGTAGCCCTCCACCTGCATAGCCTTTCCAGAACAGTCCGGTGCTGCCATGGTCGACACGCGAAAAAATTTCGAGCGAATGCGAATGGAGGCCCGTGTAACTGAGCCGTGAAACGAGTTCGTCGCGCGTGAAACCATAGAGAGTCTTGCTCGTGCTGCCGAAGCCGTACCAGTAGCGAGCGGCGAATGACGATGTAAATTCCGTCGGATCCTTCTCTATGATGAATGGATTCGCGCTCGCGGCGGTGCCCGCCGGCACACCAAGCCAGATCAAGCCGATAGCCAGTCGCAATATTTTTTCGCTGAACATGACGTCCCCGACCTTTGTCGGAGACGACTTTTCGGTCGAATAGTTTTCGCACCGGTTACAATTTTACCGACTCGATTCAGAAACGCGGCACGTTCTTAAAGAATGAATAAGCGGAAATTGTTTACCTTGATGGTTCCTGACCGCATCGGCATCTGCTTGCACCTGGCTCGGCTAAAGCCCTGCCGCTGCAGGCATCACCTTGGCCGTTGTTGACCGTTCCTTCTTGAGCAGTTCAGCAAGCAGGAACGCAAGGTCGATCGCCTGCTCGGCGTTGAGCCGCGGATCGCAGACTGTGTGATAACGGTCATTGAGATCGGCCTCAGTGATTGCGCGCGCACCACCAGTGCACTCCGTGACGTTCTGGCCGGTCATTTCCAGGTGGACTCCGCCGGCATAGGTGCCTTCGGCCTGGTGCACTTCGAAAAAGCCGCGAACCTCCTTCAGAATAAGTTCGAAAGGACGTGTTTTATACCCGGTCGCGGACGTAATTGTATTCCCGTGCATTGGATCGCACGACCACAATACGACGCGACCCTCACGCTTCACCGCACGGACAAGCGGCGGCAGCAGTTCGCCGACTTTGTCAGCGCCGAAGCGGCCAATCAGCGTCAACCGGCCGGCCTCGTTATCCGGATTGAGGATGTCAATAAGCCGCAGAAGGTCGTCGGGCTTGAGGGACGGGCCGCATTTCAACCCGACCGGGTTTTTAATTCCCCGCACGTATTCGATATGCGCGTGGTCATGCTGCCGCGTACGGTCGCCGACCCAGAGCATGTGGCCGGATGTCGCATACCAGTCGCCTGTGGTCGAATCGACACGCGTGAGCGCTTCCTCAAAGCCAAGCAACAAGGCTTCGTGACTCGTATAGAAATCGGTCGTCCGCAGCTCGGGATGGCCTTCAAGGTCGAGACCGCACGCTTGCATAAAACCAAGCGCCTCTGAGATGCGGTCTGCAAGTTCCACGTAGCGCCGCGATTGCGGACTGTCTTTTACAAATCCGAGCATCCACTGACGAACGCTCGCCAGATTGGCGTACCCGCCTTGCGCAAAGGCGCGAAGCAAGTTCAACGTCGCGGCTGATTGTCGGTACGCTTCGATCTGACGTCGCGGATCGGGACGACGTGCCTGCTCGGTGAAGGCATAATCGTTGATGATATCGCCGCGATAGCTTGGCAGTTCCTTGCCGTCGCGTTTCTCGGTTGGCGAGGACCGCGGTTTGGCAAACTGGCCGGCAATACGGCCGACCTTTACGATCGGTGACGCCGCTGCGTACGTCAGCACGACCGCCATCTGCAGGAACATCCTGAAGAAGTCGCGGATGTTGTTTGCGCCGTGCTCGGCAAAGCTCTCCGCACAGTCACCGCCTTGCAGAAGGAAAGCCTGGCCGTTGGCAACCCGGGCCAATTGCCTTTTCAGATTGCGTGCCTCGCCTGCGAAGACCAGAGGCGGAAATGTCGCAAGTTGCTTTTCAACATCGGCCAAAGCCTGCCGATCCGGGTAGTCCGGCATCTGCTGGGCAGGTTTCTTCCGCCAGCTGTCGGGCGTCCAACGTTCCGCCATTACGCATTACTCCAGCATTTGGGGCGGCTTATACACGACAGCGCCCGCTGGTGGCCAGTTCTTCGATATAATTCGGTTAGTTAAACGCTATTCCGCAGCATGCCGACCGTAGCTGGCGGCCTTTTCACGCATGGTGACAAGCTCTTCGGCCGCGGTCGGATGTACGGCCATCGTGGCGTCAAAATCGGCTTTGGTTGCACCCATCTTCACGGCCACTCCGACGATCTGGATCAATTCGCCGGCATCGGGCCCGACGATGTGGCAACCGACGACACGATCGGTCGTGGCATCGACCAGAAGCTTCATGAACACCCGCGTGTCGCGTCCGGATAGTGTCGACTTCAACGGCCGGAAAGTTGTCTTGTAGACGTCAAGCTTCGCCAGACGATCACGCGCCTGGGCTTCGGTCAGACCAACAACACCCACCTCCGGCTCGGAAAATACAGCCGTCGGTACGTTGCTGTGATCCACCGGCGTCGGCTTGCCGCCGAAAACAGTGTCCGCAAATGCATGGCCTTCCCGGATCGCCACCGGCGTCAGATTGACACGATTTGTCACGTCACCGACGGCAAAAATATTGGCGACCGAGGTGCGCGAAAATTCGTCAACCTCGATGCCCCCGTGCTCATGAATCCGGATTTTCAGAGGTTCGATTCCGAGGTTAGCCACATTCGGTCGGCGGCCGATCGCAAACATCACTTTGTCCGACTTGACCTCGCTGTTGTCGGACAGACGCACGACAAATTCGTCCCCCGATCTTTGCACCGCAGTAACGGTATGGCCGCAGGTCACCGTAATGCCGCGGCCGCGCATCTCGTTACGCAAATGTTCGCGCACATCATCGTCAAATCCTCGAAGGATATTCTCGCCGCGATAGACAAGCGTCACCTTGCTGCCCAGTCCGGCAAAAATGCACGCAAACTCGACGGCAATATAGCCGCCGCCCTGGATCACGATGCGGCGCGGAAGCTCACGCAAATGAAACGCCTCATTCGAGGAAATGACATGCTCAAGACCGGGAATTTCAGGTCCGAAATTCGGCCGCGCGCCTGTAGCAATCAGAATTGTGCCCGCCCGAATGCGCATGGCATTTGCAAGACGCACCGTGTGGGCATCCTCGAAAACAGCACGCGATTTCACTATCGCGACATTGTGGCGCTCGAGGGTTGCGGTATATGCGGCCTCCAAACGCGCGATCTCACGGTCCTTGTTGGCGATCAAAGTCGGCCAATCGAACGTCCGCCCGGAGATGGTCCAGCCGTAGCCCGCGGCCTCATCAAACTCCTCGGAAAACCGCGACGCGTACACAAGAAGCTTTTTTGGCACGCAGCCGCGAATAACACAGGTCCCGCCGACGCGATATTCTTCAGCAACCATCACGCGCGCGCCATGACTGGCAGCAACACGCGCCGCGCGGACGCCCGCGGATCCAGCTCCGATAACGAAAAGGTCGACGTCGCGATCCGCCATCACTTATTGCCAGCGCTCGTCAAGGTCGGTTGTATCGACCTGCCCCGGTACGAATGAATGTCAGAGTGCGTGCCCCCGCTTTTTCAATTCGTCACGCATCCTTGCGATCACCTGGTCGGAAAGCTTGTTGGCCCAGTCTTGCGCAAATTTCATGCTCGTATCGACTATCTTTGGCTGTTCAGCCAGGAGTTTCTTGCCAGCATTGCTTTTGTAAAACGCAAGTATGTCCTTCAGCTCCTGTTCGCTGAAGTTCGCCGCATAAAGACGCGCTACTTCGTCGGTCAGTTCGCTGAATCGCGGCTGCAAGCTTGTTCGCATTTGCGTAGCGATATCGTTAAGATCTTTGGCCAACGCAGGATTCTGCTGCAGGAATAAAACTTTTGCCTGCTCGACAACCCCGGCAATCAGCGGGCTGAACAGCGTCGTCGCTCCCGTGATCGCGATCAGCTCCCTGGCGTTTGACATGGCGGCAGCTGAAGGCTGCTGCGCATTCGCCAAAGGACCGCACGTCGCCACGATCGCGCCGACCATAACCCACCTGACGGTTCTCTTAACGGCCTCAACAGCACTCATCTTGGAAACTCCATCTCGCTCGAGAAATCAGGACTTTTCGATTATCTTGACGCCATTCGGGCCGCCAATAATGGCCATGTTCGCAAGGCCAATAAAGAGACCGTGCTCCACGACCCCGGGTACGTCCGCAAGCGCATGCGCTAAAGCGGCGGGGTCGTCAATCCGATCGAGCGCTGCATCGATGATCCAGTGCCCCCCGTCCGTGACGAAAGGATGGCCGTTTTTGCCGCGTCGCAGTGTCAGCGAACCGGCTTTCTGTACGCGCTTTATCGCCGTCTCGATAGAACGCCGGATGGCCGCAACTCCGAACGAAACAACCTCGATCGGCAACGGAAATCGACCGAGCGCGTCGACGCACTTGCTCTCGTCCGCGATGACGATCATTCGACCGGAAGCTGCGGCAACGATCTTTTCGCGTAGCAAGGCCCCGCCGCCTCCCTTTATCAACGATAAGTCGGGCGCGATTTCGTCGGCGCCATCTACCGTCAGGTCAAGCAGGGGCGTCTCATCCAGCGTGGTCAGCGCAATGCCACACCTTTTTGCATCGGCTAAAGTTGCTTCTGATGTCGGTACCGCGACAATGTCGAGCCCGGCCCGGACCCGTTCACCAACCAGCTCGACGAAATGTTTCGCGGTCGAACCTGTCCCGAGCCCAATTCGCATGCCGGGACGCACGAACTCGACCGCACGAGCCGCGGCTGCGCGCTTATGGGCGTTGGTGTTCATCAGCACGAGCAGCCGTCAAGTATCGATTGATAGTTATGGAGCCGCGACTATCTAGCCTTGAACCACCGATATGAACAGCCGAAAATTGTCAAATAACCAAAAGATAAATTGGCCTTGCAACGCCTCGGAACGAAGGCTAGCGATCCTTCCATGTCCGCGCCCACCATCGTCTTTGATCTTGACGGCACTCTCGTCGATACGGCGCCCGACCTCGTCGGCACGCTGAACGTGATTTTCGAGCGGGAGGGCTTCACACCGGTGCGCTTTGAGGACGCACGGAATTTTGTTGGCGGTGGCGCCAGGGCAATGATCGCGCGTGGACTTGACGCCAACGGCCACGTTCTTTCCCCCGAGCGACGCGAGCAGCTTTTCTCGGACTTCATTGCCCATTATTCCGAGCATCTTGCCGACCGATCCCGGCCTTTTCCCGGCCTTACCGACGCCCTGGACGTGCTTTCAGCAAGGGGATTCCAGTTCGCCGTTTGCACGAACAAGCTTGAGGCGTTGTCCGTCCAGTTGCTTGAAAAATTAGGGCTCGCCGACCGCTTTGTCGCGATATGCGGACAGGATACCTTCGGCATTCAGAAACCCGATCCCGAAATCCTGCGGCGCACGTTAAGGGCGGCTGGAGGAATACCGAGCAAGGCGGTGATGATCGGTGACTCGGTCACCGATATCCGGACTGCCCGCGCGGCCGGGATTCCAATCGTCGCCGTCGAATTCGGCTATAGCGATCGGCCGATTGCGGAATTTTGCCCAGATCAGATTATCGGCCGCTTTTCCGACCTACCGAGCGCAATTGCCGCGATTTCGTTCGTTTGACGCGCTGGTTTCGGTCTTCGGTTAATATGCTAAGGTTTACCGGGGCCAGCAGGTTGCACCTGTATGCGTGCATCCGTATCCTTGTGGGGGGCGAGCGGCCCAAAGGCCGCTCGAGTGGGACGGTTAACATGATGTACCGAGTTTTTGTGATTGCTGGCGGAGCTCTTGCGCTCGCGGCATGTTCCTCGACATCCGACTGGATGAATCTTAGCGCATTCAAGCCTGGACCAACACTGGACACGGTCAGCTTTGAATCCGAACCGCCGGGTGCCGAAGCAAAGGCGTCCAACGGCCAAACCTGCCGTACGCCCTGCTCGCTTGCTTTACCGGTCGATGCGCCGCTAACCGTGACGTTCACGCTGACCGGCTATATGCCGGCGTCGGAGAAGCTCGACACAATTCAGGAGACAGGTGAACCACCCCGGTTTGGTCCCAACCCGGTTGTCGTCGAACTCACACCAGCCCCGCCACCACCTAAGGCAACCAAGAAACCCCCGGCCAAGAAGCCGGCTGCAAGAAAACCAGCTGCAGCGGCTGCCCCGGCCCCGATGACGGCCGCACCCGCCCAGCCTGCCTCACCCTGGCCGACGAATTCACCTCCCGCCGTCCGACAGTAACCGGCCGATCTGCCCTTATTGCATGGCGCTCAGCCCGTTTCTGGACGCCATGGTCAAGATCGGTCAGACTTCCTAACTAATGGGCTGTACCGCGTAGAGACCGGTAGTGACGATGGCGAGTGATCCGACCATGGGCGTGGCGCTGGAACAAGGCCGGTCGCGGCCTTTGGTTGACCCGTTTCAACGCACAATCACCTACCTGCGCGTTTCGGTGACCGACCGCTGCGATTTTCGCTGCGTCTATTGCATGTCGGAGCACATGACGTTTCTGCCGAAGGCCGACCTGCTGAGCCTCGAGGAACTTGACCGGCTTTGCAGCGCCTTCATTGAAAGAGGCGTCAACAAGTTGCGCCTGACCGGCGGCGAGCCGCTCGTGCGTCGCGGCATCATGACACTTGTTTCTTCCCTGTCGCGGCATCTTGCCAGTGGCGCGCTCAAGGAATTGACCGTAACAACGAATGGCTCGCAGTTGCAGAAATATGCTGCTGATCTGAGAGCAAGCGGGGTACGACGGATCAACGTCTCGCTGGATACGCTTGATGCCGAAAAGTTCCGCGCCATCACCCGTTGGGGCGAGATTGATAGAGTCCTCTCGGGTATCGATTCCGCGCAGGCCGCGGGCATCGAGGTCAAGATCAACACTGTTGCGCTGAAAGGCGTCAACGAGAACGAAATTTCCAGCCTGCTTGAATGGGCGCACGGCCGTGGCATGGACCTTACGGTGATCGAGGTCATGCCGCTTGGCGAAGTTGATGAATCACGGCTCGACCAGTATCTGCCCCTGTCACTCGTACGAGCAAGGCTTGCGGAGCGCTATACGCTTGAGGATATCGACTACCGCACAGGCGGCCCTGCCCGATACGTGCGCGTGAAGGAAACCGGCGGGCGTCTTGGCTTTATCACGCCGTTAACGCACAACTTCTGTGAGTCCTGCAACCGCGTTCGTATCACCTGCACGGGCACCCTGTTTATGTGCCTCGGCCAGAACGACGCCGCCGACCTTCGCCGGCCTTTGCGGGCATCCGAGGGTGATCAACTCCTCCATGCTGCAATCGACGAGGCGATCGCCCACAAGCCGAAGGGTCATGATTTTGTGATTGACCGTCGCCACCTGAACCCGGCACTGCCGCGCCATATGAGCATGACCGGCGGCTAGCCCGGGTTGTCATTCCCTCATTTGATATTTTGCGATTTGGGTTTGCTTCTTGGGGATTTTCACGCTCCCGGGAGCGCCAAACATGCGGTTGGAGGGACCTACCCGACATACGACCAACTTGGCCATTGACGGCAAGCCGGAGGCATCGGATTAAGGTATCGGGCGGGGCCGCCATGTGGCGCCCCGGGGATTTAACGAAAATAAAAAATGCCGGCGGGCGACCTAGGCCGGTAGAGGGGAGCGGTTGAGTGGGCGCTTTAGACGCATTGCTGAAGGCATTGCTGCCGTCGACGCGTATTGTTGACGCGCTCAATACCTGGATCGGAAAACGGCTGGCGTGGCTGATTTTGGCCGCCGTCGTCGTCTCCTCTGCCAACGCGACCATTCGCAAGATTTTTGACACATCATCGAATGCGTGGCTGGAGCTGCAGTGGGTGCTTTTCAGCATCGTCTTTCTGCTTTGCTCACCATGGACGCTGCTTGCCAATGAGCACATTCGCATTGATATCGTGAACAATCTCCTGCCGGAATGGTTGCGCAACACCATCGACGTGGTGGGACACGCCTTCTTTCTCCTGCCACTCACCTTCATCATGATCGTGACCGGCATTCCGTTTTTCATCAGGTCTTACGAGATAAACGAACAATCAGGAAATGCCGGGGGACTTCCGCAATGGCCCTCAAAGGCCCTGATCATGATCGCCTTCACGCTTCTTCTCATTCAAGGCGTCTCGGAACTCATCAAGCGTATCGCGGTCATGCGTAAGCTTATTCCTGACCCGCACGCGACACAGGTCCATGCGCTCGAAGCTGAGGTCGAGCAAATCGTCGAAGCAATAGAAAAACACTGAGCGCCAGGACGGGTCGGGAGTTTCGAATGGCAGCGTTCCTTATCCAGAATATGGCGCCGATCATGTTTGCGGCGCTGGTTGTGTTCCTGCTGCTGGGGTATCCGGCCGCCTTCTCCCTCGGTGCGGTGGGCCTGATATTCGGACTGATCGGCATTGAGTTGGGACAGTTCGCACCCGACTTTCTGCAGGCGTTGCCGGAACGCATTTACGGTGTGATGAGCAACGATACGCTGCTCGCCATTCCGTTTTTCACATTTATGGGCCTGGTACTGGAACGGTCCGGGATGGCCGAGGATCTCCTCGACACGATTGGACATCTCTTCGGTACGATCCGGGGTGGACTTGCCTATGCGGTGATCTTTGTCGGTGCGTTGCTCGCCGCCACCACCGGTGTGGTTGCAGCTTCGGTCATCTCGATGGGCCTGATTTCGCTGCCAATCATGTTGCGGTACGGGTATGACCGGCGTGTCGCGAGCGGCGTCATCGCGGCGTCCGGCACGCTTGCACAGATCATCCCTCCTTCGCTGGTGCTTATCGTCATGGCCGATCAGCTCGGACGATCGGTCGGTGACATGTACGAAGGCGCGTTCATCCCGGGCATTGTCCTTGCCGGGCTCTACGCGCTGTATATTTTCATTATCTCGGTGCTGTTCCCGAAGGCGACGCCCGGACTGCCGGCGGAAGCCGTTGGGTTCCGCGAGCCGGATGGCGGCCGGGGGCTGGTCTCGCTGGGCGTCCTTGCAGTCGCAAGCGGGATATTCGGCTGGTTAATGATGCGGAATTCGGACACGCATGGCGCCGATTTTGTCGTGCTCAGCATGTTTTTCGGTATTCTGTTTGCCTTCGCGATTGCGGTCGTCAACTGGCTCACCGACCGGTACCTGGGCTTCCGTTTCCTGTCGCACATTGCGCAACAGACCACTTTCGTGATGGTGCCACCGCTGTTTCTTATTTTCCTGGTGCTCGGAACAATTTTCATCGGCGTCGCGACACCGACCGAAGGCGGCGCCATGGGCGCAAGCGGCGCCCTGATCCTCGGAGCGCTCAAACGCCGCCTGAGCTGGGATCTGATCCGCCAGGCGACCGAGTCGACCGCGAAGCTGTCTGCCTTCGTGGTTTTCATCCTGATCGGCGCACGCGTGTTTTCGCTTACGTTCTACGGCGTGAGCGGGCATATCTGGGTCGAAAATTTGCTGGTGTCGCTGCCCGGCGGGCAGGTCGGCTTCCTCATTTTCGTCAACGCATTTGTCTTCGTGCTGGCGTTCTTTCTCGATTTCTTCGAGCTCGCGTTCATCGTCATTCCACTGCTCGGGCCCGCGGCAGAACACCTCGGCATTGACCTGATCTGGTTCGGCGTCATTCTCGGCGTCAATATGCAGACTTCGTTCATGCATCCGCCGTTCGGATTTGCGCTGTTTTATCTGCGATCGGTTGCGCCACGTGAGACTTTTATCGATCGCGTCACCGGCAAGCGGACCGAAGGCGTAACGACTGGACAGATCTACTGGGGCGCCGTGCCTTTCGTCGTCATCCAGGTGATCATGGTTCTGCTCGTGATCCTGTTCCCTGCCATGGTGATGCACTACAAGGGTACGGGACCGAAGATCGACCCGAGCAAAGTGAAGATCGAGATTCCCCAGATCGACCTTCCGCCGCTCGATTTCAGCAACCCGTCGAAATAAGCCACAAAAAACATACGGCCCCGGACGAGATCCGGGGCCGTACAATTCTTTGATTTTCAGCCGAGCGGTCTCAGCGTGAGTGGCGGACCATGAAGCTGTCGTAGCTCAACTCCGCAACCTGGAACCATTGATAGCCATTGGTGGTCCAGTCGGTCATTGAGTCATACACCTTCTTGAAAGAGGCATTGGTCGCCGCGATTTCGCTGTGGACCTCCTTGGCAGCCTTGTAGCTCGCCTCCAAAATCGGCTGCGAGAAAACGTGCAATTTCGTGCCCCCGGCAAGGAGACGCTTGAGCGCCGGCGGATTGAGCTGGTCGTATTTCGCGATCATCCATGTATTCGCGTAGTGGCCCGCCTGCTCGAGTACGTGTTGATAGGCTTTCGGCAGCGAATTCCATTTGTCGAGGTTCACGAATGCAAACAGCATTGAACCGCCTTCCCACCAGCCTGGCGAATAATAGTGCGGGGCAACCTTGTAAAAGCCCAACTTCTCGTCGTCATAGGGACCGACCCACTCACATGCATCGAGCGTGCCCTTTTCCAGAGCCGGATAGATGTCGCCGCCGGCGATTTGTTGCGGTACGCCGCCGAGTTTCTGCAAGACCTTTCCGGGAAAGCCGCCAATCCGCATTTTCAAGCCTTTGAGATCATCGACCGAATTGATCTCCTTGCGGTACCAGCCACCCATCTGGCATCCGGTATTGCCTGCCAGCAACGCAATACAGTTGTACTTCTTGTAGAACTCGTTGAGGACGTCCTTGCCGCCACCCAGGGTAAACCAGCCTTGGTTCAGCCGCGCATTGGGCCCAAACGCGACCGACGTGCCAAAAGCAAACGTCGGATCTTTTCCGAAGTAGTAATACGATGCGGTATGGCCGATCTCGACCGTTCCATTCTGGACCGCGTCGACGATCGCCAGTCCGGGAACGATCTCACCGGCAGCAAATGTCTGAATCTGAAACCTGTTGTCGGTTGCCTCCGCCACCGCCTTGGCCATGATCTCGCAGCCGCCCCAAAGTGTATCGAGTGACTTTGGCCAGCTTGCCGGCATGCGCCACTTGATTTCCGGCATCGACTGCGCGATGGCCGGCGCGGCTACCGCACTGGCTGCGACTCCGAGTCCCGCAGCCTTTAGAAATTGACGACGTTTCATTGACTGATCTCCCCTTTCATTTTCATTCTCGTGGCGGGGGTTTTCCAAACCCACGCATTCCCGAATCTGCCGTCCGGGCTATGCCCGAACCATGACTGAGCCCGGCAGGCAAATCCAGTGTGAACCGGTTCGACGAAAGTTGTAAGGGGGCTTCACAAGGTCCGTCGCCCGCAACAAAAAGGGCCGGCTTATGAGCCGGCCCTTTGTCCGTTTACGGCAATCGTGCCCTCAACCCTTGCTGCGGCTGCGGATCATGAAGCTGTCGTAAGTGTATTCCGCAACCTGCCACCACAGGTATTCATCGTTGCGGAACGCCGATATCGAATCCAGCACCTTTTTATAAGCCGGGTTGCTGGCGGAGGTTTCCGCGTTGACCTCATTTGAAGCCTTCAGGCAGGCCTCCATAATCGCCGGCGAAAACGGGCGAAGCTGGGTGCCGTTCGCGACCAGACGTTTGAGCGCTTGCGGATTGCGCGCATCATAACGCGCGGTCGCCTCCGTGTTGGCGTAGGCGGCTGCGGCTTCAAGAATGGCCTTGTAGTTTTTAGGCAGGCTGTCGAGCTTGGACGTGTTGAACAGGAAGTGCAGCGCAGTGCCGCCTTCCCACCATCCCGGGTAATAGTAGTATTTTGCAACTTTATAGAAGCCCAGCTTCTCGTCGTCGTAGGGGCCCACCCATTCCGTCGCATCGATCGTGCCTTTCTCCAACGCCGGATAGATATCGCCGCCGGCAATCTGCTGAGGCACGAGGCCGAGTTTTTGCATCGTTTTGCCGGCCCAGCCGCCGATGCGCATCTTGAGACCTTTGAAGTCTTCGACGGTCCTGATCTCCTTGCGGAACCAGCCACCCATCTGACAGCCGGTGTTGCCTCCAACCATGGCGGCTACATTGAACTTGGCGCCAAACTCATTCATCAGCTTGAGGCCATCACCGTCGTAGTACCAGGCATTCTGCTGGCGAGCGTTCAGACTGAACGGCGATGCGCAGAACAGCGCCCATGTCGGATCCTTGCCAAAATAGTAGTACGTGGCCGTGTGGCACATCTCTATGGTGCCATTCGACGTTGCATCGAGCACCTGCAGACCGGGCACGATTTCGCCGGCGGCGAAAACCTGGATCTGGAATTTGTTATCGGTTGCTTCGCCGACAAATTTTGCGAATGTGTCACAAGCGCCGTAGATCGTATCCAGTGATTTCGGCCAGCTCGCTGCCAGACGCCACTTCACTTCGGGCGACGATTGGGCAATCGCAGGCGCCGCGACCGTTGCCGCAGCCGCGCCAAGGCCTGCGGTCTTGAGAAATTGACGGCGTTTCATCTGTATCCTCCCTCGGATGATGATAGCTCTCCGAAATCGCCGGGATTCCCCGGCTCTTGCCCCTGACCAAGGATGGCGCGTCGCGCAGAGGAAATCCAGCCGAAATTAAGCGGACGCTGCGATCGCGCGGTCATTGGCTAAGACGCTAAATCAAGAATGTGGAACGGCGCTCACGCTTCAATCACGATCCTGGGCGCAGCCCGGCCTGCGTCTGAACCCTGCTTGATCTGCTCGAACACTTTGGAAGCGATAGAGCGATAAATTTGCGCGTGCGGACCGTCCGGCTCTGTAGCCACTACCGGCAACCCGGAATCGGATTTCTCGCGAATGGTCATGTGGAGCGGAACCTCGCCGAGAAAAGGAACGCCTAGGCGCTCTGCCTCCTTTTGCGCGCCGCCGTATCCAAAGATGTCGGAACGCGTGCCGCAACTCGGGCACAGAAAATAGCTCATGTTCTCGACGACCCCAAGAACCGGAACATTGACACGCTTGAACATCGCCACACCCCTGCGTGCATCGATAAGCGCAAGATCCTGAGGCGTAGACACAATCACCGCACCCTTCAATGGCACCTGTTGCGCCATCGTGAGCTGCGCGTCGCCGGTACCAGGCGGCATGTCGACGACCATTATATCCAGCTTGCCCCATTCGACCTCACGCAGCATCTGCGTGATCGCCGACATCACCATCGGCCCGCGCCAGATCATCGGAGTTTCTTCATCGATAAGAAACCCGATCGACATCACGGTCAATCCATAGCGCTCGATCGGTTTGAGCCGCGTGCCGCCAACGGTCTGCGGTTTTTCCCTGATAGCGAGCAACTTCGGCAGTGACGGGCCATAAATATCGGCATCGAGCATGCCGACCTTCAGCCCAAGGTCACGAAGACCGAGGGCGAGGTTGACTGCAGTCGTCGACTTGCCAACCCCACCCTTGCCGGAAGCAACCGCTATGACGGCGTCGACACCAGGGATACCGGGTTGAACCTTGTCGGCTGGATGGGCTGCGCGCGGAGCCGCTTGCGTATTCGACTGCGCCGGTCGGCTGCCGGCGCTCACTGTGCGTTCGGCCGTCAATGCAACAAGTGCCGATTGTACGCCGGGAATTGCCCGTACAGCCTCTTCGGCAGATTTGCGCACGGCTTCCCAAGCTTTCACTGCGGCGGCATCGACTGTAAGTGAAAAGAAGACCTTGCCGTCGGAAACCACGATATCGGAAAGAACCCGGGCGTCCGGCAGGGATACGCCATTTGGCGTCGACACCTTTGCCAATGCCGCAACAACTTGCTCTTTGCTCACTGCCATGGACGCGTGTCCCTGTTTGGAACGTCACCATATGCAAGGCAGCGCCCCGGTCAATTGGCCTGACCGGTTGACGGACCTGCCTCAGCAATGACCTATTGGAGATGGGGATTGGCCGCTGGCCGGCCAAGATCGGAATCCTGAAGGAGATCGACAATGGCGAAGGTGGCGTTTCTGGGTTTGGGTGTCATGGGCTACCCGATGGCAGGGCACCTCAAGAATAAGGGTGGTCATGAGGTGACTGTCTATAACCGCACTGCCGCCAAGGCCGAGCAGTGGGTCAAACAACATGGTGGCAAGTCAGCCCCTACCCCGAAAGCGGCGGCGGAGGGCCAGGATTTTGTCATGGCCTGCGTGGGCAACGACAACGATTTGCGTGAAGTAACGCTCGGGCCAAATGGTGCCTTTGCCGGCATGGGCAAAGGCAAAGTGTTCGTGGACCATACGACTGCCTCTGCCGAAATTGCACGCGAACTCTATGCCGCGGCAAAAAAGGGTGGCTTCGATTTTGTCGACGCTCCGGTATCGGGCGGACAAGCTGGAGCCGAGAACGGCGTTCTCACCGTCATGTGCGGTGGCGATGCCGAGCCTTTCAGTCGTGCAGAAAAGGTGATTGCGTCCTATGCGCGAGCCTGCAACCTGCTCGGCCCACCCGGCTCTGGGCAGCTCTCGAAGATGGTCAACCAGATCTGCATTGCCGGCCTTGTGCAAGGGCTCGCCGAAGGTCTGCACTTTGCGAAGAGAGCCGGCCTCGACATCGAAAAGCTGATTGCAACAATCTCCAAAGGCGCGGCGCAATCCTGGCAGATGGAAAATCGCTATAAAACGATGATCGCCAATAAATTCGATTTCGGATTCGCTGTCGACTGGATGCGAAAGGATTTGGGAATCTGTCTGGGTGAGGCGCGCAAAAATGGCGCGCATCTGCCGGTTACCGCATTGATCGACCAGTTTTACTCGGAAATTCAGGCGATGGGTGGAAAGCGTTGGGATACCTCAAGCCTGATCGCGTTACTCGAACGCTGATCGATAGCGTCAGGCTTTCGCACTCGGCCTTGCCGATACGGCGGCGTGCCAGCGCTTAACGTTTGCCGCGTTCTCCGGCATCGTAAGCCGAGCGGGCTTCATGAAATCGACCGCGACCTGCATTGTTATGTCGGCGACCGTATAGCGCTCGCCGGCAATGAATTCACGCGTTGCCAGCTCGCGATCCATCCATTCAAGAAACCAGGTCACGCGCGGCCTGTTTGCGTCGGCCCAGGCCTGCACCTGCGGGACCTCCAGATCTTTCATCGCCGGATGTGTGTGCCGGAACACGGCCGCGACATTCGCGAAGAAATTGATTTCGGCGCGCCTATTCCACATTTCAACAATTGCGACGTCCTTCGGGCCTACTCCGAACAAAGGCGGCTCCGGTTGCAGCATTTCGAAATAGCGGCAGATCGCGATGGACTCGGTAATGATTGTACCGTCGTCGAGGACTAGAGCCGGCATCCGCTGCAACGGATTGATCGCCGCATAGTCCGGCGTTTTATGTTGCATCGTTGCGATGTCGACTTGCTCCGTCGGTATCGCAATTCCTTTCTCTGCAAGAAAAATCCGGGTCCGGCGCGGATTCGGCGCCATCCGGCTGTCATAGAGTTTCATTTCACCCCACCCCGCACCATTGCAGCATTTCGGTTCTTTGCCAGCCAAAAAATCGATTGTCAAAGTCCCGGTAAGCATTCGTTAACCGGTGTTTTTAGCGCACTCTTAAGCTTGGCCTTAAGGAATTTGCGCGACGGTGTCGCCATCTTTTGTAACCGGCCTTTGTCAATGCCTGCTCTTGGCGAACAACCCGATCTGCACGCGCTGCCACCGGAAAGCTCCCCGGTAAACCGCCGACTTGCCACTCAACACGTGCGTGAGGCGCGCGACCGGTTGACGTCATCCGGTGAGACAAAGCCAGCTTTCGAGTATGAATTGCTGCGCCAGTATGCCCAAAACCGGATTTCAGCCTCACTTGTAGTTTTGCTCCTCGTTGCGACGGTGGGATTCATGTCGAGCGCCTGGAGCGGTGCGCTGGCTGCCGGAATGTGGACCGCCGCGGTGCTCGTGATCCACGTGGTTATTGTGACAAAGTGCCGGCAGTTTCTGGACAAGGCGATAGGTGAGATTTCGGCGCGTGGATGGCGGCTTCGTTTCATCACGCTCGACCTCTTCTATGGCCTCGCCTGGATGCTCATCCTCATCCATCCGGTTGGCATCGACGACAATTCCGGTACTTTCATGCTCTTTATCATGCTGCTGGTCGTCGCAGTATCGAGCATGCTGGCATCGAGCCTGCCGATGGCTGTTTTCGCAGCGACGTTTCCGGTCACCACGGCTATTGCGCTTAGCTTCCTCCTGAGGGGCGGCCTGCGTGACTATATCCTCTCCATGATGGCGCTGGCCGCCCAAGGCTATTTTGCTGCGCTTACATATCGACTCTATTCGAGTACGTTGGCGACATTGCAGGCTCGTGCCGAAAAGGACGCGCTGATCGGAGAACTTGAGCAGGCAAAAGCTATTTCCGACGAGGCACGCCGGCGGGCGGAAGCTGCAAATGTCGCAAAGTCCCGCTTTCTGGCACAAATGAGCCACGAGCTACGCACCCCGCTTAACGCAATTCTTGGGTTTTCCGAAGTCATGAAGAGCGAGGTCTTCGGTGCGCACGTTGTGCCAGCCTACAGGGAGTATGCATCAGACATTCACAGCTCCGGAGTACATCTTCTCGGTCTGATCAATGAAATTCTCGATCTGTCGAGAATCGAAGCGGGCCGCTACGAACTCAACGAGGAATCTGTTTCTCTGGTCGCTGTCATGGAAGACTGCCACCACTTGCTGAAGCTTCGGGCGACAAGCCGCAAGATAACGATCCACGAAATGTTTGAGCCCGAGCTGCCACCGCTGTGGGCTGATGAGCGGGCCATACGACAAATCTGCCTGAACCTGCTGTCAAACGCGATCAAGTTCACTCCGCAAGGCGGCGAGATTTGGCTCAAGGCGGGCTGGACGGCTTCCGGCGGCCAATACATCAGCGTCAAGGATACCGGTCCGGGCATTCCGGAAGAGGAAATTCCGATCGCTCTTGCATCCTTCGGTCAAGGGTCAAATTCGATCAAATCGGCTGAACAGGGCGCCGGCCTCGGTCTCCCGATCGCCAAAAGTCTTGTTGACCTCCACGGAGGCAGCTTCACATTGAAATCCAAGCTGCGCATTGGCACTGAGGTCATCGTGACCTTCCCACCGGAGCGTGTTGCCGCCGCGATCACCCCATTGCCCGAAAGCGCGCCTCCGATCGCACCGGCGCCCGACAAGAATTTCACGCCGGCGGAAAACAACCAGGTCAAACCCCGGCTTTTTCGCGCCGGAACCTGAGGCCCCCAGCTTGCGGCATTGCTGCGATTGCCTTCTTGCGCGCGGCGCGTATGGTCATACGCGACTCGACGTTGAGACCGTCCCATGATCGAGACCCCATGTGTAAAAATCTGTACTCTCGATACCCGTAGGGCGATATGTCTCGGGTGCGGGCGCACTATCGACGAAATCACCCGATGGGCGAGCATGAGTCCGGCTGAACGCAGCCGAATCATGAGCGAGTTGCCGGACCGGCGGGTGAACGAAGATTCTCAAAAAATGACTGCGGCAATGAGCTGACGCCGTGAGCCGCCGTCTCGTCTGGTCTCTGTTGCTGGGTGCCGTGCTGTCGCTGGCCGCCTTGGTCGCAAGCAGCGACCAAGATGCCATCACAAATCTCCTTCGCCATGACATCGGCTCGCTCGCCATCAAAATTCTGCTGGCGGTCTTCGTCGGCGGCCTCGTATTGGTGCTGTTCCGGGAACGCCTGTCGAAGGCCCTGGAGGCGGCACTTTTTTGGACAGTTGTCGGCCTCTTGCTTGTGGTCGGATACAGCTATCGTTTTGAGTTGCGCGATGTTGCCGACAGACTGATCGCTGAATTGGCCCCCGGCCATGTAGCCGGTCGTGGTCGCAATGTTGAAATCGTGCGGGGCCACGGCGGGAATTTTTCCGTTGCCGCTGTCATCAACGGCACCCGAATTCCAATGGTGCTGGACACCGGAGCAACCTCAGTCGTACTGACACAAGAGGCTGCGAAAGCTGCCGGCTTGCCAATTGAAGTACTCAGTTACACTGTGAATATTGACACGGCCAATGGCCGAACCCGCGCTGCGTCGGTTACGTTGGATCGAATCGCCATCGGCGGACTTGTCGAGCGCGCCGTTCCAGCGCTTGTTGTCCAATCCGGCCATCTCAAAAATAACCTTCTCGGAATGAGCTTTCTCAATCGCTTGCAAAGCTGGGAAGTGCGCGGTGATCGGCTGCGCATGCGTGGTGCGCCGTAATGCGCACTACACCATGCTGGCAACGAACCTTAACGCGACAAGCACAAGAAAAAGCCCGAACGCGATCTCCAGTTTCCGGCGCGGCAACCAGTGTGCCAGCCGGACGCCATAGCTTGTTGTGAAGCTGGACACCGGCGCCATCAGTATCAGGCCCACGAGCGATACATAGCCGACCGACAGAGGCGGCAATTGCGCCATGTGTGGCCAACCCGCAAGCACGTAACCGACGGTGCCGGCGATCGTGATCGGCACTCCAACCCCTGCCGATGTCCCGACGGCTTGATGCATCGGGCGCCCATAGAGCGTCAGGACGGCATTTGAAACGGCGCCACCGCTCACTCCGACGAGAGAAGAAACCAGGCCGGTAATCAGGCCGTAGATCGCAAGCACGCCGCGACCCGGCAACTGATCGCCAAGTTTCCACCGCTCACCTCCGAACAACATCCGTACGGCAATGAAGGAAACAAAAATCAAAAAGGCGAGCTTGAACACGTAAGCGGGTGCAAACGAAGCGGTCAGTGATCCGAGCGCCACGCCGGCGATAGCGGGCACTGCCCAGATTTGCAGGACTTCGGGGATTACCGAGTCTTTCTTCTTGTGGCCAAGATAGGAACGCACGGTCGTCGGCACGATGATCGCGAGCGACGTGCCGATGCAGGCCTGGATACGGACGTCTTCCGGCACACCGAGCACGCGGAATACTTCGTACAGCACCGGAACGATGATCGCGCCGCCGCCAATTCCGAAGAGACCGGCCAGAATTCCGACCAGAACGCCGGCAGAAGCAATCCAGAGCGCGAGCCAGGCGATCTCGCTGATCGGGTATCCTAACAACATGCTGCTCCGGGAGCCGACGGCCACGCTTGCCTATGCCGCGATGTGCGCCAAGTCGGTGTCTTTGTCCAGCACCAGCGCAAGCGCCTCAGCCATGACACGCGCGCCTGCCCCCGGCTTGACGGCCGCGGTCGCGAGGTGACGCCGGAACGCGCGGGCACCGGGAACAGCCCGGAAAAGGCCCAGCACGTGACGGGTAATCGCTTGCAAACGTGATCCGTCGGCGAGCTGACGTTCGATATACGGTATCAAGGCTGCGGCAGCCGCCTTTGGCGAGTCAAAGGGTGCGGCCACGCCAAAGAAGACCGGGTCGACATCAAGAAGGCGCCAAGGCTCCTGATAGGCAACGCGGCCCATCATCACGCCGTCTACGAAAGGAAGGTGTTCCTTTGCCTGATCGACACTGGCGAGCCCGCCGTTGAGCACGATCTCGAGATCCGGGTGTGCCCCTTTCAGACGGTGCACAAGCGCATGGTCGAGCGGCGGTACCTGGCGGTTTTCACGCGGCGATAGTCCCTTGAGCCAAGCCTTGCGGGCGTGGACGACAAGCGCGTCAACACCGGCCTTCTTTACGGTCTCGGCAAATGCAAAAAGCGTGCTTTCCGGATCCTGTTCATCAATCCCGATGCGGCATTTTACGGTAACAGGCGCGGCGACTGCAGCCTTCATCGCGGCTACGCAATCGCCGACCAGTTCGGGCTCGGTCATAAGGCAGGCGCCGAAGCGCCCCTGCTGAACACGATCGGACGGGCAGCCGGCGTTGAAGTTGATTTCGTCATAGCCAAAATCCACGCCGATACGCGCTGCGCGAGCCAACGCACGCGGGTCAGATCCACCCAGCTGCAGCGCGACCGGATGCTCGAATGGATCGAACCCGAGCAGACGCGAGCGGTCGCCGTGAAGGACGGCACCGGTGGTCAGCATTTCGGTATAGATGAGCGCTCGGCGTGTCAGCAGACGATGGAAGTACCGGCAGTGCCGGTCTGTCCATTCCATCATCGGCGCAACGCAAAAACGGCGGGACAGAGTTCTACTTGACCCTTTCGGTCCTTCGCTCACTTGATTGCCTTTCCGTGTATGCCGAGTTCGTTGATGCCGCCACCAATTGCCGTGTTGCTGCCACTTGTCCGATCTACAGCACCGGAAGTTTGCTCGTCTTGCCCAGCAGGAAGTCGACGTCGTGCGCAAAGATGTGTTTCAGGAACTGCGTTGCGGCCTTGATCCTGGACAAGTGACTTTGTTCGGTCCGGACCGAGACCCAAACGTCCCGTTGCACCGAAATTTTGTCCGACAATATTCGCTGCAGACCGAGGACGCCTTCACCCACGAAGGTAGGCAACAATACGATGCCGAGTCCTGAAACGGCAGCATTGCACTGCGCAAAGATGCTGTTGCTATGGAAGCTCATGACGGGCGCCGTAATGACTTCGTCAAGCCAACGAACAGCATTGATAGCCAGCAAATCATCGATGTACCCGACAAAGACATGCCTATCGAGATCCTCGCGGGTTCTAGGGGTACCGTAGCGGCGCAAGTAATCCTTAGAGCAATAAAGAAATAAAGAGAATGTTCCGAATAGCGCGCTCTTGAGCCCACGTGCATCCGGATTGAAGAAGCTGAGAAAGATATCTGCCTCTTTGCGGTTAAGATCAACCGCCTGTGGGATACTGACAAGCTCGATTTTAATGTTTGGGCCAAATTGGCCGAGCGCAGGCAGCCTCCGCGCAAGATAGCCGCTAGCAATTCCTTCCATTGTGGCAATGCGGACGACCTGAGTGGTCGTCCCTTTGTTGCGGGCAAATGCGTCCTCCAGATGCCCGGCGTGACGATCCATTTGCTCGATGTGTTTGAGCAGACCCTGCGCTTCACGCCGGACCGCGATACCCTTCCGACTACGATCGAACAGCTTCACCGCCAGCAGGGATTCAAGCCGGCCGATCCGTCTGCAGACCGTGGAATGATCGACTCTCAATCTTTTTGCTGCCGCATGGACGCTCCCGTGCCGGGCAACCTCAAGGAACATTTTCAAATCGTCCCATTTCGCGGAGTTCGGATTCATTTGACCGGACCTGATGCTGAATACCTCAGGAAACCTACAACAAACGAGCACTTGGTGGTGCAAAATTACACAATGAGGTTTGGCGAATTTGCATGATTACCTTGGATGGAGAGGGGACGGCCATGCGGACGGTGACGGCCGATGTAGCCATTGTTGGCGGCGGTGCAGCTGGGTGCTACGCCGCACTCAGCCTGCAAAAGTGCGGATTTAAGCCTCTCATCATCTGTAAAGGCCTCGTGGGCAAAAGCGGAGCGTCTTTGTTCGCCGGCAATCTGGTCATCTCGGGACGGTTGCTCGGAAACAGCGAAACGCAGGCACGCAACACCGCCGAATTCCTGATCAAGTACCACAACCAGTTCTTAATCGACCAGGAATGGGCTCGCCGGTGCGGCGCGTGGATCGAGCAGGTCTACTACCCCGAATTGGAGGAACTCGGCCTCTATTTCAGACGTGATGACGCTGGAAATATCGTGACCAGCCCGGGCGCGATCCGCAGCATTGCCGCCAACATCCAGGGAAATTCCGGTGTGCCGTTCATGGATTTGCGGCGCAAGCAGGTCATCCGCGCCGGAATTCCTCGCCTCGAGGAAACGGTCGCAACTGCGCTTGTCCGCAACAGTGCAGGAAATATAGGCGGAGTATTCTGTCTCAACTACATGACTGGCGAGTACGTTGTCGTACGGGCTCGCGCCGTCGTCCTGGCTACCGGCTACTCGGATCGCCTGCACCAGCGATCGACAGGAACCCGCGAGATGTCGGCTGACGGCCTCGCCATGGCTTGGCGGGCGGGTGCGACCTTGGTCAATATGGAAATGCAATGGTGGCACACCAACGACATTGCGGACCCGCCATGCTGGCAGCGGATGCAAGTCTATCCCAACCCTATGCTGGGCTCGGAGAAATCGGCGCGAATGATCAACTCGGCCGGCGAGGAATTTTTCAACCAGCAGAACGACGACCCGCTCGCCTTCGGCCCCTACACCGTACAGCTCAAGGCACTTGTGAAGCAGGTGCGCGCCGGGAAGGCGCGCTATGATGGGAGTTACTACGCAGGCTTTGACCACTGCGATGCGAAGGAAGTGGAAACCTACACGACCTACGGCAAAGCCTTTCGCCAGCTGGGGCTCAGGTTCCCGGAGCAGTTGGTCGAAACCGCCGTGACCTCGCACTACCGGCAGGGCGGTATCGACGTCGACCCCGCAACCATGCGCTCGTCGATCCCCGGACTGTATGCGGCCGGAGGCGTCAGCGGCCACAGCAATGGTTTGATCGGGCTTGCCACTTACGATGGAAAGGTCGTTGCCGACGCCATCGCAGCTGAATTTGGCTCACTGGTCGACCGGCCCATCTCCGACACCGAGTGCGAAACCGAAATGCGCAGAGTTGAAGCGCTGCGAAACCGCCCCGATGGCGGCATCTCACCGCTCAAGGTGAAGCAAAAGCTCCGCAAACTGATGTGGGACAAGGTCGGCGTCGAAAAGAATGCAACCGGCCTTAACTCGGCACTCGACGACCTCGAGGAAATCCGCCTTGATGCGTTGCCTTCCATGGCCATTGCGTCAAAAAGCGCCGTCGCGAACTACGAGTGGCTGGACGCACTCGACGTCGTCAACATGGTCGAGGTATGCGAGCTGATTATTTACTCATCGCTCGAGCGCAAGGAGAGTCGAGGTCCGTTCATCCGGACCGACTTTCCCGCTATCGACAACAAAAACTGGCTGGTTGCGAACGTTCTGAAGAAATCGGGAAACGGCATGCGCTTCGAGCAGCGACCATACCAACTTCCGTACTTCTCGCCGGGCTTCGACCTGCGCGATAACCTGCAGGTTGCCTGGTGACGCTCCAAATACAAATATCGCCGCGTGATGGCGCCAGCAGGATCGGGCAGGCCGAGCGCAATGACTCGCTAGTAGCGCGCAATTCCCGCGTTGAACCCGGCACCAATATTGTTGTTCGTATCCGCCGCCAGGAGCACGACACCGGGCATTACGACACATTCAGCGTGCCCTACCGCAAATGGATGCGCGTTCTCGACGCGTTGGAATGGATTGCCGAGAACAAGGCACCGGATCTCGCCTACCGCTGGATCTGCGGTTCCAAGATGTGCGGTACGTGCGCCGTACGGATGAATGGCCGGGAGGTGCTTGCCTGCTGGGAAGCGGTTGAGCCGGAGATGACCATCGAACCGCTGCGCAATCTGCCGGTGATACGTGATCTGGTCGTCGACCGCCGACCGTTTGAAGACAGGGTTGCGGGCCTGGAACCCTGGATCGAGCGGCCAAGCGCCTACGCCGGGTTTCCCGAGCCGCTGTCGCACAAGCAGATGAAAGATGCATCGAAGGCGCTCGACTGCATCGGATGCATGTGCTGCTACTCGGCTTGCCCTGTGATCGGTCTGGGAAGCCTGACCGATTTCGCCGGCCCCGCACCACTTGTGCAGCTGGGGCAGACGGCACTCGATCCACGCAACAGCCCTGCGAAAATTGCTCGTTCGCTGGCGCTCACCGGCATATTCAACTGCGTGTCCTGCTACAAATGCGAGGAGGTGTGCCCGGCCGCCATTCCGATCGTCAGCCGTGTCATCGAGCCGCTAAAAGCGAAGGCGGCGCTGCTATTGCCGGAACGGGCGCGCCATGCCCGCGCAATGCGCAGAATTGTCGCGGAGCGCGGCCGCGTCGACCCCGGCGCGCTGATTTTGAGCGTCCAGGGACTGCGCGCGCTTCTCAGGCTACCACGTATCATTCGCCTGCTCTTGCGCGGCAAGATTAGCCCACTGCGAACAATCTTTCGCATTAAGACCGCGGCTACGGAACCCGCGCGCCGCTTGCTTGGTCGGGAGGCATCACAATGAGATTTGCATACTATCCCGGCTGTTCGGCGCGGAGTACATGCGCCGAACTCAACGTCGCGACCCATCGCGTTGCACGGCGGCTCGGACTTGACCTGCTGCAGCTTGATTCGGCGACTTGCACGGGGGCACGCGAACTCCGCGCGATCGATCCTGCAGGATTCTACACGCTCAATATCCGCATCCTCGCACTCGCCGAGCGCGAGCAGCTGCCTCTCATGACGATCTGCAACACATGCACGCTTAATTTGCTTGACGCTCACGCTGCATTCGTCAGCGACGAAGCACTTGCGCAGGGCGTTAACGATAAACTGGCGCCCGAGAATCTGAAATACAGCGGTCACACCAGAATCAGTCACTTTCTGTGGGTGCTCTATGAAAACATCGGCGAGGAGCGCCTTAGGGAACTTGTCACCACTCCCCTAACCGGGCTGACGGTGGCGGCATTTTACGGGTGCCATATCACCCGCCCGCCGCTGCGATACGGTTTCATCGACTCGCGAAACAACGTCGCGATCGAGCGCCTCGCCGAAATTCTCGGCTGCCGTCCTATCGACTACAGCGGCCGGACGGAATGCTGTGGCTTTCACACCGCCGCGCATGACGAAACGGTCGCGATTAAACTGACCGGCCAGCACATCATGTCGGCCAAGACAGGCGGCGCGCACGCAATGGTAACGCCCTGCCCGCTTTGCCATACGGTACTCGACGGATTTCAGCGCGAGATCGAGCGCGATCTGGGACGGAGTCTTGATGTTCCGGTCCTGCATTTGCCGCAACTGGTCGGCCTGGCGCTTGGACTAACACCGGAAGAACTCAACCTCGACCGCCATATCGTGGCGGCCGCAAAAGTCGCGCATACCGGGAGAAAACATGGGGCGATGAATGCAGTGGAATGACCAGCGCATTGCGCGCAATGTGGCGCGCTGCCATCACAAATTGTGCGTCGAGCGTCTGCCGAGACGTTCGGCAGTAATCGACGGTCATTGCTTCGCGGGTCCATTGATTGGAAACTGCCGCGGGGCGATCGTTGACCCGCGCATCAATCGTGCCGCGTCATGATAGACACGCTGTTACTGCTGGCATTGAATGGGCTGATCTGGGGGCTGATCATCGCGTTGATCGCGCTTGGTCTTTCAATCATTTTTGGTCTTCTTGACGTCATCAACATTGCCCACGGCGATTTTTTCATGATCGGGACCGTCCTGGCGTGGTTCACGCTGGAGACGACCGGAAATTTCTGGCTCGGATTCCTCGTCGCGCCTCTGATTGGCTTCATTCTCGGTGCGTTGACGCAGCGCGTCGTAATTCAGCCTATTCGCGGTGCTGCTGCCTTGTCGATCGTAGCGACGTTCGGACTTTCACTTATCCTGCAGGAGAGCGTACGAATCGGGTTCGGACCGGTACCGCGCCGAATCCTGCCGCCCATCACCGGCACCGTTCCGCTGTTCGGTATCGAGTACGACGTTTACCGTATCTTCGCCGCCGCGCTTTCGATCGCGGCGCTCGTCGCCTTTTTCCTGTTTCTGCAACACACGACTATCGGGACGTGGATGCGTGCCGTTCGCCACGATCGGGATACCGCAATCGCAATGGGCATTCCGGCAAAACGTATTTACGTTCTGACCTTCGGTATCGGATTTGCGCTTGCTGCGTTCGGCGGAGTGGTCGCGGCACCGATCACGACTGTCGATTTTCGCGGCGGCGTCGATATTCTGCCTGTCTGCTTCATGGCGGTGATCATCGGTGGGCTGGGCAATCTACCCGGCACTGCTGCTGCCGCCGTTCTGCTCGCGTTCTTTGAAGGCATCATCCAAAGCGTTGCGGACCCGACGATCGCCCGAATTGCTTCCCTGGTGCTGATGAGCGCCGTTCTGCTGTTGCGCCCACAGGGCCTGTTCAAAGGGTATGCCCGATGAGCACACCGGCTGCAATCAATCGCGTGATATTCGTTGTGTTCTCGATCTTCATGCTGTCCGTACCTTGGTCGGTGCCTGTCCTCATCAGCCAGTTTTGGGTCAGCGTCATTACAGAAATCCTGATCTGGTCACTGTTTGCCGCCAGCGTGAATTTGCTGTTCGGCTACGTCGGCCTCCTCTCGTTCGGCCAGGCGCTTTATTTTGGTTTCGGCATGTATGGCGTCGGTATCGGCATCGATCAGCTCCACCTGGCGTTCTGGCCGGCATTCGGTCTCGGTATCGTCGCGGCCGTGACGATGGCGCTGATTTCGGGCGTGTTCGCCGTGCGGCTGACCTGGCACTATTTCGCGATCATTACCGTCGTCTTTTCACTGATCTTCTATTTCATTGCAGTGCGCGTAAAGCCACTAACGGGTGGCGATGACGGCATCAATTTCAGTATGCCACCGACGTTCACTTTCGGGCATTCGGCCTGGAGTTTCACCGATCCGACTTTTCAGTACTTCTTTATTCTGGCGGTCGTTACATGCTGCTTCTACCTGATGCACCGAGTCATACGCAGCCCGCTTGGCAAAGCCTTTGTCGCAATTCGCGACAACGACGTTCGGGCTTCACTAATCGGCATCAATGTCTACCTCGTGCGCCTGACAGCGTTTGTGATGGCCGGCTTCCTTGCAGGCGTGGCGGGTGCGCTATTTGCATTGTTTGGCCGATACGCCTCGGCAAGCTACATGTTCTACCAAGTATCGGGCGAAGGCGTCGTTTGGGCTATTGTCGGAGGCGCTGGTACACTATTTGGCCCCATCATCGGGACCACGCTGTTCATCGTGATCCGCGAAGTCGTTTCCACACATTGGGAGCACCATTCTCTGATCGTCGGCCTGATGGCGATCCTCGTGGTCATTCTGGCCCCGAAGGGCTTGGTCGGACTGTGGAGAGTTGCGCTCGAGCATCTTGAGCGAGATCGCGTGTCCGAACCGGCGTCACATGCGCTGCGGATCGAATCATGACGACGCCGGTACTCGAAACTCGCAATTTGACACGCCGGTTCGGTGGTCTCACCGCGGTTGACGATCTGAACCTGGTGCTTCCGGGTGGCAAGCTGCATGCGATTATCGGGCCGAATGGGGCCGGTAAGACGACGCTGTTTAACCTGATCTCTGGCCTGCTACGCCCTGATGCGGGACAAATCCTGTTCCGGGGGCACGACATAACCGGTCTGCCGGCACATGAGATCAGCCGGCTGGGCATCAAGCGCACCTTGCAAGTGAAGAGCGTTTTTGCCCAGCTCACCGTCGCGGAAAACCTCTGGATAACATTTGAGGGATCGAACCGCTTTCTCCACCCGCTCCGTGATGCAGCAAGTGACCCGATTGCTCGAGAACGGGTTGACCGGACGCTCGAGCAGATCGGGCTCGCTGCACTTGCACGGCGGCAGGCAGGCACCTTGTCGTACGGCGACGTAGCGCTGCTTGAAATCGGAATGGCCGTAATCTCCGACCCGCAGTTGCTGCTGCTCGACGAGCCCACTTGTGGCATGAGCCCGGCAGAAACCGAACGTGCGGTGATGAGGATTCGCGAAATGGCCCGCACGATCGACATCGTCATCATCGAACATGACATGTCAGTGGTGTTCGGTATCGCCGATGCGATTACGGTTATGGCGCAAGGCGCCATCCTTGCGTCCGGAAATGCCAAGGACATCGCGGAGGACGAGCGAGTTCGCGAAGCTTACCTTGGCCGACCGGAAGACGAAGATTACGTCGAGGAGGCCACGCATGCTTAGCCTGCGGGACGTGCATGTTCACATCGCCAAGCTGCACATCCTGCAGGGCGTGAGCCTGGAGGTGAAGAAAGGTGAATGCGCCGCTTTGCTCGGCCGCAATGGCGTGGGGAAAACAACGACACTGCGTTGCATCATGGGTCTGGTGCCGCTCAGCGAAGGAATCATTGAATTTGACGGCGATGATTTGTCGAAAAGCCCGCCACACCTCATTCCACGCAAGGGTATTGGTTACGTGCCACAAGGGCGCGGCATTTTCCCGACGCTGTCGGTCCTGGAAAACCTTACCATCGGCGTCCCCGGCATGCGCGACAACGCACAACAGGAATACGTGCTGAGCTGCTTCCCCCGCCTGAAGGAGCGTCTGAAGCAGTCTGGCAGCACGCTGTCTGGCGGCGAACAACAAATGCTCGCGATCGCCCGCTGCCTGATGATGCGACCAAAGTTGATAATTCTCGACGAGCCAACGGAAGGGATCATGCCACGGCTCGTTTCGCAGATTCGCCGCGAAATTCATCGCATCAATCAAAGCGGAGTTTCGATCCTGCTGGTCGAACAAAACGTTGAGACCGCACTTAAACTCTGCCCACGCGTGTTCCTGATGGAAAAGGGCACCATCGTCCACTCCGGTGCCTCACATGAACTTAAGTCGCAGCCGGAGATCGTGCACCGATATCTCGGCCTGTCACATTAACCTTCGCACACAGAGGGAGAACGAGCATGGCAAGGAAGTTATCCCGTCGCAGTTTTCTTGAAGTCGCCTTGGCGGGCGGCGCACTCGGCACGGCCAATCTGACATTGATGAAAGACGTCTATGCGCAGGCGTCCGGCTCCATTGTCATCGGCCATCACTGCGACCTGACAGGTGTCATTTCGTCCTGGGGACTGTGGCACGACAAGGCCGCTAAGGCCGCTGTCGATATCATCAATCAGGGCGGTGGCATCGCCGGTCGCAAGGTCGAGCTCGCGACCGAAGACACAGAATCAAACCCAGCCAGTGGCGCGCGCAAACTGCGTAATCTTGTCCAGCGTGGAAATGCCGAGTTCATCGTAGGGTCGGTCCATTCTGGCGTTATGCTTGCTGCAATTCCGATCGCGTCTGAACTAAAGACGATCTATTTTTCGACGGGCGAAGCAACGGAAGCAACCGGCGCAAAAGGAACGCGCTTTTCGTTCCGCACCGGTACCGATACATATTCTATCGCGGCGGCCAGTCTACCGTGGTGCGTCGAAAACTTCGGCAAAAAGTGGACGATTATCTACGCCGATTACGCCTGGGGCCAAAGCACCAATCAGGAATCCAAGCACTACATCGAGAGATCAGGCGGAAAGGTGCTTAGCAGCATCCCAATTCCGCTCGATGCCAAGGACTTCGTACCCTACTTGTCGCAGATTCCAGGCGATTCCGAGGTGTTGCTGCCAGCCTTTATCGGTTCTCTTTCGGTCGCATTCTACACCCAGGCCAAGAACATGGGCCTCGACAAGAAAATGAAGATGTATTCTTCATCGGCCAGCATTGAATCGATTGCACCCGACGACATTCAGGGTGCCGCCGAAGGCGTCTACTTCTTCGAAAATTTCCCGCGCATGCTGAAGGCTAAGAACGATGAATTCCATAAGGAATTCATCAAACGGATGGGTATTGACGAAGTGCACGCGCGCGAAGTCGGAGGCACACGTGTAATGGACAAGAGTCATGGTTGGCAGGCCTGGGAAGATATCTTCGCAATCAAAGAGGCAATCGAGGCGTCAGGCTATAAGACCCGTAAAGATGTCGAGGGCGTAATCCAGGCGCTTGAGGGCATGCATATGAAGAACTCGCTCGCACATCCGCAAGGCGACAAGATCATTCGCAAAGAGGACCATGTCGGCATCATTGACTGCTACATCAGTCGTGTCGAAAACGGCAAACTTGAGGTAAAGAAGCGAATCCCGAAAGAAGAACTCGCGAAGAACATGCCGCTGCGACACAATCTATCGCAGATGCCCGTGTAGGATGCCACAACGGCAGGCGACGGTGCCTTTCGCTGCCGCCTGCTGAACCGGTGACGACATGACAACGTCCGCCTATCCAAAGTTCAGAGTGTGTGCCGCCCATGTCGCGCCGGTCTTTCTCGACGCGGAGTCAACTATCGAAAAAGCCTGCGCGCTAATTGCGGAAGCGAGCCGAGCCGGCGCCCGGCTCATTGCCTTTCCCGAATCCTTCGTTCCCGGATTTCCGGTGTGGGCTGCAGTGCAGGCGCCTATCAAAAATCATGATTTCTTCAAGCGCCTAGCGGCCAATTCGATCGAGGTGCCGGGACCCGAGGTCACCACTCTTTGTTTAGCTGCGCGCGACAATGCGATTGTCGTTTCGATCGGCATAAGCGAGAGTTCGTCGGTTTCGGTCGGCTGCCTATGGAACAGCAATCTGTTAATTGACGCCGACGGAACGCTCATCAATCACCATCGCAAACTGGTACCAACTTTTTATGAGAAACTCGTCTGGGCCAACGGCGATGGCGAAGGCCTTCGCGTGAGTGAGACCGGCATCGGCAAGATCGGAATGTTGATTTGCGGCGAGAACACCAACCCGCTCGCGCGCTACTCGTTGATCGCGCAAGGCGAGCAGGTGCACATTTCGTCCTATCCGCCGGTCTGGCCGACCCGGCCGGCAAACGAGCCCGGCCGCTACGACCTCGCCTCCGCGATTCGTATCCGCGCTGGTGCGCATTCTTTCGAGGGAAAAGTCTTCAACGTGGTCTCGTCCGGGTTCCTTGATAGGTACACACTTGAGGCTTTGCGCACGATTGATCGCGATGGCCTTGAGACGCTTGAAAACAGTCCCCAGGCGATCTCAATGGTACTTGGCCCGTCCGGTGACGTTATCAGCGACACACTGTCGGAGACGGAAGGCCTTCTTTATCAAGACGTCGACCTTACCCAATGCGTCGAGCCAAAACAGTTTCACGATGTCGTGGGCTACTACAATCGGTTTGACGTGTTTGACCTTCGAGTCCGCCGGAAACGGCTGACGCCCATAACATTCTTTGACGAAGGGCCTGAGGTCACCGCTACAGATAACAGCGCCAATCCGCCGGGCGGCACGAGTTTTTAGATTCCAAGTCCTATTTGCACGCCGCTGACAACCACCGGATCCGCGGCAGGATGTGACATTTGCATTTTTCTGGTCAAGATGTCCGCTTAACTTCGAGATTCAAGTAGCCGATACGGTTGAGCCATATCGCCTCGCGAGCGGGCAGATGCCGCCAGCGTTCGGATCCCCTGCGCCGCGGCACGGCCGGCAACAGCTCAATAGCTGACGGAAAGCCGATCATCCTCCAGCGGCACCAGGTCGTGATCCTCGAATTTCGTGCGTGTTTAGGCTACACCGGCGCCTATGCAGAGCGAAAAAGAACAGGTTGCGCTGTCCTCAATCGCGGCCTCGGCGTCGCTGACAATAGCCAAGACCGTTGTCGGTCTTGCTACCGGTTCGCTCGCGATTCTTTCCGAAGCCGGCCATTCCCTGATCGACCTTGGCGCCACGGTCATGACGTACTTTGCCGTGCGGATTTCCGGCAAGCCGGCAGACGCGGAACACCACTACGGGCACGGCAAGGTGGAGGCCGTTTCGGCGCTTGCGGAAACGGCGTTGCTGTTCCTGCTCTCCGGTGTGGTTATATGGGAGGCGATCAAACGACTTGCCGGGGAGGAAACGCACATTGTGGAGGCAACGGTCTGGGCCTTCGCGGTGATCGCGGTGTCAATCGTTGTCGACTTCTTCCGCGCCCGCGCCCTTGCGAGGACAGCTGAAAAGACAGCAAGCCATGCTCTTGAAGCCGATGCGCTCCATTTTTCGTCCGACCTGTGGTCCTCGCTCGCGGTGCTCGCGGGATTGATCGGGGTCCGGCTCGGCCTGGCGTGGGCCGACGCGACAGCCGCCCTGGTCGTAGCCTTTCTCGTCTGCGTCGCCGGCTGGCGTCTCGGCAAGCGCACTATAGATACACTTATCGATGTCGCGCCAGCTGGAGTTGCCGAAAAGATCACCGCCCTGGCAGCACGCATTCCCGGTGTCGTCGCTGTCGAACAGGTACGGGCGCGCTCAGTGGGAGAGCAGACGTTTATCGATTTGACCGTCGCCGTCAGCCGCACATTGCCCCTTGATCGCGTGAGCGCCATCAAGGAGGCAATTATCGACGCGCTGCGTCAGAACATCCCCGGAGCCGAACCGGTCATTACAGCTGATCCGGTTGCACTCAATACGGAGACCGTGCTCGATCGCGTCATGGTGATCGCACGCAATCGTGCACTTGCCGTGCATCATGTGACCGTTCATGAACTCAAGGATAGACTCGCGGTATCCCTCGATCTCGAGGTCGACGGCATGCTTTCGCTACGCAGCGCGCACGAAATGGCCGACGGCCTCGAAAGCGCGATCGCAGCCGAGCTGGGCCCGGATGTCGAGGTCGAGACGCACATCGAGCCGCTGCAGCCTCCCGACGCTTCCGGGCGTGAGGCTCCACCGGAGCGGGTACGCGCGGTGGCGGTCGCGCTATCAGAACTGGCGGCAAAAGGCCGGCAAATCCGCGATGTGCATAATGTGCGGGTGCGCGAGACCAGCGACGGGGAAATCGTCAACTTTCACTGCCGCGTCGATCCGCAATTGAGCGTGCAAAGTGTGCACGAGAACGTCGACGCCCTTGAGCGCGCTTTGAAGCAACAATCACCGCCCATCAAGCGTGTGATCGGCCACGCCGAACCTATCGGTTGATCCATCATCGCCGCACAATTCCTACACACCGGTCGGCATAGCGATTTAGCCCCCGCCTAGCGGGTACGGACCATGCGCGGGCAAACCGTCGAAGAATAAACTGCAAGAATTCAGTAGGACCTGGGATTCTGTCGCGATACCGGTGACAAAGCACGCAACGACGGCAACGCTCGTTCATTCCGGCAAAAACTATGGAATGTTTGTGGCGATGCAGAGGCTGTACTACGGCACGATAACCGCCGCACCCTGCACACGACCGCCACGCAGATCGGACAGAGCTTCGTTGGCGTGCGTGAGCGGATAACGCGTGACAGTGCAGCTGACATGCGCCTTCGGTGCGATCTCAAGAAACTCGCGCGCATCGGACCGTGTGAGATTTGCGACTGACACGATGTGTCGCTCTCCCCAGAGAATCTGATAGGGAAAGCTCGGTATGTCCGACATATGAATACCTCCGCACACAATGCGACCGCCCTTTTTCACCGCCTTAAGCGCGATCGGTACGAGCGCACCGACCGGCGCAAAGATGATCGCTGCGTCGAGAGGTTCGGGAGGCAATTGATCGGAGGCACCGGACCAGACCGCACCTAACGAGAGCGCAAACTGCTGCGCCGCCTCGTCTCCGGTGCGCGTGAACGCGAAGACACGTCGCCCCTGCCATCTTGCGACCTGCGTCAGGATATGGGCCGCGGCTCCAAATCCATAGAGGCCAAGAGATTCCGCATCACCGGCCATGCGATAGCTGCGCCAGCCGATCAACCCCGCGCAAAGCCAAGGCGCGAGCTGCGCGTCATCGATTTCGCCAGCCAGCGGAAAGCAGTAGCGCGCGGCTGCTACGACATGCGTAGCGAAGCCACCGTCGCGCGTATAACCGGTAAAAACAGGCCTGTCGCACAGGTTTTCCCGGTTGCTGCGGCAATAATCGCAAAGACCGCACGTGCTGCCCAGCCAAGGCACCCCAACGCGGTCACCGACCGTGACTGCATCTACTCCCGCTCCCACGGCTTCCACACGGCCGACGATTTCGTGGCCGGGAACGAGCGGCAGCCTGGGATCGGGCAGTTCCCCGTCCACCACATGTAGATCGGTGCGACAGACCCCACACGCCGCCACTGACAATACGATTTCACCGGCGCCCGCCGCCGGCAATGGACGCTCACGCAAGATAAGCGGCGTTCGCGGACGCTCAAGCACCATGGCGTGCATGCTCTGCATGATCAATCTTCCAATTCGCCGCGGAACATCATAGATCAAACCACATGCGTACCGACATTGCAGAGCCGATCCGGCTTAAAGATTATCGTCCGCCCGATTGGCTGGTTGACACCGTCTCTCTCGATATTTCGCTGTATCCTGCCCGCACGAGAGTGCGGGCCGCGCTTTCGCTCCGGCCGAACCCGACCGGCGTACCAGCGCCGCTGGTGCTCGATGGCGACGGCGTAAGCCTGGTTTCGCTGAAGCTTGACGGATCACCGGTGGCGGACGGCAGTTTTGTCGTTACGCCCGAAAGTCTCACGATCCCGCAGCCGCCGAACCGGCCGTTTACCCTTGAGATCGAAACCGTCGTGGACCCCTCGGCAAACACGCAACTCTCGGGACTTTACCGTTCGGCCGGCACCTATTGCACGCAGTGCGAAGCGGAAGGCTTCCGTCGGATAATCTATTTTCCCGACCGCCCCGACGTCATGGCGGTCTACACCACGCGGATCGAGGCGGACAGGGCGGAGGCACCCGTACTCCTCGCCAATGGCAATCTCGTCGACGCAGGCGGCGCGGCGGATGGCCGGCACTATGCCGTCTGGCACGACCCGCACCCCAAGCCGTCCTATCTCTTTGCGCTCGTGGGCGGCGATCTTGCATGTGTGGAAGACCGGTTCGTCACCATGTCCGGTCGCAACGTGACGCTGCGCATATATGTCGAACACGGAAAGCAGGATCGCTGCGGTTATGCGATGGATTCGCTCAAGCGTGCAATGCGCTGGGATGAGGAGGCTTTCGGCCGCGAATACGATCTCGACATTTTCATGATAGTCGCCGTTTCCGACTTCAACATGGGCGCGATGGAGAACAAGGGTCTCAATATTTTCAATGACAAGTACGTTCTGGCGAGTCCCGAGACCGCGACCGATGCGGATTACGCCCATATCGAAGCCGTGATTGCTCACGAGTACTTCCACAATTGGACCGGCAACAGGATTACATGCCGTGACTGGTTTCAGCTTTGCTTGAAGGAAGGTCTCACGGTATTCCGCGATCAGGAGTTTTCCGCGGCCATGCGCTCGCGGGCCGTCAAACGGATTGCCGATGTTCGCGCGCTTCGCGGCGCCCAGTTTGTCGAAGACGCGGGCCCCCTGGCGCACCCGGTCCGCCCGGAAACGTATCGGGAGATCAACAATTTCTACACTGCGACCGTCTACGAGAAAGGCGCCGAAGTCGTGCGGATGATACAGACCCTGATCGGCAAGGAAAAATTTCGCGCCGGCATGGATCTCTATTTCAGCCGCCACGATGGCGAGGCGGCGACTGTCGAGCAATTCATACAGTGTTTTGCCGACGTCAGCGGACACGACATGACGCAGTTCATGCGCTGGTACAGTCAGGCCGGGACACCTGAGGTGACGGTGAAAGGCCTGTTCGACGCGGCGCGCGGAACCTTTACGCTGGAATGCAATCAGGTCGTGCCGCCGACGCCTGGCCAGCCGGAAAAGGAGCCTATGGAAATCCCGCTTTCACTTGGCCTTGTCGGCAAGAATGGCCGCGATCTGCCGCTCAACGCAGTCGACGGCAAGCCGCTCGGCAACGGCGTGATCGTGCTCGCCAAGCCAGCCGCAAAATTTGAGTTTTCGGACGTTCGTGAGCGACCTGTTCTCTCGATCAATCGCGGCTTTTCGGCACCCGTCAATCTGCGGACCGACCTGGGCACCGATGACCTTGCTTTCCTGGCGGCGCACGACAGTGACGCGTTTAATCGCTGGCAGGCGCTTCAGACCATCTCGATGCGCCTTCTCCTTGAAAACGTCGGTGCTGTCCGTGCCAGCCGAACACTGCGCAAAGACGACAAGCTTATGGGCGCGTTTGCCGCCGCCCTCGAGGACGATACGCTTGAACCGGCGTTTGTGGCGCTGGCGTTGACCCTGCCGAGCGAGGGCGATATCGCAAGAGAAATCGGGAAAGACATCGACCCGGACGCTATTTTCCGCGCACGCACTGCCCTGCGTGCGGAGATTGGTGAAGAGCTTGGTCCCGCGCTCGCGGCGATTTACGAGCGGACGGCGGTTGCGGGCGCATACAGCCCCGACGCGGAAAGCGCCGGTCGACGCGCGCTTCGGAATGCCGCGCTCGACCTTTTGGCAGCCAATGGCAACCCGGCGGCACTCGCCCGCGCTGCCGGCCAATATCGCAGCGCCGACAACATGACCGACCGAATGGCGGCGCTGGTGACCCTTTCGCAGCACGACGTGCAGGAGCGGAAGGACGCCCTCGCCGACTTCTATACCAGATATGCGGACGATGCGCTGGTGGTCGACAAATGGCTTTCGCTGCAGGCGACGATCCCGCATCGGGACACACTCAGCCATGTCCGTGCCCTCACCCGCCACCCGGCGTTTGCGCTCGAAAACCCCAATCGCGTCCGTGCGCTTATCGGCTCTTTCGCCCAGGGCAACCTGACACAATTCAACCGTCCGGACGGGGCGGGCTACGATTTCATCGCCGATACCGTGCTCGCGCTTGACAAGAAAAACCCGCAGGTTTCGGCGAGGCTTGCGACGGCATTCCGCAATTGGCGGATGATGGAGGCCAATCGGCGGGCCAAAGCCGAGGCCGCGTTACAACGCATCCGGGCTGCTTCCACCCTCTCACGGGACCTTTCCGACATCATCGACCGAGCCTTGGCCGACCCACAGGACACCCGTTAAGGCCTCTTGGTGTCGCTAAAACTATCCGTGGGTAACTTTTTTTAAAGATTTGACTCTTTCGACTCTCGACAAATCACCGCCCATCGATTCCAATCGACAAGTGATTCGGAAAGCGATGCGGCACATCCTTCCGTCTCGTGGGTGATTAGGGGAACTTCCAACGGAGGCCGGCTATGGCGCGCGCCGATGTGGCGAGTGCGTCTGCACATCCCGATTCCATCAAAGGCCTCGCGCAATCCATCGCCAACCCGGCGTATCGGCGGCTGCTGAACGCAGAGCCGCTTCTCCGCCGGTCGGTTCCGGTCCTTATCATCGCATTTCTTGTGACAATCTGTGTCGGAGCACTTGTGCAGGTGCTCGACCACCGCCGGCAAACGCTAACACATGAAGTCCGATCGCTTGAAGCGGTGGCCGATCTTGCCGCCGAGCGGCTGCAACATCCGCGCAAGAAACCGGTTGCCGCGCTGGAGCAGCCGCAGCACGTGCTCGCGCAAACGTTGCCGTCCTGGGCAATATCCGCCGGGCGGCGCTTCATCCTGACGAATGCCGACGGTGTGGTCGCGGCCGTAACCCCGGCGACCGATGCCACAATCGGCCGCCGGCTTATCGACCTTCTCGGGCCGACACAGCCTTTGACCACATTCGGCGCCAGCGCCGGGGTGATGGAAATCACGCTCCCCGACAGCTCGCGCGCGCTGGCAACGGTGCGCATGCTCGATGCTCCGTTCGGCCAGCTGGCGGTAATCCAGTCCCGAAAAGCCGCGCTGTCCGAATGGCGGTCGCTCACGACGCTGACAATCACCCTCTCCTCGACTACCGGCTTTGTCGTCCTCATCTTGGGGTTCGCCTTTCATTGGCAGGCCACGCGAGCGCGTGAAGCCGACTTGATCTACGAGACAGTTCGCAGCCGCATCGATACTGCCTTGAACCGTGGCCGCTGCGGTCTCTGGGATTGGGACCTCGCACGCGGCCGCATCTTCTGGTCACAATCGATGTTCGACATACTGGGGCTGGAGAACAAGAACGACCTGCTCTCGTTCAGCGATGTGAACGCGCTCGTCCATCCCGAGGACGTGCGCCTCTATGATCTGGCCGTCGAACTTGCCGAGGCAGCAACGACCACGATCGATCATGCTTTCCGTATGCGTCACGCAAACGGTCACTGGATCTGGCTCCGTGCGCGTTGTGAACTGGTACGGCAGGCCAACGAACAGGGACTGCATCTCATCGGAATTGCCGTCGACATCACGGAGCAAAAGACTCTCGTGGAGAAGACGGTCGCGGCAGATATGCGTCTGCGTGATGCGATTGAGACCATTCCGGAAGCTTTCGTGCTGTGGGACGCCGACAACCGGTTGGTGCTTTGCAACTCCAACTTTCAGGAACTGCATCGTCTGCCTGATGAGGCGATTACGGTCGGCGCGTCCTACGAGTCGGTGGTTGCAGCCGGAAGCAAGCCGGTTGTCCGCAACAAGATCATCAATGCCGGTCCGAGCATTCCTGGTGCGCGCACGTTCGAGGCCCAGCTCGAAGACGGCCGCTGGCTGCACATCAGCGAAAGGCGTACAAAAGACGGTGGTTACGTTTCGGTGGGAACGGACATCACCGCACTCAAGACCCATGAAGAAAAGCTGGTTGACAGCGAAAAGCGCCTGATGGCGACGATTGCGGACCTGCGCGCATCGCAGCAACGCTCTGCCGAGCTTGCAAAAAAATATGCCGAGGAAAAGACACGTGCCGAAGAGGCAAACCAGGCCAAGTCAAAATTCCTCGCCAACATGAGCCACGAGTTGCGGACCCCGCTCAACGCGATCATCGGTTTTTCCGAGATCATGGAGTCCGGCATGTTCGGGCCACTCGGTGCCGAAAAGTACCGTGAATATTGCAGCGACATCCGCGGCAGCGGACAGTACCTGCTTGAGGTAATCAACGACATTCTCGACATGTCGAAGATCGAAGCTGGGCGCCTTAGACTCGATTTCGACGACATCCGGCTTGACACGCTCCTCAATGACGCCATGCGTGTCGTCGCCGCCCGCGCTGAGGGCAAGGAACTGCAATTGACCGCCCGTATATCGCCCCAGCTGAGATTGCGGGCCGACCGCCGCGCGCTCAAGCAGGTGGCGCTCAACCTGCTTTCCAACGCCATCAAATTCACGCCGGTCGGCGGCCGGATCGTGGTTCGCGGACGGGCGACAGCTCACTCTATTGTGCTTTCCATTGCCGATACCGGCATCGGCATTTCGCGTGACGCGCTTGCACGCCTGGGACGCCCCTTCGAGCAGGTTGAGAGCCAGCTGACGAAAAGCCATCAGGGCTCGGGACTCGGCCTGGCCATTTCGAAGTCACTCGTCGAGCTGCACGGCGGTCGTATGCGAATTCGCTCCACTCTCGGCCGGGGAACGGTGGTCATGGTCCGGCTACCACTTGAACCGCAATGTTTCCTCCCCCGGGAGGAAGCGGCCTAGAGCGCCACCGGCTCCTGTCCGAGAATTCGCACGAAGCTTTCACGTACTTTCGTCTGCGCGTCCGCCAATGTCGCTTCCAGCGTCGCGAAGTCCGGCACATCAGCCGCACGCGCAAGAAGCCGGAGAAGTCCCGGTCCTGCATTCTTTGGATCAAAAGCGCCCGGCAGGCACAATCGCAGGATCTGCGTCAGATCGTGGTAAAGCTGGACCGCAGGCCGCAGAATTTCGGCATCCTCGACAGGCAATACATTCAATGCCCGCGCCTTGTCGAGCACACGCACCGTCGACGTGTCGAGGATTTCCGGAAATCGATGCGCGTAAACGAGTTGCAGATATTGCGCGATAAACTCGATATCGATCAGGCCGCCGGCGGCGTATTTCAGGTCCCAGCGCGCCCGGTCACCCTTCTCTTTCGCAATGGCGGCGCGCATTTCGACCACATCGCCTGCGACCAGGCCCGCGTCACGCGGGCGCTGCAGGATGCCTCGAATGACGTGCTCGACCCGATGCCGGAACGCAGGAGGCGCCGACACAACACGCGCGCGAGTTAGTGCCATATGCTCCCAGGTCCAGGCTTCGTTCTCCTGGTATTGAAGAAAGCCGTCGAGCTGCGTAGCAAGCGGGCCCGCACGGCCCGAGGGGCGTAGTCGCATGTCGACCTGGTACAGTGCGCCATAATTGGTCTGTGCCGTCAGCGCGTTGATTAACCGTTGGGTGAGGCGGGCGAAATATTGCGTGCCGTAAAGCGGTCGCTCGCCATCGGACTCGGAATTCTCCCCATCGAAATTGTAGACCAGGATCAGATCAAGGTCGGAAGTCGCGGTCATTTCGTATCCACCGAGCTTGCCCATCGCGATAACTGCCGACTCCTCGTTGCGCAGGTGACCGTACGTTTTGGCAAAATTGTCGGCTACCGCGCGGTGCACTGCACGAATGACCGCATCCGCCAGCCGCGCAAACGCTTCTCCTGCCTGCCGCGCCGTCACCGTTCCGGTCAGGATGCGCACACCGATCAGGAACATGTATTCGAGGCCGAACATCCGGATCCGTTCGAGCAGATCCTCGTCGTAGCGCGACTGCGCCAACGCGGCATCAAAGCGTCGACCAAGCTCCACATCATTTGGCAAGGCGCCGAAGAAGCTCGGGTCGACAAGCGCATCGATAACCTGCGGATGGCGAGCAAGGGTGTCGCCAAGGCGCGGCGCCGTTCCCAGAACAAGCGCAATGAGTGCGATAAGATCCGGATTCTGGCCGAGGAGCGAAAGCAGGCGCGCCGCACCGTGCAGATTGCCAAGGAAGTGATCGAACAGGATCAAGGTCGCACCCGGATTATCGGTTCGCGCCAATTGCTCCAACAGTGCGGGCAGAACGGCCTGCAAGCGTTCCCGCGCCACATCGCCTTTCAATGAGCGGTGGCTGCCCCGTAACCAGTCCCGAACGATCCCTGACGCTTCAAGAGGCGCCGTGAAGCCAAGCTCCGACAGACGGTCGAGTGTCCTGTGGTCGTCCGCTTCGGGCGGAAAAACCAAGGCGGGGCGCTCGGCGTCCGGCGTCTTTTCGAACAGCCGCGCATAATAGGTCTGTACGTTGTTGAGGTGCCGCAGCAGTACTGTGGCAAATGCATCCCTGCCTTCGAAACCGAGAAAGCGGGCAAAACGTTCGAGTTCGGCTTGCTCCGTTGGCAGGCTCTGTGTCTGTTCGTCATTCACCATTTGAAGGCGATGCTCGACGAGGCGCAGAAAGCCGTATGCCTCCTTCATCGCATCGCGTGCGGCAGGATCGATCCATTTGTCCGCGCAGAGCTTGTCGAGCGCGGTCAAGGTGTCGCGGTCGCGAAGATCGGGATTACGGCCGCCTGCAATCAATTGCTGGGTCTGGGCGAAAAACTCGATTTCCCGAATACCGCCACGACCGAGCTTGATGTTATGCCCTTCGACTGCGATCTCGCCATGCCCGCGATAGGCATTGATCTGCCGTTTCATGGCATGAACGTCGGCAAGCGCCACGAAATCGAGATATTTGCGCCAGACGAACGGCGCAAGCTCGTGAAGCACCGCCTCGCCCGCCGCAATATCGCCGGCACAAGCGCGCGCCTTTATCATCGCGGCGCGCTCCCAGTTCTGGCCGACGCTTTCGTAGTACGACAAGGCCGCCGTAGTGGAAATCGCAATCGTGGTCGATGCCGGGTCCGGCCTCAGCCGTAGGTCTGTGCGGAAAACGTAGCCATCCGCGGTGCGCTCCTGCAGAAGCTTCACCAACCGCTGCGTGAGACGCACGTACAGCGTGGAAGGTTCCGCGTCCTTCGGCAGCGCCTTTGCCGCCGGATCGTACAGGACAATCAGGTCGATGTCGCTCGAGTAATTGAGCTCAAATGCCCCCATCTTGCCCATTGCAAGGACAATGTAGCCGCTGTCCTTCTGCGGCACGGATTTATCTTTCAGGTTGAGCCGCCCGGAACGGTCGGCATCCGCCAATATGAAACGCACAGCGGCATCAACAGCAGCGTCGGCCAGGTCGGTGAGCGCGCGCGCAGTCCGCATCACGGGCCAAACGCCGCCGATGTCCGCGATCGCAATAAGCAATGCCGCTTCCGCTTTCATGCGGCGAAGCTGGTGCATTGCCTCGGCTTCATCCTTGCTGGAGGCAGCCGCACGGCCGTACTGCTTCAGGAGACCTTCAAGATGCTGGTCGGGATTTTCCTGCAAAAGCCTGAGAAGCCGCCGAGGTTCTCGGCTGGCCAAATCCCAAAGATACGGCGAGTTCTCCGCAATGCTTTCAACGAGCGTATTGATCAGCGGCCGATGAGAAAACAGAGCCCTGAGCGACTTGGCATCGGCGGCCGGCGTCTCGGCAAGCCAATCGTTAACCCGTGCCTTGGCGACACCGGGATCGACCAGCTTTGGGCTGGTTGCAATCAAATCGGCGAGAGTGGCGCCTTTTGTAGCGGCGGAGTCGCTGGCGTTTGAGGCTGCCTCTTTACGGGATGCCTTGTTTTTGGCCGGGGGCTTCATCCGGAAACCTGTACCGGCCCTCCCCGTGGTAAAGCAATGACGCTTTTGAGGCCGGGCTTGTTGTCTGCTAGCACCAACTCGCCTCCATGCAGACGCGCCACTGCCGCGGCGAGGCTCAAACCCAGGCCGGACCCCGGTTGCGACCGGCTCTGCTCGAGCCGCACAAAACGCTCCACGACTCGGCCCCGGTCGGCCTCCGGGATGCCCGGTCCGCTGTCGGTTACCGTCAGAAGAATTCGTTCACCTTCGGTAAGCGCGCGAACAACAATTTCTCCGGCCGCGCCATTTACCGTTTCCGCGTACTTGATCGAATTATCGACGAGGTTGGCAAGCGCCTGGCTGATCAGCTCGCGGTTGCCGACTACGGGAGCGGGCGTATCCGCTTCCACTTTCAGCATGATCCCTTTTTCGTCCGCGAGCGGCTCGTACAATTCCCCGACGTCATGGGCAATCTCCGCTGCATCAAATTCGCGCATGTCGTCACGTCCCTGCCCGGACTCCGCACGAGCAATCATCAGCAACGCATTGAAGGTGCGGATCAATCCATCTGATTCCTCGATCGTACTTTCCAGCGCCGCGCGATATTCGGCCTCCGTTTTCGCTGTGCGCAAAGCTTGCTCGCTGCGATTCCGCAGACGGGTCAAGGGTGTCTTGAGGTCGTGCGCGATGTTGTCGGAGACCTCCTTCAGACCACGCATCAGGGCTTCGATGCGCTCAAGCATCACATTGAGATTTTCAGCAAGCCGATCGATCTCGTCGCCGGTCCCGGCAACAGGCAGGCGACCGCCAAGATCGCCATGCATGATCGTCCGCGTCGTCTCGGTCATCGCATCAACGCGACGGAGCACACGTCGGGTGACGAAGAGCCCTCCGGCGAGACCGAGCACTATGACGATCGCAATCGACCAGCGTCCCGCGGCGAGCACGATATTGTAGAGGCGCTCGCGCTCGTCCAGGTCGCGTCCGACCAGCAGGCGGAAGCCGCCGGGAAGCTGGAAGACACGTACGAGCGCGCGATGTTCGGGATGGTCGGCGGCATCGGCTTCGTCGAGCCGCCTGTAGGCGGTTTCGGTCCAGCCCGGGTTGTCCAAGGTACCGGGCGGCAGGGAGGTGACGTTGCCGGCGAGCGCCTCCCCGGCGAAAGTCGTGACCAGATAAAGGCTGGAGCCCGGGCGCCGGGCGCGAGCGTCCACAACGATCACAAGCCGTCTGATGCCACCCTGCCGGTACTGTTCGGACAGGCCGGTGATTTCCGCATTGACCGTATCTGTGATCTGCTCGGTGATCAGCCGGCGTGTATTGAGCGCGAAATATCCGAGCAGAAATGCTGCAAAGAGCCCGAAAACGGTCAAATAGACCAGCGTCAGCTTGAACGTAGTGGTGCGAAATAGCTTACCGAGCGCCGTCACGTATCATGTATCCCGCGCCGCGGATTGTATGCAGAAGCGGCTGGGAGAAACCTTTATCGATTTTCGACCGCAAGCGCGAGATGTGCACGTCAATGACGTTGGTTTGGGGGTCGAAATGGTAATCCCACACATTTTCCAGCAGCATAGTGCGGGTAACCACCTGACCGGCGTGCTGCATAAGGTATTCCAGCAACCGAAATTCACGTGGTTGCAGAGAAATCTCCTCGTTCCCGCGCCGCACCTGGTGCGACAGCCGATCGAGCTCGAGATCTCCCACCCGGAGTACGGTTTCCTCGCTGCGCCCCACCCGGCGGCGGGCCAGAACTTCAACCCGGGCCAGGAGCTCGGAGAATGAATAGGGCTTGGGGAGATAGTCGTCGCCCCCAGCCCGCAATCCTTTGACCCGATCATCAACCTGGCCGAGCGCGGACAGGATCAGGCAAGGCGTCTCGATCCCCTTTGCCCGAAGCGCGCCAATCAGGGAAAGGCCGTCTCGCTTCGGAAGCATACGGTCCACAATGAGAACGTCGTATTGACCGTCGATGGCCATGGCCAGCCCATCGTCGCCATCGATCGCAGCGTCGGCAACGTGTCCTACCTCCCGGAACGCTTTGACCAGATAGTCCGCGGCGTCGCGGTCGTCTTCAATGACCAGTAGGCGCATATTGACCCGATCCGGTTGCGTATCGGCTACGCGGCCGAAAGGACGCTGCCCGTTAATATCCGCAAAGGTGGGCATCGGTCACACCAATTCCAGTCTTTTCGCGGCGGGGTCAATGCCCCGGCAATTGCAACCCGGCTCGTACGCGAGGGGGTGGCGGAGACCGCCACCCCCTCAACGACTCCACCCCGGCGGGGGCGACGGATGCCGGAGTTGGAGTTCCGTTCGAACGCGGCGGGAGGCCGCCTCCGGAATTTGCCGGGACGGGCGCGCAGCCCGCCCCGTGAGGTCGGACTACCGGCGGGGGCGACGGATGCCGGCAGAACGTCCCCAATCTCGTGTCTCACCCACGCCCGAGCGGAAGGGCAACAAACCGCGTGTTGTCACCTTTTTTCACCCGAACCAGCACCGTGCGTTTACCCTCCGTTCGCGCCGCCGTAATGATTGAGCGCACGTCCGTCGGCGTAGATACGGATTTGCCGGCAATCTCCAGAATGATGTCGCCGGTCGCAAATCCATGATCTGCGGCAACGCTGCTTGAATCGACTCCGGTAACGACGACGCCCTCGCCGCCGGCACCCGCCACCCGCGACGCTGGCGCAAGCGAGAGCCCTAGCTTGCCGAGGTCGGTACCGCTGTCGCCCTCATCCTGCATCGCGCGTGCTTCTTTCGTGTTCGGCATTTCGCCGAGCGTCAGCGTCAGAACTTTTTCCGAGCCGTTATGCAAAACCGTGAGCTTGACCGATGTCTTTGGCGCCATCGCACCGATCTTCTTGGCGAGATCGCGCGCATCCTTTACGGGCTTGCCGTCAACGGCGGTGATGACGTCGCCAGCACCGATTCCCGCTTTGGCGGCCGGGCTATTGGCCTGCGGCTCTGCGACAAGCGCACCTTCCGCCTTTTTAAGTCCGAGACCGTCGGCGATATCCTGCGTCACCGGCTGAATTTGAACACCAATCCAGCCGCGAGTAACCGAACCGTGATCCTTGAGTTGCGCTACAACGCTGTTCACCGTTTCGGAAGGAATTGCGAACGCAATGCCGACCGAGCCTCCCGAAGGTGAAAAGATCGCTGTATTCACGCCGATCACGTTGCCTTCGGTATCGAAAGTCGGACCTCCGGAGTTGCCCTTGTTCACCGGCGCATCGATTTGAATGAAATCGTCGTACGCGCTTGCCCCGATATCACGGCCGCGCGCCGAAACGATACCGGCCGTAACCGTTCCGCCAAGGCCAAAGGGATTGCCGACGGCAAGAACCCAATCACCGATCCGGGGAGGCTTTTCCGACAACCTCACGTAAGGAAACGGCCCACCATCAACCTTGATCAAAGCAAGGTCAGTACGCGGATCTGTACCAATCACCTTGGCTTTGTGATTTTTGCCATCATCTGTGGTGACCTGAACGCTCTCCGCCTTTTCCACCACGTGATTGTTGGTCACCGCATAGCCGTCAGCGGATATGAAGAATCCCGAACCCTGACCGGTGATGACATTTCGGCGGCCACGCAGCATGTCGTCGGGAACATCCGGCATACCGAAGCGGCGGAAAAATTCACGCAGTCCGGGAGGAACGTCGCTGCTTCCCAGGCCGTCGGTTCTGGACCCGCCATCGACCTTGACGCGGACCGAGATGACCGCGGGCTTTACGCGTTCCACGATGTCGGCAAACCCCACAGGCGCCTGAAGCTTCTGAGCCTGCTCTGAGAGGTTCTGTGCGACGGCTGCAGGATACCCCCCATTAAAATTGAAGCTGGGGGCTGCCACGAACGCTCCAATACCGATGCCGGCAATGGTCGTCGCCAACAAGACCGCGCGGCGCACGGAAAGTGCTCGCGGTTCCTTTCGGCTTTCTGGAGCGAGATTGACGCTCGAGCTCATCTGGAATTCTCCATGAGGATTCGTAGCGCGCATGCCGCGCTGTTTCGAACTTGAAGATGGGGAGATGAGCCTTACAGCGTCCTGAAGGCAGGATTAAACTTTGGTAAGGTGGAAATTATTACGTCTCTTGAATTTCGTAGGATAATCAGTGTGCAGGCGGCGGCTTATCGACCAAAGTCGAAAGCCTGCGCTGTTCCTCGGCACTAAGTGTCGCAGGTCCCAATCCGTTGGCGGCGCGCCGCCGCATAGCGGCGAATAATCCAATGGCCCCGGCAAGCAGCACTGCCGGCGGCAAAGCCCACAGCATGAGCGTTTTCTTTTCCAGACGAGGCTTTAGCAGGACGAATTCACCATAGCGCTCAACCAGAAAATCAATCACTTGCTGGTCACTGTCGCCTCTCGTCAGTCGCTCGCGGACCAGCAACCGCAGATCGCGTGCAAGGGGCGCTTCCGATTCGTCGATTGATTGATTCTGGCAGACCATGCATCGCAATTCGCGCGAAAGTTCACGCGCCCTTGCCTCAAGTACTGGATCCTTCAGCATTTCGTCCGGTTGGACGGCGAAGACCTGTGTTGATGCCGTGGTGGCGCACAGCAACAAGATCACAGGCAACAAGATCATTGAGATCCGGCGCATGGCTACTCCGCCAGCTGTGCGGCCGGCCTTGCCGCGGGCTTGGGCGCCCCGACGCGCAATCTCCGGTCGGACAGAGAGAGCCCACCGCCCAGCATCATCATAATCGCACCGATCCAGATCAGCAGCACCATCGGTTTGAAGTAAAAACGAACAGCGACAGACCCATCGTTGTTAACATCACCCAGGGACAGATAGAGTTGACTGAACCCGTGGGTGAGCAACGCCGCCTCTGTAGTCGTTGTGCCGCGCGACGCAAAGCTGCGTTTCGCAGGTTCAAGCGTTGCGAGCCGTACGCCGCTCTGTCGTACTGTAAACTTGGCCGTTAGTTCGCGATAGTTCGGGCCGGCATGCTGGGCAAGGCCGTCGAACGACAGATCAAAACCTGAAAGCGAAACGGTTTGCGAAGGCTTGATTTCCGCGATCCGTTCACTCGCCCAGGTGCCCGCGCAGACAATGCCCAACAAAGTCACCGCAACTCCAAAGTGAGCAAGCCCGGTCCCCCAAGCAGACCGCGGCAGGCCGGCCGCCCGTTGGCGTACGACGGACAGTGGAACGCGGAAAAGTCCCACACGCTCGGCAATGTCGGTTAGCGCCCCGGCCATAACGAAGGCTGCCAGGCCTATTCCGAACAGTGCCAAAACAGATCGGCCGTTCACAGCGGCAGCAACGACCGCAATTGCCGCTAGACTGACCCCAAAGGCAACCATGAGCCGCTGTGCGACTCCAAGGATATCGCCGCGTTTCCACGCGAGAAGCGGTCCGAACGGCAGCGCGAACAGAAGCGGCACGAAAAGTGGCCCAAATGTCAGATTGAAAAACGGCGGCCCGACGGAAATTTTCTCACCTGTCAGCGCCTCGAGCGCCAATGGATAGAGCGTCCCGACGAAGACAGTGAGGCAAGCAGTCGTAAGAAACAGGTTGTTGAAGACAAGTGCACCTTCGCGGGAGATCGGTGCGAACAGACCGCCTTGCTTGATCGACGAGGCACGCCAGGCAAACAGCGCCAGTCCTCCGCCGATAAACAAAACCAAGATTGCAAGAATGAAAATTCCGCGCGCGGGATCGTTCGCGAAGGTATGCACCGAAGTCAGCACACCCGAGCGCACCAGGAATGTGCCAATAAGCGACAAGGAGAAAGTGACGATTGCAAGCAGGAGTGTCCAGATTTTCAATGCGTCCCGCTTTTCCATGACGACGGCCGAGTGCAGCAAAGCTGTGCCGGCAAGCCACGGCATCAGTGATGCATTTTCGACCGGATCCCAGAACCAGAACCCACCCCAACCAAGCTCGTAGTAAGCCCAATACGAGCCCATCGCGATTCCAACCGTGAGGGACATCCACGCAGCCAATATCCAGGGCCGCACCCATCGCGCCCATGCACCGTCAATGCGGCCTTCGATCAGCGCGGCAACGGCGAACGAGAAGGCGATCGAAAATCCAACGTAGCCGAGATAGAGCAGCGGCGGATGAACGGCGAGCCCGATGTCCTGCAAAATCGGATTGAGATCGCGGCCCTCGAACGGGGCAGGCACGAGCCGGAGGAATGGATTCGACGTAAGCAAAATGAACAAATAGAACGAACAGGCAATCCAGGATTGCACCGAGAGCACTAAAGATTTCAGCGGCACCGGCAGATTGCTGCCGAAAATTGCGACCAATGCGCCGAACAGGGACAGAATGAGGACCCAGAGCAGCATGGAGCCCTCGTGGTTCCCCCACACGCTGGTAAACTTGTACAGCAGCGGCATCATCGAGTGTGAGTTTTCGTAGACGGTCGCGACCGAAAAGTCCGAGGTCACATAGCAGGTGGTGAGTGCCGAAAATGACGCCAGAACAAAGACAAGCTGGACGATCGCCGTCGAGTTCGGAAGTTGCATCAAAACGGCGTCGCGCTTGCGCACACCAATGATCGGAACGATTGATTGAACAATGCCGAGCGCCAACGCCAGGACCAATGAAAAATGTCCGAGCTCGGGAATCATTTCGTGACGTTCCCTGAGTTTTTCTGTTGGTCTTCCTGCCAGTGGCCCGACTTTTTCAGCGCGTCGACAACCTCTCGCGGCATATAGCGCTCATCGTGTTTGGCCAGGACTGTGTCGGCGACGAAAATACCATCGCCATCAAGCTTTCCTTCCGCGACCACACCCTGCCCTTCGCGAAACAGGTCCGGGACAATCCCCTGATAGCGTACTGTGATTTCGGTTTTCCCGTCGGTGACCGCAAAACGCACCAGAAGATTGGCGTCTCTCTGCAGGCTGCCGGGTTTGACAAGGCCGCCGATGCGCACACGCGCTCCCGGTGCAAGACGCTTTTCCGCAACGTCGGTCGGCGAATTGAAGAAGACGATCGAATCCCGCAAAGCGCTCAATACAAGCGCGGCAGCGACCACAAGAACGGCCATGCTTGTGCTTATCAAGGCCAGACGTCGTTGTTTGCGTGTCATATTGCTTAGCCTTCGAGCCCAAGGCTTTTGATCGTGTCTTCGATAAGGCGGCGCTTTTCAGGATCGTTTGCGAGCGCCCTCCTCGCCGCTTCCGCCGCTGAAATTGCCTTGTCGCGCTGTCCGAGAACAACGTAGGCGCGCATCAGGCGTTGCCATCCTTCGACGTCGTTTTCATTTTCTTTCAGCCGGTCAGCGAGGCGAGCCACCATATTGCGTATCATCTCGCTGCGTTCTTCCTCGTTCATGGTGGCAGCTGCGGCGACATCGTCCGCTGTCGGAGCGGATATGGCACTCTGCGAAGACCGTGCATCGACGCGCGCCAGGGCCTCGCGCACCATCGGCAGCCATGGCGCATCGGCGCGCGCATTCCTGATCATCTCGCGCCAGATATCTGCTGCCTTTGCACGATCGCCATCCTGTTCGGCCGCGAGCCCGATATAGAATTTGGCCTTGAGATCGTCGCGGTCGAGTTCCAACGCCCGCTCGAAAACTCGCTTGGCATCGGCGGTAACGATGCCATTTGCCGCCGCAACGAGCGCCTCGCCGAGGTCGGACTGCCGACCCGCACTTTCTCCCCCGAGTTCCAGGACCTTGCGTCGTGCATTCACGGCGTCGGCAAGGCGGCCCAGACGAAGATAGACCGGAGCCAGGACCTCGTAGCCACGAATATCGTCGGGATTCCGTTCAAGATGCGCCTCGGCTTGCGAAACCAGATTTTCAATGGATCGACCCTGGTGCGCCTCTCGTACGCGCTCAGCGAGGGGTTGACCTGGCAATTGTGGCGAGCCAAGCGCGAGATAGAGCATCGCGGCGATGCCGGGCACTAAAATCACCGCCGCAACTGCGACCGCGCGGCGGCGCCAGAGCGGTGAGCCGATGGGCAAGGCATGTGAAAATTCTGCCGCGTCGGCCGCAGCGATGAGCCGGCGGGACACCTCGACTCGTGCTGCCTCCGCCTCCGCCTTTCCAATCAGCCCCGCGACCAGGTCGCGCTCGATTTCGTCCAGTTGATCGCGATAGATCTCAATATCGCTGCCCGCCCGTACATCTGCGTTCCGACCAAGCGGCCTCAGGACGGCGAAAATTGCCGCCGCTGTCATCAGCGCGAACACAAACCAAAGGGTCATGGAGCCCTAAATTCCGCCTCGGCCCTTCATCGGAGGGCGGCGCGGCCAAGGGCATACATCACGTCCGATCATGACAGCAATGTGCATTTTCGCACATACGACAGGCGGAAAAACCCGCCGTTATGCTCGAATGGCCTTGTTTTCGCCCGTGACCGCGACCTCAGCGGCCTTGCCCAGCAGTGCGGCATATTCCCGTCCAAACACCTTGGCGCAGAACCGCACGGCCGCGTCGACCTGAGACTGCCGAAAACTACGGTCGCCATCTCCCGCGTTCCGCAAGCCTTCGAGCAGCGCGCGCGTGCCATTGTCCAAATATTGCCGCAACTCGGTCAGCGCCCGTTGCGTCATTTCGTTGATTGCAAGTTCACCTGCAAAGTATTTGCAAATACCGACAAATTCCACCAGCGCCTCGACTTCGGCGACCTCGTTAGGATCGAGCACTGAATTCGGGCGAATTTCGCTTGCAGGGCGCGGACGCAACAAATGCCGGACACGACCAGGAATCGATTCAATTTCCGCCCGAAGGATATCGGAAATGTGCGTGCGCTGAGCTGCGAGTGCACGGCCCCAGGTGCTGTCCATTGGCAACGCCAGCTCCGTACGCAATCCCCGTGCGGAATCATGGATGGTCTTGAGCAGAGCCCCCACCGCGACACCCTGCCCAGTGCGAAGATCCTCGCGCAATTCGGCAACCAATCGCTCAAGTTCCGCCAATACAATGTTGACCGCGACACCATAGTGCGTTTCTGCCACACGAGCCGCCATATCACTGCCGGCCGCTCTCACCCCGAGGCGGATAAGCTGCCAAGGCGCCGTCATCCGACTCATGACCGTCAGCAAGGCGTAAAGAAACAACTCCCCGTCACGGGCAGCCGCGTTCTCTATAAGGGCCTTGCATTCATCGAGTTGGGCATTCGCAAGGTTGCCGATCTGTAACGGGAGGCGCGCGGAAAGCGACGCCAGTACGTCGCGGCCTTTGAGCGCCGCCTTGAGTGCCGCGAGTTCTTCCCCCGCGCGCGGGGTACCGATCTGCTGCAATATCCGCCGCTGGTTTCTTCCGTCCTGGTCGTCAGCATTGAAATTCGACTCGATCGCGGCGGCGACTCTGTCCTGGAACATTCGCGCGAGCCGTTCTGTTTTCGCCTGATCGCCTGCGACCAAGGCCTCGCTGACCTCCCCAGCCAACGTGTCGGCATCGTGAGGCAAGAGATCGCGCCTGATCCAGTTCCACAGAGCACCCAGCGACGAACGAGCGATACGACCCGGGTGCTTGTGATCCCCACGGTCGTCGACAAGAAAGGGCTCGAGCGGCTTGAACAGGAGTCGCGCCGAATCGTCGATCCGGGAGGACGTACTGCGTTGTTCACGAACGATGCGGCGCAGTTCCCTGAGGACAAGGTCCGATCCGACGACCTCCTCTCCTCGCAGCACGCTGCGTTCGAGTTCGCCGATCAGCAGCGAACGCGCTCCGGGCGACAGTTCTCGAAGAAAATGTCGCAGCCGCTCGACGGTCGTCTCGGCGCCCGCCATCCTCGGTCGATCCGAATTCAAGCCTTCCCGCTTGATACGGCGACGGGCGTTAAGAAGTTGTTAAGTGTAAACGGCCCTAGCCGAGTGCGGTCCAGGTGCCATCCGGGTTGCGGCAGGCTGTGCCACGGGCAGTCTGCGGCTGCCCATCAATATAGATCGTGTGGGTGTAGGACCGGCAATTGCGTCCGGCCTGCTGATAGGCGGGACCGGGGACGACCGTGCCGTAGCGGCCAGAATCGGGATTCCGCCATGACACCGGAGCGCCGGACTGGCCCCGCTCGAGTGCGTCCATCTGCGCCGCGTAGGCGCGTTGCTTGTCTTCGTCGTCGAGCGCGGCCCCGATGCGGTTGCCGATGAGGCCACCAATGCCGGCACCAATCAGGGCGCCCGCGACATGGCCGCCAACACCACCGCCAAACTGCGAACCGATAGCGGCGCCCCCCAACGCACCCAGGAGTGTTCCGGTGTTCTCCTTAGGGCCCGGGCCCATTCCGTCCGGACTTCCGGCGCACCCCGCCAGAATAATGCCGGCGACTGTGACGGCAGCAATCTTGTATGCGGACATTTAGACCCCCAAGGACGCCTGAGCACTGCCGAGCAGCAGGGCCGCGCTATCGGGAAAGCAGGATTGGGGCAAAACTCCGGCGGGGCGGTGCATAAAAAAGATCCTCATTTCGATCATGCTGCCGGCAGCACCAGTTCGGCGCGCAGTCCGCCGAGTGGTGCAGCCCCAAGTGTCAACCCTCCGCCATAAAGCCCGGCGAGATCGAGTACGATCGAAAGGCCTAACCCCGAGCCCGGCTTGGTCTCATCGAGCCTGCGTCCACGCTTGGCAACCTGTTCGCGCTCGGATGGCGATAGCCCGCGACCGTCGTCATCGACGACGACCCGGATGATCTGTCGTTCGCTCGCCGGATCGGGGCGCTCCCGCACAACCTCGACGTTGACGCGCGATGACGCCCATTTGCAGGCATTGTCGACGAGATTTCCGACCATTTCCTCGAGGTCGGGACGCTCCCCATGAAACAATGCCTGTTCGTCCGCATGCACTTCGATTGTCAGGTTTTTGTCCCGATGAATCTTTTCCATGGTGCGAGCAAGCGCGGTGACAACCGGCGCAGCCTGCGTAACAGATCCAACTACCGTGAACCTCGCCGCAAGGCGCGCACGCTCGAGATGGCGCGTGACCTGATCACGCATGATATCGGCTTGCTCGAGTATTTTCTGCGCGAAAGGCTCGCTCCCGTGCGCCGTCGCTTCATTGACCATCACGGACAACGGTGTCTTCAGTGCATGCGCCAGATTACCGACATGCGTACGTGCACGTTCGACGATTTCCCGGTTGGTTTCGATCAGCGCATTTGTTTCACGGGCGAGAGGCGCAATTTCCTCTGGAAACTTTCCCGTCAGCCGCTCCGCGCTGCCGGATCGGATTGCGGCCAGCCCGTCAGTGATGCGCTTGAGCGGCGCGAGACCGAAGCGGACCTGAAACGTCGTTGTAAGAAGGAGAACGACGGCGAGAATTGAAAATGTGACGACCAGTGCCTGGTCAAATGACCGCGTTTCACCGGAGATCTCCGCGGCGTCACCGGCAACGGCGACCAGGTAATGCCCTTCCTCGCCCAGGTCGATATTGCGCTCTACCAATCGAAGGCGCTGATCTTCCGGGCCGGCAACGTATCCTGCGCGCGAGCCATCGGCACTCCCTGCGATGCCCTGATCTTGCAGATGCGGCAAGCCGCCATCCCACAGAGAGCGCGACGATCGTACCTCGTTTTTCCCCGGATCGAGGCGCGTCACCTGCCAATACCAGCCGGACAACGGCAGCTCGAACAGCGGCTCGCCCAACGACTGCGGGAATTTCTCACCGCCGTCTTCCGGCGATGCAATATCGGCGACGAGAGTGCGGAGATAGACCCCAAGCCGACGGTCGAAAGCCCGCTCGACAGCCTGACGATAAAGCGAGGACAGGACGATCCCGGTGATCAGCAGAATGATTACCGCCCAGGCGGTTGCCGACAGGAAGAGTCGTAGGGCGAGCGAATTGGCGCGCATGTCAACGCGCGTCGGGTGGCGTGAGTAGATATCCGAGCCCGCGCACAGTCTGGATTATTTCGACTCCGAGTTTTTTGCGGATGCGGCCCACAAACACCTCGATCGTATTGGAGTCGCGGTCAAAATCCTGGTCGTAGAGATGCTCGACGAGTTCGGTGCGAGAGACCACGCGGCCGGCATGGTGCATCAGATAGGCGAGCAGCCGATATTCATGGCTGGTGAGCTTGACGGGGTTGCCATTGACCGAAACGCGTCCCGTGCGGGTATCCAGTCGCACTGGTCCACAGTTGAACTCGCTTTTCGCGTGACCGGCGGAACGGCGCAGCAACGCCCGCACGCGCGCGAGCACTTCCTCGAGATGAAACGGTTTGGCAACGTAGTCGTCAGCACCCGCATCGAACCCTTGAACTTTGTCGCTCCAGCGATCGCGCGCCGTGAGCATGAGCACCGGCATTGCCCGGCCGGTGCGGCGCCACGCTTCGAGCACCGATATCCCGTCCATCTTCGGCAGGCCGATATCCAAGATCACCGCATCGTAAGGTTCGGATTCCCCGAGATAGTGCCCTTCCTCGCCATCGAACGCGCGATCGACGACATATCCCGCATCGGTCAGTGCGGTGGCAAGTTGGCGGTTAAGGTCCGGATCGTCCTCGATCACGAGGAGGCGCACGGTCTATCTCTCCACTGAACGGCTGACATGGTACTCGCCGTTGACTGCATCAATAGTCGCGGTGACCACTTTGCCATTACGGCCGAGCAGAGTCAGCACATAGACCAGCTTCTGTTCATGCCGGCAAAGCCGGGCACGGACAACCTCGGAATATTGCCGATGCTCCCGAAGCAATTTGATGGCCTGCGCAAGCGAAATTGCACGATTGGCGGCGACTGCGGCGCGCTGTTCGGCCTTGGTCAGGCACGCGCTTCGGTGCGGCGCGTCGGCAGCCCGCGCCGACAAGGTCGGCAGACTGGCCAGCAGGACCAGTATCGCGAGGCGGAAAATCAGCATAAGGCCGGGTGTACCGGCGTCCCGGTGAACGCTGGGTGAACGCGACAGGCTGTTACCGCTAGTCTTCAAAGCCATCGAATGTCGCGTAGACCTCCAGCGGTTCCCGCGGGGAGCGCCAGGAATTGATAGGCGCCGCGGCATCCTCGTATCCCAGAGCCATGCCGGAATAGATCATCAAATTTTCGGGAAGTTGTAGGAAGGTGCGGATGGTACGGTGGAAGGAGACCCAGGCCTGCTGCGGACAGGTATGCAAGCCGAAGCCGCGGGCAAGCAGAGCAACGGTCTGGAGATAGCCGCCGATATCGGCCCATTGCGCCGGTCCGTGGTTTTTTTCCCGTGCAAAGAACAGCGCGACGGGCGCACCGAAAAACTGATAGTTGCGGGAGTACTGACGATACCGCGCGGGCTTGTCCTCACGCGGAACGCCGATTGAGCGGTAGAGAAGTTCGCCGACGACGAAACGTCGCGTCCGGTAGGGCTCGGTCAACGGCTCGGTATAAATGGTGTACTCGGTACCCTCGCCTTTCGGCAGCTCAGTCGCCATGCGCGGAGCCATGAGAGCCTTGAGCTCTTCGACGCGTTTGCCCGCAAGCGCATAAATTCGCCATGGCTGCATATTTCCGGCCGACGGCGCCCGCGCCGCACGCTCGACGATCTCCCGGACGATTTTCTCGGGGACCGGTGTCGGCAGAAAGGCACGGCACGAGTATCGCGAGGCAACGGCTTCGAAGACATCCATCGGGGCAGCTCCACGGAATCAACGCGATATTGGCCAGCGGATTCGTTAAAGCCAAGCGGGTCCAGCGATCACTTCCGTGTAAGAATTTGAGCGACCTTCTCGATCGACCTGCCGCCAAAATAAGCCGTCAGCACGATCAGCGCCCATTGAGCAACGTCTCCGGAAAGCGGATCCGTCGCCCCAAGTCCTAGGACCTTGTCCCAGACCACCACCTTCCAGACGTAAATAATGAATGCGAGCGCGAACAACGGTCTCGGCAGCGCCGTGTACCAGCGACCCTGCTCGGCCCGCAGGATTTGCGAGGCCAGCTCGCGCTCCCGCTGCTCGACTGCGAGTTCGCGTGCCGCCAACTCCGCGCAAATTTTCTCGCTTGTATTCTCCGACGAGAGTTTCGCGCGATAGGCATCGACGGCTGCTCTCGCGAACGGCCCTCCGAGGAGGTTGCCCAAAAACCCAAGCAAGGCCGCAAGCATCAGTGGATGCGCCCGACGGTACGCCGACGGGCAATCTCGGTAATGAGTCCGATGGCAATTACATAATAAGGAATGAATTTTGGCTGGAGTGCCGTTTCAATGGCCCCGGTTACACTGGGATCGGACATGACGGCCACCAGTGCGGCGCCGACAATGCCAACGAGCACCTGCACGCGTGCCCACAGGATGGTCACGGAATTCTTGAACCAGGATTTAATGCTGACCCACATCGAGTGTATGCCTTTCGTTTTTCGCACGAGCCGGACTTATTGGTCGTTGACCGCGGACTGCATTGTCCCGGCGGATTTGGCAGCCATCGCAAGTGCCGTCGTCTTCACGTCGGCCACACGGCGTCGCCAGCCTGCGCCGAAGACCGGCCAGGTCCGCAACGACTGAAGAAACCGGAGTCGCTCGTCGCAGATCCCGGTGACCAGAGCGATGGGATCGGATGCGCAAACGGCATCAATGACGTCGTCTGACACGGCGCTTGACCGATCGGGGAGATTCACCAGTCTGCGCAGTACCTTGCCGCTGCGGCTGATGCCGGAGTTCACACCGTAGTCGAACATCGCGTAGTCCACACCGGCAGGCAATTCATCGCAGCGTTGCGCGTCCCAGTACCGCGTCCGGTAGATGCGCTTTGCCTCGTCGATCGTCATCGCGCGCACATCGGCTGCGTTGGCGCCGGGATTCACGTATTTCCGGTAGTCGAAAATCGTGATGCCGAAATTTGTCGGGCCACCAGGATCGCTCGGATGATTTGTGTAGCCGCCTTCATGCGCGAGCAGGAGCGGCAGGCAGACGTCGTAAGTGGATTTCATGCTTCACGATGCTCACGAGGTTCATGCGGTCGGGGCCGACATTTCCAGGAAATAGACAATGAGACGGACTTTGCCGGACGTGAAATTTCCGCCATTGGCCGTCACGCGTACTTTCGTGTCGGCATAGAATGCCGTCGGTCCGATCACGCCGTTGTTGGTCGAGCCGGGCGCGATTCCGAGAAGATTTCCGAACTGTGTGGAATTGCCGCTGACGCCGACGGCGTACGAGGTGGCGCCGGTGATGGAAAGAATCGTTCGGGAAGCGACACCGAGCACGACCGCGCGGTCGGGAATGAATGCAGGGTCGACGGTCTCGGTGAATGCGCCAGCCAGCGCCACTTCTTCTTCCTTGGCGCGGAGGGTCACCCGCCCGCCGTGAGCCGTCAGCGCGATGCCGTCCCGCCAGGTATCATCGTCGTATGTGACGGTCAGGCGCTCAACCCTGAGCCACGCCTTCATCCCGGGGACGGGAACGATCCGGACCCAGTTTCCGCCCGTAAAAAGCGCGACTTGGCCGTCCCAACCGGCCCATGCACCGACCGCACCGGGTGCCGGGATGTAGCAGGCACCCTCGCTCACCGTAGCGGGCGGCACCGTCAGCGTGCGCGATTCAACCGCAAGATGCGTCAGCGCATCGATCAGGGCGAGAGCCTCATTGTGAGTGATGTGCTTTTGTGCCTGCGCGGCTTCGATCGCCGGCAGCGCGAAACGTGGTGTGTCTGTCATTGTCTTAAATCCGGAGAAAGGCCTCTGTCGCAAAACCGCGTCCGACGGCTCGCGAGAGCTGAGCCACGCGGATGTCAAAGCTCGTCTGCAGCGCACCGAAGTCGGACAGTTGGTCGGTGTTGCCGTAGGTTGCCGACGGCGTCGGTGTCACGATTGTCCGGAGAACGTCAGCACCGGAAAGGATATCGAGCGCATATTGCTCGCTCTCCTCCCCAAGCGGCACTTCGCCGCTCCAGGTGTCGCCGTCGAACCGCGTGCGCCGAACCCAACTGAAAGTCACGCCTCCGGCCGCCCGCGTGGCCTTGAGATGCACCGGCGCGAGCGGCCGCAGGGTTGTCGCGCGCGGCACCACGGAGACGGCAAGCGCTGCCGGATCGCCATGATCGTGACTGGCCGCGACGACCCGCAATTGCAGGGTACGCTCCAGTGCATCCGTGCCGCTCGCAACCGCGACGATATGCTGATCGAGCAGGACAAACGGGGCGCCCGCAGGCAACGGCGCGCCCATCGCCCATTCGGTTCCGGCCTGGCCGCGCAGGAGCCGTGACAGCGCATAGGTGCGCTCGGAAACCAGTTCCGCCTTTGCGAACTGAATGACTTCCCACGCTCCGTCGGGCCGTTGGATTGCAGCCGCATTTGCACCGGCGAACATGGCGTTGTCCGAGACCGAAACCAACGAACCACCGAAGATTTCGACACGAAGGTCTGCGCGATGCCACCGGGCGGTCGGACCTGCCGCAAGATCGTCCAGCGTCCGCCCGACGATCGATGGGGCCAGCGCAAGGGCCGTGCGGCTGTAGCTCAGGCCGTCAACCGAAGACCACACGGATACTGCGCCCGGCCAAGGATCGGCAAAAACGGCGAGTCGCGCCAGCACCGGCGGTTGTTCGCCGTTCAATGCCGGCAGGTCGAGCGTAAGCGCGTGCACCGGGCCGACGGCGGGCGGGAAAGTCGGCGCCCGCAGACGCGGCGGCGTCAATGCAAGGTTGAAAACCTCCGGATCGATCGATCGCGCCCTCGCCGTGCGGCATTCGGTGTCGTCGATCTCCTGCAGTTCGAAGAGATTGCGCCGTCCATTCACCGACAGCCCGACGACGTCGCCCGCGGCAAGCGCCAGCCTGCTCGGCGGCAGGGCAAACGAGGCGTTTTCCCGGCCGACCCAGAGGTCCTGCAGCCAGATCTCCGCACGGCGCACAGCCTCAGCATCATTCGTGACAACCGCCAGATCCGCATGAGCGCTGCGGGACGATGCCCCGACAAGACGGCGCGAGGCCGCAGCTCCGCGCTGATAGTCCGCACCGATATCAGTAAAGCTGATCGTGACCTCGCGCGGCAGGTCGCTTTCCTGCGTCCGCACCAGCCGTGCCGGTGCACTCGCCTCGGGCAATACAAGATCGTCTTCCGTCAGATCAGCGACCGGTGCACTTCCGCGCTGGCGAAAGCGCAGCGCCCCGTCCTGCTCGAAGGCGTCGAAGGAAAATACGAGCGCCAACGGATCAATCATCGCGCGTGGCGTCATCGGTCGGTCCACAACATAACCGTCGGCGCCTCCACGAAGCTCGCTTGCATCTGCGCCGTCGACGCCGCTGTCGCCGAGGATCGCCGAGACAAGGCCGTCAAGCGGCGTCGAGCCGAGCCGCCCGGTCAGCCAATGGCCCGTTTCCCAGTTCGGGGCGTCACTCCACGTGTCGAGCAGCGCCGGAAACGCAGGAAAAGGTCGCGCATCCCATGTCCACACATGGACACCGTCGGGTGCGATCATGCGTCCGCCGTAGACCGGCGACACAGGGTTAAGCGGTGTTTCGCCGAACGCCGGGTCAAAGGCGCCGAGTGCAGCTTCGAGGTAGCGGCGTTAGGCCAGGTCGTCGCGGTTGCCACTGGAATAATGCGGAAGGCCGGCCTCGGAGGACTTCGGGTCGGGAAAGACACTCGGCTGGTTTGTGCCCTTGTCGACCGCCGGACATCCGATCTCTGTGAGCCAGATCGGCTTTGATTGCGGCACCCAGACGGTCGGCGTTGTCTGCTCGGCGCCGCCGGCGCGCTCGTAGTGCGGCTGCGACCAAAAATTCCAAAGGTCCTTCTGGCGGAACAGCCACGCCTTACTGAGACCGTCGGTAATCGGCGTGCGATCCTGCGCATCGCGCGCCGGCTTGTCGGCATAATACCAATCATAGCCTTCCCCGCCCGCCAGATTGCCGACGAGGTAGCTCAGCCGATATGGACTGTCGGTCAGCATTGCGTCCCGCTCGCCCGCAGTGCCGCGCCAGTCCGACAGAGGTGCGTAATAGTCGATGCCGATGACGTCGATCGACGCAGACGCCCACAGCGTATCGAGCGGAAATCGCACCTCGCTTGCTGCCGAATCGACAACATGCGCGCCGTATTCGGTCCAGTCGGCCCCGTACGTGACGATGGTGCCGTTGCCGAGGATTGCCTTGACCTCGGCTGCGAGGGCGGCAAGTGCGGCCGCTGCTGGATAAATACCGGGCGCGGAGCGCACCCGGGTCAGTGCTTTCAGTTCCGAGCCGATCAGGAATGCATCGACGCCACCGGCAGCTGCCGCAAGCGATGCGCAGTGCAGCACGAAATTCCGATAGTTCCACTGATCGCCGCCGCCGCTGAAAAATGCATCGACCTGAGCGGCGGCGGCAGTACCGTCGGGCGAATCTGGCCGGCCAGGAGCCGGGTCGCAGGTGATGCGCCCGCGCCACGGGTAGGCCGGCTGCGGCGGCGCGCCGCTGAACGGATCAGGCAAAGCGTTGCCTGCGGGAATGTCCATCATCACAAACGGATAGAGCGTGACCTTGAGCCCGCGGCTTTTGATCTCGGCGATAAGTGCGCGCACGCTGTCATCGGATGGCGTGCCGCCGAAGGCAGGCCGGCCGTCGACGGTCGAGACGAGATGCGCGCCCAGACGATCGAGGCCGGCGACCGACCAGGTGCCGCCGTAGGTCTGCTTGGCAAGGTTATCGACCCCCGGCATCACCCGGCATTCGCCGCAACGCAGGTCGGTGCCGAACCACGTGACGACGATCGCAATGCGCTGAATGTTGGGAGCGATCGCCTGTAGCTCGTCCAGCGCTGCAACTGCATCCGACGGCGCGTGCGCAACATGCCGGTTCTCAGGCGCTGACTGGCCCGGACCCAGGGTGCGCACCACCGTACCGGGCGCGTAGCCGAATTCGGTCGCTCCCGGGATAAGCGTTACGGCGCGGACCATTCGTTCGAGGCGGCCGACCGGGCGCAGCACCTCGAACGACAGTTGCGGGATGCGGTTGCCAAAATTCGCGAGCGGCAGCCGCTCGAACACAACGTAGGCAAGGCCGCGATAGGCGGGAACGTCGCCGTCCTTTGCGACGATCAGCGGGTCGGGCATCTGCGCCTCGTCGCCGGTATAGGTGTGAATGGTGAGCCCGGTGAGGTTGAGCGGCTTGCCATCCGCCCAGATGCGCAGAACCGCACCGATCGGCCCTTCGCAGAGTCCGACGGCGAGATTGGCGAAGTACGAGTAGGTGGTCGTCGTCGTGGTAACGGCTGGGCTGCCGCCCATTCCTTTCCCACCACCGCCGCCGGATGTCTGCGCCGTCGTGCTGACCACCTCCTCGAGGTTGGTTGCCCAGATCAGCTGACCAGGTAGGCGCGCGCGGCCGTACACGCGCGGGATCGGCGCGCCTTCGGTCGATGCCATAACAGCCAGGTCGGCAAGGCGCGGCCCTTCCTGCACGATTTCCTGCCGGCTCCCGAAGAGCGCGCGATCGATTGCGTTGCCGGCAAGCGCGCCGATCAGGCGGCCGGCAATAGCGCCGGCGGGACCGAACACGGCTTTGCCGGCGGCGGCACCGGCGGCGGAAAGAACAAGTGCGGCCATCAGCCTGTCACTCCCGGGCAAATGCGATCCGCCGCCGCCACCACGGCGCGAGCGCGACTTCCACGACCGCTGCGCCCTCGTGCGCATGCACCATCACGTCCGGCGCGGTAACGATCGCCGCGTGCTTGGCGGGCAAGCTCGCGCGCCAGCGGAACAGCAGGACATCGCCGGCAGCAAAATCGGCAGGCGGGATCGCAATCAGGTGACGCGCGGCGGCACGCGCAAGCGACTCCTCCCCCGCCGCCTCCGCCCAGTCGGGCGCATAAGGCGGCACGTGTTCCGGCTCATCTCCAATCACCGCGCGCCAAACCCCGCGCACCAGCCCGAGGCAATCGCAGCCGACTCCTCTAAGGGAAGCCTGATGGCGATAGGGCGTGCCGATCCAGCGTCGCGTTTCCGCGACGATATCCTCTCGCTTGATTGTCATGTTCAGGCCTGGCGGCTTGCGCCGTCGTTGCCCGGCTGACCCGGCAACGGATAACTGACCACGAAATCGTTGCCCGGAATGTGCGGAAAGCCGCGGAAGTTCACGGCGTTGTTGAAACGTCCGCGGCAGGTTGCAAAACGCTTGTCGCAGCCGGCTGTCACCGCAAAGGTGTCGCCCGCTGTGATCGGCGCCGGCATTGGCTGCCATAGCGCGAGCGTGACCGCGTCGCCTTTGCGGTGGCTTTTCACCTCAACGCCGAGCCCGGCATTCGCGCCGCCGGTGAAAGTGAGCTTGCCGGCCGTGAACCAGCCGTCGGCAAAGGCGTCAAGCCCGCTCGCGGTGAAGGTCGAGGTGCCCGCGAGCGAACTCACGGCGCCGCTACCGCGCAGCGCGGCATCGCCGAGATCCACTTTGCAGCGGGCGTCGCCGAGGTCGGCCGAGCACGTCGCCGTGTAGAGGCGCCCGGTTTCCTGTGCGAGCCGGTCGCTCAGGCCGCGCACCTCCGCGGTGAAGGCGCGGCCGTCGCGCCTGACCTCGCCCAACGTGCCCTTGGCAAGCAGTACGCGCAGCGGCGGCTCGCTCCAGTCGACCAGCCAGACCTCGACGGCTGCCGCATCGTAACAGCCCGCGGCGAGATCGGCCTCGTTGAGCGTGTCGCTGGCAAGCGCCCCTGAGAGTTCACTCGAATCCACCGCAAGCCCCAGCTTCTGTGTTACCTCGCTGCCGGTAAGCCCGCTGTCCGCGCGGCAGATGACCCCGCCGAGGACGATATCCTCGTCGTGATCGGTGAAGCCCTGCGTCACGCCGTCATTGCGCGCGACCAGCCAGCAGCGGCACAAGGTGGTGATGCCTGCATCGAGTTTCGACTGCAGGGCTGCCGGAATCGACCTCACGGCCTGATCTCCACCAGCGGAATCTTCGGGATCGCACCGGCGGCGAAGGCCGACAGATCCACCTCGAGATAGTCGGTGTCGAATCGCACCGGCACGTCGAACAGGAAACCGGCGGTGACCGCCGCCCCGACCGGCGGAACATGCCCCGGCAAAAACGTGATCAGGCCCGTCGCCGCGGCGACCGTGAAAGCCGTCTCCTCCTCCGCCTCGGTTCCGGCGACCGCGACGCGCACGCTTCCCGGTACCGGCTTTGCGATCGGTCGCCGGTACGGCGAATAGAGGGCGCCATAGGTCTTGCACAGCGAAAAGGTGTCGGTGACGCCGTCGCCGGTGCCGAGCACCTCGTCGGTCGGCGCGGGCGTCGCGCCGGGCACGGCCGAGGAATGGTCGAGGCGGTCGCGCCAGCGGAATCCATGCAGCCGCCCGCGCCGCTCCTCGAAGAATGCCACGACCTGTGACAGCGCCTCGAACGTCTTGACGCCGTAGCCCGCATCGTAGCGCCGGCGCGAATGCGCCCAGCGCGCGTTGCGCTCCTCGGCACCGGATCCGAGCGTCACCACGTCGGTGCGCCGCTGCGGCCCGCCGGCGCTGTTCAGGGCGATGTCGAGCGGGAAGAGGACTTCGTGAAAAGGCGTCATGGCAGGCTTGCCTCGAATTTTGGAACTAACGGGCATGCCGCGTCGTTTCGCGGGCATGTCCTTGCCCGAGATTCTCGTTCACGGCACGATTCTGGCGCTCGGCCTGGTCGGAATCGTCGTTTCCGTCGCCGGGCTTATGCTCTGGTGGATGTCGCGAAAGATGAAACGGCTGACGTGAGCGCGGCAAGCGCGGCCATCAGGGCGGCGCGACGTTGTATCCGCCTGCCAACAACCCCGCCCGGGCCGTTCCTGAAAAAATCCGGGCCAAACCGGCCGAAAAACCGCGCGCTCCCGTCACAGACCGCGCTGCCCGCGCGCCACCGCGCGCGCGATCTGCCCGGTGATATAGGCCTCGGAGCGGCGGAAGCTATCCGCGTCCGGCGTCGCGATGTGCACGGTGACGGCCGGCGGCGTTGCACCGCCGTTGAGCGCGACGCCGAGGCGGCCGTTGCGCCCACGCGCAAGCGGCAGCACCGCTTCCGGCCCCGCTTCGCCTGCAAGCCCGAGCCCTCCGGCGAGCGGAAAGTAGGCCGGCGCTCCAATCACGCCGCCGGCAGCGAACGGCGTGAGCCCGTTGAAACCGGCGACGCTGATCGCGTCCGGCATCCGCCCCACCCGCCGGCCGCGCGTGCCCGGATCGTCGCCGAAAATGCCGCCCACCGCGTCGCCGAGGCCGCCGGCCAGGCTGCGCCCGAGTGACTGGAAGGCTTGTGTCACCGCCATGCCGGAGAGGCGCAGCGCCATCTGCCGCAGCACGTCGTCGAATTTCCTGCCGCCGGCGGTCGCGTCGGCAAAGGCCTTGGTCATCGCCTTTGCAAAGCTCGCCGCGCTGATGCCGAGCGCGTCCGTGCTCGTGCGCGCCCGCTCGGCGGTGCGCGGGAAATCGTCGGACAGCGAATCATTCTCGGTAATTCTGTCGGAGCGAAACGTCATCAGGATATCTCTGCATCAGCTGCGTGAGCGTGGCGCGATCGAGCGGCGTGGTGCGGCCGGTGAAGGCCTCGATGGCACAGGCGAGCTCGCGCGGCGTCATAGACCAGAATTCGTGCGGGGAAAGCCGCAGCACACCGAGCCCGAAGCCCATCGCCTGTTTCCAGGGAAACGGCGTCACGTGTCGGCCTCGCCGAATGTCGCCTGGATCAGCGCGGCGGCGATGCGCACATAACCTTGCGCGCCGCCCTCGGCCGCCATGGCGCCGACCTCGTCGTCGGTCACGGCCTCGCCCGCTCCACGCAGGCCGGCGCCGATGATGCGCGTGAGGTCGCGCGCCTTCAGCCGGCCCGCGCCGAAACGCTCGGTCAATGCCACCAGGTCGTCGGCGCCGAAGGCGTCTTCCAGCTCGGCGAGCGCGCCGAGCGTGAGCACCAGGCGCCGGCGCGTGCCGCCGATCTCCGCCTCGATTTCACCGCGATACCGGTTGGCCACGCTCCGCCTCCATGTTTGCCTTTTATTTGACTTAAAGTCGGACCGGCCCGCATTTGCAGGCCGGTCATGCCGTCACGGGAATATGATTGGCGTCCCCGCGCGAAAGAGCGCAGCCTTCCACGTGAAGCAGGGAAATCGGGATGGAGAATTCGGGGCCGCTTGCGGCGGCAGCCGAAGAGTCGCGCGAGGTCCTGTCATGGTGGCGTCGACGCTTGTACGGCAATCAAGTCCGGCCATTCCGCATGTCGCTTGCGCAAGATGCGGCGCGCGTATGGATCTGAAAGTCATCGAGCCGGCGGACGACGGCGACAGCACGATCACCTTCGGCTGCCGCTGCGGCTACGTGTATCATTTGTCGGAACGTGCCTTCACCGCGCTTGCGCGCGACGACTCCGATCGCTGGTGAGACATCGCCGGCAGACTGGACCCTCAGGGTTCGGCGGCGAAGGTCAGCTCTCCCGCCGATTCCAGCGCCATGTCGTAGGTCACCTCGCCGTTGTGCTCGCCGGCGAATTCGAGGCTGGTGATCTGGAACGGGCCCTGCACCGTGCCGAACGACGGGATCACGATCTGGTAGCCGGCGATGCTGCCGTCGAAGAAAGTCTGCCGCATCAGCGCGTCGCTTGCGGCGTCCTTGAACAGGCCGCGGCCGGAGACGGCCGCGCGCTTGACGCCGGCGCCGTCGAGCAGCTCGCGCCAGCGGTTGGCGCTTTCGGCATGCGTGACGTCCACCGTCTCCGCGTTGAACGCCAGCCGCCGTGTGCGCAACCCGGCCACCGTCGTATAGCCTGCGCCGTCGGCGATCTTGACCAGCAGGTCCTTGCCTTTTTGAGCGGTCATTGACTCTCCTTTCAGATGAAATCTGCGGCGGCGCTGCCGCGGCATTCGCCTTTTGCAGCACGCGGCCGCGCCGGGTGCATGGCTTGCGGGACGCGTGCCTGCGGATGCCGTATTCGGCATAACGCGCGCATCAACAGCGCGTGAGCGGCAGCCGCGCATGCTTGCGTCGGCGGGGCGCGGCCAATAGCTACCCCGTACCAAGTCGTACCAGGTGGTACCCAGGCGGTACCAGGCGGTACCAACTCTTAACGGCCCGGTAACTCCCGTCACGTACAGGTCTGCGGTTCATCTGACGTCACGGCTGTCCTGTTGATCGGGCTCTGTCCAGGAAGTTTCCGATGCGCAAAGGTTTGGCTTTTCTCATTGTGTTCGTGCTCGGCGTCTTTGCCGTGAAGTCGGTCGTCTCGTCTCCCGACAAGGTGCAGCTGAGCGACACCGCAAAATATCCCGTCCCGACCTACGGGCTTCATGTCGCGCAACCGGTCGACATGAAAGGCTTCCCGTCCGACGTCATCCCGCTGCCCTGAAATCAATGGCGCCGCTTTACGCAAAGCGGCGCCGTCCGGACCGGTGTCGTCCGCAGTTGCTGACCCCTCCCTCAAGGGACCTGGAGAGGTATCAAGGGGCTTCCAAACGCTTCACGCCGCGCGCTTCGTCCAGTCGATGACGCTTGCCACCCAGGCATGCTGCTCGGCCTCGAGCCGCAGGCGGTAGGCGGTCCAGCCGCGCTCGCGCAGCCGCATTGACACATCGGCGGCGTCCGCTTCGGCGGGCACGGTGAAGCCGGCGCTGACGCGTCCCTTGTGAGTATCGATGTACACTCGTCTCCGGCGCTGCCGCATTTTACGTGACCTTGCCTCCGCGCAAGGCGCAGCCGTTCGCAAGCGGCGCGGCGGCGGCCTATCGCGCGGTTGGGGACCGGCCCTGGGCAAAGCCGCTGGGGCCGAGACGGGTATGTAGGTACGGCTGCCGCAATTGCCAAGATGGCGGAACACGATGCGGCGAGGCGACGCGGCGCGGGCGCCGCCGCCTCAGGCCGGTTCCGTCACCGCGCGGAAACGCACCAGCGCATGATAGGTGCGCCCGTCCGCCTCGCGCCGCACGTCGGCCGTGGCAAAGCGGAAATTGACCAGGCGGTGGCCGGCCGGCGCGAGTGGCGCCTCGTCGAGCGCCTGCAGCAGCGCGCCGGCGATCACGTGCGCCTCGCGCTGGCCGCCCTGCCGCGACCAGGCGTGCAGCGTCAGCTGATGCTCGAGGCCGGGCTCGTCGCCCGCCGAGAAGTCGGCGAGGCGTGTCTCACCGAGCGTCACGTAGGGAAAGGCCGCCTCGCGCGGCGGCTCGTCGTAGATTTTCGCCCCGCCCAGCACGGACAGGAGCGCGGCGTCGTTGGCGAGCGCGTCGTGCACGGCGGCACGCAGCGCCGCCGCGGCGGCGGTCGGCATCGGTCACCTCGTTTGTATCCGGAAAAACCGGTTCGGGCCGCGCGGGTGGTGCGGCAAGGTCGCGCCAGGGTCGGGCCAGATCGGGTCAAGGTCGCGCCCGCGCGGCGGCGCGCTTGGCGTCAATATTCCTGCGCTTCGGCGTCGATGTCGAGGAAGCGGCGGTTCTCGCTCTCGCGCCAGGCGACGATCCGGTAGAGGCGCGTGCCGTCGCGCAGGCGATGACGCGTCGAAATCCCGGCGCGCGCGCGGATGACGATGCGCACGCACAGCGCCGCGCCGGCGCCCTGCGCCACGACGTCGGCGCGCGCCGACAGCGGCGTCACCTGCGCCCACAGCGTCGCCTCGTCGGCGTAGCCGCGCGTCACGCCGCCCGCCCCGTCCGGCGTTTCCGCCGGCGCTTCCAGCGTGAGCCGCCGGTCGAGCGCGCCGATATCTTTCAGCGGCGCGGTCACAGCGCCGGCATCCGGTAGGCCGCGATCAGCGCCGCCGCGCCCGGCGGCAGCGGCGCGCTGTCATGGCCGGGAACGGCGGCGCGGTTCTCGTACCAGTGCGCGGCGAGAAGCCGGATCGCCTGCCGCAGCGGCTCCGGCACGTCGGCGGCGGCATCGCCGAAGCCGACGGTGACGTCGAGCTCGATCCCGGCGGCAAGCCGCGTCGGCACCGGCAGCGCCCACGGCATGAAGGCGAGGCTTGAGGCTCCCGCATCCGGCACGAAAGCCTGCGTGTCGAGCGCGTGCGCCTCGCCGTCGAAGTCGAAGACGCGCGCGCCCGTAAGCGCCCGGAGCGGTCCCGGCCGCACCGTGATACGCCCGCTCCCCGGCCAGCAGTCGAGCACCATGCGCCAGCCTTGCGTGATCAGCGCCAGCCCGGCTTGCGTCTCGACATGCAGGCGCGCCGCGGCGATGAGCGCCGCGATCAGCGCATCGTCCTCCGCGGTTTCCACGCGCAGGAAGGCCTTCGCCTCGGCGAGCGTCAGCGGCTCGGCCGCGGGCGGCGCGAGAAGGATGGATGACATTTCGTTTCCCTGAAGTTGCGTTGGACGGAGCGCCCGGTTCATTCCGCGGCGCGGGCAGTCTGCGCGCGGGCGCGCGCGCCGGAACGCCGCGGGCTACGGCGTCGGCGCCGGACCGCGGCAGGTCACGCCGGCTCGCCGCCGCTGTCAGGCCGCCGGCCGGAGCGGTCGATGCCGAAAACGATATCGATGCGGCTGTTGTGCTCGGCCTGGTCGGCGAGCCGGGCGTAGCATTGCGCGAGGTTCGTCCACTGCGCCTGCCGCGCCGGGTTTGTCTCGCGCGCCGCGCGCGTGTTGAGATGCGCGGCGAGCGCGCGGTATCGCTCTGCGGGGCTCATGGTTTTCGTGTCCGCCCTTGCTCTGGAAGCCTTTCCCCACTTACCGGCAACAACCTGTTGCCGCCGCTTTCGTTCCCGCCCTGCCGCAAAAATTCCATTAATTTTTCCTGTGCCGGCAGGCACTTGGGTTCCGCCGGCGGCATTGTCCGCGAGCCTGCGGCACAGCGTTGACAAAGTTCCCGCCACGGGGCTCATGCGGCGGGATGTTCCGCCTGCCCGCCGCCCTCGTCGTCCTTTCGGTTGCGCCCGCCCTTGTCGCGCCCGCTTTTGCCGTCACCGGCAATGCGCCGCCCGCGGCCGGCTGGGCCGCGCGCGCGATCGTCATGATCGTCGACCGGCGCGACGACCTCTGCACCGGCACCGCGCTCGCGCGCGACCTCGTGCTCACCGCCGCCCATTGCGTCGCGCGGCCGGTCGACTACGAGGTCAAGGCCTACCAGGCCGGCGTCGCCATCCCGGTGCGCACCGTCGTGCGGCATCCGCGTTTCGATTATGCGAGCTACGCCGCCAGCCGCGCCACCGCCGACGTCGCCCTGGTCAAGCTGTCGGCGCCGCTGCCCGATGCCGTGATCCCGGCCTCGCTTGCCGCCCCGCGCCGGGTCGCGCCGGGCGAGACGCTGACCATCGCCGGCTTCGGCGTGACGGTTGCGGGAACCGCGCGCGGGCTCGGCCAGCCGCGCATGGCGACGCTGACGGTGACGGGAAAGCCCGGCTCGCTGCAGATCCGCCTGTTCGACGTCGCGACGCGCAACCAGCGCATCGGCCTCGGCGGCTGCACCGGCGATTCCGGCGCGCCGGCCTATGACGGCGACGGCCCGCTGGTGATCGGCATCGTGAGCTGGTCGACCGCGCCCGGCGACGAGGCCGGCTGCGGCGGCCTCACCGGCGTGACGCCGCTCCTGAGCTACCGCGACTGGATCGTGGAGACCGCGCGCCGGCTCAACTCGCCGCTGTCGCCCTGACCGGGCCGGCGAAGCGTCAAGGCCATGCGCGTGCATGCGCGCGACGGAAGCGGCCCCGGAGACGGATGCCTCCGGAGCCGCCTCTCACTCGCTCACACGGGTCTTCGTTCGTGCAACGGTTCTCCGTCCGTCACCAGCAGCGGCGGATCTTGCGGATATGCCCGTTGAAATTTTCCCTGATGACGCGGCAATGACGCCGGTAGGCGTAGCCGTCATCGTCATAGGCGTAGCTGCGGTAACGGGGACCGTCGTAGGTGTAGCTGTCGTAATAGCCCCATCCGGGACCGACGCCCACGCCGACGCCGACCGGTCCGGCGCCGACCCAGACGCCTTGCGCGCTTGCCGGTGCCGACAGCGCGATGCCCGCCGCGGCGAGGAGTCCGATAGCAAGCTTCCTCATGTGGAACCTCCTTCTTGCTGTACCGGGTGAAACGCGCCAAACACTGTTGCCGTTCCCCGAAAATCGCCGCGTTGTTCCGGCGTGCGAAGAACCCGCTGCGCCCGAACGCTTTGTGCAGCGAATTCCTGCGCAGCGTTCCCTGCCGGCGGCGACAATGCGCGCCCGCGGTCCGCACGTCCCGGCGCTGTCGCCGGCGACAAAATTTTTCCGGCTGAACGGAAGTTCAGCGAACGGGCCAAGTCTTGCCCGAAATCGCATCCAGCATCCGGTCAAGGGCGACGTGGAGGATTCCCATGACCAAGACAAAAACAAAGACAAATACAAAGACAAAAACTTTGCTTGCCGGCCTGCTTCTTGCCGGCGCGACCGTTCTGCTCGTGCCGCCCGGTGCCGCCGACGCGGCACCGATCCGGCCGGTCGAAAACGCAGCGGCGGCGGCCGCCGGCAACCTGGTGCAGGCCCACTATCGCTACGACCACCGCCGTCACCGGCACTGCTGGTGGCGGCATGGCCACCGGCACTGCGGCTGGTGGTGAGGCGGGCGCTGTTTTTTTCCGACCCGGCTGCCCCCGCAGCCGGGTTTTTTTGCGCTCAGCGGCCGGGCGGCGGCGGCGACTGCGACAGCGCCGCCAGCGGCACCAGGTGGCGCGGCACGACGATGCGCTGGTTGGCGGCAAGCGCGGCGTTTTCCGGCACGTTGTTCACCTGCATCAGCGACCACAGCGGCACCCGGAACGATGCGGCGAGCGTCTGCAGCGTGTCGCCGGCCCTGACGTAGACCGGCACGCCGCTGTCCCACAGCTCGATCGCGGCATCGCGCGGCACCGTGTAGCGCAGCGGCACGCCCTCGCCTTCCGCCTTCGCCGGCGTCGCGGCGAGATCGCGCAGCTTGGCGACGATCTGCGCGTGCAGGGTGTTCATCTTCTCGATGTTGACGTGCAGCACGCCCGCCTGTTTCGACAGGTCGAAGCTCGCGTAGTGGCCCTGGTAGCCGTTTTCCGGCCGCGCGTCGCCGCCGCCGAGCACGTCGTGCGCGAGGTAGATGTTGATGTAGCGCTCGACGTTGAGCGGCACCTTCGGCATCAGGTGCGCCGGGTCGATGGTGACCACGAGGCTCACCGGGATGTTTTCCGCCTGCAGCATCTCCGCGAACTTGAGCGCGCAGAGCCCGCCCATCGAGTGCCCGATGAGCGCGATCGGCGCCGGCTTCTGCCTGTAGTCGCGGATCGCCTCCTCGGCGATGTAGCGGCAGACGGTGAACTCGTTGACCTTCGCCGGCAGGCCGGCCTGCACGACGCGCTCGGTCAGCCGGTCCATGCCGCGCGAGAAGATGAGCCCGAGCGCGCCGCGGAACAGGTAGGTGCGCACGGGCTCGGCCGGCACGGCGGCCGCCGGCGGCGCCGGCGGCAGCGGCACCGCCGGCGCGTAGGTCGCCGGCGCCTTGCCGAGCGAGCCGGTGGCGGCGGAGGCCGGGTTGATGTCGAGGATCGCGCCCACCGGTTCGCGCGGCGGCGCGCCGGACGCGGCGGGCGTGCGCTCGAGCGCCGCGCACAGCGTGCAGCCGGCAAGGATCGCCGCGGCCACGCAGGACGCCGTCTGCACCGGCTGCATTGTGTACATGTCCGCCTGTCCCCCGCGGGCGTACCCGGATACGGACGTCGACCCGTCCGCACGAACGCACGAACGCACTTGGGCACGCGAATCGGCCTCAAATTAAGGCACGATCGGGCCGCGCAGGTAAAACGGCTT
>DASRGR010000030.1:0-57308 GCA_035650955.1 Pseudolabrys sp.
ATCGAGATGCGCGACCACGGCGCGGTGCGCGCGCGGAAGCCCGCGTAGCTGTCGTGCACCTTGCGCACCGCCTCGCCACGCGAGGCAAGCTCCGCGAGCACCTCGGTTGCGACCTTGCGCGCCGCCGTGACGACGTCGGCCGGGAAGCCGCGCACCTGCACATTGTGCTTTTGGGTGAGCGCGGCGAGTGCCTCCGCATTGAGCCGCTCCATCTCGGCCAGCGCAAAACTCGCTTCCGCCGCACAGGCGTGCGCGATGATCGCCTTGAACTCGCTATCGAGCGTTTCCCAGGTCTTCAAAGACACGAGACATTCGCCGGTGCCGTTCGGCTTGTTGAAGCCCGGGCCATAGTAATTCGGCGCCACGCGATAAAGCCCGAGCGAGATGTCGGTGCCGGGCCCGACGAACTCGGCCGCATCGAGCACGCCGGATTGCAACGATGTGAGAATCTCGCCCGGTGGGGTCGTCTGCGGCGTCGCGCCGAGGCGGCGGAAGACTTCGCCGCCGAGCCCGAGCGAGCGGATCTTCAGCCCCTGCGTGTCGGCGATACTCTTGATTTCGCGGCGAAACCAGCCGCCCATGCAGACACCGGTATTGCCGCCCATGAACGGCTTCGCGCCGAATGGCTTGTAGAGTTCGTCCCACAGCGCCTGTCCGCCGCCGGCATCGACCCAGGCGACGTGCTCGTTCGGTGTCAGGCCGAACGGGACGGTGGTGAAGAAGGCCGCCGCCGGCATCTTACCCTGCCAGTAGAAGGACGCGGTGTGGCCCATATCGGCCACGCCATTGCCGACGGCACCCAGCACCTCGAACGCCGGCACGATCTCGCCCGCGGCGTGAACGGTGATGTCGAGCCGTCCCCCTGAAAGCGCGCGGATACGCTCGGCGATGCGCTCCGCCGACATGCCGGGGCCCGGCAGCCGCTTCGGCCAGGATGTGACCATGCGCCATTTCTGCGTCTGCGCGCGCGCGACCGCAGGTGCGGCGAGCATGCCGGCGGCAGCGCCGGCACCGATGGTGAAACTGCGTCGGGTGGTCATGCTTCTCTCCCTGACTGGTAGAAATGATGCAGCGGCCCGTGGCCGTGGCCGACCTTCAGCGTGTCGGCGGCGGCGATCGCGCCGGTCACATAGGCCTTGGCCTGGCGGCTCGCCTCCTTGAGATCGAGACCTTTGGCAAGGCCTGCGGCGATCGCCGACGACAGCGTACAGCCGCTGCCGTGCAGATTTTCCGTTGCGATGCGCTTTGCCGAGAGCCGCACAACGTCGCCCTGCCCGATGAGCAGGTCGACGCTTTCGCCGCCGCTGCCGTGCCCGCCCTTGATGAGAACGTGGCGCGCGCCGAGCGCCAGCAGCTCACGCGCCTGGATCTCCATTTCCTTCTCGTTGCGCGCCGGCGAGGCCTCGACGAGGGCGGCGGCCTCCGGCAGGTTGGGCGTGATGACGAGCGCGCGCGGGATCAGCAGCCTGCGCAGCGCCTCGACCGCATCGGCCGCCAGCAGCCGGTCGCCGGAGGTTGCGACCATCACGGGATCGAGCACGATGTTCCTTGCACGGTGCTCGGCGAGGCCTTTCGCCACCGCCTCGATGCTCGCCGCCTGCGACAGCATGCCGATCTTCACCGCGCCGACGGCGAGGTCGCTGAACACCGCGTCGATCTGCGCCCGGATGAAATCAGGTGGCACGTCGTGGATACCGGTCACGCCCTGCGTGTTCTGCGCAGTCAGCGCCGCGATGACGGAAGCGCCGTAGACACCGAGCGCGGCAAAGGTTTTGAGATCGGCCTGGATGCCGGCGCCGCCGCTCGAGTCCGAGCCGGCAATGGTGACGGCGATCGCGGTCATGGCCTTCCCCGTCGGGCCAGCGCGCCGTCGACCACCGCGCGCAGTTCCCGCGCGGCGCTTGCCGGGTCGGGCGCAAGCGACAAGGCCGAGATGACGGCGACACCATCGGCGCCGGCCGCAATCACCTCGGCGGCATTGGCGGCGTTGATTCCGGCAATGGCGCAGACCGGATAGTTCGCCCTGCGCGTACGGATGACATCGACGAGGCTGCGCAGGCCGGAGGGCCCGATCGGCGCGGCGGTATTGTCCTTCGACGTCGTGCCGTAGATACCGCCGATCGCCACATAGTCGAGCAGCTCGAGCGGCGCCGCCCGTGCCTGCTCTGCGGTCTTGATGCTCAGGCCGATGATTGCGTTGCGCCCAAGCAGCAGCCGCGCATCCGGCACCGCCATGTCGTCCTGACCGATATGCACGCCGTCGGCTTCGGCGGCCAATGCAACGTCGACGCGGTCATTGATCAACAGGGGAATGCCGAGGGGCTCCAGCGCCGCGCGCAACGCCCTCGCCTGCTCGATCATTGCCCGGGTCGAACCATGCTTGTCGCGCAATTGCACCAATGTTGCACTGTCCGCGATCCGTTGCGCCAGGTCGACCAGCGTGCGGCCGCCGGAAACGGCCGGGTCGACGAGCGCATAGAGCCTGAGGTCGACAGCCATCAGCTCACCTTCAGGCGGGCCGCCAGCGCCCGCCCATCGAGATTGTGCAGCGTATCGACGATCGCCACCGCGAAGCTGCCCGGCCCGGCCGAGCCGCCACCCGCTATCTCTCCGGCAACGCCGACGATCGCGAGCGCCGCGACCGCCGCCCGAAATGCATCCGGCTCAACCGCAAGACAGGCCGCGACCAGGGCCGAACCCGCACAACCCATGGCGGTGATCTTCGCCATCAGCGGGTGACCGTTGGCGACGGCGGCAATGCGTTCGCCATCCGTAATGATGTCGGTTTCGCCGGAGAGCGCGACCACCGTGCGGCGGGCCGTGGCGTAAATCATCAGTTTCTCCCTGGACGACTCCCCGCCAAGCGTGACGAACTCCGCGTGGTTGAGGCGAACGACCGATGGCCGCGCCCCGACGAGCTCGCGTGCAAAGGCCGCACGCAGCGGCGCGCGATCGACAAACACCGGGTCGAGCACCCACGGCACCTTCTCGCGCGTCGCGGTTTCCACCGCGACCTTCGTCGCCTCGCGCCGCTCCGCGTCGAAGGTGCCGAGATTGACCAGCAGCCCCTGCGCGCTGGCAACGAACGGGCCGATCTCCGCCGGCGACAATGTCATCGAGGGTGTGCAGCCCGCCGCGAGCAGCACGTTTGCCGTAAAATTCTGTGCCACCGCGTTGGTGATGCAATGGATGCGCGGTTTTTCTGCCCGCAGCCGCGCGAGAATGCCGGACGCGGCCCGCGCCAGATCTTCACGCGAAAGGCCGCTGCGCGATGTTGCTTCCGGGTGATGCATCTCTGGTCCCTCCGCCGGCATGACCCGGATCAGGTTCGTTGGGTTGGCGTGATGCCTCTCAGCCCGGCATACGCCGGACACCCCACGAGATTGCTGGTCCAATAGGTAATCCGCGCCCCGGTCCGAGGCAATAGCGCCCGGGCGCGTGCTCTACGTCTGGTCAATCGGGATCCGGCGCCTGCGGCGCCGTCCCGGAGCGGCGGCCTGAACGCTGCTTGCCAGCCACCCCTGATTTTGCTGGATTGCGGGTCGTCCGGAGGCGCTCAATGACACCCTTCTTCGTGCAGATCAAATGCGAGCTCGGAAAGTCATACCAGGTGGCTAACGCATTGGCGGAAGCCGAGATCGCCTCCGAGATCTACTCGACCGCCGGCGACTACGATCTGCTGGTGAAATTCTACGTCGATTCCGGCACCGATATCGGCCACTTCGTCAACGAGAAGGTGCAGTGCATCCCCGGGATCAAGGACACGCATACGATTATCACGTTCAAGGCGTTTCAGACCTGACCGGCGTGGGAGCCGGAACTCCTCAGCCTGGCCGGTAGGCCCACATGTCCATTACGATGTCGCAATGGGGAATTGACGGCGTCGTGCGCACGGCGCCGAACGGGATCGGCGCCCCATCCAGCTTTTCCTGCCAGATACGCAGCGCCGGGTAGACCACGTTGAGGTCGCCGACGAAATGGTGCGCGCGGACGACATTGTCGAGTGATGTTCCACCCGCCTGGCAGATTTCGGCGGCGGCGCCGAGGATGGCCCGCATCTGGTGCTGCGCGGGCGCGCCGAGATAGCGCAGGCCCGCCGATGCGCGCACCGCCGGCAACGCGCCGTCATCGTCCGCCGCGTAGAGTGCCGACAGGCACAACAGGTCGCCGGCACGCACCGCGGCAGGCCCGAGCCGCATGTGCGCCGACGCCTTGTGGTCGACGACCTGCTTCCTGATCCTGCCGGCATCGCGCACGCCGAAGATATTGATTTCGATCTTGGACTCGAGAAGCGCCAGGCCCTTCGTCGCGACGACCGTCAGCGCGCAGGGGCTGTCGGCGAAATGGGCGTTCCACACGTCCATGAATTCCGGCAGGTCGTTGATGTCGGTGAGATACACCTGGGCCTTGATCGCGTTCTTGAGCGAGCTGCCGCCGGCCTCGAGCCCCGGCTTGAGACGCCCGGTGATGAGAAATTCCGTCTGCAGCCTGATGTCGGTGCCGTTCCAGACCGCGTTGGGCGGCCGGTAGGCTTTCGGGTCGAGCCCGGTCATGGCTTCGTTGTTCGGCATCTGCCCGGCGACGAAGACGTAATCCCCGCATGCGAGCGAGGCGATGAACCCCGAATGCTGCGGGACCGGAACGCCTTCGGGACGCGCGGCACGCGGCTCGCGCCCCTCGCCCGGCAGCACCGCCAGCAGCGACACGTTCATGTTGGCGCCGACGGTGAGCAGTTCCTCCATCAGCACCGAGGTGCTGGGAGGGACGTAGTCTTTCAGCAGCGCCTTGCGCGCGCGCTGGTACGGGTTCACGCATTCCGCGCGCGGATAGTACTGATCGACGCGCACGATGTGGCGAAGGTCACCGCCTTCACCCGCGATCAGCCTGGCAAAACGATCGAAGATGAAGCGCCCCTCGCGCAGGTAACGCGGCGCACCGCCGAGCGGCAGCCCGGGCTTTCCCGCGACCGGCGCCGCGATGCCGTGCTCGAAATCGGTCGCCTCGTGCCCGGTGAAAAACAGCCAGGATCCGGCGCGAACGCCCTGCGCGTAGACGATGTCGGTTTGGCCGATGCGGACCGGTGCGATTGGTTTTACATCGGACATGCAAACCTCCCCGATCATTCGCAACCTTGTTGCAGCAAAGATCGCAAAGGCGATTTCGCCTGTCCAGTGCGCCGCATGCATCGCACATGTGTGCGTTGCAATTGTCATAGAGACAAACGTGCGCGCGTTTGACAGCGAGTCCGGGCAACCCTAACGTTGAACGATCGTGGAAACGCCTCGCACTCTTCCGGAGGCAGGTTTGTTACGCGTCAGCAACGTCCGCAAGGTGTTCGAGTCCTCGCGCGGCACCTACATCGCGTTGGACGGCGTGTCGCTCACTATCTCCGACGGCGAGTTCCTGTGCCTGCTCGGCCCCTCCGGCTGCGGCAAATCAACATTGCTCAATATCCTTGCCGGTTTCGAGCCGGTGACCGCCGGCGCCGTGACGTCCGGCGACGTGCCGATCACCGGCGCCGGACGCGAGCGCGTGATGTTCTTCCAGGACGCGGGCTCGGCGCTGCTTCCCTGGCTGACGGTCGAGGAAAACGTGCGCTTCGGGCTGCGCGTGCGGAAAATTCCGAAAGCGGACTGGCAGCCGATCATCGACAAATACCTGCGCATGACGGGTCTCGACACCCATCGCACGAAGTTTCCGTCCGAGCTGTCCGGCGGCATGCGCCAGCGCCTGCAGATTGCGCGGGCGCTGGCGGTCGAGCCGGAAGTCCTGCTGATGGACGAACCCTTCGGCGCGCTCGATGCGATGACGCGCCGGCACATGCACGCGATCCTGCTCGACATATGGCAGCGGACCGGCAAGACGATCGTTTTCGTCACCCACGACATCGCGGAGGCGATTTCGCTGGCCGACCGCATCGGGGTGATGTCATTCGGGCCGCGGTCGGTGATCACCAGGCTGATCGACATCGACCTGCCACGCCCGCGCGACCTGACCAATCCGAAGGTCGCCGTTCTTTACAACGAGATCGAGGCCCTGCTGGCACCGGACCTGGCGCGCGTCGCGGCGCAGTCCTGAGCGGCCCCGGGCAACATAATGGTGGCGCTTTGGTAGATATGCAGGAAACAGCACCGGACGTCGCCAAGCCCGCTGACGGCGAAGCCGCACGGCACCGCCGGCCGGCGCTTGCGGGCCTTTCGCATGGCCTGCTCGCGGTCGCCTCGCTCGTGCTGGCATTTCTGATCTGGCAGTTCCTGTCCACCGTCCTGTTCAACCCGTTCCTCATCCCGCCTCCGCTGGAGGTGATCCGCACCGCCATTCCGATGCTGATGACCGGCGAGATCCTCGGCGACGTCGCCATCAGCATGACGCGGGTGGTGGTCGGATTCGCGACCGGCTCGCTCGCCGGAATCGTTACCGGCGTGCTGCTCGGCCGCATCCGCCTGCTGCATGACCTGCTCGACCCGATCCTCGAGCTGCTTCGCTACCTGTCGCCCACGGCCATGATCCCCATTGCCGTCATATGGTTCGGCATCGGCGAGCTTTCGAAGTATTTTCTGATCTTCTGGGGCACATTCTTCATCGTCGTCATCAACACGACCGCGGGCGTGTGGCGCGCGCCGATCGCGCGCCAGCGCGCCGCGCAGTGCCTCGGCGCCAACCAGCTGCAGATCTTTGTGCTCGTCGTCATTCCGTCCGCGGTGCCCTACATCGTAACCGGAATGCGGGTGGCGATGGCATCGTCGTTCATGAGCATCATTCCGGCCGAAATTCTCGCCGCCGATTCAGGCATCGGCTACCTGCTGCAGAAATCCTCGATGTTGCTGCAGACCAACCGCATTTTCGTGGCGCTGCTCACGATCTGCGTTCTCGGCTTCATCGTCGATCGAATCTTCCGTTTCTTCGTCGACAGAGTACTTGCCCGTTACATGTCGTTCGTATCGCAGACGTAACAACCCGAGAGAGTGAGCCATGCACAAGATCGTGAAAGTCCTCTGCCTTGCCGCCGCGCCCATGATCGGGCTCACGGCGGCGCACGCACAAAATGCCCCGCTGAAAATGACCCTGTTCGGCCAGCCGTCGGTCAACAACGATGCAATCTGGATGGCCTTCGAGAAAGGCTTCTACCAGCAGGAAGGCCTCGACGTGACCTACCGCCTGTTCCCGTCCGGGACGACCGCTTTCCAGGCCTTCCAGACCGGCCAGGGCGACATCGTCATGACCGGTGACCTGCCGAGCGTGCAGTATTTCTTCCGTGTCAAAGGCGACTACCGCACGATCGCGGTCATCGAGCGCGACGCGAAGGGCTACGTCGTCGTCGCCGGCAAGGACATCAAGAAACCGCAGGATCTGGCGGGCAAGACCGTTGCCACGCGCGTCGGCTCGACCGGTTCGTGGTTCATTTCCGAATATCTGAAGAAGAACAATGTCGACCCGAAGACCGTGGCGGTGAAGAATCTCGACACGCAGGTGCTGCCGGCGGCCCTCTGCGGCGGTGAAATCGCCGCCTTCTTCATCTGGCAACCGGTCGGCTCGCGCACGCTCGAGATCTGCCCCGACAAGGCGCATTATCTCAGCGATGCGACCGGCTACATCCAGGGTTATCTTGTCGCCGGCGCGCGGCCGGAATGGCTTGCCACTCCGCAGGGCAAGGACATCGCCACGCGCTGGCTGCGCGCGACGATGAAAGGCCGTGATGTTGCCGAGAAGGACTTCAAGGCCGTCGCCGCCTACGCCGCCTCCAAGCTGAGCCTGAGCGAGAAGGCCACAAAGGACCAGTGGGATACCAACACGCGGCCGATGGCGATCGACAAGGTCTACTACGATGACTTCTGCAGCCTGAGCCGCTGGGCGCAGGCCGAGAAGGCCACCGAAGGACCGATCGACTTCAACAAACTGACGTGGGGCGACGGGCTGAAGGCGATCAACCCGAAGCTGGTCGATGCGCCACCACCGCCGTGCTGAGGATCCGCCCGGTCTAGCAGCATCATCCCACCGCCCGTCCCCGCGAAAGCGGGGACCCGGGGCGGCCCCGGGGACGCGGGTACACCGGGGATTCCCGCTTTCGCGCGAATGAGCGGACACAGACCCACGGGGCCGGTCTAGACAGAAAGCAAAAGCCTTTGCAGATCGGGCTGCCGCTCGATCAGCTTCTGCTCGTGCAGAAACCTTGCGAGCGTGCCGACGACCTTCCGGTTGATGTCGTTGAGCCCGTAAGGCAACGGATCGCCTCCGAAACGGTCGAAGGTTCTTCGCCAGTGCCGTGCGCCCCACGGCACCAGGGTTGCGCCGAGTCGCCGCGCATAGGCACGCGCCTTTGCCTGCTCGTAGGCTTCAAACAGGGCGCGCGGCAATCGCGGCAGGCGCTGCAGGACGTCGCTGCGAATAACGACGACGTGGTTGATCGGATAGATGCCGAACGCGCGAAAATAGGCTTCCTCCTCCGCCTGCGCATCGGCGATAAGGTTGCGCAATCTGCGCTCGGCGGCGGGTTTACGGTCATCGGCTGCCTGCGGGGTAATGAGCGCGTCGATCCGGCCGGCCGCCAGCAAGGATTCCAGGTCGCCGTCCACCGTTTCGAGCGTCACCCCGGACAACGCGGCAAAGCGCTGTCTGCCGCTTACAACCCAGTGCAGGTCCTGCCAGTGCACGCCGTACTGGTCGGCAAGAATGCCTCGCGTCCAGACCGCGGCGGTCATCGAAAAATCGGGAACTCCGATCCGCTTTCCGCGCAGGTCGGCCGGCCCGCGCAACGGGCTGTCCTTGCGCACGTACAGGGTCGAGTGACGGAACGCGCGATATGGAAACACCGGAATCGCATGCAGCCAGTCGGCGCCGCGATCCTTGAGCATGAGGTAGTTCGACAGCGAGAATTCGCACGCTTCGTAGCAGCGCTCGGTGAGCATCCTGACGAAGACGTCGCGCAGCGGTGCCGTGGTGTAACGGATGTCGATCCCGTCCCGGACTCCAGCCAGCGCAAGCGTATGCTCGTAATCACCGCCGGTGACCTCGACCGTGTCGGTCACGCACCACCTACGTGTAGATCGGGCTTGGCGCGCTCCGCGGCCGCATCAGGTCCTTCGCCACCGAGCAGAGCCTGGCCACGCCCTCCTCGAGGACGTCGTCGCCCAGAAGCCCGAAGCTCACGCGCAGCGTGCGCGCATTGACATGGGAGGCGTAGAAAACCTCGCCGGCGACGAAGGCGACGCCGCGGCGGACCGCCCGATAGTAGAGTTCGGAGACTTCCGTGCCCTCCGGCAGCGTCACCCACAGGCTGAGGCCGCCGTCCGGATTCCCGATCAGGGTGCCCGGCGGCATGCCCGCGGTCAGGCTGCTGATAACCTTGCGCTGCTTGGCGGCGTAGGCCCTTTTCATGCGCTCGAGAAATTTCGGATAGTTCTTGCGGGTCAGGAACCGCGCCATCGCCTCCTGCATGATGCCGGTCGTGTGCAGATCGCTGTGCGCCTTGAGTGCGAGCAAAGGCCGCCGGGCGTGCGGCGGCGCTACCACGTAGCCAAGTCGCGTGCCGGGCAGGAAAACCTTTCCGAACCCGCGGACGAAGAAGACGTTGTCGCCCGGTTCCGAGAGCGAACGAATGGATGGAACGGGAGAGCCGGAAAAGCGCAGTTCCGAATTATGATCGTCCTCGAGAATCGCAACGCCATGCTTGCGCGCGAGCGCAAGTATGCTGCGGCGCTTTTCGATGCTTGTCGTCACGCCCGTCGGATTCTGAAAGGTCGGGTTGGTGTAGATCAGGCGCGGTCGGTGCCGCGCCAGATGCGCCTCGAGCTTTTCAATCTCCATGCCGTCGGCCTCGAGCGGCACTTCGAGAATTCGTGCGCCGACGCCGCGGAGCGCATTGATCACGCCGTAGTACGAGGGACGCTCGACGATGACGGGGGACCCGTGTGGCACCAGCAGCCGGACGACAAGGTCGATCGCCTGCTGGGCGCCCGAGGTCACGATCACGTCTTCCGGCGCCGCCGTCAGCCCCCCGCGCGCGAGATATTCCGCAATCGCGCGGCGGAACCCGATGCGCCCATTGGGCGGGTCGTACGCGAAATACGGCGACAGGCCGTCCGCCACGACCGATTGCAGGCAGGTTTCAAATTCCTTCGCGCACTCGGAGTCCGGGGCGGGATAGTTGGTCGTGAAACTGATCACGCCGGGCGCACGCGAAAGCTCATACAGACGCTCGGACAGCAACGGACCCGCCGACTGAGGCTCGGACCCGCGTCCACGGCGCGAGCCTGTCCCGTACGGCGCCCGCACGTGCGTTCCGCCGCCGGCGCGGCCTTCGACAAAGCCGGCTTCCGCGAGGTCCTTGTAGGCCTTGGCGACGGTCATGTGGTTGATGCCGAGCTGCTGGGCGAGCCGACGTACCGGTGGCAGGCGCGCGCCTGCCGTCAGCTCGCCCGCGGCAATGCGATCAACGATCTGCTCGTGCAGCTGCATGAAGAGCGGACGGCCGTTGCCCTTGGACAGGGAAATCCTGAACGCGCTCGGCTCGATTGCCTGCCGCAGATGCTTCTGGCCATTCGCCATTCGACGCCACTCAAGCCAAGGAACCTTGTATGATTTTTTGTATTACTGCGAACAGACAGGAGCAAGCGAAATTTGCATGTCATGCCTGCAGAAATTTGATCGCGTCAGCGACCTTCGTGAATCCATCCAAGCGAATAGATTGACCGACATACAAAACACATTGTAGCGTTGAAGCGCAGGTGAGCGGACGCGGCGGCCGCAGTCTGTGTAGGCTGGACGTGAGGTGGAGTGCGGCCGATGGCGATCGCAAAAGGGCTGAGAGTCGTCGGCTATTTTGACTGTGCGGGCGGCGGACAGGTGGTGGTCCGCAACAATGTCGCCTATGTCGGGCACGTCAGGCCGCCGAACGGCACCAGCATCATCGACGTCACCGACCCTGCGAAGCCGCGCGAGCTTGCCCAGATCAAGGTTCCGGAAGGGACGCTGTCGCACAAAGTGCGCGTCGAGAACGGCGTCATGCTTGTCAACCGCGAGATCTTTCCGATCGGACGCATCGACCCCGGGTTCAAGGGCGGCCTCGAGGTCTTCGACGTCAGCAACCCGTCAAAGCCGACGCACATCACAACGTGGGCGGCACGCGGAATGCATCGCTTCACCTTTGACGGGCGCTACGTCTACGGCTCACCCGAGCTCGACGGCTATCTCGGCAATGTCGTGTCGATCATCGATTTCCGCAATCCGGCAAAGCCCGCCGAGGTCGGCCGCTGGTGGATGCCGGGCCAGTGGACGGCCGGCGGCGAGACACCGACCTGGGAAGGAACGGCGCACCGCTGCCATCACCCGATGCGCGTCGGCAACAGGCTCTACACGAGCTACTGGCATGGCGGCTTTGTCATTCTCGACATCGACGATATCACCAGGCCGAAATTCGTGTCCGGTCTTGACTGGAGCCCGCCGTTTCCGTGGCCGACGCATACGGCATTGCCGGTGCCGTTTCCGCTGCGGGGGCGCCGCGTCATGCTCGTCGCCGATGAGGACGTCGTGCGCCTGCCCGGCCCGACTCCACCGGCCTTCCTGTGGCTGGTCGACATCACCGACGAGACGCGGCCGATGCCCTTTGCCAGCTTCCAGGTGGCCGAGGAAGACGGCACGCCGAAGCAGGACTATACGGGGCTGCATCAGTTCTGCGAGGACATCCGCTCGACAGAGATTCCGATCGCGTGGTTCGCGCACGGGCTGCGCATCGTCGATATCGCCAATCCGCACGCGCCGAAAGAGGTCGCCTCGTTCATGCCGGACGTCCCGGCCGGCGCCAAGCGCGTGCAGAGCAACGACGTGTGCTTCGACGATCGCGGCCTGATCTACCTGATCGACCGCACGCGCGGTCTGCACATTCTCGAACGCATATGAGGCGCAGGACGTAAATCGGCGGGCGATGATGGGGTCAAGTCGGTCATGAGTATCGTCATTCGCAATGCCCGGGTGCGGGGCCGGAAAGACCGGGTCGACATCGCCATCGACGGCGAAAAGATAGCGGCGGTCGGGCCGAAGCTTCCCGAGAAGGGCGGGCGCGAGATCGATGCCGCCGGAAGCCTCGTGCTGCCGGGCTTTCTCAACCTGCACTACCACGCCGACAAGTGCCTGCTCGGCGAAATCATGCGGCCGAACGTGTCCGGCACGCTGCCGGAGGCGATCGAGATCACCAACGACCACAAGCGCAATTACGACCCGGCGGAGGTCGCCGCGCGGGCCGTGCGCACCATCGAGACGGGGGTCAAGAACGGCACCACGTTCTTCCGCCTGTTCTGCGACGTCGGCACCATCGGCGGCCTGAAGGCCGCGCGCGGCCTGCTGCTCGCACGCGAGAAGATGAAGGATTACGCGACGATCCAGGTCGTCGCCTTCCCGCAGGAAGGCATCGTGCGCGATCCCGGCGCGGCCGAGCTGATGGACGAGGCGATCAAAGAAGGCTGCGACATCGTCGGCGGGCTGCCGTGGTACGAGTACAGCGACGCCGATGCGCGCGAGCACATCGACATCTGCTTCGCGCTCGCGAAGAAGCACGATCTCGACATCCACATGCTGGTCGACGACACCGATGACGCGAATTCGCGCAGCCTCGAATATCTCGCGATCAAGACCATGCGCGAGGGCTTTGCGGGCCGCGTCGCCGCCAGCCATTGCGGCGCGATGGCCGGCTACAACGACGTCTACGCGGCGAAGGTCATCGACATGGTGGCGACCGCCGGCATCACCGTTTCGGTCAACGCGCACATCAACCTCGTCTGCTCGGCCCGGCTCGACCGCGAGCCGCGGCGCCGGGGCTGCGCGCGCGTGAAGGAGCTGCTGGCGCGCGGCGCCAACGTCGTCACCTCGCAGGACGACGTCAACGATCCCTACTACCCCTTCGGCAAACCCGATCCGCTGGAATGCGCGTCGATGATGGCGCATGTCGCGCAGCTCACGCTGCCGCACGAGCTCGAGCAGGTGATGGACATGATTACCGTCAATGCCGCCAAATGCGCGCGGCTGAAGGACTATGGCATTGCGCCCGGCATGAGTGCCAACCTGGTAGTTGTCGGCGCGCCGTCAACGCACGAGGCATTGCGGCTGCAGCCACCCCGCCGCCATGTGTTCAGGAACGGCCGCGAGGTCGCGCGCTCCACGCTGATGCAGGAGCTCCTCCCGTGACATCAGCCGCCGCACGCGTCGTGCCAATCCACCACGCTGCGGCGCCGGCACCGGAATTTGTCCGCATCAGGAACGTCGACAAGATCTACAAAACACGCGGACGTGCCCTCAAAGCAGTCGACGACGTATCGCTGGATTTCCGCGAAGGCGAGTTCGTTTCGATCGTCGGACCTTCGGGGTGCGGGAAAAGCACGTTGATGATGATGGTGGCGGGGCTCATCCCCGTTTCCGCGGGCGAAATCGCAATCAAGGGAGAGACCGTCCGCAAACCCTATATCGACGTCGGTGTCATCTTCCAGCGCGACGCCCTTCTCGAATGGCGCACCGTCCTCAACAATGTACTGCTGCAAATCGACGTTCGCGGGCTGCCGCGCAGCAGATATGAAGCTGCGGCTCGCACTCTGCTGCAGCGCGTCGGGCTCGGCGGGTTCGAGAACGCGTATCCGTGGGAACTGTCGGGCGGCATGCGCCAGCGCGTGGCGTTGTGCCGCGGACTAATCCACGACCCAAAATTGCTGCTGATGGACGAGCCGTTCGGCGCACTCGATGCCCTCACACGCGAGCAGATGAATCTCGACCTGCAGCGCATCTGGCTCGAGAACCGCAAGACCATGCTTTTCATCACCCACAGCATCTGGGAAGCGATCTTTCTCGCCGATCGCGTGGCGGTGATGAGCCCACGCCCCGGTCGCATTGCCACGATCATCGACGTCGATCTGCCGCGCCCGCGACGTCTCTCGGTTCGAGAAAGCAAACAGTTCGGCTCTTACGCAGCCATGATCCGCGAGCAGCTCCAGGCCTTCGGGCTGCTGAACGAGGATTGACAGCCAATGTCAGCTGACCCTCAGACCTCGCGCCCTGATCGACTGCCCTGGACGGCCCGCGCCGCGACCTATCTTTATCCCGCGCTGGTAGCACTCGTTCTTGTCGCCGTGTGGGAGGCCGTCACCCGCGCCGGCCTCGTATCCCCGCTCATCCTGCCGTCCCTGAGTTCGATCCTGCAGACTGCGGTCGCCAAGTTTCCGCTGCTGATGCAGATGAGCACGATCACGGCGAGCGAATTTGTGCTCGGGTTTGCGCTCAGTGTCGCCGTCGGCCTGCCGCTCGGAGCGATGATCGTCTATTCGCGGCCGCTCGAGACCGCTTTTTATCCGATCCTGGTCGCGTTCCAGATCGTGCCGAAAGCCGCGGTGGCGCCGATCTTTATCGTCTGGCTCGGCACCGGACTGTCGTCGAAAGTGCTGATCGCGTTCGCGATAGCATTCTTCCCCGTCGTGATCGATACCGTCGTCGGGCTGCGCTCGGCGCAGCCCGAGACCATCCAACTGTTGCGCTCCATGGGCGGCAGCCCGTTTCAGGTGTTCTGGTACGTGCGGTTTCCCAATGCATTGCCGGCGATCTTCGGCGGCCTGAAGGTGGCAAGCACGCTTGCCGTCGTCGGGGCGATCGTCGGCGAATTTGTCAGCGCGGAAAAGGGACTCGGCTACCTGGTGCTGGTTGCCAATGGCGAGCTCGACACACGGCTCGTGTTCGCCTGCGTCCTGACGCTGACGCTGCTCGGCATCATTTTCTATTTCATCATCGAGATCATCGAGAAAGTCGTGGTGCACTGGCATGTCTCCGCCCGCCAGGTCGAAACCCTGGGCGGAGGGAGCTGAAAGGGGGAAGGTCATGACAAAGCAGGGTCGGACAAAGTCGACGTCACGACGTGCATTTCTCCGCAATACCGCGAGTGCGGGCTTCGCGCTCGCGGCAGGCGCACGGATCGGACCGTTGCACGCTGCCACCGAAGACATCCATTTCCAGCTCGACTGGATCGCGTTCGGGCGTCACGCGCCCTACTACACCGCGCTTGAAAAAGGTTTCTACGCCGGCAGGAATCTCAATGTCAGCATCGCGCAAGGCAGCGGCACCATGCAGGGCCTGCGCACGCTGATCGCCGGCAAGGCGCAGTTTGTCTTCCAGGACATCGGCGTGATGATGGCGGTGCGCGCCAAGGAAGGCGCAAAAATCCGCGCCCTCGCCTGCCTGTATCAGAAATCGCCGCACACCGTGTTCTATATCGAGGGTAAAGGTATCTCGAAACCGAAAGATCTCGAGGGCAAGAAGATCGCCTTTTCACCCGGCGATTCGCCGAAACTGATGTTTCCCGCCTTTGCCAAGGCGAACGGCATCGATGAAAGCAAGGTCAGTTGGTTGTCGGTCGATCCGAACTCGAAGAATGCCGTTCTTCTCAATCATTCGGTTGACGGCATGATCACTTACCTTTTCACCCTTCCCGTCCTGCAGAAGGCCGCACAGAACAACGACAAGATCGGGACCCTCGTTTATTCCGACTACGGTGCGGACTTCTATTCTAATGGCCTCGGTGCGATGGATGACTTCATCAAGAGCAAACCGGAGGTCACGCGCAATTTTGTGCAGGCCACGATGGAGGGCGTGAAATTCACGCTCGCGCATCCGGAAGAGGCCGTGCAGATGCTGAAGAAGCATCAGCCGCAACTCGACGAGAAGACGGCGGTGCAGGAAATCGCGATCATCCGCAAGCTGAGCAACGCCGATAATACAAAAGGTCCGCTCGGCGCGATGACGAAAGAAAAGATGCAGGCGACACAGGATTTGATGGTCAAATATCTCGATCTGAAGAACCCGCCGCCGATCGCAGACACCTACACAAACGAGTTCCTAACCTAACGAGAAAGATCCGGCCATGGCGAAAGGCAGCGAAAGCAGCCCGCTCGACCTCATCGTCCGCAATGGCACGCTCGTCATCCCCGGCGTCGGCCAGATCAAAGCTGACGTCGGGATTGCCGGCGGCAAGATCGCTGTGATCGGCGACATCCTGGCGGACGCCGGCACCGAGACCTACGATGCCACCGGCCGCACGGTGCTGCCCGGAATTTTCGACCCGCACATCCATATCGGCAACGAGCAGTCCTTCGAAAGCGAAGCGGAAACCGAAACCCGCGCAGGCATCCTCGGTGGCGTCACCACCGTCGGTATCTTCTTGCGCAGTCTGGAAGACTCCTACTTCGATCACCTTCCCGCCTTTCGCAAGGCAATGGACGAGCGTAGTTACGTCGATTCCGTTTTCCACCCGCAGATCTTCTCGGAAAAACAGATCGAGGAAATCCCCGGCTATGCCGAGCAGTACGGCATCCGCTCGTTCAAGTTCTACATGTCGGGCATGCCCGGCATCGTGAAATCGGTCACCGACGACGTTCTTCTGCACGGCTTCCGCACCGTCGCCTCGCTTGGTCCCGACGCGGTCGCCTGCGTCCACTGTGAGACCGGCGCTTTGATTGATGCCGCGCGCAACGAGTTGAAACGGCGTAAGCCCGAAGGGACGCTGAAAGATTGGGAGGACGCACACCCGGCGATTGCAGAGGCGCTCGCCATTCAGACCGCGCTCTATCTCGCGAAAGTCGCGGGCGCGCACCTTTACGTCGTACATCTCTCCAGTTACCAGGGCCTCGAGGTCGTGCGTGCCGCACGCCGGGCAGGCATGCATTTCACCGTCGAGACGACGACCCCCTATCTGGGCATCAACAGCCTCGATCCAAACGGCTTCCTGGTGAAGATGGTACCGCCGGTGCGCACGCCCGAGCATCAAACGGCGCTGTGGGAAGGATTCCGCGAAGGCTCGATCAACACCGTCGGTACCGACAACACGTCGCGGGCACGTGCTACGAAAAAACCGGAAGCCGGCCTGCACGGCTCACGGCCCGGCCTTCCGGCGCTCGGCACCCACCTGCCGGCGCTGCTGCATTACGGCCGCGCGCGCGGCGTGCCGCTCGAAGTCCTGGTTGAACGCGCGACCCGCTCGCCAGCACGCGTCTACGGTATCTACCCGCAGAAAGGTACGATTGCCGTGGGGTCCGATGCTGATCTCGTGGTCGTCGATCTCGAGATGGAAAAGGTCGTGCGTGCTGAAGACCTGCAGGGCATGTCGGATTTTTCGCCTTTCGAGGGAAAACGGCTCAAGGGCTGGCCGGTCGCAACGATCAAGGCCGGCAAGATCATCGCGCGCGACGGCAAGATCGTCGGCAAGCCCAATGGCCGCTACCTGCCACGCATGCCGGCAGCGGCGACCCAGTTCGAGTGGTTCAGAAGCGCATAGACGTGACGGGGGACGGCGGACGTGTGCTTTCGTGGGACCAGAATTGCGTCACAGCCGCAGCAGACGCCGTGCATTGCCGCCGAAAATCTTGACCTTGTCGTCGCGCGAAATCGGCGCCGCCTCGAGCCAATCGGTGCCCATCTTGTTCGGCGCGAACGGCCAGTCGACCGAGAACATGACGCGGTCCACGCCCATCTCCATCATGCTGCAGACAAGCGCGTTGGTGGAAAAGTTTCCGCTGGTGGTCAGGTAGAAATGCTCGCAGAATTTTTCCCGGAAGGAGCCGCCGGGGTTGCCCGGCCGCGACAGGGTTTCGTCGATGCGGCCAAGCAGAAACGGCAGGCCTTCGCCGAGATGGCCGAGGATCACCTTGAGCCTGGGATACGCATCGAACAGACCGCTGAGCACCATACGCACGCCCTGCGTTGCGGCCTCGACTGTGAAGCCGAGCGCCGGGCCAACCAGCTCGGGAAACTTCGACGCGTAGTCCTTGTAATAGACCTCGATGACAGCCGGATGCGGGAACGAAGGATGCAGGTAAATCGGCACGTCGAGTGCTTCCGCACGCTCGAAGATCGGCCAGAAACGTTTGTCGTCGATGAACAATCCGTTGGTAAGGCCGTGGATCATCGCGCCCTTGAAGCCGAGTTTGCTGACGGTGCGCTCCAACTCGTCTGCAGCGGCCCTCGGATCGGGTGTCGGCAGGATGCCGAATGCGGCAAAACGGTTCGGGTTGGCTTTCACGATCTCGGCCAGGCGATCGTTGGTCTGACGCGACAGCTTCACCGCCGGTTCGGCCTCCATCTTCTGCGTGCCGGGCGCACCGTGCGAAAGCACCTGCAAGTCGATGCCCGCCTCATCCATCTCTTTAATGCGCAGGTTCGTGATGTCCTGCAAGCGCTCCTCGACCTGGGAAAGACGCTTGCCCTCGCGGCCCGGAAAATGCGCAACGAGATCGCCGTCCCAGTAATGCTCTTCGAGGGCGACAACGAACGGCGCAAAGCGGTTGCCCATGACGCAGTTTCCTTGGTGACGCTACGCCGCCGGTTATATCGGGCGGTGCGGGTACAGGCCATATCCAGTTTCGCAAGGCAGTGTTGAGGGGAAAACGCGATGGGTAACTCCTATCAGGACAATCTCGCCGCCGCCGCCAGGATTTCACACGTCGCACCGCTCGGTTCGCTGCGTGAAAAAGTCGACCCGAGCCACGCAGCATTGATCGTGATCGACATGCAGAACGACTTCTGCGCACGCGGTGGACTCGTCGACAAAGGTGGCCGTGACGTCTCGTCAGTACAGGAGATGGCGCGGCAATTGCCCACACTGATCGACGGCGCACGCATGGCGGGCGTGCTCGTTGTTTTCGTGCGCAGCGTCTATACGACCGATGACAACCGCTATCTGTCGGACGTGTGGCTCGAGCAGGCCGCGCGCAAGCAGGGCGGCGGATACACGCGGACCCCGGTCTGCCGCGATGGCTCCTGGGAGGGCGACTATTATGGCGACGTGCGGCCGCAACCCGGTGATATCGTGGTGACCAAGCACCGCTATAGTGCGTTTCACAGGACGGATCTCGACACGGTCCTGCGCGCCAATGGCGTGCGCACCATCGTGGTTACCGGTGTCTCGACCAATGTGTGCGTAGAGTCGACCGTACGCGAAGGTTTCATGAACGACTACTACGTCGTGCTCGTGCGCGACGGCGCCGCAGCCTATTCGACCGAAGAGCACGAGATGGCGGTGCGCAACATCGACCGTTTCTTCGGTGAAATTTCCACAATCGAGGAATTGCGCGGAATCTGGTCCGGGCGAAACGCCTGAGCAGATGTCCGGCGCCCAACGGGAGTAACAAGAGCAATGGCGATTGAAGTGCTCAAAGTCGAACTAAAGTCCGTTTCCGACGCCTCGGGGTTGGAAAAGGCCATTGCGGCCGGCACTTTCGCTGCGGATGAAGTCATTGGAGTCATAGGCAAAACTGAGGGAAACGGCGGGGTCAACGACTTCACCCGTATCCTCGCGGACCAGGCTTTTCGCCGCGTGCTGCTCAAGCACGGCAAGCGCGACGAGAAGGCTGTCAATCAGATTCCGATGGTCTGGTCGGGCGGCTGCGACGGCGTCATCACGCCACATGCCACGATCTTCGCTCGCAATGGCATGACCGGCCCGGCGTCGAAATCGCGTCTTGTGATGGGTACCGCGATGAGCGCGGTACTGCTCCCGGAGGATATCGGGAGGCCGGCGATGGTGGAGAAAGTTGCCATCGCGGTGAAGGACGCCATGCGCGACGCCGGCATCAGCGACCCGAAGGACGTCCACTACGTGCAGACCAAGACGCCGCTGCTCACGATCGACTCCGTGCGCGACGCCGAGTCGCGCGGCAAGCACGTCGCCTGCGAGGTTCACGACTCGATGGGCGTGTCCAACGGCACCACCGCGCTCGGGATCGCTGTCGCACTCGGCGAGATCAGGATGCCGAAGGCCGAGGAGATCTGCCGCAACCTCGACCTCTACTCGTCCGTCGCCTCGTGCTCCTCGGGCGTCGAGCTGACGCAGGCGCAGATTGTCCTGCTCGGCAACAGGGCCGGCGCCGGCGGCCGCTACCGCATTGGCCACGCGGTGATGAAAGACGCGCTCGATATCGATGGAATTTATGAATCCATCCGCAATGCAGGTCTGCCGCTGCCTGAACGCGCGCGCGCCGGCGACCTCAACGGCAAGCTCGTCAACTGCTTCATGAAATGCGAAGCGGACCGGCGCGGCACGCTGCGCGGACGCCGCCAGATCATGCTGGATGATTCCGATGTCCACCATCATCGACACGCCAAAGCCGCAGTCGGCGGCGTCGCCGCAGCCGCGATCGGCGATCCCGCGGTCTTTGTCTCGGTCGACGCGATGCATCAGGGGCCGCAGGGGGGCGGCCCGGTCGTTGCCATCGTCGACGTCGGCGAATAGCGCCCCTATGCCGGCGTACAAGGGTTCTTATGTTCCCCATGTCGCGCACAAGGTTCCCTGTGCCGGCGAATAGCGATCCCCATGCTTGACCTCTGGCGCAAGCCCGCCCATGAACTCGCCGCGCTCGTGCGCGGGCGCAAGATCAGCCCGGTCGAGATCCTCGATGCCCACCTTGCCGTCATCGAGCGCCTCAATCCCACGCTGAACGCGATCGTGACGCTTGCCGCCGACGGCGCACGCGAGGCGGCACGCGAGGCTGAAAAAGCCGTAACGCGCGGCGACAAATGCGGGCCGTTGCACGGCCTGCCGATCGGCATCAAGGATGTCGTCGAAACTGCGGACATCCGCACCACGTACGGCTCGCCTCTCTACGCCGACAACGTGCCGCGCGAGGATGCCGAGGTCGTGCGCCGCCTGAAGGCGGCCGGTGCGATCATTCTTGCCAAGACCAACACGCCGGAATTCGCCACCGGCGCCAACACCGTCAATGCGCTGTTCGGTGCAACGCGCAACCCGTGGAACACGGCCCTGAGCCCCGCCGGCTCCTCCGGCGGCTCGGCCGCTGCGGTCGCGAGCGGTATGCTGCCGATCGCGCACGGAACCGACTTCGGCTGCTCGGTACGCATTCCCGCCGCATTCTGCGGCATCGTCGGCATCCGCCCGACCCCGGGGCTTACACCGAATCATCCGATGCCGCTCGCCTGGGACCCCGGGCAGGTGCACGGGCCGCTCGCCCGCACCGCCGAGGACGCAGCGATGATGCTCGACGCGATCGCCGGATTCAGCCGCGTCTCGCCGATCTCGTTCGCGCCGCCCTGGCCGAGCGCCGCCGGTATCGTCGGCAGGATGCGCGACGCGAAGGGCCTGCGCATCGCATTCACGCGCGACATCGCCGGCATCGGGGTCGACGCCGAAATCGAGGCGATCTGCCGCAAGGCGGCCACCGGCCTGCGCGGCCAGGGTGCAACCGTCGACGAAATCGACTTTGACCTGGCAGAAGGGCGCGCGCCCTACAAGACCTGGCGCGGCGTGTGGATGGTCGGCCAGCAGCTCGCCAACCTCGAGCGGCTCGAAGCCTTCGGCGACAACCTGCGTGGCAACGTGCAGTCCGGCCTCACCATCACTACGACCGACATCGCATCGGCGGAAAGGACGCGGTTTGCGCTGTTCCAGAAAATGCGCGCGCTGTTCGAACGCTACGATCTTCTGCTCTGCCCGGCCGCGCCGGTGAAGCCTTACCCTGTCGAATGGAACTTCCCGAAAGAGATCAACGGCAAGACTTTCAGCGATTACATCGACTGGATCGCGCCCGGGTTCCTCATCACGTTGCTCAGTCTCCCCGCCGCAAGCGTGCCCGCGGGCCTTTCGGCGGACGGCCTTCCGGCCGGACTGCAGATCGTCGGCCCGCGCTTCGAGGAACCGAAAATCCTCGGCCTGGCAAAGCTGGTGCAGCAGGCCAATCCGATCGGCTGGCCGCCGATCGTGCGCTAGCGCCCGCGCAGATAGCGGTAGACCGCGCGGATATTGAACGGCATCCATTCCCGGTAGCGCTGCATCGCCGCATAGTCGGCAAGCGCGATGTCGCGCGCCGAAGCATCTTCCGACCATCCCGCCTTGATTGCCCTGTCCACCTCGCCCCGCACGGCTGCAAGCAGCGTCCGAAAGTCCGCCAGCTCCTTCAACGATGCCGGGGGCCCATGACCGGGCACGACCGTCACGACATCCATCCTCAGCACGCGGTCGAGGGTGGAGATCCAGCCGTCAAGATCACAGTCGCCGAACCAGGGGAAGCGTCCATGGAAAAAAAGGTCCCCCATGAACACCACGCCGGCCTTTTTCAGATGGATGACAACGTCGCCGTCGCAATGCGCCGGACCCCAGTAATCGACGCGCACCGTGTCGGCCGCCAGCCTGAATTCGAGCCGGTCGGCAAAGGTCTCCGATGGCGGCACTACCGTCAGCGGCGCCGACCCATCCACGCGCTCGATAAACCAGCCACGCTCGCCGTCCGGCACCAGCTCATCGAAATTGCCGCCGAAGAACATGCGGATCTTGGTCAGCGTGTCGGTGACCGTGGCACCCCTCGCGCTCATCGGCCCGAGCTCGTGCTCAAGCGCCTGCAGCGTCTTCTCGTGCGCGAGGATCGACACATCGGCAAAAGCCACGTTGCCGGCGACGTGATCGAGATGAAAATGCGTGTTGATGAGGGCGCGGACCGGCGCAGTGAACGACGCTGTCAGGGCGTTGCGGAATTTCTCACCGAGCGGGCGGTTCTGCTGAGCATCGATGACGATCAGCCCGTGCGGCGTTTCGATCACTCCCGCATTTGAATCGCCGCCGGCACCGATCCAGACGTGAACGCCCCTCCCGACCGCTCTGAGCTGCTGATCACTCATGATCGGTCAGTGCGCGTCCCGTTCGTCCGTGTACCATGACGGCTTTTCCGGGTAATGCGGGCCGTCGTAAATCTCGACCACCACCGTTTCCTCCCGTGCGACCGCGGGTCCGTGCACATTCCCTTTCGGATTGCAGTAGAACGAGCCCGCCGTCAGCACGACACCGGTCGACGTATACTCGTATTTGCCAGACAGGCAGAACATGAACTGGTTCGACGAGTGGTAGTGCGGCTGCGGGATGCCGGCGCCTTTGTCGAATTTGATCAGCGCGATCGATGCGCCGGTTTCCTCGTTCCGCCACAGCATCTTCTCATGGATGCCTTTGAGCGACTTCTCGCGCCAAGGCATCGAATCGGTGGCGATGAGGATTTCCTCGAGCCCGGGCATTTCTTTCGAAAGCTTTGTCATGACGCACCCTGTCGTGTTTTCAATCGGCCGCCGAAGGCTTGTTCGGCATTGGTCTTGCGAATTTGCAGACGAAGCGCCTCGTCGAGCGATCCGAGATCGTGCTCGGCATCGGGGGCACCCATCGGAAACGGCCAGTCGCTGCCGAGCAGGACCTTGTCTTCGCCGATCGTTCTGATGACGGTGTCGAGAAATGCCGCCGAGTGGACGAGGCTGTCGACGTAGAACCTGCGCACGGCCTCGTGTGGCTCGAGCGGAAGCGCCGGAATCCCCGGCCGCTTCGTTGCGGCGCCGCGCTGCCAGCGCCCGCACAGCGCGGCGACGCATCCGCCACCATGCGCCAAAATGATCTTCAGGCCGGGGTGGCGTTGCATGACGCCGGCGAAGACGAGATGCGAGGCGACAATCGTCGTCTCGACCGGGTTGCCGAGCAGGTTGGTGAGATAGAACGGATCGAGCCGTCTGTCGGGTGTCGAGCCCGGATGGATAAAGAGCGCGAGCCTGCGTTCGCTCAACGTCCACCACAGCGGATCGAGCCGCTCCGACGCATAGGAAACGTCGTTCGTTTCGGTGCCCATCACCACGCCGGCCCAGCGGTCGTCGAGGCCCGCGGCAATGTCGGCCGCAACCTCCGGTGCCTCGACCGGCAGATAGGCGAGCGGCCGCAGCGTGCCGGCATGGTCATGGCAGGCCTCAAAAAGCCCCTCGTTCACGAGATTCGCATAGTCGCGCCGATCGGCCTCGCTCAGGTCCGGCCGGAACAGAGGCGGCGGCACGGAGACGACTGCGCCGTCAAGGCAGTCGGTTGCAACGCGGTCGACCAGCCTGCGCACGTCGGTGAGCGGATGCAGCGGAACGCCGTGCGCGCAGATCGTCAGCGTATCGGGCGATGCGCGCATGCCGAACGCGCCCCGGCCGCCCGCCGCAACCACGGCCGGCGGTACGATGTGTGTGTGGACGTCCCAGCCACCGGTCACCTGCGGCATCGAGACGCCCCTACTCCGCCGTCCAGCGAACGCTCTTCAGCTCGACCAGCCGCGAGAGATAGCGCACGCTATCGCGATTGGTGAGCTTGTGCACCGGACGCATCTCGTTGATGAACACCGTCGAGCCGAGCGGCTCATGGGTCATGCTTTTGTCGCCAAAAATCGTTTCGATCTCGTTCCTGCCCCCGCCAAGCGAGATGACGACGTACGGATGATAGTGAATGTGGAAATCGATCGTCTCGCCCGGATCGAGATTGACCTCCCAGATGCGCACATATTCGTTCTCGAAAACGATGCGCTGCCCGATTTCACCAAGCTTGATGCCCTTCTCTTTTGCTGTTTTAAGTCCCGACTTGTCGGCCATGGCTGATCCCCGTTGCTGCATCACCTGGTCGGAATGACAGCGATTGCGTTGATCTCGATCAGGTAGTCGGGCGACGTCATCTTGCAGATCTCGACCATCGTCGAGGCCGGCAGCGGTGGCTTGAAGTATTCCTGGCGCACCGCGTGAATTTCCTTGAAGTGCTCCATGTTGCGCACATAAACGTCGACGCGGCAGACGTCGTCGAGGGTTCCGCCGGCTGCTTCCACCGCCGACTTGATATTCTCGCACACCTGCCGCGTCTGCGCCGTGATATCGCCGATGCCCGCGATCGTGCCGTCCGGGCGGCGTGCCGTCATTCCCGAAATGAAGACGAGCTTTCCCTGAGCCTCGATCACGGTGGCCTGCGAAAACACGCCGCTCGGTGTACGGATCTTGTCGGTCTTGACTTCACGCTTCGCCATTTTCAGGTCCTTTCGTATTTTTCGGATGGCAGCAGAGCGTCGGCCGGCACCCGCAATTCATTCGCAAGGTGCAGAAGTGTTTCCGCAACCGCGCGTGGCAGCGTGACCTGCCCCGCGGCGCTCTGCCGCCTCGCCCATTCCGGCTCGCCGGGCGTGAACAGCCGCGCGACACCGGGCGCACGCGCGCCGGCGCGGATTCGCTCCGCTGCGGCACTGACCGCGGCACGGAGCCGGGCGCGATCGCCGAAATACGTGATGTCAATTGCGATGAAAAGATGCGAGGAATCGTAGGGCGTGGCCGCATCGCCGTACAGCGGCTGGACCGCCGCGCCGGTCGCCCCGCCAGAAAGGACGCCGCACAAGAGATCGATCAAAAATGCGAGCCCGAAACCCTTCGGCCCGCCGGCGGGAAGCAGCATGCCGGCGATTGCCTCGATCGGGTCGGTGGTGTTGCTGCCGTCGGCTTTGGACGCCCAGGTCACGGGAATCTGCTGCCCCGACTTCGCCGCCATGCGGATCTTGCCCATCGCCGCCTCGCTCGTCGCCATGTCCAGCACTACGGGCGCAGGGCCGTCGGACGGCACCGCAATCGCAATCGGGTTGTTTCCGACCACGCGCTCGGCACCGCCGGGCGCCGGCATCAGCGGCCGTGTATTGCACATGACGATGCCGATACAATCCGCATCAGCCGCCTTGAGTGCAAAGCGCCGCGCCGTCCCGAAATGAAAACCATGGCGCACGGCCACAAGGCCGACTCCATACCGGCGCGCCCGCTCGACCGCGATGTCGATTGCCTGATCGCCGGTCAGATGGCCGAGTGCATGGTGTGCATCGAGAACGACGGTTGCACCCTTGTCCGAGACGATCTCGCCGGCCTGCCGCAACGAGACCGAACCTTTGCGGATCCGGTCCAGATACAGTTCGACCAGCATGACTCCATGCGAGGACTGCCCCTCGAGATCGGCCTCCACCAGCGCCTCCGCGACTGTTCTTGCAGCCGTGTCCGGCACACCGGCGGCAGAGAAAAGACGGGCAACCAGACCGCTCAGCCGTCCGGCTTCGATGGAGAAGGCCTCGGTCATGTCATGATTTGCCGTTCACGCGCCGCAGCCTGACGGACGGATCCGCCACAGCGGCAAGGGTTTTGGCCACGCGTTCGTTTGTTCGTCCGATATGGTCGCTCATCAGCTGTACCGCGCGTGTCGCGTTACGCGCGAGGGCCGCCCGCATCATCTGCTCGTGCTCGCTATCGTCATTGCGCGGCGGACACTTCGATATGATCGAAAGCGCGACATAGCGTTCGGCTTGCGCGAACAGATTGTCGCGAATTCCCATCAGATGCTGCGATCCGCACGCCGCCGTCAGCGCGCTGTGAAAATTACGATGCTCCCTGAACCAGACGAGATTGATCTCGTTGCCGCTGCCGCGAATGGTCTTCTTCTGACGCGACAGGCGGTGATAGGCCGCAAGCAGATCCGCTTCCCAATCCACGCCGCCGTGCTCGATGGACCAGCGCAACGCCAGTCCCTCGATTTCAACGCGCGTCTTCATCAAGTCGAGCAGGTGCTCGCGCGACACGGGTGACACGCGAAACCCCTTGTTCTGCTCGAGGATGACCAGACCCTCGGCCTCTAGCCGCATCAGGGCTTCGCGGATCGGGCTGCCCCCCACGCCGTAACGCTTGCGGAGAGCCTCGACGCGAAGCCGCTCGTTCGGCATGAGGCGGCAGGTCACGATATCGAGACGGATCTGGCGGAAAACCTGGCCGTTGACCGTCGGCTCGATCGCACCGTCGTGTTGCTGAACGAAGGTCATGAACGTTGCCTGTCTTTGTCCGTTGTTATGTTCACTGATCTAGTCACGTCTTTCCCTCATCTATCCGATGTGTGCCGCCAGAAAATCAAGCGTCCGCCGCAGCGCGAGCTTCGCGCTTGCCGCACGGTAGTTCGGCGTCTCATCGCAACTGAAGCTGTGACCGGCAGGATAAACCTGGATTTCAACCAGAGCGCCCTGCGCAGCGCGGAGCGCACCGGCATGCTCGAGCGTCGCGATGTGGTCCTTTTCGCCGAAGTGCATCAAGACCGGGCAGCGCGGCTGTTCGGATATGTACGGACCGATCTGCGTACAGTAGTAGCAGACCGCAGCCCCAACGCCATCAAGGTGACCGGCCGCACGCCAGGACACCGTGCCACCCCAGCAATAGCCGAGCGTGGCGATCTTACCGGCCCCCTTCAGACGGTCCCTGGCGGCCTCGACATCCGCAAAGGTCTTTTCCCAGGGAATCCTGCTGCGCAGTTCCCTGCCTATCACCGCATCGTCCTTGGAATAGTCGAGCACGACGCCGCTGCGGATGCGGTCGAACAAGGCGGGTGCGACCATGTGGTACCCGTGTTGCGCGTATTCGTCGCAGACTCGCCGGATATAACCGGTGATCCCGAAGATTTCCTGCAGCAGGACGATGCCGCCGCGCGGTGACTTCTCCGGCCGCGCCTCGTAGGCGCTCAGCGTGTGGCCGTCGCTCGTCTGCAGCGAGATTGATTGCGCACTCATGCGGCTTACGCTGGACATTCGGCTATCGGAAATTCTCCCGATTTTCGAAAATATATTGACACATAGAAATTCCGAATGCGATGCTTTTGTTGCCGGCAGGCTCGGCCGATGTGAAAAAGTTTGCCGAGCAATCTTGCGTTGTGCTTCCCGGACCGGCGGCTGCGGTCCGGCCAAGGCGGCGTGGCAGCATGTGACGATGGAGAGCGGCGCGTTTCCCTTGAAGTCCGAGTATCCGGTCGCCATCGTCGGGGCCGGGCCGGTCGGGCTCACCACCGCGCTTGCGCTTTCCTTCTACAAAATCCCGTTCGTGGTGTTCGAGGCCAACCCCGGCCTGTCGACCGAAACCAAGGCCGGCACGACGCTCACCCGCACTCTCGAGATCTGGCAACGCTTCGGCGCCGCGGGGAAAATCCTGTCCAGGGCCATGCGGGTCGACGAGATCGGCGATGTGGAACGCGCGACGAACCGCAAGCGCGATGCAGTGAAGCTGCATCTTCTGCGCGATGAAACGCGGTTTCCATTTGTCATCAACCTGCCCCAATACGATATGGAGCCCGCGCTGCGCGACTGCCTGAGCGGCTCCAGTTACGGAAAGGTTCGTCACAGGCATCGCCTTACGGATTTCACCCAACACGCGGATCGCGTGACGCTGCAGCTCGAGACGCCAGACGGAAAAACGAGCTTCGATGCAAGCTTTCTGCTGGCATGCGACGGCGGGCGCAGCACGGTGCGCGACCGCCTTGGTGTATCGGTGGAAGGCCGCTCGCTACCGGAGAGGTTCGCGTTGGTCGACCTGAAGGTCGACCTCGACGTCGAGAATCCGCGCGATTTTCCCTATCTCGGCTATTTCAGCGATGCCACGGAATGGATGACCCTGGTGCGCCAGCCCGAGTGCTGGCGATTTCTCTATCCGGTGTTCGAAGGCCAGCGCGAGTTCACGGCCGAAGAGCTGCGCGAGAAGGCGATCGAGTTCATCGGCGGTGCGAAGCATACCGAGCTGGTCGGCACCAACCTGTTCAAGATCCATCACCGCGTCGCCAGCAAATGGCATCATGGGCGGGTGGTTCTGCTCGGTGACGCCGCGCATCTGATCACGCCGATGTGGGCGCTCGGGCTCAATACCGGCATCCTCGACGCGAACAATCTTGCCTGGCGCATCGCCTGGATCATGCGTGGATGGGGCAACGACACGCTTCTTGACGCATTCGAGAGCGAGCAGAAGCCGGTTGCCGAACAAGGCTCGGGAGAAATGGCCGAAGCCGCGCGCGCCTACATGGCGAGCCGTACGGCCGATGTGAAGGCCATGAGCGGCCACGCCTGGGGTAACGCCTACACCCGCTCCCTGCTCGGTGTCCGCCTTGGCCTCGACGGCAGTGGCGACTGGTCGATGGTGAAACCATTCGCCGAGCCTCCGCCTGTGGCCGTCGGAGACCGCGCACCGGATGGCGTCGTGAACGACAGCAATGGCCGCGAGGTCCGCCTGCACGACCTGTTCGGTTCCTCATTTGTCGCTCTCTATTTTACCGACGTGCGCCGCCGGCCGGACATTCCCGAGAACCGTCCGTGGCTGCGGCACTATGCCGTCTCGCGCTGGGATGCGCAGCGCGACTCAGCGGTGCGCGACCGCTGCCTGCTCGACTCCGGGAACGTGGTGACGCGGCGTTACGGGTGCGAACCCGACACGATGGTCCTGGTCCGCCCCGACGACCATATCGCGGCGATCATGCCGATGAAGTCGGGCCGGGCCGAGGCCGCCTATCGGGCCGCGCTCGAGCCCGCACAACGGCAAACGGTGCCGGCATGACGATTTCGGTCTCTTACCGGTTCGACAACTCGGCGGTGCTGATCACCGGTGCGGGCAGCGGGATTGGCGCTGCCCTCGCCCGCCATTGCGCCCGTGCCGGAGGTTCCGTCATCGCGGTTGACCGGCGGCACGACAACCTGCTCCGGGGACTTGATCCCGCTGTACGCGAGAGGATTGATCTGCGCCAGGCCGATGTCGCGGATGACCACGCGGTGGCCCGATTGCTCGACGAGGTGTGCCGCAAATATCCGCGACTTGATGCCGCAGTTCTCGCCGCCGCGATCCAGGTGCGTACCGACGTCGACGACATGACCTCGAGTCAGTGGCGCGAGGTGATCGAGACAAACCTGAACGGCGTCTTTTACTGTCTGCACGGCATCATTCCGCTGATGAAGAAGCAGCGATCTGGCGCGATAGTTGCATTCACATCCGGGCTTGCACTTACCGGATGGCCCGGCGCCAGCGCATACGCAGCGAGCAAGGCTGCGCTGATTGGGATGATCAAATCGGCGGCACAGGAGCTCAAGGATTACAATGTCCGCGCGAACGTGCTCGCGCCGGGCGTTCGGGCTACACCGCTGTTCATGGACGTGAGCACGCAGGCGGAACGCGAACATTATCGCGGCTCGATCGGGATCGGCGAGCCGGAAGGCGTCGTTCCGACGCTGCTCTATCTGATTTCCGATGCTTCAGCGAATCTCACTGGAGCAGTGGTTGAACATCGGATCACACCGGTGAACGAACAGACGCAGTGAACTGCGCAAGCGATAAAATTGGCGGCAAAGGCAACTCGAGAGGAGAGGGAAATGATGAAAGTGTTTGCGGCGTTGCTTTGCTCCGCCTGGCTGTTGCTTGGTGGGGCGTTCGGGGCCGGACAGGCTCAGGCCCAGGAGAAAAAACTGACCGATATTACGTTCTCGCTGGACTTCATCACGTTGGGACGGCACGCGCCGTTCTATGTTGCGATCGACAAGGGCTTCTACAAGGAGGAAGGTCTGAACGTTAACATCGTTCCGGCCAAGGGTACGGCGCAGGGAATCCAGAACGTCGAGTCGGGCATCGCACAGATCGGCTTCGTCGACGTGGCAAGCCTGGTCGTCGCGCGTGCCGAAGGATCGACGGTCAAGGTTGTGTCCGTCATCTATCAGAAGGCTCCTTTCTGCTTCTTCTCGCTCGACCCGGGGGCCAACGTCACCAAGCTTAAGGACTTCGAAGGACTGAAGGTCGGCTCGAACACGGGCAGCTACATCACCAACATTGCCCGTGCGATGATGCGTAAGGAAGGCCTCGATCCCAACAAGCTCCAGATGGAAAGCATCGAACCGTCAGCGCGCATCGCCATGCTGGCGACGCGCAAGATTCCGGCGATCGACTTTTTCGTCATCACCAAGCCGGCGATGGAACGCGCGGTGAAGGATGCCAAGGTCGTCACCTTCCTGTTCGCCGACCATGGGCTCGATCTCTACTCGAACGGAATCGGGGCGACGGAAAAGTTCATCAAGGAAAACCCCAATATCGTGAAGGGCTTCGTACGGGCGACCCTGCGCGGCTATCAATATTCCTTCCAGCACAAGGAAGAGGCCGCTGAGATCATCCAGAAATACGCCAAGGCATTGAAGAACGACATCACTGTCGAAGAGCTCAAGATCGTCGAAGATCTTGCGGTTACGCCGGACGTCAAGAAGAACGGTCTCGGCTCATTCACCGCGGAGCGGATGAAGAAGTCGGTGGAGTGGATGGCCGAGAACGGAGGCTTCCCGAAGGAAAAGGCACCGAAGCCGCAGGATGTCTATCTGACCGGCTTCCTGCCGACGAAGCCGATCATCCCCTAGGCCGGTTGCTGAAAACGAAAGCAAGAGGCTGATGCGAGCGTGAGCAGAAGCATGACAAGGGATTCGAAGGGTGCCGGTGCCGCGGCACCCTTCGGCCGCATCGTCAACGTCACGAAGACCTTCGATACCGCCGACCAGCCGGTGCAAGCGGTGAAGGATGTCTCATTTCAATTCCGCAAGGGCGATCTGGTCGCCCTGCTGGGCCCGTCGGGCTGCGGCAAGACGACGGTCCTCAAGATGATGGGCGGCCTGATCCCGGCAACCGGCGGCCTGCTCGAACTTGACGGCAAGGCCATCAATGCACCCTTCCCCGGCGTCGGGGTCGTTTTCCAGGCGCCGACCTTGATGCCGTGGCGCAGCGTGCTCGGAAACGTCCTCTTTCCGATGGAAGTACTCGGCAAAAACGACGCGCGCGCGAAGGCCCGCGCGCATGAAATCCTCAAACTGGTCGGGCTCGAGGGGTTCGAGAATGCCTACCCGCGCCAGCTGTCCGGAGGGATGCAGCAGCGCGTGGCGCTCTGCCGTGCCATTATCCATGAGCCTTCAATTCTTCTGATGGATGAACCTTTCGGCGCGCTGGATGAACTCACCCGGCTGGAGATGAATGACCTCCTGCTCGATTTGCGACGTGTAACCGGCGCGACCGTCCTGTTCGTCACACATAGCATTTCAGAGGCGATCTACCTATCAGACCAGGTCGTCGTCTTTTCGAAACGTCCGGCGGTGATCGTGAAAGAACTGACGATCGACATCCCCTACCCACGATCTTCGAAAACACGGTTTCTGCCGGAGTTTACCGAACTCGAGCGCCAGGCCGGAGTCGCACTCGGGATTGTGCACCAATGAGCAGACACGCCGCCAATTTTCTGTATCCCCTGGCCGGCACGCTGATCATCGTGCTGGCGTGGCACTACTACGTGGTCCTCTTCCATGTTCCGGTCGTCGTGCTGCCGACGCCGCTCCAGGTCCTGCAGGCCATGATTCAGGAATCGAGGGCACTCCTTGAAGAGGGCTGGGTCACAGCGCTGGAGTGCATCTACGGCTTCGTGCTGGCGATGGTCATCGGCATCCCGATCGCCGTGACCATGACTTATTCCCGCATCGCCAGCCAGATGTTCTACCCGCTGCTGGTTGCGAGCCAATCCATCCCGAAGGTTGCTGTGGCCCCGATTCTTCTGGTCTGGTTCGGCACCGGCCTGCAGTCGAAACTGGCGATGGCATTCGTCATCGCGTTTTTCCCTGTCGTAGTCGACACGGCAACCGGACTTCGCTCGACGTCGCCGGAGCTGCTTGAGCTCGCGCGTTCGCTGCAGTGCTCACGGCTGCAGACCTTTTTCAAGATCCAGCTGCCGTCGGCGCTGCCATCGATCTTCTCCGGCGCCAAGATCGCCGTGACCCTCGCCGTGATCGGCGCCGTCATCGGAGAGTTCATCGGGTCGAACGAAGGCCTCGGCAACCTGCTGTTGACGGCAAATTCGCAGCTCAATGCGCCACTGGTCTGGGCCGCGCTGATCGTGCTGAGCGCGCTGGGCATGCTGCTCTACGGAGTCGTGGTCGTGGCTGAAAACATCCTGATGCCCTGGGCCGTCGACAGCACCCAGAAGCATTGAAATCTCATTCGCCGGCCGGCAGCGCGCCAGGCTCCGGTGAACGCAGGAACATCACCGCCGCAGGCTGATCAGCAGCACGGCGCCCATTGGACCGACGAGCACAAGCCGCCGTCCGCGAAGGCGCACCGGCAAAAAGAAGCGGCCGCATGGACTACTTCCATAGAAACAGGGCGAGCCCGGGCTCGCCCTGTTTTCTTGGCCCTCATTCAGTGCGTCATGAGAAGCTGGTTGTAGCCCACGCTTCCGCCCCCGGTGGAGTTGTCGACGGGTGCCGTCCACCGCGGCGACATGGCATAAGCGCTGAACCCACTTGAGTGCCTGACCGCGTGCCCTTGCTGCGGAGCCGGCGCTTTGTGACTGAATGGCAGCACATTGCCGGTTCCCCAACCGGCGCTGAACGACTGGGCCGAGGCCGGCGATGCAACGGCCGCAATGGCAACAAGCGCGGCGGCTGCGAGCGACGCATTTTTGATCAACTTGGTCATAACGTTCTCCTGTCTGTGAGAAGGAAGGGACTGATTTCCCTGCCAACACATGTGGAGATACGTCCGGACTATGCACGCATTAATCCGCAAGATTGCGAAAACTCTATTCGAAAAACCAAAATACTGGCATCAATGGTTCCGTGAACGGACGCACTCTTTCCATGCGTGGGGAGCTGGCATGGCATGCAAATTCCGACGATCCGGGCGAGCCTGCGGCGGGCCTGTTTCAATTGCCGGGGCCGCGCTGATCATCGCCCTTTTGTCGCCCGCGGCAGCCCAGGACATCCGTGGCCTCGAACGATGCACGTCAGAGACGAACATGGAACGCCGCACCGGCTGCCTCCAGGCCAACATCGAATTTTTGCATCAGGCACTGGCAAGGCTTGAGCGCGATACGAGAGAAAAAATCAATGCGCTTGGCCGCGACCTGGTGGCCAGCCGGGCGGAGGTCGCAACGCTCAGATCCACCGTCGAGAAACTGAACGGTGAACTCATGCAGTTCAAGGCAAAGGAGGCTGCCGGCAGCAAGAAGCAATGACCGCGCCGCATCTAGTCGACGTTCTGCGCATCCCGGTACATGACCTTATGGCGAGTCTCCGCTACCCAGGCATCGATCTGTGCATCTGTCATGTAGTGCGTCCGATCGAAAGTATTCCAGTTGGTTATCTCGTTGAGATTCTTTTTCCACCGCTTGTAGGGCGGCTTGGCCGGCGGCCCGAAGCACATGATGTCGAGCACTGACAGTTCTGCGGGAATACCGAGCAGAGGCTTCATGGCCTTCTGCGCCTTCTCCTGCCCGATCGCCGTCACCCACCAGACATTGTAGCCAAGCGCGGCGGCCGCGAGGTGCGCCGACATCGTCGCGGCGGCAACGCTTTGCAGCAGTATCCGCTCGGCATTCTCCTTGTACATCTTGTCGAGATCCGACCCGTCGTTGAGGACCGGAAAGGCCTTGACCCAGCGGAAGTCGCTGGCGACGACGATGAACCCGGGCGCCGTCGCGAGCCCGCGATAGTCGGGTGTCGGGAATTTCATCTTCAGCTTCGCACGGACGACCTGCTCCTCGCGGAAATATTCCATGATCTTGTTCTTGAGGCCCTGATCAGTGACGACAATGAAGTGCCACGGCTGGGCGTTCGCGCCCGAAGGCGCGTGACGCGCCGCTTCCAGGATCATGTCGTAATGCTCGCGCGGGACGGCGTACGCCGGGTCGAATGCGCGCGTCGTGATCCTGCTTCTGATCACGTCCATAAGCGCATCGTATTTCGTCCTGTCGTTGAAATCATACTTTGCTGCTGATTCGAGTTGCGACATGGCCCCCTCCGCCCGGCGGTACTATCGATGACGGCACTTTGGCCGGCTGCAAGGCTGCGGTCCAGACGAACCTTGATGACGCGCTTCGCATATCCTGTTCATACCCGCGAAAGTAGGGATTCAGGCCCATGAACCGGCGGGCACGCCACTCCTGAGAATCGGCTACGCCCGCGGCGGGCGGCGCCGCTCGTGGAACCAGGCCCTATATTGCGACATCTTCGCGCGCTGCGTGGCCGGCGCGTGCCGCTTGCAGGTCGAGGCTTCCTGGCTTCCCTCCGGCGCGCCCCAGCGCAGCTCGACGCAGTCGTTCACGTTGTACGCCATTTCAAGCGCCGTCGCGCGATCCATCACGTCCTTGAGGGCGAGCGTCCACTGCGAACCGTCACTGCGGGTGTAGGCGAATTTGCGCGACGCGAGCTCGGAGGCAAGCACGTTCTCCAGCTCCGCTTTCACGCTCGCAACACTCTTGCCCGGGGGCATCGCATAACGCTCCGGTCGCCGCGCGACGCGATCCGGAAAATGCTGAACGACATCCATCGCAATGAGCAGGCGCAGATCGCGCGCCGGCGTCGCGAAATCCTCCCAGGCCCCGGTCGTCTCGAATATAGCGGCACCGTCGGGCATCGACGCTTCACCCTTCCCGCTGTTCTGGTATTTCCGGCCGTTTTCGACGGAATTGACGCGCGTCTTAACTTGCTCTTCGAGAGAGGTGATCGCCTCTTTCATGGCGCGCAAGGGATCCAGCGGCGCCGGCGACATCACGTCATCCATGCGGTCGTAAAAGTCCTCGACCTTGAGGTGCGACTGGTCGAGCGAAAAATCGGCATACTGCGGATTTTTCGCGATCTCGGCATTTGTCAGCCGCCGCAGGGAACCGTTGTCGAGCACGACCGGCCGGAAGCGCTTGAACCCCGGGCTGCCGAGAGCGGGATCCTGCGCGAACAGGAAATTGCCACGCCAGAACCGCTTGCGCGCGACCGTTCCGTCCGGCTGCCCGTCGACGGCCAGGAAAACGCCGGCGCCATCCGCCGTCTGCGGAACGCGCTTCACGAGCATCAGGATATGCCCATAAGGGTCCGCGTAGACTGCGCCCGGACGCAGCGCCTCCTGTGTCAGCGGGATGGGATAATAGTCGGTGTTGTCATCGTTCGCCCGCGTGCGCCCCGTTCCGGAGTGCACGCCGTCGGCAACAACCCGCATGTAGTCGCCGAACGACACCGGCAGCGCCTTCTTTCCTGCCTCGGAATTCTGGATACTGGCCCAACCGAAACATGCCGGCGGATTGCCGCCGCCGCCACGCGAACATTTCGAATAGCCGAAAGGCAATCCCATCTTGAACGCGAAATAAGCGCGCAGGAAGTACGGCAGGTCGGCGCAATCAGGACGAAGGACGATCTTCATCTCGTCTTCGCCGAGGCCCAGGTGGTTGAACAGGATATTTCGCGACCTGTCGCGCAGCACTTCGTGCAGCGCCGGCCATGAGGGCGCCGCATCGAGCGGGGCGTCGAAGAGTTTTTCCACCCAGGCGGAGAACAGATTCTCCATGCCGCGGTCCCATGCATTGCGTACCGGCCAGACGAATCCGGCCTTGCCTTGCGGCCGCGGCGGCTGGTCGGCGCGCACAGTGACGCTGCGCGTGATCGTACCGCAGGCGCTCGAGGTCAGATTTGCGTGCCAGGTTCCCGCGGCAGGCGTGGAGACTTCGGCGAACCAGAAATACGGCGGACCGCCGTAACGCTTGCGCGACTTTGCCGCGGCGCTTCCATCGGGCGCGACCAGCGAAAGCTCGCCGTCGAAAGGCTTCTCGGCCGCGAAGACCACGCGCAGGGGCGCGCCCTTCCACGCCGCAACCGGCGAGGCGAGAACCGCGATCCCCGCGGCGTCTTCGCAGGCGCCGGTGCGGTCCTCTGCCCGCAAGCCGTTGGCCGACAGGAGGAAAGCGGAAAACGCAGCCGCGGCGAGCAAACTTGCTTTTGCGACAATCCGGCGCGATGGGTACAAGCGGGTCCCTCTTCCTGAATCGCCTTTGGTCGGCAAGTAAACAATATTGCGGCGGCCCCTGCCAATAAATCAGGTGTCGGGGGCGTTCGCGCCGGAACTCAGCCTGCCCCGCTTGCCTCGGCGTGCCGGCCGCCAGGACCTCCAGGCAATCCACCCCCGTGTTCACCGAGACCCGGCATTTGGCGCCTTTCAAAAATGCTGCTGATTCACCGAATTAGCCGTACCCGGGAACCTATTCGCATTCGCGAAATTGACAGGAAGACGGGAGGTGTACAACGGGAGGCGTACCGTGACCAAAAGAGAATTTGTTGCGAATGAGGCCCGTCGACCCGCTGGCATCACGACCTGGCGCCAGTTCTGGCTTGCGAACGTGATCACCGATGCAGGACGGCCGGGGCCGATGACGCCTGCCCGCCCGGAACAGCCGCCGAGAAGGAATTCCTTAAGCCGGCGGCTTCAGACGCTCCATCACATGACGGCGGCACTTGGCCCACGGCAATAATGGTGCACGCCGTAATCGCTATTTGTTTTCATGTCTATGAAAATACCCGCGCCCATTGCAGGCGCGGGTAAACTTCAGACCAGAAATCGTCTGACGTCCGGAGTTATCCGGCGGTCAATCAGCCCGGGCAGATCGAGAGGCCGGTGCAGGCGCCGAGCGTGTAATTCGCCGCGGTGACATTGTCTCCCGCTGATTCAAGCGCTTCGTCGGAAATTTCGTAATTGAGAATGCTGTCTTCGTTCATTTCCAGATCGAACTTGGTCATGGCTCTTGATCCTTTTCCTTGCCCCACTGTGGAGCTGGACGAGAAGCTAAGGCTATATCGTTCGTTTGCATGTGACGCGGGTCACACAAACTGCGTTTTCCGGCCAGGCAACATTATGCCGCCTGCGGCGGCCCTTCCGCCTCGCGGGCGCGCTGAAGGCCGAGCTGCCGTTCCCGCCAGATGACGAAGAGCCCCGCGCCGGCGACGATGGCTGCGCCAAGGTAAACGAGCGTGTCGGGCAATTCGCCAAACAGCCAGTAGCCGAGGAGCAACGCCCACAGCATCGAGGTATAATCGAAAGGTGCGACGACCGAGGCGGCGGCATAGCGGTAGCTTTCGGTCAGCAAAATGTGCGCAAACCCGCCGAGGATGCCAAGCGCGACCAACGCGGCAAGCTCGCGCGACGTCGGCGAATGCCAGGCGAAGGGCAGCGTCATCGCCCCGGCGATGGCGCACACCAGCGAAAAGTAAAAGACGATCGACGATGTCGTTTCGCTTTGCGTGAGCCGCCGGGTCTGGATGACGGTTCCGGCATTGCAGAACGCGGAGGTGATGGCGAACAGCGACCCGGTGGCCGCCGCCGCGCCGCCGAGCACCGCATAGCGGCCGATATCAAGATGCGGGATCAGCATCACGATGACGCCGGCGAAACCGACCAGCACCGCCGACCAACGATAGATGCGCACGCGCTCCTTCAGGATCACGGCTGCAAGCGCGACCGTGATCAACGGCGAGGCAAAGGAGATGGCGGTGGCGTCGGCCAAAGGCAGCCGGGTAAGCGCGGAAAAGTTGGTGAACATCCCGCCGACGCTGAGCAGGCCGCGGCCGACCTGACCGAGCGGACGGGTGGTGCGAACCGCGGAAGCCAGCTCCCCGCGGATGGCATAGACGATCACCACCGGCAGGATCGCGAAGGCGCTGCGAAAGAAAACCATCTGCCCGACCGGTGTTGAATCGCCCAGCTGGCGCACCAGAGCCGACATGGCGGCAAAAAGCAGCGCGGAAATCAGTTTCAGGCCTATGGCCTTGAATGGGTGCATCATGCGCTCAAGCGATTCACCCATTCATACATACCGGTGCGGCTTCGCCTTGTCATCGCAGGCGGCCGGCCCTTGCATGCGCCCGGACCAGGCTGGATGTTACGCTTATCGATGCGTTGGTGTCGCGGCCAGAAGCGGGCAAAATCAGCCGCGTCCATCTCTGCCTGTTGTGGCCGTTTGTCACGGGGCACGTGCCGACGTCAACACCAAACAAGGTCACCGGTTCATGCGACCGCGCCCGAATTGATCGCGTGTAATTTTTTTTCAGCCTGATTTTTTGAACGAGACGCATTGGAACCCGGGTCACCAGGTTCGGAGCTCGTGTTGATTGAACCGTATGAATGCTTACATGCTATGCGGCCGGCCGGAAAATTCCAAATCGCAAAGCACCCCGAAATGATCCGAGGCAAAATCTAGACCATCGGCGCCGTCAAAAACGACGGCGCATTTTATTGCCGTCAGGCCGGGGCTGACAAAAACATAATCGATGCGTTCATCTTCAGTCCACGAACGCTCGACATATGGATTGCGCGGCGAAAAGGTAAAGCCTGAACTGCGCGGATGGCACCCTGCAAATACGTCGCGAAATCCGATCGCGTCACTTAAAATGAGACGAATGGCGGGAGACCCGGCGACATCGTTGAAGTCCCCGCAGAGCACTGTCGGGCACTTGCCCGGCGGCGGATCGTGACGCCTGATCGCCGCCAGCATTGCCTCGGCCTGCATCCTCCGCCCTTCGACCATCTTCGGCTCATAGGCCAGATGCGTGTTGATGACGAGCAGACGCCGGCCTTCGATCGAAATTTCCGCCAGCAGAACCTGTCTCGGCGGATCGTCGGGTACCTGCGGCAGATCCCAGATCGCCGGTTTCTCTATCGGTCGGGAACTGACGATCGAGAGGCCACTTTCCCCCACGTGATGTTCGAGCCGGCCCATGCCCGCAACGAGCTCCGCCTGACTACGACCCGACTTCGGATCGCGATAGACTTCCTGCAGGCAGACAATTTCGGGGCGCAGCTTCGCGAGGCCGGCTGCGAGCGCTTTGTAGCGGCGCTCGAGGGGTTCGCTGATATTCCAAAGATTGAGGGTCAGGACTCGAAACACCACAAATCGCCCCGCAAAATGCCCGCCCAAATGACGTCCGCGCCGTTACCCCCTGCCGGGTGGTGCGTACGTTAGCAGATGCTACTTGACCACGAGAGACAACCTAGCCTTCCCTTGCGGCGATGCCACCCCGGACCACTTCGATGCGCCGCATTATTGTCGCCACCGACGGCTCGAAATCAGCCGACCGCGCCGTGGACGCCGGCGCGGCCCTGGCAAAGGCGACGGGTGCCGATCTGGTCCTCCTGACGATAGGCGGAAGCGTCACCGGAGCTGAGCTCAGGAATCTGGCCGACACGGCAGGCGACCTCAGCGAAACGATGCAGTCGGCCGCAAACAAAATTCTGGATCAGGCACAAAAACGCGCCCACCGCCTGGGTGTCCGCTCGGTCACGCTACAGACCGGCTGGGGCGATCCTGGAGATGCGATCATCGACATGACAAAGAGACTGAAAGGCGACCTGGTGATCGTCGGCCGGCGCGGACAAAGCCGCCTGGCCTCGCTTTTTCTCGGCAGTGTTTCGCAAAAGCTGGCAAGCTTTGCACCATGCGCAGTTATGGTCGTCCCATAAGACGAAGCATCGTTGCGCCCCAAGTGGCGTCTGGACGTTGGCCTGCGGACCATGAACCAGCAGAACTCTATCGTTCTTGACGACAGGCAACTTCTGAAGCGGTTCTGGCAGGCCGCCTCCGTATTCTGGCGGCATCAGACAGGCTGGGCGGCCACGCTTGCCGTGTACCTGATTGGCGTCGCCTTGCTGCAGCTGTTGCTGCAAGTCGCGCTGAACCTTTGGAATCGGCATTTTTTCGACGCGCTGGAACGGAAAGATGCGGCCGCGGTCTGGCTGCAGGCACAACTGTTTGTGCCTCTTGCGGCCGGCAGCATCCTGCTTGCGGCCGCGTCGGTGTGGGGCCGCATGACCGCCCAGCGCAACTGGCGCGAGGCCCTGACGCGTCACGTCATCGAGAAGTGGATGGAAAAGGACCGCTTTCGTCACCTCAATCATCTCGCCAGGGGTTCCGAGAATCCCGAGTATCGTATCTCGGCCGACGTGCGGATCGCGACGGATGCGCCAATCGACCTGTCACTCGCGCTTTTTTCGTCGGTCGTTACAGCTTTGACCTTTTTCGGCGTGCTTTGGACGATCGGGGGCGCTATCCGGTTCGATTTGTTTGGCCGGCCGGTCACGATACCTGGCTATCTCGTGTTTGGCGTGATCATCTACTCTGGGATGGTCTCCTGGCTTATGACCGTTTTTGGCCATCATCTCACGAGCGTCATCGAGCGCAGCAACCAGGCTGAGGCGGAATTCCGTGCCGCTGCCGATACATTCCGTCAGGAGGCGGCGCCGGAAAACGCGCATCACGCAGATCGGCGCGAAACGTTGCAGCTCAAGCTGCAGGCCGTCCTGCTCTGGTGGCGTGAGCTGTGCTGGCAGCTCGTTCGCACGACGCTCGTCTCGCATGGAAATTTCCTTTTTGCGCCGGTGGTCGCCTGGATGCTCTGCGCGCCGAAATATCTCAGCGGCGCCATGTCGCTCGGCGAGCTGACACAGGCTGCAGCGGCTTTCGTCGTCGTCCAGGGCGCCTTCAACTGGGTCGTCGACAATTACCAGCGGCTGGCAGACTGGCGCTCATCCGCGCATCGGGTCGCCACACTTCTTCTTGCGCTGGACGAGCTGGAGGCAAAGGAACGCAAGGGCGCCGCCGCTCCCTGATCAGCTCAGGCGCGCGTTGCGACGGACGGTCTTTCCCGCGCCATCTTGATCAGGGCACGGTACCACTCGAACGATGCCTTCGGGATACGCCGCTGTGTCGGATAGTCGATATAGGTAAGACCGAAGCGCACACCGTAGCCGGCGTCCCATTCAAAGTTGTCGAGCAACGACCAGACGAAATAGCCGCGGACATCGACACCCTTTGCGGCGGCGTCGTTCATCGCCGCGATATAACTTCGCAGAAATGCGATACGCTCGGCGTCGTTCAGGTTGCCGGACGCGTCCGGTTTCTCTTCTGTCGCGCCAAATCCGTTTTCGAGCACATAGACCGGCAATCCGTACCGCTTCGAAACCGTAAGCAAGGCATCGCCGAACGATTCCGGCATGATCGGCCAGCCATTCGGCGTCAGCGGAATTCCCGAAGGGCGATCGCCAAATCCGAAACCCATGATCGACTGTGTATCCGTCTTCACGAAGACAGGGCTGTAGTGATTGAGGCCGAACCAGTCTGTGGCCCGACCTATGATGGCGAGATCTCCCGCCTGCATGTATGGCGCCACGGCATCCCTCAACGGCTCCGGATATTCGCCCAGGCACTGGGGATCCGGAAAGGCTCTGTTCCAGTAAGCATCGGCGCAGCGCGCTCCCACTCCGTCATCCGGTGTCGAAGACACGATTGGCTGGTAGTTGTGGATGGCGCCGAGCAAGCTGTCTTTTACCTGCGCGCGAAGAATGTCGATCGCTGCGCCGTGCGCAAGATTGATGTGATGAACGCCGCGGTGGAGCATTTCTTTGCTCGCGGTCGCCCGTTGGCCGCGGCCAAAGCCAAGGCCGAACATCGTAAAGATCGACGGCTCGTTGAAAGTCGCAAAGCGCTTGACGCGATCGCCATAGCGCCGTCCGACAAGCGCCGCATAGTCGGCGAACCACTTGACGCTTTCCCGTGTCGTCCAGCCGCCGAGATCGTCGAGCGCCTGCGGCAGATCCCAATGATAGAGACAAAGCCACGGCTCGATGCCTGCGGCGAGCAACCCGTCGATCAGGCGATCGTAGAACGCAAGACCGGCTTCGTTGGGTGTCCCGCGTCCCTCCGGCAGCACGCGCGGCCACGCAACGGAAAACCGGTACGCCTGGATGCCAAGCCGCTGCATCAGGGCTACATCTTCGCGGTAACGATGATAGTGGTCGCACGCCACGTCGCCGGTGTCGTGGTTGGCGACCGCTCCTGTACGGGCGTGGATGTCCCAGACGCTTGGCCCGCGGCCATCCTCGTATGCCGCCCCCTCGATCTGATAGCTCGAGGTTGACACGCCCCATATGAAGTCACCGCGCAGATTGCCGATCGGCGGCCGGCCGGCCCCCGGCGAGGAACGCCCGCCGCCTTCATCCGCGATCACGGCCTGCCTCCTGCTCTTTTCTCTTTGCAAAGGTAGGGTGCATGCTGGAAAGCTTATTGAGACACATCAAGACATTGCAAATCGGTTGCGACAGGCTGTCCAGCAAAGGAGTTCGAGCCGTTCATGTCAGCTCAACTGCCAAGGACCCGCTGGGGCGGGATCGCAGACCACCGTTTCCACCCCGATGGATTTTTTCGTGTCGCCGAGTGCAATGACACCTTCTGGCTTGTCGACCCCGATGGCGGGCGGTTCCTATCCAAGGGCGTCAATACCGTACGGATCGACCAGGATTACATCAGGAATACCGACCGCGCTCCCTATGCCGATGCCTGCCGCCGCAAGTACGGAAGTGAGCCGGCGTGGCGGGCCGCCGCGGCTGCCCGACTTGCAGGTTTGGGCTTCAACACGCTTGGTGCCTGGTCGGACGACGCCGTGGCGAGCGCCGGCCCGCAACCGCTCGCGGTTGCCGCCAATATTGATCTCGGAATGTCGTTCGCCTGGGCGAGAAACGATGCGGGTGTCGGCGCCCACCAGGACTTTCCCGATGTGTTCGACGCCGCATTTGAAAAGCACACCGTCGAGCGCGCGACTCAACTTTGTGCCGCACGGCGGAACGATCAGAACATCATCGGCTGGTTCATCGACAACGAACTGCGCTGGGGCGCAGACTGGCGTGGTTCCGACGAGCTGCTCGGGCTTTTTCTCAACCTGGCTCCGGGCGCACCGGGCCGTGTTGCCGCGCTTGCCTGGCTGCGCGAGCGGCACCCGGACGTCGTGGCATTCAACGCCATCTGGCGCACGCCGGCGCAATCATGGGACGCATTGGGCAATCTCGCGCGTATCGAGCCGCCTTTCCGGCGCGATCCGATTTACCTGCGCAATGCCGCCGATGAGGCCGCCGCAAACCGCGCGGACAACGCCCGCGCGGTTTTCGTGGCCGATTGCGATGGATTTGCCCGAATTGTCGCGGAGCGTTATTTTGCCGCCACCTGCGCTGCAATCAGGACCGCCGACCCGCACCACCTCGTGCTCGGCTGCCGGTTCGCCTACGTTCCGCCCTCTGGCGTCATCGACGCAGCCACGCGCTACTGCGACGTCATCTCGCTCAATTGCTACGAGGCGGGGGCCGGAGCCGTTATCGATTCCTATGGCGAGACCCGACCATGCCTGATCGGCGAGTTCTCGTTTCGCGGCGCCGACTCTGGGCTGCCGAACACCAATGGTGCCGGACCGCTGGTTGCAACGCAGACCGATCGCGCACGGTCTTTCCGCGACTACGTGGCTGCCGGATTGAGAAAACCGACGCTTGTCGGTTTTCACTGGTTCGAGCACGCGGATCAGCCGGCCGAGGGCCGCTTCGACGGCGAGAATTCCAATTTCGGAATTGTCTCGATCATGGATGAGCTTTACGAGGACCTCGCCCGGACCATGCGGGCGGTCAATCAGGAGGCCGAAGCGCTTCACGATGCTGGAAGCGCAGTGAGCTGAAGAAAGAAATCACTATGGCGACCCGCGCAGCAAAGATCGTCTTCCTCGGCGCGACAAGCATGTCCTTCGGCCTGAGCATGCTGCGCGACATCTTCAGCGACGACGAACTGCGTGGCTCGACGCTTATCCTGGTTGGCCGCAACCCCCAAACGCTGGACAAGGTGACGGAGCTCGCCAGGCTCCTGAACAAAAAAGCCGGTGCCGGCATTGTGCTCGAGCAGACGACCGACCGCCGGGCCGCGCTGGACGGCGCCGATTTCGTAATCAATGCAACGGCGATCGACCGAAACCGCCTCTGGAAATACGACTTCGAGGTTCCCCGCAGGTACGGCATCCGGCACACCCTTGGCGAAAACGGGGGGCCGGGCGGGCTTTTCTTCACGCTGCGCACCCTGCCGCTCGTGTTCGACATCGCGCGCGAGGTCATGGAGGTCTGCCCGCACGCGCTGTTCATCAACTTTGCCAATCCAGAGAGCCGGATCATCCTGGCGCTCGGCAAATACACGTCGATTGCCGCCGTAGGCCTGTGCCACGGTATTTTCATGAGCCGCGACGATGTCGCGCGTATCACCGGCCTCGATTGCGGGCGGGTCGAGGTCTGGGGCGCCGGCATCAATCACTTCCAGTGTCTGCTGCGGATTCGCGATCGCTTGACCGGCGAAGATTTGTATCCACTGCTGCGCGCAAAGGAGAAGGATTTTGATGCGACGTTCGCGCCTCTCACGCGCAGGCTGTTCCGGGCGTTCGGATACTGGATGACCTGCAGCGACGAGCACCTCGGGGAATATCTGGCCTACGGCTGGGAAGGCGGCGAAAAAGGCTACGATTTCGCCGCGGACGAGCGCCGCAGGGTCGAATTTGCCCGGCGGCTCGATGGCGTGCTGGCCGGCGACCCGCTGCCCGTCGAGTGGCTTGAGCCGTCCGGAGAGCGCGGGGCTGCGCTCATCGGTGCGATCATCCACGACAGGAAACGGGAGCTGGAATCGGGCATCGTCTGCAACAGGGGTGTCATTCCGAACCTCCCGGACGATGCGGCCGTCGAAGTGCCGATCGTGGCAGACGCGGCCGGTGTCCATCCGGTCAGTCTGGGGCCGCTGCCTGATGCAATCGCCAAACTCCTCGCAATGCAGGTGAACGTGCAGCAGCTCGCCGTCGAGGCCGCAGTCCGCGCCTCCAGGGAGATCGCGCTGCAGGCGCTCCTGATCGATCCGGTCGTTAATTCCGCCGATGCGGCGTTCAGGATGCTCGACGAATTGTGGGAAATAAACCGACCCTATATCAGGCCGTGTCTTTGAGCACGGCAGCAGCTTAGGAAGTCGTCACTTCGGTTGCAAAATCAACAGACAATCAGCGGACAGCTGACACGAATCGTGCGGGCGAAAAACGACGCTCACCCCAGTCCGGAGAGACACATCACGCCGTGATGCGAAATTCGTTGGGCAGGTCGTAATCCTCAAAATCCCGCTTGTTGGTGTCGAGATTTTCAAGGTTGAAGAACAGGCATTCGCTGTGCGTGAAATGAGGGCCGGCGTGCCATGTGGCGACGTGAAGCTTGATGACGCAGTCGCCGGGAATCCGAAACGCCGCCAGTCGCGCAAGTTCGGGCTGTACCCCGTCGGCCGTATCGTTTGGCGGCGCCACGGCGACGAACCATTCCTTGCCCTGCAGGGAGCCCAGGCACTGGCTCACGCGCCGATGCCGCGCCAGCTTGGAGAAAGCAAGCCCGTTTTTCTTCAGGCGCATGATCCATAACCGCGGTGTACCGTTGCTTAAAGTCAGGCGCGCCTCCTCGGCACTGGTCTCCGGATCGTAAGGGTTGACGTCAAATTGCGAACCCGCCGCGCGCGGGTAGATGACTTCGCCGTAGGGCGCAAAGAGCATTGCGTCGAGCGGCCGTGCCGGTATCGCAGTGACGATGGGTGCAGGCATGCGTGAGCCGTTGGCAATTGCGGCCGCCATTAAATCACCATCACAAAGACGGCGCTACTTCGTTCCCCGCAACGGTAGCTTTACGTTCATTTGCATTGAGCTGCCGCATGCACCTCGGCAGACACCGACTTATCTTTCGCGCAACCGACGAAAATAAAGAGGCCGCGTTCTACCGCGGCCTCTTTACATCCAAACAACGTTTGAACGCTTAGTGTTGGTTGATGATTCCGCCTTTCTGAAAGTACTCGTTGCCGAAGTTGCCTTCGGCCGGCACGTAAGCCATCGCGTCCAGCGCGCGATCAACATGGACCTGCCTGCCGGCCGGAGCGGCCGGTGTATTTGTCGCCCAGGTTTTGGTCTGGTCAACGAAATACGCTGCATGGGAGAGAGTCGGCGCGGCTGCCGCGAACATCAGGGCGGAAGCAAAGAAAACTTTCGTGATGATCTTCATCGTTCATCTCCATTGGTTTGAAGCAAGATTAATTTCTTGCTTGCATCTTATTTGCTCGCCGGCGGCTCGCACTCAATCCTCCAAGTGACAATCGATTCGATAGCCCTCCGCTATGCGCGCTTGTGCTAATTGTTACCGGAACAATTGCCTATTCGGCCGAGGACACGTTGAAAGAACCAAAACAATCTCAGCGATCGGCGCATGCGGAGCGACAAGTTGAAGATCAGAACAACCTGACTTCCCGATTGTCGGCGTATCGTAAAGAAAGTGGCCTGAGGCGGCCCGATTTCGCCCGAGCCTATGATGATCTTGTTGATCGTCTCAATGTGATCGACCGCGTCGGCGTCGGGCCTCAGCTTGGCGAAGCGATGCCGCAATTTAGTCTTCCGGACGAGAGCGGACGGCTCATCACGCTCGCCTCCCTGATCCGTTCGGGACCGGCGGTTATCAGCGTTAACCGGGGCCACTGGTGTCCGTATTGCAAGCTCGACCTGCGTTCACTTGCGGAGATAAACGACGAAATTGAACGGCTGGGAGCGCGCGCGATCGCCATCATGCCGGACAGCGCGGAGTTTACAGAGAGCTATGCGACCAGAAACCGTTTGCCCTTTCCCGTACTCAGCGACATTGATCTCGGCTATTCACTTTCTCTGGGCCTCGTTTTCTGGGTAGGCGATCGGGTCCATGAGCTTTACAGCCAAGCTGGCGTCGAACTCGAGAGGTACCACGGAAATGGCGCCTATTTTCTGCCCATGGCGGCCAAATTCATTGTCGGACGCGATGGGCTGGTGAAAGCACGGCAGGTAAATATCGAATTTCGCGAGCGCATGGAGCCTGAGGTTATCATCGCGGAATTGCGGAAGCTTTATTCACCGGTATAGCGGCGCGCTATCGGAACCATCGGCAGACGATATTTCAGCGCAGTCGTGGAAATCGGCAGTCTTCCGGCATCGCTCGATGGCGAGCGTTTCGCAAAAACGGGAGAATTTCGATGGCACAGAAAATCACGACATCGCTTGCAATCGCAGCGGCCCTGAGCTCCGCGCTTGCTGCCGCCGCGGTATCGCCGGCACAGGCCGGCGGGAAGGAGAAATGCTACGGCGTTGCTCTGAAGGGCCAGAATGACTGCGCGGCGGGTGCCGGCACCACATGTGCGGCAACTTCAAAGGTCGACTACCAGGGAAATGCCTGGAAACTCGTCGATCAGGGCACCTGCACCACCACGCAGACCCCGCTCGGTCCTGGTTCGCTCACGCCCATCAAGCGTCCGGCCTGATGCACATCGGGGCGGGAGCGGCGATCCGCTTCCGCCCATGCCTCAATGATTTGGCGGAGTTGTCATGACTATATGCGCGCCACAGCAAATCGACGGCACGGCCATGCCCGCCCGCGCCGCGGGCGCCGGGCTCAAACCCGAACACCGCGAGGATATTTTCGGACAGCCGCGCCAGGTCGATTTTTTCGAAGTCCACGCCGAAAACTACATGGGCCGCGGCGGCCCGCCGCACGACCTGCTTCGGCGCATCCGCGCGGACTATCCTCTCTCGATTCATGGGTTGGGCCTATCCATCGGAGGCACGGCGCCGCTCAATCGCGAGCATCTCGCTCGCTTGAAGCACCTCATTGATGTCTACCAGCCGGCACTGTTTTCCGAGCATCTTGCGTGGTCGACCCACGACGGCGTCTTCCTCAACGATCTTCTGCCCCTGCCCTACAACGAGATCTCTCTGGCACACGTTTGCGCGCATGTAGACCAGGTTCAGGACTGTCTCGGCGTGAGAATGCTGCTGGAAAATCCGTCGACATACGTCGCCTTTGGCGCGACCAGCATGACGGAGATCGAATTCTTGTCGGCAGTCGCGCAGCGAACCGGATGCGGACTGCTGCTCGACGTCAACAATGTGCATGTTTCCGCGGTCAATCACGGGTTCGATGCCGCGACTTACATCGATACTTTTCCCATGCAGCATGTCGGCGAGTTCCACCTCGCAGGCTTTGCCGAAGATTGCGACAGCGAAGGAGCCCGGCTCCTGATTGACGACCACGGCCGGCCCGTCGGTGACGTCGTGTGGACTCTTTACCGCCGTGCGCTGGCGCGGCGACATCTGGCACCCACGTTGATCGAGTGGGACAATCATGTTCCGCCATTCGCCACGCTGGCAGGCGAGGTCGCGCGGGCGCGTCAGCTCATGGCCGCCCAGCCGGCAATTATGCGGGCGGCCTAGCGCCATGCTCGCGCTCGCCATGGAGGACGGATTGGCCCGACTTCAGGCCGCGTTTGCCGCCGCCGTTTTCTTCGACCACGCGCCGATTCCGGCGACAATCCGCGGTGCGTCGGGCCGGGGTTACGCCAGCCGCTTTTCGGTCTATCGGAACAATGTTCTCGTCGGCCTGGTAAGCGCCGTCGGCGCGCGTTACCCGGTCGTGAGAAAGCTGCTGTGGGAAGACGGCTTCAATCGCATCGCCCGACTTTACGTCACGACTGAGCCACCACGCTCGCCGGTCCTGCTCGAATACGGCGAGAGTTTCCCGCGGTTCCTCCGAAGTTTCGGACAAAGCATCTCCGCAGACTATCTCGCCGACCTCGCCGAACTCGAGTCTGCGCGCACCCGCGCCTATCATTCTGCCGACGCACTGCCCGTCGGCAGGGACGTTTTTGCCAAACTTGCTCCGGACGAGATCCCGAATCTGCGTCTTGAATTGCATCCTTCGGTGCAACTGCTCAAATCACGGTTTCCCGTGGTCAGCATTTGGGAAGCCAACCTTCACGCCAACGATAATACGTTGAACGTCTGGCAGCCGGAGTGTGCCCTGATTGCGCGGCCGCGGCTGGAAGTCGAGGTGCGGCGGTTAACGCCCGGCGCCTATGAATTTCTGTCTGCCCTGGCCGGCGGACGAAGCGTCGGCGAAGCCATCGATCAGGGTGTCGCCAACGTCCCGGAATTTGACCTGACCGAATGTTTTACAACCCTGATTTCCGCCGACGTCACCACCCATCTGGAAGCCGACAATAGCCGCAAGCTATCAACGAAATAGGGACTAAAAGCTTGTCCGCCGGGCCGCCAACTGTAGCAATAAGGCAACCCAATGGAACGGATAATGGACCAGCGGACAGATCCACGCGTCGTGGTCGTCGGTGCCGGCTTTGGCGGGCTTGCTGCCGCCAAGGGCCTTGCGGGTGCTCCGTTCGAGGTGACGCTTGTCGATCGTAACAACCACCACTTGTTTCAGCCCCTGCTCTATCAGGTCGCGACCGCCGGACTCTCACCGGCGGACATTGCCTCGCCGATCCGCAGTATCGTCAGGGGACAACGCAATCTCAAAGTCATGCTCGCGGATGTGTCGGGCGTCGACGTCATCCGCAGGGAAGTGATCGCGGACGGCAGGCGCATCCCCTACGACTACCTGGTGCTCGCGACCGGTGCCCGCCATGCATATTTCGGGCACGACGACTGGGCGATGTCCGCGCCGGGACTGAAAACCATCGATGACGCAACTTATCTGCGCCGCCGAATCCTCTTGGCATTTGAACGCGCCGAGAACGAAGCCGACCCTGAAGAACGGCGACGGCTAATGACCTTCGTCGTAATCGGCGGAGGTCCGACCGGCGTCGAGATGGCCGGCGCCATCGCCGAACTCGCAAAGCGGGCCCTCGCATCGGACTTCCGATCGATTAATCCATTTTGCGCTCGCATTATCCTTGTTGAGGGCGCTTCGCGACTGCTCGCTCCGTTTCACCCTTCGCTGTCGGATGCCGCTCGGAGCTCGCTCGAGCAGATCGGCGTCGAAGTGCGCCTCGGAGCGGCGGTCACCCAATGCAGCTGCGAAGGCGTCGATCTTGGCGACGAATTCATTGCGACGCAAACCATAGTCTGGGCCGCAGGAGTCATGGCCTCGCCGGCGGGCCGCTGGATCGGGGCCGCAACCGACCGCGCCGGACGGGTCAAGGTGCGCGGCGATCTTTCAGTGCCGGATCATCCCGACATATTCGTTATCGGCGACACCGCAGCGGCAACCGGGCCGGATGGAGCCACTCTTCCGGGTGTGGCTCCCGTTGCCAAGCAGCAGGGCCAGTACATCGCCCGGGCGCTGGTTGCGCGCCACCGGGGACGCACCGCCGCGGCGTTCCGCTATCGCGATTTCGGTTTGCTCGCGACGATCGGCCGATCGAGAGCCGTCGCCCAGTTCGGCGGGCTGCGCCTTTCAGGCCTCTCGGCCTGGCTCCTGTGGAGCGTTGTCCATGTCTACTTTCTGATCGGATTCCGCAATCGCTTCGTGGTCGCCCTCAACTGGGCATGGAACTACGTCACCTATCAACGGGGGAGCCGCCTCATAACCGGGCTGTACTCACGCGTTGAGGATGTGCGTCAGCTGGCACGGACTGGGCTTCGCTCAAAGCAGGCAAGCTAGGCTATTATTCATTAGTGGCCGCCATTGGGGACGTCGGTATGGAAATGCACCAGGTACGATACTTCCTGGCGGTTGCACGGACGCTGAATTTCACCCGCGCAGCGGAAGAGTGTCACGTCGCCCAACCGTCTCTGACGCGGGCCATCAAGCTCCTGGAGGGTGAACTCGGCGGCGACCTTTTCCGGCGCGAGCGGCCACGCATCATGCTCACGTCACTCGGCGAGCGGATGTTTCCGTTGCTCAAGCAATGTTATGACAGCGCCCAGAGCGCCCGCGCGCTCGCCGCAATGATCAACGACGGTGAGGTCGGCGCGCTCAAGCTCGCCGTGTCCGGCAGTATCGAACTCGGCCTTATCCTGTCGCATGTCAACGAGCTGAGAAAGAGCTTCAGCGACGTCGAGCTGAAAATCCTGCGTGGTACCGGGCCGCAAATCGTCGAATATCTCAAGACCGGCGATGCCGAACTCGCCGTGGGTACTTCGATCGGCGAAGCATGGGATCGCCTCGACAGCTGGAAGCTTTTTGAGGAATCATTTGACGTCGTGCTCAGCCGCTCGCACCGTCTCGGTGGCCAGGAGGTGATCGGCCTCGACGATCTGAGGCCGGAGCGTTTTCTCCTCCGCAGTCATTGCGAAAAGTGCGGTGATCTCGCGGCGATGCTGCGTACACAGGGACTCAATGCCGATCACCGCCACGAGGTTTCATCGGACCAGGATCTTGTGGCCCTGCTCGAGGCCAATATCGGGGTCGGCTTTCTCCCCCGCACCGTAACCGCCCCACAGACCCTCGTCCGTATCGCCGTAAAAGGACTCGAACTGGGTCGCGACGTATGCCTTTATGGAGTTGCGGGCCGGCAGCGAACACCGATTGCCGCGACTTTCATGAAAATGCTACGCGCCGCCAACTGGCAGAAAAAACCGGCATGAATTTATTTCAGCGCGTCGGTCAGATCCTCGATGGCCATGCGCTTGCGATAGTCCGGATCGACAAAACGCGCTCTGATCCGTCCATCCTTGCCAACAACAAACGTGGCGGGAATCGGAAGCATCCAGGAATCGTTGCCCTGGTATTGCGGAAGCGGCCGGCCAATCCTGGACATGAACTCCTGCATCTCGTCGCCGACCCAGATCGCGAGGTTCAATGACATGGCATAGCCATTGTCCATGTCGCTGAGGATCGGGAAATTTACGTTGCAGTCCTCCCTCATTTCGGCAGCAAACTCCTCACGATCCGGCACAATTGCAACCATGCGTGCGCCCAGCGCCTCGATGCGTGGCTGCGCCTTTACGAGCGTGCTGATGCTGATCCGGCAGTACGGACACCAGTGGCCGCGATGAAAAGTGACCACAACGGGGCCTTGAGTGAGCAAACTTTTCAGGCTCACGAGCCGGCCGTTCTCGTCGGGAAGCACGAACGGAGGCATTGGGTCACCCGGCTTCGGCGCGTCCTTGCCGGCATCGTGCTCCTTGAGACGCCCCACGAGCCGGTCGACAATCGCCGCGGCGGACGGATGGAGCTTGCGCGTGGCGTCAGCGAAGACGTCAAGGCGCTCCGTCATAGAGCCATCAAGAGCACGAGCCTGCTCGAAAGCCTGCGTCAGGTCCTTGACCAGAATTTCCGTAGCCATTTCGAAGGCTTCCTTTTGCGACCTCGCCGGGTGCACCATTCATAAGCGATAGATCGTCCCAAACGCCATAAATTTCAGCAGTTTTTCGATAGCCGCTCTCTATGAATGGCCCGCCACGCCCCGGAATTCCGGCATCGGCGCCGTCGGAACCGTCGAACGGAAAAAGTGATGCCCCGTTCGGGGACAACGGGGCATCACATCATGCGACGGGGGGTGTGGGGGGACGCGCAGCCGTCACATATTGTGGTCACGCTCGTCGTGGCGGACGTCACCAACGTACAGAATCACCGGCACCTCACCGAGATTCTTCCACCAGTGCGACGTGCCCTGGGTCTCGGCCCGGATATCGCCGGCCTTGTGATGGATGGGCCCGGCGCAATTGCTGGCAAATTCGATGATCTCGCCTTGCTGGACGAAAATCAGCGCCGGCCGGTCGTCATGGCTGTGCCACGGGACTATGCCACCAGGTTGGATGACGAGCTTGCGGAACCGCAGCTCGCGCCCGGCAATTTTCGCCATCTCTTTGCCGAGGTCTATCGAGCCGAGCGTGATGTCGGTCACGCCGACGGCCTTGAAATCGACTGGCTGGCGCGCATTCGGCATGCGCTTATCTGCGGGGCATTCACCCGCCTGGGCGTGAAACGCGAAGCCGGACGTGGCAACGAAGGCCGCGGCAGCGATGGCGCGAAGCAGGCCTTTGCTTATTGAAGTGGACATCGTGTCATCTCCTCTCTGTTTCGCCGCGGCCTCGCTATGAGCCGCCGCAGTGATTGCAATGATGAAGCTCGGCGAAAATGAAAGGAAATGCCGGGTTGCTCTAATCGCGATAGCCGACCGCTATTCGGCGTATTACTTTCTACTTTTGAAAAAATGGCCCCGGCGTTTTGCGACCGGAGCCGACTTGACCGCACGGCTTTCAGGCCTTCACGCTCGACGTTATCGAAGCGATCACCATCGACGCCATTTTGAACTGCTCGGCGCGATTGACGATACCGTGACGGGCCGCGATCCACGCGAAGTCGGTATAGACCGTCCAAACCGCGCCCGCGTTGTCCTGGATCACCAGGAGCCGTACCGGCCAATCCAGACCCGCGTTCGGATTTGCCGTCATGAACTGGGTGCCGAGCGGCGGATTGCCGAACACCAGTAGCGTGGATGGGTTGAGTTTTATGCCGGCACCGGCAGCGAGCTCGGTTTGATCGATTTCGCCGAAAAACCGGATGCCTTTCGCAGCAATGTCTTTTTTCAGGCGTGCGATTGTCTGCTGGAAATTGTAGCTGCTTTTGACACGCACGATGCCGTCGTTCGGCTTTGACATCGCCTCGGGCGCGATTGCGAGCGCCGCTGCGGTCAGGCCGGACAGGCGCAGGAATTTTGCTCTGGTCAACATGGATCATCCCTCAGAATTTGACTTGCGCGTGATTGCGCCAGTGTTCTCTCACCATGCAGCGGGACAATCGGTGGAAGAATTACAATTACACTCTCGATCCGATAGCGGGCGGGCATCGCGCTCCCGCCAACAAACGGGCCACCGCCGTCAGTCGAGCGGTGGCCTCGTTCGAGCCAAGGGGTATTCAGGCTTCACCGTGGGCGAGCGCAGGCGCCGGCAGCCGGCCATTCCAGATCAAATGGTCGAGCGAAATCGAGCCGGGCCCGCGCGCGATGACCAGCATAAGGAGGGACAGCCATAAAACATGTTCCGGCCACCCGCCCGGCACCACGAAAAGCTGAATGACCATGGTCATCCCGAATAGCGCGAGTGCCGACAGCCGGGACGCCAGCCCGAGAAACAACAGGACGGGGAAAACGTGCTCGCCGATCGTACTCAGATAAGCGGCCAAATCGGGGGGCAGCAGCGGCACTTTGTATTCCTCCCGGAAGAGATAAAAGGTCTCTTCGCGGATCGAGAATCCGTTGACCTTCGTCCGGCCCGAGCGCCAGAAGACATCGGCAACGGCAAGGCGTGATGCAAGCGCGATCATGCTGTAGGGGATGCGTTCGGCCAGGTTGCGGCCTTTTTGGAGATAATCGCGCACGCTCATTGAAAGTCTCCTGTCGGGGGCTGCTGTCCCGGCAGGAAAGCGCATCAGGCGGGACCTTTAAAATACCAATTGGCGATGTGGGCCATAGCCGAGGTCTATCCCCGCTCCAAAGCCGCCCGCTATCGTAACTTTAGCAACCCGGCATTTCCCGCCGATCCTGCCGCCATGCAAATTGGCCGCAACGACAGCGCGATGCGTCTACAGCGCAGCGGAAAGGATCGGGTCATGAACATTCAAGTCCCTCTTCGCATCGAGCAAAGCGCGCGCCCGCTCGAGGGCCGGGTGTCGCTCGTGACAGGGTCGACCAGCGGTATCGGGCTTGGAATCGCCCGTGCGCTCGCGGCAGCAGGATCCGCGGTCATTCTCAACGGCTTCGGCAAACCCGAGGACATCGCCGAGGCCCAGGCCAAAATCATTTCCGAGTTCGGCGTGAAGGCCTGCTATTCGCCAGCGGACATGTCGAAGGCGTCGGCGATCGACAACATGATCGCGGCAGCACTGGACATGTTCGGAAACCTCGATGTGCTGGTGAACAACGCCGGCATCCAGCATGTCGCGCCGCTCGAACAGTTCCCGGCCGAAAAGTGGGACGCGATCCTTGCGATCAACCTGTCGGCGGCGTTCCATACCATGCGCGCGGCACTGCCTTCGATGCGAAGGAACGGGTTCGGCCGCATCATCAACATCGCTTCCGCTCACGGTCTCGTCGCATCGCCGTTCAAGTCGGCCTACGTTGCGGCCAAGCATGGCATCGTTGGCCTGACCAAGGTCGTCGCGCTGGAAACGGCTGAATCCAACATTACTTGCAACGCAATTTGCCCCGGCTACGTCTACACGCCTCTGGTCGAAGCGCAGATCGATGGCCAGGCCAAATCGCACGGCATTCCACGCGAGCAGGTCATTCGGGACGTCCTTCTCGCCCAGCAACCGAACAAGCGTTTCGTGACGGTCGAAGAACTCGGCGCTCTTTCTGTATTTCTGGCAGGTGATGCGGCGGGCTCGATCACCGGGATCGCCTTGCCCGTTGACGGTGGCTGGACAGCGCACTGAACCGGCGATTGTCAGCGTGAACATTCCGGGAGGAAACTCATGGGCAACAATTCTTCAGCACGTGTGACGAAGCTCTCCGACACTCCACACAGTCAGATAGACCGCCAGACCGTTCTCGTACTGCAGGGCGGCGGCGCGCTCGGCGCCTACCAGGCAGGCGTCTATCACGCGCTGCATGAGAGTGGAATTGAGCCCGACTGGATCATCGGCACTTCAATCGGGGCAATCAATGCAAGCCTGATCGCCGGTAATCCGCGCGAAACCCGGCTCGAAAGGCTGGAGGAATTCTGGACGAGAATGGCATACCGACCGCCGTTCAGCGCTCCTGCATGGACCGGACTGCCCGACATCATTTCCTATTGGAAGACGATCCTTCGCGGCATTCCGGGCTTTTTCGAACCGAACCCGGGGGCATTTCTGGGCACGCACGTCCCGCTCGGAACCGATGCAGCAGGCTTCTACTCCACCACGGCGCTTGAAAAGACGCTGCTCGAACTCGTCGATTTCACGCTGGTGAACAGGTGCAACCCGCGCCTCACCGTCGGTGCGGCGCACGTCCGTACGAGCGCGATGAAATATTTCGACAGCCGTGATGGCGAGATCGGCGTGAGGCACATCATGGCCTCGGGTGCGCTGCCGCCGGCATTTCCTGCCGTGCGGATCGACGGCGAACTTTACTGGGACGGAGGCATCCTTTCGAACACGCCGACCGAAGTGATCTTCGACGACAATCCTCGCAAGAATTCACTGATCTTTGCGGTACATCTTTGGAATCCAATGGGCGACGAGCCCGGTACGATCTGGGAAGTCCTCAACCGACACAAGGACATCCAATACTCAAGCCGGGTTGCAAGCCATATCGCCCGCCAGCGCCAAATGCACAAAATGCGGCACATTATCCGGGACCTCGCTAGGCTGCTGCCGGATGACGTTCGCCGGACGCAGGAGGCGCAGCTGCTGTCCGCATTTGGCTGCCACACGACGATGCACGTCGTGCGGTTGCTGGCACCGCAACTCGAAAACGAAAATCATACCAAGGACGTCGATTTCAGCCCGTCGAGTATCCGCATGCGTTGGGAAGCCGGCTACACGAACACCATGCGCGCGCTCGAGCAGGCGCCCTGGGAACGCGAATTCGATCCGCAGGAGGGCGTTATTTTGCATGAGCCGAGGCAGGAAATGATGGAGGCTGCTGAATAGCCGGCGGGCGTTTTCGAAACCCACAAGCTTTGCCCTGCAGCAGCAGGCGAAAGGAAAGCGACGATGTCGCAGATGTCACCCGCAGCGGATGCGGTCCGAATCGGGGCCCACGGCGAAACCGCGCGCGTCATCCGCCGGACCATCATCATCGGGCTGATCGCATTCCTCACCGTCGTCGATCTCTTCGCGACTCAGGCCATTTTGCCGTCCCTGACACAGGCCTATCGGGTGACACCCGCTGCAATGAGCTTTGCGGTGAACGCGAGCACCATAGGGATGACGGTCGCAGGTCTCTCGGTCGCATTGGTCAGCCGCCGTATAGACCGGCGCGCCGGAATTCTCGTCAGCCTTTGCGGGCTTGCCGTCCCAACGGCATTGCTTGCCGTTGCACCGGACCTAACGATCTTCACAATCCTTCGGGTCACGCAGGGCCTCTGCATGGCGTCGGCCTTTACCTTGACGCTTGCCTACCTGGGCGAAGAGTGCAGCGCGATGGACGCGGGCGGCGCATTTGCCGCCTATATCACCGGCAATGTCGCGAGCAACCTGATCGGCCGCCTGATTTCTGCTGGCGTGGCCGATCATTTCGGGCTTGCAGCAAACTTCTATTTTTTCTCGGCGCTCAATCTTGGCGGAGCGGTGCTGGTCTATTTTACGGTCCGCACAAC
>DASRGR010000031.1:0-112275 GCA_035650955.1 Pseudolabrys sp.
ATGGCCGCCTCCGACATCGAATGGACCGAAGCAACCTGGAATCCGATCGCGGGCTGCACCATCGTCTCGCCCGGCTGCACCAACTGTTACGCCATGCGCATGGCGGCACGGCTGCAGGCCATGGGCATGGCCAAGTATGCCGGAACGACGCGCAAGTCGGGCAAGCGGCATGTCTGGACAGGACGGGTGAATACGGATCGGGCGGCACTGACGGCGCCGCTCAATTGGAAAAAGCCGCAGCGAATTTTCGTGAATTCAATGTCGGATCTGTTTCAGGACAAGGCCGACGAGGCGACGGTCCGCGAAATATGGCGCGTCATGGAACAGGCGCACTGGCATTCATTCCAGATCCTGACCAAGCGGCCCGAACGGATGTTGGCACTCTTGTCCAAGTCGAGATTTCCGGTCCTTCCAAATGTCTGGCTTGGCACGTCCGTCGAAAGCCAGGAGTATATTGAGCGCATCGATATCCTGCGCGAAGTGCCGGCCCGTATTCGTTTCGTATCTTTCGAGCCTTTATTGGGTCCCATCCCCGCGCCGAATCTCGAAGATATTCACTGGGCAATCGTGGGTGGCGAGAGCGGCCCGCGTGCGAGGCCCATGGAGGAGGAATGGGTGGAGCAGCTGCACGCAGCCTGCGAGCGCCAGCACGTCGTTTTCTTCTTCAAGCAATGGGGCGGGAAGCGGAAGAAGCGCGCGGGTCGATTGTTCAAGCAACGGACCTGGGATCACTACCCGGCGGCGGCACTCATGTCATAATGCTCCGCACACTGTCTGCGTTTCGGAGCGCCGCATGGATGCCAAGCTTGAAGACCTGTCCTTCACCTACTTCCCGGAAAATTACCGCTGGTCGCACGGCCTGCTGATCGGCCTCAACATGGCACCGTGGGGCGGCGCCGAGATCGGCGAGGTCAATCGCGTCGGGCTGCGGCTGAAAAAGTGCGTCGGCGACGACGATGCCTGGTTCCGCGAGTGGGCGCGCGAGGCGCGCAAGGTTGAGGATGCCGGGCGCCAACGCATCGCCGAGGGCTATACGACAAGCGGCGCGCAATATCTCCAGCGCGCCAGCGCCTATTACCACGTGGGCGAGCGCTTCCTGCAGCCGAAGAGCAAGGAGGGGCTCGACGCCTACATGCGCGGCGTCACGTGCTTCCGCGACGCGGCGAAATACATCAGGCGCCCGCGCATGGAGCACGTGGAAATTCCCTACGACGGCAAAAGCCTGCCGGCAGTCTACGTGCACGCCGAGCCGGCGAGCCGGAGCGGCAAGGTGCCGGCGATGGTGTTCTTCGATGGGCTCGATGTCACCAAGGAAATCCAGTACTTCAAGGGCGTCGCCGACCTGGCCGCCCGCGGCATCGGCTGCCTGATCGTCGACGGGCCGGGCAACGGCGAAAGCATCCGCTTCCGCGGGCTCTATCTGCGGCCGGACACCGAGCACTATGCGACGCCGGCGTTCGACTATCTCGCCGCGCGGCCCGAGGTCGATGCGAAGCGCATCGGCGTAATGGCGATCAGCCTCGGCGGCTATTACGCCCCGCGCGCGGCGGCCTTCGAGAAGCGCTTTGCCTGCTGCCTCGCCTGGGGGGCGCAGTGGGACTACCAGAAGATCTGGCGCGAGCGCTTCGAGCGCCTGGCGCGCGCCGACACGCCGTCGCTTTCCGTTGCGCACCAGCATATCGCCTGGGTGCTCAACGTGAAGACGCAGGATGAGGTGCTTGCGCACCTCGAGCCGTTCAAGCTCGACGGCGTCGTGCAGAAGATTTCGTGTCCCTTCCTGATGCTGCACGGCGACGGCGACGAGCAGATTCCCCTGAGCGAGGCGCGCAAGTGCTTCGATGCCGTCGGCTCGAAGGACAAGACGATGAAGATCTTCACCCGCGAGGAGGGCGGCTACCATCACTGCCAGATCGACAACCAGAGCATCTGCACGGCCTACATGTGGGACTGGCTCGAGAGGGTCCTGCAACCGGCGAGGTAAAGGAGTGTGACGCCGACATCACCAGGGCTTCCGCAGCGCAAATTGATCCAGATCAAGCTCCGGCCAGGCGGTTGAGCTTTAGAATTCTTTCCGACTGGCACTGGGACAATGGAGCCCACCATGAAAGCGGATGCATCTTATGGGCGCCTCAGCATCAGCGGTCTGGGTTGGAGCTGCAGCGCCACGCTCGTAGTGCTGTTCGTGCTTTGCATGTTGGCGGCGTTGTTTTTGCCGCTGCGTCTGGCTCACGGTTGGATCAGTCTCTGGACGGATGCGCCGATCGACTCATCGCGCGTCTGGATAGACGGTCTGGTCTGGAGCATCGTCGTCGGATGGCTGGTGGCGCTCGTCTTTGGCACGATTTACAATACGATTGTTGGGCGCCGCGCGATCCACGAAATGTCCTGACCGGATCTGCCTCTGACTGCGGCCGCCGTTTTGAATCAGGAATCCAACCTGCCCAGCGCAGCCCGTTTCTCGGTCGTGCCGTTCCACAGCTTGTATGCGGCCAGGAGTGCGACGAGCGTTCCGACAACGATGAAATTGAGCGTTGCCGATGCGCTGTGGACGCGAAGGAGCCATGGCGCCGCTATGAGCCAGCAACCAACGAACACGTTGATCCATTCCTCCCACAGCCTGAACGGCGATATTGTGATCATCTCCGTGCAAATAAGCGCGATCCCTGTCAGGACGGCAACATATGTTGCCGTCTGTTCGTCGCCGTAACCCAAGGGGCCGGGTGAGATACACAGCCAGACGGCGAGCAGCCAGCCGCACCAATTTTCCCAATGCAGCGGTGGATTAAAACGTACTTTGGCCATGGAGAGCTCCTGTCACCGCATGGCGCTTGCCGCCAGTTCTCCGGCCGGGTGCAGCGCGCGCTGCATGCGTCGCTCAGCGCGTCAACTTGCGGCACTCGGCAATTTCGAGGGAGGCACAGGCCATCGGTTGCCTGGATAAGACAAAACCGCGCTCCATCGGTTGACGCAGATCAATGATGCAATTTGACGTGCTGATATAGGTACCGGTTCCATGTTCGGGGGTCAGCATGCCGAACAAACGAAGGTCTAAACCGGGCACTCGAAGTACTGGCCGCTTCTTTCATATTGAGGTCCGGCCTGCGCGCGAATTCGCGCGGTTCCGCGTTCAGGATGTCGGCAAGCGTGGCGGCGTGCAACGGCTCGCCGGCCAGCGCGCGAACGGCACATGGGATACGCAGAAGTGGCTGATCGAAAAGACCGACGCTCATATCGAAAATGACCAACTGGTTCCGGACAGCGCCGAGGCCAGAAAAGTGCTCGCCGGCCTCGGTTCGCCACCGGTTCGCGTCACCGGCGATCGCTTCAAGGCGAAGCCGCGCCGCAACATTCCGGAGGCTGAAAAGCCCACGCCGGCCATGCGCCGGGCCCAGATGAAAAATATCAGAAAGGCACAAGCGGCCGTCAGGCGGCGCAAGGGCACGCGCTCGCGATAGGCACAGTCAGCTGGCCAGCGGGTGACCGGGACAGGATGGCGCCAGGGGTTACATCGGCCCCTGGATGTTGTTGTCGTGAATGACCTTGCTCCAGCGCGCGATCTCGCTCTTGAGCAGAGTGCGCGCCGCAGCAACCGTGCGCTGATCCTTCGGATAGGGCGAGACGCCGGTATCGGCCCATGACTTCACGATGGCCGGGTCGGAGATGACCTCCTGCAGGGCGGCGTTGAGCTTGTCGATGACGTCGGGCGGCGTCGCCGCCGGCGCAAACAACGCGTGCCAGTAGAGAATCTCCAGCTTCGGCCCGAACGTCTTCACGAAACTGTCGGCCGTCGGCAGCTCCGGCGATTTCTCCTTTGCGGTGATGCCGTAGGCCTTCATCTGTCCGGCCTTGACCTGCTGCACCACCGACTGCGGCGTGGCAAAAAACAGGTCGACGTGGCCGCCGGCGATGTCCTGCAGCGCGGGAGCGGCGCCGCGATACGGAATCTGGTCGATCCTGATCCTGGCCTCCTGCGCGAGCAGCGTGGTGGCGAGGTGGCCGGTCGCGCCGACACCCGGAGTTGCCGCCTTCAGCGTCTGTTTCTTCATCAGCGCCAGGAGCTCGGTAAGGTTGTTCGCCTCGAGAGTCTTGCGTCCGACCAGCACAAGCGGATTGTTGTTGATGAAGATGACCGGCGTGAGATCCTTCTCGGTGTCGTAGTTCACGTTCTTGTAGAGCGCGACGTTTGCCGAAATCTGCAGATTGTGCAGCAGCAACGTGTAGCCGTCGGGCGCCGCATGCGCGACGCGTCCGGTCGCGATCGTGGTGCCGCCGCCGCTGACATTCTCGACGATGAAGTTCTGCTTGAGCCTGTCCTGCAGCGCCTGGGCGAGAACGCGCGCCACCTGGTCGGTCGGCCCGCCGGCCGGGTAGGGAACGATGATGGTGACGTTCCTGCCCGGATAGGACTGGGCCCGGCCCGGCACGGCGAGAGCAAGCAGGCCGAAAGCGGCCAGCACGAATGCGGCAGCGCGCTTCATTTGTTTTCCTCCCGGCTTTGATTTTCGCAAAGCTTACGCCGCGGGAATGATCGGCAACAAGAGGTAGGGTTGCCGCCCGGCGGCGAAGTGCAGGGTGTTGCGGCATTCGAATATGGCCGGCGGCCGGTCGTCCTTGTCGACATGCAGGAAGGGACCCACGCCCTTCATCGGGTATGGCGCATTCGGCAGGGCAATATCGGTGCCGTCGACCTCGTAGTCCCGGCCGCGCACCGTGAGCGCAAGACGGTAGCCCCGCGGCACCACGATCGAGGTCGGCCAGATTTCGATATCGAGCTCGACCGGCTCGCCCGGCTTGAGCGGCCATTCCTCGTCGTGCGTATGCCAGGGCCGGTACGGTTTCGAGAGCGTCGGGTCGAGCTTGCGATGCGAGGCGCGCAGCCAGCCGAGCCCGACCGGCGTGCGCGGATCGTTGGAGCCGATGAAGGTGACCTCCTTGCCGGCGGCATCGAAGACGCGCAGCACGAGGAAGAGGTCGGCATCGGTCGTTTCCGACGAAACCCAGAGCTTCGCGGCAACGGGCCCTGTGATCTCGAGATCCTTTGTCATCGCCGGCGTCGAGAAGGTGAGTCCGTTGCCCGTCGTCTCGTAGCTGAGCGTCGTTGTCTGTGACGGCGTGTCCGGGCTCAACGTCTTGCCGTCCGGCTGCAGAAAATATTTCGTCCATTGCGTGCGGGCGAGCGGCCATTCGTTCTCGGCGCGCAGCACGAATTTCTCGCCGGGATGACGGATGTTGAGCGAAACGCGCGGCTGCTTGTCCCAACCGGTGTTCTCGCCTTTGAGGAAATGCCCAAAGAATTTCTTCTGCAGCGCCTCGCCGTAGCGGCTGTAGAAATGCGTAAAGTGCGTGTCCCCGTGCACCTCGAGCCACTTCTGCTTCGAGCCGGCGCGCAGCCAGCCTTCGAAATTACCGCGGGTGTGCAGGCCCATGCCGCCCCAGTTGCCGGCGGACAGCAGCGGGGCTTCGATGTCCTCGAACTTGGCGATGCGCTTCCGATAATAGTCATCGAACAGGCGGCGGCGCTTCGGCTCGCCGACCGAGTCGGCGACGTTTTTCGCGAGCTCTTCAGACGGCAACGTCTCCGGTCCCGCCACGTATTCGCCGGTCACGACGCTCCTGGCGCCGCGCGAGCCGACACCGTGCTGCACGCTCGCCACCTGGCGCGGGTGCCAGCTGTTGAGGAAGTCGCTGAGAATGCCGCCGTGCCGGCACAGCTCGCGGTAATAGTCGGACGAGCCTTCCCAGATGCACAGCGCGGCAAGGTGCGGCGGCCGCAGGGCGCCGACCGTCCACTGGTTCATCGCGTAATAGGAAATGCCGTTGATGCCGACCTTGCCGTTGCTCCAGGCCTGCGTGCCGGCCCACTCGACGCACTGGTAGAGATCCAGCGTCTCGCGCTCGCACCAGACGTCGAGATAGCCCGGCGAACGGCCGGCGCCGCGTGAATCGACACGCAGGCAGGCATAGCCGTCCGGCACCCATTTTTCGGGGTCGACCAGCTCCCAGTTCTGGTACTTGTTGCTCGAGCCTTCCAGCACCTCCGGCGCGGCCTTGATGAGTCTTGCCCAGAGGCCCTTGTAGCCCTCCTGGAATGCGAGACCCTTGGCGTAGGGCCCGTAACTGAGGATCACGGGGTATCGGCCGTCCGCCGCCGGCCGGAAGATATCTGCGCGCAGAACGATGCCGTCGTCCATGGTGATGGGCACATCCCAATCGATGCGCATTCCGTCCCGGATTTCCGTTTTTGCTTCCATGCGTGGTCCTGTCAGCGTGGTTCTGTCAGCGTGGTCCTAGGGAGTTGCCGGGCGGTGGCGCCTGACCGCCTCCGGATTTGTTGAATCGGCGCCCATGTAGATGCCGCGTTCCCACTTGCGCTTGAGCGGATCCGACACCTTCAGCGCCATTTTGCCGATATTCTGGATCTCGATTTCGACGATCTCGCCGTCCTGCAGCGCGCCGAGCCCTTCGTGATTGGTGCCGCAGGCGATGAGATCTCCCGAGTTCATCGTCATGACCGTCGTCGCGAATTCGACAAGCTCGGGCACGCGATGCTCCATGTCGTCGGTGCTGTAGTTGTGGCGCAGCTGCCCGTCGTTCCAGAACCGGACGATGAGGTTGTTCGGATCCTCGATCTCGTCGGCTGTGGCGATGCAGGGGCCGATCGGGGCGAACGTATCGAATGATTTGCCGAGCCAGCTCGTCAGCGGGGTCGCCGGCCAGGTGCGGCGGCCCTGCTCACGCGCGGAGACGTCGATCATCGTCGTGTAGCCGAAGACGGCGCTCTTCCAGTCCTTCGCCTTCACCGTTTTTGCCGGCCCCCGGATTACCAAAGCGAGCTCGGCCTCGTGCATGAAGATCCACGGCACCGTGAACTCCGGCAGCACGATGGTGTCGCCTGGCCCGATCACGGCATCGGGATTCTTCATGAACATGTTGAGAGGGCGTGCTTCCCGCTGCGCGTGCTCCCAGTAGTTGGCAATGCAGGCGAGGATCTTTCCCGGCCGCGGCAACGGAGGACGCAGGCGCACTTTCGCAAGAGGAAACGCGTCCGCGTTCCGGGCAAGCGCCTCGATCGGCGCCCGCAGCGTCTCGAAATCGTCGATGATGCCCTGCATCACCAGCTGCGGCGTGTGGTTTTTGCGCACCGCCGGGGAAATATCGACGACGCCTCGCTCCGTAAGCAGGCCGGGCAGGGCCTCACTGCCGGCCGTCGGCTGGAAAAGTACAAGTTTCACAAATGTCCCCGGGGCGTGACGCAGCGAAGTGTAGCGGCCCTTGCACGTTTGCCAACCGCACCCGGTGCATGCCCGTCAGGCGACGTGCGCCGGGGCCAGCCCCGCCTGAAAAGTTCAATTCGCGATAGGCTAGGATGCCGCCCGCTGAACGGCATGCCGGGGAGGTAACATTGGATCACAAGACGCTCAAACTTGAGGCCCGGTTGGGGGCTATCGAGTACATGATTGCGGAGCTGTTCAAGAAAACCTACGCAATGAACGGGACGCCGCTGAAGCAAGTCCGCAAGGACCATGAGCAGTTTCGCAAGCACCTCCGCAGGATGAGCCTGCCGATCCCCGACCCGGCCATGTCGGATCTGACGGCCGGAGAACTGATGGACGCTTTTGAAAACCTGATGGAAAAAATCGAAATCGCGGTGGACCGCAGATAATTTCCCAAAGCCTCCCCAAGTTATCGAAACCATCGAGGAGTGTACGGTTTTTACGCCGCGCCACGGAGAGACGTCAGCCACCCCTTTGTGCCCTTGTTAACTGTCGGGCGTTACAGTTCCGTCACCCCGGACCGGGCGTGCTGCATCGATGGCGGCATCAGAAGGAATTTGGCCATGGGAAAAAAGCGGACGTTCATCGTCACCGAGAAGTGGACGGTCGGATATCGCCGCTCAACCGGCGAAACCGTTCTCGTGTTCGAATTCGCCGGCCGCGAGCCTATCAATCTCCTGATTCCGAAGAAATATGCGATGGAGCTGGCAAACGGAATTCTGGAGCAATATCGCGAGACCCCCGGGCCGGACGCCTGAGGCTTGCGGCGTTGGGAAAATAATCCTTGACAGCGTGACGCTGCACGGCTAGCTCTCCGTCAAGGTCGGCTTGCTCCGCCGTGGCGGATGTCGCCGGCCGTCATTTCGCACAATCAATCCGACAATCGAACTACGGAGCGTCGCCATGGCGAAACGAACACGCACGTCCGCAAAGTCCCGAAGGAAGAAACCCACATCGGCCGCAAAACGAAAATCAAACATGGAACAGACGAAGAAGGCGGCCGACGCGACCCGATCCAAGTTCTCGCCCGAGCTGGAGGCGCACGGGCGGCATCTTTTCGAGGAGACCGACGCGACGCTTGCCTACATCGCGTCCGAACTCGGAATTCACAAGACCACGGTGTCCGCGGTGGCGGAAAGACTCGGTTGGAAACGCTACGTGCCGCCGCCCCGGGATATTTCGCCGGCAACCCGGATTTTGCTGGAGGCGGAGGCCTTCGAACGCCGGCGCGAGAACGTTCAAGCCGGCGCGGAGCAGGGCATCGCGGCGCAACCCGATGTCGTCGGCAACGATCCCGCGCCGGCCGATCTGGTCCCCCGCTTGCAGCGGGCGGTTCTCAACGAGCTCGCCGTAGTCGAGTCGCTGCGCAACCGGTTGAAAAACGACCCGCAGACCCCGGTCGAGGCCGAACGAACGGCCCGCACCCTGTCCACGCTCACCGAGACCTTGCAGAAACTGCAGCGCATGCAATGCGCCCTTCCGGAGAACACGTTAGCCGATGATGACATGCCTGCCGATATCAATGCATTCCGTCTCGATCTTGCGCGGCGCATTGACGCGTTCGTCGCAAGCCGGATTGACAATGGAGATGGTGAAGGATCCGGGTCTACTAAGGCCGCTGATCCGGTTCAGCCATGACTTTGCGCTTCTTGCGCATCGTCACCAGGAATCTCCGGCCTGTGTGGGGGGCGGCAGACCTTGGACCACCTGGCTGATGCTGGGCGGCCGCGGTGCCGGCAAGACGCGGCTCGGCGCCGAATGGGTGCGCGCGCTGGCCAACGGCATACCTCCTTATGCCGATCGGCCCTGTCGCGATATCGCCCTCGTCGGAGAAACCGCGCATGACGTGCGCGAGGTCATGATCGAGGGTCCGGCGGGGCTGCTTCGCATTTCTCCGCGGCTCGAACGCCCGCAGTGGATGGCGACACGCCGCCGGCTGGAATGGCCGAACGGCGCCGTCGCGCACGCGTTCTCCGCGGAGGATCCCGAGCAGCTGCGCGGGCCGCAATTCGATGCGGCCTGGTGTGACGAGCTGGCGAAATGGCATTACGTCGATGAGACATTCGACATGCTGCAATTCGGCCTGCGGCGCGGCGCGAGGCCGCGTCAGCTCATCACAACCACGCCGCGCCCCATCGCCCTTATCAAGCGGCTGCTCGTCGACCCGCGCACCGTGGTGACGCGTGCCTCGACCCATGCCAATGCGGCGTTTCTGTCGCCCGCTTTCTTCGACGAGGTGCTTGCCCGCTATGCGGGAACGCGGCTGGGACGGCAGGAGATCGACGGGGAGGTCATCGAGGACCGCGCCGATTCCCTGTGGACGCGGGCGATGATCGAAGCCGCGCGCGTGCGCTCCGCCCCGCCGCTGCTGCGCATCGTGATCGGGGTCGATCCGCCGGGTACGGCGCGTCCGGGCGCGGATGCCTGCGGCATCGTCGCGGCCGGGATCGCCGAGAACGGCATCATCTACGTGCTCGCCGATGCCACGGTCCAGGGCCTCGCGCCGCAGGGCTGGGCAAGCACGGTGGTGGCGCTGTTCACGCGGCTGCGGGCAGACATGGTGATCGCCGAGGTCAATCTGGGCGGCGACATGGTGCGCTCGGTGCTGCAGCAGATCGATCCGGCAATTCCGGTGCGGACGGTGCACGCGACGCGTGGAAAGTGGTTGCGCGCCGAGCCGGTGGCGATGCGCTACCAGCAGGGCAAAATCAAGCACGTCGATCCGCCCCTGGAAGCGCTCGAGGACCAGATGTGCGACTTCGGTATGGACGGACTATCCTCGGGCGGATCGGCCGACCGCCTCGACGCGCTCGTGTGGGCGGCGACCGAGCTCCTGGAGCGCGGTGTCGGGCCGCGCGTAACGGTCCTGTAGCCGGCCGTGCCGGCGGTTCCCGGGTCGGAAAGAGTCAGCCCCGGGATCCGCGGCCGGCCTCATAAAGAAACCAGACGCGCCTTTCAGCCTCGTCGATAAAGACCTCCAGCAAGCTTGCCGTAGCGACGTCGTTGTGCTCCTCGCACACATTGTGCGCCTCGCGCAGCGCAGTAATAAAGCGCCGGTTATCGTCGCGGAGCTCGGCCAACATATCCTGCGGGTCAACGTAGGGCGCGTCGTTGTCGGCGATGCGTTGGCGGCGGCCGATGTCCCCAATCGAACGCAGGGTCGACGCGCCGATCTTGCGGACCCGTTCGGCGATGACATCTGTGGTCGCGAAAATCTGATCGGCCTGCTCGTCCAGCAGCAGGTGATAATCGCGGAAATGCGGGCCGCTCACGTGCCAGTGGAAATTCTTCGTCTTCAGGTAGAGCGCAAACGTATCGGCGAGCAGGGCGTTGAGTGCCGCGGCGATATCCTTCGTGGCGGCAGTTCCGAGGTCGGTCGGGGTAATCAGGCGCGGAGCAATCCGCGTGCTGGTTTCTACTGTGTTCATGGAGTCGTCCTTTCCAAAGCAAAAGCGAAACAGAAGAACTCAACGGCTATGGCCGCTGCGGCGGCTGGACGTGGGTGAGCCACCAGTCAAACCTGGTCGAGCCGAGGTGCGGGTTTGCGCCGGGAACGAGCGACTGGTCGTCCAGTCTGGCGCCGAAGTACAGGGCTTCCGGATCCGCAACGACCTTCCAGGGCTTGTGGTCATACGCGAGCATCCTGCCGACGATCTCGTCCATGTGGAATGCGTCCGGGCCGGCGATCTCCACCGTGCGGTTCAGCGGTTGCGCAAGCGCCGCCCCGGCGACCGCCGCCGCGACATCGTCTGCCGCCATCGGCCGGAACAGCGCATGCGGCAGGCGCACCGTGTCGCCTTTGACGGCCGACTGCGCGATGCCGCGAAGGAATTCGAAGAATTGGGTGGCGCGGACGATCGTGTACGGAACAGGCGATTCCTTGATGAGCTTTTCCTGGGCAAGCTTGGCCCGCATGTAACCGCTGCTCTGCAGGCGGTCGGTCCCGACAACGGACAGGGCGACGTGATGTCCGACCCCGGCGGCGACTTCGGCCGCGCCAAGGTTCCTGCCGGAAGTCTGGAAGAAATCCATTACGGCCTTGTCCTCGAACGACGGCGAGTTTGCCACGTCGACGACGACCCGGGCGCCGGCGAGGGCATTGGCCAGGCCTTCGCCGGTGATGGTGTTGATGCCCGTGTTCGGCGCAGCCGCAATGACCGCGTGGCCCGCTTGCTTCAGCTTTGCGACGACCTTGGAGCCGATCAGGCCGGTCCCGCCGATGACCACGATCTTCATGGCCTTACCTCCCGCCGATCCCTGCCGAACGCTTGTCCCGCACCGGGTCGAAGGCCTTGTGCACTTCGCCGATATGAAGGCGAGGGCCTCGAGGAGGCGGACACGGCGAGGGGCTTATTGCTGTTCGCATTCCGGCGATTCCATTGTTGACCCGAGGCAAGCGGCTCATTCCGGGAACGGAGTGTGCATCACAAGATCGACAACGGAGGCGGCCTTGTAACCCGGCACAAAGCGCTCGCCGAAGTCGCGTATGAAATTGTCGTAGGTTGTTTCGGGGCGCGACCGTGCGATGCTGCAAAAGCAGTAGGTCATCCGCGATTTCATCTGGAGTCGCGGAAACGCGTCGATGATCTCCGTGATCTCGTTTGGTGGAATGGCCTCATACTGCAGGCCGACAACATCAAGACAGATACCGGCCGTGCACAGCGCCACCTCGGCCTCCTTGTAGAGGCCTATCGACGGCGTGGAATTCAGTGCGACGCTGTCCCAGATCAGCTGAGCCCGATGCCTGTCGAAACCCGCATCTGTTGCGAAGCTCCGCGCAAGATCTGCGCCTTCCACTTCGAAGCGCCGTGGACCCGCGAAGCCCTTGTTGAGGGTGACGTCATGCAGCAGCGTCCCGACGGCAACGACTTCGGCGTCGTGCTCGATGTTTTTCAGTTGTCCAAGCCGCTCGGCAAAAAGCCAGGAGCGGACCACGTGGTTGAACAAGTAAGGTTCGCATTTCTGCCTGGCATACTCCATGGCTCGCCCAACGACAGGCGTTGCAGGAACCAGGATCCCCGCCAGCGTTCGATTATCGATCCGCATGTCCATCGTTCTCCCCCGGGCATGACCGGATATCCGCCGGGCCAGTGGTTCACTTCTCGTACGGTGTTCTGTCAGCCTGCGATGAAGGCAAGCAGATCGGGGTTCAGCGTCTCGGCGTTGGTGGTGATCATCCCGTGGGGAAAGTTCTCGTAGACCTTGAGGGTTGCTTTTTTCAGGAGCTTTGCCGAGAGAGGCGCCGAGTCTGCGACCGGCACGATCTGGTCGTCGCTGCCGTGCATCACCAGCGTGGGCACCGTAATGATCTTCAGGTCGTCGGTGAAATCCGTCTCCGAGAAGGCCTTGATGCCGTCATAGTGGGCCTTGGCGCTTCCCATCATTGACTGCCGCCACCAGTTCCGGATGACGCCCTGGATCGGCTTCGCGCCGGGGCGGTTGAAGCCATAGAAGGGGCCGCTCGGGAGATCGAGATAGAACTGCGCCCGGTTGTCGGCGAGCGACTTGCGCAGGCCGTCAAACACCTCGATCGGGAGGCCGCCCGGATTGGCCGGCGTCTTCACCATGATTGGCGGCACGGCGCCGATCAGCACGAGCTTTGCGACCCGTCCCTGCGGCTGACCATGGCGCGCGACGTAACGGGTCGCTTCGCCGCCGCCGGTGGAGTGTCCGATATGGATGGCGTTCTTCAGGTCGAGATGCTCGGCAACGGCGGCGGCGTCGGCCGCATAGTGGTCCATGTCGTGACCGTCGCTCACCTGCGCCGAACGCCCATGCCCGCGCCGGTCATGGGCGATGACGCGATAGCCCTTGCCGAGAAAATAAAGCATCTGCGTATCCCAATCGTCGCCGCTCAGCGGCCACCCATGGTGGAAGACGATCGGCTGGGCGCTCCTGGGGCCCCAATCCTTGAAGTAGATGTCCGTTCCGTCCTTTGTGGTGATCGTGCTCATTGTCTCGAGTCCTTTGCAGCCTCTCTCCTGGGGCTATCACTCGGCCGGCGGGGAGAATGCGCCGGCCTCGTCCGCAGGCCTATTCGACGCAAGCATCGTCTCGGCATACCAAGGTATAGCGGACCTATACCCGTCGAAGACCGCACCGCGTATGACGAGTGCCACGTTACGGCTCCCGAAAATCCGGTCTGACGCAACGGTTCCATCGGAACAGGGCCGCGCGGGCTTTCGGTCGCTCAGTTCGGCCGGCTTTGGTCACACTTACGGAACGGTTGAGCCCGGGCCGGGGCGGGAAGCCGGAACTGGAACTGCGCGCCGCCGTCGGGATGGTTCGAGGCGGTCATATCGCCGCCATGGGCGGCGATGATCGACCGGCAGATTGCAAGACCGATGCCGACGCCGGTCTCCTTGGTCGTGAAGAAGCTCTCGAAGATGCGGCCGAGATGGTCGTCGCGGATACCCGGCCCGCTGTCGTGGATCGAGAAGACGACCGCGCCGCTTCCGTCGAGGACCGTACTGAGCTCGATTTGCCGCAGCGATCCGCATCCCCCGGCGATGGCCTGGATGCTGTTGACGAGAAGATTGATCACGACCTGCTGCAACTGGATCCGGTCGCCAACGACATCGGGAAGGTCCGGAGCGAACCTAGCCGACAGACGGATCGATCGGGAGTCGAGGTCGTGGCGAACGAACAGGATCGCCGCGTCGACGATTTCGTTCAGGTCAAGCGGCGCCTTCTCCGAAGCGTGCTTGGCCGCCATTCCACGGATACGCGTCACGATATCGCTTGCATGTCTTGCGCTCTCGGCGATGCGTGCGGTGAGCTGGCCCACCTTGATGACATTCGGCTCGGTGCACGAGAGCAGCCGCAAACTCGCTTCCGCATTGGCGACGATGGCACAGAGCGGTTGGCTGACCTCGTGCGCAATCGACGTTGTCAATTCTCCGAGCATCGATACCCGTGCGGCGTGCGCCAGCTCCGCCCCGTGAATTGGCGGCGCGCTGCGGGCGATATTCACCGCCGGCTCCCGGGTATCACCAACCATCGTTTTGCTCCTGCTTCTTTCTCATTTCTCATCCTGCGTGGAATTCAAAATGGCTCTAGGCCGCCCGTGCCTCCCGCATGTCAGCGGGCAATGCTTCCCAGGCGCGGACGAGCTCTCCGATCGACGCCGCCTGCATTTTCCGCATGACATTGCAGCGGTGAAGTTTCACGGTAACCTCGCTGATGCCGAGGTCGAAGGCGATCTGCTTGTTGAGGCGCCCCTGCGCCACCTCACGGAAAACCTGGCGCTCGCGCTGGGTCAGCGTCGCCAGCCGCTCGATATGCTGCTTGACGAGCAGGGCTTTGCGTCGCCGCGCGATGTCCACCCCGATGGCTGCGGTCACGGCGTCGAGCAACGTCTGGTCCCTTACCGGTTTGGTGAGAAAATCAACGGCCCCGGCCTTCAACGCCGTAACCGCCATCGGGATATCCCCATGGCCGGTGAGGAAGATGATCGGCGGCGCATCTTCGTTCGCCGCAAGACGGCTCTGTAGGTCGAGACCGCTTGATCCAGGCATACGGACATCGAGAAGGAGACATCCGGGTCGCCGTGGGAGGCCGGCGTCGAGCAATTCGCGCGCGGACCCGAAGCACCTCGCATCGATTCCGACTGACAGGACAAGCTCACGCAGCGCGGAGCGGACCGCCTCATCGTCATCCACGATGAGCACGAGCGGGCGCTCCGCGTCAGGGCCGGCGTTTCTGGAAGCAGTTTGCCGCCGCGGTGTGAGAGTGGAAATCCGGTCTGGGAGCCGGGTGACATTTGATCCAGGAACCGAGGTCGTCTGGGTCGAAAAGCCGTTCATGGCCGTACTCCCGTGTCTGGTCCGGGACGGGGTCCTGCCGGACGGGTAATCAGGCGCGACGTGATGCTAGGGACGGCGCGGGACCGCGTCCTTAATGCCGGGGTTAAAACTTCCAAATTTTTCCCAAGAAGACGGGTGACATGCCATTGCCTCCGCCGCGGAGGGAGGTGTCACTATCCTAGCCTTCAAGGAACGGTGAGCCGTCCGGCTTGAGCCCCGCGCGCCTGAGAACGTCCCTGAGATGCTCGGCATGGCGTTCGGCAATGGGGGCAAATTCATCGGCTTCCAAAAGCTTTTCGAGCATGTACGACCGTGTTGTCTCGAGCAATCGGTAGTAGACGGTTTCGCGACTGATGTCCGCCGCAATGAGTGATTTCGCGACCAGGCTGTCGATCGCTTCAAACACGTCGGCCGTGGCGATTGTCGGGTCGCCTGCGATCGCGATCGCCCCTTCGAGCGTGAAATAGGTGTCAAATATTGCCAGGCGCCGCAGAACGATGCGCTCCGGCGCTGAAAGAATCTCGTGGCTCCAGTCGAGTGACGCATGGAGCGTCTGATGGCGCGATGAAGCGGCTCTTTTCCCGCGACTCAGCAATGGAAACTTGTCGAGGGCCGCGGCCAGTCCGCCGACGCCCAATGTGCCGATATGGCCGGCAACCAGCTCAATGGCGAGCGGAATCCCGTCGAGCCGGCGGCATATGTCGGCAACGATCGGGGCGTCGAAATCCGTCAGTTCGAACGTATCGAGAGAGGCTGCCGCGCACTGCGCGAAAAGCTGGACCGCGGGAAAAGCGAGTGCCTGGCTCGCTGAAAGCGCGTTAGTCCTGCGCGGAACTTCGAGCGGACCCAGCCGCCACACGCTCTCTCCACTCGCGTGCATCGGTTCACGGCTGGTCGCCAGGATGTTCAGACGCGGGGCCGACCTGAGCAACTGCATGGCGAGGGCAGCGACGGCATCCACGACGCGGTCACAGCAATCGAGGAACAGCAGCAGGTCCTTGTCCCTGAGAAATTCATTCAATTCCGAAACGGAAAGATCCGAAGACGCTGGGAGTCCGAGGGCAAATGCCGCCGTGTGCGGTACGGTTGCGGGATTCTCGACGGATGCAAAGTCCACGAACCAGATTCCGTCCTTATAGAATCCGACCTGTTCGTAGGCAGCCGCCATCGCAACGGTCGTCTTTCCCATCCCTCCGGGTCCCACCAGCGTGACAAAGCGTTGGTGACGCAACCTGTCCGAAATTGCACGGGCATCCTCGTCGCGCCCGACCATTCTCGTGAGAGGAGCGGGCAAATTGTGCGCCGGCCGTCCGGCACCGGACCGCGCGGTAACGTCGGCCGCAATTCCGTTTTTTGAAACGGGAGCCACGAAACGATATCCGCGACCGGGGATGTTCACGATGTAGCGATGACCGTCCCGGCCATCGCCCAGGACTTTCCGCAATCCGGCGATGTGGACGGTCAAGTTTTGTTCCTCGACCGTGGTGTCGGGCCATATGCGCGCGATAAGCTCGTCCTTGGTGACGAGCTCGCCGGCACGTTCGACCAGTGCCGCCAGGATGCCGAACGCGCGGCTGCCGAGGCGAATAGGTCTGTCTTGCTCCAGCAAAAGATGTTGTGCTGGGAACAACCGGAATGAGCCGAATGAGACGAATTGGTTAGAAGGACCTTCGAAAGCGGCCAATCTCCAACCTCACCTGCGAAGCCCGGCAAAAAAACTCTAGGCCGAAACCGAACTCGTGTCTACGCGTCGCGCGGCATTTGCGATCTGCCCGATCCGATGAAGAAGCTTGCCCGGAATTAATCCGCGCGTACGAAACAGGGCGGTAAAGACGAAACCTCGACACGTCATTTAGGCGTCCGGTTCACTCCGGCAAGCCGGCCTTCAGAAGGCCTGCCCGCACGTGTTCGCTGTCGGACTCGTGCCGGTAATGGAGTGTCCTGAGGAAGCCGCCGGCGGTGAAAGCCGGGTCCCGTTGCAGCACTTCGCGCGCGTGCGCGGCGGCCGCCGTACGGTTTCCGAGCTGCGCCGACGATGCCGCGAGAAACGCATGATGGGTGTGATCCGGCGCGGTCAGTCTGCTGTAGGACTGGATTGCATCGGGGTAGAGACGGCCCGTGTACTGCGCCCGGCCAAGATGGCTCCAGTAACGCTCGGGGTGATACGGGTTCAACCGCATTGCCCGGCGAATCCATTCCGCTCCTTCGGCCGGGCGGCCCAGCCAGGTGAGAAGCTCGCCCTGCTGCACCACGATCAGATCGCTGTTCGGATTGAGGCTGAGCGCGCGCTCCTGGTGATAGACCGCCTGATCGAACTCGTTGAAGTTCAGCTTCAGCGCCGCGAGAATCCGGTGCACATCGGGGTCGGTGTCGTCGAGTGAAAGCGCGATCTGCAGCTCCTCGGCGATGATCCGCTGGCTCTCATCCGGGTCATCGGACCACTTGTTCAGCCAGGCCTGGCCGGTCACGCACGCCTTCCATGCATGTGCATGGGCGTAGGTCGGATCGAGCGCTATGGCCCGGTCGAGCATCTTGAGCGCCTCGGCGTTCGCCTCGCGGTTCGACCAGTGGTGCAGGACCTTGCCGGTCAGGACGTACTCATATGCGGCCATATTGTCGGTCCGCTTGCGGGCCCGGTCGTGCCGGGCCGCCTCGACGCGGCCGAACAACGTCGAGGCGATGGCTGAGGTCACTTCGTCCTGGATCGCGAAAATGTCCGCAAGCTTTCGGTCGTAACGCTCCGCCCAGAGATGCGTCTCCGTCTGCCCGTCTATGAGCTGAACCGTCACGCGTACCCTGTCCGCAGCCTTGCGCACGCTGCCTTCGACGACATAGTCGACGCCGAACTCGCGCGCGATGTCCTGGGCCCTGATCGGCTTTCCCTTGTGGACGAAAACGGCATTCCGCGAGATGACCAGCAGCTCCCGAAAGCGCGACAGCTCCGTGATGATGTCTTCGGTGAGGCCGTCGGCGAAAAACTCCTGGTCGGCATCCCCGCTCATATTGACGAACGGCAGGATCGCGATCGACGGCTTCCGCCCGTCCGTGTGAGCCCCCGGCTTTTCGGCCGGAGTATCGACAGCGGCCGCCGGGGAGGCCCCATCCAGCACGATCTTGTAGACCCGGATCGGCCGGCTGATGTTCTTGAATTGCCGCTCGCCGAGGTCTTCGTAAGCGAGGTCGAGCCGGTCTCCTATCTGCTCGCGTACCGCCGCGGAGATGCAGATGCCGCCCGGATCGGCCATCGATTCAAGGCGCGCGGCCACGTTGACGCCGTCACCGAAAATATCGCTGTCCTCGACGATCACATCGCCGAGATTGATCCCGATCCGGTAGTAGAGCCTGCGCGACGGCGGCAGGTCGCTGTTGCGTCGGGCCATGCGCTGCTGAAAATCGGCCGCACAGCGCACCGCCTCGATCACGCTTTGAAATTCCACCAGCAACCCGTCGCCGGTGGTCTTGATGATGCGGCCCTTGCATCGCGCGATCCCCGGGTCGATCAGCTCCAGACGTATGCTCTTGAGCCGCGCAAGGGTGCCGACCTCGTCGGCCTCCATGAGACGGCTGTAGCCGACCACGTCCGCCGCCACGACCGCGGCGAGCCGGCGTTCCAGACCCTGCTCCTCCAATTTATCCAGATCCGGCACCTGACGTCGAAAGTCCTGATGGTCGGCGGAATCCCGCGCACGGCCAGCGGCCCGTACGCGCCGGCGTTCCCGGGCCTTATATCACACCCCGCATCAGGGGCGAGGATGGGCAAGGCGGCGGAAAAAGATCGAAAAAAGTCGATCGCGCGGAGCCGGGAGGAAGATAGAACCGTGTCGCGCGCAGGCGCGGAACCAGTCCTGGTTGCGTTCGCCGACCGCAACAGGGGGCCGCGCGAAACGGTGCCGCCTGACGGCTCGCCGGTTGCGGGCGGTTGCGGACGTCAGGCCGCGCCGGCTTTCCTGAAGGTGCCCTGCGAGAAGAACTGGCGGATCTCGTTGGCCGGCCGTGCGTGGCTGAACAGGTAGCCCTGCATCTCGGTGCAGCCGATCGCCTGCAGCGTCTCCATCTGCTCGCGCGTCTCGACGCCTTCGGCGGTCGAGGTCATGTTCAGGCAGCGCGCGAGGCCGGCGACCGCGTTGACGATCGCGAGGGGCTCGGCGCCGTTCGAGAGGTCCTGGATGAACGAGCGGTCGATCTTGATCTTGTCGAAGGGGAAGCTGCGCAGGTAGCTGAGCGAGGAGTAGCCCGTTCCGAAGTCGTCGAGCGCGATCTGCACGCCCATCTTGCGCAGCTCGTGCAGGGTCGCGAGGGTGGTGAAGGTATTCTGCAGCAGCACGGTCTCGGTGATCTCGAGCTGCAGCTTGTGCGGCGACATGCCCGCATGATCGAGCGCCGCCTTGACCATGTTGACGAGGTTGCGATTGTTCAGCTGCGCCGGCGAGAGGTTGACGGCGACCTTGATGTGATCGGGCCAGTTGACGGCCTCGGCACATGCGGCCTTGAGCACCCATTCGCCGAGCGGCACGATCAGACCGGTCTCCTCGGCGATCGGGATGAAGTCGGCGGGGGAGACGAGGCCGCGTGTCGGGTGGTTCCAGCGCAGCAGGGCCTCGAAGGCGTTGACGTCGTTGGTCTGCAACACGACGAGCGGCTGGTAGTAGAGTTCGAACTGCTCGCTCGCCAGCGCCTTGCGCAGATCCATTTCGAGCTCGCGGCGCACCTTCATGCGGGTGTTCATCTCGGGCTCGAAGAAACGGAAGGTGCCGCGGCCGTCGGCCTTGGCGTCGTAAAGGGCCATGTCGGCGTTGCGCAGGAGCTCGTTCGAATCGACCGCGTCCATCGGCGCGACCGAGATGCCGATGCTGATGTCGGTGACGATCTGGTGGCCTTCGATCTGGTAGGGCTTGATCACCGAATCGCGGATGCGCTTGGAAAGCGCGGCGGCGTCGGTGGCCTGCTCCATCTGCGTCATGATGATGGCAAACTCGTCACCGCCCATGCGTGCGACGACGTCGAGTTCGCGCGTGCAACCGCGCAGGCGCTCGCCGACGAGCTTGAGCAGCTCGTCGCCGATATGATGGCCGAGCGCGTCGTTGACGCTCTTGAAGTGATCGAGGTCGAGGCAGAGCACGGCGAGGCACTCGCCGCGCTTGACGCGCTTGATCTCGTGGTTGAGCTGTTCGAGCAGAAGCGTCCGGTTTGGAAGATCGGTGAGGGCGTCATGCCGCGCCATATGCGCGATCCGTTCCTCGGAGCGCTGACGCTCGGTGACATCCTCGTGGGTCGCGAGCCAGCCGCCGGCGGCGAGGGGTTTGTTGACCACCGAAAACGCACGGCCGTCCGGGAGATTCACGACCTGGCTGAACGTCTTCCCTTCGGCGATGCCGTCCTTGAGCCGCGCGATATATTCGTCGGCATCACCGGAAAACGTCCCAAGCTCGGCGCGATGCTTCAGGAGGTCGCGCAACAGGCATCCCGGCCTCACGATTTCCGAAGAAAGTCCGTACAATTCGATATAACGTTGGTTGCAAAAAATTAGCCGCGTTTCCGAATCGAACATCAGCACGCCCTGAGACATGTTGTTCAGGACGGTCTGCAGCAGCTGTTCGTCCTTCCGCGACATCTGCGGAAAGGCCAGAATATCAGCGCGCAAAGAGTGATATTTCGACTTATCCATCGTGAGCCCCTGCGCCAGAATGGTATCCGGGTCGGAGCTCATCTTTACGGTTGGCAGGTGTTGAAGCTCTTAGGGATTCAAAGTTGGTTTGATTAAAAACCGGAGCAATTCGAAGGTCCGGGTTTTGCGGGAAAAGTTGATGGCGCGGAGGCGCGTACCTCCGGCCGGGATGCACATTTCACAAATCGGCCTTTTTGTGACCGGGAGCACATAGCGCGCTCGTGCCCGGCGCTAGTCTCTCGACAAAGAAGTCCAAGAGGTCAGAGAGATCAGCGAGATCAGGGAGACGCAACATGCGTATCGTTCTCATCATCGCCAGCGTGGCCGCGTTTATTTTCTCAGCCTGGTCGAACATGCCGAGCTCGGCGGAGTACACGGACACCGCCATCGATCCGGGGTCCCTTGTCACGTCCACGTCGAACCTGCAGGCCGAACAATTTCCCGCGTTCTAGATCGCAAGCGTCCTGCTCGGGAAGGCCGAGCCGCCGCTCGGCCTTTTCAGCCTGCCTTCCGACCGGATTACCATCGTGCGGCGACCACGACCGGGACACGGTGGTAGTTCCGGATCGGGCAGGGTTTTGTCGAATACCGACCACGAAGCATTAACTGCCTTTCAAACGAGGTGCCCTCGTGCCGCGACCACGACGAAATTTTCCGCTGCATGGACTGTTGGTCAACACGGCGAGAAGGGGACCATCAGATGGAAAATCTTTTTTTTACGACGCTCCTGGTCAGCATCGTGGTTGGCGTTCTGATCATGTATCACGTGACCCCCGAAGGTTGACGGGCAATGGGCGGAGCATCAGGGCAGCGTCGACTTGGGGTGCAGGTCCTGAGATAAGACGCGGCCGCACACGCTCTTCAAGACGGCGGCGAGGCCGCGCCATGCCGGAGCAATCGGCAGCTGCGGCAGCGGAACGACGTCCGCCGGCTTTCAACGGAATCACCGGTCCGGAACCGGCATCGACCCTTCCGCGGGTTGTACCGCGGCGGTCTGCGATGTCTGCCCGGCACAGATTACGCGCTATATATGCCGCCTTTTCGGGCAGAACTGACGATTCGACCATTGACAGATGTGATCCGCCTCACTCGATTACCACGTAGCCGCACTGTATTATCGAGCGAGAAACCAACAGCTCATGCCACCGGGGTGGGGACGCATGTTCATCGCAAGTTTCGATTCAGCCGCGAATCGCGCCGCGGAATTTTTGGCGCAGGTTGCGTGGCTCGACAAGTGGATCACTGATCTGGGCTTCGACCCGTCGCAGCTCACGGTCGACGGAGTGTTCCACCGGCTGATGGATGTCGCCGTAGCGAATATCAATACCGCGAACATGCTGGCGCTCGCCGGCTCGCTGTTCTATGTCGCAACCTTGATGATGCGTACGATCGTTCCACTGCGCGTCATCGGCATTATCAGCATAGCATTCTTCATTGCTTACGGTTTCGTCGCCGGTGCGGTGTCGACGCTGCTGCTCTACCTGCTGTCACTGCCCGTCAACATCATACGGCTGCGCCAGATGCTGAATCTGGTGAGGAAGGCGCGGAGTTCGGCGCAGGGCGATCTGTCGATGGACTGGCTGCGGCCCTATATGACGCCGCGAAAGTATCGCAAGGGCGATATTCTCTTCCGCAAAGGCGACGTCGCCAACGAAATGTTTCTGACCGTCACTGGAAAGTTTCTTGTGACGGAGATCGGGGTCGAGCTTCTTCCCGGGCGCCTCATGGGCGAGCTGGGTTTTGTCGCGCCGAAAAACCGCCGTACGCAGACGATTCAGTGTGTCGAAAGCGGCGACGTTTTGAGCATCACCTATGAGACTTTGCTCGAGTTGTACTTCCAGAATCCGGAGTTTGGCTATTACCTGTTAAGCCTGACCAGTGAACGCCTGCTGCAGAATATTTCGCGGCTGGAAGGTGCGCTTGAGGAATGCAAGGCCAGGGTGCAGCAATTGGAGGCACAACGGCCCGGCATGCCGGCGCCTGTGCCCCGGTAAACGCGCCGACCGGGCGGCGAGCCGTTCATGACTCCATGCCGGCACCGGCATGACAGCCAAAGACTTTCGGACCATGCCGCGACGGGCTATGAAAGCGGTCACGGCGGCAAAAATTGCAGGGGGGAATAGATGGTGCGAAGTGCAACAACAGTTGGTGTACTCGCGGCGGCGATTTCAGTGGCGGTCACGTCGGCTACGGGACAGGTTCGCGACGCCGTTTACAGGGGTACGCTTGTCTGCGACAAGCTGCCGTTTTCGGCCGGCAAGGGTCGAGAGGCAATAGAAGTAACGATTTCCGGCAGCACCATCCGTTACAGCCATGTTGTGCGACTTCGTGGGGTGCCTGAGACGGTGCCCGAACAGGGGAAAGGCACTCTCGCCGGCCAGGATATTGAGCTGCACGGATCGTGGAAATCCGGCGACCGCCAATACGAGGCGAAGTACTCCGGGTCCTTCGTACGCCGGCATGTCGACCTCAAAGGGACGCAGACCTGGACTGATGGCGGCAAGATGTTCACCCGCGCATGCGCCGGGACGGTCAAGCGCCCGCTCCGCGTCTTCCTTCCGAGGGACAAGAAATGAGCCTCATGGAAATTCGAGCGCTGAGCGGCTCGTCGGCACTTCGAGAAGGTGCCGCATTTTGCAGCATAATTGTTGCTGGACTTCAGGTCTCGCGGACGGGCATGCTTGATCGAAACCGAAGTCACCCTATTTGCGGGTTGCCTGCTCCTGGAGGGTTAACTCCAACGTTGAAAGGAAAGCCTTTGCGAAATCGAATTTCCCGCGCACTGCTGCATGTCGCAATTCCCGCCTGCGCCGTTCTTGCAGCATGTGTCATTACTCCTGCAGCGGCTGATGCCGCGGACGGTCCGTTTGCCGAATTTTCTGGCAGCTGGTCAGGGGCGGGGACATTGCGACCTGAAAATGGAGCACCCGAGCGGATCCGCTGTAATGCCAATTATCGCCAACGTGGCAGCAGCCACCGCGATATTGATCTTCAGCTCCGTTGCGCGAGCGATAGCTACAATTTCGACCTCAGCGGCCAGTTCTCGGCGGATGCGCAAAATCAGGTGAGCGGCCAGTGGACAGAGCGTACGCGCAGCGTCGGCGGTACCGCCGTCGGCAATGCCAACGGCGACCGGGTCCAGCTTCACGTCGAGGCTCCGGGTTTTTCGGCCGAAGTGATTATGATCACGCGCAGCAAGCGCCAAAGCGTCACCATCGATTCGCATGGTGGCGGGCAGGTCGTGAAGGCATCCATCAGCCTCAGCCGCAGCTGACCGGCGCGCCGTGCGCTGACAGCTGCTCCGGAAGGGCGTTATGGAGAACAGTGCGCGCTACACGCTCATCGGTGCCTTTGCCCTGGCGTGCCTCCTTGGCGCCTTCGGATTTGTCTATTGGATTAAGAATGTCGGCGGACTCGGCCAGCGCGCTGTCTATATCGTGCGTTTCGAGCAGCCGGTGTCGGGTCTGACCGCCGGGGCGAATGTACTGTTCAACGGCATACGGGCAGGCACAGTCGCTGCCGTTGCGCTTGACCCTGCCAATCCGAAACGGGTCGACGCGACGATCTCACTCGATCCCGGAACGCCCGTCCGCGCCGACACGCAGGTCGACGTAACGTATCAGGGTCTTACCGGCGCCGCCGCGGTTGCTCTGAAAGGCGGCTCTCCCGATGCACCGCGGCTGACGCCGCAGAACGGGCGGCCGCCTATGATCGTGGCCGGGCCCGATGTTGGGCGCAGCTTGACTGAAGCCGCGCAGGATACGCTCCGCCACATCGATACGATCCTCGACCAGAACGCCAAGCCTTTGAACACGGCGATCACGGGCATTGCTGCGTTTGCCGACATGCTTGGCCGGAACTCGCAACGCGTGGAGGGCCTGATCGGCGGCCTCGAGAACCTCGTCGGCACCGGTACGGCGAAACAGGGGCCTGCAATCTACGATCTCGTGGCCGCAAGCGGCTTTCCGAAAATCGAGAAGCAAATCAAGGCCCGTCTCGTTATTCCGGATCCAAACGCCATCATCGTGTTCGACTCGCAGAAAATCCTGATCCGCAAGGCCGACGGTACCTATACGAATATCGACAATGCGCAATGGGCCGACAACTTGCCGAAACTTGTCCAGGCCAGGATCGTCCAGAGCTTCGAGAATGCACGTCAACTCGGTGCCGTGAGCCGGCCGATCGACCAGCTCAATGCCGAGTACCGGCTTGAACTCGGCATCCGAAGCTTCCAGATCACGCTGGCGCCTTCGCCAAGTGCGCTTGTCGATCTGACTGCGCGGATCGTCAGCGATAAAGGCACGGTGACAGATGCGCGCATCTTTACCGCGAGCATTCCGGTCAAGAGCACCGAAGCCGGCGATGCGGTTGCTGCCCTCAATCAGGCATTTGCGAAAGTGGCGAGTGAGGTCGTAGCCTGGACTGTCGGTACAATTTGACCGTGACCGGGCCAATCAAGAATATCGGCGGAATGTGAACCCGCTCACAAACATTGTGCGCGGCCGGTGCAATCATCGTTTGGGGACACTCTGAACAGGAGTTTTCTCATGCGCCGCACACTTACAATTGCAGCGATTGCCGTTCTGGTCTTTGCCGGCGTGGTCAGGCTGGTCGCTGCGCCGAGCAGGACTGCCGGCGGTATCGACGACTCGTTGCAGACAGCGATATCGATCCAGGACCTCCATGCCGGTTACCCGGCCATGGACAGGCTGCCGGTCGAGGCAGTGCCGCAACCGTGATTGCATCGCCGTGACGGGAGGTGTCGGCCGTTGCCCGCAGCGGCCGGCACCGGCGAACGGTGCCCAAAGAATCGGATTTTTCGTGATCCGCGTCACAGAGCGGGTCGCGGCGCCGACGTAGCTATATTGCAAAGAAGAACTTTTTGCCGTGGAGGCGAACATGCAGCGCGTAACGGCGATGATGGCCTTGGTAGTCAGCGAAGGCAGGCTGTGTGCCCTCAAGCCCTCGGAATGGTCGCTGCTGCTGGCAGGCGTTGGACTTTGCGGCTTTGCCACCGTGCTCTTCCTTGTGCTGCACACGTAGGCAGCCGCCGGCAACCGCCCTGATACCTCTGAGGTCTCTCCGACGGTGCAGTCCGACACGCTCGCCGAAATCCTCGTTTATTGATCCGGCGCGGCGTGGCTGTTGCCAATCTCTGCCAGAAGCGCACGCCCGATCCCGCCGCAACGAGGTGGGTCATGAGCGAACTGCGCGCCCCCGCCAGGCAGCCATGCCCGACCTGCGGGGTCGCGCTCATCCGCGTTCCCGGCGACGGCTGCTCCATCGTTTACCGCTGCCACCACTGCAAGACGGACCTGGTGAAGCGCATCCCCCCGCCATCGCGAGCACCGGCGAGGTCCGGGTCGACGAGGCATCACCCGCTTTCGCGCATGGAACATTCCGGGACCGCCGCAGCCGGGACGCCGTCAAAGCGGCGAAAGCGCATTGCGAAGCGGCTCCGTGGATATCCGGAACATGCCTGCAAAAGGCTGATCCATTTCCAGGATGAGAAACAGGGCACCCGCGACGGATAACGCGCCGACCAGGAATGTCACGATCACAATCGGCACCGGCCGGACGAACAGTCCGAAGCTCGCAAATATGATCGTGAGCCAGAAAACAAGGATTGTGAGAAACGGCACCGGAATCGAATCGTGAGACTGGATGAAGAGTGCCAGGCGCGACTGCGCGAGATCCGTCGTGGCGGCAACGATCCGCGTCTGTAACAGCCGTTGCGCGTCGCTGTTCGGCTTCAGTTCCTGAATTTTTCCCACGAAAATTTGTGCCGCTGCGGTTGTCTCGAATGGTGCCGGCTTTGCATTGCGGCCCTCGTCGGTAATGCGCTCTATGAAGCTTGGAAGGCCTGCACGAAGGGCGGCGCGGAGGTCTCGTGCGTCCGATCCATATTGCTCGAGCAACAAATCAAGAAGGATCACGTTGGCGGTGATCTGTTTGAACTGTGCACCGCGGGCATCATAGGAGTTCTTGGCTGAGGCGATCAGCAGGCCGAGCACGAGCGCTGCAATAGTTCCGATAAGGCCGGTGCTGAGCCTGATGACATCCTTTACGTCGTTACGCCGATTGTCGGCGGAAAGAGTGTTGCGGAAATACATCCCGCACAGCGCACCGGCGAAAACCGATGCAAACGCGGTCGCAGAAATTACGAGTGGCCCCACGGCAATCCCCCACGAACCGCCCAAGCTTGTGCGGCAGAATACAAAGCTGGTCAATGCATGATAGTCTTACCAGGCTGAGGTATCGGCCTGGTTCGGTCAAGGCGCAGCATTGGGGGGATTTATGCTTCGAGCAAGCACGACGGTTTTGGCGCTTCTGATTGCCACGATGGCGTCCGCACAGACTCACGTGCCGTCCAACAGCAGGCTGAAAACCGTCGCAAGCACGAAGGTGGTGAAGGTGGCCTACCGTACCGACGCCAGGCCATTTTCCTTTGTGAACGAAGACAAGCAGCCGGTCGGTTACACGATCGATCTGTGCAAATTGGTTGTTGCCTCCATCGAGCGCCAGCTTGGTGTGGGGTCCCTCAGGATTGAATGGGTGCCGGTGACCTTGCAGACGCGGTTCTCGGCGGTCGCAAGCGGAAAGGCCGACATGGAATGTGGGTCAAGTACGGTGACCTTGGGCCGGATGAAGGAAGTCGACTTTTCAAACTTTGTGTTCATCGAAAGTACCGGCGTGGTCGTTGCCAAGACGTCGAATATCGGTTCATTCGCGGAAATGACCGGCAAGAAAATTGCCGTTGCAACCGGTACGACAAACGAGCAGGCGATCATTGCGCAGCTCAGGCAGCGCAAGATCGAGGCCGTGGTTGTCTCGGTAAAGGACGGCCCGGAAGCAATCGCCATGCTGGAAGCAGGACATGTGGATGGATTCGCCAGCGACAAGTTGCTGCTCGTTGGCGCCCGCTTCAAAAATCCTGATGCTTTCACGATCCTCGCGGATGATTTGTCGGTTGAGCCCTACGCGATCGCCTTGCCACGCGGCGACTGGGCTTTCCGGCTGGCGGTCAACACCGGGTTGGCAGAGGTGTTCCGCACCGGTCAGGTTGTCTCGGTTTTTCTCTTCTGGTTTGACCGGATCGGGCTGCAAATGAGCCCGGTATTGCGGATCGTCTACGGCCTCGGCTCCTTGTCCGACTGACCGGCAGCCGCGCGGCGGCGCCCGTGCGCCAAAGCGCTACTCGAGGCCGGCGCGGCGAAACCCCTCAAGGTAGTGCTTGCGGTCCTCATCGCGTTTGAACGGCATTTCCTTGGAAATCCAGTCCAGGGAGATATTGGGTTGCACGCGGCGAAGTTCCTGCAGCGCTGCCGCGGCGGCATCGGTACGGCCCGCCATGCCGGCGGAAGCGGTAAGCACCCGATGTCCGCCGACAAAATCGTTGCGTTCGCGTAATGACTCGCGTGCCAGCCGCATGGCTTCCTCGTAGTTGCGGCCGCTGAACTGCGAGTAGGCGGCAATACCGTAATAAAGCGCAGAGAACGGGTCACGCGGGCTTAACCGAAGCGCGCGCCGTGCCGCGAGGTCGCCGTCCTCCCAGCGCCCGCAATAGCACAGGGTGAGACCGTAGTAGCCCTGTGCCAGGGAAAAATTGGGATTGAGTCGCAATGCCAGCTCGAACTCAGCAAGCGAGTCGTCGAAACGACGGGTGAAGAGACAGACGTTGCCAAGTGCGTAGTGGGCCCAGGGATCCTCGCTGTCGGCACGGATGGCCGCGAGCGCGGCGCGCTCGGCAATCGGAACCGCCTTCGCCATCTCGATCCAACCCATGTGCGCGCTGAAAGTGTGAGCTGCCGCGAGCACACCGAGTGCCTGCCCGTAGTTGGGATCGATCGCAGTCGCTTTTTCAAGCATGGCTTGAGCGACCATGTTGTCCTGTCTTGTCAGCCGCCAGTAGTGCGACAGCCCGCGCATTACCAGGTCCCACGCGTCCATGCTGTCCGGCGGCTTGCGCTGTGCGCGGAAATTCTCGGCCGCGTAGAGCTGCGGTTCAATCGCCGCGACGATCGCTTCTGTGATCTCGTCCTGGACGGCGAAAACATCGGCGATGTCGCGGTCGTAGCGCTCCGCCCAGATGTGCGTCCCCGTGGCAACGTCATTGAGCTGTGCGGTGATACGCACACGCTCGCCGCTCTTGCGCACGCTGCCCTCAACCACGTAGCCGACGCCGAGTTCTTCGGCGATCTGCTTCATGTGGACGGCTTTACCTTTGTAGGTAAACGAGGAGTTCCGTGCAATCACGAAGAACCAGCGCAACTTCGACAGGGCGGCGGTGATGTCCTCGCTGATGCCATCGGAAAAATATTCCTGCTCCGGATCGCCGCTCAGGTTCGCGAAGGGAAGCACCGCGATTGCCGGCCTGTCGGGCAGCGGCAATGCCGCGCGCGGAGATTCGTGGATGTCGCCTTGCGGTGTCTCCAGCGGGCCCGCGCCCAAAGGGCTGGTATGAACGTTGCCGATGAAACGAAGCCCTTTGCGGGCAATGGTGCGGATCAACTTCTGCTCGCCGCCGCTGTCACCTACCGCCTTGCGTGCCGCGTTAATACGGCTGGTCAATGTGGAATCGGAAACGGCCCGGCCGCCCCATATCGAGCCGATAAGGTCGTCCTTGCTGACCACCCGATCGCGATTCTCGACCAGATAAACCAGCAGGTCGAATACCTGCGGTTCAACGGCAATAGGCTCGCTGCCGCGGCGCAACTCGCGCCGGTCAGTGTCAAGCGTATGATCGCCAAAGAGAAATTGCATTGGCGCCCCACCTGCACGACGGGCCAAGTCAGGAAATAATCAAGCGCATCTCAAGTACAAATCAAGGCCCGGACAAAGTCTTCCATACGCGTTGCCGGTAGTCACATCCCAATCGTGGTCGAAATTGGACCGGAAGATGGAGATGGAAATGACCGTTGCAACGCTGACTGCACCCAAGCTCGCCAAGGAGGTTGCACCAACCACCTCGGCTGACTTGGCCGCGATCAAGGCCCGGCAACACGCCGCATGGTCGTCGGGTGACTATGCCGTGATCGGCACGACGCTGCAAATCGTCGGCGAGGAACTTTGCGAGGCGCTGGATCTTCGTGCCGGCCGGAAAGTGCTGGACGTGGCAGCCGGGAATGGAATGGCAAGTCTCGCAGCCGCGCGGCGTTGGTGCGATGTCATCTCGACCGACTATGTGGCAAGCCTTCTCGATCGTGCCCGCGCCCGTGCGCTGGCCGAAGGCCTGCCCATCGAATTCAGGGTCGCCGACGCCGAGGCACTGCCGTTCGAGGACGAGAGCTTTGATGCCGTCCTCTCGACATTCGGCGTGATGTTCACGCCGAACCAGGAGCGGGCGGCATCCGAGCTTCTGCGCGTCTGCAGGCCCGGCGGTAAGATCGGCCTGACCAACTGGACCCCCGAGGGGTTTATCGGCCAGCTGTTCAAGATTCTCGGCAAATATATAGCGCCTCCAGCCGCTGCAAAGTCACCGTTGCTCTGGGGTACGCGTTCGCGTCTTACCGAGTTCTTTGAATCAGCCTCAGTCTGGATCAAGGCCGAACCGCGCCAATTCAATTTCCGCTATCGTTCCGCAGAACATTTCGTCGACGTTTTCAGGACGTTCTACGGTCCTACGCTCAAGGCGTTCGCGGCTCTCGAAATTCGGCAACAGAATGCTTTGGAGCGGGATCTCTACGATCTCATCGGCCGCATGAACAAAGCCGATGACGGCACGATGGTTGTGCCCAGTGAGTACCTGGAAGTCGTCATCATGAAGCGATGAAACGTCAGGCTCTGGCGCCTTGGCCCGAAAGGGACGAGATCATGCATGCCGTTACCTACGGGGTTGCCCGCGGCTCTGAAACCGACACTGCTGCCATCCGGCAGGAGAGAGGGCACAAGCCGTTGTTTGCCCGGGTCATGGATGCGCTGAAGGAGACGCGATATCGCGAGGCGCGCCGCATTATCGCGAGACATGCCCATCTCCTGCCGCCGGGTAACCCATGACCAAGTCACCCATGACCAGGTCACCCATGACGTGGTCACGCACACCACTGAAATCCATGAATCACGATCTCATCGACAGCCTGTTCCGCGCGCAGTTGCGCAGGCGGCCCGGGACGTTCAGGGCGGCGGAAGCCGCCATCGTCATCGGGCCATGACCGGATACTCGAACTGACGCGGACGTCTGGAGGCCGACGTGGGAAAGTCCTTGTGGGAAAATCCCTGGTTTTTTGCCGCGATTCCGCCCGGTGAGGAGTTGCCGGAGGTGTGCCCCGTCACCGGCTATCCCTGCGAAGGCGATCTTTCCTATATGTGCGAGGAATACGGCTGTGCCCGCAAAGGCGGGCTATCGCCTCGCTCTGAAGATAACTTCTGACGCGAGCCGGCTATGACGCGACGCGCAGCTGCGCCAGATAACGTTCGACCTCGCGTCGCAGTTGACGCGATTGTTCCGCCAAGTCGGCCGAGGCCGACAGGACTGTTGAAGCGATCTGGCCGGTCTTGGCCGCGCTGTCCGACACTTCCGCGATATTTTCCGACACGTCTCGTGTCCCTTTGGCTGCAGCGCCGGCATTACGGGCGATTTCCTGTGTCACTGCATCCTGTTGCCGCATGGCCACGGCGACATCATTGGCGACTTCACTGAGCTGTCCGATCGTGGCCGCGATTTTCTTAATGGCGTTGACCGATCGCTCCGTGGTCTGCTCGATGGAGAGAATATGTCGGGTAATTTCCTCAGTCGCCCTGGCAGTCTGGCTGGCAAGCCCTTTGACTTCCTGAGCGACGACGGCGAAACCGCGTCCTGCTTCTCCGGCACGTGCAGCCTCGATCGTCGCGTTGAGCGCGAGCAGGTTCGTCTGGGCTGCAATCGTGCTGATCAGATCGCTGACCTCACCGATTTCATCGACAGATGCGGACAGGCTCTCGACCGCTTCTGTGATGGCTTTTGCCTCCTCGGTGGCCTGGGTTGCGACGCTGGCTGAATTGGCGACTCGCGCCGCAATGTGTTCGATCGAAGCGGCAATTTCCTCGGCTGCCGTTGCCACGATGCCTACGTTTGCGGTCGCCTGTTCCGATGCCGCCGCGGTCGCGAGTGCCTGTTCCTGATTGCGGGCGGCACTGCTCGTCATCTCCCGCGCGGAATTGTCCATTGCGCTCGCCGCACGATCGAGGGTCTGCACGATATTTGCGACGGCGCGCTCGAACTCCTGCGTGGCAGTCTCGACAAGCTGACGACGTGACTCCAATGTCCTGGTCTGCTCGCTTTCCCTGTGTCTTGCAGTTGCAGCCTCGGCCGTAGCCTGTCGAAAGACCAGAAGCGTCCGTCCCATGTCCGCGATCTCATCGGCGCGACCGTCCTGGATATCAACGTTGAGATCGCCGCCGGCAATGCGCCGCATGGCCTCGCTGAGAAGGCCCAGTCGCCGGACGACGCTGCGGCCGACGTAAAGCCACGCAATCAGCGCCGCACCCAGGACTGCCGCGACGGACAGAACCGTCAGGATAAGTCTGCCGGAATTGATCTGGCTGCCGGCGAAACTGGAGATCTCTTGCGCTTTTTGGCCCTGCTGCTCGACGAGAGCGTCAACCACGTGCTTGAGCCTGGATGCTTCCTCCTGTGCGGCAGTAAAAGCTGTCTGCGCCTGTTGCTGCTGGCTGAGCTCGTAGGCGCGTGCGGCGATGATCCCATCGTCTGCTCCGATCGCGCTCAACTGCTTGAAGAGGCCCGTCAGTTTTTCCCGCTGGGCATGGTCGGAAATTGCATCGAGATTTTTGACGATCTTTCGCTGGGCGGAAGCTATAAGGTCGCGCAAAGGTTCAAGACGGTTTGCGTCGTTCACCAGCGAGGCTTCCGTCAGAAGTCCGGCAAGCAAATTCGATTCCGATTCGGTTTCAAGCAGGCGGCGAAGAAGCTCGAGGCGCGCTCCGATGGCTGCCGCACCCTCCTGCCTTGCGTTCATCATGAGGTCGAAGTTTGCGTCGTCGATCGCGGGTGCAAGCCCGATAAGCAGCGCCTCGTGTGCGGCGCGAACCGACGATGCCAGATAGGACCTCTCATTTGACATCGCGATCCGGTTTGAAACGGTCTGGCTAAGAGTCTGCAAGCGGTCCGACAATGCCCTGCGGCTGCTATCGATTTCATCCGCGCCAACGATGCCGAGCGCCTTGAGCTGCGCGATACCGTTCTCCAGGTTCCTTTCTTGCTGCTTGATGTCGTTCAGGATTTCCAAGCGGGCCTTGTCGGTGCTGGCCGCCATCAGGCGCGGGCCGGAGGAAACCAGGCTGCTGGCCCTTTCCGCGAGCCGCAACGACAGCGCGGTCGCAGGAAGACTGCGCGAGACGACCTCGTCGGTCGTCACCCCGATGACGGTGAACTCGTAGAAAGCCACGCTCGAGCCGATGATCGTCAGGGCGGCGGCAAAGCCAAAGGCGAGATAGAGACGGCCGCGGATTGTCGAAAGCCAGCTGGTGTTTTGTTGATCTTTTGAGCTGGCCGGCGGCTGCTTTTGCGAGGCCGAGAGCATCTTTATCGTCATCGTACGGCGGTCTTTACAAGCTTGGTAACCGGTCTGAACAGTCCGTTGGACTGGAGCACGGTGAAGTAGACATCGTTCGACCCCTGGTTTTTCGCGGCGCCGAAGGCCAGTTTCACCCCACCGAGGTCGTACGGTTCGCGTTCGATCGCATCAAGAAATGCCTCGCGGGTAGGGTCCCCGGAAATCCGTTTCAGCGTTTCGACAACGAGCCGCCCCACAAGATAGCCTTCCAGCGACACGAATCCGGGCTTCGCCTTTTCATTTACGGCGGCGAGTGCCGATTGATAGGCCGCTACGACCGGCAACGATCTGTCGCTCGGAAATGGGACCACCTGACTCACGACCACGCCGGCGCCCTGGTCCCCGAGTTCCTGGGCAAGGGAGTCCGAGCCAACAAATGAAATCGCGACGAATGTCGCGTCGACGTTGAGCTGGCGCGCGAGCTTGATGAATGCAGCGATCGGCTTGTAAGGGCCGACGGTCACGACAGCCTGCGGCTGCCCCTTCATGATTTCGAGCAGTGCCGACTTGATGGCCGTCGTATTCCGCTTGAAGGTTCCTTCGGCAACAAGCGACATGTTTCGCTTTTCCATCGCCTTCTTCACGCCGGCCAGACCGGACAAACCGAACGCGTCGTCCTGGTAGAGGATGGCGATTCTTGTGACGCCGAGATCCTTGGTCAGGTGCTCGATCCAGGCTTCGGTTTCCTGAAAGTAGGAGCTGCGCAAGTTGACGACGTAGCGATTGAACGGATTACGGAGAAATTCCGCGCCCGTAAACGGGCCGATGAAAGGCACTTTGGCTGCAGTCGCGATCGGCTGACCGGCCTTCGACGTTGGCGTTCCAACGGCGCCTACAAGCGCGAAGACCTTGTCTTCGTGGATTGCCTTGTTGGTGGCCTCGATGGTCTTTTCGGGCTCGTAGCTGTCGTCAATTGACTTGAGCTCAAGTCTGCGGCCATTGACGCCGCCGGCGCGGTTCGCCTCATGAAATGCCGCAAGAATGCCCTCGCGCATGCCCTGGCCGAGTGCCTGAGCCGGGCCGTTCAGTGCGGCCACCTGGCCGAAGAGAATGCTGTCCTTGGAAACACCATTTTCCGCGCAGGCAGGCACGTTCAAAGAGCATATGAATGCCGCCCCGAAAATGCAGAGCCAGTTCCGATTGGTCCGCACGGGCATTCCCACCGATGGTTGCGATTACTCCGGTATGGTGCGCGTACATGGTTTACGAACTGTTAAATGCAACTGGGGCGAGTCCGCTGATGCCGGACGGAAGCTGACCAATGTCCGCCGGGCGTGGCCGGCGACGCTACGGCACTTCAGGCACTTTTTTTCTGTATCTGCGGCTCTGGGGCCGTCTGCAGCCGGTCGACGACCTGCTGAAGGGCGCGGGCAAGCCGTTCCGTGTGTTCGGATGATCTCGCCGGCAGCGGCATCGGTTGGCTGCTCCTTACGGGCAAATCGACGCGAACACGCGGTGGCGGCGCATTCAGGCTGACGACGCGCGCGTACGGCGGCGGCTGAAAGTGGCTGACCTTCTTTCGCCGCCGGCGCTCGATGAAATGCAGGATAGGTCCTGTTATTGCGAGCACCGCAAACAGGACCATCAGTACCGAAAACGTGTGATCGATGTCGGCTGCCGCCGCCGCAGGATGTTTTTCATCCGGTTTCATCGGCAGGTGCCGTCGACGCTCCCTGGCCGGGCGCTGCTGCTCGGAGCGGGCGGCGGCCGCTTCTTGGTCAGCCACGGGCGGCGCATGACCGGCTGCGTTGTCCCTTGCCGTGCTTGCAGAAGGGACTGGCAATGCCGGCGGAGCGGCATCTGTCGGCAATTTTGGTCTTGCCGGAAATATCGGTTGAAGAAACGAAACCGGTTCAGTCCGGGCGACGCTCGGCCAATAAGCCGGCGCGGCCGCGACAGGCGCATTTTTTTCAGGCGGCTGCTTCGGCACCTCTGCAGGCATGTCCTGTTGAACGGCCCCGCGTGTTTTTTTCTCCACGTCCGATGAGTCCGTTTCCGTCTCACGCTCGGCCTTCTGGGCGTGCGCGTTTTCTGCGCGAAGATACCAGCACTGGCGGCCACTCGCGCGATCGGTCCGGTAGTACCAGTGCTGACCTTGCGGCGTCGGTCCTTCCGGTTTCGCCAGGCATTCGTCGGCGGCATTTGCGCCGGATGCATCGAGAATGCAGGCCAGCGCGAGCAGACCAGACATCAGAACCGTCCTGGTTCCAAGCATGCGTCCCTCCTCACGTCACACAAAGACACAAATGGAATCTCGAGCGGACCGATTGATTTGAGAGTGCGATTGAGGCTGCAATACGTTGCAAATTCGGCAGATCGCGGCGCAATTTTTGCGATCGCTATTTGACGGTAGTGTAGTGCAGCAACATCGACGCCGCTGGCACCATTTAACCGCTGCGCTTAACAGATTTCTTTATCGGCCGAGAACCAGGCACCAGTAACGCTGGCCGCCGGCAACAGCCGATGACAATCCGTACCGGCGCACGTCGACCAGCAGCATGTTGTCCCTGTGTCCTGGCGATGCCGCCCACAATTCTATGGCGCAGCTTTCACTGCCACATCCTGCCGCGACGTTTTCCGCGCGCGCGCCGGATCTGCCGCGCTCGGAGTAAAATCCGGAATGATCAATCGTTCGGCGCATCGCCATGCTGCGGGCATGACGATGCGCCATCGCTTGCAGTGCACTGCTGCGGTGAAGAGCAGGAAGACCGTGCGCGTGCCGGAACGAATTGAGCGTTTCCGCAACGGCCGGGAAGCAAAGGCCCACAACCGCCAGAAACACGACCGGCATGCGCAGCATGCGGGATAGCCAATTCTATTTTGCCGCCACGATCTTCTGCCGCTGCTCTCCGAGTCCTTCGATTCCCAGTGTAACGACGTCGCCGGGACTGAGGAATTTCGGTGTCGGTTTCATGCCCAGCGCGACACCCGGTGGCGTGCCGGTGATAATGATGTCGCCTGGTTCCATGACGAAAAATTGCGAGCAGTACCAGACGAGATGTTCGCACCCGAAAATCATGGTGCGTGTATTGCCGCGCTGGCGGTGCTCGCCGTTAACGTCGAGCCACATGTTTAGATTCTGCGGATCCTTGATTTCATCCTTGGTGACGAACCAGGGGCCGATCGGGCCGAACGTCTCGCAGCCCTTGCCCTTATCCCACTGGCCGCCCGAGCGCTCGATCTGGAAGACGCGTTCCGATACGTCGTTTGCCAGGAAGTAGCCGGCGATCGCGTCTTTCGCCTTGTCCTTGGCAAGATAACGCGCGCGCTTGCCTATGACGATGCCAAGCTCGACCTCGTAGTCGAGTTTGCCGGACTCGCGCGGGACAATCGTGTCGTCGTTTGGTCCGCAGATGCAGGTCGTGACCTTGTTGAAGATGATGGGTTCCTTCGGAATCGGCATTCCGGCTTCCGCGGCGTGGTCGGAGTAGTTCAGGCCGATCGCAATAAAATTTTTGACGTTGCCGATGCAGGGGCCGAGCCGCGGTTTACCGGGTACAGGCTTCATCCGCTTCAGGTTCGCCTTCCTGATCTTGGCGAGGCCGCCTGAGGCCAACATCGCGCCGTCGATATCTTTCACGATGCGAGAGAGGTCGCGAATTTTTCCGTCGTCACCGATGATTCCGGGTTTTTCGCGGCCGGGCGCGCCATAGCGGACGAGCTTCATATTCAACGATCTCCTTTGAGCGTCTTGTCTTTATGGGTATCTTCGGGTGGGCCGGTGTCATCATGCATGTGGCAAACTCGGGGGCAACCCTCATTGCGCGGTCCGCCCCCGCGCGGCCCGCGGAAAAACCACCGCATCAGGCCGCGCGCCGTACGCCCCCTGGCTTCTACCACGATCCACAACCGTGCGTTTCACCGGCGGCCGAAGAGTCGTTCCCAACGGTTTGATCAGCAACCAATTCCGCCTGCCATCTGGCGGTCGGGAGCGCCTGTGTCGCCGCCGCAACAGCCGCCGTATTTTTGCATAAGCCGGTGGCATTTCAGCGCTTTTTAGGGCCGTTGCTATTGTCGACCGCACAACCTGAGGTCACGATAGCCGGCAGCAAGGGATGGAGGCGAGTCGAGCGGGGGGTTGATCGATGTTTCGTCTGGGCTGGGCCAATTCGTTGCGGGCGGGAACGGCACTGGGGCTTCTGGTCATCTTGACTGCGCAGGCAAATGCAGGCGCGTTCGCAATTCGCGAGCAAAGCAGTTACGGACAAGGAACGTCATTCGCAGGTGTGGCCGCCGGCGGCTCGGTTTCGTCGATGTTCTGGAATCCGGCGACGCTGACGCAGTTTCCGGGCATCGTGAGCGAAAACGGCTTCACGGCGATCATTCCTCGCGCCCACCAGACGCCGCAGGCGGGCAGCACGCTCGCGGGGCCGCCTCTCTTTTATCGTGGCGTGGAAAACAGTGCCGATATGGCATTGGTTCCGAACGGCTACACGTCCTACCAGATAAGCCCCAATCTCTGGCTGGGCTTGGGAATCAATGCACCCTTCGGATTGTCGGTCAGTTTTCAGGAGCCCTGGGCGGGCCGGAACTACGCCGGCGATACGACGCTAAAAACCTATAACGCAAATCCCAGCATCGCGTGGCGCGTCAATGACTGGTTCAGCATCGGTGTCGGCGTGCAGGCGCAATATGCCACCATCAGGCAAGCGACGGGCCTGGCCCCGTTTCCGCCGACCAGCACCGTTCTGGACGGCAAGGGCTGGGGCTTTGGTGCCACTGCGGGCGTGACGTTCACGCCGTGGGCCAGCACCACGATCGGACTTGGCTGGCGCTCGGCCATCAATCAGGACATCAACGGCACGCTCGCGATACCGCCCGGGGTTCCCGGCACGCCCGGTTCGGTCGAAACCACGATCAACCTGCCGGATATCGTCACTCTTGGCATCCGTCACCGGATTGACGATCGGTGGACGGTCATGGGCACGGCCGAATGGAGCAATTGGAGCCGCATAGGGACCATTACCATCAACCAGTTAAACGGAGGTCCGGCGACCGTCCTTGGGGTTCCGGTGACGAGCCCGCTTCAATACGATGACGGCTGGTTTTTCTCGGCGGGCGTGGAATATCGATGGACCGATCGGCTGACCGTTCGTGGGGGCGTCGGCTATGAAATTTCGCCGATCACCGATCAGGTGCGCACGCCGCGTCTACCGGACAATGACCGGGTCTGGGCGTCCATCGGCCTTTCCTGGAAGATCGCCAAGTTCGCGCATTTCGATCTGGCCTATACGCACCTCTTTATCAAGGACCCGAACATCAATATTTCCGCGGCATCCGGTAATCCTTCATTCAACGGTTCCATCTCCTACATCGGCACCGTGGATGCACAAACCGACATGATATCGGGGTCACTCGTCGTCCGCTTCGACGACCTTGAGCCTACGGTCAAAAAGCCGTTCATGAAGTAGTTCGTCACGATGGGGTTGGGGTGCGGGGCCGGCAGCGATGCCGGCCCTCGCATTTTCAGAACGCGCCGTTGAAGGTACCACCGTCGATCAGCAGGTTCTGCCCCGTGATGTAGCCGGCGTGCGAAGAGCACAGGAATGCGCACGCGGCGCCGAATTCGTCGGGATTGCCGAAACGTTTGGCGGGAATGCCGGCCATGCGATTGGCCGCTACTTCCGCAACGCTCTTGTTCTGTTGCTCGGCGGTCTTGCTCAACGTGCTGCGCAAGCGGTCAGTGTCGAAGGCGCCCGGCAGGATATTGTTGATGGTGACATTGCGATCCGCGACCTTACGCGCGACACCTGCAAGAAAGGCGGTCAGGCCGGCGCGCGCGCCGGAAGACAAGTCGAGGCCTGCAAGCGGCATCTTCACCGAGCCGGAAGTGATGTTGACGATTCTCCCGAAGTTGCGCTGACACATGGGGTCGATCACCTTCTGAATGAGCTCGATGGCGACGACCATGTTGGCGATGACGCCATCGAGCATTTGCTGACGCGTCAGTTCGCGGAAATCCCTCATCGGCGGGCCCGCATTGTTATTGACCAGAATGTCGGGCTGTGGGCATGCGGCAAGCAGTGCCTTTTGTCCCTCAGCCGTCGCAACATCTGCCGTGACAGGAATGACCTTGGTGCCGGCAATGCTCGACAGTTCGGCCGCGGTCGCCTCAAGTCTCTTGCCGTCGCGGCCATTGATCACAACTTCGCAACCTGCCTCGGCCAGTGCACGTGCACAGGCCTTCCCGAGCCCTCGACTGGAAGCGCAGACAATGGCCTTGCGGCCGGAAATTCCGAGATTCATTGGATCCTCACCCGCCTGAAGTGTCGCTCAAAGTTAGACGGTCGTCGGCGGTTGCGGTCAAGCGCTGATCCTCAACCGTGTGGACGGACGGCATGTCGCCCGTCTGTCGTATTCGCTTGGTATCCCACGGGCGACGCAAGACGATTCGCGAGGACCCATGCTGCGCGACCCTGACCGTCACGTAATGGAGAAGGCCTATGCCCGCTGGGCGCCTGTCTACGACGCATTGTGCGGGCCGGTTTTCGTCAATGGAAGACGCGCCGCCGCGCGGGCGGCGCGCGAAGTGGGCGGCCGAATTCTGGAAATAGGTGTGGGCACGGGATTGTCATTCGATGACTATGACGCGCACACGGAGATCACCGGAATCGACATTTCCGAGCCGATGATCGCGCGGGCGCGCGAACGCCTGAAGAGCGGCCGGTACCCGTTCGTCAGGCAGCTCGCCGTCATGGATGCCCATGCCATCGCCTACGCGGACTCCTCGTTCGACTGCGTTGTCGGCCAGTTTATGATCACGCTGGTGGAACAGCCCGAACGCGTATTGTCAGAGTGCGCACGGGTGGTTCGACCGGGCGGTCAGATAATCCTTGTTAACCACCTGTACTCCGAGCGGGGATTCGCCGCCGCAGTTGAACGTCTTATCGCGCGGAAAGCTCACGCGCTGGGCCTGCGGCCCGAATTTCCGTTCCAGCGCCTGGCTGACTGGGCGCAGTCACATGGCGGCGCAGAGTTGGTCGAGCGGCGAAGGCTTCCGCCATTCGGTCTCTACACGCTTGTCCGGTTCCGCCGCGTCGAAATGCAACGCTCCGCAGCCTCGGAGTTTCCGCCGGGTAAACGGCCGTCACAAAACTGAAATGCAAGGTTGCTATATGACACGCATGCTCAGTGTACTGGAAACTGTCGTGCCGTGACGGATATTGCGACACGACGATTTCGAGCCCTGTTTATCTCTGACGTTCACCTCGGAACGCGCGGCTGTCAGGCCGACAAGCTTCTCGACTTTCTCCGCCACCACGAGGCCGAAACGATCTATCTTGTCGGCGATATAGTCGACGGATGGGCGCTGCAGTCCTCCTGGTATTGGCCGCAGGCGCATAATGATGTTGTTCAGAAGTTCCTGCGGCAGGCGCGCAAGGGAGCCCGTGTTTTCTATATCCCGGGCAATCACGACGAATTCCTGCGCGGTTACTACGGCACCCATTTCGGCGGTATCGAAGTGGCGGAGAGTGCGATCCATGAGGGCGTCGATGGCAGGCGTTACCTTGTCGTTCACGGAGATATTTTCGACCTCGTGGTCACGCAGGCGCGCTGGCTCGCATTGCTCGGTGACAAGGCCTACGAATTCGCGCTGACGGCCAACCGGATTTTCAACGCCTGCCGGCGCATTCTGGGTGCGCCTTATTGGTCGCTCTCGAAATGGGCCAAGCTGAAGGTGAAGAATGCGGTCAACTACATCGGCGCGTTCGAGAAAGCGTTGGCGACGGAGGCCAAACATCATCAGGCCGACGGAGTGATTTGCGGCCATATTCACACGGCGGCTATCCACGACGACTACGGTCTTCGCTACATCAACTGCGGCGATTGGGTCGAGAGCTGTACGGCCGTGGCAGAGCGCCACGATGGTGGTTTCGAGATTATCACCTGGACGCACGCGCGCCGCGACGTCGAATCTTCCGGTCAGCGCGAGCGTTCGGCAAGGGCAGAGGCTGCTTGAAGATTCTTGTAGCGACCGACGCCTGGCACCCGCAGATCAACGGTGTCGTGCGCACGCTCGGGCACGTTGCCCGGGAGGGACGGGCGCTCGGTGTCGAGCTGCAATTTCTCTCGCCTGACCAGTTCTGGACCTTTCCGATGCCGAGCTATCCGGAAATCCGGCTGGCAGCTGTCGGCCGGCGCGGCGTCGAGCGTCGGCTTGAAAGCGTGTGTCCGGACGCAATTCACATTGCGACCGAGGGGCCGATTGGGCACGCGATGCGTCGCGCCTGCCTGCGCCGGAATTTGCCGTTCACGACGAGCTTGCACACGCGGTTTCCCGATTACGTTGCGGAGCGTCTTCCGCTTCCGAAAGGATGGACGACGGAGCTGACCTGGAACTGGCTTCGCCGCTTTCACAGTCCGGCTGCGGCAACCATGGCGGCAACGCCGACCCTGGCGGCCGAGCTCGTGGCGCGGGGCTTCAGGAACGTGCAAATATGGCCGCGAGGCGTCGATGCGCAGCTGTTCCGTCCGCGCTCAGGGGTGGATCTCAAGCTGCCGCGGCCGATTTTTCTGACAGTCGGCCGGTTGGCGGTTGAGAAAAATCTCGAGGCCTTCCTTGCGCTCGATCTGCCCGGCACCAAGATGGTGGTCGGCGACGGACCGTCGCGGTCTTCTCTGGAACGAAGGTTTCCCGATGCTGTCTTTGTCGGGTCCCGCCACGGCGAGGCGCTTGCCAATATCTATGCCGCGGCCGATGTGTTTGTTTTTCCGAGTCGCACCGATACTTTCGGCCTTGTGCTTCTCGAGGCGCTGGCCAGCGGCCTGCCGGTCGCTGCGTTTCCCGCCGCGGCACCGCGCGATGTCATCGGCGAGGCGCCTGTCGGGCGTCTTGATGAGGATCTTCGGCGTGCCTGCCTCGGTGCGTTGGAGTGCCGGCGTGAGGATTGTCGTGCCTTTGCCCTCCGGATGACATGGACGGTGAGCGCACGGATATTCCTCTCACACGTGATGGATGCGGCACGCCAGGGAAATTACCGCGCTGCATAATGCAGGTGAGCCGTGGCCGTGGCCGCCATATTGCGCTAGCTTTTGCGCATGGGTGCTCTAGACAATACGATCCTACCCACCGCGGCGGACATCGAAACGGCCGCGGCACGGCTTGCCGGGGTTGCCGTACGTACGCCGCTGATCAGCGCGCCGGTCCTCGACGAGGCGGTCGGAGCGCGTGTTTTCCTGAAGGCCGAGACGCTGCAGCGCACGGGGTCTTTCAAGTTTCGCGGCGCCTACAACAAGATTTCGTCGATCCCGCCGGCGCGGCAGGCTGCCGGCGTGGTGGCCTATTCGAGCGGCAATCACGCGCAAGGCGTGGCCGCAGCCGCCCGTCTGCTCGGCATGCGTGCGACGATTGTAATGCCGGCCGATGCCCCGAAAGCCAAACGTGAGCGGACGCTTGCGCTCGGGGCGGAGGTCGTACCCTACGACCGCAATACCGAAGATCGGGCTGCAATCGCGAAAAAAATCGTGGCCGAGCGTGGAGCCACGCTGGTGCCGCCTTACGACGATCCGTACATCATCGCGGGGCAGGGCACGATTGGCGTCGAGATCGTCGAGGATCTGGCAGGGCTTTCTCTCAGGCCCGAAATCGTGGTCGTCGGCGCGTCCGGCGGCGGGCTTGCCGCAGGAATTTCGTTGGGCGTGAAAGCCAGGGTACCGGCCGCAAGATTTTACGTGGTCGAGCCCGAGGGGTTCGACGATACACTGCGCTCGTTCGCCAGCGGCAAACGCGAGGCCAATGCGCGCATGAGCGGCTCCATCTGCGATGCACTGATGAGCAACACGCCGGGCGAGCTGACATTTCCCATTACGCGTGAGCTCATCGGGCAGGGCACGACCGTCACCGATGCCGAAGTCGGCGATGCCGTTCGTTACGCATTTCATGAGCTCAAGCTTGTCGTTGAACCGGGAGGCGCAATCGGCCTGGCAGCGCTGCTTGCCGGCAAGATAAGCATCAAGAACAAAGTTGTAGTCACGATCCTGTCGGGAGCAAACGTTGATCCTGACTTGTTCGCGCAGCTCATTGCACGATGAGCGTCAGGTAAACATCGCGATCCGTTCTTCCTCACTCAGCGCCATAATTGAAGCAAATGGGTCCGGAGGCGAAGGCTGTGCGGGTACCTTGACCGCAGGCGCGATGGCCGGCTTCGGCTCGCCGTCTATCGTTGCGGCGGGTTGAGCGACAATCGTGGTATCCGGCGGGGCCTTGTCCGTCCGGACCAGCGCAATTGGCGGCGGTTGAGCCGGCGCCGGCGCCGGAATCGGCAATTCGGGCTGGTCGGGGGGCGGAACGACCGCAAGATGCGCGCGCGTTTCTTCTTCGGCATTTCCGGCCAGGTGAAAGGCAGGTGGTGACTCGGCCGGTATGGGATCGTTCCCCGCCGAGGCCATGATAGCGGCGATCCGTTGCTCGACGGTGGCGACCAGGTCAGTCAGTTTTGCGGTCCTGATGGCCATGACGCTGGCCTCAATTTCGTTTTGGGCCGCGGTAATGTCGTCGAGCAGCGCACGCAGCTTTTGCCTGACCAGCGTTTCCGCCGATATGCCGCTCTCGAAGACGAGCGATGTCTGCAACCGCTCGAGCGCATGAAGCAGGGGCTTGGTGTCCGCATGCCGGTTGCGCCGTGCATATTCGGCGAGAAATGCCCGGCCGCGGGCGCTTGCCGATAACGCGGCGCAAAAGGCGCGATAGTCGGCCTCATCCGGCGCGGCCGGCTGCGGCTGTGATCGCGCGAGGGTCTCGGCTGGCATGTGCAATCCCTGCGCGTCCGTTTATCAATCATGCGGCATGATTCGGCCAGCGCCGTACCCCCATCAGGTGACTGCCGTGCTGGAAAAAGCAGGTCAGACAGGATGTTAATGGGACCAGGGCAACGCGATGCCGGCCAATGAGGCGTCAAGCCTGGCCCGACGCCTGGCGGCGTTCTATGCGGCCCTGTTTGTGCTGCCCGGCATTCACATGCCGTTTTTTCCGGTCTGGCTCAAAGCCAAGGAGGTTGACACAGGGACCATTGGGATTGTGCTGGCGGCTCCGATCATCGCGCGGCTTGTGGCAGTTCCCGTCGTCACCCGTGAAGCCGACCGCCGCGATGCCGTTCGCGCCGCCCTGATCGCATCAGGTTTTGCAGCCGTCCTCGGATATGTCCTCGTCGGGCTGTCCTCGGGCGCAATTCCCATTCTTGTCGCCTACGCCGTCACCTCGCTTGCGACCGCTCCGCAGATGCCGCTTGCCGAGACTTATGCCCTTAAGGGGTTGACCATTCGAAGCCGAGCTTACGGTCCGGTGCGGCTGTGGGGATCGCTTGCCTTCATTGCCGGCAATTTTGTCGCCGGGTTTGCCGTCGACATGATCCCGGCGGCCGAGCTGATCTGGCTCATTGTTGCGGCCAGCGCCCTGATCGCGTTGACAGCGTCGGCGCTTCCCTCGATTGGCGGCCAGCCGGCAACGGTGGATCGATCACTTTCACCGCGATCGAGTCTCTTGCGCGACCAGCCGTTCATCATGGTCGTTGCGGCCGCAAGTCTCGTCCAGGCAAGTCACGCGATGTACTACGGCTTTTCGGCGGTGCAATGGAGCGCTGCCGGATTCGACGGCTTGGCCATCGCTGCACTTTGGGCACTTGGCGTGGCTGCTGAAATTGTCCTTTTCTCAATGCAATCCCGCCTGCCTTCAATCCTCAAGCCGACCGTGTTGCTGATGACCGGCGCATTTGGCGGCGCGCTGCGGTGGGCCGGCATCGCATTCGATCCTCCGCTCTCGGTACTGATTGCGCTGCAGCTGCTCCATGCGCTGTCGTTCGGCGCAACCCATCTCGGAGCATTGATGTTTCTTGCAAGGCATGCGCCTTCGACACAATTAGCGCGCGCGCAGGGCTACCTGGCCATGGCAGCCGGATTAGCCATGGCCGGCGCGACGGCACTTTCCGGCGCGCTCTACCGCGATTTCGGCAGCACGGGCTATGCCGCGATGGCTTTAATGGCTGTCGCCGGAGGCGCTTGCGGACTGGTAGCGCACAGGCTGCGGCGCGAGACGACGTACTGAACGCGTCTGCGCGCGCGGATCGCGGTCACAGCTGGCGACGATCCCCTGCAATTCACGCCCCTGCAGATAGATCATTTTCCGTGACAGGCCGCCGTGCCGTTTGATCCAGCGGCGCACCGAAGCAGGATAGATATTCCACAGGGCCTGCGTGCCGAGCGGACTTGTCACGGGGCGCCCATCATTGTCGGGCATCCAGGCGGCGTGAAAACCAAATCTTGCGTTTTGCGTCACGCAAACGCGCTCGCGGGGAACCAACCCCAGCAAGAGCGTGCAGGCCGAGAGGCAATTCCCGTCGACAACAACATTTTCGCCGGACGAGCGCAGGGCCGCGAAAGCCTGCAGGTAGCGGCCGATCTGACCCCCACGATCCTCCGAAATCCGCATCGTAGCGGATGCCGATGACACACTGAGTGCCACCACGGCAATGCCGAGTGCTATTCCCCGAATATGCATTTCCCGTCCCGTTATCTTTTGCCCGCCGTTCAAACGGCGATGCCATGTTTGCCGCAAGTCTATGACAAGCTGACTGCCCACGGGAAGCGTTGGATTTGAAAATCTACAATATGACAGGGGGCAGTCGCGCACATTTCATGAACGGATTCAGGCGGGGCGTAAAGTTCCCCCGGCTTCAGCCCCATAAAGACGGTGAGGGTGGGTACATCCGGCTACCCTCGTAATGCAGGCCGCCGGCGCGGTCCTTGCTGAGCAGGAGGGGGCCGTCGAGATCGACGAAGTCGGCCTTTTGTGCCAACAACATCGCAGGCGCCATCGCCAGCGATGTGGCGACCATGCAGCCGACCATGATCGTAAACTTGTGCTGCTGTGCAGCAGCGACCATCGCCAGCGCTTCTGTCAGACCGCCCGTCTTGTCGAGCTTGATATTGACGGCGTCATATTTCCCGGCGAGCGCAGGCAGGGAGGAACGGTCATGTACGCTCTCATCGGCGCAAACGGGGATGGTCCGCTCGATCTTTGCGAGCACCTGATCGTCGCCGGCCGGCAACGGCTGCTCGATCAGCTTGACGCCGGCTCGCGCACAGGCTGCGAGATTGGCCGCGAGGTTGGCTTCTCTCCATCCTTCGTTCGCATCGACGATCAGGACCGCATCGGGGGCGGCGGAACGAACGGCAGCGATACGCTCGCCATCGCCATCCGCCCCGAGCTTCACTTTCAGCAGGCTGCGATTGCTGGCTTTCCGGGCGGCCATTGCCATGTCGCGCGGCGCCGCCAGAGAGATCGTGAATGCGGTGACGACCGGGGCGGGGGCCGCGATGCCTGCCAATTCGTGGGCCGGCCGACCGCTGCACTTCGCCTCAAGATCCCAGAAGGCACAGTCGAGTGCGTTACGTGCGGCACCCGGAGGCATTGCCGCCTGTAACGCGTGGCGGTCGAGACCGGCCTCGATTCGGGGTCGCATCGCCTCGATCTGGGCGGTGACGCTGTCGATGGTTTCGCCATAGCGGAGGTAGGGAACGCACTCGCCGCGGCCGCGCGCCTTGCCGTCGGTCAATTCAGCGACGACGACCGCGGCCTCGGTCTTGACGCCGCGGCTGATGCCGAATGAACCGGCGATCGGCCAGCGTTCGACGATATAGGAAAGGCGAAGCGGCATATTTGGCTATACTGACCGTCAGTCGCTGCAGGTTGCCGGTGGCATCGATACCTCGGCGGCTTCACGGGCCAACGTCAAGTCGGCTCGGGCACGTGTCGGCACGGGAAGAGGGCGGATACATGAGCGATCTGTTACTACGAGAGGCGGACGAGGGCGGCCAGCTACGAATGGCGGGCCGCGGTGCATGGGTCGCCGAAAACGCGGGCATGCTGGAGGCCGAAATCGACGCCGCAACCACGGACGTCACGGCCAAACGTGTCGATATCGACATGGGCCGCGTCGAGCAGATTGACACCTTCGGCGCGTGGTTGCTGGAACGCCTCACCCGCGGTTTTGTCGCGCGCGGCGCCAGCACGAACGTTTTCGGGCTGCGGGAGGATTATCGGGCATTGATGGACGAGGTGCGTGGCGTGAAGCCGGCGCAAATGCCCGTGCGCAGCGGTCGCTCGGCGACCGGCTTCATCGCTTCCGTGGGAAAGGGCGTTGCCTCTGTCGGGGCGACCTTCGTTGCCTTTCTGAACATGCTGGGCGCGGTTTCGGTTGCGCTGGTGCGCGTGATGCGCCGCCCACGCTCATTCCGTTTTACATCCATGGTGCATCAACTGGATAATGTCGGCTGGCGCGCGGTACCGATCATTCTTCTGATCACGTTCCTGATTGGCTGCATCATCGCGCAACAGGGCATCTTTCATTTTCGAAAATTCGGTGCCGATATCTATGTCGTCGACATGGTCGGTATTCTTGTTTTGCGCGAAATCGGTGTGCTCATCGTGACGATCATGGTGGCGGGCCGCTCGGGCAGCGCCTACACGGCCGAACTTGGTTCGATGAAAATGCGCGAGGAGATCGACGCGCTTCGGACGATGGGCTTCGATCCCATCGAAGTGCTGATCTTGCCGCGCCTCGTCGCGCTATTGATCGGAGTTCCGATCCTCACCTTTCTGGGTTCGATGGCCGCGCTTTACGGCGGCGGTCTGGTGTGCTGGCTCTACGGCGGCATCGATCCGGATATCTACCTGCAGCGCCTGAAGGAAGCGATCTCGCTCGACACGTTCAGGGTCGGCATGATCAAGGCGCCCTTTATGGCCCTCGTGATCGGGATCGTCGCATGTGTGGAGGGGCTGGCGGTGAAGGGGTCTTCGGAATCCCTTGGCTTGCAGACGACCGCTTCGGTGGTTGAGTCGATTTTTCTGGTGATCGTGCTCGACGGCTGCTTCGCGATTTTCTTTGCCTCGATCGGAATGTGAGCAATGGCTCGGGGCAACGGCAAAGAGGCCGTGATCGAAGTGCGGGACCTGGTGGTCGGCTTCGGTGACCATATCGTCCTCGATCACGTTGATCTTGACGTCTATCGCGGCGAAATTCTGGGTTTTGTGGGCGGGTCCGGCGCCGGCAAGTCGGTGCTCATGCGCACCATCATCGGCCTGCTGCCGAAACGACAGGGCACGATCAAGGTCTTTGGAGTCGATCTGGCGGCCGCGTCGGATGCCGAGCGACAGGCGATCGAGCGGCGTTGGGGTGTCCTGTTCCAGCAGGGGGCGCTGTTTTCGTCGCTGACGGTACGGGAAAATCTCCAGTTTCCGATCCGCGAGTACCTCAGGTTATCGCAGCGGCTGCTTGACGAGCTGGTTGTCGCCAAGCTTGAGATGGTCGGTCTCGACGCGTCGGTACTGGGGAAATTTCCATCGGAACTGTCAGGCGGCATGACCAAGCGCGTTGCGCTCGCCCGCGCGCTCGCGCTCGATCCGGAAATCGTCTTTCTCGACGAGCCGACATCCGGTCTCGATCCGATCGGCGCCGGCGACTTCGACAGCCTGATCGTAACCCTGCAACGGACGTTGGGTCTGACCGTATTCATGGTCACACACGATCTCGACAGCCTGCATACGATCTGTGATCGCATCGCAGTTCTGGCTGACCGCAAGGTGATTGCCGCCGGGACGATGGAAACGATGCTGGCGTCCACGCATCCCTGGCTGCGCGCCTATTTTCACGGCAAACGGTCACGGGCGACCGGACGGGAGCCCGCCCGCGGTTAAAGTCGACGGGGCAACCGGCCGGCCGATCGGATCAATCGAAGCGCCCGGCGGCGTGCGCCAGCATCGTGTAGACCTTGCCTGTCTCGGATGTCAGATACGTACGGGCGACAACCTGGCTGCGGTCATCGCGAGACACTTCCTCGAGCAAACGCTCGAACTCCGAGATATAGCGGTCCACGGTCTGCTTGAATTCGCGGTCCGCGCGGTATTTCTTGCGGATGTCGTCGAAGGCCTGCTGGCCCTGCAGGGTGTACAGCCGGCGCGTGAACACGTTGCGTTCGCCGCGCTTGTAGCGGTCCCACAGGTCCGCAGCGGCGTCGTGATCGATCATTCGCGCGATATCGACGGACAGCGAGTCGAGGGATTCGATCGTATGGCGCGGCGGCCGTTCCTCCGTTCCCCGCGGCGGCTCGCGCATGATGTCACGGCTCGTCTCGCGCGGCGGCGGCTCGCGCGGAGTTTCGCGCAAAGGCTCGCCGTCCTCGCGCGAGGCGCGATTGAGCAGGTCCGACAACCAGCCGCGCGCCGGGCCGGTCGATCCGGAGCTTCCCGCAGAGGGCTCAGCGGGTGCGCGGCGGTGGGGCGGCGCAAACCCGCTGGTTTCGGGGCGCTGCGGCGTGCGGGGCGGCACGTCGCTATTTCGCGGGATGTCGGCGGTCCGAGGAACGTCACCGCGCCCACCGACGACGGCAAGGGTGGGCTCCTCCCGGGTGCGGCGAACCGGCTCCACCGCGTCGAGATTGCGGCCGTGGCGGGCGACGATCCGGTTCAGTTCGGCGAGCGCCTCGATCTGGTCGACAATCACCCGGCGCATCTGGGCGGCGCTTTCCGCGGTCTCCTGCGGCAATTCAAATACGCCGCGGCGGAGTTCATTGCGTGTGGCTTCCAGTTCACGCTGCATTTCCGCAGCCATCTGCTTCATTCCCTTCACGGCCTCGGCAAAGCGCTCGTTCGCGCTCTGGAACAGGGCCTGGGTATCGCCGACAGACTGATCGTAGATTGCGCGCATGGCTTCGGCGGCGCGCAGGCGCTCTTCCTCGGCGTTCTCTCGAACGCGCTCATACTGCTCGCTGATGGCACGCGTACCCTCGGCGCTCGCCTCCGAAACGAGCCGGGCGACTTCCCGGGCGCGCGTCGAGGCTGCCTCGAGCGACTCGTCGAGCAGACCCGAGAACCGGGTAAGGCGCTTCTCAAGGTCCTCTGTGCGGATATCGAGAGTGGCGACCAGCGAGTCGAGCTGAACCCGACGTTCGTTGACGCTGTCTTCGGTGCGCTGGTTGCTGTGGTCGATGATTTCCACGGCCTTGACGAGATCGCGGCCATGAATGTCGAACTGCCGGGCCAACTGTCCCAGGTCCGAGATCACCTGGGTTGTGATGTCGCGGAATGCGGCAATGTTTGTTTCGACACGCCCGGTTGCGTCTCCTGTCGACGCCGTAACCTCGTTCATCGCGGTGACAAATTCGGATACGCGCACCATGAGCGTATTTTCCAGCGCGCCCATGTTTTCATGGGCGCCGGTGAGCACTTCCTGCAGCATGATGTTGGCTTCGCGCAGCCGCTCGAAGAGCGCTGTGGTATCCGAGCGCAGCATCGTGTGCGTCTCGAGCATCTCTTTTACGGTCGCCGTCGCCGTCTGTTGTGATTGCGCGATCGCTTTCAGCGCCGTTTCGTTCAGTTCGTTTATCGTCCGCGTGACTGCGTTGCTCGCGGCCTCACCCGCAGAATTGATCATGCGGGAGATTTCGCTGCTGTTATCCATCATCGTGCGGGTGAAGGCGAATCCCTTCTCCTCGATGGCCTTGACCGCCTGATCGGTTGCCGATGTCACGTCGTGCGTGAACTGTGCCCCCTTCTCGGTGAGGGCGGCGAGCACGCCGCCGCTCTTGTCGGAGAGGACGGTCGTCATTTCGTTGGCGCGGCGGCTGACCGCCGTCGCTATCTCTTCGGCTTTGCCGACAAAGCTGCGGGCGACCTCTTCGCTGACCCCGAGCAGCGTGCGCTCGGCGTCGTTCGCGCTCGTACGGATCGCTTCCGTGGTGGTCAATGCGAGCTGTCCAAGCGAACGCTCGGCTTCGGCGGAATTGACCTTGATCGCCTGGCTGAGCTGCTCGAGCCGCGCATTGAGTGCGTCGGCGGCGGCCTTGCTTCGGGTTTCTATCTGGGCGGTCACCGTTTCGGCCCGTCCGACGAGCAGTTCCTCGAAGCGGTCGATACGGCTGTCGAGATTGCTGGCGACTTCGAGCGCCCTGGTGCCGAGGGTCTGATCGATCTCTCCGATCTTGGCGCTGATCGAATTCGCCACCTCGGTGCCGCGGGAGTTGATGGTGCCCGCTACCGCGCTGATACGCTGGTCGAGCGCGCTGACAACGTCCTTGCCGCCTTCGGTCAGTGTTTTGGCAAGGTCCTGCACGCGCTGACCAAGGAGCGTCTCGAACTGTGCCAGGCGTTGGTCGAGCGTGGTGGAAATCTCGCCGGTGCGGCCCGATACGCGCTGATCGAATGTATCGACATAGTTGCGCAGAGCCTCGGCAACGTCCTGCGTACGCTGGCCGAGCCGGCCGACCAGTTCGCCGCCGTAATTCTTGACCGTGTGGTCAAACTCGGTGATGTGCCGTGTGATCAGGTTCCCGAGATTGCTTGCATCGCGCGCGATTTTTTCGGTGATCTCGGTGCCGCTCTGGCTAAACATCGCCTCGAACGCCTGCAGGCGGGACGCCAGCATTTCCTTGATGGCGTCGCCGCGGTCATTAAGGGAGGCGACCAGAGCTTCAGCACTTTGCCGGAAATTATCGGTGACCGAATCGCTGTGGCTGGAGATCGTTTCGGTGATGCGAGCGCCCGTCTGCTCGAGTTTTGAGACAACGTCGCCGCCGCGCAATGAAAGGTCGAGTATGAGAGAATCCCCGGTCGAGCGCAGCGTCGTGTTGACCTCTTCGGCGCGCGACGCAATCGATTCAGCCAGACGATTGCTCGTTTCGGTGATGGCTTCGGTCAGTTGCTGCGAGCGCGATGCCATGGATTCGATGGTAACCGCCGACTTTTGTGCAAAGCTCTGGGCAACCTGATCAAGCCGGGCGGTCATCATTTGCTGCAGACGCGCGGCAAGTTCGGCGAATTCATCGTGGACATGTTCGGTCTTGAAATTAAGGCTGGCGGAAAGGCGCTCGCTGGCAGACGAAATGGCCGTAGTGGCCTGATCGCTTGTCGTTTCCAGCCGGTCGAGAAGGGTCGAGCCGCGCTCGCTCAGGGCATCGATCATCGAGTCGCCCGCGTGGCCGAGCGCCAACGTGATGTGCTCGCCTTTCTCGGTCAGGGATCGGGTGACACGTTGCGCAACTTCATTGACCTTATCGGCCACAAGGTCGCCGACCGAAGTGATGTCGTGAGCAAGATCGAGGTGGACGCTTGCAATCGCGTTCCGCACCTGCTCAGCCTGGTTGACGAGCGTCTCCCGCTGATTGGTCAGTTCGGTGAGCAGGTCGCGGATGCGGACTTCATTGTCATTGTACGCGCGTTCAAGGGCCGACACTTCATTGTGCACGAGCGCCTCGAGTTCGGCGGCGCGGGCAAGCGCGCGCTCGACACCGTCACCCATCGCCGCGACTTCCCGGCGGATCGCCTGACCGACGGTGACAATCGACTCACGGGCGACCGTTTCTGGCTGCGCCAGGCGCATGGCCACTTCGGCCATTGATTCGGCAACCACGCGCATGTCCTGCGCACGATTGAACATATGCGCCAGCACGAAAAAGAAGATGATCGGAACAACGACTGCTCCGCTCATCGCGAGCATGGCGGCAAAACCGATTTTCGCGGCGCCAAATACGGCTTGCGTGTCGACGGCATAGAGCGCGGCGATGCTGACAGCGGCCCAAATGAAGCCGGCAATGCCGGCGCCGATGTAAGGAGCGCGCGATGAACGGCGGCCAAGTGTCTGCAGGATCTGCCCGATGCCGGCACGATCGTCGTTGGCCGCACGACGCGGGCCGACGTCTCCCGCAGGCCACGGGCCGGTGGCATCCGACGGAAAGAGCTCTCCGGGCTCGCGAGCCGCCTGCGCATCGGCGGGACTGACTTCGGCGGGGCCAAGCGACGGGGCCGGCTTTGCTTCGGTTGGCCGCAGGCTCAAGGCTTCCTGGATGGCATTCAGCGCCTCTTCGGTCGCGTCTTTGGTTTTCTGCGGGTTATTCGCCATCTCGGTCGTCGCCTCGTCATTACGCCGGACTGTCGCCGCGGCCGAACCGTCACACAAATCAGGGGGTTATGCCGTGCACCCGGCCATGAAGCCGCGACTGCGCCGTCCGCATCCCCGAGATCTCGCCCGGCTATGATCCTATCGCCTTGGCAACACGAAAGAAACCACGCCGGTAAGGACTTTTTTAACATCGTTAACCGATTGCTAACCATAGCAAACGGGCCCCGGTGTCCGGCATTCGAACGACCGAGGCGGCAAATTTCTGCCACAGCACCCGGGGCGGGGGACGACATTTGCCGCCACCCGCTTACGCCGACTTAACCACCGCCGTCGTTTGGCTGCCTTGCATTTACCGGGATTTGATCCCGATCGGGACAAACTCCTCGGCAATAAAAAGTATAGGGAGGCCGACATGGCACACGCCGCGGTGCAAAGTACCGCTTGCGCCCGCGTCGACGCAGGACAGTTGACGGTTTTCGACCGCGATCACCTTGCGCGTATGACCTTCGGTGATTCCCGCCTGGAACGGGAAATTCTTGAGTTATTCGATCGCCAGGCCGAACTGCTGCTTGAGCGGATGCGCACCAGCGAGCCGTCCGCGATCGCCACCCTTGCGCATACACTGAAGGGATCCGCCGTCGGAATCGGTGCGACACGCGTGGCTGCTGCCGCGGCGGACGCGGAGGCTGTCGCCCGGACAAAACCCGGCGAAAGCAGCTTTGCGATCGCCCGACTTGCGCAGGCCGTCGCCGAGGCGCGGCTCGAGATTGCAGTCCTGATAGGCGTTCGTTGATTGGGGGATGGCGTCCCTGCCGGAATAACTATATAGGAAGCGCGCGCCATACCCATGGCGCAGTCGTTCCTTTCACGCTTCCCCATGCCGAAGATCACTTACATTGACGCCAGCGGCACTGCGCGCACGGTCGACGCCGAGAACGGCTCGACCGTGATGGAAACGGCGCTCCGCAACAACATTCCTGGCATCGAGGCCGAATGCGGCGGGGCCTGTGCCTGCGCGACGTGCCACGTTTACATCGACGAGGCCTGGCAACAGAAGGTCGGGGGTCCGTCGCCTATGGAAGAAGACATGCTGGACTTCGGCTACGACGTGAGGCCAAATTCGAGATTGTCGTGCCAGATCAAGGTAAGCGGCGATCTGGACGGACTCGTGGTCAGGACACCGGACAAACAGGCGTAGAGTCGGTCTTCTTTCAGGGCAACTACGATCTCATTCCGGGCGGCGCGACCTGCGAGGATTTGAGCCCCATCTCGTCAAAGGCCTTGCGCACCAGACCGGATGCCTTGGCTTCTTCAATGAACTCGCTGACGTAAGCCAGCGCAGCCGGCTTGCCTTTTGGCACCGCGACCGACGTCGTCGAATTCATGAAGCCGCCGTCAAGAATGCGCGAGCCGGGGACCTTGGCTTGCAGCCCGGTCAGAGATTCGCGTGAAAACGCGATCGCGTCGAGCTTGCCTTCACGCAAAGCTGCGACGGCAGCATCGGCTTTCTCGAAAGCCGTATGAGTTGCGTTCGGTGCCGTCCTGTTCGACGTGCGGAACGTGGCCGTATTCGCGACCCCGCCGATGCGCACACCGGGCCTGTTTGCATCGCTTACCGTGTTCAGCCTGGCGCCGGGCCCAACGAGATACGTGCTTTGCAGGATATGGTAGGCATTGCCGAAATCCACGAATTTCTTGCGCTCCTCGTCGACGGGCAGAAAAGCTACGTCCCATTTGTTGTCGGCCGCCGAATTCTGTACTTCACCCGACCCGTTGTGCGCGATCAGTTCGGCTTCCACGCCCAGCTTTCGTGCAAGGGCTTGCCCAAGAATGACGGCAACGCCGCGATAGGCGCCGGTTGCCTCATCCTTGATCGCAAATTGCGCCGAAGGCGCGGGCGCGATGGCGATGGCCACGCGTAGTTTTCCGGTAGGGGTTAGCTGCTGCGAAACTGCGGCATCTGCCATTGGTGGGAAGCTCCAGACAAGAAGTCGTAAAAAGGAAGAGCGCCCCGTTCGGGGGCGCTCCAATGTTGTTGCAGCCCTCAGGTAGCGTGCATTGCGGCGAGGACCTTGGCCGGGGTGTACGGTATCGAGCGCAGTCGAACCCCGGTTGCGTCGAACACCGCATTCGAGATCGCGGAGGGAATGACCGCAGCAGCGGGTTCGCCCGCCCCCCACGGTTTCTCATTCGGCCGATCGATCAACTCGATGACAATCTCGGGCACCTGCGGGAACTTCAGGATCGGATAGCTCGCCCAGTCGAGACTGGTGACCTGCGAGCGATCGAATTTCACTTCCTCGACAAGCGTGCGGCTGACGGTCTGGATCACATTACCTTCAATCTGGTTCTTCAAGCCGTCAGGATTGATGATCTGGCCGCAATCGTGCACGAGCGTGAATTTCGGCACGTGGATCGTGCCGGTGCGGCGGTCGACTTCGACTTCCGCAACCGCTCCGATGTACGTGCGCACGAGCTCGTATTTGACGTATGAAATTCCACGCCCTTTTGCGACACCGCCGCTCGTATTCTTCTGCGGAGATGGTCGCTTTTCCCATTTGGCAAGCGCAGCGAGCCGGTCAAGGAGTTCGAGCCCGCGTTTGTCATCGAGATACTTCCGGCGGAACTCGAGCGGATCCATGTTGGCCGCCGCGGCGAGCTCGTCCATGAAGCATTCATTGGCGTAAGTGTTCTGCATCCGTCCGGGTGTCCTGATCCAAGACGGGCGGAACGGCGTTGTTTCGAGCCGTTTGCACACGGATCTGGTGTTGGGAAATTTGTACCCGATTGCGGAGTTCTGAAACACGTTGCCGGGCGCGATGTGGTCTGCCGCCGGCATTCCGGACAATGTTGCCGCAACCAACGGTACGAGGAAGCCGCCCGGTGTCTGCTGCGGCATGTAGAAGTCGCCCTCCCATGCCGTGACGTTGCCTTGCGCGTCCATGCTCGCACGCATGTCCATCAAGGTCGGCGGACCTTTCGGATCCCAGCCATGCTCGTCGGCACGCGACCACTGCACGCGCACCGGTTTGCCGACAGCCTTGGCGAGGAGGGCGGCGTCCGCGGCGGCATCCTCATGGCCGTTGCGGCCGTAGCAGCCCGAGCCTTCGACGTAGATGCAGCGCACCTTTTCGAGCGGCAGGGAGAACATCTGCGCCAACTGCTTGCGCAGATTGTGCGTCGCCTGCGAGGCCGACCATGACGTGAGCGCACCGTCCTTGAACTCGGCGATCGCGCACGACGGCCCGATCGAGCCGTGCGTGTGAATGGCGAAATCATAAGTGGCCTTGATCAGCTTCACTCCCGGCTTCGCCATGGCATCGGCGGTATTGCCGGTCTTGCCGTACTCCTCCTCTTTGGCCACCTTCGAAGCGCGCACGTACTCCCACAGCTTGGCCTGGTCGGGCAGCGTCTCCGATTTCGACCACGTGGGCTTGAGGGCATCCGCGCCGCGGATCGCGTCCCACTCGTTGGTTGCAACCACGCCGAGGAAATTCCCCTCGCGCACGACCCTGACCACGCCGGGGATCTTCTTGACCGCGGCTTCGTCGACTTTTTCGAGTTTGGCGCCGATCGCGGGCGGCCTGACCACGCGTCCGTGCAGCATGCCGGGCACGCGGTAGTCCTGCATGTAGGTGAAGCGGCCGGTCACCTTGTCGGGGATGTCCACCCGGGGCACCGGCTTGCCGACGATTTTGTAGTCCTTCGGCGATTTTTCCTTCACCGGTTGCTTGGGGTCGAGCTTGATCGCAAAGCTTTTGCCGCCGATCAGCTCCCCGTAGCTGACTTTCCTGCGACCGGCGGAAACGACACCGTCGGTAACGGTAAGGTTGTCGGTGCCGAGCTTTTTGGCAGCTTCAGCAAGCAGCGCCTGGCGCGCGGCGGCGGCAGCCTGCCGCAGCTGCATTCCGCCGAGCTGGATCGTAAGGCTGCCCCATGTCGTGCCCTGGTCGGGTGTGAGCATGGTATCGCCGGTGATCAGCTCGATGCGCCCGAGCGGCACGTCGAGCTCTTCCGCCACGATCTGCCGCAGCGCTGTTGCGATGCCGGTGCCGAGATCGACCTTGCCGGAGTAGACGGTGACCTTGCCGGCCTTGTCGATCGCCAGGAACGAGTCGACCTCGGTGAGCGCAAGCGGTTTGGCCGTCCCTTGCGCCTGTGTGCCGGTCAACGAGCCGGCAAGCGAGAAACTGACGATGAGGGCGCCGGAACCGAGCAGGGCCTCGCGCCGTGAAATCTGGATATTCATGTGTGCCTCCCTTACGCGCGGGCCGCGGCGCGCTTGACGGCGCGCACGATGCGGGCGTGGGTGCCGCAGCGGCACAGGTTATTGGCGAGCGCCGCCTTGATGGCGGCCTCGGTCGGCTTCTTGTTTTTCGCGAGAAAGGCCGCCGACTCCATGATCATCCCGTTGATGCAGTAGCCGCACTGGGCCGCCTGTTCGTCGATGAAGGCTTTCTGTACCGGATGCGGCTTTTCCGGCGAGCCGAGACCTTCGAGGGTGACGATCTTCTTGGTCACGTCCACCGCCGAAAGCGGCGTGATGCATGAGCGTACGGCCGCACCGTCGATATGGACAGTGCAGGCGCCACATTGGCCGAGGCCGCAGCCGAAGCGCGGGCCGTGCAGGCCAAGGTCGTCGCGTAACGCATAAAGCAGTGGCATTTGCGGGTCGTTGTAAGTAATGGCCACGCGTTTGCCGTTCACAGTGAGTGCTTTTTTAGCCATGGACGCCTCCCCCTCCGCTCGCGGCGGATATTTGGCGCGGACTTACGGGCCGCGCTTGTACGAACTCACACCGGGCACCCGGGCGGTAGTCCGCAGTTACCCGTTGGGGTCAAGTCTAGGCCAAATCGGGGAGTGGCCCAAGACGGTGCGCCGCACCGAGACCGGCTAGTGGGGAGAGGCCACAAATGCACCGGCCCGGAGCCGCCGCCGCTCCTCGTAGAGGCGTACCGCGGCGACCACAGCCGTCGCACCGGCGAGCCAGATCAGGCGTGCCCCATACCGGTCATGCGGATTTGACAGCGTGCCGCAAACGAACGCGTTTGCGAGCAGGGCAATCAGGCACCAGGCAGCAAGCTCACCGACCTCGGTCATATTTTGCCGCCGCATGTAGCCGCCGATGAGCGGCAGTAGCGCAAGGCAAGCAAGCGCGAGCGGGTAGTGCAGGCGGTTGATCACGGAGAAATCGATTTGGCCGCGTTGCTGCCGTGCAGCGCGCATCTCCGGCACGAGTTGCGGCATGTAATGTTCGACGATCCCGTACGTGTGCCAGATCGAATTTACGACGCCCTCGCCGGTGTGCACGGCGATCAGCTGACGCGCCGTCGCAACCGCGGCCGTTTCGATCTGCAACAGCGGATATTCGGCGATGCTTGCGAGCGCGATCCGCTCCATCTCGGCATCAAGGCCGGCAAAGCGCCCGAGCCGGTCGAACAGCGGGCTGCCCCAGAACCACTCGTCCGCATCGCGCGGCAGGTCGTCCTTGTAGGCGCAGAGCACGAGTTTCGCGCGCGGGCAGTGCTCATCGAGATACTTCTTGACGATGCCGTCCTGCAGCATGCGGCCGAAGGAGAGCGCAAACCCGCCCGGCGTCCAGGCGAGACGCTTGACGACAAAGGCATTGGCAGCGACGACAAGCGCCACGCCGAATGCGATCGCAACGACAGCGTGGGCGAGACGGTGCGACGGAAGTCGGCGCGGATCCACGCGGCCGAGAAGGCCGGCAGCGGCGAGCAACACCAGCAGCACGGCAAGCGTTGCGTTATGGGTCGCTGCCGAGACCGCCGTGAGGGCGATCAGGCCGAAACGCTCTCCGCCGCGCAAGGCTTCGCCGCGCAGCAAAAGCAGATAAAGCGCGAATACCGCAAGGCCGGCAAAGATATCCGTCAGCAGGATCGAGGTAAGCCAGGGCAGGGTCGTCATGGCCGCAAGCACGGCGACGACGCCCGCAAACAGCCCCGGCCGTGCACCGAGACCGTGCGTGCGAAGGAGCAGCGCGATGACCCATGCCGTCAGCGCGCTTTGCCCGAGCACGACAGGCCAGAACGACAAAACTGCGCCGGCTTTGAGGATCAGCCCGTAAGTGACGGCGCGGCTCGGCACCAGATAAGGCTCATACCAGTGCGCCAGATAACCGCCGGTGTCGTATTGCAATAAAGGAAAGTGGTTCCAGATTGCCGGCGCGCTCAGGAACGCCATCGACAAGAAGACGGCGAGCGCCCACCGGGCGCGGTCGCGCATTGGCATCTGAATCCCCCCAGCCGTCTGTTTTTATTGGTCGTCTGATACCGCCTTGACGGTTCCCTGACTAGGGGCCGATCCTGCGGACGTTAACGCGGCCAAGGAAAAGCGGGCCTATGTTCGTCACTTTCTTCCAGGAGCTGAAGCAGGCCGGCGTGCCGGTGACGTTGCGGGAATACCTGACGCTGCTGGAAGCCATGGAGGCGGATCTGGCCTCGCGCCGCGTCGATGAATTCTATTATTTGTCGCGCGCGGCACTGGTTAAGGACGAGCGCAATCTCGACAAGTTCGATCGCGTTTTCGGCCATGTGTTCAAGGGATTGGAAACTGTCGGGGGCCTGATCGAAGCCGATATTCCGGCGGAATGGCTGAAGAAGCTGGCCGAGAAATTCCTGACCGAGGAGGAAAAGAAGCAAATCGAGGCGATGGGAGGCCTCGACAAGCTGCTGGAAACATTGCGCCAGCGGCTGGCCGAGCAGAAGAAGCGGCACCAGGGCGGATCGAAATGGATCGGCACCGCCGGAACGTCGCCCTACGGGGCCTACGGCTACAACCCGGAAGGCGTGCGTATCGGCCAGGACGAGAACCGCAATTTCCGCGCCGTCAAGGTATGGGACAGGCGCGAATTCAAGGATCTCGATGACGAGATCGAGATCGGCACGCGCAACATCAAACTGGCGCTACGCCGCCTGCGAAAATTTGCACGCACCGGTGCGCCGGAAGAGCTCGACCTCGACGGCACCATCAAGGGTACCGCGCACAAAGGCTATCTCGACATTCTGATGCGACCCGAACGGCACAACGCGGTCAAGGTACTCTTGTTCTTCGATATCGGCGGCTCGATGGACTGGCACATCAAGGCGACCGAGGAACTGTTTTCGGCGGCACGCAGCGAATTCAAGCACCTGGAGTATTTCTACTTTCACAACTGCCTCTATGAACGGGTCTGGAGAGAGAACCGCCGCCGCTTCCAGGAAACGACGCCGACCTGGGACGTGCTGCACACCTATCCGCACGACTACAAGGTCATCTTCGTCGGCGACGCATCGATGTCGCCTTACGAGATCGTTGCGCCCGGCGGCTCGGTCGAGCACTACAATGACGAACCCGGCGCCCTCTGGCTCGAGCGTGTGACGCGCACGTATCCGGCTTGTGTCTGGCTCAATCCGGTGTCGCAACGGGAATGGGACTTCACGCAATCGATCGCGATGGTGCGTCAGCTCATGGGCGGACGCATGTTTCCGCTGACGCTTGAGGGACTCGATCGTGCGATGCGGGATCTCGTTCGATAGGCGACGCCTCGTCGCCGCCCAGCCGGCGCGTGACGGTCATTTGCGTCAGATCAATGCGGCCACGCGGATTTGTGCCATCTTTCATCCATGAAACCGACTCGTGATTCGAACGGCGCCAGGCGCGCTCATGCCGAAACGGCTGCAAATCTGGCCGAGATGACGCGACGCTTGGGCATCAGCACGGTCCCGGCAGTGTGGCCCGAGGGTGCGTCCCAGCTTGCGCAAGCGGTACACGCTTGCCAGCAATGCGACACCATCGAGGTGTGCACCGACTGGCTTGCGCGCGCACCTGAAAGCTTGAATCAGGCCCCCGCTTTTTGCCCGAATGCAGCCACACTGGCGCATATGAAGTTTTCCAGGAACCGGCACTGAGCGACCGCTCGCCGGCTCTGGCGTCGCACTGTTCCTGCTGAAAGCGCCCGGCTGCGGGCGGCCTAGGCGGCGTTGGCCGCGCGCAAGCGCGCGGAATCGTCGGGAGCTGCCTGTTCGCGCTGAAGGGCCATCGCCTCGCGCATGAGCCGCGCAAAATCCTTCCGTGCGGTCTCGAGCGCTCCTTCCACCACCGAGCACTGCATCTGCTCGCGGCGGAGCGAGACGCTCAGTTCCTCGATGCGCTGCTCCGCAGCCTGCTTCTCGGCCGAGCGGGCCGCCTCAAGTGCCGCGATCTGCTCGTTGAGCGCCGCAATCGTATCTTCCGCGCGGGTCAGCGCCGCCTCCTTGGCGGTGAAGGCGCGGGCGAGGGCGGCGCTGCGTTCCATGAGGGTTGCGCGGGCCTGGTCGACCTCCCTGAACTCGGATTCGCGCTGGATGCGCTCGGCTTCGAGCTCCGCCACGCGTGCCTGCAGGGCGTCGCGCTCAAGCGAAAGCTCGCCTGCGCGTCGGTCATACGTGCGAATTTCATCAGCCCGCGCGAGCAGGTGCTCGCGCGCCTCACCGAGCAGCTTTTCGCTCGCGCTGGCTCGCGCCTGCAGTGCGTCAAACCGCATGCGCTGAGTGGTCAGTTCGTGCTCGTGACGCTCTTTGGCTTCCTCCAGTGCTGCCGCGAGCCGTGTCCGCTCGGTATTGAGCTCGGCGACGTTTCCTTCCACATGCCGCAAGCGGCCTTGGGTCGCCGTCAGGCTCGCCTCCGTTTCAGCAAGCTTGCGGGACAGCCGCGCAGCCTCGGCGCTTATCTTGTCGAGCGAGACCTGTTGCGCCCGTTTTTCATCTTCGAGCAGCAGCAGGCGCTGCCGCGCCCCGTTCAGCTCCGATTCAAGCTCGACAACGCGCTTGTCGGCGGCCGACAGGCGCTCGTCCAGCCTGCGGTTTTCTTCACGCAGGGCCTTGCCTTCGCCGGTCTCCTGGGCGAGCCGTGCCTCGAGGTCGACGATCTGCGCGCGTCTGGCGGCGATGTCGATGGCAATCTCGGCCTTCGTCGCCTCGAGCGTACGCAACAGGTTCTGCGTGGTCGTGAGCTCCTGGCGCAGCGCCTGGCATTCCTTTTCCGAAAGGCTGGCCTTTTTCTCGAGTTCGGCGACCTCGTTGCGCAATTTGCCGTAGGCCGCACGCGTATTGTTGAGTACGGTCTGCAGGCTGATCTTCTCGGACTTTTCGGCTTCGAATGCGCGCAGCGCCTTGCTTACCGGGTCGACCAGCTTGCCGACGGCATTCTTGATGTTGTCGAGTTCGCTGATCTTGGCGTTTGCGTCGAGCAGAAGGTTGCGCAGGGACTCGTTTTCGCCGCCAAGCTGGGCGCCCAGGGCCGTGAACAGTTCCTCGTCGAGTTCGAGCGGGTTGTCAGGTGAGGGAGCGGCCGTCGGCGTTGGCTCGGCCGGTTTGTCGTAAAGTCCGGCTTTGCGGGCGAAAAAGCCCCCGAATTTGCTCATTGAGGTGATCCCCTAAACGCCGATTCGCCCGGCCGAAGCGACGCCGAATCACTTTGTTAACCGATCCTAACGGAATCTGAATCCCTGTGGGTAAATGAAAGGTTAACGGCAAAATGGCAAAATCTTTCAGCCGGTTGCGCGAAAGTAGATTTCGCGGACGTGTAGCGCGGACAGCCCGCATTCTGCGGTCTTGCGCCGGCCGACATTGTCCTCGGATCAATGCCGTCGCGCGATGAACAGGCCTTCGCAGAGGCGGAATGTCAGGGCGGCACCCGCACCTTGCGGCTCCAGGGCCGTCTTCACCGCCGGCGTGACCTCGGCGAGCATTGCGCGCAACAGCGCCTGCATCGTGGCGTCATGGCGGCTCGCCCAGCTTTTGAAATCCATTGTCTTGTAGATCTGCTCCTCGTGCCCGATCGCCAGGCGGGCCTTTGCGAGGGCGTCGCGCCATTCCTGCATCGTCCACGCGCGCAGGTGGCTCGGGTCGCGAAAGCGCTCGAACGCATTGATGTAGTCGCCGACGCTGCCCTCGGGCACGACATTGTCGACCAGTGCAAACACCGCATTCGGCTTGAGCACCCGGTGAACCTCGTCGAGGAACTGCGGGATTGAATCGAAATGGTGCGGGGCGATGCGGCACGTCACCAGATCGAAGCTCCCGTCTTCGAACGGCATGGCCTCAGCCTTGGCATAGGCCGTGCGCACATTGGACAAGGCACGCTTTCGTGCCTCGACCCTGACCAGATCAAGCATTTCCTGGGTTATATCGGTGGCCCAGACGCGCGCGACGTGCGGCGCGAAGGCGTAGGCGACGTGGCCACCCCCTGTCGCGACGTCGAGGACGTGCCATTGCGTCTGCGGGGAGGTGAGGGTGACGAGCCGCTCCAGGCTCTTACCGAGCGCGTGCGGCGCACTGGTGAGATAGCTTGCTGCGGTTTTGCCGAATTGCTCCTGGACGAGGCTTTTGCTCATGACGTTCCTGATTCCGCGGGCGGGCCGCATACATAGCCTGTCTCACAGGACCGCGAAACATGGTCAGCGGTGACCGCGAATTCCGTCAGGGCCGATCGCCGTCGCCGCCGCTGAGATCGTCATAACCGTGCCGGTGGCTGTAGAAGACCAACGCCATCAGGCCGCCGCCGATGAGCAGTGAGAACAGGACGCCGCCGATGATGGCCACGTAGCCGTAGGCGGGGATGGGGTCGCCGCCGAGGCGCTCCCACGCGACGGCGGCGAACCAGACCGCAAACGCCAGCAGGGCAAACAGGGGAAGCGCGACGTAGAGAACCCGCATAGCGGGCATATAGGTCCGACTCCCGGCATTGTCAGGCGACCCATCATGCAGAAAATGCAACGCGGCCTTACAGGAGTCCGCGTATCTGGCCTTGCCTCGTCAGGGGCCGTTCTCGCCGCCGTCGCCTTACGGGCCTTCGCTTCCCTTGGCTCTCCTGCCTTTTTGCGGGCCCTGGTCGTTGGCCGCCTCGGCGGGAGGAACCGGCGCCTCGTCCAGCGGCGGGCCGCGGCGAAGGGTCGATCGCAGCGCTGCAACTTCGCTCTGCAGACGTGAATTGTCCTTGCGCGCCGCCTCCAAAGCCCCCTCGACGACCGCCCGTTCCATGCGCTCGCGCTGCAGCGCGGCATTAATATCCTCGATGCGCTTTTCCACGTTGGTGCGGCTGATTTGTATATCCGCCTCCAGATGGGCGTTACGCTCGGTGAGCGCGGCGATTTTTTCTTCCGCGCGCGCCAGCGCGGTTTCACGCACTTTAAGCGTTTTTGTCAGCGCGTTATTGCGTTCGGCCAGCGCCGTTCGCGCTTGTTCATGGTCCTTGATCTGGCGCTCTCGGGCTTCGTGCTGAGCCTCGATCTGTGCCAGCCGCTTTTCCGCGTTGTTGCGGGCAATGGTCGCCTCTACCGATTTGCGGTCGAATGCGCGCACTTCCTCGGTACGGACAATCAGGTTTTGTCGCGCCTCCGACAGCAGCCGCTCTGCAGTCGCGGCACGCGACTGCAGAGCGTCCAGCCGCATGTTCAGGCTGTTGCGCTCGGCGAGATGCTGCTCCTTCGCTTCGTCAAGCGCGGCGCTGAGCCGCCCGCGTTCGGCATAAGCCTCCGCAAAGCTCGCTTCCACTTTGCCGAGCTGGGCGCGGGTCGCGGTCAATGTATTTTCGCTTTCGGTCAGCCGCCGGGTAAGCCGCGCTGTTTCGTTCAATGCCTGATCGACTGCGATCTGCAGCGAGCGCTTTTCGTCTTCCAGGAGTGTCAGTTTCTCGCGTGCGGCGGCAAGCTCGCCTTCCAGCTGCACGATGCGTTTTTCGGCGGCATCAAGTTGGTCCTGCAGGGTGCGCCGTGCTTCGCCCAGCGACCGCCGCTGCGTGGTTTCGTGGGAAAGCTGGCGATCAAGTTCGGCGGCGTGCGCGCGCAGTGCATTAATTTCGTCGGTGAGCTCCAGGCGCGCGCTTTCGAGCCCACGGTTTGTCTCACGCGAGAGTTCGATGTCTTCGCGAAGCTTCTCGACTTCGGCCTCGAGCGTCGTCGCCTTTCGTTCGACCTGATAAAACTCGGTGCGCAGCGTCTCATAGGCGGTGCGTGCCTCCGCCAGCATGCCCGAAAGGCTCAATGTCTGTGATTTTTCCTGCTCGAGCGCGCGCAGCGTGCTGTTGAAAGGGGCTACGAGCTTGTCGAAGGCTTCCTTGAGGTCGTCGAGTTCGCTGATTTTGCGGCCAGTATCGCTCAGCAGGTTGCGCAGAACCTCGTTTTCCTCGCCTATACGCGAGCCGACATCGGAGAGGTTTTCAATGGAGATAGGGTCGCCGCCGTTGCCGTTGTTGCCACCCGCTCGCCCACCCAGCTTGTCGGCCCCGGTCAGGCCTTTACGGCCAAATAGGTCCGACAACTTCGCCATACCGACGCCTCCCCAACCCCGAAACGCCTGCGAACAGCCCCAAAACGCCGCAGTAGCAATGTCACGATATTATATACCTTCGACCTTGGGAACACTCGCCCGAATGGCCTGTGAGTTTCGCTGCGGATGCTTTTGGCAAGGACGTGGCCGGCAGGGCACACGTCGTCGGACGACAACGGGGTAAGGCAAAATGGCCGAACAGGCCTCGGGCGAGACCAGCTTCTATGCCTATCGGCCATCCTTGTTCGGGGCGCCGCGTGAATTCAGCCTCACCGGAGGGGGCATCGACTGGACGGCTGGCGGCAGGGCCGGCAGCATTCCTTTCGCGCGTATTCGGCGCCTGCGCCTGTCGTATCGCCCGACCAGCATGCAGTCGCAGCGCTTTGTCGCCGAGCTCTGGGCGGATGGATGCCCCAAGCTGCAGATCGTCTCCAGCTCGTGGAAAAGCATGATGGAGCAGGAACGGCTGGACGGTGCCTATTCCGCATTCATCAGGGAATTGCACCGGCGTATCCGCGCAACGAACGCTGCGGCGGAATTCCAGCGCGGGAGCAACCCGTTGATTTACTGGCCCGGTGTGCTGATCTTCGTCGCCGCCGCTTTCGGGCTTGCCGGGCTGATTGCGCGTGCGGTGCAGGCGGGCGCCCTGGCCAGCGCGGCGATTGTCGGCGCCTTTCTCGTGCTGTACCTGTGGCAGGCCGGCAATTTCTTTCGACGCAATCGGCCGGGCACCTATCGGCCCGACGATTTGCCGGCCGACGTCATGCCGCGCGAATAGCTCCGGTCGCGACGACCGATTCTTCAGTTGCGGACGACAAGCACCGAGCATTTGGCGTAGCGCACCACATGTCCGGCATTCGAGCCGAGAAAATACGTGCGCATTGCCGGCCTGTGCGAGCTCATCACGATCAGATCGGCGCCGAAGGTTTTCGCTTCCTCGAGCACCTCGTGATAGATGCCGCCCTGGCGCACCGTCGATGAAACGTGCGCGGGATCGAGACCGCATTCGCGCGCAATGATGCCCAGCGCCTCCTCCGCCGACTTGCGTTGCTGTACGTCGAAATCCGGCGGGACATATTCCGCAAGCATGACCGGAGTCATTGCCAGGACATTGACCAGGCGCACCGATCCGCCGGAAGCGCGCGCCATCTCGACTGCCGTGCCAATGGCAGGTTTTGCCAGATCCGTGTCGGCGAGATCGACCGGCACCAGAATCCTGTTGTACATGCCAGCGCCCCTCGTTTCGCTGCGGGGCTGCGATCATGACATGTTTTTGCCGGCGCGTTGAGTGCCGGTCACGGCCTTAATTGGCGGTGGCCGCCAGGGATTTGGGCGTCACAAAGCGCTCAAGGCGTCCCGATTTCGGGTGCAATTTGCTCCAGTCCTCGAATGCAAATTCGATAACCACGAGCCCGGCGGTCGGAAATTTCTCCCGCAGGCGCTCGCGCGCCTCGATATCGCCGGAGGCTATGAGCAGCAACGCGATTGCCTGGAGGCCGGGATTGTGGCCCACGATGAGCAGATTGCGTACAGACTGCGGGACGCCCCTGATGACGCCGAGGATGCTCTGCGGCGTCGCGTCGTAAAGCGCATCCACCGCCGTTGCCGCCGGCACGGACGGAAAGGATGAAGCCGCCAATTTCCACGTCTCCTGCGTGCGGACAGAGGGGGAGGTCATGACGCGGTCCGGTATCAGGGCATGCGACGCCATGTAGGCGCCGATCTTGGCAGCGTCCGTCTGCCCGCGCTCGATCAGCCTGCGCGCGCGATCTTCCGTGCCGGGCACCGAGCGTTCGGCCTTGGCGTGGCGAAAAAGCAGGAGTCGACGCATGGTCATGCTATGAAATTGGTTGACGGCAGGGCCAGTCTAGCATGTGTTCGCAACGCGGAGCGCGCCCCGGCGGATTCCGCGCCCTGGAATCGGTGAAAGAAAGCCTGGTCATGGACGCTGGCTGGTATGAGGTGACGAGCGTTGCGCGGCCGGAACGCCCGCGCCTCAACTTCGATCTCGACGTCGATGTCTGCGTGATCGGGGCGGGTTTTGCCGGGCTGACTGCCGCTCGCGAGGTCGCGCAGCGTGGCTGGTCGGTTGCAGTCCTCGAAGCCGGTCACGTCGCCTGGGCGGCATCGGGTCGCAATCTGGGCTTCGTGCTGCCCGGCTATTTCGAGGGTATTGACGACATCGTCGAGCGCGTCGGGCTCGATCACGCGAAGCAGCTCTGGGCCCTTTCCGAGCAAGGCGTGGAATATGTCCGGCGCACGATCCTCGATACGGGCATGCCGGGCGTCGATCTCATCAACGGCTGGCTGCATGTTTCGAAAACGGACAACACCGCCGCGCGGCGCGCCGAGGTCGAGCGCATGCGTTGGATCGGTGCTGACGTCGAGTTCTGGCCGGCCGGGCGAGTGCGCGAGCAGTTGCGCAGTCCGCGATATTTCGACGCCGTCCACTACCGGCGGGCTTTTCATATAGACCCCCACAACTATGCGCTCGGTCTTGCAGCGCTTGCCGAAAAAGCGGGAGCCCGCATTTTCGAGGCGACCCCGGCCGTGTCGCTTGATCCGGCGGGTGTGCGCAAGCGCATTGGCACGCCGGACGGCCGTGTACGGGCCTCGCACGTGGTGCTCGCCGGCAACGTTCACCTCGGCGCCCTGATGCCGCAGCTCGCCGCGACGCTTCTGCCGGTCACAACGTTCGTGATGGTGACCGAGCCCATCGGCGGCATCCTGCACGACGTCATTCGCTTTCGTGGCGCGGTCAGCGACACCAACCGCGCCGACAATCGCTATCGCATCGTCGGCGGCGATCGCCTCCAATGGTCGGGACGGATGCGCTCCTGGAACGCAAGCCCGCGTTTTGTCGGCTGGTCGCTTGCCAGTGACGTCCGTCGGACTTTTCCGGATCTCGGGAAGGTCGAAGTAGCGCATCTCTGGAGCGGAACATTCGGCCGCACGGTGCATCGCATGCCGCAAATCGGCGAGGTTGAACGCGGAGTGTGGCTGGCGAGCGGCTTTGGCGGCCACGGGCTCAACACAAGTGCCATGGCCGGAGAACTGGTCGCACGCGGCATTGTCGAAGGCGATCAGACCTGGCGGCTTTTTGCGCCTTACGAACTGGTTTGGGCGGGCGGCTTGCTCGGCCGCATCGTAGCTCAGGGGATTTACTGGGGGCGCAGGCCGGTCGAGCGATTTGAAGAGGAAATTTCCCGCTACCGCGCGCGCTCGCGGGCCCGCCGCGTGGCACGCACGGCGGGCAAGGACGCGGTTGCAGGATCCTGAGGCGGAGGGTGATGCGCGTGCAGTTTGCGACAGGTTTCCGGCTGATGATCGCCGCTCTGATGCTGGGCGGCTGCACCATTTCAGGAGGCACACAATCGGGTCTGACCGGCGCAGAGACGAAGCCCGGCGTTATTTTGGTGTCCGATTTCGTGTTTTCGTCCGACGTGGTTGCGGTCGACCGCGGTTACACGGCCCGGCTGGAACGAAAGATCGGAGCGTATCCGGCCCATGAGCGCCGCCAGCGTACCGCCGAGCGCGTGAACGACGAAATCGTCGCCACCATCATCGCCACACTGCGCGAGGCCGGTCTCGAGGCGCAGGCCGGGGGCGAGGATACCCTTACACTCGACCGGACCGCACTGGTGGTGTCCGGAACCGTGCGGCCGGCCGAGCCGGTCACGGCAAAGAACAGGAACAGTTTCGGCTTCGGCCCGGGGCGCGACCACGTGGTGGCGGCCATGACGGCGTCCCTGTTTTCGGCGGGCGGCAAGCGTCAGGTGCTGACCTTCGATGCCGAACCGGCAAAAAGCGAGCCGGCGCAGCCTCCCAGGGCCGCCGCCGCTCGTCATGCGGCGATTGCCGCGATCGTGGCGTCGGCAGGCGGCCCGAACGAGCGATTGTCTCCCGATGTCGAAGGGCCGGCACGACGTCTGGGCCGCGCAATCGCCGACCGCGTGCTGGGCTTCGCGAGGCAGCAGGGCTGGCTGGCGGCGCCGGGGCAGGGGACAGCCACCACGCCGGCAAGAGAGGGTCAGCCGGAGGCTGCCGAAACGGGGTCCGTGCGGCCGGAAACCTGATCTCAGCGGCCTTCCCGGCGCGCCATGAAGGCGAGACGCTCGAACAGGTGGACGTCCTGCTCGTTCTTGATGAGGGCGCCGTGGAGGGGCGGAATGAGTTTCTTCGGGTCGCGCTCGCGCAGCGTCTCGGGGCCGATGTCCTCGACCATCAGCAGCTTGAGCCAGTCGAGAAGCTCCGAGGTTGAGGGCTTCTTCTTCATGCCCGGCACTTCACGGATCTCGTAGAACAGCCTGAGCGCCTCTGCGACCAGCCGCTGCTTGATCCCGGGGAAATGCACTTCGACGATCGCGCGCATCGTCTCGGCATCCGGAAACCGGATGTAATGGAAGAAGCAGCGGCGTAGGAACGCGTCGGGCAGTTCCTTTTCGTTGTTCGAGGTGATGACCACGATGGGCCGGCGCCGGGCCTTCACCGTCTCGCCGGTTTCGTAGACGAAGAATTCCATGCGATCGAGTTCCTGCAGCAAATCGTTTGGAAACTCGATGTCGGCCTTGTCGATCTCGTCGATCAGCAGCACCGGTCGCTCTTCGGCGACGAAGGCATCCCAAAGCTTGCCGCGCCTGATGTAGTTGCGAATGTCCTTGACGCGCTCGTCGCCAAGCTGACTGTCGCGCAGCCGCGACACGGCGTCGTATTCATAGAGGCCCTGCAGCGCCTTGGTCGTCGACTTGATATGCCATTCAATCAACGGGGCGCCGATCGCCTTCGCGATCTCGAGCGCAAGGACGGTCTTGCCCGTGCCCGGCTCGCCCTTGACCAGGAGCGGCCGCTCCAGCGTGATCGCCGCATTTACTGCGATCTTGAGATCATCCGTCGCCACATAGGCCTTGGTGCCTTCGAAACGCATACGCACGTCCTTTCGCCGCCCGGTATATAGCCAAGTGGCACGGCGACAAAGGGCTTTTGGCAGGGTCAGCCGCGTACGGCGCGCTCGAGCAGATCTTCCAGCGCGGCCACGGGTGCCCGGTCCCTGTAGACTTTGTCCCGGTTTGCGGCCATCCGCGAAGAGATCGTCTTGCGGAATTGCGCGTCCTGGCCGAGGCGAACCGCAATTGCAACGTAGTCTTCCAGGGTCGTGGCGATCGTTTCGGGCACGTCGAGCATCCGCAGGATCGCGGCGCAGTGACGCCCGCGCATCGTGCTGCCCTCAAATGTCACGATCGGCAAGGCCTGGACCAGACATTCCAGAGCCGAATTGCAGCCCGACCAACCGATACTGTCCAGAAATACGTCGGTCAGTCCCGCAGCTGCGACGAACTTGCTCTGACTGAGGCGCCCGAGAAACACGCAATGATCGTCGGCGCGCAGGCCGGCCGCAGAGAAGGCCCGCTCAAGCCGTTCGCGGATCATCGACGTGATCTTCGGAGCACCAAAGTGGCGCAGGAACACGAACTGGCAGTCGCCGACGGCGCGCGCAATCTGCACGAAAATGTCGTCGTACTGCGGCAGGTACTTGAACAGCGACTGGCCGCTCCAGAAAACGGTCGCGCCGGGGCGCAGGCCCAGCTCCTCCCGCGTAACCGTAACCGGTTCGGCTTCGACGGGCTCGTAGTAGATCGACAGGTTCGGCAGACGCACAAGTTTTTCGGTGTAGAAAGCTTCGGCGTCCGGCGGCTCCATCAGGTCGCTCGACAGAAAGAAATCCATCGTCGGCAGGCCGCTGGTCTCGGGATGGCCCCACGAGTTGCATTGCACGCGCGCCAGCCGTTGCGCGGCGAGCTGGATCGACGAGATATCCATGAGCAGGCCGGGATAGATGAGCACGTGAGGCGCGTCCGCGAGTATTTCACGCCGCCACCCGTTCGTGTCGAGCGTGCGGTGCACGAACCGGTCGCACAGACGCGAGGCGGCTTCGGTCTGCTCGTCCCGGACAGCTCCGAGATGATAGCCGGTGACGTGAAACCGCTTGCGATCGAGCTGGCTGACCCAGCCCTTGATCGGGATCTTCCAGTTGGAGTGGCGAAAGAAAAAGCTGCTGACAATACCGACGCGGATCACCTCGCCCGGTGCCGGCGGTGGCGGCAAAGTGGCGGGCGGGAAGCGCTGTGACACAATTCGGCTGATCATGTCGCCGTAAATCTGCTGCAGCGCCCGGTCGTTCTCGCCCTGGTAGGCAAGCAGGAACGGATGGCGGGACCCGATCGCCTTGATCAGGTCGCCTTTGAGGACGCCGCGCTCGACGTCGTCGCGCAGCGCGCGCAGCTTCTGCTCGTAGGCTACGCGGCGTTGCGGAATTTCCGTCTTGTCCTTGTAGATGATCGGCAATTCGGCAAAGCAGGACGCGAAACGCGCTTCCGCGTGCCCTGGCTCGATTGCCAATGCCTGTGCCAGGTCGGCGGCGGCCTCCTCGTAGCGGCTGATCTCGAGCAGCAGTCGGCCGCGCTGATACCAGGCCTCGGCGTCGCGCGGATTGAGTTTCAAAGCGGTGGTGAAATTGTTTATCGCGTCATCGGCGCGGTCGAGGCCCAGCAGCACCCGGCCGCGGTTGTTACGTGCCTCCGTGAAGGCGGGATTGATCGCCAGAGCACGTTCGTAATCCGCCAACGCCTCGGGAAGGCGGTTGAGCGCCTCCATGACGGCGCCACGATTGTTGAGGGCCTTGGCATAGACCGGCCGAAGCGCAAGGGCACGGTTGAAGCTTGCGAGCGCTTCGTCATAGCGGCCGAGCACACGGAGCGATGAACCGAGATTGTAGTGCGCGTCCGGATAGTCTTCCTTCAGGGCGATCGCCTTGCGCAGGCACTCGACGGCCTCCTCGTTGCGCCCCAGCGCCGCTAACACCGCGCCACGGTTGTTGTGCGCCTCGGCGAATTTCGACTTCTGCTTCAGTGCCGCGTCGAAGCTCGCGAGTGCTTCTTCGCTCCGTTCGAGCGCATGCAGGATCATTCCGTAGTTCACCAGAACCTGCGGTGAGGGCTTCCGCATGCGCATCACCTGGGAGATCAGGCGCAAGGCCTCGCCCGGCTCGCCCTTGGCGAGCTTGATGACGCTCAGCATCTGCAGGGCGTCGAAATGGTCCGGCCGATGGGTGAGGACTTCCGAGTAGATGCGCTCCGCCTCGGCCAGGCGTCCCTGGGTATGCAATGCGAGCGCTTGTGCGAAGGCCTGCGGGACCTTGAAGGACTCGTGCTTTTGCACCGATTTCGGCGGCATGAACCCCCCTTGTTTGAGGGGTAAAAAAGCGCCGCTGAGTCGTCCAGCGTGAATTTTCGGCCGCTACAGCAAGCCTTTAACGAGAACGTGATGGTCCCGCGAGCGCGAGTTGATTGGTCCTTTGTGGCCGGTCATGCCAGATAAGCAGCCAGGTGCCGAGGAATGGGACGACTGTTTTCCCTGTGGGTACAGGCGCAAAGGAGAGCGGAATGATCAGTCGGCGCGCTCTTTTGACGACCGGCGTGGCGTTCGCGGCGGCTGCTGCCGCCGCAGGAAACGGCGAGGCAGGACCAATGACATCGACCGAGGCAATCGATTTCCGCAATTTGACCGACGCCGAATGGCGCAAGCGCCTGACGGCGTACCAATACGAGGTCTTGCGCAAGCACGGGACAGAACGCGCCGGCACCAGCCCGCTCAACCGCGAGAAACGCAAAGGTGTTTACTCTTGTGCCGGTTGCGATCTCCCGCTGTTCTCGTCCGATACGAAATTTGAAAGCGGGACCGGATGGCCCAGCTTCTATAAGCCGCTCGCCGAGGCGGTAGAAACCAGGATCGATCGCTCGTTCTTCATGACGCGCACAGAGGTCCACTGCAAACGCTGTCTTGGGCATCTCGGCCATGTCTTCGACGACGGGCCGCCGCCGACCGGTCTGCGTTACTGCATGAACGGAGTGGCGCTGAAATTCACGGCGCAGGAGTCTCCCGCATCGTAATGCGGGCGGCAAAATCTGCCGGCCGACGGCAGAAAGAACCGGAAATGGCGGCCGATGACGCCCGCGGTTTTGCGGCATCGAATTGATTTCGCTCAATATTTTGATTGGCACGGCCATTGCGACAGGTCCAGCGGAATCCCTGGGCCCCTCAGGGCGAAGTGTGTCTCGTTTTCGGAGATGACGTCATGGGCTTGTTCGACGCTCTTACAACTGCGGTCAGCGGTTTGAATGCGCAATCGTTTGCGATGCAGAACATATCCGGCAACATCGCAAACTCTCAGACCACCGCCTACAAGGGGATCGATACGAGTTTCGCAAATCTGATCCCGGGCGACTCGGTGCCGACCCGTCAGATCGCCGGTGGCGTCATCGCCAATTCCCGCGCGACGAACAATGTCCAGGGCACGATCCAGAGCACCAAATCCACGACGGATATGGCGATCAACGGCAACGGATATTTCATCGTGCAGGCGCCAACAGGCTTCAGTGGCAACCAGCCACTGTTCGGCGGCATCGACAGCTATACCCGCCGCGGCGATTTCCAACTTGATGCGAACGGCTACCTGGTGAACGGCGCAGGATATTTCCTCGAAGGCATTCCTATTGACCCTACGACCGGCAATCCGGTCGGCAGCGTCGCCGCTCCACTGCAATTCCAGGGCAACTTCCTGCCGGCCAGTGCCACAAGTCAGGTTAACTACGGAATCAACCTGCCCGCGCTGCCGCAAACGAACGCCTTCGTACCGACCACTCCGAACTCCGAGCTTCTCAACCCGGCCGACTTCGGCACCGACCCGACGGTTGCCGGTACCGGAACTGTCGTGGGTAGCGACGTCTCGACCTTTGTGAATGAGTCAATCGATGGCGGCTCGGTTACGATCTATGACGCGATCGGCACACCCGCGAATCTCCAGCTTCGATGGGCGAAGATAGACAGCGTCGCCAACGGCGGCTCCGACACCTGGGAACTGTTCTATCAGACTGATTCAACGGCTACAGGCGCCACGGTCGCCTGGCAGAATACCGGCATCGATTTCATCTTCGATGCAAACGGACAACTGAACCCGCCCATCACCAACGTCAATCTTACGGGCGTTGTCATCAACACCACGTCGATCGGAAACCTGACGATCAGCAGCCCGACCGGCGGTATCACCCAGTTCGCCAATACAAGCGGTGTCGCGACCGTCAACAATCTGCAGCAGAACGGCTACGCGGCGGGCCAGCTCAAATCGATCGCGGTGAGTGACGCCGGCAACATCATTGGAACGTTCTCTAACGGGCAAAATGTGGCACTCGCACAGGTGCCGCTCGTCCATTTCAACAGTCCCAACAATCTCAAGGCGCTCGACGGCGGTGCTTATCAGTTGACCAATGAATCAGGTCCGGCGCTCGCCGGTTCCTCGGGGAAGATCATCGGACAGTCGCTTGAGGCATCGAACACCGACATTGCAACGGAGTTCACGAAGCTGATCGTCACGCAGCAGGCCTATTCCGCGAATACCAAGGTGATCACGACAGCAAACCAGATGTCGCAGGACCTGCTGAACGTCATTCGGTAATCGGACTATGGAATGAGCGCGCGCTGTCAGTGATCGGGGCCGGAATATGAGTCTCACCCAGGCGCTCACTTCTGCTCTCTCGGGACTGCAGGTCAATCAGGCCGGCATTGCCCTGGTTGCAGCCAACGTCGCCAATGCCGACACGCCCGGCTACACCCGCAAGGTGATGGACCAGGTTGCGACCGGCGCTTCGACCAGCATCGGCGTGCGGGTGAGCGACATTCAGCGCGAAATCGACCTCTACATCCAGCGTCAGCTGCGGATTGAAAACTCGGGCGCTTCCTACGCCGACACGCGCGCGCGGATGTACTCGCAGCTGCAGGAAATCTACGGGCAGCCGGGATCGGACACTTCGCTGGAAGCGGTCTACAACAGCTTCACAACGGCGCTGCAGGTGCTTTCGACCAGCCCCGACGATCCAGGCGCGCGAACGGCGGTCGTCAACAGCGCCCAGCTTCTGACCCAGCAGCTCAATCAACTGAGCAGCAGCATCCAGTCGCTGCGTGCCAACGCCGAGCTTGCGATCTCCGACGCGGTCAACAAGGCCAACGAGGCGATGACCCAGATCGCCTCGCTCAACCAGCAGATTGCCGCCGCTACTCCAGGCGATGCGGCGACGGCAGCCCTGCTCGACAACCGCGATGCCTATATCGATCAGCTGTCGCAGCTGATGGACATCAACGTTATTTCCGGCGACCACAACCAGGTCACGATTTTCACGAATTCGGGCACCCAGCTCGTCGGCACGCAGGCCGCGCAGCTGAGCTTCGACGCGGTCGGCACGATGACGCCGCAATCGCAATGGAACGCCAATCCGGCATTGCGCGGCGTCGGAACGATCACACTCATTCCGCCGGCCGGCGCGCCGGTCGATCTCATTCAAAACCGTGCGATCCGCTCCGGGGCAATTGCGGCCTACCTGCAGATGCGCGACCAGGACCTGGTACAGGCGCAGACCCAGCTCGACTCGCTTGCCGCGGGCATGGCGCAGGCGCTTTCCGACAAGACGATCGGGGGTGTGCAGGTCAATCCCGTGCCGCAGGCGGGCTTCGATATCGATATCGGCTCGCTGTCCGAAGGCAATACGATCACCATCAACTATACCGACACGGCAACCAGCACCCAGCACACCATAACGCTGGTACGCGTCGACGATCCGGCCGCCCTGCCGTTGGCCGACACGGCGACGGCGACCGCGAACGATACCGTGTTCGGCATCGATTTCTCGGCCGGCATGGCGTCCGTGATCACGCAGATCAACACTGCCCTCACCGGGACCGGCATGACCGCGTCCAATCCGGGCGGCACGACGCTGGAAATTCTCGACGATGGCCTTGCCAATACCGTCAATGTCGACGGCCTGTCCGCAGTCGCGACCGAGACCTCGCTCGCCGGCGGCAGCGGTGAATTTCCCTTGTTTACCGACGGGGCTGCTCCGTTCACCGGAATAATCACGTCAACCGGCATGCAGCTCACCGGATTCGCCGCCCGCATTGCGGTCAATCCGCTGGTCGCCGCCGACCCATCTACCCTTGTCGCCTACCAGTCGGGCACTCCCGCCGGCGACAGCACGCGACCTGACTTCATCTACCAGCAGCTGACCGGGGCTTCGCTGACATTTTCGCCGAGCACCGGGATCGGCACGGTCACTGCGCCGTTCATCGGATCTATCCCGACCTATCTGCGACAGGTCCTGAGCCAGCAGGGTGAGGCGGCAAGCTCGGCGGAGAACCTGAAGCAGGGTCAGGATGTCGTGCTCAACTCGCTGCAGCAACGCTTCAACGATGTCTCAGGCGTCAATGTCGACGAAGAGATGGCGAATCTGCTCACGTTGCAGAACTCCTACGCCGCCAATGCGCGCGTGCTTTCGGTGGTCAAGGAGATGTTGGACACGCTGATCCAGATGTGAGGACCGCATGAGTATCTCCTCGATCGGAGCTCAATCTGCGCTCATCATGCAGCAGCTGGTGCAGATGCGTGCCAAGTTCGACGATTTGCAGCGCCAGCTTGGCACGGGGCTCAAGTCCGACACCTATGCAGGTCTGGGCATCGACCGTGGCGTTACCGTCAGTTTGAATTCGCAGCTCTCCTCGATCAACGCCTTCAACGACACGATTCAGAACGTGAACGCGCGCATCAACCTGATGAACACGGCGCTCGGCAACATGCTCGATATATCGAGCGCCGTGAAGGCGGCGATGGTGCAGGCGAACGGCGTGAGCAATGGCAGCGGCGCCGAAGTGGCGCAGCAGACCGGTCTGTCGTCCCTCGACCAGCTGCTTGCGCTGCTCAACGCGCAGGCCGGCGACCGCTTCCTCTTTTCGGGGCGCGCGACCGATCAGCCCGCCGTGGAAACGCTTGACCATATATTGAACGGTGACGGCGCCCGAGCCGGTCTCAAGCAGCTGATCGCCGAGCGCAACCAGGCTGACCTCGGAATCGACGGGCGCGGCCGGCTGGCGATCGGCGCAGCCGGCCCGACCACGGTGCAGATCGATGAGGATGCGACAACGTTCGGATTGAAGCTTGCGTCCATCACCACAACCGTGACCGGCGCAACGACATCCGGCCCGGCGGGCTCCCCTGCCTCCATGAGCATTGATTTCTCGGCGATTCCGAACCCGGGAGAAACCGTCACGCTGCGGTTCGACCTGCCTGACGGCACCAGTGAAAACCTCACTCTGACCGCGACAACGGATTCCCCGCCAGGGGCGAACGAATTTACTATCGGGACCACCCCGGCGCAGACGGCGAACAATTTTCAGACGGCGGTGACGACCTCGATCGAGAAGCTCGCCGGCTCGGCACTCGTGGCGGCGAGCGCAGTTGCGGCCTCGAACGAGTTTTTCAATGCCGACGTCAATAACCCGCCGCAGCGGGTGAACGGATCTCCGCCCTTCTTTGCGGCGACGGGCATGGTTGCCGGTACGACCGCGAATACGGTTATCTGGTATACCGGCGAAACGGGCACCGATCCGGCCCGTTCGACCGCCACGGCACGCATCGACCAGTCCCTGTCTGTTTCCTACGGGGCTCGGGCCAATGAAGAGGCGATCCGCAACCTGGTGCAGAACGTCGCCACCCTCGCCGCGGTGACGATTTCACCGACCGATCCGAACGCCGTAGCGCTGAGCGCCGAACTCGACCAGCGGTTGGCCGTCAATCTCGGGAACACCGGCATTCAGACCATCTCCGACATCGAGACGGATCTCGCGAGTGCGCAGACGTCGCTGCAGGCTGCGAAGGAACGGCATCAGCAGGCCAACGCGACCCTGAGTGACTTTCTCCAGCAGATCCAGGGCGTGTCGAACGAGGAGGTCGGTGCGGAACTCCTCACCCTGCAGACGCGGATGCAGGCGTCGTTGCAGGTCACGTCGATGCTCTATCAGACGAGCCTCGTGAACTACATCAAATAGCGGCAGATAGCGGCGCTTTAAGACACAAAAAGACCGCGGTCAGGCCGCGGTCCCTGCATTTCGAAAGCTTCAGGCGCGGCCAAGCAGCCCGGCAGCCAGCTCGCGGTTGATGTTGATCAGCGAGCCGAGGCTTTCCGGCTTCGGATCGGCCTGGATTGCGAGCGTATGGTTGAACACGAAGAGACCGAGGTTGGCCACATTCTGCCGGATCGAAGCCGGCAACGGGTTGTCCGGACTGGTCGCCGAAGTGACGAAAATCGACCACAGCTTCCGGTTATAGACGAGCGCGGCGTCCAGTTCGCGCCGCTTGGAATCCCAGCCGTCACGAATGGCCTGCAGCCGGGCAGCCGCAGTCAGAAGCAGATCTGCTTCCAGCTCACGCGGATTTGCGGTCTGCTTGGCGACCGCGCCGTACGTTTGCGCCGCGCGTTGCATGGTCCATTAGCTCCTTTTCGTATGCGATGAGGGCCTTGGCGCATTTGAGCGCCTTGTACATTTCGCCTGAGAGGATGTGGTTGCTCACGGCCACAATGTGCGGCCACGCGCTCGGCGCGGCCTGCACCAGATCGCGCATCAGGACGAAATATGTTTCGTGGTGGATCTGCGGATTGCGCGACGTATACATGAGCTGAACGGCGAGATAGATGCGCTTGGCCGGTGTGTCTGCCCGCGCCGCCGTCATGATGTCTTTTTCGCGCAATATCGGCGCGTCCCCTTCGATGAGCAGCCGGGTGCGCTGGTTGCCGTTGGTCACCAGGCAATCGCCGAGGATGAAACGCTCGCCGGGCTTGAGTTCGACCTTGAGCCCCATTTTTTGCCTCTCCCTGCGGCTGCCTTTTGAGACTGATACGGCGGAGGACGGGCCTCCGCCGCATCAGGACGACTTTGTTATTGGAAGAGCCGCAACACGTTCTGATCGGCCTGCGCGGCCAGCGACAGTGCGGTGGTCGACAATTGCTGCCTGGTCTGCAGGGCCAGCAGGTTGGCGCCCTCTTCGTTGCTGTCCGCCAGTGTGAGCTGGTCTGAGCCGGTGTTCAGCGTGTTGATCATGGCCTTGGTGAAGTCCTGGCGGATCTGTACGGTCGACAAATTCGAGCTCAGCGACTGGGCCTGTGCGCGCAACGTCGTCAGCGCGGCGCTCAGTTCGGTGCTCGCCGCCTGGATGGCCGCGGAATCAGCCCAGTTATTTGCCGCTGCATTGATCCCGAGGTCGCCGTTGGCGGCGTCGCTGAACGACGTGACCACAACGGTCGAGCTGCCGTCTTCGTTCATCACGATGGTGAGGTCGTTGCCGCCGAGCAGGTTGATGCCGTTGAAGCCCGAATCGCTTGCAAGCTGGTCGATCTGCGGCAGCAAGGCGTCGAACTGACTCGAAAGGGTCGCGCGTACGTTCGTATCCGCCGTCTGGTTGGCCTGGCTGACCAGCGCCTGCGCCGACTGCACCAGCTTGGTGATCGCAGTGATGCCGTTATTGGCTGCCTGAATGGTGTCGATGCCCATCGACATCGCGTCCAGCAGCGCATTGAGGTCGTTGGCTCGCACGGACAGGCCCTGTGCGGTAAAGAAGTTGATCGGGTTATCGAGCGCCGAGTTGACGCGCTTGCCGGTCGCGAGCCGGGTCTGCGTCCTCGTGATCAGTTCCGACGTCTGCTGCAATTGCAGAAGATTGGAACGTACGCCCGCCGAAAGTACAATGTCACTCATGGCAAACTCCTTGCCTGCATAGGGCCAAATCGCTTGCCGTGATAATGAAACGTTAGGGTTGATATACGGTTAAGGCGGAGATTAAGAGTTCCTTAACCACGATCGAATCGCGCACAAAAAAAACGGCGGCCCGAAGGCCGCCGTTTCGTCGCAGGTCGGTACGACTTATTGGAAGAGCCGCAGCACGTTCTGGTCGGCCTGCGCGGACAACGACAGCGCTGTGGTCGACAGTTGCTGGCGTGTCTGCAAGGCGAGCAGGTTCGCGCCTTCCTCGTTCGAGTCCGCCAATGTAAGGGCGGCCGAGCCGTTTTGCAGCGTGTTGATCGTCGCTTTCGTGAAGTCCTGGCGGATCTGCACGGTCGACAGGTTCGCGCTGAGGGTCTGCGATTCCGAACGCAGCTCGGTAAGAGCCGCAGTCAGGTCGTCGCTCGCCGCCTGGATGGCCGCGGAATCGGCCCAGTTGTTGGTCGCGTTGTTGACGCTCAACGGGCTGGCATTGGCGTTGGTGTAGTCGACGCCCGTGATGGTCGTGGACGACGAGGCATCCTCGTTGAAGTTCACCGTCAGGGTATCGCCGCTGAGCAGGTTGACGCCGTTGAAGCCGGCGTCGCCGGCGAGCTGGCCGATCTGGGTCAGCAAGTCGTCGAACTGGGTCGACAGGGTCGCCCGCGTAGCGGTGTCGGACGTCTGGTTGGCCTGGCTGACCAACGACTGTGCGGATTGCACCAGCTTGGTGATCGCGGTGATGCCGTTGTTCGCCGCCTGAATGGTGTTGATGGCGTTCGACATCGAATCAAGCAAGGCGCTCAGATCGCTGGCACGGTTGTCGAGGCCCTGGGCCGTGAAGAAGTTGATGGCGTTGTCGAGGGCCGAGTTGACCCGCTTGCCCGTCGCAAGCCGGGTCTGGGTCCGCGTCATGAGTTCCGAAGTCTGCTGCAATTGCAGCAGGTTCGACCTCACGCCTGCGGAAAGGACGATGTCAGACATCTTACTCTACCTTTCTGGTCTAGTTGCCGTACTGGCAGTTACACGTGGCCGATCCAGTGGATCGTGAAATTCATCGCATAGGGCCGACAAACGGCCCGTAAAAGTTCATGGTTAATGAGATATCGCGACTTGCGCAGTTTCGACGCTGCGCCGCTCAGGAGAAATTCGCGCCGGGTGCGCAACGCGGCCGCGTCGCCGTTATGGTTAGCAAGTCGCTAACGGTGAGAGTTTGTTAATACCCTGCGCCTATTTGTACGCAGCAGAAGTCTGCGTCGGTGGGTATCATGGTCAACGCCACGAGTAGCTACATCAACCCCACGAGTATTTACGGGCCGCTTTTTCCCGCGAGCTCGGATTGGGTTGCCGATACCTACACCGCAATTCAAAATTCCAAGAACGCCGGCGGACTCCTGGGCATGCTGGACAATGCCCGGGGTAACAACGGCAGTCTCAGGTCGTATCTAAACTCGACCGCAAAAGCCGCAAATGCACTTGCGCTGATTTCCCAAAATACCGTGACGAATGCCGGCAGCCTGTATGCGCAGATGGCTTCGCAAAGGCAGAAAGAGGCCGATGCAAAAAAACTGCAGGAAGCTCTCGATGCCTTGGCGGCCTCGAAACAGATGGTTCAGCCGAAAAACGTGCTCGACCCGATCATTTTTTTCGACGATGGTTCAACGATCGATACCACCAGCAATATTCTGACGCTGCACGATGGAACGCAGATCGATATCACAACCGGGTTGAAGGTCATCGACAGTGCCTCGATCATGCAGCTTGCCAACGGCGCCTATCTCGACACAAAGAACAATATTCTGACGCTGCCCGACGGCACGCAGATTGATACCGTGACCGGCTTGAAGATTTCCGTCACCGCCTAGCCCGTTGCGGGCAAACGGCGTCATGGCTGTTTTCGTCCGGCAATTCTCTCAGGTCATATTCCGGAAATTCAATCGACCCAGCAATAAAGCACGGTTTCCATGAACTGCCGCGAATGGTGACGTAGGGCGAAGCGGTAGTCAGGGACCAGACCGGCGAGATAGCCCGCAATCTCCGGAATGTCGGTCGGATAGTGATAAACGCAAATCGCGATCTTCGGCTTGTTACGCCGGATTGTCGACCGGGCGCCCTTCAGGAGTGCCAGTTCCATGCCCTCGACGTCCGCTTTGAGAAAAGTGACAGGGCGCTCCTTCATGAAACCATCGAGACTGACGATCCTGAGTGCGACGCCGGCTCCAGCCGAATCGTAGCCGACAGCGAGATTGGTCATCTGCCCGCTCGTTGTCCCCGCGCTCGCCAAGTACTCGCCGTCGCCAAGACCGGCGTTGACGGCTTCGATGGTGTTCGCGTCGAAGGCCTGCTCGACGAGCAAACGTTCGATGCGCGTCTTGAGCGTGGAAAACTGGCGGGGACCGGGCTCGAAGGCGTAGATTTTTGCGAAAGCGCCGTGGCGCGTCGAAATGAATTTCTCCACGCTGTCGCCGTCGTAGGCGCCTGCGTCGACGAAGTGTTCACTGCCGGATTCGAAAAAGCGCGGCAGGCAAAAATATTGATTTTCTTCACACGCCGCGGCGCAGTAATTCGTCTTTCCGGTCAGCATGGTCATCAGCACGGCCCGCAATACCTGTCTTGATCGCTCATCAAAAAGAACGTCATCGTGGACATGACGGAACTCGGGGAAATTCTCCGCGACATGCCAGGCGTCATAGGAAACATGCGGGATCGTCAGGCCGGACAGCATGGATGAAACCGGCTCAACTGCATGACGGGCGGTGATGACGATGAATTCGGGACGGCTCGATTCAAGAACACCCGAGTGGTGTACCGGCAGGCCGTGATAGGTGGTGCCCGCGATGCTCTCGTTTGCGTCGTAGCAGGCTACGAGTTTGACACCGCGAGCTATGAGCCGCGGCACGGCCCAACGCCCGAGAAAACCGAGTCCGTAGAGTCCGGTCGAAACTTCGCCGCGCGCAAGGCCGTCGGGGATGGATTTCCGAACGCGGGCGGCCAACAAATTCACATCGTCGATGGCGGGGATCATGAACGCCGCTCTTGCGGTATCGCATAGATGACGGCGCCGGTGCCGCACCACGCGTGATTGCGGAACAGGAACCGGTAGTCCGCGAGCGTTCGCATCAGCCAGTCGGCGGTTTTCCAGATGCCGTCGTCGTTGTGATAGATCGTCGCCGCCACGATGGGCCGGCAATCGAGCAGCGTCCGTCGTGCTCCTTTGAGTGCCGCAAGCTCCGCGCCCTCGAGGTGAAGCTTGATGAACGTTGCAGCCAGACCGAGATCGTCGATCCGGCGCGTTTCGACGCGCATACTGCCGGTGCGCGAGATTTGTGAGGCATAATCGAGCCCGGCGTGGAACAAGGCGTGACCGTTGTTGTCCCAAAGCGCGCAATCATCGATTGTCACGCGCGCATCGCCGCGAAGGACGCCTTGCAAGTTTTCGGCAAGGCGTGCCCGGTTGGCCGGGTCGGGTTCGATTGCGGTTATGTGGCGGAACCTGCCTTTTGCATGACGCAGAAAGGCTTCAACGACGGAGCCGTGGTGAGCGCCGCCGTCAAGCAGGATTTCGTCGTCGCGCAATACGGCGGCGACTTCCGGAATGAAAAAGCGGTCGCAATCGGGAACCGGAGCCGGCATGAAAGTCCATTCCTCGCGCAGCCGCCGCCAGGCGAGAAATTGCAGATGATGCGCACGCGACGTGTCGTCGGCCCAGGCCGAGAGGACACGCGCTGTATCGGCGCAGTCATGCGCGCCGAATTTGGCGGCAAACCACCCGTTGGACAACGGATGCAGGTGACGGAAGCTCTCCGCGAGATCGTAGAACGGCACGATATCGGTAAAGCCGCGCTCAAGGAGCAGGTGCTCGATCGGCACGTAAGCGGACGTGACGATGCTGACGGCAACGCGTGCGCGCGACCGATCGGCTTTGGCGACGTCATCGGGGTGAAGTATGCGAACTCCCGCCCAATCGTCGCGCGCCGCAAGCGTGCGCGCGTTTCGGTCGATCGCGAAAACAAAGTCCTGCCCGACCGCCCTCAGAAAATCCCGGGCCAGACGCCCCAGGTTGCCCGCACCGTAGAGCGCGAGCGGCCGGTCGGCCGGAGCGGGAGCGCAGGCGGGACTTGCGCCCGCGATCTCGCTCAGCAGCAGCGGGGCCTGGCTTTGGCCTGGAAGTTCGGCGAATGATCGGGCCTTGTGCGGCAAGCTGATCCCGGGGCGCATGGCCGAATCGGCGGATCCTCATATGTGCCACCGCCGGCGCTGATTGCACAGGGCGCGCGGACCCGGGCGAAGATCGCGCCGGTGGCGTTATGGCGCGAATCAGCGCAGACAGGTTCAGGCCGCACAAACGCTGGCAGTCGGCGCCTTGCAACTCTCGATCCTGCTCCCAACCAACCGGCACGGCCCGGTGGCAATTTCCAGAATCGCGCAGGCTTGCTCGTGGGCGGGCCCCAAAATTCAGGTCGTGGTGCGGGACAATTCCGGGAATGCGGACAAGCGTGCGTTGCTGGAGCGTTTCCGGGGCGAGTACGTCGAGATCGTCAGTGTCGATCCTTGCGAGCCGCCGGAGAACTTTGCGCAGACGCTCCGTCTGGCCAGGGGCGACTTCATTTTTTCGATTTCCGACGATGACCAGTGCATCGACCGTGCGATTCATGCATTACCCGACGCGATCGATCGCTCGTGCGGTGATCCGACGGTCGCTGCGGTGACAGGGACCTACGCGCTGGAAGTCCCGCAGGGGACCAGTATCGTTGCATACAAGGATGTGGACTCCGACGATCCTGTCGCGCGCGTTGCGGGCTATTTGAGCTACGGCGGCCCAAACATGCTGCATTATTCGGTACTCCGCCGGCAAATTGCGGAGCGTGTGCTCGCGTTCATGCTGTCGATGCCGGTCTATCTGTCATTTCATGACCAGGTGCTTTGTCTGCTCTATCTCCTCAGCGGAAAGTACATCAAGCTCCCGCGGCTCTTTTACATCTACGAGGTCGGTGTATGGGGTTCGGCGGCGACGGCGCAGGAACGGGACATCGAATTCTATACTGCCGCCGGCCTCGACCCGGCCGCCAACAAGTTTCATTGGCTGTTATGCGGCTTCGAGGGTGCCGCCCTCATCATGAACTCGGCGGAGCTTCCAGCCTATCCGACGGCACAGCGCCAGCGCATCGCCGATCTCTGGTTTACCGCAATGTTCAACCGCTTCAGGCGGGACTCGCGCGTGACCTGCGATTCGCCGTTCACGGGGGAGGCGGAGAAGCTGTGCGCGAAGCTCGCAGGCGCGACCGGACAACTTACTTTCGAAAGGGTTCTCGCCGATATCAGCGGTTTTTTTGGCTTGTTCTCGAAAGACCGGGCCCAGGGCTATTTCGAATTCTGGGACAGCGTCCTCAATCGGCGTCGGCCGTTCGCGCCGGCCGCTGCGGCTGCGGGAAAACGCTAGCGGCATGGCCTACCTGGACGGCCGACGGTACAATTTCACGACAGCGAATCAGTTGATCGTGCGCTTAAGGGCGTGGCGGCGGTGCAGGTTGCGCCGGTGCCGGGCGATTCCGAAACCAGCACGTCAAGATCCATGAAAGTCGTTATTCTTGCCGGCGGGCTCGGCACCCGGATTTCCGAAGAAAGTTATCTCAGGCCCAAGCCGATGATCGAGATCGGCGGCAAGCCCATCCTCTGGCACATCATGAAGCTTTACTCGGCGCACGGTGCCAACGACTTCGTGATCTGCTGCGGGTACAAGGGCTACGTCATCAAGGAATATTTCGCCAATTATTTTCTGCACATGTCGGATGTCACGTTCGACATGGCCGACAACAGCGTCGTCGTGCACCAGCAAAAGGCCGAGCCCTGGCGCGTGACGCTGGTGGATACCGGCGAAAATACACTGACAGGCGGGCGCCTGAAGCGCGTGGCAAACTATATCAAGGATGAGCAGGCCTTCTGCTTCACCTACGGTGACGGGCTCAGCAATATCAACATTCGCTCGTCGATCGAATTCCATTTCAGTCATGGAAAGCTCGCAACGGTGACGGCCGTGCGTCCGCCCGGCCGTTACGGAGCGATCGAGCGTCACGGCGATACCGTCACGGGTTTCATAGAAAAGCCGCGTGGCGACGGTGGCCTGATAAATGGCGGCTTCTTTGTCCTGTCGCCGCGATGCCTCGACTTCATAGAGGGTGACAACAGCAGCTGGGAAAGCTCGCCGATCATTCGTCTTGCGGCGATGGGGCAGATGATGGCATTCGAGCATCGCGGCTTCTGGCACGCGATGGATACGCTCCGCGACAAGACGATGCTGGAAGAGCTGTGGGCAAGCGGCAAGGCGCCGTGGAAAATATGGCAGTGACCGCCGTACCGCAGCCCGTATTCTGGCAGGGCAAGCGCGTCCTGGTCACGGGACACACGGGCTTCAAGGGGGCATGGCTGACGCTTGCGTTGCACCGTCTCGGCGCGAAGGTCACCGGCATCAGCCTGCCGCCGCTGACGACGCCAAATCTGTTCTCCGAAGCCGCGATCGGTGATCTTTGCCGGAGTTATTATTTCGACATTCGCGATGCAACGGGGCTTGCCGGCATCGTCCGCGCAGCGAGTCCTGAAATTGTCTTTCACCTTGCTGCGCAGCCGCTGGTGCGCGAAAGCTATCGCGATCCGCTGACGACATTCGAGACAAACGTGATGGGGACGGCGCACGTCCTGGAGGCATTGCGCGGACTCGATGGCTTGCGGGTCGCGGTGATGGTCACAACCGACAAGGTCTATCGCGCGGCCGAGGTGCCGGGCTCGCATCGCGAGAACGACGCGCTTGGCGGATACGATCCCTACAGCGCGAGCAAGGCTGCGAGCGAAATGGTCATCGAGAGCTATCGCCGGTCATATCTGTCGCAGCAGTCCGTTGCGGTCGCGAGCGCGCGTGCCGGTAACGTGATCGGAGGTGGCGACTGGTCGGAGGATCGTCTTATTCCCGATGCCGTGCGCGCCTGGCAGGCGGGCAGGGCGGTGCACGTCCGTCGGCCAGATGCGGTCCGGCCCTGGCAGCACGTGCTCGAGCCGGTGTCCGCCTATCTTGTCCTTGCGCAGCGCCTTTGGCGCGACCCAGAGCTTGCCGGAGCCTACAATTTCGGACCATCGATCGGCGATGCCGTGAAGGTGCGCGATCTGGTTGAGCTTGCGTGCGTCGGATATGGGGACGGCACGATCGAGTATGGGGACGGCAGCGAGGGACCGCATGAATCGGAGTGGCTTGTCCTCGATGCCGGAAAGGCCGAGAGCGTGCTCGGTCTCGCGCAACGCTGGACGCTGATTGAGGCCGTCAAGCGCACCATGGCATGGTATCGTGCGCAACGGGCACAAGCCGATGCCCGCGCGCTGTGCCTGTCCGACATTGCCGAGTTTGAGAAAGCCGCCACATCGGGTGTGACGCGGCGCCGCTCGTCCGCATGAAAATGCCCGGCCGCTAGGCGGCGAGGCGGAAGGGCGACACAAAACTCGCGAACGGCGGCAAGCGCGTGTCGCGTTCCGACACGATGGGCCGCTCGCAAGGCCACGGGATTCCGACGGAATCCCAGCGGATCCCGGCGTCGTGCGAAGCGGCATAGACCGTGGTGACGTTATAAAGAAGCGTCGCACTGTCCGAGCGGACGTAGAAGCCGTGCGCGCAGCCGGAGGGAACGAATACGCCGTCGCCACCGTCGAGTTCGAAACTCTGGTGCTGTCCGTAAGCCGGTGAATCCTTGCGTAGGTCGACGACCACGTCGAAGACGCGCCCCTCGATGCAGGTCACCAGCTTGTGGTGGTCGTGCGGAGGGGTCTGAAAATGCAGGCCGCGCAGTACGTTGTTTTTCGAAACCGAGTAATACTGCTCGGCGTAGCGCGTCGGAATCCCGTGCGCGGAAAAAACCTCCTCGTGCAGCGTTTTCACGAAGCGTCCGCGCAGATCGGCCTGTTGCGCCGCGTGTACCCGCCTGACGCCCGGAATTTCTGCCGGCGTGACGTCGATCATGCGAAGTGCCGCACCATGTCCACAAAGATCGACACAATGTAGGCGCGCTCGGCCTCGCCGATACCGGGCCAGACCCCGATCCAGAATGCGTCGTTCATCAACTTGTCGGTATTCGCAAGATCGCCCGCGACGCGATAGTCGACGTTGCGGAAGGCGGGCTGCCGCGTCAGGTTCCCGCCGAATAACAACCGGGTGCCGACTTTCCTGTCCTCAAGGTAGCTGACGACTTCGCGGCGCCTGAGCGGGCTGCCGTCGCGGATGGTGAGCAGGAATCCGAACCAGCTCGGATCGGAATCCGCGGTCGCCTTCGGCAAAAGGAAATGCTCATCAAGGCGCTCGCGGCGGAAGGCGGCAGTCAGTTTCGCAAAGTTCTCGCGCCTGGCCGCAATGAAGCGGTCGGCTTTCTGCAGCTGACCGAGGCCGAGGGCAGCCTGCATGTCGGTCGACTTCATGTTGTAGCCGATATGCGCGTAGGTGTACTTGTGGTCGTAGCCTTCCGGCATTCCGCGCACGCGCCATTCGAACCTCTTGCCGCACGTGTTTGCGTCTCCCGGCGGGCACCAGCAGTCGCGGCCCCAATCCCGGTAGGACTCAACGAGCGTGGCGAAAGACTTGCGGTTGGTCAGAACGGCACCGCCTTCGCCGGTGGTGATGTGATGGGCGGGATAGAAGCTTATCGTCGCCAGATCGCCGAAGGTGCCGACATGCTTGCCGCCATACGTCGCGCCAAGCGCGTCGCAGCAGTCCTCGATCAGGTACAGCCTGTGCTCTCTGGCGAGGGCCGTCACGGCCGCAAGGTTGAAGGGATTTCCCAGCGTATGCGCCAGCATGATCGCGCGCGTCCTGGGGCCGACCGCGGCAGCCAGACGTTCGACATCCACATTGGCGGTCTCGAGGTCGACGTCCACGAAGACGGGGACGCAGCGGTTTTGGACGATGGGAGCGACGGTCGTGGGAAATCCCGCGGCGACGGTGATGACCTCGCTTCCTTCCGCAATGCGGCGCTCGTGCAGCTTCCAGGACGTCAGCGCGGAAAAAGCGAGGAGATTGGCAGCCGAGCCCGAGACTGTCAGCCGGCAATGGGCCAAGCCGAATCGTGCGGCCAGCGCCCTTTCGAACGCGCTCGCGTGGCGGCCGGCCGTGAGCCACAAGTCGAGCGAGGCGTCGAGGAGATTGCGCAGGTCGGCCGCGTCGAGCACCTTGCCGGAGCAGGGGATGTAGGTTTGCCCGGGGACGAATGTCCGCCCGGCCTCACGCGCGGCGAAGAACTCCTCCCCGAGCGACAGGATCTGCTCGCGCAACGCGTCTGATTGCTGGACCTGATCCGGTCGCGTCAGCATATCGGCGGTTTTCTCGGGCGCGCAGGGCGAAGGCCGTGCGTGTCGCGAATCACATACCATTGCGATGCGCGATTCGCGATCTCGCCGGCTTGCGCGCATTCCCTCGCGCGTGCCGCGCCGGCACGGATGCCCATATGGCCACTCATCCCCGCCTGGTCCTGCTTACCGGTGCTGCCGGCTTCGTCGGCCGGCAAGTGCTGCGGGTGCTCGGCGAACGCGGTTGCCGCGTGCGCGCGGTGGTGCGGCAGGCCAACCGGCAGGAGATGGCGCGCGAGGGCGAGGTCGAGTCGGTCGTTGCCAGTTCCGATATTTTTGCGGAAAGCAGCGCCTGGTGGGAGGCTCGGTGCCGCGACGTCGACACCGCCATTCACGCCGCCTGGTACGCCGAGCCCGCCAAGTATCTCCATTCGCCGAAGAACGCCGAGTGTCTTGCGGGAACGTTGCGCTTTGCCGAGGGCGCGGTTGAGGCAGGCCTGCGCCGTTTTGTCGGGATCGGCACTTGCTTCGAGTATGACCTGAGCGCGGGCCGGTTGAGCATCGATACCCCGCTCAAGCCTTCAACGCCCTATGCGCAGGCAAAGGTCGAGGCGTTCAACCGGCTGTCGGCGATGCTGCCCTCGCATGGCGTCGAATTCGCATGGTGCCGACTGTTCTATCTCTACGGCGAGGGGGAGGATCCGCGCCGCCTGGTCTCCTATCTGCGCGCGAAGCTTCAGGCCGGAGAGCCGGCGGAACTGTCGAGCGGTGTCCAGGTTCGCGACTTTCTGGACGTGCGCGAGGCCGCGCGAATGATCGTCGATGCAGCGCTCGGCCCCGCGACGGGGCCGATCAACATCTGTTCCGGCAGGCCGGTCACCGTTCGCGAGGTTGCCGAACGGATTGCCGATGAATTCGGCCGCCGCGACCTGCTGCGTTTCGGCGCTCGTCCGGACAATCCGGTCGATCCGCCCTGCGTGATAGGGGTGCGCGATCCATAGGCTCTTCGGGGGCCTTACGTTTGGTTAACCACTGTTAACTATCGTCCTGCGGGCAGAGCGATTGTGCGCTCCCCAACGCAGGACACCCATGAAGGCCCGCCTCGAACCGCGCATAAATCTCGTCGGGCGCACGCCGCTCGAAACCGTCATTCCGCTGGCAACCCCGTTCATCGTCTTCGTGGATCCGGCGAGCTCCTGCAATTTCAAATGCACGTTCTGCCCGACCGGGCATCGCGACATGATCGCCGAGACCGGCCGCTTCCAGGGCGTCATGAAGTTCGAGCTCTTCCAGAAGATCATCGACGACTTCGGCGACTTCGAAAAGCCGATCAAGGTGCTGCGCATGTACAAGGACGGCGAGCCGTTCCTCAACAAGCGCATGGCCGATATGGTTGCCTATGCCAGGACGTCGGGGTGTGTCGACTACATCGACACCACGACGAACGGCACCTTCCTGTCTCCCGAACGGATCGGGCCGGTTCTGGAAGCCGGTATCGACAAGATCAATATTTCCGTTGATGGGATGAATGAAGAAACCTACCTGCGGTTCACCGGCTTCAAGTTCGACTTCAGGAAGTTCGTTGACAACATCAAGTGGATCTACGCCAACAAGGGAAATTGCGAGATTGTCGTTAAGATTCCGGCCGAACTCGTCACCGAGGCGCAACGCCAGGAATTTTTCGATACGTTTGGCGATCACTGCGACCGCATCTTTGTCGAAAATTTCGCTCCCTGCTGGCCGGAGTTCGACATCGAGAAGCATACCGGTGTGAAAATCAGCAAGGGCATCTATCAGCAGGAGATCGGCGAGACGGATACCTGCCCTTATATCTTCTATGGCTATTCGGTGAACGCCGACGGGCTGGTCAGTTCCTGCTTCCTGGACTGGGGCCGCAAGCTGGTGATCGGCGACGTGCGCAGCCAGTCGATGAAGGAAATCTGGAATTCACCGGCGATGAACGCGCTGCGTCTGCAGCACCTCGAGGGCCGTCGCAAGCAGAACCAGGTCTGCGGCAATTGCGGCCAGCTCAGCCACTGCCTGCCCGACAACATCGACGCGCATCGCCCCCTGCTGCTGGAGCGCTTCAAGGGACGCGTCGCGATTGATCCTGCGGTCGAGCCGCCCGGCGGAACGAGCCGCCGGTTTGCGGCAGTGGCGGCGGAATGAGGATCCTGCACGTCACGCCGCACCTCGGCGGCGGTGTCGGCAAGGCGCATGCGGCCATCAGCGCCGTTCTGCCTGAAATCGTGGAGCAGACCTTCGTCCTGCTCGAAGAGCCGCGCGATCTTCGCTATCTCGATCTGATCAAAAAAAGCGGCGCGCGCGTGGTGGTCGCGGAAGGCCTTACGCAAGTCGCCGAGCTGGCGAGGGCGGCCGACATCGTGCAGTTCGAATTCTGGAATCATCCGCGCATGTTCGAATGTCTGGCCCGCGCGGAGTTTCCGCCCATGCGCAGCGTGTTCTGGTCGCATATTTCGGGTATTGCCAGGCCGTTGATCCAGCCGATGCTGATGGCGGAAGCCGCGCGCTTCGTCTTCACGACCGAAGCTTCGCTTGCGGCGGCTTCCGTCGCCTCTTTGCGCCGGGCAACGCACAAGAGAGTTGCGGTGATCAACAGCGGGTTCGGCTTTCCGGGTGCGCAGCCGCGGTCCGCCAGGGGCAGGGCACCGGGGATCGCCTATCTCGGCACGGTCGACTTTGTGAAGATGCATCCGGGCATTTTCGACGTCATCGACGACTTAAGCGACGATGTCCGCGTCGCTCTCTGGGGCGAGGTCGACCCGAAAGGCGCCGTTGTTGCGCGGGCGAACGCCATGCGCCATCCGGAACGGGTCGAATTTAGGGGCAGGACATCCGATCCCGAGGCCGCGCTCGCCGACGCCGACATCTTCCTTTACCCGCTGCAGCGCGATCATTACGGGACTGCGGAAAATGCGCTGGTCGAAGCGATGTCCCTCGGGCTGGTGCCGCTTGTGCTCGACAACCCGGCGGAAAAGATGATCGTCCGCGACGGTGAGACCGGGTTTGTCGCCTCATCGGTTGCCGAGATGCGCTCGCTACTCGAGCTTATCCTCTTGCTCCCCGATGTCCGCGAAAGAATTTCCTGCAACGCAATCCGCGCGATCGCTGAGACCCGCACGCCGCAGCTGGCGGCGCAGGATTTCATGATCCTTTGGCTTGGCGTGCTTGCCGAGCCGACGCGTATTTGCAACTTCGCCGGTGCAATCGGCTCAACGCCGGCCGAGTGGTTCCTGTCGACGCAGCGGCTTGCCGGTGCGCCGTGGATCCCGCCGCGAACGGACGAAGCGCAAACACCCGCTAAAGGCACGCTCGCGCATTTCGAGAGCACGTTTGCGGACGATCGGTCAATTGCACTTATGAAAAAAACGGGCGTCTGAACAGGCGACCAGCGAGTCCGTCAGCCGCCGTGATGATGCCGGTGATGCGCGCTCAGCGTCAGTGATGGTCGGCGCTCCTGCGTCACCCCGCGCCGAGCAGCTCCATGCACTTATGAAAAAAGTAGATACCCAGCGCGAGGCCACCGATCGACGACCAACCCGAGATGATGTTGCCTGCCCGTTGAGTCAGCGCCCCGCAGGCGATCGCGGTTCCGAAGGGTAACACGACAAGCAAAACGATGAGCAGCACGTACATGTCAGTGCCTCATTTGACGACTGCGGCTATTGCGCAGGTGAACCCGAGAACGAACGAGGAAAGGTAGCCACAATAATAGAGCTGGATAGCATCGCCACCGTTGAAGATTGGCCGTCGTGCGCGGTTTCGCGCAAGCTCATAAAGGATCATTGCGATGCCGATCGCGAAAAATACGACGGCTGCGCCCGCAAGCTGCACTTTCTCCATCGCCGGTGACCTCAGCTGGACGTGTTGGTGACGTCAAACGAGGGAGCGCACGACTCAGCGAGCGCCACCGCCGTGGTGTTGGTAGCCCAGCCGGTCGGTCCGGCGTGCCGAAGTAGTGCATCCCGTCCCCTTGTTTGGATTCAAACCTACCACCTTCACGGCGATGACCAATAGCTGCTTGATGTCGGCCCGGATCGCACGCGATCCAATCCCTCAATCCAGCCATATAGGAAAAAATACCTTGACAGCGTAACGCTGCTCGGCTAGAAAGTAAAAACGCTCCACAAATGCGCTTTGAGACGCGGCCGCGGTGCCAACGTTCGGCAGCCGGTGAGGCTGCATGAACGCGGCCGCGTTCATGGCCGGCCAATTCGATCGGTTACAACATGATGTTAGCTCGCCTGAAATCACTGATCCGCTCGCCGGAGGCCAAGTCCTTACCCATCATGAGCCTGATTGCGCTCGAAGCCGGTGCAAGGCCGCGCTGGACTCCGCGCGACTATGCGGCGCTCGCCCGCGAGGGTTATACGCGGAACGCCGTCGTCTATCGGGCTGTGCGGCTCATTGCCGAAAGCATCGGATCGCTTTGCTTCGTTCTCTATGAAGGCGTCGCCGAGCGCGAAGACCATCCTTTGCTCGACCTGATCCGCCGGCCCAACCCGCGCCAGGATGGCGCTTCTTTCCTGGAAACCGTGGTCTCGCATCTTCTCCTCGCCGGGAATGCTTATGTCGAAGCGGTTTCCCTGGGCGCAAACAGCGGTGACCCGGGCGACCGGCATGTGCGCGAACTTTATGCGCTGCGTCCAGATCGCATGAAGCTGGTTCCCGGTGTGGATGGTTGGCCGCAGGCCTACGATTACACGGTTGCCGGCCGGACCGTGCGCTTCGAGCAGGCGGCAGCAGTGCCGCCGATCCTGCATCTGAATTTTTTCAATCCGGTCGACGATCACTATGGCATGAGTCCGCTGCAAGCGGCCGCCGTCGCCATCGATACCCATAATGCCGCAGCCGCCTGGAACAAGGCCTTGCTTGACAATGCCGCGCGGCCCTCGGGCGCGCTGGTGTACGCCGCCGGTGCTGGCATGATGCTCACAGAGCCGCAGCGGCAAAGCATCAAGAAGGAGTTTGCCGAGCAATACCAGGGCGTTTCCAACGCCGGCCGGCCATTGTTGCTGGACGGCGGGCTCGACTGGAAGCCGATGTCATTGTCGCCGCGTGAAATGGATTTTCTCGAGACCAAGCACGCGGCCGCGCGCGAGATCGCGCTCGCCTTCGGCGTGCCGCCGATGCTGCTAGCGATTCCCGGCGACAACACCTATGCCAACTATCAGGAAGCGAACCGCGCCTTCTGGCGGCAGACCGCCCTTCCGCTTGCCGCGCGTATCGCTTGCGCGCTCGCACACTGGCTGGCGCCGGCTTTCGGCGACGACGTGATGCTGGCAGTGGATACGGATCGTATCGAGGCGCTCGCCTCCGACCGCGCCGCGCTATGGCAGCGTGTGAGCGCTGCGCCATTCCTCACTGTCAACGAGAAGCGGCTTGCCACCGGATATGGGGCCGTGGAGGGCGGGGACGTGTTTCCGCCGATTCAATAAAAGCAGGCCTGGTGCGTGGCTCGCAAGGCGTCCGATACGAACTGCGGGCGCCGGTTGCCTGCATGTGACAAGGGCTGACTTGTCAAACTCTGATGAAAATCATCGACCTGCCGTGGGGGCAATGGTCCATGACGGATCTCATTGAAATTTTCAGCGAGCGCGGCGACCTCGCCCATCTTGCCCTGCTGCTGTGGGCGGCCTCGGCGAGCGCACTCGCTTGGTTCACGCTGCGCGAACTGGCCGCCGCCAGCCGACGCTTCGACGATTTTGTGCGCGAGCTCGCTCGCTTCAACGAGCGCTGCGCGCATGAACGGCCGGTCCCGCGCCGGCACCAAAAGGGTTGAAGGGAAGGAGCCTCGGTCGCCCAAGGCTCCGTATTATCGTCCGCCCGCTTGGTGAGCTTTAGTCAAACCTGAATTCGGGCGTGTTCTCGAGCGAGTCCTTGGTAGCGCCGCTCATGACCGCATGGTCGGGATACCATTTATGATTGGTGCCGGCTGATGTGCTCGTGGACGGGCGCGACATGCTTCCGGAAGCCGATCCTGTGGTGCCACCCGGGTTCGCCGATGATGTCTTCACCGGCGCGTTGACAAACCTCAGCTTGTCAATCTGCACCAGGATGTCGTGCTTGCCCATGCCGAGGAAACCACCGACTCCGATAACGACGCCATCAATCTTGCCCGATTTGTCGAGCAGAATCTCACTGATATCGCCGAGCTTCTCGTTCCGGTCGTTGTAGACGTTCAGGCCGATCAGCTTGGAGGCCCGCCACATCTCGCCCTGCGCCTTCGGCGTGCTGGCCGCCGGGCTTGGAGCCGGGGTTGTTGACGGCTGTGCCGCCGGCGGATTGGCGCCGGACGAAGCCGGCGGATTGTTCTGAGCAAGAGCGGGGATCAGCATTGCTGACGCGAGCAGCCCGCCGCAAATGAGTGCGCGCATGGTGCCACCTCTGTGTTTGTTCAACTGAGTGACCAAACGCGGGCGCTCGGGCAATGGTTCCTCGCGCTGTGGTTCCTCGCGCCATCCAAAATCGTTTCGTCGCAAATTGTCCGCCACACGATCTGCGCGCGGAGCGGCGCAGCATGTGCGACGGACGTGCACCCAGAATTTTTCGGAAATCGAGTCTTCGAAGGACAAACGCCATGATGGAAGCGCCTGTGCCCGACCGCGATCCCGATGAGCGACACGACCATCTCGCCGTGTTTCGCGAATTTCTCGACCACCTCGAGCGCGCCGCGCGCCGCGTCGCGCCGACCCCCGCCAAAGACAGGCGCCCGCGGACGGATGTTCGCTAGCTAGCCATCACGATCTCCTGAAAGCCGCCCGGCCGGGGTGTCTCGGCCATTCATGATGCCTTCGCGCTCGTCATGGGCCCCGGGGTGATGCTTCCCGGGTGCGGCCGCTATTTGCGCGCGGCACGGAGCCGCAATGCTTTCCCTGCAATCCGAACCGACAGTCGCATCAGTCTTTGCACCGCGTACCACAATCGATGCCGAGGGCAGCGTCCAGGGCTATGCCAGCCTGTTTGGCGAGATCGACCAGGCCCGCGACATGGTCATGCGTGGCGCTTTCGCCGATACGCTTACCCGGCGCGGCGTTCGACGCATCCCGATGCTCTTCCAGCACAATCCATCCGAGCCGGTCGGCATTTGGTTGGAGTTGCGCGAAGACCATCGCGGCCTTTTCGCGCGCGGGCGGCTGATTCCCGAGGTTGCGCGCGGCCGGGAGATCCTGTCGCTTTTGCGCGCGGGCGCGATCGACGGCCTGTCCATAGGCTTCCGCGCCACGAAGGCGCGCATCGACCCGAAGACGCGCATTCGCCATCTGCATTCGGTCGATCTGTGGGAAATTTCGATCGTCACTTTCCCCCTGCTTGCGGGGGCGCGCGTTCATGCCGTCAAGCAGGCGGCTTCGGCGATGAAGCTGTCGCACGCACGCCGGCGCGCCGAGCGTGACTGGGAGCAGATGGTGCGGCCGGCGGCGCGCGCCGCGGTCCGTTAGCGAAGAGTCAGCCCTCGCCGCGCGCCCGCGATTCATAGTCGCCCGCGTGCGCGCGACAATACCATGTGCGCTTGAGGATCTTCTTCGGTTTTGAATCCTTCTGCACCGAGACGACCTCGACGCCGATCGGCACGGTCTTCTGGCATTCACGGCAGCGAACCTGCTCGGAAAGATAGATCTCTTCGACTACATCGCGGCCGGCGCGAATTTTTCCGAGAAGCTGACGCATTAGATTGCCTCTTTCAGCCGCAGCACGTTAGCACAATGACCGGAGTGTATGCGAAGGTTGGTTCTCACCGGATTAAGGCGCCGGCAGGAAACGCCCGGCAGTCATGTTCCGCCGCCGGCACCCGGTCTGCTAGGTTGGCCAGCCCGCATTTCATGACGAGGACCGGATGACGCGAGGATTGAATGCATCTGCCGTAAGTGTCGCGGCTTGCGCTGTGATCGCACTGTTGGTGACGACGCTGCCGGTTTCACCGGCGCAGGCGGCCAAGCCGCCCTACACGGGCTGTGTCGCGGTGACCAAACAGGAATACGACAGTGCCAAAAGACAGCATATGTTGCGCACCCGCTTCAGCCAGTATCTGCGCACCGGCTTGCCAGGCCGGCGCCAGTATTGGTATTGCCGGTGAGGAGATTCATGCGCAGAGCCGGGCTTGGACAGGCAGACTGGAGATGCAGATCGCTCCGCCAGCTACAAGGTTCGGTGCGCTGCGCATCGGGGCACTGACCGTCGCGATCGCCGGGACGCTCTTCTGGCTGTACACGTTCTACGGTATTGCCCAAGTACCCGTGGGCGACGGCACCGGCTTCCAGTGGATCGCAGTGATGCCGCTTGGGCTGGTCTTTATTGTGTTCACCTTGCCCGCATTGGTCTGCGCTTGCAACAACCAGTTCCTATGGGCCGCACTCGTACTCGGCTGCGCGGGCCTCGCTGCATTTGCGCTTCTGTGGAATGAACTGCTCAGCGAGTTTTATCACACGACATGAGAACCGGCGGGCGCCGGCGACATGACGGCCAATTTCTCCTGGGTCGGCTGATGGGGAGCCGCATCATGGCTTCCCGCGCCAGGCCTCGTCTCGCGCAGTCTCGTCCGCCAGCAGATGGGCATGGTTTGCGATCACGCGGCGTGCCTCTCGGCGGCGCGTATCCTTCAGCGCCTCCAGGAAGCGGGCGAAGAAACGAGCGAGCAGACTCCTGCGTCGTTTCTTTGTCGGCGCCGCCGGAAGCGGGGTGGCGGAATCCCGTGAATAGGTATCGTCGATGGCGTCCAACAAGGATTTCCTTTTGGGAGAAGCCTTACTCTCGGAATGAAAATGCCGGCGTGATGTCAGGCCACGAGCAATCCGGCCGTGGGGAGGCTGTGTGAGTACCGCTGCCGTTAGGGCGCCATCCGGGCGAAAGCTGCGGGCATTAAATGCCGACCGTGCGATTGCACGGGCATCGTGAGCATATCGGAATTCTCCACCACTGACTTGTCCTTATGGCGGTACGATGATCGCCGCCGCAAAGAACAGGAGCACGCCGCCGGTCGTACCGCATGCTGGCCAGAAATTGTCCCGCAGGTATATCGCGCGCAGGACCTTAGCCTGGCGGATGATCTGCTCGAGCCGCGACCTGTCCCGCTCGTAGTTTGGACGTGCGCGACCTGGCATCTTGCTCGTGTACATGGTTGCCGCTCCCTGTTATCGACGCAGCCCCGAATGCAGAAAGGCTATGCGCACAGCCGGGCGCGGGTGGGTGAGCTGGCTCACACTGGTGGAAAAATTCTTCGCAGCTGGAAAAAATAGTGCCGATTTGGCCTCGATCCCAGCGCACCGATCGGCGGAAAGGGCAGCGCCGCCTGCCGGCCCTAGCCGAACAGGCCTTCGAAGAACAGCGCAATGCCGATGGTGAACAGCGTGAGGATGGTGATTGTCGCCATCGAGCCTACGCCGCTGTTCTCAATCAACGGATGCTCCTGGCCGTTGCGCGGAAGCAGGTACCAGAACCCGGCGGCGGTGCCGGCAACCATGGCCGCACCGATGATCGCAAGCATGGCCGAATATCCTCGCGTGTGTCGTGACAACAGGGCGCTGTTATGCGCCGCCGGCACGTTCATCCGGCGCAAATTTTCACGTGCCCGGCATAAATTCCGGCTAAAGAAAGAGCGGCCCGAACCCTTCGTCCCGTCTGGCTGCGCTCAGAATCCGTCCAACGCGTCCGCGATGCGGCGCTCGTGTTTGGCACGCAATGTCTCGATGTCGGCCGCGCAGCCTGCATATTTCGGGCTGCCGAACGGCATGCCCCATTTCGCGCAGACGGCGCGGCTTTCGGCGGCCATTTCGTCGAGGCGTTGCTGCTCCGCAAGCGCGCGCTCGGAAGCCGCCGTGCGCGCGAGCCAGAAGATGACGAACAGGGCAACCACGATCGCAGTGCCGGTCGAGATCACCTTCCAGGTAATGATGTTGCTTTGCTCCGGTGTGGAGATGGTGGGCATGATATGCCTCCCTTTATCTCTCTGGGCGTCCGGCAAAGCGTAACGCCGCGCGGCCCCTGCCTGTGTGAGGGGGGTCACGCCGCCTGCGCCGAATTCTCCGCGGAGGGGAGCCTGGCTGACTGTAGGGGTTGCCCGCTACCTCGCTCAAAGCCCTTCGACGATGAACGACCGCGATTTTGTCGTCCTGAGACGGGCGGCGGTGAGTTCCTTCATGCCGTCGCTGTAGGCCTTGGCCTTCCTGACATTCTGAAACGAGATGATGGCGAAGGACTTCGGCGCGGGTCCATCGAGCGCAGTGATCTTGTCCGTGTGCACGACATAACGCGCGTCGGCGACCATGGCTTCCACCGCCGCCGTGGTGTCCTTTTTCTGGAAGCCGGTCTTGAAGCCGTCTGGGTCTGTAATCTCGTCAATTTCGAGCACGACAAAGATCGGCTTCACGGCCGCCGCGTACAGGTTGCCGGCAATCGCGCCGAGGCAGGCGGTAGCCGCTGCCAGAGCCAGCACATAAGGACGCTTCATACGCTATCTCCCTGCTTTTGATCGGCTTCGTTGGCGCGGCCAAAGGACAACTGCACGGTCACGCCAACTTCATCAGCGCGAGCGCCGCGCGGCCGTTCGGGCCGTACGGATTGCCCAGGGTCTCGCACATCTCGAAATGGTTGTAGTCCGGTGCCGCGATCAGCTCGACCGGCTTGCCGGCCGCCTTCACCGCGGCGGCAAAGTCGCGGCTCTGACGCTGGAATTCCGGCGTCTCGTTGGTGCCGTAGGTGACGATGATCGGCGCCTGCAATTTGTCGATCTGCCGCTGCGAGCTCATCGCCTGTTCCATGGCGTCAGTGAACCTGACGTAGGAGCTGCGCTTTGAGAGCCGGACCGGTTTGAGATCGTACATGCCGCTCATGCAAAGCCCGCCCTTCACGATGTCGGCGGGGAGGCCGAAATCCTTCTGCCAGTCCGTCACCAACGCGACTCCGCAGAGGTGACCTCCTGACGAATGCCCGCCGACGTAGAGCCGGCTCGCGTCGCCTCCGAAGCTCGCAGCGTTTTTATACACCCACGCGATGCCACGGCGTACCTGATCCGCCATGACGGAGATGTCGCCATTGGCCGCGCCGACCGCGATGAAATCCAGCGCGATATAGTTTGCCCCGGCATTGACGAAGAGCTCGGCCGGATACCCGTAGTCTTTCGCTTCGCCGGCGCGCCAGGCGCCGCCGTGCACGAAGACGAAAATCGGCGCGTTCGGTTTGCGCGCCGGGTAAAGATCCAGCCCTTCGACAGCAGTCGGCCCGTAAGCCATCCGCTTCGGTGCGCCGATCCGCGCACGCGTCTCGTTGCTGCTCGATGCGTAGCGCTTGATTGTCTGCCGCAGCAGCGGCGCGTAGATGCTTTGGTCATAGGCGGCATCGAGCTCGACCTGATCCATGTCCATCCATACCGCCGGGCCCCTGTCGTGTTTCGGCGGTCCGAGCGGGCAGTCGGCGAGGGCGGGTGTGGCCGCCATCGCAGCGGCCGCCCCGAGCACGCTGCGGCGGGACATTCGATGCGAGAGCGGATGGGTGTTGGCCGGCATTGTCGCCTCCCCGTTGGGTCTTGTGTTGGCGGTTTGGCCAAATCCTAGTCCAGGCGCCGTGCAGGCGAAATCTCCGCAGCCGGGCGGTCATTGCGGCCTGCTAACCAACGTCGAAAATCCTGGAACGGACGCAGAACGGACGCACGCTGCCGTCGTGCCGGAACCAGCCGGAACGGATACATTAGTCGTCTGTTCGTAGGATTAGATGTCCAGGAGTTTGTGATGGCCCCGCGTGCGTACTGGAAGGGATTTCTGCGTCTGTCGCTGGTGTCATGTCCGATCCAGCTGTTTCCTGCGACCAGTGAACGCGAGAAGGTCACCTTCAACCAGATCAACAGCGAGACCGGCAACCGGATCCGCTACCGCAAGGTCGACGAGGAGACCGGCGAGGAAGTCGAGCAGCAGAAAATTGTGAAGGCCTACCAGGTCGAGAAGGGGCGGTACGTCGAAATCACCGACGAGGAACTCGATGCGATCGCGCTCGAGAGCAAGAAGACGATCGAGATCGACGAATTCGTTCCGAAGTCGGAGATCGACGAGCTCTACTACATGCGCCCGTACTACATCGTGCCTGACGGCGATGTCGGGCAGGAGGCCTTCGCCGTCATCCGCGAGAGCATCGCGAAACTCGGCAAGGTCGCTATCGGCCGCGTGGTGCTCACCACGCGCGAGCACGTGATCGCGATGGAGCCGCGCGGCAAGGGGCTGATGGGCACGCTCCTGCGCTATCCTTACGAAGTGCGCGACGAGAAGGACTATTTCGACGGCATTGCCGACATCAAGATCAAGAAGGACATGCTCGATCTCGCCCAGCACATCGTCGAGACCAAGTCGGGACACTTCAGGCCCGAGGCATTCGAGGACCACTACGAGGCGGCGCTGCGTGACCTCATCGCGAAGAAGTCGAAGGGCATCAGGATCGAGGCGCCCAAGCGCGGCGAGCCGGCCAAGGTCATCAATCTCATGGACGCGCTGCGCCGCAGCGTGAAGAACGAGCAGGCCGCGGGACGCAAATCCCTGAAGCCCGGAAAACGCGGCAAGAAACGCATCGAGGGCCAGAAGGAAATGCTGTTCGCGATCCCCGGAAAAAAGCCCGCGAAGGAAACCGCACGCAAACCCGCGCGCGCGTCGGCGCGGCGCAAGGCCGGTTGATCGCGCTCGCATTGTCCCCGCCTGGCTGAACGGGCATCGTCCCGTGCCGGCCCGTGCACGGCCGCATCGGGCCCAACGGTCACCGTGAACCCGCGATTTCGCCGCACGGGGCGCCGGTTGCTGGCATCAATCGCCCCGGCGAACGCGATCGATGCACCTCGGCGCCGGCCCGGATTGCCCGCGCGCCGCCGGCGCTGTGCCGCGGAACGCCGTGCACTTCGCCGCCCGGCGATCCTTGCGGGCGCCGCTGCACGCTCGCCGGCTGCCGGGCGGATCCCGCCTGCGACGGCATGCGCTATCGCGGCGCGTCTGTGATCTCCTGCCCAACTGCCCGACCGTCGGCTGCACGTCGACGCCGCCCGCACGGGGCTGACACTCGTTGCGGCCGCGGCGGTCGCCGATACCCTGCCTTCCGCGCGGTCTGACCGGGTGTTATCGTTGCATCGGCCCGCGACAGGGACACCACCGCCAGGGACACCACGTGCAGGAGGCGATCATGAACGGACTCAAGCGTCGCGACTTCCTGAAAGCGTCCGCAGCCATCGCCGCCGCCTCCGCGGCCGGCGGATTTGGCTGCGTCGAAATTGCCAGCGCCGCCCCGATCCAGCCGCCGACCGTCGACCAGGTCGCGATCCGGGTGCTGATCGACGGCTCCTACAATCTTTTCCTGCGGCCGGCCTCGATCAGCAACATCAGGATCGAGCCGGCGCCGCGCCAGACGGATTACCGGCGCGCGCTGCACAACCAGTGGGGCCTGTCGCTGCTGGTCGAGTCCAGGAGCGGCACCGACGCGCACGCCATCATGGTCGATTTCGGCTACACGCCGGACGCGCTCGTCAACAACATGGAGATGGTCGGCGTCGATCCGAAGACGATCGAAGCGCTGGTCGTCAGCCACGGCCACTTCGACCATTACGGCGGCCTGCTCGGCATGCTCGACAAATACCGCGGCCAGCTTCCCGCCGGGCTGAAGCTCTACGCCGGCGGCGAAGACAATTTCTGCCGGCGCTACAGCGGTCCGCCCGGCCAGCTGTCCGAATTCGGCGTGCTCGACCGGCGCGAGCTCGCGTCGCGCAACGTCACGACCGTGCTGTGCGAAACGCCGACGGTCATCGGCCATGCGTTCACCACCGGAAAGATCAAGCGCACCGGCATCGAGAAGGTCCTGCCCAACACGTCTGTCGAGTTCGCGATGAAAGACGGGCTGGGCTGCAACGCGAGCCACTACCTGCCCGCCGAGCTGCAGGGCAAGATCGTGCCCGACGAGCACATCCACGAACACGCCACGTGCTTCAACCTGAAGGATCGCGGCCTCATCGTCATCAGCTCCTGCGGCCACGTCGGCATCGTGAATTCCGCCCGGCAGGCGATGGACGTGTCCGGCGTCAACAAGGTGCATGCCCTGGTCGGCGGTTTCCACCTCGGACCGGCCCCGGCCGACTACCTCGACAAGGTGATGGCCGAGATCAGAACGCTGAACCCGGACGTCATCATCCCGATGCATTGCAGCGGGGATAATTTCACCCAGGCTGTCCGCGCGCAGATGCCCGAGAAGCTTGTCCTCGGGACCACCGGCAGCCGCATCACGTTCAGCGCCTGAGATCAGCGCGAAGCGCAGTGAACAAGGCTGTTGTTGCAGCGGTCGCGTTTGCCGGCGGCGTCATCGCCGCCGCCGGCGGATGGTGGCTGTGGCCGCCGACGGCGGCGGAGCCCTCGGCCGCCGCCCTGATGGACGCGGTGATGTGGAACAGGGAGCCGGTCGGCGGCCCGTTCGCGCTGGTCGATCACGATGGCAGGTTGCGCACCGATGCCGATTTCCGCGGCAAGCTGCTGCTGATCTATTTCGGCTACACGTATTGCACCGACATCTGCCCGACCGACCTGCAGGCCATGACCGCCGCCATCGACAGGCTCGGCCCGGCCGGCGACGCCGTGCAGCCGCTGTTCATCACCGTCGATCCCGAGCATGACACGCCCGGGACGCTCAGGCTCTACGTCGCGCTGTTTCATCCGCGCCTGGTGGGGCTGACCGGCAGCGCAAGGCAGGTCGGCGCGGTTGCCCGCGCGTACAAGGTTTACGCCGCGAGAAACGCGCAGTCGAAAAAATCCGACCCGGTCATCGACCATTCCGGATTCGTCTTTCTTGTCGGGCGCGACGGAAAGTACCTCGGCTTTTTCCCGCCCGGCACGCCGGCGGACCGCATCGTCGACGGCCTGCGGCCGCAGCTCGCCGCCGCCGGGCGCTAGGCGGCGGTCCGCCGTCAAGTCATTTCCGCCGGCGTCGAAGATCTGTTCCGTTGCCGGATCCTGCAACGCAAGTGGATCGGCCGTCACGGCAAAGCAGAAAAAGGTATTCGCGTGCGCAGGCGGCGAGTTTTGCTTTGACACATCGGAGCGAATCTGGCTCGCCCTTTGGTCGAACCGGCACAGGAGCGCGCCATGTCGACGTCTTCCCCGGTACGACCACGCCAGCCACGCCGTCCGTCACGCCCGCCGCAGGCGGCGGGCAGCCGGTCGCCGCGCGTTCAGGCCGTCGTGACCGTTGTCAGGACGATCCTGCTCGGCGTCGCGGCGGTATCGGTGATCGGAACCAGCAACTACTTCGCGTACATGATCGGGCGCAAGCAGGCGACCTACGAGGAGCTGCGCCGCCAGGTCGACCGTGTCGTCAACCTGATGGATCAGAAGATCGACGACGACGCCGGCACGGCGCCGTCGAAGCAGCGGCAGGACCGGCTGGAGCAGACTATGCCGGGTCTCACCGGCCTGACGACGAGCACGATCAACGGCAGGACGACCGCCGTCGCGCCTGAGCCTGCCGGAAGATCCGCACCCGCGGCGCTGATCGATCCGCCCGTTGCGGCGCCGGAGGCCGGCGTGCAGGCGCGCGAAGCGTCGCCGCAGGCCGCGGCGAAAGATCATGATGCGCGCGGGCCAGCCCATAGACGCGGTTCGCGCCGCCCGAAGGCGCCGGAGCACGATGCGGCCGGGGCGTTTGCCGCGCAGCCGGGTCAGCCGACGACGGCACCCGTCGCCGCTCCGGACCCGACCGTCGGCGGGCAGTAAATTCTGCACGGCGCGCCGCACGCCGGCATCAGGCAACCGGTGCGATCGCGTGACGCGATCCCGTTTCCAAAAAACTGATGATGCGTTACCAAAATATCACATGCCGTCGCCGACCGGCATGATAATTAGACCGCCGTTCTTGGGACTTTTTGCTTGTGGGGGACTGGAATGGCCAAGCCGAAACTCCTGACGACAACCGCTCTCTCGATCGCTCTTTTCGCGGGCGCTGCGAGCGCCGCCGACCTGCCGGCCAAGACGCCGATCTACAAGGCGCCGATCTACAAGGCGCCGCCTGCGGCCATCTACAACTGGACCGGGTTCTACGTCGCCGGCGGCTTCGGCTACGGCATGTTCAATCTGGATTCCTCGCTCCGCGTTAACGGCAACCTCGAAAGCGACAACGTCACGAATGCGGGTCGCGGGCTGTTTGGCACCGTCGGCGTCGGCTTCGACTACCAGTTCGCAAATCGCATTGTCGGCGGCGTGTTTGGTGATTTTGATTTCTCCAACATCAAGGGCCACTTCAGCGACCCTTGGTGGGAAGGCTCCGGTGAGATCCGGCAGAACTGGGCCTGGGCCGCCGGCGCGCGCATCGGCTATCTCGTGAACCCCGCGGTGCTCTCGTATTTCGGCGCCGGCTTCACGCGGGCGCGCTTCTCCGGCGTGACGCTCACCGATTTCGGATTGGGCACGAGCGGCTTCGACACAATTCAGGCACAGACCTACAGCGGCTGGTTCCTGTCGAGCGGCATCGAGGCGATGCTGCCCGGATTGCCAGGTTGGTCAGTCAAGACCGAGTACCGCTTCTCGGATTACGGCGACAGGGACGTTGCGATTTTCGAACCGCCTCCACCGCGCGTAGGCGGCGCGGTGGTGAACATACATCCTCGCGTGCAGACGGTGCGCGCGGCTCTTGCATATAAATTTGGCGGGGGTCGAGACGCGCTCGGCAGCGCGCACATGGCCTATGCGGCGGCGCCGGCCGCCTACAACTGGACCGGATTCTACATCGGCGCCGGCGGTGGTTACGGCATGTTCAATCTCGACTCCTCGGTGACGCAGAACGGGACGCTGGTAAGCGACAACCAGACGCTCGGCGGCCGCGGATGGTTCGGTACCGTTGGCGGCGGTTTCGATTATCAGTTCGCCGGACCTTTCGTCGCGGGATTGTTCGCCGATTGGGACATCTCCGACATTCATGGCAATTGGCACGATCCGTACTGGGAAGAGGGCGGACCAATCAGGCAGAGATCGGCCTGGTTCGCCGGTGCGCGCGCGGGCTATCTGCTTACACCTGACGTCCTCGCTTACCTCAGCGGCGGCTTCACGCAGTCGCGTTTCTCGGATGTGCACTTCAATGCCTTCGGCCTCCAGAGCCGGCCCGAGCCGGACACCCTGGCGGCGACAACCTACAATGGCTGGTTCATCGGCGGTGGCGCGGAAGCGATGCTGCCCTGGTTCCCGGGTCTGTCGCTCAAGAGCGAATATCGCTTCGCCGACTACGGATCGAAGGACCTGCCGATTCTCAACACGTCGCCGGGCGCCTTCGTGCATATTCATCCGTATGTGCAGACGGTCCGCACAGCGCTGGTGTACCGGTTTGGCGTGAGCAGGTAACTCCCGCCTTTGGAGAATTCCGGATTGTGTCCCGGCGCGTGATCGCGCGCCGCGATGGGACCCGGGCAATGGAAAAATCATGGCCACCTTGCATGGGATGGCCCGCTGCTGGTTTCGACCCACGGCGGCCCCCCGGGCCTGCGCGGGTTCCGGCGCGGCGGAAAAATCAGGAAAAAATCAGGAATTTCGCAAGGTTTACCGCCGCCCGCGCGGGCTATGTGATGCATACTTCCTCCCGCGCGGGCGGCCCTCGACTTGCCGCCCGCGTTTTTTTGCCGAGAGCGGCCTGTTGCCGCGGCACGAGGCCGATCATCGAGGCCGATCATCGAGGACGATCATGGAGGATATGACAGTCACCGCCACCGGCTACGACTTCCGGGCCGCGCACGCCGCCATGCAGCGTTACGTCGACGGCAATGTTCTTCCCGGCTTCGCCTCGGCGGTGCTCGTCGGCAGGGATCTGGCGGATGTGCAATGCATCGGCTGGGCCGACCGGGAAGCGCGGATACCGTTGCGCATCGACCACATCTTCCGCGTCTTCTCGAACACGAAGCTGGTCACATCCTGCGCGGTCCTTCTGTTGTTCGAGGAAGGCCGCTTCCGGCTGGACGATCCCGTCGAGCGGTTCATTCCGCAGCTCGCGGACCGTCATGTGCTGCGTCCCGGCGCGGCGTCATTGCGGCAGACCGAGCCTGCGGCCGGGCCGATCACCATTCGCCATCTGCTGACCCACAGTTCGGGGCTGAGCTACGGTCTTCTCGACCCGGGCACGCTGATCTTCAGGGCGTACAACGAACGCAAGGTGCTCGATCCCGCGACCACGCTCGCGCAGATGATCGACGTGCTCGCCGGCCTGCCGCTCACCTTTCATCCCGGAACGGCGTGGGAGTACTCGGTGGCGACCGACGTTCTCGCGCGTCTTGTCGAGGTGGTGAGCGGTCAGCGCTTCGACGCGTTCATTCAGTCGCGCATTCTCGGCCCGCTCGGCATGGCGGACACCGGCTTCGTGGTGCCGGATCGCAATCGTCTCGTCGCGTATTACGCCGGCGCCGATCCCGCCGACCCGATGCGGCCGGGGCTTGTCCGCATGGACAACGTGCCATATCCGGATGCCTATCTGCGTCCGGTCCCGAGGCTGAGCGGCGGCGGCGGCCTGGTGTCGACCCTGCCGGACATGGTGGCGCTCGTGCGCAGCCTGCTTCCGGGCGGGCCGACCTTGCTCAGGCCGGACACGATCAAACTGATGATGACCAATCATTTGCCCCCCGATGTGTGGATACGGTTTGCCACCTTCGGAGAACTTCGCGGCAGGGGGCACGGGCTTGCCGGCGCGCTGATCGTCGAGCCTTCCGCGTCCGATCATCCCGATGCGAAAGGCGAGTTCTTCTGGGGCGGACGCGCCGGCACGCAGTGGTGGATCTCCCCCGAAACGCAGACCGCGGGCGTGATCATGGTGCAGCGCGAGGCGGCCTTCTTGCATCCGTTCGGGGCCGAGTTCAGGCGGCTCGTCTACGACGCGCTCGGGCGGAGACGCTGACCGGAGCGGCCTTTGCATTCGCCGCCGTGCGGTTTTGCGCGCTGCACGCTCACGGGGCGGCGCGGGCCATCGCGTTCGCGCGCTGCGGATGTCGGCTCATCCGTGCCGGGCCAGGATCTCGTTGATCGTCATCTGGCGCCCGAACAGCGCGACCTGGTCGCTCCACAGCGCCTTCGCCGGCAGCCAGTTGATGTAGTCCTGCGGCGCGATGAGCTGGTCGAACTTGTTGTCGAGCACGCGCCACGCGTCCTCGAGAAAGAGCGCGAGCCAGGCGTGGTCGAGCCTGCCGGCGGGCCCCTGGATCTGCCCGAGCACGATGCGCATCGCCGCCTCCGGCAGGCCCGAGCGCCTCATGACCGCGTACTTGAGGATGCTGATGTCCTCGCAGTCGCCGGAGAGCGCGCTCATGGTCTGCGCCGGCGTCTGCCATTCATCGGCGCCGCGCGGCTCGGCGAGGTAATGGACGTCGCGGTTGACCTGCGCGTTGAAGCGCGCGACGTCGCCGCACGACAGTTCGACCGGCGCGTGCTCCACGTCGGGCGCGGAGCGGACCGTCAGCCACTTGCGCCACAGCGGATCGTCGGCCGGCGCCGGAATTTCCGCGTAGCCGGGAAAGAGAGGCGCGATGCTCATGCCGCTGTCGTCTCGTGGTCCGGTCGTGGTGCCGGCAACCGTCACACGCCGCGCACTGCGAATGGTGGTAACCGGTGACCGGCGGACGCCCGGCGCGGCGCGCGAATCCGCTTTTTTGTGATCGCCGTCACATCCTGCGCCGAAGGGCTGCTCCTACGCTTTTCGCGTGGGGTCTATGACGTGGGTCAGCAAGGTCGTTGCGCTCGCCGCGCTGCCGGATCTGGCAGCCGGCAATGGCCCCATGGTCGCGGAATCTCGCACGGAGATTCGTTCCACCGCGATCGGTTATTGCTCGATGCGTGGCCGGAAGCCTGCCGGCACGCCGGCGCCGGTGGCCGGGACTGTCGTTCAGGCGTCATAAAACTCTGGAAACCGGGAGCAGGCGATGTGAACCAGGGGTGGTGCAGGAGTACGGGGATGCGTACGTGTAAAATTCGAGGTGTTTCGATAACGGGATTTAAATCCGGGACGGCCATTCCTCCTTCGAAATATGGAACGCACGAGGATGGACTGGTGAAATCTTCGGTGCTCAAGCGTTCGGTCGCCGTGGGAGGGCACAGAACCAGCGTCAGCCTGGAGAATGAGTTCTGGACCCAGCTCAAGGAAATCGCGTCGGCGAAGCATACGACGCTGTCGCAATTGATCGGGCAGATCGACCAGGAGCGTGAGAGCGGCAACCTGTCGTCGGCAATCCGCGTCTATGTCCTTGAGCATTCGCGCGAGCTTGCGCATATCGACTGACGGCAATGCCGCGCGGCTGAAGGTCTTTCGGCTGTCGCCGTAAGGCCGCCGCGCCGTCTTGCCGGCGCGAAGGGGCCCCGCGCGTGGCCGCCGTTCGCGCCGCGCGTTCCGCGGCACACAGGCACGCGCTCACCATCACACCGCAATGCCGGCAGCACCGCCGCGGCAATCGCCAGGGATGCGATAACGGATGCCGCGCGGCGACGGATGCCGCGTGACGATGTCGTGCGATCATGCCGCGTGACAGGGCCGGGCAGGGGCTTGTCCGGAAAAAAGGAGGCGCCGCACCCGGGGTGACGAGGGCGGCGCCCTGGCTCCGTCCCCGGAAGGAGGTTCCACACGCCCGCCTGGACAGTGCCGTCCATCGCAATAGACGATCAGCTTTTAGATTTAATTAACGCAACGTGACGGTAGCCCGTTGCCTCCGGCATCGCCGCGCCGCCGTGCGCCGCGCGCCGCGGAAACGGGGCGGGCCGCAAGACCCGGCCTCCGCGCGCCGGTCACAGCGCGAACCAGGCCTCGCGCCGGAAATCGAAGTAGCGGGTCACCTGCGTTCCGTCCCACGCGTAGCGGAGGTGGCGCTCCTGCACCGGGATGCCGACGGCATCCGGCCAGAACGCCGCGATGCAGCGTCCGCCGGCGTGCCGGACGCTCGGGTAGGCGATGCCGTCGCTGCCGGCCGCGCGCCGCTTCGCGCCGAACGGCCGGCTGGCCGCGTAGGAATCCGGGTCGAGAATCTTCGCGCGTTGCGGGAATGAATCGAGATCGTCGAAGGCGTGCGCGATTTTTCCGAGCAGCACGCGCATGTCTTCCTGCCGCGGCGGGTCGCGGGACTCGCGCGCGAAGCGCGCGAAGTGATGCGCGGTTTCGCGGATCGCGGTCTCCAGCTCGCGCGCCGCGTAATAGACGCCGTAGCTGCCGTCGGAGAACCGCGAGCCGCGCGGATTGACGTGCGTGAACGGCGCCATCACGAAGCTTGCGCCGGGGCCGCTCACGCGGCGCGCCGGCGGCACCAGGCTGATGTCGCCGGCGGCGTCGCGCAGGCGCGGGTTGGTTGCGTCGTCGAGCGCGGCGAGCGCCTCCCACGCCGCCGGGTTGTCCGACAGCCGCTCGAACAGCTGCACCGGCGGGAAGCGGGAGGCGATGACGCGAAACGCCTGCGGCCAGCGCACCCTGACCGTGTCAGGACCACGGGGCTCTGGCGGCATCGATGTAGGCCCTGACGGCGGCGAGATCGGTGACGTCGCCGGCGGCCATGCGCTGCAGCGGCGTCTGCCCGCCGAAGAATTCGTTTTCGCGCGCGACCCAGCCGTCGGCGAGCCGGCTGTCGGAATAGACGATCTGCAGCGCCTTCCAGATTCCGGCGACGTAGCCGATGCGCCGGAGCGTGTCTTCCGGCAGTTTCGCCGGCGCCTGCTTCTTCCAGGCGTAGAACGTGCGCAGCGGCGGCGAGCCGAGGATGCGGCGCGCCTCTTCGGTGCCGGCGTTCCACAGCACCATGATGCGGAAAAAGCCTTGCAGGGCGAGGGCTTGTCCCTCCGCCGCTAGGCGGTCGGCCAACTGCTGTTTTGCATTAAAAGTGGCCATAAGTGCAATATTGCAAAATTGCCGGCGCCGATCAAGGCCGCTCGCGCCGGCCGGCGCCGGGGCCGCTGCGCCGGGGGGTCAGGGCCGCTGCGGCCGTCCGGCACCGCCCGCGCTGTTGCCGGCGCGGCCGCGGCGTGCACAGTTGGGCCCGCCGCACATTCGTCACGCTGCACTGGCATTTTTTTCCGCGCCAACGGGATCGAGCCCGGATGCATTTCACGGCCCAGACGATTGCGCTGCTGCTGCTGGCCGGCCTCGTCATCGGCCTGCTGCCGGGCACGCTGACCGAGCGCCGCGGCCTGCGGCTTGCCGGCGATCTCGGGCTCGGCGTTGCGATCGTCTTTGCCGCGGCCTGGCTTGCGGTCGCCTGGCACATGGCCTCGCTCGGCGTGCCGGAAACGAAGCCGCCGGAGCGCGCCGTCGCCGATACGCAGCCGCGCTTCGAGCCGGTGGTGCTGCCGCTGGCGCCCTTGCGGCCGCTGCTCAAGCCGCTCGTGCACCGCTCGCGCGAGGAGATCTGCGAGTCGATCGTGCGCGCCGCGCACCACAACGACCTGCCGGTGCATTTTTTCATCCGGCTGCTCTACCAGGAAAGCACCTTCCGCCCGGCCGCCATCAGCACCGCCGGCGCGCTCGGCATCGCGCAGTTCATGCCGGAGACGGCCGCCGACCGCCGCCTCGACAACCCGTTCGACCCGGCGCTCGCCATTCCCGCCTCGGCGCGGCTGCTGCGCGACCACTACCGGCGCTTCGGCAATCTCGGCCTTGCGGCGGCCGCCTACAATGCCGGGCCGCGCCGCGTCGAGGACTGGCGCGCGCGGAAGAGCCCGCTGCCGCAGGAGACGCAGGATTACGTCAAGGCGATCACCGGCTATCCGGTCGAGAGCTGGACCGATCCGCTCGCCGGCGGCCCGGCGGTGAAGATCCCGCAGGGCGCGCCCTGCCAGGAGGCCGCGGGGCTTCTCGCCTGGAACGGGCCCGACGC
>DASRGR010000032.1:0-74198 GCA_035650955.1 Pseudolabrys sp.
CGAGGCGTCGAGGCCCGTGGGTCCGTCCTGGACCCCTGGCGTCCCGCGCCCCCTCGGTTCTCTTTGCGGGCGACGCGGATCTGGAAAATGCAGGCGGACCCCGGCGCCTGGGCAAAAATCCGGGTGCGGAGCGTTGGCTAGGCTGTTTGAAAAGTGAATCAGAGGCACGGCTCGTAGGGTGGGCTGGGGCGCGCAACGCGCCGGGCCCACCCCCACCGAGCCCGTCGCAGCGCCGCTGCACATACTCGGCATCGTGCGCAATGATATTCTAGCGGGGCAAGGAGGACACAATGGAAATTGACTTGCCGGATGTCGTCGCGGAGGTGAGGGCGGCGTTCGACCGCTACGAGAAGGCGCTCGTGTCGAACGATGTATCGGTGCTCGACGAGCTGTTTCGCGACGATCCGCGCACGATCCGCTACGGGGCAAATGAGATTCTCTACGGCCATGCGGAGATCAGATCGTTTCGCGCGGCACGATCTCCGGTCGCGCTCGGCCGCAAGCTCTCGCGTACCGTCATCACGACATACGGCCGCGAGTTCGCGGTCGCCTCAACGCTCTACGAGCGGCCTTCGGCGCCCGGCAAGATCGGCCGTCAAATGCAGACCTGGGTGAAATGTCCCGAAGGCTGGCGCATCGTGGCGGCGCATGTCAGCCTGATGGACAAGCCCGGCTAGTCTGACAGGCCAGCGCAAGCTCTGCATTGTCATTCCGCACGCCGCGAAGCGGCGATCCCGAAGCCAGAAGCATATAGAGAGTCAGTGCAGTTGGATTCCGGGTTCGCGCTTTCAGCGCGCCGCGGAATGACTCTTTCTGAGCTTACAGCGCGGCGACCGGCTGCACCTCGATCAACAGCTGCTCCTGCACGAGCCGGTCGATCATCAGCAGCGTGTTGGGCGGATAGGCGCCGTTCGGAAACATTTTCGGGAATTCACGCAGGCGGAATTTCATGAATTTCGCAATGTCCTGCGAGTGCACGAGATAAGTCGTGAACTGCACGACATTGCTCCAGCCCGCACCCACCGATTTCAGCGCCGCCTCGATATTGGCAAAGGTCTGCACGCACTGCGCGTCGAAGTCATCCGCGCCGACGATCCTGCCGTCGCGGTCGACGGCGACCTGACCGGCGATGAAGACGAACTCCGAGGCCCTCACCCGCGTGAGGTGCGAGTACTGGCCTAGCGGCTTGCCGAGCGAATCGGGATTGACGATTTTGATGTCCGCCATGGTTCGTCCTCCGTTACGCTTGCCTCAAACGGTCAGCCGACTTCGATCACCTCTTCGGGAAACTGATGCAGCCGGTCGCCCGGGCCGTTGCCGCCGATCAGATAATTGTCGCACAGCCAGTTGAGATAACCGCCGTAAATGTAAGTCGGGTGCACGACGATGTTCATGTCCTTTTCGATGGTCATGGACTCGTCATGGCGGATGAGCGGACGTTCCACGAGGTCGTAGCCCTGGCCGTGGCAATAAAGTCGGGCTTCCGCCGGCCGCCCGTTCCTGCGCATGAAATCGTTGAAGGCGTCCCAGATGTCCTTGCAGGGCGTGCCGGGCTTGAGCAGGTCGAGCGTGAATTTGCGCGAGGCCTTGCAGAATTCGAGCTCGTCCTTCATTGCCTGCGGCACCTTCGTGCCGACGACGCAGGAACGTCCGAGCTCGGTGTACATGCCGCCCGGACCGTTGTCCTCGACCAGGAGTGCGATCTGGTCTCCCTTCTGGATGACGCGATTCTGCAGATGCCGGTTGGCGAATTTGGACGGCTTGCCGAGCGGCATTGACGCGCAGAGGTAGATGCCGTTCTCGCTGCCGTGGCACTGGCTGTAGTGCTGGGCGACCGCGGCGACCTCGGTGTCGCGCATGCCGGGCTTGACCGCCGCGAAGGCGGCGCGCATGGCGCCGTCCTGCATCAGCGCGGCGCGTTTCACCAGCTCCATCTCCTCGGCGCTTTTGATCACCTTGATGCGGTCGACCATCTCGGATGCGTCGACAAACCGTGCCTGCGGAAACGCGCGTTTCACGTAGTCGAGCAGCGCGTAGGACATCTGATAGGTGCCGAGAAAGCCGATCGTGCCCTTGGCGAAAGGCTTGAGCGCGGTGGCGGCGAGTTCCGGGTCGTAGTCCTTGGTGTAGTGCGCGGACGCGTAGCTCGGCGTGGTGAGAATGCGCTTGACGCCGCGCCAGTTCTGGTCGCCCTGCGCGGTTGCTTCGCCGCCGCCGAACGGCCCCTGACAGACGACCGTCATCTCGTCGTCGCGCGGAAAGACGACCGTGTTCGGGTAGCCGTTGGTTGCCGGCATATCCGTGAAGTAGCGCACGTAGCCGCCCATGTGGTCGTTGTTGTTCTGCATCAGCAGCACGTCGATCTTTTCCTTTTCCATCGCCGCGCGCACCGCGCGCCAGCGGCGCGCAAGCTCGGCGTCGGAGATCGGCGTATTCAGGCGTTCGGACAAGGCCATGGTTCAGTCTTTCCAGGAGGCGGGCTTGCGCACGATGTTGATCATGGATTTGAGATCACCGGCAAGGAACTTGCTCATGTTGCCGGCAATGGTCGGCATGGCGCGATCCTCATAGCCCTGCGAATAGCCGCCGAGATGCGAGAAGATCGTCACGTTTTTCGTCTTCCACAGCGGGTTGTCCGGCGGCAGCGGCTCCTGCGAGAAGACATCAAGCCCGGCGCCGGCGATTTTCCCGGCTTCGAGTGCGGCAATCAATGCCCGCTCGTCGACGACGCCGCCGCGCGCGACATTGACCAGGTAGGCCGTCGGCTTCATCGCGGCGAAGACCTTTTCGCCAACGATATTGCGCGTCTCGGCGGTCAGCGGGGTGAGCACGACGAGGAAGTCGAGATCACCGGCGACCCTGGTCAGATCGTTGCGGTGCGCCATGCGGTCAAAGTTTTTTGTTTCGCGCGGGCTGCCGCTGATGCCGACGACGGTCATGCCGAAGGCCTTGCAGATCGGCGCGAGGTATTCGGCGATCAACCCGACGCCGAAAATGCCGACGGTCTTGCCGGCGAGCAGCGCGGACGGCCAGCGCTCCCATCTGGATTGATCCTGCGCGTGCACCGAGCGCGGCATGTCGCGGGCAAGCGACAGCATGAAGGCAATCGTCGCCTCGGAGACCGGCGCGCCGTGAATGCCGCGGACGTTGGTGACCAGCACCTCCTTGCCGAGCGACGGCAGGTCCACGATGTTGTCGACGCCGGTGCCGAGCGCCTGGATCCATTTCAGCCTGGGCGCGTCGCGCACGACGTGATCGGCCATCGGCGGAGAAAAGCACAGGAGGATGTCGGTATCGGCGATGTAGGGGCCGACGTCGTTATGATGGCCGACGACATTGACGGTGAGTTGCGGGAAGCGCTCGAGCAGCATCGCCTTGTAACGGGCGCGCATGGCTTCCTGAACTTCTGTGAGGATCAGGACGTTGGGCATGGGGCGCAAGATATAGCGTGTGATCTCGAAAGAGGGGAACCGGAGTTTAAGGTGACCCGTATCGCGGGTCTGGGTTAAACTCGGCCTTGGGGAAAGGCGAAGCCGATGCCGATCAATCTAGCCGAAGTGGACTGGCTCTACGTTATCCTGCTGGCCGTCTTCGTTGCGGTCTCGACGTTTCTCGGCGGCCTCCTCTCGTTCAGGCATCGGGGCGCGGCCGCCGTCCTGTCGGCCTTGTTTTTTGCGGCCATCTTCGTGTTCTGGACCTATTACCCGCACCGCGTGCCGTTCCTGCCGCGCACGCTGACGACGACGCAGGATGCCGCGGTCAAGCCGGCGCCCGCTCCGGCGCCTGCGCCGGCTGCGCCGCAAAGACCGTCAAATCCGGTGCGGGATATCACCCCGCCGAAAAACCCGGTCACCGACATCACGCCGCCAGCCGCGCCCGCGGCACCGCCGCGCTAGGCTTGCATCCGCCCACCGGAATGATGTTTTCTCGCAATTCCAGAAGACGAGAACGGTAGCGTTCAATGAAGAAAGTCTATCCCGACGCAAATGCCGCGCTGGCCGGCCTGCTCAAGGACGGCATGCTCATCATGGCCGGGGGCTTCGGTCTCTGCGGCATCCCGGAGACGTTGATCAAGGCCATCCGCGACAGCGGCGTGAAAAATCTCACCATCGTTTCCAATAACGCTGGCGTCGACGGGGCGGGGCTCGGCCTGCTGCTCGAGACGCGGCAGGTGAAGAAAATGATCTCGTCCTATGTCGGCGAAAACAAGCTGTTTGCCCAGCAGTATCTCGCCGGCGAGCTGGAGATCGAGTTCAACCCGCAGGGCACGCTCGCCGAGCGGATCCGTGCCGGTGGTGCGGGAATTCCCGCCTTTTTCACCCGCACCGGCGCCGGCACAGACATCGCCAAGGGCAAGGAAGAGCGTGAATTCGACGGCAGCCGCTACATCATGGAGCGCGGCATCGTCGCCGACCTGTCGATCGTTCATGCCTGGATGGGCGATACCGAGGGCAATCTCGTCTATCGGAAGACGGCGCGAAACTTCAACCCGATGATGGCGACCGCGGGCAAGGTGACGGTTGCCGAGGTCGAGCACCTGGTGCAGCCGGGCGATCTCAACCCCGACCACATCATCACACCGGGCGTATACGTGAAACGAATTGTGCACGTGCCGAATGCGGTCAAGCACATCGAGCAGCGCACGGTACGCAAGCGCGTCGCCGCCGCCGGAACAGGAGAGGAAGTCTAGCGCATGATCCCGGAAAGCGGGAACCGGTTTTCGGACAAGATCATGCGCAGATCGAAAATGGATTTCAAATTCGGATTAAGGGAGGGCCTCTAATGCCTTGGACCCGCGAACAGATGGCCGAACGTGCCGCCAGGGAGCTGCGTGACGGCTTTTACGTCAATCTCGGCATAGGCATTCCAACGCTGGTGTCGAACTACATTCCCGACGGCATGACGGTGCAGCTGCAGAGCGAGAACGGCATGCTCGGTTTCGGGCCTTTCCCTTACGAGGGCGAGGAAGACCCGGACCTCATCAACGCCGGCAAACAGACCGTTACCGAGCTGCCGACGACGAGTTTCTTCTCGTCTGCGGATTCCTTCGCGATGATCCGCGGAGGGCACATCGACCTGTCGATCCTCGGAGCAATGCAGGTCGCCGAGAACGGCGATCTCGCCAACTGGATGATTCCCGGCAAAATGGTGAAGGGCATGGGCGGCGCGATGGATCTCGTCGCCGGCGTGAAAAAGGTGGTCGTGGTCATGGAGCACACGGCCAAGGACGAGCCGAAGCTGCTGCACCGGTGCAAGCTGCCGCTCACCGGCGCCGGAGTTGTCGACATGGTAATCACGGATCTCGGCGTGTTCACGATCGACAAGAAGGCCGGCGGCATGGCGCTGATCGAGGTCGCGCCGGGTGTCACGGTGGACGAGATCAGGAAGAAGACCGAGGCAACGTTCAAGGTCGATCCAAAGTTGACGCACTAGACGCGGAACAATGTGCGGGCCTGGGTCCTTGTTGCGGCATGTATGACGCGCCCGACTTTGACCGGGAAATGGACCGGCTCCAGGAGCTGATGCCCGACTGGGCGGGCCGCAACTTCGATCGCCTGCGGCGGCCGGAAGCGATATGGGTGCGTGTGCCGGCGGGTATCGCGCTGACCGGAGGCGGTGTCCTGAGCTTTCTGCCCGTTCTGGGCATCTGGATGCTGCCGCTCGGCCTGGCGCTGCTGGCTTGCGATGTGCGGCCGATGCAGCCGCCGCTCGCACGGCTGCTGCGTTTCACCAACCGCAAGATCGAAGAACGAAAAGAGCGCAAGGCCGGCAAAAAGGCCGACTAGCCGGACGACGCGCGGCTCCTCTCTTTAAATTCGCCGTGCGAACCGTTACAGCATCGGTCCGGTAAGGGGATCGATGCCATGTTGTCCGACGCCGATCGCAAGAAAGCCGCCGATATTCTGATGGCCGCGCAGAAGGAACGTAAGCAGGCCGTCCAGCTGCACGTGACGTTCCCTGACATCACCATCGAGGATTCCTATGCGATCTCGACCGAGGTCGCGCAGCGCAAGATCAGGGCCGGGGCCAGGCTGATCGGCCACAAGGTCGGCCTGACCTCGAAGGCGATGCAGCGTTCGTCGATGATCGACGAGCCCGATTACGGCTATATCCTTGACGACCAGCTCATCGCCGACGGCGCCAAGGTGAAGCATTCCGACTACTGCAAGCCGCGGGTGGAGGTTGAGCTTGCCTTCATCATGGGGAGGAAGCTGCAGGGGCCGGGCGTCGGACTGACGGACGTTCTGCGCGCGACCGAGTACGTTGTGCCGGCGATCGAGATCGTCGACGCGCGCATCCAGGATCCGCGCAAGATCGTCGACACCGTCGCCGATAACGGCGCGGCTGCCGGCATCGCGATGGGAGGGCGTGCGGTCGGCCCGCTGGATGTCGATCTGCGCTGGGTCGGCGGCATCATGTACCGCAATTCCGAGATCGAGGAGACGGGCCTTGCTGCCGGCGTTTTGGGGCATCCGGCGCTTGGTGTGGCATGGCTTGCCAACAAGATCGGCCCGCTCGGGCATGCGCTCGAGCCGGGGCATATCGTGCTCGCCGGCTCGTTCACCCGCGTCGTCTTCGCGCAGAAGGGCGACACGCTGCACGCCGATTTCGGTCCGCTCGGCGGCCTTGCCATTCAGTTCGTGTGAGGGCCTGAAAATGCCGGAGATGCAACGCAACGCCTTCAAGCGCGCCCTTGCGGAAGGCAAACTCCAGATCGGCCTGTGGTCGAGCCTGTGCAGCAGCATTGCCGTCGAGGTGATATCCGACAGCGGATTCGACTGGGTGCTGCTCGACACCGAACATTCGCCGAATGAAATTCCCGACCTGCTGCGGCAGCTGCAGGCGATGCAGCGCGGTACCGCGACGGCGATCGTTCGTCCGGCCTGGAATGATGCGGTGCTGGCCAAGCGCGCCCTCGACATCGGTGCGCAGACGCTGCTGTTTCCCTACGTCCAGAACGCGGAGGAGGCGAGGCGCGCGGTCGCGTCGACGCGCTATCCGCCGGAAGGTATTCGCGGCGTCTCGGTTGCGGCCCGCGCCAGCCGTTACGGGCGCGTGCCCGGCTATCTGACCAAGGCGAACGAAGAAATCTGCGTTCTGGTGCAGGTCGAGACGCGCGCTGCGCTGGATCAGCTGGAAGCCATTGCAAAGGTCGACGGTGTCGACGGGGTTTTTATCGGACCATCCGATCTGGCGGCCTCTCTCGGTCATCTCGGCAACCCGCAGCATGCGGACGTGCAGAAGGCGATGCAGGATGCGGTGAATCGTCTCAGGGCGATCGGCAAGCCGGCCGGGATTCTCACCGGCAACGAGGAGGAGGCGCGCCGCTACATCGAGTGGGGCTACCTGTTTGTGGCCGTCGGCGCGGATGTCGGGTTGCTCGCGCGCGGCGCCGACGCATTGGCCAGGAAATTCAAGGGCTAACGGCCACTTTTTGCGCTAGGTCAAAGCCCCGCGCTTTTGCCCGCCTGATAGTTCGGCAAACAAGCATTGGAGGGCAAACATGGCGCAAACCCCGGAGCCTATTCACGACATCGCGCATCTCGGCAGCGTCGAGCTGTTCACGCCGAAGCCGGAGAGGAGCCTTTGGTACTTCCGCGATCTGCTCGGAATGGAGCCGGTGCATGAAGCCGGGAAGTCGGTCTATCTGCGCGGCTACGGCGACTATGCGACCAGCACCCTCAAATTGACCGCCGCGGAGAATGCAGGCGTCGGTTGCATTTCCTGGCGGGCGGTGAGCCCGCAGGCGCTGGACCGCCGCGCCAAGGCCATTGCCGACGCCGGCCTCGGGATCGGATGGACCAATGGCGATTTCGGGCGCGGCCGGTCATTTCGTTTCCACGACCCGGATGGCCATGTGATGGAAATCTACTACGAGGAGCAGAAATTCGTAGCTCCGGCAGCCTTGCATTCGACGCTGAAGAATCTGCCGCAGAAATATACCGGCCGCGGCGTCTGCGTACGGCGCGTCGACCATCTGGCTCTGCTCGCGAGCGACGTCGAGGCCAATCGCAAGTTCGCGCAGAACGTTCTCGGTTTCCAGTTACGCGAGCAGGTACGCTACGATCAGGGTAAGGTCGAAATCGGCTCGTGGATGAGCCCGACCGCGATTCATCATCAGCTCGCCTATGTTGTCGATGTGAAAAATGCGCATGGAAGGCTTCACCACTTCTCGCTCTGGGTCGACAATCGCGATGATGTGATGCGCGCTGCGGATATCCTCATCGAGAACGGCATTTTCATCGAAGCCGGCCCGTCGAAACACAACAACTCGCAGGGATTCTATCTCTACACCTACGAGCCCGGTGGAAACCGCGTTGAGATCTATTCCGGCAGTTTCCTGGTGATGGCGCCCGATTGGGAGCCGGTGACCTGGAACGAGGAAGAACGCGGGACGGGAGTCTATTGGGGAGCAACGTTGCCGGATAGTTTCATCCAGTACGCGACCCCGAATGTGGACGGCGAGAAAAGCGGCAAGACTCCCGAATTTCCTGTTTTCTTCTAACCCGTAGAGGATGAGATGACTTTGCCTCCTCGAATTGATCTCAAGGCGGTCCATGAGCGCATTGGTGCATACGCCGACAAAGGCGTGTCGCTTGAGGATCGCACCGACATCTACCGCGAACTGATCGGCTTTGTGCCGCCGCGCATCGAAGCGCGCATGGCGGTCACGGGTGCACTCGACCCGGCGCTCCTCGACATGCAGGAGAAAATGCGCGAGCACGCGATGTATCCGAAGTGCTTCGATGTCAAAACGGCGCAGCTCATGCTGTTCGGGATGCTGCTTATGGATCTCAGTGATGCCGCCCAATTGCATGCCATTGCCGCGCGGAAGGCCGGCGCGAGCTGGGAAGAGATGCAGGCCGTGGTCAGCCTGTGCTTCCTCTTCCGCGGCCTGCCGGCGGCCAATCGCGGTGCGGAAATTCTCGCCAACGTTGCCAAGCGCGAGGCCGAGGCCCGCAGGGCCGGGGCCAGCTGACGCCGCGCAGCGGGGTGAACCGTGTCTTTCAGAAGAATCAGCCACTTAGCCGCACGCTTCGGCCTTTCGTAGGCCTTGCCGCGCAGCGCGAAAACCTGCCAAGAATGCGCGACGAGGGGACGCCGCGCATGAGTGAAGATACGATCCTCGAAACCGAGGATCTGACCAAGGATTTTGCGGGTTTTATCGCCGTGAACGGCGTCAACCTGCGCGTCAGGCGCGGGACCATCCATGCCTTGATCGGCCCGAACGGCGCCGGCAAGACCACCTGCTTCAACCTGCTCACGAAATTCCTGAGCCCGACGCGCGGCCGCATCCTGTTCAAGGGCGAGGACATCACGGACATGGAGCCGGCCGATGTCGCGCGTCTCGGACTCGTACGATCTTTCCAGATCTCCGCGGTGTTTCCGCACATGACCGTCATGGAGAATGTCCGCATCGCCTTGCAGCGTGCGCGCGGAGGGTCCTTCGACTTCTGGCGATCGACCTCGGTGCTCGACGACCTGAATGAGCGGGCCATGGCGCTGATTGCCGATGTCGGGCTCTCGTCGGTCGCCGACTGGCTTGCAGCCGAACTTCCTTACGGCCGCAAGCGCGCGCTTGAGATTGCAACCACGCTGGCACTGGATCCCGAGATGCTGCTGCTCGACGAGCCGACTGCCGGCATGGGCCACGAGGATATCGACCGCGTTGCGCAGCTCATCAAACGTGTTGCGGCCGACCGCACCGTCCTCATGGTCGAGCACAATCTTTCGGTGGTTGCCGATCTCTCCGACCACATCACCGTGCTGACGCGTGGCCGCGTGCTGGCCGAAGGCGACTACGACACCGTCTCCGCGAATGCCGACGTGCGCGAGGCCTATATGGGTGTCGGCCATGCTTGATACGCGCGCCCCCTTGCTTGCCATCAAGGACCTGCAGGCCTGGTACGGCGAGTCTCATATCCTGCACGGCGTTTCGTTCGACGTTTATGAAGGCGAAGTCGTAACGCTGCTCGGCCGCAACGGCGCGGGCAAGACCACGACATTGAAGTCGATCATGGGCATCGTCGGACATCGCGCCGGTTCGATACGCTTTCAGGACGAGGAGCTGATCGCGCGGAGTTCCAATCAGATTGCGCGGGCCGGGGTGGCCTTCTGTCCGGAAGAGCGCGGTGTGTTTGCCAGTCTCACGGTCGAAGAGAACCTGATGCTCCCGCCGGTGGTCAAACCGGGCGGGCTGGAACTCGACCGGATTTTCGATCTTTTCCCGAATCTCAAGGAGCGGCTGGGGTCGAGTCAGGGAACGAAGCTTTCCGGCGGCGAGCAGCAGATGCTTGCAATCGGGCGTATCCTGCGAACCGGCGCCCGGCTGCTGCTGCTTGACGAGCCCACCGAAGGCCTTGCCCCTGTCATTATTCAGCAGATCGGCAAGACGATCGGTGCACTCAAGGATCAGGGGTTCACTATCCTTTTGGTGGAACAAAATTTCCGTTTCGCATCAACTGTTGCAGATCGCTACTACGTCATGGAACATGGCCGTATCATCGACCAGTTCGCCAATGCGGAATTGGACGCCAATGTCGAGAAGTTGCACGACTACCTTGGCGTCTGACCGACAATATGCCGAAACGGCGGAAAGCAGGGAGTAAACGTCAATGAAGCGGAAGGTTACCTTGGCGGCTCTCGCCGTCATCCTGGCCTGCGGCACGGCCGGAGCGCAGCAGATCAACGTCAAGATCGGCGTCCTCACGGACATGTCCAGTCTTTATGCGGACGCGACAGGGCCCGGCTCGGTCGTCGCGGCCAGGATGGCGGCAGCCGATTTCATGAAGGATCATCCCAATTTCAAGGTGGAGGTCATCAGCGGCGATCACCAGAACAAGCCGGATATCGGCTCGCAGATCGCCAATCAGTGGTACGACGTCGACCATGTCGACATGATTGCCGACGTTCCCAATTCGGGCGTCGCGCTCGCCATCAGCCAGATCGCAAGTCAGAAGAACAAAGTGTTCGTCGGTTCGGGTCCGGCGAGCTCCGACCTTACGGGCGCCAAGTGCAATGCAAACATGGTGCACTGGACCTACGACACCTGGATGCTGGCGAACGGCACGGGCAAGGCCGTCGTGAAGACAGGCGGCGACACCTGGTTCTTTCTGACCTCGGATTATGCGTTCGGCCATGCGCTTGAACGCGACACCGAAGCGGTCGTCCTGAAGAACGGCGGCAAGGTGCTGGGGAAGGTTCGTCATCCGATCAATACCAACGATTTCTCGTCATTCCTGCTGCAGGCGCAGGCGTCGAAGGCCAAGGTGATCGGACTGGCCAATGCGGGCGGCGACACCATCAATTCGATCAAGCAGGCTGCCGAATTCGGTATCGTGAAGGGCGGGCAGAGCCTCGCCGGCCTTCTCGTCTTTGCGACCGACGTTGCCGCGCTTGGTTTGCCGACCGCGCAGGGCCTTGTCCTCACCGAAACCTTCTATTGGGATATGAACGATGCGACGCGCGCCTGGACAAAGCGCTGGCACGCCGAACGCAACGCGCCCGGCAAGTATCCGGCGATGAATCAGGCCGGCGTCTATGCCGGCACGTTGCACTATCTCAAGGCCCGCGCCGCGCTCGGCGGCAATCCCGACGGCAAGGCGATCGTCGCCAAGATGAAGGAAATGCCGACCGACGATCCGCTCTTCGGCAAGGGCAAGATCAGGGCCGACGGCCGCAAGCTGCACCCGGCCTATCTGTTCGAGGTCAAGAAGCCGTCCGAATCAAAATACCCGGGCGATTTCTACAAGCTGCGCGCCACGATTCCCGCGGATGAAGCATTCCGTCCGCTCAAGGAGGGCAACTGCCCGCTGGTCAGCGGCTAAACAGGTACTGACAAAATCAAACAAGGAGGAATTACGCGATGAGAAAAATTGCAGGACTTGCGGCGCTGGCCGCGGTGCTTGCCTGTAGCGGGGCAGACGCCCAGCAGGTGAACGTGAAGATCGGTGTGCTCAGCGACATGTCGAGCCTTTACTCGGATATCGGCGGTCCCGGGTCGGTCGCCGCAGCCAAGCTCGCGGTTGCCGACTTCACGAAATCCAATCCGAACGTGAAGGTGGAGATCATCAGCGGCGACCATCAGAACAAACCGGACATCGGTTCGCAGGTCGCCAATCAATGGTACGACGTCGACAAGGTCGACATGATCGTTGACACTCCGAACTCGGGGGTCGCGTTGGCCGTCAGCCAGATCACCAACCAGAAGAACAAGGTGTTCCTGGTATCGGGCGCGGCCGCTTCCGATCTCACCGGACCGAAGTGCAACGCCAACACCATTCACTGGACCTACGACACCTGGATGCTGGCAAACGGCACCGGCAAGGCTCTGGTGAAAACCGGCGGTGACACCTGGTTCTTCCTGACCGCCGATTACGCCTTCGGGCATGCGCTTGAGCGCGACACGGCGGCGGCCGTCGAGAAGAACGGCGGCAAGGTTCTTGGCAAAGTCCGCCATCCGCTCAACACCAACGACTTCTCGTCCTTCCTGCTTCAGGCGCAGTCGTCAAAAGCAAAGATCATCGGCCTGGCGAATGCCGGCGGCGATACGATCAACTCGATCAAGCAGGGTGCGGAGTTCGGCATCGTCAAGGGGGGGCAGAAGTTCGCCGGACTGCTCGTTTTCGCGAGCGACGTCGCAGCACTCGGCCTGCCGACGGCGCAGGGCCTCACGCTGACGGAGACCTGGTATTGGGACATGACCGATGCCAACCGCGCGTGGACGAAGCGCTGGCAAGCGGAGCGGCCGGGCAAATTCCCGACCATGGTGCAGGCGGGCGTGTATTCGGCGGTGACGCACTATCTGAAAGCGGTTGCGGCGCTCAAGAGTGCGGCTGATGGAAAGGCCGTGGTCGCCGAAATGAAGAAGCTGCCGACCGACGACCCGCTCTTCGGCAAGGGCACCGTTCGTGCCGACGGACGCAAGGTTCATCCGGCCTATCTTCTCGAAGTGAAAGCTCCGGCCGACTCCAAGTATCCCGGCGACTTCTACAAGGTGCGGGCGACCATCCCGGCGGACGAAGCCTTCCGGCCGCTCAAGGAAGGCAACTGCCCGCTGGTCAGCGGCTGATATCGGAAACCAGGTGAGGGACGGACCAGAGATCCGTCCCTCACGCTCGCAGTGGTCGCATGTTCGAAATTTTCGGCATTCCTTCGACGGCTCTGTTCGGTCAGCTGTTGATCGGCCTGATCAACGGATCGTTCTACGCGCTGTTGAGTCTGGGACTGGCCGTCATCTTCGGCATGCTCAACATCATCAACTTCACCCACGGCGCCCAGTACATGATGGGCGCATTCGCCGCCTACCTCATCCTGCAACATACAGGGCTTGGATACTGGCCGGCGCTGATAATCGCCCCGATTCTGGTCGGCACTACCGGCATTCTTATCGAGCGTTTTCTCCTGCAATGGCTCTACAAGCTCGACCACCTCTATGGTCTGCTCCTGACGTTCGGTCTGGCGCTGATCTTTGAGGGCGTTGCGCGCAACTACTTCGGCTCTGCCGGCCTGCCTTACACCGTACCCGATTCACTGCGCGGCGGACACAACCTCGGATTCATGTTTCTGCCGAACTATCGGGCCTGGGTCGTCGCCGCTTCGCTCGTCGTCTGTTTCGGCACCTGGTTCGTCATCGAGCGAACGCGTCTTGGCGCCTATCTACGCGCCGCTACCGAGAATCCGACGCTGGTGCGCGCGTTCGGCATCAACGTTCCGCGCATGATCACCCTGACCTACGGCTTCGGCGTAGCGCTCGCGGCATTCGCCGGTGTCATGGCGGCGCCGATCTACAACGTGTCGCCGCAGATGGGTTCGGAATTGATCATCGTCGTGTTTGCGGTGGTCGTCATCGGCGGCATGGGATCCATTCTCGGCGCGATCGTCACCGGTTTCGGCCTGGGTGTCATCGAGGGTCTGACCAAGGTGTTCTTTCCCGAGGCCTCCAACACCGTGATCTTCGTCATCATGGCGATCGTGTTGCTGGTGCGTCCGGCCGGACTGTTCGGGCGGAGGGCGTGATGGAACGCGTTGTCGACCCGCTCCTGAAAAAACCTTCGGTCCTGCGCTCGCAAAGCGAATCGATTGCTTTCGTTGTCATGGTGGCCGTGCTGATGATCGCTCCATTCGGAATCTACCCGCTGTTCCTTATGCAGGTGATGTGCTTCGCGCTGTTTGCCTGCGCGTTCAACCTGTTGATCGGATACGTCGGCCTGCTGTCGTTCGGTCACGCGCTTTATTTCGGCTGGGCGAGCTATCTGTCGGCCTATTCGGCGAAGGCGTGGGGTTTCCCGCCCGAGTTTGCAATCCTGACCGGGACGGCGACCGCAGCCGTCTGCGGCCTTGTTGCCGGCTCCCTGGCAATTCGCCGGCAGGGGATCTATTTCGCGATGATCACGCTGGCGCTTGCCCAGATGATGTATTTCTTCGCGCTGCAGGCGAAGTTCACAGGCGGCGAGGACGGCATTCAGGCCGTGCCGCGCGGCCACCTGTTCGGGGTTCTCGATCTCAAGAACGAGATGACCATGTACGTGGTGGTGCTGGTCATCTTCATTCTCGGCTTTTCGTTCATCTACCGGATCATCCACTCGCCGTTTGGCGAGGTGCTCAAGGCGATCCGCGAGAATGAGACGCGCGCGATTTCTCTCGGCTACAAGACAGACCGCTACAAGCTGGTGGCTTTCGTGCTCTCGGCGACACTCGCCGGCGTTGCCGGTGCGACGAAGGCCATTGTGCTGCAACTTGCCTCGCTCACCGACGTGAACTGGCCGATGTCGGGGGAGGTCGTGCTCATGACGCTCGTCGGCGGATTGGGAACGATTTTTGGGCCGGTGGTCGGCGCCTTTGTCATCCTGCTGATGCAGTTCAAACTGGCTCCGATCGGCGAATGGGTGCTCGTCATTCAGGGCGCGATTTTCGTTGCCTGCGTGCTTCTGTTCCGCCGCGGCATCATCGGCGAGCTCGCCACCAAGCTGCGAATTCGCCTCTAGAGTCTCTCCGCCCTCTTTAAAAACGCCCGCGAATCATCATAGATGCGGGCTCACTCACACTGAATGCCGTTGTTTCGTGCAGCTGTCGGTGGTCGTCGATGCGTTGTGCGTCGGTCGGCTGCCGGCTTTCGCGTGCCGGAGGGCACCCAATGGCTGCTGTGCAATGCGGAGCCCGCTTTGATAGGATTGCCGAGAAATGGCACGCGCTGGCGCGGCGTCGGCTGGCCCATCTTCGCGAGCTCGAGCACAGCGGTCGATGGAAAAAGTTCTATACGCAAGAGCAATTCGACGCCTGCCGGCGCGAGGCGGAGCGTATCGCGGCGGTCTGGGCAAGGCTGGCGGCTGCCCGGGTCACAGGGGGACACGCCATTTCGACCGCCTTGCGCATGTCATCGCCTGCGCCTGCGTTGCGGCGATCATGATGCAAAGTGCGAAGGCCCAATCGATCAAGCGGGGCGAAGAGCTTGTCACGCGCAATTGTGCGGCGTGCCATTCGGTTGGCCGGACCGGCGACAGTCCGCATAAATCCGCGCCGCCATTCCGGGTGCTCGGTCAGCGCTACCCGATCGAAGCGCTGGAAGAAGCGCTCGGCGAGGGCATCATGACCGGGCATCCGGACATGCCGGAATTGCGCTTTGACGCAGGTGACGTCGGTGCCATCATTGCCTATCTGAAGTCCATCCAGCAGCGCTGATTCCGGCGCTCCCATCCACGAGCCAAAAACAGAAGCATGTCCAGTACCTTATTCACGCCTATTCGCCTGGCAGGTCTCGAGCTTGCCAATCGCATCGTCGTCTCCCCCATGTGCCAGTACTCAGCCGACGACGGTTGCGCCAACGACTGGCACCTCATGCATCTTGGCATGATGGCGCATTCCGGCGCCGCATTGGTGATCGTCGAGGCAACCCATGTCGAACGCCATGGCCGCATCACGCACGGATGTCTTGGCCTGTACTCGGATGACAACGAGGCCGCTCTCGCGCGCGTGATAGCCCAGGCACGACGTATGGGCAGCGCAAAATTCGGAATTCAGATTGCCCATTCGGGCCGGAAAGGATCGGCTCAGCGGCCATGGGAAGGCGGCGGGCCGCTGAAGCCTGAGGCGGATCCGTGGCCGACTATCGCAGCCTCGCCAATTCCATTCGGCGATGGCTGGCATACGCCGCGGGAGGCTACCGAAGCGGATATGGAGCGTGTGCGTGCGGCCTTCGTGTCGGCGGCTCGGCGCGCTCTGCGTATCGGCTTTGACGAAATCGAACTGCACATGGCGCACGGCTATCTGGCTCACGGCTTCATGTCGCCGATTTCGAACAAGCGTACCGATCAATACGGCGGCTCGCTTGAAAACCGGTTGCGGTTCCCGCTGTCGATCGCGCGCGCGGTACGGGCGGTGGTTCCGAAGTCGGTTCCGCTCGGCGCCCGCATCACCGGCAGCGATTGGCGCGAGGGCGGACTGACTCCCGATGATGCAGTTTCCATCGCAAGGGCGCTGAAAGGAGAAGGGCTCGATTTTATCTGCATCTCGTCCGGCGGAGTCGCCGCCGACATCCGCAATCCGACCGAGCCCGGGTACAACGTTCCGATAGCGGCGCGGGTAAAACGCGAGGCGGATATTCCGACCCGTACCGTCGGATTGATCGTCAGGCCGGAGCATGCCGAGCAGATCGTCGCCAAAGGCGAGGCCGACATGGTGTCGATGGGGCGGTGCTTTCTCGATGATCCGCACTGGGGCTGGCATGCGGCCAAGACGCTCGGCGCGGACGTGGCGCGGCCGCCGCAATATCAGCGCGCCGGACCGAAGCTGTGGGCGCCGGCCGCGGCGAAGGTGTAGCCTTCGGCCATATGGAAGCCTTTGTTTTTTCCGCTGTTCTCTTTGCGGCCGCATGCCACGCCGGCTGGAATGCACTCATAAAGGTCGGGCTTGATCCGCTTTCGACGACAACGCTGATTTCGGTCGGCTCAGGCCTTGTCGCATTGGTGTTGACGCCATTGACGGGCATGCCCGCCTCGGCGGCCTGGCCGTGGCTGATCGCCTCCGTCCTCATCCATCTCGTTTATTTCGCGGCGCTGATCGAAAGCTATCGCACCGGGGATCTGGGGCAGGTCTATCCGATTGCCCGCGGCTCGGCTCCGCTGATGACGGCGACGGCCACGACGCTCTTTGTCGGCGAGAAACTGAGCGAGCTGGGCTGGACGGGAATTGTCGCGCTTGTTGCAGGCGTGCTGTTTCTTTCCGCCCGCGGCGGCCGGCACCTGGCCGAGATCGATCGTCGCGCGATCGGATTTGCGCTTTTTACCGCGCTGACGATCTGCGCGTATTCAGTAGTCGATGGGGTGGGAGCACGGCTTTCTGAAAGGCCGAACGCCTATTCCGTCTGGCTTTTTGTCGGCATCGCGGTGGTGATGGTGCCATACGCGATATATCGCGATGGCCGCGATGTTGTTCCGGCGATGCAAAAATTCTGGCTGCGCGGCCTTGCCGGCGGCGGGCTACAGGTCCTGTCCTACGGCGTCGCGATCTGGGCGATGACAGTGGCGCCCATTGCCATTGTTGCCACCTTGCGCGAGACAAGCGTGCTTTTCGGCGCGGTCATCGCGGTAGTGGTCCTGAAGGAACCGCTGCAGGCCGTACGCATCGTGGCCGCCTGCCTCATTGTCTGCGGTCTGGTTTTGATCCGCCTGCAGTAAACGCTACAGCTTGATTTCCGGAAACTCACGTTCCATGCGCGCGAGATCGTCTTCCGTGTCAACGTCCCAAAGTGGAGGGCGTTCGATCAGCGTCAGCCGGTGTTCGATGATCCGTGCGCGTGTCTGGGCAAGCACGGTGTTCGTTCCCCAGGCGATGTCGGAAAACACGGCCGGCTGCGCCTTGCGCATTCCGATGAGAACGTAACCGCCGTCTTCCGCGGGAATCAGAACAATGTCGGTGCCGTCAAGCAGCGCGGTTGCGGCACTGCGAAGATGCAATGCACTGAGGGCAGGGCAGTCGGTGCCTATCACCAACACCGGTCCGGCGCTTGCCGCGGCGGCGGCAAGCATGCGCACGCCCAGGTCGCCCTGCGGCTGGGGCCTGAGCGTGATCTTCATCCGCGCGACCATCTTCAGGAAGCTGTCATGAGTGGCATCGGGTGCGCAGTGGAGACTGACGGGCCCGATGCCGGCGGCGAGAGCAGTGGCCACCGCACGCTCGGTCAGGCGCTCCTGCAGCACTGCTGCGGCGTGCGCCCCGATCGCCGGGACCAGGCGCGTGTTGGCGAAGCCGGGGACCGGCGCCTTCGCCAGAATCGCAATCGATACGGGGTTACTGCTCGGCGGGGACATAGCCATAGCGTTGTGCGAGTCGTCTCGGGTCGGCGCCGAGGAAATACGCCAGGCGCAGGCGCCACATCAAGAACACAGTGCGCAGCGTCCCGTTTTCTTTCCAGCGGCGCGGCGATGTCCTGACCCGCGCGCGCAGGCACAGCGGGCGGCTCAAGCGCCTGAGACGTGTCGAGATCGCGATGTCCTCCATAAGCTCGATTGGCGGAAAGCCGCCAACGGCCTCGAAGGCGCCGCGTGTAACGAAGATAGCTTGATCTCCCGTGGCGATGCCGGTGATCCGCGAACGCAGGTTCATCATGACCGCGATCACCCCGAGCAATGGTCCTTCGCCGAAATGCACGTCGAAGCGACCCCAGCTGCGGCCGGACACGGCGAGGCCTTCGCGCAGAATGCCGTCGGCTTCCGCCGGCAGCTGCGTGTCGGCATGCAGGAACAACAGGATGTCGCCTCGCGCAACGGCGGCACCGGCGTTCATCTGCACGGCACGCCCGCGGCGGCTCGTCACAACGCGGTCCGCCAGGGGGCGGGCGATCCCGGGTGTTGCGTCGACGCTGCCGCCATCGACAACGATCACCTCCGCGCCCCGCGCGCGGAGCGGCGCGAGCGCGGCCAACGCTGCCTCGATCCTCGTTGCCTCGTTGAGGACCGGCACAATGATCGATAGCGGCGCCCCGGTCATTCTGCTGCCTCCTTGAGGGCGCCGCTGCAGCTCGACCCCTGTCCGGCAGTGCAGCCATAGCAATGCCCGGCAACACGGATCGCATTCCCCTCGATTGCACCGTCGAGCAGGTCGGCGAGATGCACGCGCGGATGTCCCGCGCGCGTCATCGGAAGCCCGAGCATTTGATTGAAGTCGCAATCATAAACGTGGCCGCGCCAGTCGACGGATATCAGGGTCCGGCACATGACGCTGTCGAGATTGGCGTCAAGATGCGCATCACGCAGCAGTTCGACGTAGCCGGAAAACTCACCTTTGCTGACGAGCGTCGAACCGAAGCGCTGAATCGGCATGTTGGCGAGAACAAACAGATTGTTGAAAACGATGCCGTAACGTCCGCCAAGGACGCGTCTGTAGTCGGCTTCAAGGGACGCCTGCGGCGGCGGGAGCGAAGGGCCTGGCGGATTGTAGACGAGGTTGAGAACAAGCTTTGGATCGCGTCCATCGCCCAGAGAATTGAGCAACTTCAGTGCACGGATTGATGCGTCAAAGACGCCCTTGCCGCGCTGGCGTTCGACGTTGTCCTGCAGGTAGCACGGCATGGACGCAACGACTTCAACGCCTTCAGCGGCCAAAAACTCGGCGAGGTCTTCCTGACCCGGCTGCTCAAGGACTGTCAGATTGCAGCGATCCATGACCTTGGTGGCGATCTTGCGTGCACCCTGCACGAGCCGGCGGAAATGCGGGTTTAGCTCCGGGGCGCCGCCGGTGATATCGAGTGTCCTGATCTCTTTGCGGCGGAGAAAGGCCAGCACCAGATCGGCGATATCGCCGCTCATCTCCTCGGTGCGATGGGGGCCGGCGTTAACGTGACAGTGGACGCACGACTGATTGCAGCGGTAGCCGACATTGACCTGCAAGGTTTCGAGCCTGCCGCGGCGAATGGCGGGAAAAGGAATTTTTTCGAGCAAAGGCAGCGTATCGTGCATCTGCGGCCTCGATTTCACGAGCAATTTGCCACGAAGACAGGAGGCGCGTCATCCTGTGAAAATCGAATGTGGGACAGGTCGCGCGAATCGCCGGGCGGCCTTCAGCGGGCCAAAGCGGTTGTAACAGGTGAGCCAAGACCAATCCGCCCGAATCCCGGCAACTTGATACCCGGATGACGCAGGTCGAACCCCGCGACCAGGCCAAGCAGGTTGACCTCGACGCCTTCGACCCATCCAACCTTGATGCCGGCCAGGCCGTGCAGGTTGACTTCGATGCCCGTCGTGCTGTCGGTTTTCCCGATGTAAAGTCCACTGCGAAAGTCGCGGCCGACGGCATTTGGCGGCAGCGCCAGACCAAGTTCGGGTACCGCACGCAGGATTGCGGCAACGAAGCTGTTGCTGTTTGGTCCCGGCCAGATTTGGTAATCGCCGGCCCGTGCAAATTCGTAAGCCTTCACGGCCTGCTCGATACGCGGGATGAGCTTTTCGGCGTCCGATCCCGCAATGTCGGCAAGGATGACAGGCTTATTGCCATACCATTTTCCGTCAGCAGGCCAGTTGTTGAGCCGAACCGGCTGGCCCCAGCCGACCACATCGTAACGTCGCCACTGTCGTTCGTTCGCGCGTTTGAGTACGACCCAGCTGTGTACGGCAAAGATACCCTTCCAGGCGCCTGCCGTGCCGGTGAAAATGATGACGCGCGCAGGGGCAAATTCAGCAGCTGCAGGCAGGACACCGGTACTCGACCAGTCGGCATCGCGCCACGAGCGTGGGTCATCGCTCGCAGCGTACAGGGCCGCGCGCGCGAGGATCGGTGCAACGAAAAGAAGTGATAAGGCGAGCATTGAAACGACCAGACGGCTGTTAGCTCGGGGGGACGGCATGGTCATTGAACTATAGATGATTTTCGGCCCAAAGGTCGTAGCTGTCGTGCTTGATCGCAAGTGGCGGCGACTGACAATCGACCGTCATCATAGCACTCATGCGCATCGGCGGTGCCGTGTTGCCGCGGCAAGCGCTGCAAGGGCACGGCTCCCGGCGACGAAGAGATCATCCAAACCCGGCAAGCCTTTGGCACGTTTACGCCCTGCACCGCGCCGGACTAGCGGAACGTGGATGAAGGCTAGAAGACGCGGTTTATCACCGGACAAGGCGATTTCGGTCGCACGCCAGCACAAGTAATTGCATAGGTAGCGCCCGGCGTCGCGGGAGAGCACGGCCGGCGTCCGCGCGTCACGAAGCGAAGCAAGCAGCAAGGGCGCTGGCGTCGGCAGGCGCACTGACGCCGGCCTTCCAGGAGCAATAGCGTTCCGGTCGAGCGAAAATCCCGCCGCATCAGGCAAGGCTGTCAGCGCATTTCGTGCACGCGTTTCGACACGGATTCCGCGCGCCCGCGGCGCAAGCCCAAACATCAACAATGCATCGGGTCTGTATCTTGCGACGAGGGAAGGCAGCTCGCGATCGACCGCAGCGTAACTTGTGGGAAACACGTGGCCGATGACCGTGGTGTCGGCAAGGATCGGCCGCCGGGTGCGTGCAATCCTCCTGATCAATGGCGCGGTGGGATTGAACGGTGAACCGGGAAACGGCCCGAATCCGGTAACAAGAATCGTCAGTGTCATCTAGATGCCGAGCAGCTTTGCGATCTCTTCGACGGCAAGGGTCGGCGCAAGCTTGCCCGCGGCGACCTGGCTCTCCATCTGGCGCAATTTGGAACGTATGGCGGCATCACCACGCAAACGGGCAGTCAGCCGCTCCTCCAGCATGGACCACATCCATTTTACCTGTTGTTCACGTCGTCGCGCGGCAAGCTCTCCCGACGCCGTCATTTTTTCCCGGTGTACGATCACCTGGTCCCACAAAGCCTCAATTCCGTTTCCAGTGAGGGCTGAATATGTGATGACCGGCGGACTCCATGTTGCCGACGGCGCGGCCAGAATATTGAGTGCGGCGCGATATTCGGCCGCCGCGACCTTGGCTCGTTCGATATTGTCACCATCTGCTTTGTTGACGGCGATCATGTCGGCAAGCTCGACGATCCCTTTCTTGAGACCCTGCAACTCGTCGCCGGCGCCGGGCAGCATGATCACAAGGAAAAAATCGGTCATGTCGGAGACGGCCGTTTCCGATTGGCCGATGCCGACCGTTTCGACCATCACCACGTCGTAACCGGCGGCTTCACAAACCAGCATGGTTTCGCGCGTTTTCGCCGCAACACCGCCGAGCGTGCCGGACGACGGCGACGGGCGGACGAATGCGCGTGGATCACTCGCAAGCCGCGGCATGCGCGTCTTGTCGCCGAGAATCGAGCCGCCGGTACGGGTCGAGGACGGATCGACGGCAAGTACCGCGACCTTATGACCCTTGCCGGTCAGGTAGGTCCCCAGGACGTCGATGGTTGTCGATTTGCCAGCACCGGGCGCGCCGGTAATGCCGAGCCGCACGCCCTTGCCGGTGAGCGGCAACAGCTCTTGAACCAGGCGGTGTGCCGTCTTGCGGTGGTCGGCGCGCTTGCTCTCGATGAGGGTGATCGCGCGTGCCAGCATTGCGCGGTCGCCGGCGCGAACGCCCCTAATAAGATCGGCAGACGGCACGTTTCGGGAAGCCATCGGTATCAGACCCTGGAAATCACCATGCTAGCGCGTGGGCGCCGGAACGCCATCGGCGAGGCGAAGAACAAGGCTTCCTTCGCCTTTTTTCCGCAACGAGGTTGCGCGCGCGAATACAAACAGCTGACCACGCGTCTCGATGCGGCAGTGAGATTCACCGGCGCGCCTGCAGTAACTTGCGCGCGCTGCCCTGTCGGCATCGGCTTCGTCGATTGCGGTTACCTGATAGACGCCGTCCGTGAGCTTGCGGGCGACCGCATACTCGAAGATGCCAGGACGCTTTGTCGCTGCAGTCTGCACGATCAGATTGTTGCGACCCAGCGGATGCACCGAGAAGCCGCCGATGTCGGTCATGCCGCCGCCCGTGCGCACGTATTTCGTGCCGTCCCATTTATACGTTGCCTGCTCGGGTTCATCCGCGAGGCCCTTGCGGAGCGAGTAGAACTGGAGCCGCAATTGCTCGCCTAACAGCGGCTTCGCGTCGAGCAGCAATGGTCCTGACGAATCGACGCAGGCCGACAATGCCAGCGCAAAAAGACTTGCGCAGGCTGCCCGGGCGACCGGCCGCGTCACTCCGCAGCCTCTTCGCCGTGCCCGAGGCGCTTGTTCAGCTTTTTCAGGAGCTTCTCGGCCGCTTCGGCAATAACGGTTCCCGGTGGGAATATCGCTTCAGCGCCGGCTTTCATGAGCGCATCGTAGTCCTGAGGCGGCACAACGCCCCCGACGACGATCATAATGTCGTCTCGGCCCTGCTTGCGGAGTTCGTTTTTCAGCTCCGGAACGAGTGTCAGGTGAGCGGCAGCGAGCGAAGACACCCCGAGAATGTGCACGTCATTCTCGACCGCCTGTCTTGCGGCTTCAGCGGGCGTTGCGAACAGCGGGCCGATGTCGACATCAAATCCGAGATCGGCAAAGGCCGTTGCGATGACCTTCTGTCCGCGGTCGTGTCCGTCCTGGCCGATCTTGGCGACCAGAAGGCGGGGTCGGCGGCCTTCAGCGGTCTCGAAGGACTCCACAGCCGCGCGGACACGTTCGACGGCGCCGGTCATGCCGACCTCCCGCTTGTAGACCCCGGTAATCGCCTTGATCTCGGCACGATGGCGGCCGAACACTTTTTCCAGCGCTGCCGAGATTTCGCCGACGGTCGCTTTGGCCCGGGCAGCGTCAACGGCCAGCGCAAGCAGGTTTCCGTTCCCGCCATCTGCGGCGCGCGTCAGCGCATCAAGAGCCTCCCTCAACGCCGAGGGATCTCGCTCGGCCTTGAGGCGCTTCAGCTTGTCGATCTGGCGCGCCCGCACGGCCGAATTGTCGATCTTGAGGACATCGATCGGCGTCTCGTCGGACGGCGGGTATTTGTTGACCCCGATCACAGATTGAAGCCCTGCATCGATGCGGGCCTGCGTTTTTGCGGCCGCTTCCTCGATGCGAAGTTTGGGAATGCCCGCTTCGATGGCCTTTGCCATGCCGCCAAGCGCCTCGACTTCCTCGATGTGGCCCCAGGCCTTGCGCGCGAGCTCGTACGTCAGCCGTTCGACATAGTAAGAGCCGCCCCACGGATCGATGATGCGCTTTGCGCCGGCTTCCTGCTGCAGCACGATCTGGGTATTGCGGGCGATACGTGCGGAAAAATCGGTCGGCAGGGCGAGCGCTTCGTCAAGCGCATTGGTGTGCAGCGACTGGGTCTGCCCTTGCGTCGCCGCCATCGCCTCGATCATGGTGCGCGCAACGTTGTTGAATACGTCCTGCGCGGCAAGCGACCACCCGGAAGTCTGGCAGTGAGTGCGCAGGGAAAGCGATCGCGCGTCCTCCGGGTTGAAGGCCTTCATCAGTTTCGCCCAGAGCATGCGCGCGGCACGCAGCTTTGCGATCTCCATGAAATAGTTCATGCCGATCGCCCAGAAAAAAGAGATGCGTGGCGCGAACTGATCGACCGTGAGACCGGCTTTCAATCCGGCGCGGACATACTCGACGCCGTCGGCGAGCGTGTAAGCGAGTTCGAGATCCTGGGTCGCCCCGGCTTCCTGCATGTGATAGCCGGACACCGAGATCGAATTGAACTTCGGCATTTCCGCCGATGTATAGGCGAAGATGTCGGAGATGATGCGCAGGCTCGGCCCCGGTGGGTAGATATACGTGTTGCGCACCATGAACTCTTTGAGGATATCGTTCTGGATCGTGCCGGACAGCTTCTGATGCGGCACGCCTTGCTCTTCTGCGGCGACGATATAAAGCGCGAGCACAGGCAGAACTGCGCCGTTCATCGTCATCGACACGCTCATCTGGTCGAGCGGGATGCCCGAGAAAAGCGTGCGCATGTCGTAGATCGAGTCGATCGCCACACCTGCCATGCCGACATCGCCCGCGACCCGCGGATGATCGCTGTCGTAGCCGCGGTGCGTGGCAAGGTCGAAGGCGATCGAAAGACCCTTCTGGCCGGCCGCGAGATTGCGCCTGTAGAATGCGTTGGAATCTTCCGCCGTCGAGAAACCGGCGTATTGGCGGATCGTCCATGGCTGCGCAGCGTACATTGCAGGGTAGGGGCCGCGCAGGAACGGGGGCTTCCCCGGATATGTGTCGAGGAAGTCAAGACCGGCGAGATCGTTCTCGGCATAGGTTGCCTTTACGGCGATGCCCTCGGGCGTCAGCCACGGCGCGATCGAGCCATTGCCTGCGGGCACGGCGCTTTCGGCAAAGGCGACCTTGGCGAAGTTCGGAACCTGATTCATTTCACGCCCAGGATATCATGAGCCGCTTGCAACGTCGAAAGCGCATCACAACCGGCATAAATGAAGTTTTTTACGCCGGCCTGCCTCCAGTCTTGCTCATGCTGGTCTGATCGCCCCGCGAGGTGGACGACCGCTCCGGCGCCCGCCAGGGCCCGGGCGGCATCGGCCGCCTCGCTCTCATACACCTTGTCGGACGAGCAGAGACAGGCAAGCGCCGCGCCCGAGGCCTTAAATGCAGCGACGATCTCGGCCCGGCTCTTGAATCCGTCGTTCGTCACCGCCTCGATGCCGCCGGCCTCGTAAAAATTCTTGGCAAACGTCGCGCGTACGGTGAAATCCGACAGTTTGCCGAGATTGGCCAGAAAAACTTTGGGCCGCTTGCCGGTCTTCGCCAGCATGCTGTCTGATGCGTCGCGCAACGCCTCGAAGGGCTCGGCCAGGCGCATTGAAGGGAGCCCCTCAAACGTCACCGCGGCAGGCATGGGCGGCACGTCAACGCGCGGGACGTCGAGTACTTTCACCGGCAGCTCGCCGAGGTCCGGGTAATCGCTGGTGCCAGTGAGCGAATCCCTGCGGCTGGCGACGGCCCGCATCCGTTCCGCGCGCGTTGCCGCGACCTTTTTCTGCAACAGGCCCTGCTCGATGGCGATGGCGGCGCCTCCGGCGGCCTCGATGTCCTGAAACAGAGCCCACGCCGCCTTCGCCATCTCGGTGGTCAGCGCCTCGAGTCCGCCGGCACCCGCGGCCGGATCGGCAACACGATAGAGATTTGATTCCTCGAGAAGGATCAGCTGCGTGTTGCGTGCGACCCGGCGCGCAAAATCGTCGGGCAGGCCAAGCGCGATGGTGAAGGGGAGCGCGCTGATTGCGTCGGCGCCGCCGACGCCCGCGGCAGTCACCGCGATCGTCGTGCGCAGCATGTTCACGTATGGGTCGCGTGTGGTCATCATACGCCACGCCGTCTCGGCCGAGACAAAGGCCGGCTTTGGGACGAGCCCGCTCGCTTCCTGGACCCGCGCCCAGAGTTTGCGCAGGGCGCGGAACTTGACGATGGTCAGGAATTCGTCGGTATCGGCGGCAAGACGAAACCAGACGAACTCGCGCGCCTTTTCGAGCGGCGTACCTGCATCCACGAACAGGCGCAGGTACTCGACCGCATTCGCGACGACGAAGGCAAGCTCCTGTGCCTCACTGCCGCCAGCGGCATGCACGCTTCTGCCGTCGGCCACGGCAAAGGGACCGCGGAGGCCACGGCCCGACAGGTCGGCGACAATCGCGGCGAAAAGGCTCGCGACCTGCGGCCACGGCAAGGGCGAGGAGCCGCTGCGCGCCTTGGCGCCAAGCGGATCGTAACCGAAGCGAATTTGTATCTGTGCCGGGGAAATGCCACGGTCTTTCAGCACCGCGGCAAGGTTCTGCCCGGCATCCTTGTGCTGCGGGCTGAGATCGAGCTCAAGCGCGATGCCGGCATTGAGATAGACGCCGTCGAGCGCGCGGGCGATCGTCTCTTTCGAGCTGTCGAGGCCGTAGCCATACGCGCCGACGCTTCCCGCAAAGACGAGGTTCAGCCCCGTGGCGCCGTTCTCGAGGTCCTGCAGCGCCTGTCGGTTGGCCGCCTTTGCGTCCGGGTGATCGACGCGCTGGATCACCTGCCAGGGAATGGCCGGCCGGCCGGTAACGGCGTTGGCCGAAACCGAGCGCGCATATAGCGGCTCGATCCGCAGGCCGTCATAGGTCGTGCTCACGAGCCGTCTGTCGAACGCGGCGCCTTTAAGAGCGTCCTCGACCAATTTCCGCCAGTCCGCCATGGTGGTCGGAGCAAACTCTGCGGCAAGGGGGAGATTGTCAGTCATAAGCGCAAGTTGGCACAACTGGGTATCGCAGGGCTATCGAGGCGAAGCGCACGTCTGTCACGGCAGGCGATGAACTCCTGCAGCGTCGACAGCGCGTGCCGCCTCATCCACGCGCCTGCCGGCGATTACGCGGTTTCCGGCGATTTCGGCCAAAGGCACAAGCACGAAAGCGCGCTCGAACAACCGCGGATGCGGCAGCGTAAGATTTTCCTCGTTCAACGTGAGCTCGTCATAGGCGAGAATATCGATATCGGCCGTCCGCGGACCGTTGCGCTTTTCCTGGGTGCGATCGCGGCCCAGCCTGAGTTCGATCTCCTGCGCGCGCGCCAACAGTTGGCGCGGCCCGAGCGTCGTCTCAACCACGATCGCGATGTTGACGAAGTGCGGCTGGTATTTGAAGCCCCAGGGCGCCGTCCGGTAGTCCGAGGAACGGGCGATCAGCCGCACGTCCTTGCCGTCGCACAACAGCTGGATCGCGCGGTCAAGGATGGCCCGGCTGTTTCCGACGTTGCCGCCAAGCGCGAGAAGCGCTTCAGGCATGGCGGGTCCTCACAAGCGTGACCCCCACATCGGTGAAGGTTGCGGCAATGGGTGCGTGCGGCTTGTGGATCGTTATGCGGACGGACCGCACGCGCGGGAAGGTCGTGAGCACCGCATCCGCGGCACGCCCGGCAGCAGCCTCGATCAGGCGGAAGCGCTGGGCGCAGAATGCCTTGCTCACGCAGTCGACGATCCTGTCGTAGGAGACGGTATCGACCACCTTGTCGGACCGTGCCGCCGCTGACAGGTCGATTTCGAGGTCGAGATCGATGGTGAAGGTCTGCCCGACCTTGGCTTCGTGCGCCATCACGCCGTGATAGGCATGAAGGGTGAGGCCTTTGACGAAGATCCGATCGCTCATCGCGCGGCCTCGATTGCGGCAGCGACCCGCAGCGCCTGCACGGTTTCCGCAACGTCGTGGGCGCGGATGATCGCGGCTCCCTTTTCCGCGGCGATCACATGAGCGGAGATGGAACCGCCGATGCGCTCGTCCGGTGACGACGGCGTGACCGTGCTGATAAAGCGCTTGCGCGAGGCGCCGACGAGCAATGGCAGGCCGAAGCGTTTGAATTCCGGCAACCGGGCGATGCACGTAATGCTCTGCTCGGGCGTCTTGCCAAAGCCGATACCGGGATCGAGCACAATATGGTCGCGGGCGATGCCGGCCTGGGCGGCGATCTCGAGCGACCGGGAAAAGAACGCGATCACGTCGCCAACAATGTCGATGGTGCCGTCCGCCGACTCCCGGTTGTGCATGATGATCACGGGCACACCGCGCTTCGCGACCAGCGGTGCCATGCCGGGATCGCGCTGCAGGCCCCAGACGTCGTTGACGATCGCCGCGCCGTTATCGAGGGCCCACGCGGCAATCGGGGCCTTGATGGTGTCGATCGACACCGGCACGCCGAGCGTCGTCACCGCAGGCAGGACGGCGAGAAGCCGGGCCTTCTCGTCGTCGGCCGAGACAGGAACGGCGCCGCCATAGGGGCGGGTGGATTCCGCCCCGATATCGATGATGTCGGCGCCCTGACCGGCCATCGCGCGGGCATGGGCAATGGCCTTGTCCGGCTCGAAGAACCGGCCACCGTCCGAGAAGGAATCCGGCGTGACGTTCAGAATCCCCATGACCAGGGGGCGGCCAGACGCGAGCAGGCCGGCAAGAGCGTTCCGCCGGGAATTTTCCGCGGATCCGGGGCTTTTTTCGATGGTCTGGGCCATTCCCATGCCGGTCGCTTTGCGCGGTCGGCGGGGGGCTGTCAAGCAGCCTGCAAGAGGGTCAGTAGGTGATCTTCAAGGGCAGCACTTTGGCGTTCTCGATCCAGCGCTTCACCACTTTCTCCGATGGCAGAAGCCGCACCAGCTTGCGCTTCCGGTTGGCGTCGGCCATCGCCTTGGCGAGGTTCATCGGATTTCGGTACTTGAGCTCCTTGACGGTATCGACACCGGCCGCCTGCAGCAGCTCGGCGTACTCCTTCCGCACGCCTTTGATGCGCATGCGGTCGGCAACGTTCGCCCAGCACAGGAGCTGCTTTTCACTGAAACCGGTCTTTTCGGCCAAGGCTTTGCGTCCCTTGACCGTCCTTGCAGCCTCGAGCAGTCGGTCGGTCGACCTGATCCCCACCGACTTGAATATTGCGGCGGCGTCTTCATCGATCCCCTCAATATCGGTGATGGGATAGGACATTCCGCGTCTCCTCAGCCCCTGCTTATGTTTATCGTTGCAGTGAACGGTTCAGACAAACTGACTCAAGCCCGGGATCGCGCCGACGATTTCCCCCACGGCATCGTCGCCGATTTTTTCCCGGGCATAGGCAATGGTTTCGCGGGTCAAGCCCTGCACCTGGGCCATGCTCAGCCCCGCAGACATCATTTTCGTGCCGGCGCCCATGATTCCGCCCATAGAAAATGCACCGCCGCCGGCTTCGGAATGTTGTGCAAGTACGGCTTCTGCTCCCGGAAGCCGATCGATGAGTGCCTTTACTTTGTCAGGCGGTCCTTCCTTGCGCAGGAAGTCAAGGATTATGCCAACCGCCTTTTCGGCGGCCCCGCGATCGACGCCGACTTTGGCGACGAGACGGCCGACTAACTCGTCCATGACACCTCACCCCCCGCACTTATGGCGGATTGAAGTCCATATTGAACACCGATTTCGGTGATGACAAGCGGGGCTACGGCGCATTTGCGCGAGGTGAGACTGCGTTGCAACATCCCGAACGCGTGTCTCCTGAGTTCGCAAGCAGCGTGTGCGCCGGCGATCTCGTCCGATCGCGATGGATGGATTTTTTGCCGGATCCGGTCATAAGAGTTGATGTAATCCGATGAAGCAATACTTGGTGGTCTGCTGTTGCCGAAAACCCCCGCTGGAATAAGGATATAGACGTCGCGTGCGGATCATCCGGTTCCACCCTGCCTGACGGAGTTGTTCATGAGCACCCTCGACGCGGTTCTCAACCGCATCGATAAAGAAATCGACCAAAGTCTCGAGCGCCTGTTCGCACTGTTGCGAATTGCATCCGTGTCGACCGATCCCGCCTTTGCGGATCAGTGTCGTGCCGCCGCCGACCATGTCGCCAACGACCTGAAATCAATCGGTTTCGAGGCAGACGTGCGGCCGACTGCGGGGCATCCGGTTGTGGTTGGAAAGGCTGACGGAACTGCGGGGCCACGGGTCCTTTTTTACGGGCACTACGATGTCCAACCGGTCGATCCGCTCAATCTCTGGAAGACGCCGCCGTTCGATCCGCGCATCGAAACCCTGCCGGACGGTCGAAAAATTATCGTGGCGCGGGGCGCCTGTGACGACAAAGGGCAGGCAATGACCTTCATCGAGGCATGCCGGGCGTTCAAGGCCGTGACCGGCAAGCTGCCGCTGCCGATCACGATGATGATCGAGGGGGAGGAGGAATGCGGCTCGCGCAACCTGTTCAAATTCGTGCGCGACAACGCTGCAGAGTTCAAACTGGATCTGGCTCTCGTCTGCGACACCGCGATGTGGGACCCGGTGACGCCGGCGATAACGACGTCGCTGCGTGGCCTTGTCTACGAGGACGTCAAAATCACCTGTGCCGACCGCGACCTGCACTCCGGAGTATTTGGCGGCGCGGCGCAAAACCCCCTGCGACTCCTGTCCACCATCCTGGGCGCGATGTGGGATGACCGCGGTCGCGTCACACTTCCGGGCTTCTACGAAGGGGTGACGGAGCTGCCGGCGGACATCAAGGCAGACCTGAAGGGACTCGATCTTACGCCCGAGAAGTTTCTCGGGCCCATCGGTCTGAAGATTCCTGCAGGCGAGAAGGATCGCATGCTGATTGAAATGGTCACCACGCGTCCGACCGCGGAAATCAACGGTATTGTAGGTGGTTACACGGGGGAAGGGGCCAAGACCGTCATCCCCGGCGAGGCCAGTGCCAAAGTCTCCTTCCGGCTCGTAGGGACACAGGATCCGGAAAAGATTCGCGACTCTTTCCGCGCTTTTGTGCGCGCGCGGCTACCCGCCGATTGCCGGGTGGAATTCGGCAATTTCGGCCTCGCACCGCCGCTGCAGCTATCCTTCGACAATCCGGCGCTCAACAAAGCTCGCGACGTGCTCGCGCAGGAATGGGGACACAAGGCGGTAACGGTCGGCGCCGGCGGATCAATTCCGATCGTCGCAGATTTCAAGAGCGTGCTCGGGATGGACTCGCTCCTCGTCGGCTTCGCCCTCGACGACGACCGGGTGCACTCGCCGAACGAGAAATTCGACCTCAGATGCTACCACAAGGGTATCCGGTCCTGGGCGCGCATCCTCGACGCGCTCGCGAAATCGTAGGGTTCGGCCCTTACCTGAGCTGGTCCGCGACCTTGTCGATGCCGGCCTGCGAGCACACGTCGTCCTTTCCGGGCGAGCCCGACACGCCGACTGCGCCGACGATCTCGTTGCCCGCCTTGATGGGCAGGCCCCCGCCCAGAGCCAGCACGCGGCTGTACTGGCGGGAGCCGACAGTGTCAGGCCGGTCCACCAGCCGTTTCACGAAATCGGCTGACGGCTGGCTGAACGTGCGGGCCGTATAGGCCTTGCGCTCGGCGCCTTCGGGGGTGTGCAGTCCCGCTCCATCGCCGCGCAGCATGATAATGGGAAGCCCGCCGCGGTCCACGACGACCACCGAAACCTTGAAGCCCATGCTCTCGCACTGAGCGAGCGCGGCCTGAGCAATCGTCTGGGCCATGGCGAGCGAGATGTTCTTCTGGGTAACGAGCCCTTGTGCGGCGGCTGATGAGGACAGGGCGACGGCAGCCGCCAGGCCCAAGAACGTCTTCGGTTGTCGTGACATCGGCAAGCCTCCTCTGCGTGTGTCGTTGTAAGCCTGCAAGAACATACCCCGGGCAAGCCGGTTTGTTTCGCGGTTACGCGAACGTGAGGCGTTATTTTTTCAGCTTGTAACCCGTGCTGAACATCCACCAGACAGCGGCAAGGCACGCGAAGAGAAAGAGCAGGGTCATGCCGACACTGGTGCCGTGGCTCACGTCGGCGATCTCAAAGAAGCTCCAACGAAAGCCGCTGACAAGATAGACGACCGGATTGAACAGCGCGACTGTCTGCCAGGTCGGCGGCAACACGTCGATTGAGTAAAATGTGCCGCCGAGGAACGTCAGCGGCGTGATGATCAGCAGAGGCACGATCTGAAGCCTTTCAAAGCCCTCCGCCCATATGCCGATGATAAATCCAAGCAGACTGAATGTGGCCGCGGTCAGAAAAAGAAATGAGACCATCCAGAACGGATGCAGGATCTTCAGCGGCACAAAGAGCCAGGACGTTGCAAGGATGATCAGGCCCAGGATGATCGACTTGGTCGCCGCCGCCCCGACATAGCCCAGCACGATTTCGAGTGGAGAAACCGGTGCCGAAAGGATTTCATAGATGGTCCCCGTAAAACGCGGGAAATAGATGCCGAAGGAGGCGTTCATCGTACTTTGCGTCAGCAACGTGAGCATGATGAGCCCAGGCACGATAAACGAACCGTAGGAGACGCCGTCGATCTCGGTAATGCGTGAACCGATCGCGGCGCCGAACACCACGAAATAAAGGGAAGTTGAAAGCACCGGCGAGACGATGCTTTGCCAGATGGTGCGACCGGTTCGCGCCATCTCAAACCGATAAATTGCCCCTACGGCCCGCAGATTCATCTTCTGTCACTCACGAGTCCGACAAAAATGTCTTCCAGCGAGCTCTGGGTCGTCTGCAGGTCGCGGAATCGGATTTCTGCGCGGTTAAGATCGGTCAGCAACCCGGTAATGCCGGTGCGTTCGACCTGGCTGTCATACGTAAACACCAGCTCCATGCCGTCCGACGCCAGCTTGAGGTTGTAGGCTGAAAGCCCCGCAGGCACGGCATCGAGCTTCTTTTGCAGATGCAGGGTCAGCTGCTTTTGCCCAAGCTTGCGCATCAGCTCGTTTTTGTCTTCAACGAGGATGATTTCACCTTTGTTTATGACGCCGATGCGGTCGGCCATATCCTCGGCCTCTTCGATGTAGTGCGTGGTGAGGATGATCGTAACGCCTGAATCGCGCAGGTCGCGTACCACCTGCCACATGTCCTTGCGCAATTCGACGTCGACTCCGGCCGTGGGCTCGTCAAGGAACAGGATCTGCGGCTCGTGCGAGAGCGCCTTGGCGATCAGGACGCGCCTTTTCATGCCCCCCGACAGCGTCATGATCTTGTCGTCCTTCTTGTCCCACAGCGCGAGTGCGCGCAGAATTTTCTCGATGTAGGCCGGGTTTTTCGGCTTGTTGAACAGACCGCGGCTGAACGACACCGTGGCCCACACGCTCTCGAAAGCGTCCGTGTGCAGCTCCTGCGGCACCAACCCGATCATTGAACGCGCCGCGCGATAGTTTTTGATGATGTCGTGACCATCGACTGTGACTTTGCCCTGCGTCGGCACCAGGATGCCGCAGATAATCCCGATCAGCGTCGTCTTGCCTGCGCCGTTCGGTCCCAGCAGTGCGAAAATCTCGCCGCGGCGGATGTCGAGATTGATGTTGCGAAGCGCCTTGAAGCCGGACGCATAGCTCTTCGACAGGCCTTTGACGGAAATAATGGGCTGCATGGGCGGTGTTGGGAGGGGTGTTGCCGCCATATAGGTCATCTTGCCCGGCGGTGCCAGCCGTGGCCGATGCGACAAAAGACCTATGCGAAGTCGATCAAAGCAGTGAGATCGGTGAGGATGCGGGCCGGGGCAAAGTCGGTATATTCGTCGGGGACTTTCGATCGATTGATCCACATGGCACGGAAGCCGACCGAGACGCCCGCCATCACATCCCACCGATTCGACGACACAAAGGTGACGTCGCCATGGCCGCATTTGAAATGGTCGGTAACAAGACCGTAGACCTCCGGCCGCGGCTTGAACATTTTCAGCGTGTCCACGGACAAAACGGCGTCGAGATCGCCCCCGATACCCGCTGCGTCAACCGCGGCCTTGAGCATGCGGGGTGAGCCGTTCGACAGAATGCCGGTTCCGCAACCCTTCGCTTTCAGCGACCTGAGCGCCGTGCGCGCGTCCGGAAACGCATCGAGTCTGAAATAGGCGTCGAGGAGCTTTGGCTTGAGCGCCTTGTTGGCGCTCGGAACGGACGCCAGGGCATAATCGAGAGCGCGCTCGGTCAGCGTCCAGAAATCCGCGTAGCGTCCGGCGAGTGTCAAGGTCCAGCTGTATTCGAGCTGTTTCGTGCGCCAGATCGCGGATACCCGATCGGCATCGGGACCCATGTCCTGTCGGTGCCGCGCGATCGCCGCGTGGACGTCAAACAGCGTTCCATACGCATCGAAGATGAATATCGGCATCGCATCCTCCGAATGAGGAATCCATGGCCTTTTGTGACGGTGGTGACATAAGATTGATCCGTCGACTGCGATTGCCGGGCCTCGGTCCGGCAGGCTCGCGCAAGGCCTCCGCGAAGTGGAAGCGCATCAGGGAGGCACCGGTCAAGCCCGCATATGCGGTGCGATGGAGGCAAATAATGCCGGCACAAGGCTGGTCGAAGACCTGGACGTTCTACGAGGGCGACTGGCACGAGGGCAATATCCCGCTGATGGGCGTGCGCGACCATGCAACGTGGCTCTGTTCGTCCGTCTTCGATGGTGCCCGCGTGTTCGAAGGCGTTTCGCCGGATCTTGATCTCCACTGTGCGCGGGTGAATGCATCGGCCGAAACAATGCATCTCAAGGCCGCCGTTCCGACGGGGCAATGGCTCGAACTCGTATGTGATGGCAGCAAGCGTTTCGACAGGAACGCGGCGCTCTATGTTCGTCCAATGTATTGGGCCGAACGCAGCGGTACACTGCTGGTAGCACCTGATCCGGAATCGACCAAATGGTGCCTCGCGCTTTATGAGGCGCCGATGCGCAAGCCTGAGGGCTTCTCGGTCACTTTATCGCCTTATCGCAAACCGAGTCTTGAGTGTATGCCCGTCAATGCGAAAGCGGGCTGTCTTTACCCTAACAATGCGCGTGCGCTTCTCGAGGCGAATTCGCGCGGGTTTGGCAATTGCGTCGTGCTCGACCTGCTCGGCAACGTTGCCGAGCTTGCCACTGCCAATATCTTCATCGGGAGGGACGGCGTCGTGTTCACGCCGGCGCCGAACGGCACGTTCCTCAACGGCATCACGCGTCAACGAGTCATCAAACTTTTGCGTGACGCCGGGACCAGCGTGATCGAAACAACGCTCAGCTATCGCGATATCCAGAATGCGGACGAGATATTTTCTTCGGGCAACTACTCGAAGGTGATGCCTGTGAATCGCATTGACGACCGCTCCCTGCAGCCGGGGCCGCTCTACCGAAAGGCACGCGAACTGTACTGGGACTATGCGCACGGAAACGGCTGATGACACTACGTACGCGGCTCACCGAACGGCTCGGTATCGAACACCCGATCCTCTCCGCGCCGATGGGTTTCGTCTCGGGAGGCCGGCTCGCGGCCGCCGTGACCTCTGCAGGTGGTTTGGGACTGATAGGTGGCGGGTACGGCGATGCCAGCTGGCTCGAACGGGAATTTGCCGCTGCGGGGAATGCGCGGGTCGGCTGCGGCTTCATCACCTGGTCGCTGGCGCGGCAGCCGCAATTGCTTGCCGGCGTGCTGGCACGAGCTCCGGCGGCGATCATGCTGTCGTTCGGTACGGTGGCGCCGTTTGCGGAAGCAATAAAGGCTGCGGGCGCGCTGCTTGTTTGTCAGGTACAGAACATGACCCACGTGCGCGAGGCCGTTGCAGCCGCCGCCGACATTGTCGTCGCGCAGGGGACCGAAGCCGGTGGTCACAGTGAAACGCGGACCACGTTCACGCTCGTTCCCGAAGTCGCAGATTTTCTGGCCAAGGCCGCACCGGACACTTTGCTGGTGGCGGCAGGCGGCATCGGCGACGGACGCGGCCTTGCCGCCGCGCTCATGCTGGGTGCCGACGGTGTCCTGCTCGGATCTCGTTTACTCATGAGTGATGAAGCAATTGTTCCGCCGGGATTTCGCGAGGCCGTCATCCGGGCGGACGGTGATGCCGCAGTAAAGACCAGGGTGCTCGATGTGGTGCGTGGCCTTAATTGGCCGCCGGAAATCAAAGGCCGCGCCTTGCGCAACCGCTTCGTCTCCGACTGGCAGGACCGCGAAGCGGAGCTTTCGGAGCCGAAAACAGCGGCGAGGGAATTGAAGCGTTATATGCAGGCGCGGGATACCGGCGATGCGGACAACACGGGGATTTTCATCGGCGAAGTCGCGGGGCTCATCAGCGACGTACGGCCGGCCGGCGACATCGTGCGGGGCATTGCGATGGATGCCCACCGACTGTTGGAAGGACGCGGTCCGCAATGAGCAATCGCCCGGTCGCGATCATCGGCCTTGGCCTGATGGGTGAGGTCTACGCGCGACGTCTCCTCGCCGCAAAAATCCCGGTCATCGGCTTCGATATTGACCCCGCGCGCGGCGAACGTCTGGCCGAAATCGGCGGTGTGCCGGTCCGCTCGATTGCGGACCTTGCCGGGCCGGCTCGCTGCATCGCCATTGCGGTATTCAGCACTGATCAGGTCGAGGACGTGGTGGAAAATCATCTGCTGCCGGCCCTCGGCGATGGCTCGGGCAAGATCGTCCTGTGCATGAGCACTTGCGATCCCGATCGGGTCGCGGCACTCGCCGGGCGAGCGGCCTCGCGCGGCCTGCGCTATCTGGACGTGCCGGTGTCAGGCACCAGCGAGCAGGTCCGGCGTGGCGAGGGCGTGGCGCTTGTCGGTGGTGATCCGGCGATCGCGGACGAAGTGCAAGATGTTCTGGAGGCGCTCTTTGCGCGTCGTTTTCATGTCGGGGATGTCGGCGACGGCGGCCGCGCCAAGCTTGCGGTCAACCTGGTGCTCGGCCTCAATCGCCTGGCGCTTGCCGAGGGTCTTGTCTTCGCCGAACGACTCGGACTTGATCCGGGCGCATTCCTTGAAGTGGCTCGCGGCTCGGCATCCTATTCGCAGGTCATGGAGACGAAAGGTCCGAAAATGGTCAGTGGCAATTTCCTGCCGGAAGGCCGCATCAGGCAAACCTTGAAGGATGTGCATCTCATGCTCGATCAGGCGGCCGGTGTCGGGCAGAGGCTGTCGATGCTCGAGGTGCATGCCGACGTCCTCGAGGCTTGCGTGCGCGCCGGAGAAGCTGATTTGGACAACAGCGCAGTCATCAAGGAAGTCCGCCGCCGCCGCAAACACTAATTCCGCGTCAAAGCGACCGGCTTGCTCTCGGTGATCGAGCGAATGGTCGCTTCAAAGGCGCCGACCACATCGAGCATTTCATCGATCGGGACCGGGAAGGGCTTCCCGGTCTCGATGGTTTCGCCGAAGGCCTCAAGCAATACGCCGAGTGAGTCTTCGGGGGGAAGAACTTTGGTCTGCGGCTGGCCGCCGATCATTGCGAGTGTCAGGGAGGTCTCGTCGCGCGCCTCTGCCGAGCCGTTGGTGCCGAAGACGTGGATGCGCCAGAATATGGGTGCCGCCCTTACGGTCGCGAGCACTCCGGTTGCGCCGTTTTCGAAACGCAGCAGCGCCGCTGCTACGTCGCGCGGATCGGGCGGCGCCTTTTGTGCGTAAACGCGTGCGTCGACACTTGCGACTGGCCCTGCAAGATTCACGAAGGCATCGAGCACATGCAGGCCGGCACCTGTCATGCCGCCGCCAGGCGACTCGCGCGGGTCGTCACGCCAGCCGCCTGTGACGCGGGTCGAATGTTCGTTGCTGAAATTGCCCTCGATATGAAGAATTTCACCAAGGACACCATCGGCAACAAGCCGCTTTAATTCGCGCATGCACGGGAAGCAGCGCTTGTTATTGCCCAGCGCAAAAGGCACACCGGCTTTTTTCACTGCGGCGACGGCGCGCATGGCGTCGTGGAGGGTGAGCGCCAAAGGCTTCTCGCACCATACGGGTTTTCCGGCGGCCGCCACGGCCTCGATCTGGCCGACGTGCAGGGAGTGCGGAGTTGCAAGAAACACAGCCTGCACCCGCGGGTCGGCGACAGCATCCTCGAAGTCCGTCGACAGTTCGAAGCCCTTTGCCGCGGCAAAATCCCGAACAGACTCCGGTTCCTTGCTGACCCCGCGGATTATGCGCAGTCGCCTGCTTTTGCCCTGGACCGCCTCGACGATATTCTTTCCCCATCGGCCAAGGCCGATGACCGCTGCGTCGATCATGCACGTGCCGGTAGATTCGCGTAAACAAACGTCATGACCGGCGCATAGTAGACGCGTGCCGAGGCGGGCGGCAATGCGTCGGAGTTTTCACAGGAGCAAATTGGTCATGGACGTCCAGGAGCAAAATGAGCGCGGCTTCAGGCTGCGTGTCGACATGTTCGGCCGGGACAACGTCGAGAAACGTATGAGTGCGTTCGGGGACTTCGGCAAACCCCTGCAACACATCATCAATGCCTATGCGTATGGCGATGTGTGGCAACGCCAGGCATTGTCACCGGCGATGAAGTCTCTTGTCATGATCGCAATGATGGCGGCTGCCGGGCATGCCAATGAATTGCGTGTTCACCTCAAGGGTGCATTGAAGAACGGCTGCACCGCCGGGCAAATTCAGGACGTGTTGCTGCTGCTCACGATGTATTGCGGAATTCCCGCTGCCAATGAAGCGCATCGTGTCGCTGCCGAAGTGCTCGGCGAAGAAAAACGTTGATTCACTGCGGCGGTGGTTCGGTCAGCAGGTTCGGAACGGGCCGTCCGCGGATGTCATAAACGCGCGCGTAGTCGACGCCTTCGCGCTCTATCTCGACGAGCACCGGCGCGGTGAGGTCACGGCAGTAGAAGGTGCCGAGCATCATTGCAAAGTCGGCACGCTTGCGGTCCCAGGTCGTCTCGAAATCCGGGCCGAGCGCGACCTCGGCGGGCCGTTGCGGGCCGCAGATCTCGACGGTCCAGCGCCGGCCCGCGGGCGGTTTAAGACCCATCATGTCCAGCTTCATCCGTAGCGCCTCGCCCGCCTGCTTGAAGGCAAGGCCCCAGTAATCAAGCATGTAGTTGTCGTGTGCCATGCGTACACCACCGGATGCCCAGTTGAAGGCCGTGTACTGGTAGGGATGTAGTTGCACCATGTCAGTGATGGGCATGGCCAACCCGCCGGCCAAAGCGGCGGCGACGGCCGCCGTCGCCCATCTGCCGGCAGCTCGTGCCCGTCGAAACAACCAGGCGCCGGCAAGGCCGCCGAGAACGGCGAAGGGCGGGACAACGAACACGAAATGGCGCAAACCGTTGTAGAGAGCGGGGTGCGTCAGCATCGCAACGACAATTGGAAGAAAAGCGGAAGCTGTAACCAGCACAAGATTGGCGCGCCGGGTCGGAGGAAACTTTCCGCACCGAGCGGCAATGAGTGCGCCGACCGCGCCGGCAAATCCAAGCACGAGCATGATTTCGGGGAGCTTGAGAAGAAAAAGTCGCGGCAGATAACCCGCGGGCATATCCGTGACCGCATAAAGCCTGCCGGCATGCATCTCCCGCCAGGGCTTTTCAAAAAACGTGTCGAAATATTCGACCGCCCGTATCGGGTTGAGAGGTGCGAGCACTGACCACGGCCACAATATACCCATGATCAAATAGCCGATCACGAGCGCCGGAACGGCATACAGAATGAACGTTCTGAGCCTTACGCCCGCTTCCCGGAGGCCTTGCGCCCGGATTTCGCCGGTCATCATCACGATCAGGGCGATCAGAACGGATGGGACCGCAATTCCGGCAAGCACCCGCGAACCGAATGCGAGCCCTAGTCCGGCCGCAAGCAGCGCGACGGTCGTCATGTCGGGTTTGGGGTACTGGTCAAAGGCGCGCACAACAGCGAGGAGCAAAATCGCCATGGCGGCTGCGAACGGCGCGTCCTTGGCATTCATGAACATGTGCCCGTAGTAAAGCGGACACGCTGCAAGCAGCATGAGCGCGATCAAACCTGCGACGGGGCCGCCGAGCCGCCGGCCAGTGCGCCAGGTCGCAATCAGACCGACGATGCCGACCGCGGCGCCGACAAGGCGTCGCGTTTCAAAAAGGCCAAATGGCAGCACCTTCGCCGCGAGCGCTGCGGCCATATCGAAGCCGCCGCCGTATTTGTAGAGGTTTACGAAAGAGAGCGCGCGCTGGTCGGAAAAGCCCGAAGCGTAGAATGCGATCAGCAAGTCACCATATTCGGAGTGGGTGTAATCGTCCCATCCGAGGCCGTAATCGCGGAACGTCAGGATAGCGACGAACGCAATGACGAAAAGAACAGCAAGCGCGGCCCGATCGGCGAACAGGTCCGCCGATCGGTAGCCGGATTTTTCTGCGGACTCTCGCGAGACTTGGTCCTCTGCGCTTGAATTATTTTGTTGCCGCGACGAACAGCTGTTCGACGTAATCCCAGTTCACCAAATGATCCAGGAATGCCTTGAGATAATCGGGCCGCCGGTTGCGATAGTCGATATAATAGGAATGTTCCCAAACATCGCATCCGAGAATCGGCGTTGCCCCATGAACGAGCGGATTCTCGCCATTTGGCGTTTTGCTGACGATCAATTTCCCGTCCTTGACAGCGAGCCAGGCCCAGCCCGAGCCGAACTGCGTCACACCGGCCTGCGTAAAATCCTCCTTCATCTTGGCGACACCGCCGAGATCGCTGTCGATCTTGGCCTTCAGTTTTCCAGGAATCTTGTCGCCACCGCCATTGGGTTTCATCCATTTCCAGAAATGCATGTGGTTATAGTGCTGCCCGGCATTGTTGAATAGGCCGGCATTCTTTCCAAATGCACCCTTCACAACCTCTTCGAGGGATTTGGTTTCCAGCCCGCTGCCTTCCAGAAGCTTGTTGCCATTGTCCACATAGGCTTTGTGGTGCTTGTCGTGATGGTACTCGAGTGTTTCGCGCGACATGTATGGCGCGAGCGCGTCATGGGCGTAGGGCAAATCAGGCAACGTGAATGGCATCAGATCCTCCTCGGTGCACAACGACAAATCTGTAGGAATAAACCGGGCCTTCGATGAAACCGGTGCGTCCCTGGATGAGTTCCTGTCTTTAGCAGCTAATTAGGCGGTGAGGCGGCTCCGGGCAACTTTGAAAACGGCGACCCCAATTTTCCTATGGGCGCGCCGCTTTTGCCCGCGGGCCGCGGACTTATGAGCTTTTGCAGCGGCCGGCACCGGAGGTAACTTTAGTGGTTGCCGCAGGCCCGTGAAAAGGCGAGAATTTACCACCGCCAGAAGAGTTTAGCAGAAAGCGGCGGCGGTACGTGGGGGTCGAGAGGGGAACGTAGAGTATGGCGGTATTGCTGTTCAGTGTTGGCACCGTTGCGCTGGTGGCAGGGCTGGTGATGGTCGGATTTGGTATTCCGATCAACGAATTCAGTTTCGGAAATACGCTGATTAGTGCAGGCACCACTGCGGCCGTCGGGGGCTTGATCATTATCGCCTTGGGCGTGACCGTCGGCCAGCTGCGTCGCATAGCCGAGTCGCTGGCGAATCCGGGGTCGGCCCGGTTCGACCAGCCTCTGGATATTTCCGAGCCGGCAGGCATGGCGCCGCAGGGCCCTTCGCCGACACGGCCGATCTTCCCGCCGCGCCCAAGGTCGGAAAAAACACTGGCTGGCATGGGACCACCGCCGGCGGGGCCCGCGAGCGCTGCAACTGAAGACGGTCATGACCAGTTCGCGCCGCCGAGATTACGCAATCCGGAAGAAGCCCCGATAGCTGTGGACGACGAGATTTCACTATCGCCATCGCAACCGACCGGGCCGGCGTCAGGTGGCCTGGATTCCTTTGCCGACCGCCTGCGGTCTGCCGGGGCGCCCGCAGCCGGTGGTGGCGAGAAAAATGCGCCGGAAAAGGGCCAGGAACCGCCTGCGAGCTGGCGTCCGACGTCGCTTCCGTCCCAGGCACCAGCATCGGTACCGCGACCGGTTCAGCCTGCGCGATTTGACGCGATGTGGCCGGCAGAGCCGAAAACGACAACGACAAGGAACAGTAGCCCGGAGGAGGCGAAGCCGCCGGTTACGCCTGCGCGCGATCAATCATCTCCTGTACAGAAACGTGCCGAACCCGAGGCGCAGAGGCCGCGCGCCGCCGCCATATTGAAATCCGGTGTCGTCGACGGCATGGGCTACACGCTTTATGTCGACGGTTCGATCGAGGCGGAACTGCCGCAGGGCACGCTCCGCTTCGCCTCGATTAACGAGTTGCGCAGCCATCTTGAAAAAAATTCGTAGTAAATCTTGCCGACACTTTTTCTTGGTATTTCTTTGTCACGATGCGGTTTGGTCGCGTATGACCAAATATTGTCGCGCCAGACAACGACCTTCTTCTTGCAACTCAAGAAAAGGGATAGTAGTTTTAAATAAAGGCGTCCATTGGTCGACGCTCCGGGGCCGCGGCAATGACAGACAGCACAACCAGTGGAAACTTCATAGAACTTACTGCAGAAATTGTATCCGCCTATGTCAGCAACAACACCGTCCCGGCGGGCGAGATTCCCGGTCTGATCAATCAAGTGCACGCCGCGCTGGCGAGGGTGTCCGGAAAGCCGGCGGAAGGTTCTGCTGAGCCCCTCAAGCCGGCGGTTTCAGTGAAGAAGTCGATTACTCCCGAGTACATAGTTTGTCTCGAGGACGGCAAGAAATTCAAATCGCTCAAGCGGCATTTGCGCACCCAATACAACATGACGCCCGAGCAATACCGCGAGAAATGGGGCCTGAGCGCCGATTATCCGATGGTTGCTCCGAATTACGCGGCGGCGCGCTCGCAGCTTGCAAAGCAGATGGGGCTTGGACAACAACGCCGCCGGCGCGCAAAGTAATCCCGGCTTTCTTGGGTCGGGGATAATTCCTGAAATAGTGAAGCAAGGGAGCAAGGCGTCCGGCGGTCGCCGGCTTTTTGCCCCCTCCATTCGGACGTTCCGGCGGACGAAAAAACTTATCCCCGGTCCTTTAACTTGAGCGATTGTGTAGGTATATAATCCTACATGGATCGCCTCATGCCATCAGTCCTCCGACCTCAAAACCGTAAACTTGCACCGGCGCGTGTCTTAGCAATCGGCCGCGAAACGATCGAAACGACGGTAGCGGCCGCCTATTCCGTACCTTTCGGAGAAATGCAGACCCGTTCACGCGGCCGGGCACCGGTCGCACTTGCGCGCCAGGTGGCGATGTATCTTGCTCACGTGGCGTTAGGCCTGAATTACAGCGCAACGGGCCGGCTGTTTGACCGGGACCGCACGACAGTCGCGCACGCGTGTCGGATCGTGGAGGATCGCCGCGACGATCCGTATACCGATGATCTTTTGTGTGCTCTTGAGTTCGCACTCGGGTGTTTCGTGCATCGGGTGCGGATATGACCGTCAAACCGCAAAAGGTTCCCGCGTCCGCTACTGATTTGCTTCAGCCTGACGTCAGCAGCTTTCGGGCGCAGCATCTTGCCCTTGGCGCGCGCGAGATCACCGGCGCGGATGGGTGTGCCAAAGTCGTCGTGGACGAAAATGAAAGCCCGTTGGCATGGCTTGCGCGGCGGCGCGGCCGTGATGGGCGCGCGATGATCGAGCCGCATCAGTTGCAGGCGGGCGAAAGATTACGGACTGATTTTACGTGCGCGCATCTTATGCCGCGCGTAAGCACCGACTGGTCGAACCTGGCTCCATCAGACCGCCGGTCAGGAGGTGCTCAAGGGGCGTTCGTGCCGGAGACCGCCATAGCGGCTCGGCAGCGCGTGCATCACGCGCTTGATGCGGTTGGCCCGGAGTTTGCCGGTCTGCTTCTCGATATCTGCTGCTTCCTCAAAGGCCTTGAGACCGTGGAGCGCGAGCATGCGTGGCCGGCACGCTCGGCGAAGGTCGCGCTGCAGCTGGCGCTGGAGCGTCTCGCCCGTCACTACGGCTTCGCTTCCCGCGCGGCGGGTCCCAGGCGCTCGCGGACGCGCATCTGGCTTGCCGAAGACGTGAACTTCACCGTGGACTAGGTTTATCAGGCCACGGCGGCCAGAGCCGCGTTGGCTTCCGCCCGGATCCGTTGCACCATGGAACGCAATCCGTTTGAGCGCTGCGGCGTGAGATTTTCCCGCAGGCCGATGCGGTCGAAGAGCGCAAGCGCGTCAACGTTGAGGATTTCACGCGCGCTCTTCCCGGAATAGAGTGCGAACAGGATGGCAATCAGTCCGCGGACGATGTGGGCGTCGCTGTCGCCTTCAAATGTCAGTATTGGTCCGGACGCGCTATTCGGCTTGACATGCGTGAGCAACCAGACCTGGCTGGCACACCCCTGCACCTTGTTTGTTTCGGTACGTGCGCTCTCGGGCAAAGGCGGCAGCGTGCGCCCGAGTTCGATCACGTAGCGGTATCGGTCGTCCCACTCGTCGAGCAGCGCGAAGTTCTCAACGATTTCGTCAATGTCTGCCATGACGACTGATATATACGTTTGCGTCAGCCGCCGCCAATGGATCGTGATGTCGGCGAAACGCGCCTAAACCGCCTGTTTACGCGGCAGGCCCGTTGCTGCGTATCTCACGCCGCGGCGGCAACGGCACAGGCGCGCGCCAGGCCGGCGCCATGTCGCCCGGCGTCAGGGTTCCAGAGCCGGCAGCAGCAGACGAGCGGCCGTCGTCCTTTCCCGCGGGAAGGGATTTGTCGCGCAGCTTCGTGAAGAACTCGTAGAGAGTCCGAGCGCCTGCCTCGGCCTTGTGACCGAGCGCGGTAGCGACCTTGCCGCCGGCGACGCAGGCATCGGGCTGGCGTTCGCAGAAACCGCGTGCGTCCGAGACGGCGGCGCTCGCCAGAGTCACCGCTTCCGACGCGTCTATTTGGGCTTCGGGCGTCGATTTCGTGCCGCTCGGCAGCAGCACGCAGACGACGCACAGCCAGAATGCCATTCGCAGAAGGAAGAACATAACCCTACCCGTCACCATGCCCCGGAGCCGATAGACCGCCTTTGAGCTAAACCCTAGCAGACAGCACTGAAACTGTTATTGGCAATGCAGGCAGCTTTTAGGACAAAATCGAAGCAAATTTTAATCGACTTTGAATTATCCGCCACCGCCAGAAATCCTGCCACATGTGTGTTTGTTCAACATTTATCGGTGTCGCACCGCTCATACACATGGTTACCGGAACGGTAAGGATGGACCAGGCCTGCCGGCCCGGCCGGGGATCGAAACCGAAATTTCACCATGACCCGCGAATGACCCGTCCACGGTGCCGGACGGCGTGCAAGCCGCGCCCGCGCAGCGGGCGTTGGCGCAATCCTTAGCCTTCGCTTAATCGCCGGTGCTCTAAGGTCCGCACGGAACAGGGACGCGTCTGTCTTGCAGGACGTGACAGGGACGGTGAGTCTTCTCACGCCGGTTTGGAACTATGTCGACGCCTTGACCCCGGTCGCGGCGCAGAAGGATGCGCTGACGATGGCGCGTCACCGCGCGTTCATTGCGCCCCGGCTGCTGGGGAGCCTGGCGGCGTTGGCGAGCCTGCCGGTCTATCTCGTACTGCGCGGGGAACCGAGTGCAATCGAACTCGGTATCTTTTCCTGGCTTGCAATCCCGATCTTCATCGTCTGCTATCTGTCGCGCACCGGTCGCTATGAAACGGCGCACATCCTCTCGGTATTCTCTCTGACAAGCCTCGTCTTTCTCGTCGCTCTTTTCACCGGCGGGATCACCTCGTTTGCCGCGATCTGGCTGGCCGTCGTGCCCCTCGAGACGGCGCTCTCGGGATCGCGTTGCGCAGTGCTGATCTCGGCAATAGGTTCAACGGCCGCGGGTTTATTGCTGCTGCTGCTGAGCGCGACGGGGCTGATCCCAAATCCTGCGAGTACCGGGATGCCCTCCGGGCTTGCCGCACTCGCGATCATTTCGGCTTCGCTCTATGCGGCCGGCCTGGCGCTTGGCATCAATGCGCTCCTGCGCGCAGGCGAGCAACTGCTCAACGCCGAAGAAGACCGTTACCGGTTTATCGCCCGGAACATGACAGATGTGATCATACGTTTTGGCCGCAACGGCTCGGTTGTTTTTGTATCGCCGGCGGCCGAGGCATTGTTTGGAGTCCCGGTCAGCGGGCTTGTCGGAACCGGACTTTTCGACCGTGTACACGTTACCGACCGGCCGGCGTTTCTCTCGGTACTGGCCGATGCGGCGGAATCGACCGACGAGCGCTCGCTGGAGTTTCGCGTTCGGCGCGATTGTGGTGCGTATCATCCCGGCCGCATGGTCTGGGTTGAAATGCATTGTCGGTCATTGGATCGAGTGGGGGAGAGGCCGGACAAGGCGGAAGTTGCTGCAGTCCTCCGCGATGTCGGCGAGCGGAAGTCGCAGGAGGCCGCGGTCGGCGCGGCGCAAGCGGAATTGGCTCACGCGAATGCGGTCAAAAATCGTTTCATCGCCTCCATGAGCCACGAGTTGCGGACGCCGCTCAATGCCATCATCGGCTTCTCGGATATGCTGATGAACGGGTCGGTCAGAATCCCGTCTTCCCAGGTAGAATACGCCAAACTGATCAACAGCGCGGGCCGACACCTTCTATCGATGGTGAATGACATCCTTGATGCCTCAAAAATCGAGTCCGGCCGTTTTGAGCTTGCCCGGGAACGATTTGCGCCGGGACCGGTGATCGAGAGCGCCACCGACCTCTTGGCACTGCAGGCGCGGGAAGCCGGACTCGAACTCAGGTTGCGCCTTGCCCGCAATCTTCCGGACATTGAGGCGGACAGGCGTGCGCTGAGTCAGGTTCTTATCAACCTCATCTCAAACGCCATCAAATTCACCCCATGTGGAGGCCATGTGACCGTTTCCGCCTCGCGAGACCGGTCAAACCTGATCCTGGCGGTCGAAGATACCGGTGTCGGCATCAAAGCAGACGACCTGCCGCGCCTGGGCGAAGCGTTTTTTCAGGTGAGCTCTTCGCCTGACCGCCGACATGACGGATCCGGGCTCGGACTGTCAATCGTCAAGGGCCTGGTGGCGTTGCATGACGGTGACGTCGATATCCGCAGCCGTTTCGGCGAAGGAACCTGCGTAACGGTTCGGCTTCCGCTGACGCATTCCGATGGCCGCATATCTGTGCAGCCCGGCGAGCTGACGGCAGAGAATGAGTACGGAAAACATGATCGCTCTGATAACCAGGTGAGGAAAAGTGCGTAGACGATCCGCTCGTAAAGGCTCGACCGGCTTTGACAGCGTCGGCAGGACGGCCGCCGCGATCGCGCAGCATCCGCGCGAGTTTGTCGCAGTCGTCATGTCGACAATTGCCGTATTCGCAATCGTAACCAATGCACTTTTTCTGCAGAAAGGCCCGCACCCCGCGCCGATTTTTGCAGCGCATCCCTTGCTGCAGCAGCAGCAGGGGGCAACCTCCAGGCCGCAAACAGTTGCGTCATCCCACGCCGGAGTTGATCCAGGCGCCCAGGCCCGCACCCAGTTGGTCGCGAATATCCAGCGCGAGCTTGCCCGCAAAGGATTTTACGACGGACTGGCCGACGGCATTTGGGGTTCCAAGACCGACGCGGCGGTTCGCGATTTTCTCCTGGCTTCCGGGTCGAAGACAAGCCCCGAGGCGAGCGAAAACCTGCTGCGTGCCATTTCGGGTTACAGCACGAAGCCGACGGCAGTTGCGCCGCCGGGCTCGTCGTCGGGCGATCCGATCGCCAAACTGATCGCACCGTCCAAGCGCATTGTCGCCGTGCAGCGGGCCCTTGCTGACTTTGGCTACGGACAGATCAAGGCAACCGGCGCTTACGATCCGGAAACGCGCAGCGCCATCGAGAAATTCGAAAGGGATCACCGTTTGCCGGTTACGGGTCAGCTCTCGGAGCGTCTGGTGCGCGAGCTTGCTGCAATGACCGGCCGCCCGCTGGAGTGATGGCTTGGCGGCAGTAGCTCGTGCTACTGAAGCGAATGCGCCTTAAAAGCGGAATATGGGTGGCAGCCTATTTGCGTCGCTGCAATGTCGAAGGTGTTTTTGCGGCTGTGCGGCGGCGCGGCGCCGAAGAAGCCGGCGCGATTTTTGTCAAAATAAACAGGCTCGACGGAACGGGCGCGCTTTACGGCCCGGCCCCACAATCGGCGTTTGACGAGGCTCAGCCATCGGATCGTCTGTTCGTCGCTCTGGCCGGGCGGGACACACCGGCAAGCGAAACCGACATCGAAGCTCGCCTGACAAAAGAAATACGTTTTGACCCCGATCTTTGGGTGATTGAGGTCGAAGACCGCGCCGGACGAAGTTTCCTCGATAATGTCGTTCAGTAGCTGCGGTCAGCGTTTGTTGACCGTGATTCGCGCGAGCTGGGTGTCCTGTCTCGCGCCAGCATAGGACGATTCCGACGCATCCGATGAACGCAGGCTGCGGCGCTCATCGTCCCAGTAGATGGGCTCGTGGGAGGCACGAGAGCGCGCAGGACCGGATTGCCATATGGCCAGCATCCGCTCGGCGGCAGCAGAGCTGATATCGCCGTACAGCCGGCACAACTCGAAAATACGCCGCACCGATTGTCCTATCGTCGGATTGAGAAAAAGCAGAATTCGCTGCAGCACTTCGATATTCATCCCCAGTGCCTTCGCTGCGACGAGGACCGGCTCGCCGAAACGGTCGTGCGCAATCCGTTCGGCCAGCGAACGGTCGATATTGAGGGCGCGCGCAAGGACGCGGCTGAATTCGGCCGGATCACGTCGCAGCGCAGCGCCTTCCAGGCGCCTCATTAATTCCCCGTCTGACGGCACAGGGCGCCGCTTTGGCGGCTCCGATACGATGTCAAGATTGGTAAGGATAAGGCGTCGATCTTCTGGCCCCGACGAAAAGAACAACTCGAGCAGATCCTCACCGTTCTCAGGGTGGCCCGTCTTGGCAGCCGCAAGACTGTCAAGCTTTTGCAGGATTGCCGATGGGGCGTTCGAATACCTCCGAAGCTTTTCGGCGACGGCGCTGCGCGTCCGTGCGTCGACCGAATCAATCAGCCCGAGCAGCAGTTCCACATATTGGGTTTCCTCTTCGGCGCTGTGATTTGGCCGCTGCACATAGAGGTCCGTGAGCACCCGCACCAGGGTTGGGCGCACGTCGACGCCGTCCCGGCAGGCCAGATCGACGAGGTTGTCGACAGGAACGCGCGCGGAGGAATTCGCCATACTTTTACGCCGGCACTTTGGGATGGCCGACATTAGCGCCCGCTCGTTAGCAGAGCGTTAACCTTGCAAGTCCTTTAATTGCGGACGATGCCGGTCTGGCGGACCTGATCGAAACGCGCTGGGGCGGAAGGGGGACTGCAATGGGCGAAATCATTCGATTTCCCGACGAGGCAAACCCGCGCGGCGGCAAGTATGTCGATGCAAATACAGAACCGGCAACGGTCATTATCCTTCCCGTCATCCGGATCGAGAGAGATCCGGACGGCTCAAATGGTCTTGAGCCCCACAGCGGAAATAATCCTGGCCGCCGCCGTCGTCGTCGGGCTGCTCGCTGAACGGAATTAACCGCCGAATGATCCAATGAACGACCTCCTGCCACCGCCAGCGCGACCGAATGTGTGGCGGCAGGCAGTCGCGCTTGCTGTTTGCGCGTTTCTCGCGGCGTGTGCGAACTACGACTTCGGCGAGGTCCATCCCGTGTTGGTAACCGACGGAATTCACGATTGGGTCGGGCGAGAGTCCGGCGGCCAGAACCCGGTCCCTGCGTCACGTTTCGAGTACACGGATGACGAACGGGCTCTCCGCGACCTTGCGTATCCGCTGATCGAGCCTCCATATGACCGCCAGCAGTGGTACTCGGTTGCAGGCGAATATGGCCTGTATCGCTCCAATTCGGCGGACCACCAGCGATACTATGATCAACTGCAGTCCAGATGGCATCGCTCGCCCACTTCGCGGTATTCGCAGCTAATCGACGACATCCGGAACGACATCACGCGAATGTCCCAATTCTTCGAAACCGCCGGCCGCGTTATCGACATCGACAACAAGCGTCGGACGAGTCTTTCTTTCATTTCAAACATCGGCAAACAGGAGCGTGTCGACGCGCTGCGACGCATCCGGGAAAACGCCCATGTCGTAGCAATCGTGCGGCAAAGCCTATCCGACCGGATCGCATCATATCGTTTCGCGCTCGAGCGGCTTGTGATTGCCACTCCTTCGTCGCAGGCAGTCGAAGCCGAACGAGCAATCAACCTGCTGCAAAGCCAGGTCGCGCGATATCGCAATCTTCCGCCAACCTGGGTCCGCGAACCAAGCCTCGCGTCGACAAACTAGCTTATCTCCGCGATCGCACAGGCTCGGTCTGACGGATGCATCGCGATGCCGCTACGGCACTTTGTGCGGCGGGCATCAATCCAGGCTCAGGCGCCAAAGCGCGAATGGCGATTAATCCGGTGACGGTCGGCGATTCGACGATCAGTCGGTCGGCAGCAGTTACTTCCTCATCTTCGGGTACCTGCTCGCGCTGCGCGGGCGTCATCAGATCAAGCTCAATGATGCGACGGCCGGCGGCCCGGTCATTGATGGCGTAATACGCGACATCATAGCGCGTATAGAACGACACCGACGTGTAGGCGGGGCTGACCGGTACAGTGAGCTTCAGGGGGCCCTCGGAGAGATCATATCGGCAGATTGCCGTCGCGAAGGCGGGATCCATGAAAGGCATGACCGCTCTTTCCGGCGACGGAAGGGGCAGGGCGACAACGGCGTTCACTGGCGCAACGGGGGTGAGCCGGGCATAAGCGTCCTGCGTCGCCGTGCGCGGCAGTAAAATGACCGTCGCCAGGTGCACGATGCCGCCGAGCAAAGCGCCGCCCAGGAAAAGGAGCAGCCAGCGAATCATGGACAGCTCCGCGTGGAGATGGACGGCATCGGGACCTCGCGGCCGGTTTTCGTGGAGACTCCGACCGCGGTATCGTAAAGACGCAGCACAAGCTGGTAACGCTCTATGCCCCCCGTCGGCAGCCAGTTGCCTGGATTGGCGCGTGGTGCGACGACGATCTCGAAATTGCCGTCGGCACGCCGGACGATTTCCTCGCTGGTAAATCCATAGCGATTGATTGAATTTGCAATGAGACTGCCGTCGCTCTTGTAAAGCGTGAGTGTCCAGAAACGGGCAGCCGGTGTAATGCCCGACAGAACCACCTCGCAACGGCCATCGAGAATCTTCCCGTCATCATCCGCCTGAACGGTGAACGATACGCCATCTCCGAGAGCGACAGGCAACCGCCCGGTGCGGGCAATAGATGCACGCGCATAGGGATCAGCTTCCACCGTTCCGGTTTTCGGCCACGCCGTCCAACTCTCGATCGGTAACGCACCGAACGCCGCATCACGGCTCAGGGCAAAATAGGTCATGCCCAGACCGACGAATGTCGCGACGGCAAGAGCAAACAGCATTCCGGTCAGCAGTCGCACGTTCGATCCACTGGCGAGAGCAAAAAGTCGATTCCGTCGGGAGAGGCTACGTCCACCGCATCGCGATGGCCAATCAGTTGTGGTTGCCGAATGCGCGTTCCTCCAGCGACACAGCAAGAGCGCCGCTGTTGGCGTCGGGCATCTGAGCCTGCTTGTCTTTGCCGCTTGAGACTGTCGGCCGAACCGGTGCCACCGGCCCGAGAGCCCGGTTGGCATCGTCCATCATCCGCTCGACGCGGACCAGGATGTCGGCTCCTCGCTTGGTAAGAAGCGCGGGCCGAGGCGGCGGCGTCTCGCCAGTCTTGGGTTTGACCTCGGCGACCGCCGGCTGCTGCCGCACTTGCGGCGCGGGGACACCCGGAAGCGGCTTCAGTTCGATTCCCTGGTGGGCATAGGCCATGATCTTATGCCAGGTCATCGCCGGCACGGAACCGCCGGTCATGCGATTCATAACCTGATAGTCGTCATTGCCGAACCAGACGCCGCACACAAAATTGCCGGTGTAGCCCACGAACCAGGCGTCGCGGTACGCGTTGGTCGTACCCGTTTTTCCGGCGGCGGCGGTGTCATCAAGCCTGGCGCGCCGGCCGGTGCCGTTTTCGACCACGCTGTTCATCATCTTGATCATATCCCCGGCGACACTTGCGGGCATGACCTGCCGGGGCTTCGGCCCGTCACGATCAAAGCGCCATACCAGTTCGCCCGTGCCGGTGCGTACCTCGAGGATTGCGTGCGGTGTTACGGCCTTGCCCATGTTGGGGAAGGTGGCGTAGGCGGCGGTATGATCAAGCACGGTGACCTCGTCCGCACCGATCGGCAGCGACGGGGTATCCGGCAGCGGCGTGCGGACACCCATGTCGTGGGCAAGCTGGACGATCTTGGCGCGTCCAACTTTTGCGTTGCCGTTGCCGATCGCGATCGAGAGCTTCACCGCGATCGTATTGATCGATTTTGTCAGCGCCATCAGCAGCGTCATTGAACCTGCATATCCGTGCCCGTAGTTGTGGGGACACCAGTTGCCGATGCAGACCGGGCCATCAACCACGATGGAAGTCGGCTTCATGCCGTTCATCAGCGCCGCCGCATAGACGTAAGGCTTGAATGAAGAGCCGGGCTGCCGCATTGCGTCAGTTGCACGGTTGAACTGGCTCGCGCCGTAATCGCGTCCGCCGACCATCGCCCGTACGGCGCCGTCCACATCCATCAGAACGGCCGCGGCCTGTTTGGCGTGATACTCCTGGCCGTACTGGCGCAATGAACTCTCGATTGCCGCGTCGGCATTGTTCTGCAAGCCCATGTCGAGCGCGGTGCGTACCACAAAGACACGCTCCGTCATGGATTTCGGGAACGTGTCGACGAGCTTCTTCACCTCGTCGAACGCCCAGTCGAGATAGTAATTTGGTGCACGATCGTCGCGACGATCGACAGGCGTTGCCGGGTGACGACGTGCGCCAAAGACCTGGCCTTCCGTCATCATGTTGGCTTCGACAAGATTGTCCAGGACTACGTTGGCGCGCGCGCGGGCGGCCGGCAGATTGATATGTGGCGCGAACTTTGTGGGGGCCTTGAACAGGCCGGCGAGCATCGCCGCCTCGGCAAGATTTACATCTCGCGCGGATTTGTTGAAGTAGTACTGGGCTGCAGCATCCACTCCGAACGCGCCGCCGCCCATGTAGGCGCGGTCGAGATAGAGCTTGAGAATCTCATTCTTGGTCAGGCGCGCTTCCAGCCACATCGCGAGGAAGGCTTCCTTGATCTTGCGCTCGATCGTGCGCTCGTTGTTGAGAAACAGGTTTTTTGCAAGCTGCTGCGTGATCGACGAGCCGCCCTGCACGACGCCGCCCGCTCTCGTGTTTGCGACAAGCGCGCGCGCGGTTCCGGCAAGGTCGATACCAAAATGTTCGTAGAAGCGCCGATCTTCCGTCGAGAGCACGGCCTTGATCAGATGGTCTGGAAACTGATCAAGCGGGATCGAATCGTTGTGACGAATCCCGCGCGAACCGACCTCATTGCCGTACCGGTCGAGAAAGGTGACCGCCAGTTCTGACTTTTTCAGCCAATCGTCATCCGAGGTCTCGCGGAACGCCGGTACGGCAAGTGCAAGCAACACGACCAGACCGAACGCTCCAAGCGTGGCGCCTTCCGAAAGCAGCTCGTTGAGCCAGCGCCGCCATCCGGAAACATGGAATCGGTCCATGAATGTGGAAAAGCGCTCGTAAGCCTCGCGCGCACCGGAGGCTCCGCGAAAAAGGCTGAAATCGATCCAAGCGTCCAGCCCCAGCAGGAATCGCTTGATGTGTACCTTCCAGTCCTCGGGGAAAAGATCGCGCAAGGCCTATTGCCCGTGAGATAGCGCCGGCCGGATGCCGACCGAATAATTTTAACCGATCGGCCGACCGGCGGCCAATGCCACCATTCCGATCAGGTGAACCCAGGGTGAATAGAAGAATACCGCAAAAATGGCCGAAATGAGCCTCGGTTTCGAAACATGACGCGACGCCTGTGAACCGCTACAACCTGACGTCCATAAGGGATTCGTGGCATGTCCGATCGACAGGTTCCGTTCTGGCGCCGCAAGGCAATGTCGGAAATGACTCGCGCTGAATGGGAGAGCCTGTGTGATGGGTGTGGCCGCTGCTGCCTGAACAAACTGATCGACGAAGATACCAACGCGACCGTCTTTACCGACGTCAGTTGCCGGCTGCTCGACTGCCAGACCTGCCGTTGTCGCAACTACGCGCGGCGACAGACGGAAGTGAAGGACTGTGTTCGATTGACGCCGCGCAACGTGCGTCGTCTCAAATGGCTGCCGCCGACCTGCGCCTATCGCCTTGTAGCCGAAGGCAAGGATCTCGCCTGGTGGCACCCCCTGGTCTCCGGCGATCCCGAAACCGTGCACCGCGCCGGAGTGTCGGTGCGTGGTCGCGTGTCGGCGAGCGAAGCTGACGTGCCCGACGAGCGCCTCGAGGAACATGCAGTCAGCTGGCCGGGCAAGTGGCCGAAAGGCGCTCGCCGTGCGTCGTCAAATTGAGAGTACGCCGGCTTATTCGTAAACATGTCATCGTCCGCGCGGCGAGATCGCAAAGTCGTAAGACCGCGGCTCAGCGGCACCATAGAACGAATAGTGCCACCATTCCCGGAAGTAGGCTGAAAAGCCATGTCGCCGCATCGCCGATTGCAGCACAAGCCGCCAGTGCCGCTGCTCGGACGTAACTGCGGTGCTTGTCCCGTAGCTTCTCCTGTCGAAACAGTCGAAGCCCGTGCCCATGTCGACGCTGTTGTCGGGCGCACGCCGGTCGGCCGGGCCGGTGCACGGGCCGTAGTGTGCATTCGGGTCAAAACGGGGTGAGGGTGCGCTCGGCATTCTGACCAGTGTGAGGTCTACGGCAGTGCCGGTGGAATGCCGGGATTGGGTTGCGATGAATCCAAGCGCGAAAAGATTGCGCTTTTGCAGTGCAGGATAAAACCGCCGCGTTGTTCCGTCGTCACCGCTGTCATTTGCCCAGGCCATCATGGCGCGGACGGCTCGGGTTGGACGATAGCAATCGTAAACCTTCAGACTCAGGTTCTGAGGTGCAAGCTCGGCTTGCACCCGCCTGAGTGCCTCCGCAACCTCGCGCCGTAGAACGCATTCGGGCGCGCCATAGCCGGGGAGTGGACGAGCGGTGAAGTTGTCGGACGTGGCGTATCGAATGTCCTGAACGATGCTCGAATCGATCTCACGCAAGTAGACAAAGCCTGGCGGAAGCATGTCACGGGCGTCCGCGGCGGCGATGCTCACCAGCACGGCCAGCAGTACGGGGATCGAGCGCAATCCTGTTCTCATAAAAATCCGGGCCGGCCCTTTGCGTTCGTATCATAATCGCACATAGCACCCCCGCGCCGCCGCGTCTTGCTTTGCCGGAAATGCCGGGGCATTCAGCAGCGCGCCGGAAAGTTTTCAGAACCGCACCTATGACTTCCGCAAAACCGAGAGCCAAACAGCGATCTGCAAAGCCCGACGCGCAGCTCGAAATGCGCTCGCTGACCCATCCTGAAATACGAGCAATCGTCCTCGGGATAATGCTCGCGATGTTCCTTGGGGCTCTCGACCAGACCATCGTGGCGACGGCGTTGCCGACGATTGGCCGGCACTTCGGCGATCTCGATGACCTGTCCTGGGTCGTTACGGCCTATCTCCTCACCGGCACTGCGGTGACCCCGCTCTATGGCAAGCTCGCGGATATCCACGGCCGCCGCATCGTCATGCTGGCCGCCATCGGCATTTTCGTGACCGGCTCGGTTGCCTGCGCCATGGCACCAACCATGTCGGCCCTCGTGCTGGCGCGGGCGTTTCAGGGTCTCGGCGGCGGCGGGCTGATGGCGCTTTCTCAAACAATCATTGCCGACATCGTCTCTCCCCGCGAGCGGGGCCGCTATCAGGGCTATATCGGAGCCGTGTTTGCGGTGTCGTCGGTCGGTGGTCCCGTGCTCGGCGGCTTTCTTACCGAGCACATCGACTGGTCGCTGATTTTCTGGATCAACCTTCCGCTGGGGCTGTGCGCGCTCGGAATGACCTCGAACGTGCTTCGCCGGGTCCCTTATCAGCCGCGCAAGCACAAGCTCGACATTATCGGTGCGTTACTGATGATGACGGCGGCTGTCGCACTCCTGCTTGCGTTGACGTGGGGTGGTCGCAGGTTCGACTGGATTTCATTGCAGATCGGGGGACTGCTATTCGGGTCCGCCGCGCTTTGGGTGTTATTTGCCTGGCGGCTGGTGGTGACATCCGAACCTTTTCTGCCGCTTTCCGTTTTCGGAAATTCGGTCGTCCGTTGCGCGGCGCTCGCCGGTGCCTGCAACATGGGCACGCTTGTCGGCATGACCATTTTTGTGCCGCTCTATTTCGAGGTGGTGCTGCACCTTTCCGCCAGCGAGTCGGGGATGGCGCTGATCCCGCTGATGGGCGCGACCGTCATGTTTTCGACCATCACAGGGCGACTGATGACCCACCTCGCTCACTACAAACGTATGTCACTGGCCGGGCTTTCCCTCTCGATTGTGGCTCTTGCACCGCTGGCAATCTGGCCAGAGTCCATGCCGATTGCGATAGTTCTGCTGCTGTTGCTGCTTATCGGATCGGGCCTCGGTACGGTGTTTCCGGTTTCCACGGTCTGCATGCAGAATGCGGTTTCGCGCGCGCAGATGGGGATCGCCACGGGTGCGGCGAATTTTTTCCGTGCATTGTTCTCTGCGCTTGTGGTCGCGCTGCTTGGCGCCATCGTCATGGGGGGCCTTGGCGGTGTGACGGGCATGTCGATTGAAATGCTTGCCCGCACGGCATCGGCGCCGGAACTCGCCTATGCGTTTCGATTCGTGTTTCTTGCGTGCGCCCTGGTGCTTTCATTCGGAATGGCATTTCTCATTTCAATGGAAGAGCGGCCGCTCAAGGGCCCGTCGGCGCCCTCACAGGCAGCGACTGCGCCGACCGCTCCGGCAACCCCAATCCCGGCCGAATAGGAAATCGCTTCAGTTTGTAAAAGGAGATGGCACACCGGCCGGTACGAACGGAAAAAGCCCCGGGCCGATGCCGGGGCTTTTGTGCAGGTAACCGGACTCAGTCGTGCGTCCAGTCACGACGCAATTGCAGACGTACGTTTGGATCAGGGTCGCGGCCGATATATTGGCCGGCCTCGTAAACGGCGTCGGGATCGTTCGGCGACACGCTGTCGATGCGGACGTTGGACGGCCCGCGTACCGCGGTGTGGTCGGCCTGATAGGCGTAGGCGCCGTTTGCCAAATTTCCACCGCGCTCAAGTGCGGGCAAGTCGATCACGTTGCCGGTACCAAAACCCGGGCTGTACGACTGCGCGAATGCCGGCGATACGACCATGACGGCAAAGCTCGTGGCGATGAGCAGTTTTCTCATCTCGGGATCCTCCATCTGTAGTGACGGTGTCACTGCTTGCCGGCACTTCCTGCCGGCGCGCCAGACATGGCTATCCGCGCGCGCACTCACTTGCTCGAAATTGCTGTTTCCGTGGCCGACAACTGAAGCGATGCGGGCGCCGAATAGCAGATCTGTCCGGAACTACTCACTCACCCGTGAGTTTTCACGCTTTGGAGATTGCGGCACAGTTCGCACGCCGTCATCGCAAGAAACCAAATAAACACGGCGCCGGGAACCCCAGGATGGCAGAGCAACAATGCAAGCGAAGGGTTTGCCATGTCATTTTGTGCGGTCGACGGCAGTCCATGCTGCCATTCCGATAAAAATTCACGCGACAAGTCGCCTCGACTAAAGTCGAGATCCGTAACGCAGCATGCGCCGCTTGGCGTATTGCCCGTTCACGGGCCTGTAAATCTCGATCGGCAGAACAACGAGGTGCGAAACGCACCCGCTCGCGGCGGTCTCGCCGGGTGGCAGCGCAAGCGCGTCACCGAATACATCGAAGAACATCTTTCTGAAACGATCAGCCTGTCGACCTTGGCGGGTCTTGTCCAGCTCAGTCCCTACCACTTCGCACGCGCATTCAAGCAGACTTTGGGCGTGCCGCCCCACCGCTATCACATGAACAGGCGCATGGAGCACGCCAAAATTCTTCTTGCCGACCGATCGGTCACCGAGGTTGCGCTTGCCGTCGGGTACGCCGAGACCAGTTCGTTTTCGTCGAGCTTCCGCAGGGCGACTGGAATATCGCCGTCCAGATTTCGGCGTGCGCTGTCGTGAGCGTGAAAAAGCCCCGGCCGAGCGGCCGGGGCTTTTGTCTGGACTCCCGACTGTTCGCGGGGCCTGTGAATCGGCTTTTGGTGCGTCCGGGTCTACGGCCTGATGAAAGTCCCGTTGTGAAGTTCCGCGATGGCCTGCTGCAGTTCGGCCTGAGTGTTCATGACGATCGGGCCATACCAGGCGACCGGCTCCTGAATCGGCTTGCCGGACACCAGCAGAAAACGGATGCCGTGCTCTCCGGCCTGAACCCGGATTTCGTCGCCGGTATCGAACAGAATAAGCGAGCGATCGCCGGCCGGCTCCCGGAAAAGGATTTCCTCGCCGTCGACCTGCTTTTCAGAGAGCACGCCCAGGGGCTTGGAAGAGGCGGCAAATTTCCCGTCGCCTTCGAAAATATAGGCGAAGGCGTGACGCTCGATTTCGACCTTGAGGGTCTTCTGTTTATTCGGGGGGACGAATACGTCCAGGTAGCGGGGATCGGCCGCGACACCGTCGACCGGCCCTTTCTTTCCCCAAAACTCCCCGCAGACGACGCGCACGCGCGTGCCGTCGTCGTCCACGACCTCCGGGATGTCGGCGGCCTTGACGTCCTGGTAGCGTGGCGCCGTCATCTTGAGTGACGACGGCAGATTGGCCCAAAGCTGGAAGCCGTGCATACGGCCCTGGGCATCGCCTTGCGGCATTTCCTGATGCATGATGCCGCGCCCTGCCGTCATCCATTGCACGTCGCCGGAGCCGAGCGTGCCGCGATTGCCGAGACTGTCGCCGTGCTCGACCGTTCCCGACAGCACGTAGGTAATCGTTTCAATCCCGCGATGTGGATGCCAGGGAAAGCCGGCAATGTAATCAGCCGGCCGGTCATTGCGGAAATCGTCGAACAAGAGGAACGGATCGGTTGCCGCCGTCTCGCCGAAGCCGAAGGCGCGCCGCAGTTTCACCCCGGCGCCTTCGATTGTCGGGCTGGACTGCACGATGCGTTTGACGGGGCGGATGGACATGAACGCGATTTCCTCTTTTTGGCTGATATGAGTGCTTGAGGGCAGGCCGCAAGGAGCCTGCCCTTCATATGCGAATATCTATATAGGCAATTCGGCGATGGTTAATAGATTTCACAAGGCGCAAATGTCATCACATCAGATGATGGACGAACGGTGGTTTCGCTTACTGCCGTAGGCGCTGGGTGCGGCGAGGGGGGCGTGCCCGCCGTTCCGATATGGCGGATATGCGCGGAACGCAGGCAGTCCGGTGTCGTCTACAGCGAACGGCTCAGAGCAAGAGGCTGGCTTGCCCTTGTGCTGGGTGCCAGCGCGCGACCATTGGCGCCATAGGTCGAGGGGGACTGTTTGCGCGCAAGTTCCCCGGAGACGCCCCGGATGATGCCTTCGGAAACGGCATGGGCGGTGGCCAGGACGGTCATGTTCGTCCGCAGCAGGTCGTGGAAGGTGTTGTGCCGGGCGCGCAGCCGGTCAAGCGCGCCGGGCACCCAGCGGGCGATGGCGTCCCGGGCGGCTTTCACCCGTGCGCTTTCGATCGCATAGCGCCGCGTGAGTTCGAGCTTGCTCTGGGCGAGGGTGCCGGCGTCGCGGAGCCTGCCGGCGCGCACGCGCGCAGTTTCCTCCACAAGCGTCTGTTCCAGCTTGTCCATGATGTCCTCGATGGCGGCGATGGCCTGCCGCGCCTCCTTCTCCCCCCCGATCAGATTTTTTTGGTCAGACGAAGTCATGGCCGGATTTCCTGCCGCGCCATAAGCGCGCGGTAGACTTGGTCCCCAATTCCAATTCCGCCGGCCTTGGCAAAGGATTTCGCGTACTGTTCGGTGAGCATCGAACGCCAGACACCGGCGGCGCCGTTACCCCCAAATGGACCATCGCCATCGATACCGGTGAACATATGCTGGAACATTGAATTAAGAAACACAGTCTCGAAGTCTTGCGCTGCGGTTCGCGCTTTTGCTTCCCTGGCCGGCGCGGTCTTGGCCATGCCGTTTGTGAAAACGTCGAGCGGCCTGAGACCGGGTGCAGGCATAGTGACGTCGCTTGCCATTACATCACCTCGATATCGGCCTGAATCGCGCCGGAAGCCTTGATCGCCTGCAGGATTGCGATCAGGTCCCGCGGGCCAATGCCGAGCGCATTGAGACCGTCAACGAGCTGCTGCAGCGAAACACCTTCCTTGACCACAGCGAGCTTCTTTCCGTCTTCCTGAACGCCAATCCGCGTCCGCGGCACGACCCGCGTGCTGCCCCCCCGTGAAAACGGCAGAGGCTGGCTTACCTCCGGAGTTTCAGAGATAGTCACCGTCAGATTGCCCTGCGCAACTGCGACCATAGACACACGCACGTCGCGGCCCATCACGATAATGCCGGAGCGTTCATCGATCACGATTTTGGCGCCGAGATCGGGTTCGATCTGCAGCTGCTCAACTTCGGTCAGCAGCGAAATCACGTTGCCTTGGTACTTCGGTGGAATCGTGATGCCCACTGTTGCTGGATCGAGCGGCTCCGCCGTAGGGGCGCCAATGTAGTCATTGATCGCCGCAGCAATCCGCTTTGCGGTGGTAAAGTCGGGATTGCGCAGCGCCATGCGCAGTTGACTCAGGCGATTAAGCGCGAAATCGATCTCGCGTTCGATCAGTGCGCCGTTTGCAATGCGGCCAACCGTCGGCACGCCCCGCGTTATCTTGGCGGCATCGCCTTCCGCCTGAAAGCCGCCGATCGCGAGCGAGCCCTGCGCGACGGCGTAGACGTTGCCGTCGGCACCGAGCAACGGTGTTACCAGCAGAGTTCCACCCTGCAGGCTCTTGGCATCGCCCATGGCAGAAACAGTGACGTCGATACGGGTTCCTTGCGTCCCGAAAGCCGGAAGATTGGCAGTTACCATCACGGCGGCAACGTTGCCCGTACGTATCGTCTGACCGCGGATGTTGACGCCAAGCCGCTCGAGCATCGCGGTGAGCGACTGCTTGGTGAAAGGAATGTTGTTGAGGGTATCGCCGGTACCGTTGAGACCGACGACTAGGCCGTAGCCGATAAGCTGGTTTTGCCGTACGCCTTCAATATTGGCGAGATCCTTGATGCGCGACGTCGCCCCGGCCTGCACCGGGACAATCAACGCCAGGATCATGGCCAAGCACACGGCCCGCAAAGTCTTCGTCATCACTGCTCCCCAATGTGACGTCTGACGGTCCTGACAATGCGAACGGCGTGCCAAGACGCACGGACTCTCAACGCATTGGCAAGGCTTTGATTTTTCGCAGCCGACCGGCACACACCTCACGTGGAGCGCGGCACGATTGGGTATATGCGGCAGTTTTTGCCGGGCCATTTACCGGCCATTAACCATACCGGGTCAGGCTGCAAGGTATTCGGGAACCGAACTGCCTCGGTGGGGACCATCGTCATGCGCATCTACGGGCCAAACGGAACCGCACTGGCGGTGACCCCCAGCGCATCCCGCCGGACCGCTGCGGGGTCTTTCAGCGTGAACGAGCAGGAGATGCCGCGAAATTCCGCGGCCGCGACGTCATTGCGGGCGATTTCGACGGTGGACGCTCTGATCGCGCTGCAGGGCGTGGAAGACCCGACCGAGCGGAAAAAACGCGCGGTGGCGAAGGGTCGCAGCGCGCTTGACGTACTCGACTCCCTGAAGTTGAGCCTGCTCGACGGAAGCGTGGACCAGACAATGCTTGCGCGCCTCAAGGTCGCGTCGGAGGGATTGACGGAAGCATCAGGAGACGCCGGGCTTGACCTCGTGCTGAGTGAAATCGACTTGCGCGTCGCCGTAGAACTGGCGAAAGCCGGGATCGGATAGGGCGCGGCGACAATCTGCGGCGCTCTGGCCTTCTGACGGAAGTCGTTGAACCGTCACAAGAATCAGACAGCCTTCCAAAAGCCATTCGCATATTGTCCGCCGGTTTGCGGGCGTATATAAGCCTGCCGCTCGGAGGGGGACGCACAGTTGCACCCAAGAACAAAAATCAGGGAGTAGGTGGGAATGTTGGCCAAGACCAAGAATTATCGGCCGTCCGACAAAGAACCCTTCATGAATGAGCGCCAGCGCGAATACTTCCGCGCCAAGCTGCTTGCCTGGAGGGAGGATATTCTCAAGGAAGCCAAGGAAACCCTGCAGCATCTTCAGGAAGAAAATCAGAACCATCCCGATCTCGCCGATCGGGCGTCGTCCGAAACCGATCGCGCCATCGAGCTGCGGGCGCGTGACCGCCAGCGTAAGCTGATTGCCAAAATTGACGAAGCGCTCGCGCGTATCGACGATGGCACCTATGGCTATTGCGAAGAGACCGGCGAACCGATTTCCCTTCGTCGGCTCGAAGCGCGCCCGATTGCGACACTATCGGTCGAGGCCCAGGAGCGGCATGAAAGGCGGGAACGAGTCTACCGCGACGACTGAACGGTCGCCTGAAGGTTGGAGCTTTGCGTTAAACTTGGCGCCCGGCGAATATGCCGGGCAAATTTTTTGCGCAATCACACTCGCGCAAAAGGCGCGGCCTCCGGCCGGGGAGCAGCCGGAGACCGCGTCGTGAACGCCGTTACGCTCGCGCGATGCGAAACGGCGCGGGAGCCCGGTGCGCTACGCGGGATTAGAACGGAAGCAATATGTCGAGTATCTGCTCGCCGTAGCGACTCTGCTGCACATCGGTGATCTGACCACGACCTCCATATGCGATACGCGCCTGCGCGATCTTGTTTGCGTCAATCGTGTTGTCGCTCTCGATATCTTCGGGTCTGACGATTCCCGCTACGACGAGTTCGCGTATCTCGAAGTTGACGCGAATTTCCTGTTTGCCCTCAATCACAAGATTTCCGTTCGGTAGTACTTGCGTCACGACGCCGGCGACGTTGGTCTTGAGCTCTTCCGTTCGATCGACCGATCCCTTGCCATTACCCGTGGTGCTGGAATCGGCGGTGAAGATACGCGTCGGTACCGGTGTATTCATGATCGGCACTTTTGGTTTGCCGAAGAAGTTAACGATCCCCGAGTCCTCCGTCATCGTGCGCGTGCGCTTTGTTTCATTTTCAATATTCGCTTTATCGGTGATGTTGACTTTTACGGTGAGAATATCGCCCACCTGGTGCGCCCGCTGGTCCTTGAAGAATGCACGTGAGCCGTTTCGCCAAAGGGAATTCGGGTTGTACGCCGCGGGTTGGGCGGCTGGCATCGGCATCTGGACGGGCTTGTAACCCGGGCGCGTGGTGGGATTGTCCACGGCCGTCAGCGGTGGCTGCTCACCGACCGATTTCAGCCGGTCTATGTAGGCGCAACCACCGAGGAGAGCGCTTGCAAGTGCTGCCAACACGGCTCGACGCATGACTATGGCGATTTTCATGATCGTGCTTTCACGATTAGGATACAGAATTTGACCACTGACGCTGAATTCATTGCCGCTCATCTCGACAGACCGGTCACACCGGCACTAACGCATATTGGCATTGGTAGCTGATCTGCTGATCTGATTTGCCGCCAGGCGCGGCGATCCATTGGTGACAGCCACCCGGCCTGGACCAATGATCACGCCCTGGACGGTGCGCCTGGATTGTTCGTTGAGAACGTTGATGACGTCGCCTTCGACGCCGCCCTCGGCCGCCCTCCCGCGGATCGTCAAGGTGATGCCCGGCACCTCGTAGACCAGCGTGACGGTTTCGTTGCGCTGGACGAGATCGGGCTGCATCACGTCCGCCGGGCGCAGCGGCCGGCCGGGCTGCAGGCTCACGCGCGCCGCCAGGCCTACGGCGTCCTCACGCCTGGTTATGACATCGCGGCCTACTTCCGAGCGCGGGCGGCGTTCGACCACAATATCGGCATCCTTGAGAACGGCGCCCCGCTCGATCGTGCGCGTGACGGTCGCCGTTTCGACGGTTGCAAATGCACGGCCGGCAAGCCGCAGGATATTTCGCCGGCCGGCGCCCGCCGGAACCTCGACGATGGCGTCGAAGCGCCCGCTGCGCGCGTCGTAGTCGATGTGCGCGACTTTCAGCTCGGCGGATGACGACGGCTCCACATAAATGGTGCGTATGTCACGCGCAAAATTCACCACGATGTCCTTGGCGGGTCCGAGGTTGAATCTGGCCGAGAGCGCACGGGTCATCAGGTCCTCGACGTTCTTTTCGGGAATAGCCCGGCTGGCACGGGTGACGACGATCTCGCGCAGTCCGGCGGTATCGACGCCGATCAGCGCGTGATCCCGGACCGCCTCGAGAACGGCATCGACCGAGACCGTTCCGGTACAGCCGAGGTCGGGCGCGCGAAAGATCGGCACCGAAGCAACCACGCCGGCGTTTTCGACAAGATCGCCAATCCGCACGATGTCGCCGGTGATGATCGCTTCCGCCTTCAATACCGGCCGGTTTGACGCCTGTTGCTGCGCCTGCGCGGTTGCGACGCCCGTCAGCAGGCCGATTGCGATGAACGCGGTGGTGATGATTGGGCGGATCATGGCGAGCCTCAACGCATCAGGTTGGCGGTGGACGACAGCATCTGGTCGGCTGCCGAGATGACTTTGGCGTTCATTTCGTACGCGCGCTGCGCGGCGATGAGATCGGAAATTTCGCTCACCGCTTCGACATTCGCCTGTTCGAGGAATCCCTGCTGCAGGTTGCCGAAACCATCCGTGCTGGGATTGCCGTTTTGCGGCGCGCCCGAGGCAGGCGTCTCGAGGTACAGATTGTCACCGATGCTCTGGAGTCCGGCCTTGTTGACGAAGATCGAGAGTTCGAGCTGGCCAACCTGGCTCGGCGTGTTCGAGCCCGGTTGCGTCACGAACACCTGTCCTTGTGCGTTGATCGATACCGACATTGCATTCTGCGGGATCGTAATGCCTGGCTGGACCAGGTTGCCTTGAGCGGTCACGAGGCGCCCCTGTGCATCGAGCTCCAGCGACCCGTCACGCGTGTAGGCAGTCCGGCCGTCGGGGAGCAGGATCTTGAAAAAGCCTTCGCCGCGGATGGCCAGGTCGAAGTCCTTGCCGGTCTGAGTGAGCTCGCCCTGGCTCATGAGCCTTGGCGTGCCGACGGTCTTGACACCCGAGCCGAGCTCGATGCCGGCGGGCAGGATGTTTCCCTGTGACGATGTCTGGGTGCCGACGCGGCTGACGTATTCGTAGAGCAGATCCTGGAATTCCGCGCGCTGACGTTTGTAGCCGGTCGTCCGCATATTGGCGATGTTGTTGGAGATGACCTGGACATTGATCTCCTGGGCCATCATTCCGGTCGCCGCGGTGTGTAGCGCTCGCATGGGCTATTCTCCCGCCACTTGGCTTCAGGCCGGCACGTCGGCGAGCTTGTCGATCGCCGTGGTCTGCAGAGCCGCTTGCTGTGCCAGCATGTTTGCAATCTGGGTGTAGCTGCGCGTCACTTCGATCATACGCGTCATCTCCATGACGGCGCGTACGTTGGATTTCTCCACCGACCCTTGCACGAAGCCGGATGTCTTGTCGGTTTGTGCGGTCATGTCTGCCGGTGCGAGGAAAAGGCCGGTTCCGTCCTTTTGAAGCCTGTTGGGCTGGTCGAAGCTGACCAGTCTCAACTGTCCGCGTTGCGCCTCTGTCGCCGCGACATTTCCTTCACGCACACTGATGGTGCCGTCCCTGCTGATCTTGATGTCGCGATCCTTCGGTTGGAACGTGATCGGCCCCGACTCACCCAAGACCTGGAAACCTTCGCTGGTAACCAGCTCGCCGTTGCTGTTGATCTGCAGAGCGCCGTTCCGCGTGTAGCGTTCACCGTTGGGCGTCTGCACGACGAGGAAACCGCGGCCGTCGATCGCGACGTCCAATGCATTGCCAGTGCGCTCAAGCGGTCCCTGGCTGAGATCGACCCAGGTCGCGCGATCTTGCACGAAGCTGACGAGTTGATCAGGCCCGATAAAGTTCTCCGCGCGCGCTGTCGGGCTTATGTATTCCTGAAAAACCGCGCCATCGCTCTTGAAACCGGTCGTGTTGATGTTGGCGATGTTGTTCGCAATCACGTCAAGCTCGCGCGCAAGGGCGACCTGGCGTGACAGTCCGACCAGAAGTGCATTATCCATCGCTAACTCCCCTTGCAGTTCGGTCGGGTCGGCCCTCCCGAGGCCGCTTTCCGACCGCACCTGATGCCGCAAGCTCTCCCAAGCAAAGCGGCGACAGACACACTGCAGCCACCGTGCCAACATAGAAAGCTGTTTATGTTCAATAACTTGCTTGAGAGCAGCCGGCCGGGGCGACGGCAAAAAACAACCGTTTAAAGGTCATACCCGGCAAAAGTTTCCTGCCGGCCGGGGCCGGGAAAGTATCTGTTAACCATACGAACCTACCTTCGACCGTAAGGGGTGCGCGCGGGCGCGCAGCTGCGCTGTTCGGCCAAACCAGCACCGCACGTCCCGCACAAAGGTCGCGAACGGGGTCATTCATGGCAGCCAAGGCAAAGCAGGCGGACGTTGAGGAAGACGACAAGGCCGAAGATGAAAGCCAGCAACAGGCAGCGCCGTCGAAATTCAAGTTCAGCCTCAAGTTCAAGCTGCCATCGCTGAAATGGATGATCATTGGGGGCGCCGGCCTCCTGGTCCTGATCGGAGGTGGCGGCGGCGCCTATTATTTTTTCAAGGGCTCCGGCCACAAGGAACCGCAAGTTGCCGCCAAGCCCGCGACGTTCGTCGACCTGCCTGACGTGCTGGTCAATCTCTCGAATTCGGGCGGCGACCGCACCCAGTATCTCAAAGTCAAAATCGTCCTTGAACTCCCGGATTCCAGCCTGGTGCCGCTGATTCAGCCCCTGATGCCGCGGGTCATGGATGCATTCCAGACCTATCTGCGGGAATTACGGCCAACCGATCTTGACGGTTCCGCGGGCCTCTACCGGCTCAAGGAAGAACTGACACGTCGCGTTAACTCCGCAGTTGCGCCGAACCACATCACGGCCGTGCTGTTCAAGGAAATCGTCGTCCAGTGACGGAACAAACGAAATAAAGGGCAGGCTGCTCGGACAATGGCGACAAAAGACCAGATCGATCAGGACGCGCTCGCCGCGGAATGGGGCCTTGCGCTGGAATCCGATACCGGTGCCGCCCCAACGAACACGGACGCGGCGGCAGCGCCGGCTTCCGATGACGCCGCCGCGCAATGGGCGGCGATGGCTGACGATCCTGGCGGCCTTCAGTCCGCCAAGGGCGGCGCCGAGCGCATACTCAACCAGGAAGAAATCGACAGCCTGCTCGGCTTCAGTCTTGCCGATGTTTCGCTCAACGACAATTCCGGCATCCGCGCCATCATCGACTCGGCGATGGTTTCCTATGAGCGGTTGCCGATGCTGGAAATTGTCTTCGACCGTCTCGTACGGTTGATGACAACGAGCTTACGCAATTTTACATCCGATAACGTCGAAGTCTCGCTCGACCGCATCACGTCGGTCCGCTTTGGCGACTATCTCAATTCGATACCCCTGCCGGCGATTCTTGCGGTTTTCAAAGCCGAGGAATGGGACAATTTCGGTCTGGCGACCATCAACTCGAGCCTGATCTATTCGATCATCGACGTACTGCTCGGCGGCCGGAGAGGGCAGAGCAGCATCCGTGTTGAAGGACGGCCTTACACCACGATCGAGACCAATCTTGTCAAGCGCATGATCGAGGTTGTGCTTGCAGACGCGGAACTTGCGTTCAAACCGCTTTCGCCGGTGAAATTCAACATCGACCGGCTCGAGACCAATCCGCGATTTGCCGCGATTTCGCGGCCCGCCAACGCCGCCATTCTGGTGCGCCTGCGCATCGACATGGAAGACCGGGGCGGCACGATCGAATTGCTGCTGCCCTATGCGACCATCGAGCCTATTCGCGCCGTGCTGCTGCAGATGTTCATGGGCGAAAAGTTCGGTCGCGACGAAATCTGGGAAGGGCATCTCGCCACCGAAATCGGGCAGGCGCAGATCGGCGTTGATGCAGTCCTCTATGAAGCGCGTCTGCCTTTACGCCGCATGATGGGGCTCAACGTCGGCGATACGCTCATGCTCGAGATCAAGCCGGAGGCAATGGTTTCCGTACGCTGCGGCGACATAATTTTGACCGAAGGACGGATGGGCCGCGTGGGGGACCGGGTTGCCGTACGTGTCGCCAAGCCGTTGCGCAAGCCACGCACGACATTCGCCATGTTCGAAAAGGCCGACGAGACAGCGACGACCACTCAAATGGAGGTTCCGTGAGCTATCATTACGGTTTTCTGGTCGAGACCATGGTCTCGATTTTGCTGCTGCTCACGATTCTGTATTGCGTTCGGCTGAACAAGCAGCTCCGTCTTCTCAAGGCCGACGAAAGTTCACTGCGTGCAACGATCTCGGAGCTGGTCACAGCCACCGAAATCGCCGAGCGGGCGATCGTCGGTCTGAAATCCATGATGCATCAAGGGGAGCAGGCGCTGAGTGAAAGGCTTGAAAGGGGCGAAACGCTTGCGGCCGAGCTCGATCTTCATCTCAGTGCCGGCAATCAGTTATTGGCCCGGCTTGTAAGAATCGCCGGGGTTACCCGGCCGACCGGAGACTCTCCGCCTGTCCAGGAGGCCAAGGCGGTTGCGGCCGCGGCGCAGGCGTTCGCCGAGCGCACGCGCACACGTTTGAGCGATCAGGCAGCATGATCCGGTTCGCGCGCGATCTCCGGCTGATTCCTATCGTGCTGTTTGCGACGGCGAGTCTGTTCGCGCTCAAGGTATCGGGCCTGATCTTTGACGGCGGCTATACGTTGGCCGAGCGGTTGCAGGCCAAATACAAGGGCGATCTGAAGATCGTCTCGCCGGACAGCGTGCCTGATCAGCCCAGGATCGTGTTCACGGAAAAGTACAGCAAGCCTGATGCGACCGGGACAAGGCAGTCCTGGGCGCAGGAAATGTTCGGATTCAAGGAAGGTCGTGGTGACGTCACCGGCTCGGTTGGCGCAGAGGAAAAATCCGGTGATCCGGCTCTGAAGGTCAGCGACAAGCCGCCGGACCCGACAAAACTGGAAATGGCAGGTGCCGCTATTCCGCTTGAGCCCGGCCGTATTGCATCGCCCGGCGAACGCGCGGTCCTCGAGCGTCTGCAGACGCGCCGGCAGGAACTTGACACGCGAAACCGCGAATTGGAAATGCGTGAAAACCTGCTCAAGGCCGCCGAGAAACGGCTGGAAGCCAAGGTCTCCGAGCTCAAGAACACAGAAAGCCGCGTGAACAACGCAATGGGCACGCGTGACAAGGTGGAGGCCGAGCGCTTCAAGAGCATTGTCTCCATGTACGAGAACATGAAGGCCAAAGATGCCGCCCGGATTTTCGACCGGTTGGACATGAAAATTCTGGTGGACGTGTCGACACAGATGAATCCGCGCAAGATGTCCGAAATCCTGGCGCAAATGTCACCTGATGCGGCCGAGCGGCTGACCGTCGAGCTTGCCAACAGGGCGAGCGCTCAGCCGAAAGCGCAGAATCCGGATCAGCTGCCGAAGATCGAGGGCAAGCCGACCGGCAATTGAACGGGTCCGGCCACCCACGGTTAACGCCCCGTTAAACGCCCAACCGTAGGCTGTCGTAACCGGCACGCTTGCCGGCTGGAACCGCCCATGACGTTTTTGCCATCCAGGCTAAAGCGGCTGTTCGCGCGCATGCCAGCATGCACGCTGTTGGCTGCCCGAAGCAGGTGTTTGCTGGTTGGCGCAATGGCCGGGCTGGTCGTCTTCTTTTCGTTTTTGCCGGATACCCGTGCCGACGATCCCATCAAAGGCGAAGTTAAGGCACTCGCCGACGGCGGGTTTGTCCGGCTGTTGTTCCAATTCGATGAAGCCGTCGAAGCCAATGTCCGCGTTTCGGGAGCCATCGTCGTCATTGGCTTCAAGAAGCCGGTCGCTGTCGCGGTGGAGAAACTGAATACGACCGCCCCTGACTATATAAGTGCAGCACGACGTGATCCGGATGGGAGCGCAATCCGCATCGCCCTGACCCGGAAAGCGAAAGTCAATACCATCGCCGCAGCCGAGCGCCTCTATATCGATCTTCTGCCGGAAAACTGGAAGGGTCCGACACCGGGCCTGCCGCAGGAGGTGATTGATGAACTGGTCCGGCGCGCGCGTGAGGCTGAAAGCCAGCTCCATCAGCAGCGGATCGCAGACAAGCAAAAGAAGCCGCCGACGGTCCGCGTGAAAGTCACGACGCAACCTACTTTCGTTCGCTACACCTTCACCATGCCCGACACGGTCAATGTGGTACCTGAGCGTGCTGACGGCAGGGTGATGCTTAATTTCGACCAGCAGGTCAATTGGGACCTTGCCGACGCTAAGGCTTCGTTGCCGCCGACACTCAAATCGATCGAATCCGAGGTGGATTTCGATACGGTGACCGTCGTCTTCGCGCTCAACGGAACGCCGCTGGTGCGGACCTTCCGGGAAGACCGCAGCATTATTGTCGACATCGGACTCGACGGGGCCGCCAAACCGAAACCCACGCAGGGCAGTGCAGGGCAGCCTGCCGTAGCGCAAGGCGCGCCTGCTGCCTCGCCACCGCAAACAGCGCCAGCAAGAAATATCCCGCCAAATGAACCGAAGCCGGCGGTAACCTTGGCGGCTGCGGCGCCATCCGAGGCTGAAACAAAGCCTTCCGTGGATCCGCAAAAGGCCATCGAGCAGGCGAAATCAGTCGAGGCGCCGGTACAGATACGTGAAGTACGAGATCCTTCGCCGCCCTCCGAAGCCAAGGCGCCGCCGTCAGCCTCACCGCCAACGCCGCCACCAACCGCCGAGGCCTCCCCCGGCAACGCCCCCGCGCCGCCGCCGCCGGCGGACGTTGCCAGGCTGATGCAGCGGGCGCCGGTTGCGGAAAGCCGACCGGCGCCAAACCCCAATGCAGTCGTCGTGGCCAATGTACAGCAATCCGGCGAGAGCGTTCGTGTCGAATTTCCGTTCGCGGTGGCGACGCCCGCTGCGGCATTCCAGCGCGCCGACACGCTCTGGCTGGTATTCGACACGGCGACGCAGATCGACCTCGCTGCGCTGCAGGCAGACGCCGACAGCGGCATACGCGAAGTCTTGTTCGAGCGTGCGAAGGACGGGGCCGCGATCATTCGTCTCAGGCTGACGCGGCCGAGAATGAGCAGCATCGCCGCCGATGGACCAAGCTGGATCCTTACGATCGCCGATAGTGTGACGACGTCTGCACGGCCGCTTACGGTTGCCCGCAGCATCGTCGGCAAGAATCGTGCGAGTCTCGCCATCCCCTTCGACGAGCCGCGGGCCATTCACGACGTCACCGACCCCGACGTCGGCGATCGTCTGATGATCGTCACCGCGCTCGGGCCTCCACGCGGCTTTCTCAAGGTACAGGAGTTCGTCGAGCTTCGTGCTCTTCCGTCGATCCACGGTATCGTGGTGCAGGCGATTGCCGACGACGTCACCGCCGAACTCGGCGCCGACAAGGTCAGCATTGGCCGGCCGGCCGGGCTGTCCTTGTCGGCCACGGCACTCGGCCAGCAGCCGCTCGCAACCAATTTCCGCGCCTATACATTCGATACCCAGCTGTGGGGCTACGACCGCGATGCGCCCTTCAATTCGCGTCAGGCAGAATTGATCCGGCTGGCCGCCGCGGCTCCTCCGTCGAAACGCCGCTACGCCCGCCTCAACCTCGCACGTTTCTACCTCGCAAAAGATATGGCACCGGAAGCCAAGGCGGTACTCGATGTGGCGCTTTCGGATCAGCGTGGTTCGGAAGATGTAACGGGCAGCGTCCTCACAGCCGTTGCCGACGTGATGCTCGATCGACCTGAGGACGCTCTCAAGGTGCTGGCCAAGCCGCAGGTCGGCAACCAGCAGGATGCGCCTGTCTGGCGCGCAATGGCCTTGGCTCGTCAGGGAAAGTGGGCCGAGGCGCAGAAAATTTTCAAGACCATCAGCGCTGCTATCGGTGCCCTGCCTATCGAGTTGCAACGCATGGCCATGAAAGAGGCGCTCCGGTCCGCGATTGAGGTGCGTGACTTCAGCAGCGCTACGAAGGTGGCGAATGACATAGAGACTGTCGGCATAACTCCGGATCTCGAGCCGACGATTAATGTACTGATAGGACGGCTGTACGAGGGGTTAGGCAGGAACGAAGATGCGCTCGTGAGCTATCGTGCGGCGGCAACATCAAATAACCGCCGTGCCGCGGCGCAGGGGCGGTTGCGCGAAATCGCGCTCACTTTTGCGACTGGCGGTCTGGGCCGCAAGGACGTCATCAACGATCTCGAGACGTTGACGACCGTGTGGCGCGGCGATGAGACGGAAACCGAGGGCCTCAAGCTGCTTGCGCATCTCTATACCGAAGACAGCCGATACCGCGACGCGTTCCATGTGATGCGTACCGCGCTGCTTGCGCACCCCAATTCGGATATGACGCGCAAGATTCAGGATGAGGCCGCCGCCACGTTTGAAAGCCTCTTCCTGGGGGGTAAAGGCGAGGCGCTCCCGCCAATCGAGGCGCTCGGCCTTTTTTACGACTTCCGCGAGTTGACGCCGATCGGCCGGCGCGGGGATGAGATGATCCGCAGGCTTGCCGACCGGCTGGTATCAGTCGACCTGCTTGATCAGGCGGCCGAGCTGCTGCAGCATCAGGTGGACCACCGCCTGCAGGGTGCTGCACGATCTCAGGTTGCCACGCGGCTGGCCGTTGTGTACCTGATGAACCGGAAGCCTGATCGTGCGCTTGCCACGCTCCAGGCAACTCGTGTGGCCGATTTATCGAACGACTTGCGTGATCAGCGGCTATTGCTGGAGGCGCGCGCAATGTCGAACCTCGGGCGTCACGAACTCGCGCTAGAACTGATCGCCAACGTCAACGGCCGGGAAGCCATACGGCTGCGATCCGACATATTGTGGGCGGCTCGCCGTTGGCGCGACGCGGGAGAGCAAATTGAGCTTCTCTATGGAGATCGCTGGCGGGAGTTCGCGCCGTTGAATGAAACCGAGCGCTCCGACATTTTGCGTGCTGCGATCTGCTACGCACTGAGCGAGGAAGCGATAGGGGTCGCGCGCCTGCGTGAAAAGTACGAAGCCAAGTTTGCCGACGGCCCCGATCGTCGTGCCTTCGAAGTGGTAACCGCGCCCATCGGAACAACCGGTACGGAATTTCAGGACGTGGCCAAGAAGGTTGCCAGCGTCGATACGCTCGACGCGTTTCTCCGCGATTTGGGTTCCCGTTATCCGGATGCGTCGGCAGTCTCGCCGGCGGGAGCAGCCGGTGGCGATGGCGCGGCAAACGGGCCGGTTGCCCCGGCTGCAAACGCCGGACCCGACGGTCGTAACGCGGCGTCCTCGCCCTTGCCCTCGAATGCGCCCGCTGGCGTGCCGCTCAGGCCTGACAAGGAACCAACCGGCTCGATCCCCCGTCTTATGACTCGCGCAACCGCGCACTGACCCTTGGTGCTGGTTCGATATGCTGGCAATCCGTCAGTTCAGGACGAGGCGCGGCAACCACAGCGACAGCGCCGGAATATATGTGACCAGAAAAAGCACGATCACCATGGGGATATAGAATACGAGAATGCTCTTCGAGACCGCTTCCATTGAGACTTTCCCGATCGCGCAGCCGACAACCATGGTCGGGCCAACGGGGGGTGTCAGCAGCCCTATGCCGAGATTGAGGATCATGATGATGCCGAAATGAACGGGGTCGACGCCGAAAGACTTGATCACTGGCAGGAAGATCGGCGTGCAAATTAAGAGCATCGGCGCGAGATCCATAAAGGTGCCGAGAAGAAGCAGCAGTACGTTGACCCATAACAGGAAGGTGTATTTGTCGTTTGAAATGTCGACGAAGAATTTCGTGGCGATTGCCGGTACCTGAAGCAGTGCCATCATATAGCCAAATGCGATCGAAAACCCGATCATGATCATCACCATGCCGATCGTGCGGACGACGCGGCCGATCAGTTTCGGTATCTCGCTCCACTTGACGTCGCGATAAACGAACATCGT
>DASRGR010000033.1:0-77809 GCA_035650955.1 Pseudolabrys sp.
GCCGGCTCCACAGTGATCTGCAGATCCGCTCCCGTCTTATCGCCATCGCCATCAGCAATGACGTAGTGGAACGTTTCTGTGAGTCCGGCGCCGACGCTGTCAGGCGAAGTATAAGCATAGTCGCCCGCGTTAAAGCCGCCACCAGTCGTAAAGTGGAAGGTCAGGTGGCCGCCAGGCACGGTATCGACATCGAGCGTCGAGCCGTTGGCGAAGAACGAGCCATCGCGCAGGATCTGGTTCGCCCCCGCATTGTAGGAGTAGGTGTGGGGGTCGCCGGGGTCCGCAAGCGAATCCGACACCGTGATCGACACGATGCCCTTGCCGGGGCCGTTGAGCGGACCGTCGGCACCGAAGCTGTCATTGGCGAGCACGTTGCCGGACGTGAAGGCCGGCACAACCGTGTCAACGAGAATGCTCGACAGGTCCGCACTCGAGGTCAGGAACACGTTGGTGTCGGGGAACGCGACATCCTGGAGATGCTGCGTATCCGGGCTGCCGCCGAGGTCGATACCGACCGCGAAGGCCTGTGCGTTCTTGGCCGCAAGCGCCGCTTCCCAAGTGTTTTCTTCGGCATCCGAAATTTCCGTATCGGCGCCGCCCGGCTGCGGCAGGCCGTCACTGACGAAATAGACAAGATTGAGGAGCGAGGCATTGCCGGGAGTCCAGGAGTTGACGGCCGTCGCGCCTGTCACCACGGCGTCATCATAGTCGGTCTCGGCGACGAGATCACCGGAGTCGAACCCGTTGATGAAGGCCTTGGCAGCAGCCAGGTTGTTGGCGGCATCGCCACCGGTCGTGTAGATCGTGGGCCATAGCGTGCCGGTGCTGTTGAACGTCTCGATCTGGATCGTCACGTTGTTCGAAAGGCCGGCGTAGGCATCGATCAGGTTGTTCAACGCCGCCTGCGCGACCTCGAGCCTGGTCTGCCCGCCACCGACGTCCTGATCCATGCTCAGTGACAGATCGAGGATCAGCAGCAGGTTGTAGCTGGCAGTCGACGTACCTTGCTGCACGGTCACGAGGTTGTTCTGCGCCACCGGGATGTCGTCGATGATCTCGATCTTGGCATCGAGCGCCTTGTCAGGCGTGCCCGTGCTGGTCGCGATCACGATGCCGTCGAGGTCGAGCAGGCGGGTGTTCTCCCGATCGTCCGCCGCCGGAACGGTGTGGTGGTCGATATTGTCCCACAGGAAGAAGTCGTAAGTCGGGGTCGTGCCCCCGTTGTGGAGTTCCATCGTGAAGATGATGCGGTCGGCACCGTTGAAGTCGCCGTTGCCATCGACGTCCTCGTAGCCGCGCAGCGAGTCGCTGTCGATGACGTCGAAGCGGACGTTATGCCCATGCGCGGTGACGTTGCCGCCCCCGACAAACTGCACGATGTCGTCCTGGAACGCGTTGTCGAAGTGACCGTCGATGTCGCCGCTGCCGCCGAACACCGCGAACCCGCCGGCCAGTTTCTGGGCGGTGGTGATGTTAAAGTTCGGGTCAACGTCGCCATCGGCGTTGACCGGCGCCAGCGGGCCCTCGTCGCCATCCTCGTTGCCGACAAAGCTTGCCAGGAACGCCGGCTGGTCAATGTGGCCGAGCTGCTCTTCCTCGACCAGCGCGTAAGCCTGGCCATCTTGGTTGAGCGGGGGCGTCTGGGAATGAACCGTCGCCGCCAGCGCAACCTGCTCCGCGTCGCCGTCGCCGTCGGTCAGCGTGGCGTTGAACGAGAGGTGCAAGTCATTGCCCTGTACCTGGGCTCCGACGCTTTGCAGATCGACCTTGCCGCTGCCGTTGGCATCGTGTGCATAGAACTCGACGTAGTCGATGAACAATCCGGCCGGAGCGTTGATGACAAGCCCGGCCGTCGGGTCAGCCAGCGTGGCCGATGCGATCGTCCCGTTGCTGAAATGCGCCACGTACGAAATGTCGTCGCTCGCGCTGTAGAACGGGAAGGCAAACGTCGCCTGGTTGACATTGGGCAGCGACGCCGCGGGCGGGGTGTAGCCGCCGGCGCCGTCGAAGTCGGCCAGCGAGCCGAAGTCGAAGCGCAGGAACTCACCGGTGGTGAAGTTGTTGTTGTCGACACCCCAGCCGCCGGTCGAGCCGTTGATCGAGGCGATGCTGACGCCCGTCGACGCTCCGGTGGCGAGCCACGTGGCCTCGTTGAACGTGCCGTCCGTTTGCCAGCCGCTGGCAACCGACAGCTGTTCGCCGGTGCCGCCGCTGCCGGTCGAGAGGATCTGGTAGGGCTGCGGGCCCGACCCGAACGAGGAGCCGCCGACGGTGAGCTGTTCAGTGGACAGCCCGTCAAGCGTCCCGATCAGGTCGAAGGTCCAGCTGCCGCCGATGCCGTCGTTCGGATTGCCGTCGATGGTGTCATCGCCAAGGTTCAGGGTGACCTTGAAGATCGTGTTGGCGGAGTTGTACCCGAGATCGCCCGGCGACGTCGCGCCGATGTAGCCGATCAGCACCTCGGGATGCGCCGGGTCGACGTAGTAGTGGATCGCCTGGCCGCCTGAGGTGAGGCCGTCCGGGGCGACGTTGCCCTCGAAGCTGCCCTTGCCCCAGCCATCCGCGCCGGGCTCGAAGTTCAGCTTGCCCGGGGGAGAATCAATGGCCGGGTTGCCGCTGACGGTGATCGCATCGGGCGGGACCGGCACGTCCGGCGTGTCGTCGTCGACATTGAACGTGATCGTGCTGCTCGCCGTGTCGTTGTCGCCGTCCGTGACCACGTAGTTGAAAGTCAGGGAGACGTTGTCCTCCCACTCGATCTCCGGACCATTGTTGGCGGAATCCGCGTCATGGAACGGATGCGCAAGCGGCGCGTACAGATTGAGCGTGTAGCTGCCATCCGCATGCACGGTCATCGTGAAGACGAGGTCGTCGGTGCCCGCGTCATAGACGCCGGCCGTGCCGCCGGTGATGTCCATCCAGCCGCGGAAGGTGCCGCCGCCGGCGCCATCCGGCTCCCAGCCGGTGACGACGGGCATGGCCTCGCCATGGCCGGTGACCGGATCGACATGGATCGCCTGCAGCGGCGCAGTGCGCTGGCCGAAGCCGGCGACGACCGACTTGAGGCCGTCGGTGCCGGCATTGAAGGCGAGATTGCCGCTGATGGTGGTCAGGACACCGGCATCGTCGCCGGGGCCGCCGGCGATGCCGTTGGCGTCCGGGCCGACCGAGACCGCGGTGGTCTGGCCCTCATCGTCGAGGATGGTCTCGACCGTCGTGGCGCTCGCCACGACCGGGCCGTCGTCCTCGACGTGGAGGTTGAGCGGGAGCTCGGCGGCCGCCTGGTCGCCGTCGCCGTCGGTAGCGGTAAGAACCGCAACCACGCCGTTGGCAAGTGAGCTGATCGCGTCGATTGCGGCGTCGAAGTTATTGCCGTCGCCGTCGAACAGGTTGTCGGCGCCATCGTGATAAAGGGCGAGGTACTGGTCGACCGTGACCAGGCCCGTGTTGTCGATGCTGATTTTCAACGCCAGCGGGTCGCTGAGGCTGTTGCCGACATGGCCTTCAATGTGCGTGGCGTCGACCTGGATCAGGTAGATGCGGCCGTTATCCGCGTAAGGCGTGAACGGATCGGAGTCGCCGGAGTTCGGATCCGGATTGCCTCCGGGCGCCGGCTGCGTGGCGAACAGATTGGTCTGCAGCGTCGTGACGATCTGCGGAACCTGCTCGACCGTGTGCTTCAGCCGCAGCGAATAATCGGCCGTGCCGCCGTCAGCACCGAGGCTGAACAGGAAGTTGCCGGAGACGCTCTGCGTCGTATGACCGATCGGGTTGACGCCGTTCTGCTGCGTGAGAGCCGTGTCATCGGCGCCGGCCGGAACCGTGCCGCCCTCCTGCGAGGTTGTCACCGGATTGACGATCGATTCGTCGAGGTTGATCGTCGCGCTGCCGCTGACGACCACGGTCGGGCCGTCGTCCTCGAAGATGATGCGGTTGGAGATATCGGCTGACGCCTGGATGGGATCGCCGTCGCCGTCGGTGAACGTCGCAACCAGGGACACCGTGCCGGTGGCCAGGAACTGCTGCACCGGATCCGGCGTGTCATCCGGCGACGCATCGTTGCCGTTGGTGCCGTTGTCGTTCGCCTCGTCGTTGTCGCCCTTGTCGTCGTGCTTGATCGACAGGTACTGCACAACCGTAAGCTGGCCGGTCGAGGGATCCACAGCGATCGCGAAGGCAGCCTTGTCGCCCGCATCGCCATCCGTCACCGAGCCGTCGCCGTCGGAATCCACACGGCCGACGATGATGTTACCTTCCTTGACCAGACGGATATTGTGACCGTCGGTGGTCTGCAGGCCGGACAGGACGTTGGTCGCGGAGATCGCCAGCGAATATTGCGGCGAGCCCGCGCCAGGGCCGTCGGCGCCGTAGGTCACGGACTGGCTGATCGTGAAGGTGTCCTGCGCGTAGCCGATCACCGGCGTGCCGGACACGGGGTCCGTCACATCCGGGTCGTTGCCCTTGTTGGCAACGCCGGAGAACAGGGTGTCGAGCGCGACGGTCTGCGTGATGTCGTCGGAGCCGGCGTCGTTGCCGGGCGTCTCGTCGTGGATGAGCGTGCCCGAGGTGATGCTCAGGCTCGCAGACGACGGGCCGTCGTCCTCGAAGATGACGCGGCTGGAGATATCGGTCGACGCCTGGATGGGATCGCCGTCGCCGTCGGTGAACGTCGCAACCAGGGACAGCGTGCCGGTGGCCAGGAACTGCTGCACCGGATCCGGCGTGTCATCCGGCGACGCATCGTTGCCGTTGGTGCCGTTGTCGTTCGCCTCGTCGTTGTCGCCCTTGTCGTCATGCTTGATCGACAGGTACTGCACCAGCGTGAGCTGGCCGGTGCTCGCGTCAACGCGGATCGCGAAGGCCGCAGGATCGCTCGTGCTGACGCTGCCATTGCCGTCCGTGTCGACACGGCCGACGATAATGCCGTTCTCGTTCTGCAGACGGATGTTGAGTCCCTCTGTCGTCTGCAGGCCGGAGAACACGTCCTCCTGCGGGATCGCCAGCGAATATTGCGGCGAGTTCGCGCCGGGGCCGTCGGCGCCGTAAGTCACCGAGGCACTGATGGTGAAGGTATCGCGCGCGTAGCCGATCACATTGTCGCCGGGGATATCGGCAACGTCGGGATCGTTACCCTTGTTGACGACGCCGGAGAACAGATTGTCCAGCGTGCCGCTCGGACTGACGTCGTCGGAGCCGGCGTCGACGCCGGGCGTCTCGTCGTGGATGAGCGTGCCCGCGGTGATGCTCAGGCTGGCGGACGACGGACCGTCGTCCTGGAAGTTGATCTGGTCGCCGATATTGAATGTCTGCGACACCGCGTCGCCGTCGTGGTCGGTGACCGTCACCGTCACCTTCAGCGCGCTGTCATTGATCACCTGCTGAACCGTCAGCGGATCGTCCGGCAGCGCGTCGTTGGCGTTATTGCCGTTGTCGTTCGACTCGTCGTTGTCGCCGCGGTCGTCGTGCTTGATCGACTGGTACTGGGCGACAGTCAGGATGCCGGTGGTCGGATCGATGTGGATCGCGAAGGCCGCCGGATCGCCGGTGCCGACGCTCGTTCCTGCATCGGCGCCGTCGTAACGGCCGACGATAAGCTGCGAGTTGACCTTGAACAGGAAGATTTCGTGTCCGTCGGTCGTGAACAGGCCGGAGCTGACGCCAGCCGAGCTGACATCAAGGGTGTAAACCGTGCTGCCAGGGCCGTCGGCACCGTAATTCGGTGTCACACTGACGATCGCACCGGAACTCTGCGCATAGCCGATCGCCGGCTCGCCGCCCGGATGCGGGACGTCCGTATCCTGCACGATGGGCGTGACTGCGGAGAACAGCGCATCAAGCGTCGGACTTGCGGCAACGTCGTTCGCGTCGCCGTCCACGCCGGGCGTCTCATCATGGATGATCGAGCCCGATGCCAGATGGAAATCCGGATCCGGCGAATCGTCGTCGATGTTGATCTTGAGCGAGCCGTTGGCGTGGTCGCCGTCACCATCGGTGATCTGATAGTTGATGGTGAACTCGACGTTGTTTTCCTGGTTGTCGGTCGGATGATCGATGGCGTGCAACTGGGTGACCGTGTAGGCCCCCGTCGTGTTGTTGATCTGGATCCGCAGCACGTCGACGGTGCCATAGTCGGCCTGGTTCTGCTGGATGATCAGCGTCGTGCCGTCATTGGAGTGGACCGAGAATCCGAGTCCGCTCGGCAGCCCGACATTGCTGAGCAGCGTGATCGAGCCAGGGCCGTCGGCACCGTAGTCGTGGCCGAGGGTGCCGGTCGCATTTTGCGGGGCGGAATCGTCGCCCGGCCCGCCGTCGATGCCCGGGGCGTTGCCGCCCGGCGAGCCCGGGAACGGCAGATCGTCGTCCTCAAGCTGGACCTTGTCGTTCGACTTGGCCGACGGGCCGTCGTCCTCGAACTGGATGCCGTCGGAAATGTCGCCGGTCGAGGCGGTGGCGGTGTCGCCATCGCCGTCGGTGATGGTGACCGCGATCGTGAGCGTGCCGGACGCGATGTCGAGTTTGACGATATCGTCATCATCGGTCTGGTCGATGTCCGGGTGCTTGAGCGACAGCCACTGCGCAGTCGCAACGTGGCCGTCGTCGTCGATGGTGATCGCAATGGCGGCAGCGCCGTTGGCGCCGCCCACGCGGCCGACGATCGCGTCGCCCTCGGTGAAGAGGAAGATGGACTGGCCATCGGTGGTCTGCAGGCCGGAATAGAGGCCTTCGCTGCTCAGCTTGAGCGCATAGGTGATCGCGTCGCTGTCGGCATGACCGTTGTGGTTGGTGTCCTTCGGGCCGTCGGCGCCGTAGTTGAGCGTGTTGAAGTCGACCGCGGAATCCTCGCTGATCGCGAAGCCGATCGCCGAGTGATTGTGCTGGTCGGACGGCTCCGGCGGGCTCGACAGATCCGGGTCGAAGCCCTTGTTGGCAACACCGTCAAACGTGGCCCGCACTTCGGACGGAAGCGAATTAAAGGTGATGTCGTCGTCCTCGCCGCCGTTCTGGACGCCCGGCTCCTCGTCGTGGATGACGTGGAAGTGATGGTCGAGCTTGACATCGACGGTCGGACCGTCGTCGCGGAAGCTGATCTCGCCCGAAATGTCGGCCGACTTGGTGACGGTGTCGCCGTCGCCGTCGGTGATGGTCACCGACACCTGCAGGGTGCCGCTGGCGAGGAAATCCGGCTCGCTGATGTCGCCGCTCGCGTCCGGCGACGAGAAGTGCTTCAGCGAGAGATACTGGGCGACATAGATCTGGCCGGTCTGCGGATCGATGGTGATCGCGAAGGCCGCCGCGTCGTCGTCGTCGTGCTGGTCGAAGGTATTGAAATGGCCCGGCACACTGTCTTCCGCCAGGTCGTTGTCGGCGTCGATGCGGCCGACGATCAGGCCGTTCTCTTCAAAGAGATAGATTTTTTCGCCTTCGGTCGTGTAAAGGCCCGACCAGGTGCCGTTGCCGCCCGGCAGATGCAGCGCATAGACAGTCGCGTCGGTATCCGCGACGCCGTTGTGATCGCTGTCCTTCGGGCCATCGGCGCCGAAATTGGCGAGAACGTTGACGAAGGCGCCCTGCCCCTGCGCATAGCCGATCGCGCCGTGGTCATCGCCGACATCCGGGTCGTTGCCCTTGTTGACGACGCTCGAGAACAGCGAAAATACGCTGTGCGTTCCGCCGTTGAACGTGACGTTCGTCGAGCCGGAGATGTCAGTCGCGGGCGGCTCCGGGTTCTGCGCGGTGTTCGTGCTGCCGGGCGTCTCGTCGTGCGAGACGGTGCCGGAGCCGGTGGTGACACACAGGGTCGGGCCGTCATCTTCGAACTGGATCTGGCTGGAAATGTCGGCCGACTTCGAGGCCGAGTCGCCGTCATCATCGGTGATGGTGATGGTGGCGTTGACGGTGCCTTCCTCGAGCGAAACGAACTCGTCGATGTCGTGGCCGACGTCGGGGCTGTTGTGATGCAGCGAGACCCATTGGGCGACGGACACCTGCCCGGTCACCGGGTCGATCGCGATCGCGAAGGCAGCCGGATCGTCTGAATCGACTTCGCCGCCGGCGGTATCGTAACGGCCGACGATCAGGTCGCCTTCCTGGAAGAGGAAGATCTCGCGGCCTTCGGTGGTCTGAATGCCGGAGTCCACGCTGCCGCTGGGACCATTGAGCGTCAGCGAGAAGACGATAGCGCCGGCATCCGGAATGAAATCGTTGTTGAGATCGAGCGGGCCGTCGGCGCCGAAGCTGCCGAACGCGCTGATCAGCGCACCGTTGCTCTGCGCAAAGCCGATCGCGCCGTCGACCTTCTGGCCATCCGGGACGTCGGGGTCGTTGCCCTTGTTGGCAACGCCGGCAAACAGCGCCACCACGGACGGATTCGTGGTGTCGTCATCGAAGAATTGCACACCGGGCGTCTCGTCGTGCACCACCACCGCGCACGGATCGGGCGTCACGCATTCAATATTCGGCGTGTCGTCGATCACGCCAACGTCGAAAATGTTCGCGCCGGACAGATGGACGACCGTGCCGGTGCCGTCGGTCACCTCGACCAGCTTGGTGAGGTCGAGGAACAGCGTCTCTTCGAGCGCGCCGTTGAGGATCGAGCCCGGATCCTGCGTCGCATCGGGATGGTCGAGTTTGCCGAAGAGGTCGAATTCCCAGCTGCCGTCATCGAAGATATGAACTTCGAAGACACTGCCGCTGGCGCCGTTGCCGGCGGAGACAATCGTCTCACCGGCCAGCGTGATGACCGGACCATAGACCAGCGCCTCGCCATTCGAGGTGACGGGATTGCCGTCGCTGTCGACGACCGTCTGGCCTGTGATCGTGCTGTCAATATGGAAGTTCAGCGGCGGGTCGCCGCCCGTGAACAGCGTCGCCAGCGAGTTCGACGCATCGCTGGTGAAGACACGGGTGACGAGGTCCTGGAAGGGGCCGCCTCCCCCATTGGTGTTGTCGGTGTCGTTCGGGGTCGCATTCGGATCTTCGAACGGCGGCGGATCGGCCGGCGAAGCAACGTCGTTGGTGTCTTCGTTGCCCTGGCTGGAGAAGAACACGCCGCCGATCTTGTAGCCGCCGGAAACGAGGGAGAACGTGTTGATCCGAGCTTCGCCATCGCCATTCTCGATGATCTGCCGGTTTTCCTCTTCCTCGACGATTCCTACGATTTTGCCGGCGACCTGAATCGGAATCTGGTCGGTCTCAAGGAACGGCGTCGCGGTGTTGGTGAACGCAAGGCCGGGCAGCTCTTCCGGGGGAAGCAGGTCGAGCGGCGTTGCCGGTCCGAGCGGATCGACGGCCGGGTCGTGGAAGTCGGCGCCAGAGACCACGGCGGCGTCGCCCGCGGCCGGCAGCACGGACTGGTCTTCGCTGATCGGGAACTGCTGCGCGAACTGGATGCCGTCGAAAATCTGGTTCGGCCCCATCTCGAAGAGCAGGTTGGCCAGGACGGTGCCGGTCGAGTCGAAGAACGGCTCGATGATGATCTGGGACCCGTCGGCGAAGATCACGTGCAGCGACTGGTTCTTGCTGTCGTGGAAGAGCGTGATCTTCTCGTTGGCGATCGCCGTGAAGTCGACTTTCACCGCGCCGGTGAAGCTCGCATGCAGGATATCGGTGTGTCCGGCCTGCGGCTTGATGAGCTTGAGGACCTGCACCGGGGTAGCGCTCGCGCCACCGGTATTCGCCTGCGCGACAACAAACGGACCGTTCATGTCAACCTTCCCCCGCGTCCTGTCGGCTGCAGCCCGGACGCATTGTGAGATGTTTTAAAATTGGCGAGAAAGGTACCTGCTTTATTAGTATTCGGTCAATGTTTCTTGATGGATATTAAGGTTAAAAAACCGCTTTATTTGCAAGTGGTTAAGTTCAAAAATGAGAGGTATTTTTGTCACACACCCACAGCAAAATTACCGTCATAGTGTAATACTTCGATTGACTATTCTTACGGACTGAGGTGCTGGCCATCCTGTTGCTGGCGCACGCGAATCGGCCAGGAGTGCTTGCGTTTGGCCCTGTGCGTCACGATGCGGATTCGGGTGCTTTTGAACTGGACTGTTGCGCAACTGCCCTTGTGCGTTAACCAGCGACCCATTAAGAATTGCGCGGATCCTTTTGGGGGAAAATCGTCATGACAGGCCTTTGGGGTCGGCGTGCGGGGCTCACGCTCTGCGCTTTCATCGCATCCATCGCCGTGACGGGGTTGGCCCGCGCCGCCGACGTCGCCGGAGCCGCAGGGCCGGCGCCGATCGAGGCGCAGAAGATGTGGCTTGCCTGCGAGAACGGCCGCGACTACCCGCTGCACCCGCTCGCGGTCTCGCGCGAAGGCGACCTGGTCACCGGCTACCTGCTCACGACCGGCCACGGACGCGGCGTGCATGTGCGCCTCATCCCGATGGGCAGCGGCTACCGCTACGCGGGACCGGGCGTCTGGTTCGACGGCATGCGCCAGCAGGCGGTGCTCAACTGGGGCCGGCCCGACGAAGTCTCCTGCAAGGTGATGCAGGAATAGGACAGGCCAGGATTTGCCAGCGGCTTTTCCGGCATACCCGCTGCGGTTGTGCCGGCAAAGCGATCCGAAACGCGCCCGATCCGGGCGCGTTTTTTTTGCACGAAGCGGTCATCCCGGGGCACGCGCGCCAAGCGCGGGCGAACCCGGGATTCCAGCCGCGAAGCACGGCGTCGGTTTCCTGATTCCGGGTTCGCACCGCCCGGCGCGCCCCGGAATGACCGGCCGGAGCATTTCCGCTCTCGCCTGTGACACCGGCGCTACCGCGTGCGGCGAACCGGATGTTATGGTGCCGTCAAAAGGGACGACAGCGAAGGAGCCGGCATGGGCGCAGTGCGGCGCGCGGTCATTTTCGTGGCGCAAATCCTTGCATTGATCTTCATCGTGGCCGCGACCATGGCGGGCGCGCTTGCAAGCGACGACTGGCTCATCGGCACCGCACCGTTCTTCGGCGGGCTCGTCTCGCTTGTCGCCGGCGCACCGGTGTCGATCGCCGGCGCGATCGCGGGCTTCTTCGTCTCCACGGTGCTCTCGGCCCTGTTCTTTCTGCTGATCGAGATCGCGCACAACACCAGGAACCCGTTCAGCTCATAGAACGATCTTTTCGGACGATCTTTGCGACGCATCTTTGGGACATATCTCCGGACCGCCTGGTGCTACTCGGTGACTACTCGGTGACTACTTGGTGACTAGTTGGGACCAATCGGGAGCTTCACGATGAAATGGCCGACACTGGCCGCGCTCTGCCTGACGCTCGCCCTGCCCGCCGCTGCCTTCGGCCAGCAGACCATTCAGCGCGAGTTCAAGGGCAGGCCGGACACCGACATCAATGCCGGGATTTTCGCCACCGTCCGCAAGGACTGCACCGCCGGCCCCCTGCCCGTGGTGCGCCTCGTCGACCCGCCCGCGCACGGCAAGGTCACGGTCAAGCAGGGCAAGCTGCGGGCGACCAACGTGAAGAACTGCCTCGGCATGGAGCTGCCGGCCTTCGTCGCCATCTACCGCTCGGCGCGCGATTTCATCGGGCAGGACCGCTTCACCCTGGAAGTGACCGGGAGCAGCGGAAAGAAGCAGATCCAGCAGGTCACCGTGACCGTGATGCAGGCGGGCCACGGCCAGGGAATTTAAGCGGGACAGGGTCAAAATCGCCCGGGTTGCCCGTTGAAACTGCCGCCGACTAATGCTCAATTACCGCCACGACGCGGCCGCGGGCAGCGGCCGGTGACCTGATTCGCGCGACCAGACAGCAAACACCAGAGCCCAGGATCCGAGACGGGGGAGCCACATGCGAAAGACGGCAATTGCAGCCGGGATTGCACTTCTCTTTGCGGCAACGTCACAGGTGCTCGCGGCCGACATGGCCACGAAGGCGCCGAAGGCGGCGCGCGTCGCAGCCGAGCCGGTGTGCCTGCGCTGGGTGCAGCAGAATTACTCCTGGTACAATTACTGCGACCCGGTGCCGTATTATCCGCGCAACACGCGCTACTGGTTGGGCCTCTAGGCGCCGATCCCCGGCGGGCCCGGGCGCCGCGTCTCCCGCGGCATGAATTGCAAGGCCGCCGGCCTTCGCGGGCCGGCGGCTTTGTTTTGCCGTCCCGCTGTGCCCTCACCCGCTCATTGCCGCGCTTCGCCGTTCGAAGGACGGCGTGCTTTGCACGCACCGTGCGGGAATCCGGGGGTCGCGTGCAGCACCGTGGACCCATGCAGCACCGCGCATTTGTACGTCCGGCCCCCATCGCGCGGCTGCAGCCACGCGGCGCACGCCGGACGGCCAGCGGCGGGTAATCCCGATGCTGGCCGCGCGGGCTGAGTGGAAGGAGCGCGCGGGAACGGCGCGCCCTGCGTCCTCATCGCGTGACCTGTCGACAGGTGCGGCGACAGGCCGGCCTGCCCTTTTCTTGCCTTGCGTTACGGTTTTGCTGTCATGTGCGCGCAAAGCAGTGCAAAGACACTGCGAGTCAGCCTGTGAGGGGTGGAGGGCGATGCGACCGGTCGGTCTGATATGCCTTTGCTTCGCAGCAAGCCTCTTTGGCCTTTTCGGCCTCCTCGGCGGCGGCGGCGCCCGCGCGGCCAATGACGTCCGCGGCGCCGGTGACGGCCTCATCCGCATCGGCAATGACGGCAGCTTCCGCATCGGCGAGTGGACCGGACGCGCCTATTTCACCGAGATCAGGGACAACAAGAAACTGAAGGAGAAGCGGCTCGACCGCTGCGCGGCGCAGCTCACCAACCCCGAGGGAATCTCGCTCATCTACTCGCTCGACAGCCACTACATGTGGACCTTCGAGCTCGCGAACCCGTCGTGGAATTTTCCGAAGGGCTCGGCCTTCGACGTCTCGTTCGGCAACCGCGACCGCGGCTTTTTCCGCCAGCGCGTCGCCGCGCTCGAGCCGCAGCTCGTGCGCGTGCTGCTCGCCGACAGCCTGAATTCCTTCGAGGTGTTCAGGCGCCTGTTCAAGCTCGAGATCGTCGCCGGCGGGATGACGACGCAGTTCGATCTCACTTTGGCCAACCCGGTGCTGGTCACGCTCACGCGCTGCGTGATGAAGTTCGGCACGACCGCGAAAAGCAAGGCCGCGCTCGCGGCCTATCTCAAGTCGCCGATCGGCCCGGCGGCCGAGGCAAGTTCCGATGCCGCGATCCTGCAGGAAACCGCGGCCCTCGCCGCCGGCATCGTTGCGGAAGGCGAGATCGCCAAGGCCGCGGCGGCCAAGCCCGACGAGGTGCCGGACGGGGTTTCCGGCGACGCGGTGTGGAAGGTCGGCGACAACCTGTTCACGGTCTCGGTGCTGCCGCAGGACGAGGTGCCGGCGGAGATCGGCGACCTCAACGACCTCATCGTCGGCGCCGGCGCGCAGCGATGCCGCGGCGATTTCTTCGCCGGCACCATGCTCGACGTGGTGGAAGGCGCAACCGTCGCCCGCGCCTACACGAGCTGCCAGACGCAGCAGGCGACGACGTCGACCTACCACTTCGCAATGCCGCGCAGGCAGGGCGGACTCTATTTCGTCAAGGCCATTGCCACCGGCGTCGAGGTGCCGCCCGCGGTCGAGCGCGCGCTCAAGGAGCTCGACGGCCGGATCCGTGCCGCGATCATGCTCGCGCTCGCGAAGATGTAGGCCCTTCAAGCGGCTGGAGGAGCGGCGCAAATTCCGTGCAAGGCGCGGCGGCGCCGCGCGCCACTACGGGCTATTACGTACTGGATTATTACGTAATTTCAATCATGCCGTGCACTGGGTAGAAATACGCCGTCCTTGGAAATTTGCTCAAGCTTCGTGCCATGCCGAATGTCAAATCTTATACCCCGTCAGACGCCCTGCAAACGCCCCCGCACTGCGGCGACAGCGAAATGAAACTGATCTGCCTGATTCCGGCGGCCGCCCCCCGCCCGGACCTCTGGGCATTCCAGTGCACGCGCTGCGGTCACTACAAGACGATCGCGGTGCCGGACTTTTCCGCCGCGCAGAAGGTGGAAAGCCCCCAGCAGCCTGCGGCGTGACGCCCGGCCGGCGCGGTGTTCGGGCGCCTGTTTCAAGCGCGAGATCCGCGGACCAACAGCCGGTTTAAGTCCGGAGGCGCGATTCGGTCGGCCTGGCCGCTTTGGCGCCCAAGCTGCTGTTGCGTGCGAAGTACGCGAAAAGCGCGGGCAGGACCAGTAATGTCAGTGCCGTCGCCGTGACGAGGCCACCGATAACCACTGTCGCCAGCGGTTTTTGAACTTCCGCTCCGGTGCCGGTTGCAACAGCCATCGGTACAAAACCAAGCGAGGCAACCAGGGCCGTTATGACCACCGCGCGGACGCGCGTGAGTGCGCCCGTTTCGATCGCCCGATGCACAGGCTCGCCCTCATCGAGCAGCCGTCTGATCGAGTTCATCATCACCAGGCCGTTAAGGACTGCAACGCCGGAAAGCGCTATGAATCCGACCGCCGCTGAAATCGAAAACGGCATGTCGCGCAGCCACAAGGCGACTACTCCGCCGGTCAGCGCCAACGGCACCGCACTGAACACAAGCAGCGCATCGCGCGCAGACCCCAAGGCGCTCAGCAGAAGCAGAAAAATGAGCGCGAAACACATCGGCACAATGATCGTAAGGCGCTGCCGCGCAGCCGCGAAATTCTCGAATTGACCGCCCCACGTCAGCCAATATCCGGGCGGCAACGTCACCTTTTCGGCGATGCCGGCCTGCGCCTCTTCGACAAGCGAACCAATATCGCGCCCGCGTACTTCGGCCGTAACCGCGATCAGCCGCTTGCCATTCTCGCGACTGATCTGATTGGGGCCTTCGGAAAATTCAAAGCCCGCCAATTGCCGTAGTGGAACCGTTGCCGCCATGCCGCTGCCACTCTGCGCCACCGGAACGGGCAGATTCTCAAGCGTTTCGATATCGCTGCGCGCGGCATCCGCAAGGCGCACAATGATCTGGAAGCGGCGGTCGCCCTCAAAGACGAGGCCGGCAGCGCGCCCGCCGATCGCAATGCCGATGGTATCCTGAACATCTGAAAGACTCAGGCCTCTGCGCGCGATCTCGGCCTTATCCACATTGATTTCGAGAAATGGCAGCCCGACAATCTGCTCGACCTTAACATTGGTTGCGCCTTCGATCGTCCTGAGCACGCCGGCGATACGGTTGGCAGTGCGCAGCATGGGTGCAAATTCGTCGCCAAAAACCTTGATCGCCAGGTCTTCTCTGACGCCCGCAATCAACTCGTTGAAACGCATTTGAATCGGCTGCGAGAAGCCAACCCTGTTGCCGGGAAGTTTCGCCGCCTGTTCATCGAACCGGCGGATCAAATCTTCCTTGTCGAGCGTGGGATCCGGCCAGGCGCCGCGCGGCTTGAGGATGATGTAGGTATCGGACGCGCTGGGCGGCATCGGATCGGCCGCGAGATCCGGAGTCCCGGTCCGGGAGAACACAAATGCCACTTCGGGAAACCTGCTCAGCATCCGTTCGTTGGCAAGCTGCATCGTCTGCGATTGAGAGAGCGCGGTGCTGGGGATGCGCTTGACTTCCATGACGACATTTTTTTCGTCAAGCGTCGGCGTGAATTCCTGCCCCAAGCGGGTGTAGAGGGCGGCCGCGCCTGCAAAAAGCGCGACGGCAGCGACCATCACTGGCACCGGTGAACGAATCGCAGTGATCAAGGCCGGCTGATAGACCGCCTTCAGCCTGCGGATCGCGATGTTCTCGGCTTCGTGCACGTGTCCCGATACCGCAATCGCGATCATGGCGGGCACAAAGGTCAAAGACAGGGCAAAAGCCGCCGCAAGCGCGATGATGACCGTGTAGGCCATCGGAGCGAAGGTCTTGCCCTCGACGCCGGTGAAGCTGAGAAGCGGCACATAGACCAGCATGATGATGATCTGGCCGAATACGGTCGGCCGGATCATCTCCTCGGCTGACGCACTCACGGTCTCGAGGCGCTCGTCGAGTTGAAGGATTCGCCCGAGCCGCTGCTGCCGTTCCGCAATGTGCCGGAGACAATTTTCCGCGATGATCACGGCGCCATCAACGATGAGGCCAAAATCAAGCGCGCCCAGACTCATCAGGTTTGCACTGAGTTTGCCCTGCAACATTCCGGTTGCGGTGATCAGCATCGTAACCGGGATGACCAGCGCCGTGATGATCGCGGCCCGGATGTTGCCGAGGAACAGGAACAGCACGAGGATTACCAACAGCGCGCCCTCGGCGAGATTGGTCGTGACCGTGCCGATGGTCGCATCAACCAGATCGGTGCGATTGAGCACCGTGCGGGCCCGGATCCCCGGGGGCAAAACGGAATTGATCTCCTTGATCTTCGCATCGGCCGCGGCCGCGACGGTGCGGCTGTTTCCTCCGATGAGCATTAACGCCGTTCCGAGCACCGCTTCGCGCCCGTTGACACTGGCGCTGCCAGTGCGGATTTCACGTCCAAGCGCAACATCCGCAACATCCTTGACCCGGATCGGCACCGCGCCACGGGTTGCAACGACGATCTCGCCGATTTCATCCCGAGTTTCGACGCGTCCGGTGGTACGGACCACATATCCTTCGCCGTTGCGCTCGATATAGTTGGCGCCGCGGCTGACGTTGTTTGCCTCGATGGCTTTTGCGATCTGGCTGAAAGAGATGCCATAGGCGGCCAGACGCACGGGATCAGGCTGGACCTGAAATTGCTTTACATAGCCGCCGATGGCATCGGCGCCGGCAACGCCCGGCACGGTTCGCATCTGCGGGCGGATGATCCAGTCCTGCACCGTTCTCAGATACACGGTGCGCTGGAAATCATCGGTGAGACGCTCGCCTTCCGGCGTCAGATAACTGCCATCACTCTGCCACCCCGGAGCCCCGTCCCTTGCGGGGCTGCTTTCGCCGGGGGGGACATATTCCACGGCCCACCAGTAGATTTCCCCAAGACCGGTCGAAATCGGCCCCATCTTCACATCGGTACCGGGCGGCAAGGCCGGCTTGACGTCCGTGATACGCTCGGACACCTGCTGCCGCGCAAAGTAGATGTCGGTCCGATCAGTGAAAACAGCCGTTACCTGCGCAAAGCCATTTCGCGAAAACGACCTGGTCGATTCAAGGCCGGGGGTGCCGCTCAAAGCGGTCTCGATGGGAAAAGTGACCTGCTTTTCGATTTCGACAGGTGTCAGCGCGGGCGCAACAGCGTTGACCTGGACCTGAACATTCGTCACGTCGGGAACGGCATCGATCGGCAACTTTGTCAGCGACCATGCGCCGGAAAGCGCAGCCGCGACCGTTGCAAGCAGGACGAACCAACGATGCTGTACTGAAAATGCAAGGATGCCGCCGATCATGTCGCACTAGTCCTCAGCGATCGCTTTCGAAGCTTCAGCCTTAAGGACAAAAGTGTTGGTTACGGCGACCATTTCTCCAGGCCGGAGGCCGGTTGTGACTTCCGCCAGCCGCGCATCCCGCCGTCCGATGGTGACGGAACGCTTTTCAAAACCATCCGGTGTGCGGACGAACACGACCTGCTCGCCGGAGACGGTTTGAACTGCCGCTGCAGGCACGGCCAGTCGTACGGGCTGTGTTTCGACGGCGATTGCGGCGGTGACAAAAGAACCCGGCATCCAGGCTCCATTGTTATTCGGAATTTGCGCAACAACCCGCGCGGAACGGGTTTCCTTGTCGAGCAGCGGGCTGATGAAAATAATTTTTCCTTCGGCGCTCGTGGCAACGCTGCGAGCATTGATTGTGACGTGCTGGCCTTCACGAATGATCGGAAGGTCGGCAGGATTTACAGCGAGCTCCACCCATACCGTCGCAAGGTCGATGACGACAAATAATTCCGTCTCCAGATTGTCCCGCCCGACGGCAGTTCCGAGATCAACTTTGCGTTCGACCACCCGGCCGGAAATGGGTGAGTGAACGTCCTGGCGACGCAGCGAGGCCTCCGGCTCATTCGGCAACGCGACGATTGCGTCCTCGCCAAGTCCGAGTGCCAGAAGCTTCTGACGGGCAATATCAAGCCGCATACGTGCGTGCGCGGCTGCATTTCGCGACCGCAAAAACTGTTGCTCATTGGAGACGTTTTTTTCCCAGAGCGCCTTGTCGCGCTCGAACAGCTCTTGCTGCAATTCGTTCGTCAACCGCGCGGCCAAATATTCACTTTTGGCATCGGCCACCTCGCGGCTTTCGAGAACGGCCAGAACCTCATCCTTCGCAACCAGGTCACCGGGTTTCTTGCGCAATTCGGCAATCGTTCCGGACAATTTGACCGAAACGCGCGCTATTCGATCGGCGTTGGGGACAATCGAGCCCGGTACGATGATACGACGGGCAAGGATGCCTTCGCCTGCTGCCTGCACTTCGATGCCGGCTGCCGCGATCTGTTCGATCGTCAGCGCGAGATTGCCCTGTTTTTCTTCCGTCAATTTTTCAGCCGGCTTGGACGCCGGCGACAGCTTCTGTTCACGCAGGGCAGCGACGCCGGCCTGCGGTGACTGGCGCAGGCGCTCCCACGAAAAGACCATTGCACCCGCGAGAACAATGCCCGCGGCGAAGGCGCCTATCAAAAAAACAGGACTGGCGATTTTATGCCGCATGCGCTGACGGACCGCTCAAGACCGAAATGCCGAGACGGCGCACCGCAACCGCCAGCCGGATTACAGTGATCGCCAACCTCCGCTCACGCCGCTCGACAAACAGTGTCATTGGCCGATCAAAGGTACTTGGTGATTTCCTTGAACCCATCGATCGAGCGGCGTCGCTCGCGCGGCAGGGGGCCGGCGACGTCCTCCAAACAGTGATCGAGATGATCCTGGATCAGAGTTTTTTTTGCCTGCCCGATGGCTTTCTCCACGGCCTGAAGCTGTTGGGCGATGTCGAGGCACGGGCGGCCGGCTTCGATCATCTCAATAACGCCGCGCAGATGCCCGTCCGCACGTTTGAGCCGCTGCACAATCTGCGGATGGCTCTGATGCACATGCGCTTTGCCGGTCATGCCTCATACTATCCCCCCGGAGGGGATTTGCAAGGTCAGCGGCGGGCTCACACAGGGGGGCTGCCGCACGGGCCTGCGGAGCCGGCCCAGCGGCGGGGCGCCGTACTCCCGCGACGCTTCAATTGCGCGCTTGCAGGCCGGAATGCCCTGCTCAGTCCCGCTCGAGCCGGCGATGCTGGCCGCATCGTTCCGGACCGCCGGCGGCAAGGCCGCTCGCCAGTCCGCAGGGCGCGGCCAACAGCATCTTGTGCATGAAAAAATCAGCCGCTTTCCGGAAAACGCGCTTCAGAAGGTTACAGCAGAGCGCAATCCGAAAACCTGTGCATTCGGCCGGATGCTTCCATCGTCGTTCAGGACGCCGCCGCCCGGACGTACAATGTTCTGGAAACTGGCCTGAAGCGTCCACCATGGCGCCAGTTTCGCCTGGTAGGTCAGTTCGACCATAATTTCAGCATTTCTCACTGGATAAGCGGGATTGGCAAAAACCTGGAAGTCGCGATCAAGTGCTCGGGCCTGGTCGCTGATGCGGGCATATGCGGCCGCCACGCCGATTTTGTCATTGGGCCGGCCAGGTATGAGGCCTTTGTAGGCGAGACCGCCATCCGCGTAAAAGTTGATCAAGTTCCGGTCGTCAGGGCTGCCGCCGACGCGGACGAATGCGGAAAGGCCCTGATCCTCCGTGCCGGGAACACGATACAGCATTTGATCGATGACGCCGTAGATTCCCCAATTGCCGGTATGATTCGATGGAATACCGCTCGATAAAGGATCTGCCAGCGAACGGCCCGTTTCATCGAAACGCTGATCCCCGAACCGCGAGCTGGTATGGTACCAGGCGCCGATTTTATAGGCCCCGGGGACACCACCGGTCGTCCTGTCCTGGTTCGGCGTGTAGCCAAGTTCGGTAATGAGAAACGCGCCTCCGCTGAAACTGAATACAGTGCCGGTGGGCAGATCGCCGTTTTGGTTCGAACCGTTTCCGCCTGTCGGGTCGCCGCTGAAGACGGCAGCCTGAACGTAGGTCTCTCCGGTCGGCTTGAACCGAATGCGGGCACCGGGGGCCGGTATCGGATAGGCCGGTCCACCGCCAGGCAGGTTCTCGGCGAGCCAGGCGAGCCACCCAATGCTATTGTTCGTGAATGTCGAAGCGGTTTCGCTTGTCAGAAATTCCGCATCGGCCAGCATCAGCCCCGCGCGAATGGAAAATCGATCATTGAATGTGTTCTTCTCGTACCAGAGTTCGAATAGCCGATGGATCGAGCCGGCCTCAATATTCGAAGCGGCCAGAATATTGCCGAGATAGTTTTCGCTGAAGCGTGGACCGTGCGTGATGACAGCCGACGCACGGAACCGATCACCGTTCCATCCCAGTAGCTTTCCGAGGTCGAGATCCATCTGTGGCTGAAAGAGGCCATCGACGACCTCTCCCCGGCGGATACCGCCGTGACGATTTGCAAGAAGCTCGGCGGTATAATTGAGGCTGAAAGCAATACCCGCGCTTTCCAGACGGGGCCGCAGGCCGCCCCATTCGCCAAGTAACGTCGATTGCGTCCAGATGTCTGTCGCCGGAGCTCTCGAGGAGTCCGCCAGCGCCGCATTTGAGACCGCCAGAGATATGAGAATCAGAACGGCGCGCTGCATCGACGGACGCGGTTTTGCAGAATAAACTTCACGTTAAAGCAATTAGAAACTGTCTCGATCAACGTCAATGAGCAATTGCGAGGCCGGCCGGCCAACGGACTTCAAGTTCGTCAGGCTGCAGGACGGCAATATCCTGATCGTCGATCCGGACGATCGTGGACATCGTCAGCAAGCAAGACGCCCGACGCCAAAGCGGGCGCCGGATCATGCAAGCGCGCGTCGCGTCGTCGCTTTCTTCGTTGCAAGCACTTTGTCCACGCGACGGCCATCGAGATCGACGACCTCGAAGCGCCAGCCATGATGGTCGACGCTCTCGCCCACCGCCGGCAGCTTTCCGAACCGTTCAAGTATAAAGCCTGCGACGGTGTGGTACGAACGGTCCACGGGAAGCGGAATGCCCATGAATTCCGCGAACTCATCGGCCGCCATGTCTCCCGAGATCAGCAAGGATCCGTCATCGCGCCGTACGATCGGCACGTCCGTCGGACTTTCCTCGGTACGGAATTCACCGACGATTGATTCCAAAATGTCGGCTGACGTCACCACGCCTTCAAAGTGGCCGTATTCATCCACGACAAGACCGATGTGGACGGGCGATGCCTTGAGAATCGAAACAACATCGCGGGCATCGACGGAATCCGGAATCAGCGGGGCGCGCCGGATGGCGTTCCTGATATCCAGCCGCCGCACGCTCATATAGCCGTGCAGCAAGTCCTTGGCCTGGACAACTCCGAGGACATGGTCGGGGTCGGTTTCATACACCGGCAAGCGGGAATGCGGGCTCCCGGAAATCGCCGCGCGAATTGTTTTTGGGCTGTCCGAAAGATTGAGCATGTCGACCTCCCGGCGCGGGGTCATGACCGCGCGCACTGACCGGTCACCAAGTCGCATGACGCTGGCAATCATCTCCTTCTCGCCGGGCTCGAGAACCCCGGCGTGCTCGGCCTCAGCGATCAGCGTCCGGATTTCTTCCTCGGTGACTTTTTCGTCGCGCTGTTCGCGCTGCCCGAGCAACCCGAGTATGGCTTTGCCCGAAGCATTGAGAACCCAGACCAGGGGCAACGTCGCCTTCGCCAGCATCGTCATGGCCGGGGCGACCCTGACCGCGACGGCTTCCGGATTGCGCAGGGCAATCTGCTTGGGAACCAACTCACCGATAATGAGCGAGGCGTAGGTTGTCGCCGCAACCACCATGCCGATGCCGATCACCTCGGCAACGCCCGCCGACAGTCCGAAACCCGTCAGCCCGCTGGCCAGGCGCAGGCCAATCGTCGCCCCGGAAAAGGCCCCGGAGAGCACGCCAACGAGGGTGATCCCGATCTGGACCGTTGACAGAAACTTGCCCGGATCAGACGCAAGTGCGAGCGCACGGCGTGCTCCGGTTATGTTCGTATCAACCATTCGCCGCAGCCGCGCGGGCCGAGACGAAACAATGGCCAGCTCTGACATCGCGAGCAGACCATTGAGAACGATGAGCACGGTGACGATGGAGATTTCAGCGGCAAGCATGGCGGATCAAAGTAACAGGGGGCACGCCGCAGCAGAATGGGCATCGTTCAGTCCCGCCCCGGCCGCAAAACGCGAGGGATTTGCCGTTACGCGATAATCCCGCCTTGGGTCATGTGCGGCCGCCGGCGACGCGGCGGGCGCTCCACGCGAGGCTTCGGTGGTCGCCCCTTCGCCATCCGCTTTCCCGGGTAGGCGGACCCGTTGCAGCGCGCGACCGTCGCGCTGCCGTTTTCATTGACGCTGCGGCTCACGGCGAGCGGATCAACCGCCAAGACTCCGATCTCGACTCCGATCTCGACTCCGATTTCGCTGGCCCTGGATCGTTTCGATAAGGGCCCGTCTCAACCGGATCCGCGAATTGCCGCGCCGCATGGCCGCAAGCGTCACCGGCCTGTCGCGGCCGGTGTAACGCGGCCGGAGGCGGTGAAGAGCCGGTTCTGCGGGTCCGATTGCCCCGAGGCGGTGGCGGAGGCGCCCGCGAGGCCGCGCGCGGCGCGGGCGGAACACGAAAAAAAGAGGCCGTCTCGGTGGAGAACACGAGACGGCCTCCATGGGGACCGCCACTTCGGGGGTAAGGGGATGATGATCTGTGGCGGCGTTGTCTCAACGGCGGCCGGGCGATTTCGTTCCGGGCCCATGAATGGTTCCACCCGCGCCCGGCCAGCGTTGCCGGCGGCGACAGGCTGCCTGCTTTTCAACGGCTTGCAGCGGCGGACCTGCCGGCGCGCCGGGTTCCGGACAAGGGCCGGGTTTCGGACAAGGATTGGTGGGGGAGGTAGGACTCGAACCTACGAAGGCATAGCCAGCGGATTTACAGTCCGCCCCCTTTGCCGCTCGGGACACTCCCCCGAAAGCCGTCGCACCACGTTGATCTCGAAAGGTTATCCGCTGTCGTCCGCGGACCGGCCGGGTGGTGCGGCGTCTTATGGGGAGCCGTCCCCGCGAAGTCAATGGAGCGCCGCGCGGGCGTTTGCAAAGCGCCCGGACGCGTGGGAATAACCCGCGCAAGAGCCGCACGATGACCCGCAAGATGACCCGCAAAGCCTGGCCGCCGAAGGATCGCGCCCGCCACCGCGGCAAGCGGCCGCCGCGCGGGCGGCTCCGCGGCACGCCGGGAAGCGACGGGCCCGCCCTCCTCTACGGCTGGCACACGGTCAAGGCCGCGCTGGAAAATCCGGCGCGCCGCTTCCGCCGCCTGCTCGCCACCGAAAACGCATTGCGACGGCTTGCCGACGACGGGGTCACGCTGCCGCTGGAGCCGGAGCTGGTGCGCCCCGACGCGATCGACGCAAGGCTCGGTCCCGACGCCGTGCACCAGGGGCTGCTGGCGGAGGCCGATCCGCTTGCCGTGCCGGCGATCGGCGAGATCGCGCCGGCCGGCATCGTTCTCGTGCTCGACCAGATCACCGACCCGCACAATGTCGGCGCCATCATGCGCTCGGCGGCGGCCTTCGCGGCGCGCGCGATCGTCACGACCGCGCGCCACAGCCCGGAAGCGACCGGCGTGCTGGCGAAGTCGGCCTCGGGCGCGCTCGAGCGCGTGCCGCTCGTGACGGTGCAGAACCTCGCGCGCGGTCTCGCCGACCTGCGCGCGCGCGGGTTCCTGCTGGTCGGCCTCGACAGCGGCGGTGCGGCCGATCTCGATCTGCTCGCTCTGCGCGCCCCCCTCGCGCTCGTCCTCGGCGCGGAAGGCAAGGGCCTGCGCCAGCTCACCAAACAGACATGCGACCGCCTCGCCCGCATCGACGTTCCGGGCGAGATCAAGAGCCTCAATGTCTCGAACGCAGCTGCGCTTGCGCTTTATATCGCCAGCCGGCAGCTGCGCGGCGCACTATAACTCACCCGTGACAGCGGCTATTTCAACTCACCCGTGACAGCAGCTATTTCGGCTGGCCGAGCGATGCCGGGGGCTCGATCGCGTAGGGCAGAACCGGCGGCGGCGGCGGAAGCTCCGGCGCAAACACCGAGGAAACCGACCAGTAGCGGAAATAATCTTCCGCGCCGCGCGTTTCGTGCGCGCTCGCATGCTCGAGACGGCCGACTTTCGGCCGCTTGCCCGTCTTGGGGAAATAATGGCGGTTCTGCCAGGGCGCCCACCAGTACGAGCGCAGAATGACACCGGGCTGGTAGTCGTAGACGATGATCGGCTCGATGCGCGCGCCATAGGGTGCGGAAGGCGGCGCATAGGCGCCCCCATCGGGCCGATCGGCGGCCTGCGCCGCAGCGGAAATGGCGACGACGAGAGCAGCCGTAATAATCGTGCGTCTGCGCACCAGTGGATCTCCAGCACGTCAAAATGGAACTTGAGCATATACGAATGTCTTAAGCCGTCGCCGGCAATTATCCGGTAATCTTAACCGAGCGTGATCTTTCGCTTGCGGCGTTGTTGCTTTGCGCTTATCGCTCACGGCCTTGCTTGCGCCGCAAACATCTTCCTGAAACTATCGCCATGCCCGGCCGCCGTACAAAACCGACGACGCCCCCAGGGTCTGCGCCACCAAAACGGCGCAGCTTCCGCCGGCAATATGACGAGCTGGAAGCGCGCCGCGCCGAATTGTGCGCGCGCCTGCGCACGCTCGGGCACAGGGCCGAAGCACATCCCGCCTACAAGGGCGCGCTGAAGCTGCTCAACAATGTCTACCGCCGGGAAAAGCTGGCGCGGCGGCTGACGGTGCTGCAGTCGGCCGCCTGGCTGATCGACATCCTGGAAAAGCTCGTCGGCACGATGTAGCCCCGACCGGGCGCAGGCGATTTTGCGGTAAGACCAAAGCCGCCATCCCTCTCCCGGTGCAACCTGTTGCAAAACCCGGCGAAACCGCGCCGGGGGCAGGAAACAGCATTTTTGTGATGGCCAACACAGTTTCTATACCCAGCCCGACTATCTTCCGGTTCCAGGACTTACCGGGACGACGGGGAGACAGACCATGCTGGGTTTTGAATTGATCGGCTATGCGGTGCTGATGCTGCTGTTCACGGCGGTACAGTATGCCTGCCTCCTCACGTCAGCCTCGAAGGCTTAAGTGAGACCCCATCTTGCGGGGTATCACCGGGCGAGGCGCCCCGCCCTCGCCGTGATTGCCATTCCGGATGATGGTCCGTTGGATGAGGATGGCCATGCACGGGCGCCTCCGGGCGAAGCGATGGAGCTCACGCTCGGACCCCTCATCGCCGGCACCCCCGTCAACGGGGCGCGGCGGTTGTCCCTGATGGCGCGCGCGGAGCAGATCGCGCGGCGCCTCGGGGCGCGTCTGTGCTGGATCCGGTAACGCTCCGATAGCAAATCTGTATTCCACTGACCCCCGCGGTGGTGGTAAGCGGTCCCTCTTCCCGCGGCCAGCCGGGTTAGCTCAGTGGTAGAGCAGCGGTTTTGTAAACCGTTGGTCGGGAGTTCAAATCTCTCACCCGGCACCGGCGCATTCGCGCAAGCTTTTCCGCCGGACACGCTTTTTGCATTTTTCACCACAGCATGCCCCGCGCCACCCACAGCCGCTCGACCATCCGGATGATGTCCGGTCGGGGCGCTGATTGTCATCGACCGGACACACAAAAAGGCCAGCCCGGACCGGCAAAATATCCGGAAAGTCCCGCCCCACGGGACCTTGTTCACGCCTTAAGGAGTGTGGCACACTGCAGTGTTTGCAATACCTCGGAGATCTAGCATGCCTCAGGGCACCGTAAAGTGGTTCAATCCGACGAAGGGCTATGGCTTCATCCAGCCCCAGGAAGGCGGGAAGGATGTGTTTGTACACATCTCGGCTGTCGAACGCGCCGGACTTAGCACGCTGAATGAAGGACAGACCGTTCAGTACGAGCTCGTCGAGAACCGCGGAAAGACGTCCGCGGAGAACCTCAAGGTCAAGTGACCTCAGCTCTGAGCTGATCAAAGCCTGTTTGTCTGCACTGCACCGCCGAGCTTAATCAGCCCGGCGGTTGTTGCACGTGCCTAACGCGTCAGCCGTTCCAGCTCGGGGAACGGCGCGAACGCGGCGTCCCTGCACAACTCGCGCACTTCGCGCGGCACGTCGAAGAAGCGCTCGAGCTTACCTGACACGAACGTCGCCGCGCCGTCCTTCGACCCCTGATACTTGCCGTCGCTGTTGCGCGCATTGTAGCGCACGCAGGCGACGTAGCGGTCGCCCGGACCGATGTAGCGCAGCTGCGGTTGCGACACTGCCGCGCTGCGCACATGCGTCGGATCATTGAGATAAGTGCGCATGAATGCCAGCAGATCCTGCCGGTAGCCCTGCGGATAGACGTTCTCCGCTTCCCAGCGCGCCTTGAGCTCGGCCGCGGTCGGCCCGACGTCGGTCGAGCAGCCGGCCAGCGCCGCCGCGGCAAGCCCTGCCGCAAGCCGCGCCGTCCGCCACGCCACCCGCAGCACCGCCGTTTCTGTCTGCATCCCGAACTCAGCCCCTGTCGCGCGCCCGCCGCGGCCATCATAGCCGCTTGCGCCGGCGAGGTCAGGGACGCACGCACGCGTCCGCGGTGTTAAACTCGCAAGCCCCGGGATCGCGAGACCACCGACCGCAAAATGACCGCCCTCAGCCGCCGCACATTCCTCACCGGTCCCGCGCTCGTCGCCGGCGCGAGCCTGCTGCCGCGGTCAACGGACGCGCGCGTGCCCGCCGCGGCGACGCAAGGGCCCGGCGTCTACCGGTACAACCTCGGCAGCTACCAGTTGACCGCGGTCTATGACGGCGTCTGGTATGTGCCGATCGACGACAGGTTCGTGCGCAACGCAAGCGGTGCAGAGGTCGACGCGGCGCTGGCCGAAGCCTTCCTGCCGCCGCGCATCCTCCCGGTCTCCTTCACCGCGCTCGTGGTGAACACCGGCACCAGGCTCGTGCTGATCGACACCGGCACCGCCGGGCAGATCGCCGACACCGCCGGAAGCCTGCTCGACAATTTCACGACTGCCGGCATCGACCCGAAGGCGATCGACACCATCCTGATCTCGCATTTCCATCCCGACCATATCGACGGCATCAAGACGAAAGACGGCGCCAGGATCTTTCCCAACGCCGAGATCATGGTGCCGGCGCCGGAATGGGACTTCTGGATGAATGATGCAAACCTGGCGAAGGCGGAAGGCGCCGTGAAGCGCTATTTCCTCAACGCGCGGCGCATCTTCGCCGATATTGCCGGCGAGGTGCGGCGCTTTGCGCCGGGCAGCGAGGTCGCGCCCGGCATCGTCTCGGTCGCGGCCTTCGGCCATACGCCCGGCCACACCGCCTTTGCGATCCATTCCGGCAGCCAGTCGATGCTGGCGATGAGCGACACCGTGCGCAATCCTTACCTGTTTGCGCGTTATCCCGACTGGCAGCCGATCTTCGACATGGACGGAGCGCTGGCGGCGGAGACGCGGCGCAGGATGCTCGATCGCGTTGCCGCCGACCGCATGCTGGTCGAGGCCTATCACTTCCCCTTCCCCGCGCACGGCCACATGGCGAAGCGGGGCAGCGGCTACGAATTCGTGCCGGCCGAATGGAAGCCGCTGTGAGCCCTTCGCCTTCCCGCGGAGCGCGCAAAGAGCGGCAGTCGGAAACCGGAAGCCCCGTCAGCGCGCGTAGAGCTCGAGCCCGCCGATTCCCACGCCGACATTGAGCCCTCGTTGCGCGCCGACCGAGACCGGCTGCAATGCGATCGAGCGCTGGAAGCCGCCGACGAGCACGTTGGCGCCGAGGCCCGCGCCGATCGTCGCCTCGCCGGTCGCGCCACCGTAACTGCCGGCGAGCGCGCCGCGGCCGCCTTCGGCCGGCGCGTAGACCGCCCAGGCGATGGTCCCGCCTTCGGTGAACCCGACATCGACTCCAAGGCGCGAGATGTGGCCGGAATAGGATTCCTCCCAGCCGCGTACCGAGCGGAAGTTGCAATTGACCGACTTCTGCGAGCCGATGACGAAGCCCATGCCCGGCGCGACGGTGCAGGTGAGCATGCCCGCGCGCACGCGCGCCTCGGCCGGCAAGGCCGCCAGAGCAATGAGCGCAAGGCCAGCCATTGCAGCGATTGTGTTCTTGAGGATCATCATGAATCTCCTGCCAAAACGGCGAGGGCCCCCGACGTGCGAACCCCTGGCCAATCCCATCTATGCCCGCCCACAATAACGGGGGCTGTGACCGGGATCACGCAGATATTCACAAAGGCCGCTCGCCCGTTCCCGCCTAGAAGGTCGCGCCGGCCTGAAGCAGGACTGTGCGGCCGGCCAGCGGGAAGGCGTTGTAGAGGCCGATTGTCGGCGGTGCACCGGCCGGGAAGAAAGGCCCGGCGGCGATGCCGCCGCTCGCGATCGCATAGTCGAAATAGTGCCGGTCGAGCACGTTGAGCACCGACGCCGACCAGAAGAAGTGCTCGTAGCGGCCGCCGAGCCTGATGTCGGCGGTCGCCTGCGCCGGGATCAGGGGCTGGATATTGGCCTGGTCGTTGTCCATCCGCCGCGCGCCGAAGAAGCGCCCGGTGACATCGAGGGTCAGCCATTTCGGCATGATGTCCCACGACACCCCGGCGTAGCCCGACCACCGCGACACCAGCGGAATCTCGTTGCCGGCAAACGGGCCCTCGCGGAACGTCGCGTCGGTATAGGTGACGCCGCCGCGCAGGCGCGCCGACGCATCGATCCGGTAAAGCGCGCCGGTCTCCCAGCCGACGCGCTGCGTCGGGTCGAGATTGGTGTCGACCCCGAGCGCCGGCACGAAGTGAATTTCGTTCCTGAGCCGCATCAGATAGACGCTCGACTCAAGTTGCAGCGGCCCGGCACCGACGCGCACGCCGCCCTCGACGTCCCACGAGGTCTGCGTGCGCAGATCGAAGGTCGGGACGGTGAAGGCGAACGGGCTGCCGGCCCCCACCCGCTCGTCGGCGTTGCCGAGGCGGAATGCGCGCGCCGCGCGCGCAAACACCGCGAACGCCGCGTTGAAACGATGCTCGACCCCGAGGTGGGCGGCCCATTGCCACTCGCTGTGGTCAAACGGCGGGATCGCGGGATTGTTGGCGTAGAAGCCGGCATTCGGGTCGTCGACCGGGCTGTAGATATCGCGCGCGCGCACGACGTTGTTCTGGAGGCGACCGCCGACGGACACGTCGGTGTCGGACCGCACCGCGGTCGTGTTCATGGCGTAAAAGCCGGTCGTGCGCTGGCGGATGTCGTAGCTGTGAACGGGGACGAGGCCCGGCGCCGCCGGGCGATCGGAATCGTACTGCGTGTTGTAGAAATCGATTCCCGTCAGCAGCCGGTTCGGCACGCCGAACAGACGGTGCGACACGTCGAGCCGCGGCGTCACCGACGAGGTGGTCATGACGGTGTCGACGTAATTCATCGATGTCGCGGCATTCAGGTTGTAGAGGAAGGTGACAGGATCGAAGTAGTTGAAGAACTGTGCCTGCTGGAACTTGCGCCGCACGCCGCCGTCGACGATGAGCTCGACGCCGGGACCGAGCGTCGCATTGAATCCCGTTGTCAGGTTGATCGCCTGCTTCCTGCCCCAGTCGAGCGGCGTGTTCGACTGGGTGGGGGTCTCGAGCGTGAACGGAAACGCGCCGGGCAGATTGTTGAGGCCCGCCGGCAGGCCCTGAAACTGGCGATCCCCGGCGACGGTAATGTAGGCGCCGAGGTCGGGCGTCGCGTAGTTCAGTGTCGCGTTGATGTTGCGTTGGCGCAGCGCGCTGTTGACGCGATAGCCGTCCGAGCTGATGGCGTTGGCGAAAGCACCGGCCGACCAGGGCCCGCTCGACGCCGACGCCGACGCGCGGCCCTCCCCGTAGCGGAACGACCCGCCGAGCGCCTCGACGCGGTTGCCGGCGGACGGCGATGAGCCCTTTTTGAGCACAATGTTGATGACGCCGCCGATGGCGCCGTCGCCATAGAGCACCGTGGCGCTGTTGCCGCGGGTGATCTCGATACGCTCGATGCTGTTGAGCGGGATCGAGGAGAAATCGAAGCCCTGCAGGTCGAAATCCTGGAAGCGGCGCCCGTTGACTAGGATGAGAACGTTCGACTGCGCGAAGACGCCGAAGCCGCGCAGATCGATGGTGTCGCGCGAACCGTTCGTGCCGCTGAACAGGTGCTGGATCTGGATGCCGGCCTGCTGCGACAGGATGTCGGGCAGCGTCTGCGCCGGCGAACGCTCGATGTCCTGCGCCGTGACGATACTGGTCGAGGCGCCGACCATGCCGCTGTTGAGGCGCGTCCAGTTGACGTCGATCGCGGGCAACGCGATCTGCGCCCGCGTAGGCGGCCCGAGCGCAACCAGCGCGACCGCGGCCCCGGCCAGTGTGACAAGCCGACCCTTTCCCATGACAACGCTCCTTCGTTTGCGAACCGCGTTTGCGCACGCGGACGCATCGGGTGAAGACCAGGCCCGTTGCGAAGGACGCAGATCCAGCGCGCGACGACGCGGTCGAACGTGATCTGCGAAATGTCGTGAAAGACTTGCCTCCACGGCCTTCGCACCGGCATTGCCGTCACCGCTGCGAAAGACCGCTCCGTATGGACGCCCCGTCCACCGGTTGGGTGACTGCGCTGGCAGGTCTCCTGGCTCGCGGGTCGTTGCCCTGGTCCGGCCTTCCCAGTTTCCCAGTGGCCGATTCTGGACCTAAGGCTCGCCGCTCACAGTTGCGGGGGCAGCCACGGATTGCCTCGAATTCAAATGCATTTCTCCGGACCCGAAATCATGCGTCCGCAAGTCATGCATCCGAATGGGTGGACCCGTGTTCCCTCTTTCGTCCCCGATTCCGTCGGGGAACCAGCACGGTAAAATGTTCAACTGAACGTCCCCGCAAGTCAAGGCGCCGGTTGTGCGGCAAAATCAGGCGCATCGAAAAAATGCAGGCGGCGCGGATTAGGCGCGGATCACGAAGTGTTTTTTCAACAGGCCCGTCCGGTGTCGTATCATCCGGCCGCATCTGACAGGGGGTTTTCCATGCGCCTGAACGTCCTGCTCCGCCACATCGGAGTTTTTGCCGCCGCCGCGTTGCTGGTGACCGGGATCGGATTGAAATCCGCCGCCGCCATGGGCAGCGACAACCCGCCGCCGCCCGCCGACGACAGCGGCGGCAAGAAGAAGAAAAAGAAGCAGAACAGCGTCATCGAGGAGCAACAGCGTCAGCTCGCGCAGGAGAAATTCCTTGAAGGCTATCGCGCGGCGCGGCTGCTCATTCTCAGCGGCGGCTACCGCGAGGGCATCGCGGCGATGCACGCGCTCGGTCACGACGAGCATCCTGATGTCGCGAACTATATCGGCTACGCGCACCGCAAGCTCGGCGAGTACGACAATTCGAAGATCTGGTACGAGAAGGCGCTGGCCGCCGACCCCAATCACGTGCGCACGTGGTCGTATTACGGCATGTGGCAGGCCGAGCAGGGCAACCGGCTCAAGGCCGAGGACTTCCTGCAGAAGGTGAAGCTGATCTGCGGCAGCACCGACTGCGAGGAATACCGGCAGCTGCGCGCCGTCATTGACGGGACCGCGACGTACTGACGACTCTCCAGTCATTCCGGGGTACCAGCGCGAAGCGCCAACGGGCCCGGCATCCGGAATATCCGTGTTTGTATCCGGATTCCGGGTTCGGCGCTGGGCGCCGCCCCGGAATGACGAACGCCCTAGCGGCCCGGGTCTGCCGTCTCCGTGACGATCCAGCGGTGATAGTCGGCGTCGACGCTTTCCACCGGCAGCACCATGATCGCCGGCGTCGTGTAGCTGTGCGCCTCCCGAACCGCCTTGCCGACGGCCTCGGCAAGACCGGCGCGCGTCTTTACCAGCATCACGGCCTCCTCGGCGCGCTCGATTTTGCCCTGCCACCAGTAATGCGAGATCATGCCCGGCACGATGTTGACGCAGGCCGCAAGCCGCCGCGCGAGGATGGCGCGCCCGGCGCGCTCTGCCTCGACAATCGAGGGCCAAGTCGTATAGACGAGCACCGCGCGTTCCATCGTCGGGTCTCCTGAAATGAGCCAGTTCAAGACCATCGCCTTCGTCGCCGGCCAGACGCCGGAGGCGCGCGAGGCCTGCGCGCGGCTGGAAAAGCGTTACGGCAATACCGACCCCGCCAAGGCCGACGTGATCGTGGCGCTCGGCGGCGACGGGTTGATGCTGCAAACCCTGCACAAGTTCATGAAATCCGGCAAGCCGATCTACGGAATGCATCGCGGCACCGTCGGCTTCCTGATGAACGAGTTCTCCGAGGAAAAGCTCGCCGAGCGGCTCGCGAAAGCGCACATCACCGTCATCCATCCGCTGCTGATGTGCGCGCGCGATGTGCGGGGAAAGACGCACGAGCACCGCGCGATCAACGAGGTCTCGCTGTTCCGGCAGAGCGCGCAGGCCTCCCACCTGCGCATCCTGATCGACGGGCAGGAGCGCCTTGCCGAGCTCATCGCCGACGGCGTGCTGGTGGCGACACCCGCCGGCTCCACCGCCTATAACCTGTCGGCGCAGGGGCCGATCATTCCGATCAACGCGCCGCTGATGGCGCTGACGCCGATCAGCCCGTTCCGGCCGCGGCGCTGGCGCGGCGCGCTGCTGCCCGACAGGGCAAAGGTCACCATCGAGGTCCTCGAGGCGGACAAGCGTCCGGTCGCGGCGGTCGCCGATCACGACGAAGTGCGCTCGGTGCGCAGCGTCGACATCAGCATGGATCACGGCATCGCGATCAACATGCTGTTCGACCCCGGGCACAACCTCGACGAACGCATCCTGCGCGAGCAGTTCGGATTCTAGGGAGCGCGGGCGTGGCGAAGACGTTCGGGTTCACGGTCAACGGCAGAGCGGCGAGCGTCACGCTCGAGAACGAGGAGACCCCGCTGCTCAACGTGCTGCGGAACAATCTCGGGCTGATGGGCACGCGTTTCGGCTGCGGGCTCGAGCAGTGCGGCTGCTGCATGGTGCTGATCGACGGCGTGCCGGAGAAATGCTGCGCAAAGCCGGTGTGGAGCGTCGCCGGCAAGACGATCGTGACCGTCGAAGGGCTCGGCAGCGCCGCACGCCCTCATCCGCTGCAGCAGGCCATCATCGACGAGCAGGCCGGCCAGTGCGGCTATTGCCTCCCGGGCATTCTCATTTCGGCGAAGGCGCTCATCGACAGAAACCCGAAGCCGACGCGCGCCGAGATCGCGCAGGCGCTCGACGGCAATATCTGCCGCTGCGGCTCGCACAACCGCATCATTCGCGCGGTCGAAAGGGCGGCGGCCGTCATGCGCCAGGGGGCAGCGCGATGAACGCGCCGCTGCCCGCCCAGCTTGAGGCCAACCCGCAGCTCGAGCGCTGGGTCGCCTTCCCCTCGCCCGGCAAGGTCACCGTGCTCACGGGCCGCGTCGAGCTCGGCCAGGGCGTGCTCACGGCGATGGCGCAGATCGCGGCCGACGAACTCGACGTCGCGATCGGGCGCATCACGATCCGCTCCGGCGACACGCTCAAGGCGCCGAACGAGGGTTACACCGCCGGCAGCCAGTCGATCCAGTTCGGCAGCGTCGCGCTGCGCCAGGCCTGCGCCGACGTGCGCGCGCTCTTTCTTGCGCAGGCGGCGAAGGTGCTCGCCTGCAAGGTCGATGAGCTTTCGATCCGCGACGGCAGCATCCTTCGCAACGGCGCCTCCACCGGGCAGGACTACTGGACGCTTGCGGGCGCCGTCGACCTGACGGTGAAGGCGACGGGGGCCGGCGCGCGCAAGCGCATGACCGAACTCAAGGCCATCGGCACAAGCAGTGCCCGCATCGACCTGCCGGCGAAGGTGTTCGGCGAGGCCGTATTCATCCATGACATGGTACTCGACGGCATGGTGCACGCGCGCGTCGTGCGCCAGCCCAACCGCGGCGCCGAGATTGCGACGATCGACGAGAAAGCCATCCGCCGTGCCGCCAGGGGACCGATCGAGTTCGTGCGCACCGGCAATTTCCTTGCCATCCTCGGCGCCGACGAGGCGGCGGTCGATGCCGCCGCCGCGGCCGCCATCAGCCACGTGACCTGGCGCAACGTCGAGGCGCCGACGCCGGCCCAGCAGGAGGCGAACTGGCTCGTGCAGCGGCCCGTCGTCGAGCGCGCCTTCGGGGCGCCGGAGGCCGGCAACCCGCAGGGGCGCGAGCGGTTCGAGGCGACGTTCACGCGCGCCTATCTTGCGCACGCCTCGATTGCGCCCTCGTGCGGGCTTGCGCTCTACCAGGACGGCAAGCTCACGGTCTGGACGCACTGCCAGGGCGTCTATCCGCTGCGCGCGGCGCTTTGCAGGATTCTCGGGCTGGAACCCTCCTCGATCGTGGTGCACCACGTACAGGGCTGCGGCTGCTACGGTCACAACGGCGCCGACGATGCGGCGGCGGATGCGGCGATCATCGCCATGCAGAAGCCGGGGCAGCCGATCCGCGTGCGCTGGCGGCGCGAGGAGGAATTCGTCTACGAGCCGAAGACGCCTGCGATGGTGGTCAAGGTGCGCGCGTTGCTCGACGAGTCCGGCAGGCCCGTCGACTGGACGCAGGAGATCTGGAGCCCGACGCACAATCTGCGTCCCGGCGCGGGCGGCAACCTGCTCGGCGCCCTCGCCCTGCCCGAACCGCCGCCCGAGCCGCCGCCGAACGACGTGCCGGAAGCAAACGGCGGCGGCGCGACGCGCAACGGCGTGCCGCTCTACGACATTGCGGCAAAGCGCATGCTGCATCACCTGGTGATTGATCCGCCGGTGCGCACCTCGGCGCTGCGCGGACTGGGCGCCATGCCGAACATCTTCGCGATGGAATGCTGCATTGACGATCTTGCAGCGCGCGCCGGCAAGGATCCGGTCGAGTACCGGCTGGCGATCCTTTCCGACGCGCGTGCGCGCGCGGTGATCGAAAAGGTTGCCGCCATGGCCGGATGGCAGGCCGGCGCGCCGGCCGGTCAGGGCCGCGGCCGCGGAATCGCCTTCGCGCGCTACAAGAACCGCGCCGGCTACGCCGCTGTCGTCGTTGAGCTTTCCGTCGACGAGGACATTCATCCCCACCATGTCTGGTGTGCCGCCGATGTCGGGCTTGTCATCAATCCCGACGGCGTCATCAACCAACTCGAAGGCGGCATCATCCAGTCGGCAAGCTGGGTGCTCAAGGAGCAGGTTCGCTTCGACAACGGCGTTGCCTCTTTCGACTGGGAAACCTACCCGGTGCTCAAGTTCAGCGAGGTGCCGGAGATCGACATCGAGCTGATCAACACCAGGGACGAGGTGCCGCTCGGCGCCGGCGAGATCACCGCGGGGCCGACGGCGGCGGCGATCGGAAATGCGGTGTCGCATGCGCTGGGGACACGCATTCGCGATCTGCCGCTCACGCGCGAGCGCATCATGGCCGCGCTCCTCAAGGAATAGCGCGCCCGGCATGCTAAACCATTCGTTAACGGCGGACCGGTAGCCTCCCCGCTACCGTACCGGGTGCCCGTGCACCCGGAGCTTTCGCACCATGGTCCGCATCGATTTCAATCGTCTGCGTTTCCTCGTCATCGACGACAATGCGCACATGCGGCGCATTCTGCGCACGCTTCTCCATGGCTTCGGCGCCCGTGAAGTCTACGAGGCGGAAGATGGCGCGGCCGGCCTTGAGGCCTTCACGCATTACATCCCCGACATCGTCATCACCGACTGGGCGATGCCGATCTTCGACGGCCTTGAGCTGATGCAGATGATCCGCCAGCCCGGCGCCAATGCGAATCCGTACGTGGCGATCATCATGCTCACCGGCCATTCGGAGAAAAAGCGGGTGATGGCGGCGCGCGACGCCGGCGTGACCGAGTTTCTTGCCAAGCCGATCTCGGCAAAGGCGCTCTATCAGCGAATCATCAACGTGGTCGCCAACCCGCGGCCGTTCATAAAGACCAAGACCTATTTCGGGCCGGATCGCCGCCGCAACACGAACTCCAACTACATCGGCCCCGAGCGGCGCAAGGGCGGCAAGGCCGACATCATCCGGCAGACTCCGCTTCTTGAAAAAGCACGCGCTCCGGTCTGACCGCGATGCGCCGCCCGAAAGACAAGGCCGCGGTTGTCACCTACAGCGACTACGAGGTCATCGTGCCGGCGAACGACCTGCGCTCGGCCGTATCAAAGGGCGACGGGATCGACGATGATCCGGTCGCACGCGCGGAAAAGGCTCTGGCCGCGCTCGCCCCCGAGTTCAGCAGCTGGATGGACACCGAGTGCGAACGACTCGACAGCGTGCGCCGCAAAATCCTTGCCGAGGGCCTGACTGACCCGAACAAAGACGCGCTGTTTCGCGCCGCGCATGACATCAAAGGCGAGGCGGCGACCTTCGGCTATCCCGCCGTGGCATCGGCGGCCGAGAGCCTCTGCCGGCTCCTCGAGCACACGCCGGACCGAAGCCGGATCCCGGCCGCGCTCATAGCGCAGCATGTCGATGCGGTGCGCGCGATCCACCGCGAATACGCGCGGTCGGACGCCAAGGAACTCGCCGCCGCGCTGACCCGCCGGTTGCGCGAGGTCACCGACGATTTCCTGATCCGCGAGAATCGCGACCGCCCCGAGGTGCTCAAGCTCCTCCAAAGTCCGCCGATCGCGCCTGCATAAAGCCTCAGGCAGCGGCGAGCTGCGTGTGCTCGAGATTGTCGGCCTGCATGATACAGGCGTCGGCAACGAGGTCGTCGCAGAACAACCGTGCTTCTTCGCGCGCCGCCTCGACGGCAAACCGCCGCAGCAACGCCAGCAGCGGGACGCTGTCCGCCCCGCCCTCGTCCGCGCAGGCATTGAGGACGCGTTCGACCATGCGCCGCTTCAATCGTGCCACCCCGCCCTGTTCGCCGATCAGCAAGCCGCCACGGATCGCCGCAAGCGCTTCGCGAAACGCCGGATAGGCAGTGTCGGGCAGCCCGGCCTTGCGGTAGAGCGCTCGGAAGCCGGAGACGTTCCTGTCATGGATGTATCCGGTCACGCGATCGATCGGCAGGCCGGACAATTCCGTAACTGCTTCCTCGAACAACACGACGTTCCCCGAGAGCAAAGCGCGCAAGAGCATGCTGGCCGTCAGCTGTCCGCTCTGACGCAAGTGCTGAACCAGCGCCCCGACTTCTTCATACGGCGTGTCGGCCGCCAGCGTGACCGTCGCTTTCTCGCAGGCCTCACGGGCGGCGTACTCGGCGTGCTCGAACCCCATCCATTGCCGCGCCGAGACAAAGCCGGCAAGCGTTTGCGACAATTTTGAGAGCAAGGCCTGGCGCATGGCTGTGGACAGGTCGTCGCGGGCAAGCATGGTCTCGCGGATCGGAGCGTGATGGCCGAAGCGATCGATAATGCGGTCCATCGAGAATGGCGCAATGTCGGCATCCGGATTTTCAAGCAGCGCCAGACATGACTCCGGCCCGGCGACTTCGGCAATGGCCGCCGCGAGCGACCGCGGCAAGGGAACACGCGACGCGATCGCGACCTGCACGCCGGTCTGGCCGGTGGCGATCAGGTCGACAAGGTCGTCTTCAGGAAGCAGCGGCGAGCGCTCAAGCACGGGCAATGCAACATCGGGCTGGTCCGAGGCCAGAGCCTGGACGATGACCGGCGGTGCGTTCCCATCGGAAGCGAAGACTTCGGCGAGCGCGCGCCGGACCAGCGGAGACGGATCGTCAAGCAGCATGATCATCGCGCCCTCGGCCGCGGCGCGATCGTCTGGCGACAGATCGGAATAAAGATAGGCACGCGCCAATGCGGATGTTGCTTCTGCCCGCTCCCCGGCCGGTGCCTGGCGGACCCAATGCAAGAACTGACGAACAATCATGGCACTATCGACGCTGACGGAGCCACCCTCTCTGGCGGCGGTATCAGCCTAACGAACGATAATTAACAAAGCGTTCACCATAGAAATTGAGCGTCCATTAAGCATGCGGTGCGGGTTTTCAGACCTTGCCGCTGAACAGTTTGCGCTCGTCGGGACGGGTGTCGGTGAACAGATCGAACACCTGCACGGTCTGCGCCGGCTGTGAAGCTTTGTTCGAGGGCGTGCCCCATAGTGCATTGACGGTCGATGCCAGAGGCTGATTGACCCGGTCAGTAAACATGGATTGGAACGACGGCCTCGGCGGCGGTGGCGGCGGCGGCAATTGCTCGCTCGCACGCGCGAGCGCTTGTGTGGTACCGGCGGTGTCGGGGGTCGGAATCGGCGCAGGCGGAATCGGAGGTGCAGCCGACGCGACGGTCATCGCGCGCCCTGAGACTGCTTTGACCGGTGCAACCGACACCGTCACCGGTGGCGGCAACGGCGGTGCCGCAATTGCCGACAACGCCATGCCGGGATCGGCCACGGCGCCTCCTTGCGCAAAGGCGAGATTTCGGGCGGAATCAAAAAGCTGCGTCAGCTTGCGGTAGACCTCACCGAGGGTGCGGGCGCGGCCGTGGCCATCATAGAAAATGTTATGATTGGCCGCGGCGGCGCGCGGAAACATGGCCGCGGCGTTTGCCTGCGGCTGGCTCGCCGCCCCGTTGATCAGCTTGCCGGCACCATCAGCTCCGAGAAAGTGCGCGATGTAGAGTTCGCCATTTGTCGGCGAACGACCGATACTGGTGCTTACCAGGGCGGCATTGTTGCGCGTGAGTGCGCCCGCCAGCATTGCGCTTGCTTCGGGATCCGTCCGCAGACGCAGGATCGCGGCGCGCATTGCAGGATCGGGCACCTCATAGTGTCCGTCGGGAGAGCGCGTAATGGCATCAGCATAACGGCCCAGACCGAACGCGGCCCCATCCTGTTTCATGGTACCAAGCCAGGTCTGGTCGATGAACTGGTAGAGCCCTTTCGCCGACGAAGTCGAGGCCTGCGCGGACGGGTTAAGATTGGATTCGATTTTTGCCGTGGTCAGCAGATATTCGAAGCTGATGCCGGTGGACTGCGAGGCCTGACGGATCGCTCCCGTGATCTGCGGTGCCGCGCTGGCTGTGGCCGGATTGACCGCCATCGACTTGCGCCTGATTGAATCCCTGTTCTATGGCAACGGACACGACGCACCGGCTTGCGCGGGCCTGCCGACCATGGGGAATTATGGTAAACGGATGGTTAACGGGGCCTGCGGGCGGCCGGCTGCAGGAAAATTCGGAGGAAGGTGATGGTGGAAACGATCGAGCGGCACAAGCGCGGCGGGCTCTATTTCGAGGACTTCGAGGTCGGCAAGACATACGAGCACCGCTATACGCGCACCGTGACGCAGATGGACAACATGCTGTTCTCGAACATGACGCTCAACCCGCAGCCGCTGCACATTGATCGCCATTTCTGCGAGACCGAAACCGAATGGGGTCAGCCATTGATGAACTCGTTGTTCACGCTCGGACTTATGATCGGCATCCAGGTTTCCGACATGACGGTCGGCACGACGATTGCGAATCTCGGAATGACCGACGTCAGGTTCCCGAACCCGTTGTTTGAAGGCGACACAATCCATTGCACGACGCAGGTCGTGAGCAAACGCGAGTCAAAATCCCGACCCGGTGCGGGAATTGTCGAATTTCATCACAAGGCCTTCAAACAGGACGGTACGCTCGTCGCAGAGTGCCATCGCCAGGCCTTCATGAGGATGCGGCCCAAGTAAGACAAAAAAAGGGCCCGGCAAACCGGCCGAGCCGAAGTAACTCCGGTGGGGATTTTCTGATCGGTTGGCTAGATGCCGCGGCCGTAGTAGCCGCACCAGCGGTGAATACTCCATTCGATGTTCTGCTCGTAGCCGGCAAGCGTTGCATATTTCGGCAGCCGGACTTCCTTGGTCGCCGGATCGAAGCACTTGCCTGCGTCCGATGCTTTCTTCACTTCGGCGGCCATGTCCGTCATGAACTCGATCTGCTGCTCCATGTCCTTCCTGGTGCCGAGGCGCCCGCCCGGTCCGGGATGGCCCGGGATCATGCGTTCCCACCCGAGAGCCAGCGTGCGCTTAAGCGACGCTTCCCACTCGGTCGGATAGGAGTCATTCACGGCGAGACGCGACGGCACTGCACCCAGCGAATTGAAATCGACGGCGAAGAGAATTTTCTCTTTCGGCAGCAGCATCACAATTGAGGAGTCGGAATGATTGCGCCCGGTGTAGACCAGATCGAGCGTAGTGCCGCCGAGCTTGATCGTCCGCTTGCCGTCCACGACCTGATCAGGAATCACCACGTCCGGTCCCTTGAGCTGCACAAGGCGCTCCTTGGCGCGGCGATGGGCGATCACTGTAGCGCCGGCATCCTTGAACACCTTGCCGCCGGCAATGTGGTCGTAGTGATGGTGGCTGTAGATCAGGTACTTGATCGGCGCCTTCGTGACTTTGCGGATTTCGTCGAGGTAGGTCTTGGCTGCCTGCGGGCGGCCGTAGCTGATCGGGTCGGTGACGATCACGCCTGCCGGCGTGACAACGAACATGGACTGATGGTTCTGGTAGCGGAAAACGTAGACGTTGTCGGTGCCGTCGACCTTCGTAGTCTCGAACATCGGCCGTTGCGCTTGCGCCGTCGCGGACGTGGTGAGACCAGCGGTGAAGACCGCTACAGAAAGGGCTATGAGTCTTCTGCTTTGCATGGGTGGTACCTCCCCCTCACCCGTAACCCCGGACGCGGGCCCTTAATCCCTGCGCCAAAAACGCGCACCGTGACCGCATTTCGGCTAAATTCCAAAGCGCAAACAAGGACACATACATAAATGCGTTCCCTCTTGTTCGTACCCGCCGACGGCGGACCCAAACTCGACAAGGCCCTCGCGAGCGGGGCAGACGCGGTAATTGTGGATCTGGAGGATTCCATCGCCGCCGAGCGAAAAGCTGCCGCACGGGTGGCGGCGCTCGAATTTCTAAGGCGGGCGGGCGGCGCCGGGCAGCGGCCCCGCCTGCTGGTACGGATCAATGGTCTCGAAACCGGGATGACCGATGCGGACCTCGACGTCATCGTTGCGGGAAAACCGGATGCCGTCGTCTTCCCGAAGGCGGAAGGCGGTCCGAGCGTGGTGCATCTCGACGCAAAACTCACGGCGCGCGAAGCGATCGCCGGGCTTCCGGAAGGGCAGATCAAAATTCTGGCACAGGCCGTCGAATCGGCCGCGGGGCTGTTTGCCGCCGGCAATTTCCGCAATGCAGGCCCTCGACTGATCGGGTTGACATGGGGCCCTGAAGACCTGTCCGCGGAACTGGGCGCCGAGACAAACCGCGATACGCATGGCGATTTGACCGAACCCTATCGTCTGGCGCGCTCGATCTGCCTCTACGCGGCGGCAGCGGCAAAGGTGCCGGCAATCGAGACCGTTTACGTCGACTTCCGCAATTCAGACGGGCTGCGGCGCGATACCGAAGCGGCGCGCCGCGACGGCTTTACAGGGCGCCTTGCAATTCACCCGGCCCAGGTGCCGGTGATCAACGAGGTGTTCACGCCGACGGAGATACAGATCGCGAAGGCGAAGGCCATTGTCGCGGCGTTCGCCGCGCAGCCCGGTGCCGGCGCAGTCGGCATCGACGGCAAGATGTACGACCGTCCCCATCTCGCCCGCGCACAGGCTTTGCTTTCAGGTATAAAGCGGTGAGCGCTTATCTGTAGACTTTTTTCGGATCGAAGCGCTTCTCGGCGTCACGGAATTCAAGCGTCACCGCGGTCCCTTCGCCCAACGGGACCGTTCGGTAGAAGCACGAGCGGCGGCCCGTATGACACGCGCCCCCGCCGGCCTGTTCCACCCTGAGCCACAGCGCATCCTGATCGCAATCAACGCGCAGTTCGACGACACGCTGCGTGTGCCCGGACGTCTCGCCCTTTTTCCAGAGCGTCTTGCGCGACCGGCTGTAGTACCAGGCCTCCCCGCTCGCGATGGTCCTACGGAGCGCCTCAGCGTTCATATGCGCGACCATCAGCATGTCGCCCGTTTTCGCGTCGGTCACGACGGCTGTGATCAGCCCGTCGCTGTCAAAGCGCGGTGCAAAGGTCAGATTTTCCTCGATGTCAGCTGTTTTGTCCGCCATAGAGCCGCCGACAGAAAATAAATACGGGTTGCGGGTTCACGCCGTCCCGAACATGACTTGCACGCAATTCTGGTTACGAACGGGGCCTTATCGCTGGCCGCCGCGCAGCATCGTCATGAAGCGGACCTGTTCCGTCGGGTCGTCGCGGAACGCGCCGGTGAAATGTGTCGTCACCGTAAGCGCACCGGGCTTCTCGACGCCACGCAGCGACATGCACATATGTTCGGCTTCGATCATGACCGCAACACCACGCGGCTTCAGAATCTCGTCGATCGCTGTAGCAATCTGCGAAGTCAGGTGCTCCTGCGTCTGAAGGCGGCGCGCATAGACGTCGACCAGACGCGCAAGCTTCGACAGACCGACGACGCGCTCGACAGGCATGTAGGCGACATGCGCCTTGCCGTAGAACGGCATCATGTGGTGCTCGCAGTGCGAATTGAAAGCGATGCCCTGCACGAGCACGAAGTCGTCGTAGCCGCCGGTCTCGCTGAAAGTGCGGTCGAGCACCTCGACGGGACATTCGCGATAACCCTGGTAGAGTTCGTCGTAGGCGCCAACAACGCGCCGCGGAGTCTCGAGCAGGCCTTCGCGGTTGGGATCATCGCCTGCGTAGGCAATGAGCGTGCGGACGGCCGCCTCCGCTTCCTCGCGCGACGGCCGAGGTTCGACCGGCGCGGGCGCAGCCCGCACATGATCGGACAATGCCTGCTTTGGCCACGGCTTTACGTTGGTATTTTTTGCGTCCATGACGGGTCTCTCCGTTCGACCGGCGTCTCGCCTGATGGCAACGCCGGATGTGTCACCGGGGTGGCCGCGTCTATCGTTGCCCGGCGGTTTGCCGCGGCCACTGGACGCTGCATTCCCATTCCACATGGCCCCATGGCCATGCCGGCGCCAGGAACCCCTTCTCGCGCCATCGGGTCAGCCCCTATATATTCCTTTGCGCGGCCGAGGCAATCCGCCGATCCTGGAAATTCGGCAGAACACCCATGCTTAACGAGGTTTATAACGCCCGAATCCTTGACCTGGCGGGGAACATCCCCCGGCTGGGCCGCCTACCCGCTCCCGATGCCACGGCAACCGCGCATTCAAAATTGTGTGGGTCCACGGTTACGGTGGATCTGAAAGTCAGTAACGGGGCGGTGAGCGATTTCGCCCATGACGTGAAGGCGTGCGCTCTGGGCCAAGCCTCATCCTCGATCATGGCGCGCAACGTGATTGGCGCGAAGCCGGAAGAATTGCGCGAACTGCGGGAAACGGTCCGCAAGATGCTGAAAGAAAACGGCCCTCCGCCGACGGGCAAGTGGGCCGACATTGCCGTGCTCGAGCCGGTACGGGATTACAAAGCCCGCCACGCCTCGACCATGCTCACCTTTGATGCGGTGGTGTCCGCGCTCGATCAGATCGAAGCAAAGTCGGCCGGCAAGCGCGCGCAGGCGGCTGAATAACTATTTCACCGCGGCCAGGCCGCCGGTCTTTGCCCTGAGCAATTCGGCCCTGTCACCAAGCGGCTTGCGACAACCAGCCGACAAACGCGGCAGGTTCTGCGAGGCTCCGGTATTGCCGAGGCGGATCCCGGTGACGAGCTGTGCGCTCTGGGTCTTGATCACCATTGAACGGCTGCCCATTGCTGCGAAGGCGTCGATCAAGGCGGCCGGAACCTCTGCCGTTGCGTAGGTCACAAGCTCATCGGGCGCTATGCGCCGCTCGCTCGACACGACCCTCAGGGCCGCAGAATTATTGCCGACACGCAGGCTGATCGAGTCGGGGGCGGCAGGCAGCGTTAGCTGCTCCCCGCGGTGCCGCCGCTCGATATAGCTCACGTCGTAAGTTCCGCTCGCCGAGCCGCATGCCACGATGAGATCAAAACTTCCGATCTCTTCGCCCTCAACGGTAAGCGGATGACGGCGAGCAAGTGTCGCCACCCCGGATCGATCCACCAGTGACCATTTCTGCTCGCTGACTGCAGCCGCCTTCATGCTGTTCACAGCACGCACGTTGGGCTGCGGGACGGAAGCGGGCGATGCCGCCGCGACGGTCGCGGCGGCATCGGGAACCTCAGCATCCTCCGTCGTCAACTTCGTAAGCCTCAACTCATCGCGCGTCAGTGCGTGCATCGGCTCCCAGGGTGGAATCCGCAGTGCGAGCTCAAGCAGGTCGGCGGATGCACCCATGTCGGCGGTATACCGTGCGAGCCGTCCGATATCTCGCTGCACCAGCACGAGATCCTCCGCGGAATACCCGACCGCAGTCGGATCCTCGCGGCGATCGCCAAGCCAGATTTGATGCACCATCACCCGCGCTTCCGGAGGGACCGAGCGACGCACTCCTCCAAGAAGCACGAAGGCGCACATCGACTCGCAATCAGCCTGCGGCGACAGCGTCGCCCGCGCCGGCTCTTGTCCATCCGAAGGCAAATCAATCAGCGTGCCGACCGTCGTTGCGAGTTTCAGCTGTCGCAGTTCGCGGCCAAGGGCAATGGCGCCGTGAACAGATCCGCCGTCGGAGTTGAGAACGACCGTGGCACCGCTGAGATCATGTTTCTGGGCGAACAGCATGAAGTGCCGCGGCGTATCGGAGGTAATCGCACCGGAAGCGGCGACGAAAGTCCTGCACATGTTACCGCATGTTCCGGCCGGCCCCTCCACGCGCAGGTCAAATTGCATCGGCAGCGCCCGATCGGAGGCCTGCAGCGCAGTCGGCAGCAACGACGAGGACGCCGCCAACGCGAGCGCAGCGATCACATTGGATCGGTTCATGCTACCCCTGTCTGGCCGCCGAGCTCTTCTTTGTGGCGTGGCGTCCCACGTTCTGACTGGGCTTGGGCGGCGTTTGTCCCCCGACGTCCGTAATACTTAGGGCACCGGCCAGATTCGGGTCTAGTGTAAAAAAGTCGCTATACCCGCCCCACAGCAACTAAAATTCCCAGAGTTCCATCGGTTTGACTTCCGTCATGGAACTTTTAGTTCGCAATACTCATCTTAAGCTTTCACTGGAACTGAAATGGCGTTGACTGCCGGACCCAGCCTCCTCACGCGCCTGCCGCGCCTGGCCGGCCGCGGCCTGATCGCGTTCTACCGATACACCCTCTCGCCGCTTATCGGCCCGCGGTGCCGCCATTTACCCAGCTGCTCCGAATATGCCGATGAGGCCATCGCCCGGTTCGGCCTGTGGGCGGGAGGCTGGATGACCGTTGCGCGCATATTGCGCTGCCACCCCTGGGGCACGTCCGGGCTTGACCTGGTGCCGGCAGCGCTTCCACCGCGGTCGCACTGGTTTCTGCCGTGGCGATACGGCCGCTGGCGCGGGACCAACCAGACCCCACACGCCTAGTTGCGCGCTGCAATGCGGCTGCTATATCGGGTTCCACGCTTACCTGCATTCGTAGGCAGCGAGTGAGCTCAGGAGCCCTGCATGGTCGCGCTGACCTTTCCCGACGGCGCACGCCGCGAATATCCCCCAGGTACAACCGGACTGGACGTCGCCAAGGGCATTTCACCGTCCCTGGCGAAGCGAACGGTGGCGATGGCGCTCGACGGCACCCTTGCCGATCTCGCCGACCCGATCGAGCATGACGCGAAGATCGAGTTCATCTCGCGGGACGATCCACGCGCGCTTGAGCTTATCCGCCACGATGCCGCGCATGTGCTCGCCGAGGCGGTGCAGACGCTTTGGCCGGGCACGCAGGTCACCATCGGCCCAGTGATCGAGAACGGCTTCTACTACGACTTTTTCCGCAATCAGCCGTTCACCACGGAAGATCTCCCGGTCATCGAAAAAAAGATGCGCGAGATCATTGCGCGCGACAAGCCGTTCACCAAGGAGGTGTGGTCGCGCGACAAGGCGAAGCAGACATTCCGTGACATGGGCGAGGCGTTCAAAGTCGAGTTGATCGACGCCATTCCGGCGGACCAGCCGATCAAAATCTACAAGCAGGGCGACTGGTTCGACCTGTGCCGCGGCCCGCACATGACGTCGGTCGGCAAGATCGGCAATGCGTTCAAGTTGATGAAGGTCGCAGGTGCCTACTGGCGCGGCGATTCCAACAATCCGATGCTCACGCGCATCTACGGCACGGCTTTCGCCAGACAGGAGGAGCTCGATGCCTACCTCAAGCAGCTCGAGGAAGCCGAAAAGCGCGACCATCGCAAGCTCGGACGCGAGATGGACCTCTTCCATTTCCAGGAAGAAGGGCCAGGCACCGTGTTCTGGCACGCGAACGGCTGGACGATCTTCCAGGAAATCGTCGCCTACATGCGACGGCGGCTGAAGGGCGACTATGAGGAGGTCAATGCCCCGCAACTGCTCGACAAGTCGCTGTGGGAGACGTCAGGCCACTGGGGCTGGTTCCGCGAAAGCATGTTCCAGGCGACCTCGGCCGGCGAGGACACTGACGACGAACGTGTTTACGCGATTAAGCCGATGAACTGCCCCGGCCACATCCAGATCTTCAAGCACGGTCTGAAATCCTACCGCGATCTGCCTCTGCGGCTGGCCGAATTCGGTGCCGTGCACCGCTACGAGCCGTCAGGCGCGTTGCACGGCCTCTTGCGCGTGCGCGGTTTCACGCAGGACGACGCTCATGTCTTCTGCACCGAAGACCAGTTGGCCGACGAGTGCCTGAAGATCAACGACCTGATCCTGTCGACATATGCCGACTTCGGGTTCACCGGCGACCTTACCGTGAAACTCTCGACCCGGCCGGAAAAGCGGGTCGGCTCGGACCAGGCATGGGATCACGCCGAAGGCATCATGCAGGACGTCCTCAAGCGCATCGAGACACAAAGCCACAGGCAGCGCATCAAAACCGCGATCAATCCCGGTGAAGGTGCTTTCTACGGACCGAAGTTCGAATATGTCCTGCGCGATGCCATCGGCCGGGACTGGCAATGCGGCACCACGCAGGTCGACTTCAATTTGCCGGAGCGCTTCGAGGCTTTCTACATCGCCGCCGACGGCTCAAAGAAAACGCCGGTGATGGTCCACCGCGCCATCTGCGGCTCGATGGAGCGTTTTCTTGGCGTCCTGCTTGAACACTATGCGGGTCACCTGCCGCTATGGCTTTCGCCCAAACAGGCCGTAGTCGCCACCATCACATCGGATGCCGACGACTATGCACGCGAGGCAGCGATCGCGGCCCGCAGGCTTGGCCTGCGCGTCGATACCGACCTGCGCAACGAGAAGATCAACTACAAGGTACGCGAGCACTCCCTGGCGAAAGTCCCTGTCCTCCTCGTTGTCGGCAAGAAGGAAGCAGCGGAGCGCACGGTCTCGATCCGTCGTCTGGGCAAAGAGAGCCAGGACGTGGTGCCGCTCGATACCGCCCTGAAAGGGTTGGCAGACGAGGCGCTGCCGCCGGACCTGCACCGGGCCAAGACCGGTTAAGGGGCTATCGCTGTATCTTGATGTAGGCGGCAAGATCGGCCGCCTCGTTGCGTGTCAGGTTCATGTCCGGCATGCGCGGATGTGGCATCAGCAGAAAAAACGCCAGCGCCGTCTCATCGAACCCCGATTTCCTTGCGATCGCCGAGAATGGCGGTGCCTGCGTGGTGCCGCGCTGCTGCTCAGATGAGACAATGTGACAGGCCGCACACCAGCGTCTGGCAAGCGTTTCCCCTTTGCGTGCGTCGGCGGCGAAAGTCTGTTCGGCAGCGAGTGCGACAAAAAACACGCATAGCGCTGCGAAAGGTCCGGGTCGCATGGAAAACCTCAGTATGAACGGGAATTGACTATACCCATCGGCGGCCCGGTTGTCTGCTCAGCGCCGTCCCGCGGCGCGCGCGAGTGGGACGGTGTCGAAACCTCCCGGAGGATGATTAAGCACGCGAAGGAACCGCTCGGCCCAGCGGCTGAGATCGTTACGCACCAAAATCTTGAAGTTGTCCGCCTGCCGCTGCTGGCGCTCTTCCAAGGGCATCGACAGAGCCCGATTGATGGCGTTGCCGACGCCTTCGGGATCGTACGGATTCACCAGAAGCGCCGCCGCGCACTCATGGGCGGCGCCGGCGAAACGCGACAGAATCAGCACGCCCGGGTCGTCAGGGTTTTGCGCGGCGACAAATTCCTTGGCGACCAGATTCATTCCGTCGCGCAGCGGAGTCACCAGTCCGGCGCGGGCGGCACGGTACAGGCCCGCAAGTGCCGTACGGCTATGCGCCTTGTTGATATAGCGCACAGGAGTCCACGAGGCTTCTCCGTACGCACCGTTGATGCGCCCGACCGCCTCGCCTACTGCCCGACCCATGTCGGCATATTCGGGAATACCCGTACGACTGCGCGGTGTGATCTGGAGATAGGTGACCCTGCCGCGCCAATCCGGATAGTTGGCGAGAAAGCGCTCGAACGCACTCATGCGCTCGGGGATGCCCTTGCTGTAGTCGAGTCGGTCGACTCCGATAATCATTGCGCGACCGGAGAGGCTTTCCAGAACCTCGCGGACGAAGTGCGTCTCGACTGCCCGCCGTGCGAGTCGCGCGAACGGCTCGGTCTCAACTCCGACAGGGAAAGTACCGATCTGTACCGTGCGATTGCCGAAGTGGAAGCTGTTGCCGCTCGCCCACGGCAAACCGCACTCGTTGGCGATGTAGCGCGAGAAATTGGCTGCATCGACTTCGGTCTGAAATCCGACCAGGTCGTAGTGACAGAGCGCGGGGATCAGCTGGTCGTGATTGGGAAGCGCTGTGAGGATTTCCGGCGGCGGAAACGGAATATGGATGAAGAAGCCGATCTTGTTGCTTCGCCCCCGATCGCGCAGCGCCTTTGCCAACGGAATCAAGTGATAGTCGTGAATCCAGATGACGTCGTCGGGCTCCAGCAACGATTCAAGCTGCGTGGCAAAATACTGATTGACGCGGAAATATCCGCCGAGGTCGCGCCGCGTGAATTCGGCGAGGTCGAGTCGATAATGCAGGATCGGCCACAGAACGCGGTTGGCGAAGCCATTGTAGAATTCCTGATAGTCGGCCTTGCTCAGGTCGACCGTCGCGTAGGTGATGTTGTCATGGGTGACGCATTTGACCGCACCCGGCACGCTTTCGGAAACACGTCCGCTCCAGCCGAACCAAAGGCCGCCGTGCCGCTTGAGTGCCGGCCGAATGGCCACTTCGAGCCCCCCGGCCCTGGCGGCGCGATCCGGAACGCCGACCCTGTTTGAGACTACGACGAGCCGCGCCAATACCGGTCTCCCCAGCTTCGCGACAGCTTGATTGCCGTCAAGATCAGTCCTGACATCGAATAAGTCTGCGGAAAATTCCCCCACAATTTTCCGGTCACCGGGTGCACGTCCTCCGACAAAAGCCCGTATCGATTCCGCAATCGGAGCGCATCGACAAACATATCGCGCGCCTCATCCCGCCGCCCAATCTCCCACAATGCATCGACCAGCCAGAACCGGCAAATCAAAAAAGCCGTTTGCGGCAGGCCGAAATCATCAGCAGCAACATATCTCATAACGTTGAAGCCGCGCCGAAGTTCAAGGGCAATGGTCTCGACGGTGGCCACGAACCGCGGGTCATCGGCCGGTATCAGGCCCAATTCGGACAGAAGCAGCGCACTGGCATCGAGATCGTCGCTCTCGAATGAAGCCGAAAAGGCCTTGCGCCTGGGATTCCACGCCCGGCTGAGCACGGCCTCGCCGATCCGGTCGGCGATACCGCCCCAATACGCCGCACGCTCGGGCAGATTGAGATGATTTGCGATCGCCGCAAGCCGCTGGCACCCGGCCCAACACATCGCAGCCGAATGTGTGTGTACCCGCGTACGGCCGCGGTACTCCCAAATGCCTGCGTCGGGCTCAAAGGCGAGCTTCGCCGCCTGCTCGCCGAGCGGCTCGATCGTATGAAAAAGAGACGCATCGCCGGGACGAGGCAGCCGGCGATCGAAAAACATCGGCGTGGCCGCCATTATGATGCTGCCGTAAGCATCGTGCTGATGCTGGTTGACAGCGGCATTGCCGATACGCACGGGTCCGTCGCCACCGTAGCCGGCGAGCAACGGCGCCGTGCGCTCCTCGAGGGATTCCGTGTGGACCACTCCGTAAAGCGGCCGCACGATTCCCTGCCGACCGGCGGATACGCTGAGAATATATGAGATGAAATCCTCCATCGTGCGCGTCGCGCCGATGCGGTTGAGCGCGCGCACGACGAAAAAGGCGTCGCGCATCCAACAGAACCGGTAATCCCAGTTGCGCCCTGATTTGGGTCCTTCCGGAATCGACGTGGTGAGCGCGGCGACAACCGCGCCGGTCTCTTCATAGCTGCACAGCTTCAGCGTGATCCCCGCGCGGATGATCTCGTCCTGCCAGTCGACCGAGAATGCGAGTCGCCGCACCCACTCCAACCAGTAGTCGCGCGTACGCTCGCAGAAATCGCGGCACGTTGTATCCAGCGACCCTTCGAACGGCTCATCAGTGCCGAAAACCATGTGCACCGGCCGCGTCAGGATGAAAGAGGCCTCGTTCTCGACATAAGATAAAGGCGCATCCGTCGTCAGGCGTACCGGTACCTCGTCACGCCAGAATCGCACGTGATTGCTGCCCGCCGACCGCGTTGTCACCGGTTCGCCATAGCGGTGCGTCGTGCGGAAACGGATGGTGACCCGAGGCATGCCGCCGATCGGTTCGATGACGCGGATGAGCTGCGGCGGGCGGAACGTGCGGCCGAAAATCTGAAATCGCGGAGCGAAGTCCGTGATCCGCACTCCGGCACCCTTATCGTCGATGAGCTCGGTCACCACAATGGCTGTGTTGCGCACATAATCCGAGCGCGCTTCGACCTGGCCTTCGAGCACGACATCGGTGAAGCCTTTTTCCTCTTTGCCCGACAGGAGGCGGCAGAACACAGGGTCGCCGTCATAGCGCGGCAGGCACCACCAAACGATGCGAGAGGATGGTTCAAGTAGCGCCGCGGTGCGGCCATTACCGATCACCGCAAGATCAAGCCCATAATCAATCATAGGCGCGCCTGCACGTTCGACGCCAGTGAATCCAGTGCGCTGCGCACCTGCGCCGGACTGTCGAAGACCCCCGTGAGCCCGGGGAAGTGGCGGGAAACTCCAAAGCCTTTGCCGCCGATCTCGGGTAACACCTTGAAGACCGACTCGTCGGTGACATCGTCACCGATAAACACGGGGGCCCGCCCGGCAAACGGAGCGTGGGCCATCAGCTTGCGGATAGTCTCGCCTTTGTTGATGCCCGGGCGCTTGACCTCGAACATGGCCTTGCCAGGCAACAACTCGGTCGGCTCGGCCGGATATGCCGCGCGCGCATCGGCGATACGCCGGCGCAACTGCTCGGCACGCTCCGGCGCCCTGCGATAGTGCAACGCGACGGAATACTCCTTGTCTTCGACGATTACGCCCGGCCCGACCCGGGCCGCATCGGCGAGCCTGACGCGAAGCTCCCGTGGCAGCGGTCTTCCCCAGTAAAACACTTCTCCGTCGCGCACGCGCATCTCGGCGCCGTGACCGCCGATCGAAGGCAGCCCCAGCGGAGAAAAGAGACGATCAAGGTCTGCAATGCGGCGACCGCTTACCAGTGCGACGGCACCATCCGACAGTTCGTAGATGCGCCTCAGCGACCTAAGCAGCGCCTCCGAAACATGGACTTCGGTCGGCGATGGACCGATATCGACAATCGTGCCGTCTACGTCGAGCAGCAGAGCGATCTTTCGCAGATCAAGGCCGGTGAAAACGTCCATGACGGGATCGTTGGCAATCATCCGCACTATTATAATTCCGTCCGGTATATAAAGGTTCGACCGGATTTCAGCGCGCGACAACCTCGACGTCGCCGTCAACGCCGGTCACGACCTTGAATTCGCGCTCGTAGACCTTCCCCTCGTTTCGGGCGATAGCGCGGTATTCTCCCTCTGCCAGAATGACGCGCGGAAATGCCCCGATCGATTCCTTGATCACGTCGCCGCCGGGCGTGAGCACCGACCAGGCCGTGTTGGCCAGCGCTTCTCCGCCGCGATCGGTTACCAGCTTCAGCGTGATGGCGGCGGCGCGATGTGTGACGGTGATGTCGGTAAGCTTGCCAGCCTGCACGCGAATATCGGAGCGGACGACGGAATTGGCATCGCCGTAGTTCGACACAATGTAGTAGGTGCCTTCCGGCACAACGACGACATCGCCGGTCATCACGCGTTCGGCGATCGGCCGCCTGTCGCCTGCTTCAAACTGGCTTCCCTTGTAGACGTCGAACGAAATCTGCCCCGCCGGAATCCGTACGTCGCCGACCTTGCCCTCGATGCGCAGCCCGCCCGCCGGAAGATCGAACTCCTCGCGAACGGTCGACCCGCGCAGATCGACCGGCTTGACCGCAGTCGCAAGACCGAAACCCACATGAACAATATAGGCGCCCGTCGGCAGCACGAGGGTCGGCGCCGGCGATTTGTCTTCCTTCACCAGCCTGAAGTTCCCGTTCGTGTCCGGCTTCGCATTGTAGACGCGCCACGTCAGGCCGCCGCCGATCGTCGGCGCGTCCTTGCCGAAACGCGCGCTGAGCGCGAGTGCGACCTGCCCGGCCGGTACCGCCGGAATCGATGCCGTCGTCGTCGGGTTCGGAGGCGGACTTGGAATCGCTGCGGGCGGTGCGGGAGGCAGGCTGCTCGGCCCGAAGATGTCCAAACGCGTCGACGGCAATGGCGAGATCAGCCCGGTCGAGGGCACGGCCGAAAACAGTGAATTCTGCGCCGGCGCCTGGGCGTGCGCCACGAACGGACTGGCTGCGGCCAGAATAAATCCCAGTGCCGGCCCCAGCCAGCTGCGCGCCGCGGTGGTTGCGGATGGCCTGTCCATGACGCTCATGTTTTCTGCTCAAATCGCGGCGATTTCAAGCCGATTGGCCGCTCGTTTGTGACCTCGTTAACGCTGTGCTAGTCGCAATTGCACAATTAAAGTAGGGCCCGGAATGCCTGATGCACTAGAGCTTCTGAAGACCCGCCGCTCGGTCAAGCCGATTGAATTGACGGGGCCGGGGCCGGAGGCATCCGAAATCGAGACGCTGCTCACGATCGCCTCGCGCGTGCCCGACCACGGCAAGCTCGCGCCCTGGCGCTTTATTGTGTTTGAAGGAGAGGCACGTACGACAGCCGGCGAAGCGATTGCTGCTGCCTATCGTGCCGACCATCCGGAAGCCACGGCCGATCAGATCGAGTTCGAACGCAACCGGCTCGCACGCGCGCCGCTTGTTGTCGCCGTCGTCAGCCGCGCCGGTCCACACGTGAAGATTCCCGAATGGGAGCAGCAACTTTCCGCCGGAGCATCGGCGATGAGTCTGGTCTTTGCCGCCCATGCCATGGGTTATGCCGCAAGCTGGATTACCGAGTGGTATGCCTATGACCGCCGCGTCCTCGATAAATTGGGTGTGGCACCGCATGAGCGCATCGCAGGCTTCGTCCACATCGGACGTCCGGCAAGACCGCCACAAGAGCGCGACCGGCCCAGGCTTGATGCCATCGTCACGCGGTTCGGCGTCTGAGAAAAGCAGACGAACGGGCGATTTAACGATTATCTAATGCTGCGGGCGCAGATTGCCCGTCACGTTTCCGTCACAAGACTCCGCCAGCAGTATTATCTTCGCTGGGTTGGCGCATGTGTGCTTGGGCCTTTCGCCCAAGGTAAAGGAGAAACGGCGCGTGGTTTTCGAGGGTTTATTCGCGCGAGCGCGCAACGGCGACCGTGCCGCCGAAGCCTCGACATCGCCGCAGACGACTCTGGTTCGACCCACCATTGGGCTCGCGCTTGGCGGCGGCGCCGCGCGCGGCTTTGCGCACATCGGTGTCATCCGCACGCTGGAGGCGCAGGGCATTGTGCCGGACGTCATCGTCGGCACATCGATCGGCGCGGTGGTCGGCGGCTGCTACGCCGCCAAGGGAATGGACGATCTGGAAAATTGGGCGCGCAAACTCACCGTGCGCGGCGTGCTTGGCTATCTCGACATCAGCCTTTCCGGCTCCGGGCTGATCAGCGGTGGTCATCTTGCCACCCGTCTTGAGGAAGGGTTGAAGGATAGCCGCATCGACGACCTGCCGATCCGCTTCGCCGCTATCGCCACAGAATTCAACACCGGCCACGAGATCTGGCTGACGCGCGGCAGGCTGAGCGATGCATTGCGCGCATCATATGCCCTGCCGGGAATTTTTCCGCCCGTCCTGATCGGCGGACGCTGGTTGGTCGACGGCGCACTGGTCAACCCGGTGCCGGTTTCGGCAGCGCGCGCCCTTGGCGCAAGAGTGGTGATAGCGGTCAATCTCAACTCCGACCTTTTCGGCCGTGGCACCATCATCGCCAGTCACGGACCTGACGAAAGTGATGTTGTTGCTCCCGAGTCTCCGAAGGCGAACGGTTTTCGGCGCATGTTCGGCGGCGAGCGCTCGCTTCGCCGGCAGTTCTTCGGCCGACGCGGACGGCCCGGTCTGCCGACCGTCATGGTGGAGGCCTTCAACGTCATGCAGGATCGCATTACGCGCGCGCGGCTTGCGGGCGATCCGCCCGACGTGCTGATCAGTCCCCGGCTCGGTGGCATAGGCTGGTTCGACTTCCACCGCGCCGCGGAAGCTATCGACACCGGCGCCGAGGCCGCCGCAAAAGCTCTGGATTCGGTGCGCGAAGCGGTAGCCGCGCTGTCTCAGCCCGGCGGTGCGGCGGCACGTGAAACCGTCTAGGCCGTACGGATGTAGTCGCGCATCGCTTCCGACTCGCGCTCAATCTCCTCGACGCGATGTTTGACGACGTCGCCGATTGAAATGAGTCCGATAAGCTTTCCTTCGGCGGCGACAGGCATGTGCCGGAATTTCCCGGCCGTCATCCGTTCCATGATACTGGCAACCGATTCATCTTCGGTGCAGGTCACGACGTTGCGGGTCATCACCTGACCGACCGGCATGCTCAGCGCGGCGCCACCGTGTTCGGAAAGCGCGCGAACAATGTCGCGTTCCGACAATATGCCGGCGAGGCGCCCTCCGGCGCCCAGAATGACCACCGCGCCTATGCGGTGCACGGAAAGCAACTTTGCCGCCGCCGAAAGATCAGCAGTGGGTTCGATTGAGATGATGTCGCCGCCCAAGTTTCGCTGCTTGGCGGCCAGGACCGTCTTCACGTTCATGGCAGCCTCCCTGAGACACGATCAAAGGATCGTGCGTAGTGCAGAAACGCCCGGGCTCACGACCCGCGAGTCCGGGCCATGGGGAAACGATCCCGCCGGTGTGCCAGTTCCGTCAAGACGCAACTGCGCGAGATCAGCCGTGCGTCCCGCGCTTGGCTAATGCGGCGTTGCAGCACTGTCGTCGAATTGCTGCAAATCCGGCTTTCGGTCAAACCACGAAAACAGCAGCAGGCCGGCAAGGAATCCGCCGATGTGTGCCTGCCAGGCCACCGGCTGCTCGTTGCCGGTCACCGGAAACGAGCCAAGGCCGAACAGGATATTGATACCCAACCATACGGCAAGAAACAGAACCACGCGCGGATCGCGCAGCACACCGGTCAGCGGTATCGCCGGCACGCGGTAGGCGTGGTCATCGCCGCCCCGAAACAGTCCCAGCGGCCCTCCGCGCTGAAATGAAAAACGCATGGCCGCGGCCATCGTACCGGAGATCGCCGCGGATGCGCCGATCATCGGATACTGCTCGCCGGCGTGAGTGGCGAGGTGCAGCACAGCCCCGGCCGCCGAGGTCACGACGAAGAACGCAAGAAAGCGTGCGGTCCCGAAGCGGCGCGCAACGGCGCTGCCGAACGGCAGCAGCCACACTGCATTGACGCCGAGATGGGTCCAGTCGGCGTGGATCAGCGCATAAGTGACGAAAGTCCAGATGTCGGCACCGCCCCCCGGCAAGGCACCGCCGAGGACGACTGAATTGTCGTATCGCGCCGGTATGAACGCAAACGTCAGCAGGAATTCGAAGTCCTGCTGCTCGGTCAGCATCAGCGTGCGCACGAGATGCACGAGCAGCAGCCCGGCGAGAACCGCGAGAATGACCGGCGGTATGTTGAAGAGCGGTTCGCGGTTCACTCACGAGGTTCCGGTGGCACCCCTTGAGTTACGCCGCATCGCCACCCGGCCGCAAGTCGCATGTGCCGCGTCACAACAGGCTGTACGTGCAGCGCAAAGAACAAAGAAAAAGGGAGGGCATTCGCCCTCCCTTGAGCCACGTTGCGGGTTAATGCCACGCCTGTGCGGCTTGGTCACATCCCCTCGCCTCCCCGGGGCTCCTGATTTCTTTTTTGGCGCGCCAGAGTTGTTGCGTTCTGAAGCGGGCGAAAGGGACCACATCCCGCGCGGCTTGCCAATCCGCCTCTCGTTTTAACGCTAACCGCAGGATGTCATCACCGGATACCGCGCAGGCATGATCCCTGCTCCGTCGCCCCGGTTACGGATGGCGCCGACGCCTGTCTGTGCCGATCGGAGACAGGCGCGGTGTTCTCACCGTCTCGCGACGAAACAGGTGTTGCTTGAAGCACGGATCCGCGCGTGTGCTCTTCGACCATTGGAACCGCGTGCGCGGCACGCGGGCTGTGCCGCTGCGTTCCGACATAGAGCCGGCCGCAATCCGCCCGGTGCTGCGCGACACCTTCCTGCTCGCGGCTGATTTTCTCGGCGGAATCCGGTTTCGTCTGGCCGGCACGCGCGTCTGCGCCCTGTTCTGCCGTGAAATGAAAGGCGAGAGCTTCGATGCGCAGTGGAGCGATACCAGCCGCATGCAGATTGCCGACGCCCTTCTTGCCGTCGTTAACGAGGGACATGGGATCGCTGCCGGCGCAATCGGGCGCACCGAATGCGGGGCCGAAACCGAACTGAAGCTGCTCCTGCTGCCGCTTCGCGGTGACGGCGGCGCGCGCATTCGCGCGCTGGGCAGTCTGGCGCCTCCGGAGCCGCCCTTCTGGCTCGGCGGAAGGCCGCTCGTCGAACTGGAATTGACGACACTGCGCTATATCGGCGGCGCGCAGCACAGCGCCGGCCCGCGTTCCTCCCGGAGCCCTGCGAGCCGGCGCCTGCGGCATGGCTTCATGGTCTATGCCGGCGGGCGTGAAATCGGGCCCGGCGACGAGGCCTACTAACGCAACGTTAACGATAGGGTCATAGGTTCAATAGCTGCGGAAAATAAACGCTTTCCGACCCCTGAAAAGCTATGGCGCTGCCGTTGACCAAACCGGTTATTCTGCCTCTGGCCGAGGAGCGCCGTCGTCATCAGCGCGTGAAGGTCAATTTGCTTGGCCGCTATATGCTGGCCGACCGGCGCGAATTTCCCTGCCAGGTCGTCGACATGTCACCGGGCGGCATGGCGCTTAATGCGCCGGTGGCCGGGCAGCCGGGCGAGCGCGTGATCGCCTATGTCGACCATCTCGGCCGTCTCGAGGGCAGGATCGCCCGCACCTTCGAAAACGGCTTTGCCATGACAATCGCGGCGACACTGCGCAAGCGCGACAAGCTCGCTGCCCAGCTTACCTGGCTTGCGAACCGGCAAATTCTCAATCTGCCGGAAGATCGCCGCCACGGCCGGTTTGCGCCGCGCAACCCGATGGCGCGCCTCGTGCTGCCAAACGGCACCAATGTCGCGTGCCGCGTGATCGACCTGTCGCAGTCCGGCGCCGCGATCGGCATCGCCGCCGACCTGAGGCCGCCGATTGGCGTGGTGGTGACGGTCGGCAAGACGCAAGGGCGTGTCGTACGCCACATCGACGACGGGTTTGCCATCGAGTTCATGCGCCTGCAGCACCCCGACTTCGTCGAAGAAAACGTGACCGGCGAATAGCGTCACTCCGCCGTAAAGACGTGACGCGAAATTCCGCGCGCGCGGTAACGTGGCGCTAGCCTCGTGCGCCTTGGCCCGGTGGCCGCGTCCCGTCTCCGGAAAACCGCGAAAGGTAAATGTGCGTGCGAAACGCCTTGCGGGAGCGCATCATTCTGCGCCGGCCCGTTAACGTCCGCAGTTTTACTTAAATTGTGCCGTTTAAGATTTTATGCGAACTAGATTTGTTTTTTACAAGTATTATCGCCCCGTTTTACTTTCATTCTACTCAAATTGACTTTCGTAACTTAGCCCGAATACAAGTCGTTTGTGGGAAATGTGGCCCCGACAAGACGGGAAGGGGCCACGAATGGCTAGGCGTCTCACACACGCACTCCGGACCGGCGCCGTGCTGGCTGCCGCTGCCGCGTTTCTGGCGGTCTCCGCAAGTGCAAGCGCGGCCGAGCGCACAGGCTCGCTTGGCGCGTCCTCCTTTCCGCTTTCGGAACGGCCCCTCTACGTCGCCGTCGGCGAGCCAACCCGGCCGCCGATCGGCTGGGTCGATTTCTGCATCGAATATCAGCCGGAATGCGCCACCAAGCCATCCGCGCCCCGCGATGTCGTGCTCTCGCCCAAGGCCTGGACCGACATCGTCAAGGTGAACGCCTGGGTGAACGAGGCAATCAAGCCGATCACCGACATCGAACACTGGGGGGTTGTGGAGCGCTGGAATTATCCGGACGACGGTTACGGCGATTGCGAGGATTACGTCCTGCTCAAGCGGCGCATGCTGATGCAGGCCGGCTGGCCGCGCGAGGCGTTGCTGATCACCGTCGTGCGCGACAAGAAGGGCGATGGTCACGCCGTGCTGACGGTGAAGACCGACCGCGGCGAATTCATTCTCGACAATCAGGAACCACAGGTCCTGCCGTGGGAGCGGACAGGATATCGCTTTGTCAAGCGCCAGTCGCAGTCAGACCCCAACATGTGGGTGCTGCTCGGCGATCCGCGCGTCGCGCCGGCCGTCGTATCGGCGCGCTGAGAAGGAAAGGAATTCGCGTTCCCGGTCACGTCCCCACCCCTCCCCGTCCCCAGACCGGGTTCGCGAGCGGCCGGCTCTCCCCCAAGAGCCGGCCGCACACTTTTCGGGGGCCGGTTCCGTTCCATCCGCGCCTGATGGTCACAAAGCGGTCAGACTGCCGGCACGTTCTGCGCGCAATCTCCGCGGCGGGGGCGACGTCAGCGATCGAAGTCTTCCCATGCAATCGCGCATTGATATCACCAAGGTCAGTCCCGCCGCCTATCAGGCCGTGGCTGCCCTGCAGTCCTACGTCGACCAGTCCGGGCTCGATCCGAAGCTGCGCGACCTCGTGAAGATTCGTGCCTCGCAGATCAACGGCCGCGCCTTCTGTATCGCCATGCATACGCGCGACGCGCATTTACCTGCTCGATGCGCAGGCAATTCTCGGAAAAGGAGATCGTCGATTTGACCCCCGCGGCCGTCGCGATCAACACCTGGAACAGGCTTTCAATCGCGTTCCGCGTGCCGCCGCATGTCGACGCCAAGAAAGCGGTCGCCTGATCAGCCGATCCGCCTGAGCCCTTTTGCGTAACGTTTCGAGCGTTGCACGTAGATATCGGCGCCGGCGCGGATCAACGCGATCGCCTTTTCGTCGAGGGTGCGGATCGCGCGTGCCGGCGCCCCGACAATCAGCGAATTGTCGGGGAAAATCTTGCCTTCGGTGACGACGCTGCCGGCGCCGACCAGCGAGTTGTTCCCGATTTTTGAGCCGTTGAGCAGGATCGCGCCCATGCCGACCAGCGAATTGTCGCCAATCGTGCAGCCATGAAGCACGACGTTGTGCCCGATGACGCAGTCTCGGCCGATAGTCAGCGGAAACCCCGGGTCGGTGTGCAGCGTCGCGTTGTCCTGGACCTGCGAACGTTCGCCGAGCTCGATCCATTCGTTATCACCGCGCAGCACGGCGCCGAACCAGACGCTGGTTTCGGGCTTCAGCCGCACGCGACCGATCAGCACGGCGGTCTCCGTCACATAGAAACGCCCGTCGCCGGGAAGCTCGGGCGCCTGACCGTCAAGCTCGTAGATGGGCATTCCCGCCCCCTCCCTGAAAGGACCGCGCGAACTTGCCCGAACCCGGCTTGCGAGGGAAGCGCTCTAGACGAGAAGGAGAGCCTGCAGCGTCGCCACCACGACGAGACCCGACATCAGGCTCCAGAAGCCGGCGATCAGCGTCGCAAGAAAGACGAACTCGAAACGGCGGCCTTCCTGGCGCTGCCCGAGGATCGTGTTGCGCATGATGAGGAAAGGCGCCGCCACCACCAGGAGAGGGATCACGGCAAACGTCGCAGGCGCGGGACCGCTGCTGAGCTGGTTGAAACTTGGCAACCGGTCGGTAACGACGCGGTAGCCCGAGCTGAACATGCCGGCGACCGCGAAACCAAACGCCAACGCAAACAGCATCTGGACGGACTCAGGGGTCATCACATGCCTCAACGCGATACAGGAGGCCATCTGTTGCAAAACGGCCCGGCGCGCGCCAGCCAATCCTTAACGAATGGTAAACGGTGGTGTCCCCGTCCGCCAGGCTATGGCGTGGCATAATCCGCGCGATTCGCACGTTGAGGGAGACGGTGCTGTGGCCATTCTCGCCCAGGAGCCAGCCAGACCGGCGCGACAGCCCGCCCGCAGGCGGCACGGCGGCCACAATCCGCTCGTCGCGCCGCTCCTGGTCTTCGGTGCGGTCGTACTGCTCGCCGCCGCATATGTTGCCTACATCCTGTGGCCGCGCTGGCCGCAGCCGCCGGTCTCGCTCAATGCCCCGTCGCTGCCGATCGTCGTCTCCGGCGTGACCTTCAACGTCGAACCTGCGGCGATCCGCGTCGCCGTCCAGCGACGCCCCGGCACCCAGCAGCGTGTCGATCTCAGCTATCTGTGGCCGTCACTCGCCCCGCCCGACCCGTCCATCAGGCCGAGCGTCGGCGCACCGGTCGATCCAAACGAACGGCTGTTCGTCACGCTCGCATCGGGCGAAGCAACGCTGCCGCTGATGGAACGCGTACAGACGATCTATCCGCGCTACCTCGTGTCGCAGCCGGTTGCGGGCTTTCCCGGGCTGACGTATCGCGCCTTTCGCGACGACTCACCTTATCAGGGCGAGGACCTCGTCTTCGAATCCAATGCGCCCGAGCATTTTCTCGCACGCTGCTCGCGCAAAGGTGTGACCAATTCCGGCGTCTGTCTGCTGGAGCGGCGCATCGGCAGCGCCGACATCACGTTTCGCTTTCCGCGCGACTGGCTGACCGACTGGGAGAATGTCGCCAAGAGCATCGACGAGCTGATCGCCCGGCTGCATCCCGCGCCGTAGGCGGCGCGTCAGTCCACCAGGTCGACGTCGAGAATCGGCAATTCGAGAATGTACGAGCGCCTGCCCTTCTCGACTTCGAGGAAAAGCACGGCGATGAATTCCTCGCCGATATAAACCTCCAGCGAATCGGTCTTCTTCGGCCGCGGCACCACGCGAACGTTCTGATTGTCGAATTTGCTCCGCAGATAGGCGTTGAGCATCGGCACCGGCTGAATGCTGGGATCGTTGCCGACCTGGATCACCATCCTGAAATTGTACGAGCGTTCCCCGTCTTCATCATCAACGGTGATCTCGCCGAGGTCGTCGCCACCGACAAAAACCTCGGCGTTGTCAGAACCTTTCGGCACCACGCGGATGTGCGCGTTGCCGAAAAGTTTCTTCAAATACCCGTCAAGCTTTCTGACTTCCTGGACGTCCAACGGGGCACTCCTTCTTGAGGCAACGTTTGCATGCCCGATCGAAGGGCGCAGCGCAAGCGCAATGAAAACGTCAGCCGTCCAACATCAGTCCGTAGAGCATCTGGTCCATCGCGCGCGACGGCTCGGGGCAGCCCGCCTCGCCGACGACCTTGGCCGGCACGCCGGCAACCGTGACATTGTTCGGCACCGGCTTGATCACGACCGAGCCCGCCGCGATACGCGCGCAATGGCCGACCTCGATATTGCCCAGAATCTTCGCGCCCGCGCCGATCATCACGCCGCGGCGGATTTTCGGATGACGGTCCTCATGCTCCTTGCCGGTGCCGCCGAGCGTGACGTCATGCAGGATCGACACGTCGTCCTCGATGACGGCGGTCTCACCGACGACGAGGCCGGTCGCATGGTCGAGGAAAATGCCGCGGCCGATCTTCGCCGCCGGATTGATGTCGCACTGGAAGACCGAGGACGCGCGGCTTTGCAGGTAAAGCGCAAAATCCTTGCGGCCCTTGCCATAGAGCCAGTGCGCGAGGCGATGCGTCTGGATGGCGTGAAAGCCCTTATAGTAGAGCACGGGCTCGATGAAGCGGCCGGTAGCCGGATCGCGGTCGACGGTCGCGACGATGTCGGCGCGGAAGGCCTCGCCGAGGACTGGCTGGTCCTCTAGCGCATCATCATAGGCCTGGCGGATCATGTCAGCCGAAACGTCGGCGTGATCCAGCCGCTGGCTGATACGGTGGGCGATCGCGGCCTCCAGTGTGTCGTGATGGAGGATGTTTTCGTAAATGAAGGTGGCGAGTTCGGGCTCGCGGCGCGCGATGTCCTCCGCCTCGTTGCGGATGCGCGCCCAGACCGGATCGACCTTGTCGAGGCCCTTTGCGGGCCGCGCCTGAAACTGAGCCATGGACCTGGTTCTCCCGACGCCTCTCGATCCCCTCCATGGATTTCTTAGCACAAAATCGAAACCGCAAGGAGGGGCGGGCAAACGCGGCCCGCGCATGGCTCATGCGCGTTGGTTAAGGAAGTCGATAACGCCGGCCTTGTAGACCTTGTCGCCGACCGCAAGCATGTGATCCCGGTCAGGGATGTCGAGCGCCCGTGCGCCGGGAATAAGGGCGGCCAGCCCCTGCGCCGACCCCGCGACGAGGTCCCTGGTCCCGACCGCGATCAGGACCGGCACGCGGATTCCGCCGGCCTCGGCGCGGGTCAAGGTCTGCCGCGATCCGCGGATACAGGCTGCCAGCGCGCGCAGGTCCGATTTCGTCTGCTCGGCGAACGTGCGAAACATGCGCCCGGTCGGATCCTGGACGTCGGCGAGTGACGGCGCCTCAAGCGCCCCCGCAATGCTTTCCGGCAGGCCCACGCCTTCCACCAGGCGGACGCCGAGCCCGCCGAGGATCACCGAGCGCACACGCTCCGGATGTTTTACCGCCAGGAATGCCGCGATACGCGCACCCATCGAGTAACCCATGATGTCGGCCCGCTCGAGCTTCAGGTGATCGAGCAACGCTCGGACGTCGTCGGCCATGGTCGCGCTGTGATAGGCCGACGGCTCGTAGAGTTTGCTCGATGCGCCGTGTCCGCGATTGTCAAGCGCAATCGCCCGACGGCCGGCACGCGTGAGCAAGGTCACCCAGCCGGGCTGCACCCAGTTCACTTCCTTCGTGGAGGCAAAGCCGTGCACGAGCACGATCGGCTCGCCACCTCCCTCGTCGAGATAAGCGATCTCGACGTCACCATGTCTGAAGCCTGGCATGCGCGGTATTTAGCTGCGCGCAGGCCCTGCAGCAATCGCCTGCCTTGCGGCGCGTCGTTCGCGCCGGCGCCGCAGGATGCGCAACGTCGTGCGCTCGACCGCGCTCTTGAGCGCGGTCACAAAACCGAAAGCGGCAAGGATCGCGCCGAGGAGCCAGCCGGCCGCATCGAATGTCAGGACCGCAAGCGCGATCGCGCTGCGGCCTGCAACCTTGAGGATCGCGCGGGTGCGGCTCCCTTCCTTCTCGGCAAGCTTTGCGATGCGGGCGACGTCGCGCGGGTTCCTGGCAAGCTTCAAAGCGTCGAGCGCCGCGCGTCCGCCGGCAGCCTTCTCGAGGCGCCCCACGTCGCGGACAAGATGCAGCAGGCCGCCTGCCCGCTCGACTTTCGTACCTTCACGCATGCCGCGCGAGAGCGCCGGAAGACTCGCCTGCCTGACCAGGCGGCCGATGCTCTCGGTGAATTCAACGCCCAATCTCCCGCTTTTGCGCGCAACCTTCACGAGGCTCAGCCCGGCGCGAGCCGGAATGCCCGCGCCGGCCGTCGCATAGGTGCCCGCCGTCACGGCCAGTCCGGCCGCCGCCAGGCCGAGCATCAGCTCGTCGACGTTCTCGCCCTGGACATACCGCGCGCCTTCGCGCAAGGCGTCGCGGATATCGCCGAAAATGAAAAGGTCGCCGAGCGTGGTACCGGCAAATGACGCCATGTCCTGCGGCTCGCCGGTGACAAAGCCGCGAGCGAAGCTCTTTGCCCGATGGCGTATGCCCGCCGCTTCGGCGGCTGCGGCCGCGGCCCGCTCCGCGAGTGCCGGATCGATCGAAACGTGACGCGCGCCGGCGAGTTCGACAAAGCTCTGGGCGAGTTCCGCATCCTGCGCGGAAAGTGCGGTCTCGATTTCACCGCGTGCCAGCGCTGCATCGAATGTTCCGTCGAGGGCCCGGCCTGCCGCATAGGATGGGTCGCCGAGGCTTGAAACCTCTTCCACCGCGCGCGGCACCGCATAGGCCGCTGCGGCCGCCAGCAAGAGCGCGCCAAACAAGGTCATTCCAATGCGCAAGTCCGGCGCGTGATTCCCGCAGGATTGGTCCGAAAACATCGTCCCCACCATGGCGTTCGTCCCTGCCTGCCCCGCAACCAAGGCGTTTCAGCGGCAGACATGATTTGTCCTGGACCTAGGCATCGCAAAGGCTCCCCGCTATGGTGCCGCAACCTTTGCCCAGGGATTTTCCAGAGGATTCGCCATGGCGGAACACGTCGTCCCCCACTTCCACAACGATCCGGGTGTGCCCGTCATCGAGATCGGCGCCAAAGAATTCATGTGCGTCGGGGCGACGCCTCCTTTCGACCATCCGCACGTCTTCCTCGACATGGGTGAGGACAGGGAAATCATCTGTCCGTACTGCTCGACGCTCTACCGCTTCGATCCGGCTCTCGACTCGCATTCGGCGCGTCCGCCGGAGTGCGCATTGCCGCAGCCGGCCGCCGCCTGAGCCGACCGTTGCGGCCATGGCGCATCCCCGCCATGTCATCATCGCCGGCGGCGGAATTGCCGGGCTGACAGCTTCACTGTTGCTTTCGCGCGCCGGGATGCGCGTCACGATCTTTGAGCAGGCGCAGAAGCTCGAAGAGACCGGAGCCGGATTGCAGCTTTCACCCAATGCCAGCCGCGTGCTGATCGCACTCGGCCTGCGCGAGCGGCTCGAGTCGATCGCCGTCAGGCCGCAGGCCATCCGCGTGCTGGCCGGAGGCTCGGGCCGCGAGATAGCGCGCATTCCGCTCGGTGACGACATCGAGCGGCGCTACGGCGCCCCCTATTGGGCGATCCACCGCGGCGACCTGCAGGCCGCCCTCGTGGACGCAGCTACGGATGCGCTCGATGTGACGCTTGAGCTCGGCGTGCGCGTCGAGGAATTCGCCGCGCATGTCAGGGGCGTGAGCGTGCTCGGCCGACGCGGCACGCAGGTGCTCGACGAACGCTGCGTCGCGCTTGTCGGCGCCGACGGTATCTGGTCGACCGTTGCCGCACGCCTGCGCGGCCAGGAGCCGCCGGCGTTCCGCCATCGCACCGCCTGGCGCGCGCTCGTTCCCGCCGACGCGGTACCGCAGGAATTCCGCCAGCCTTTTGTTCATCTCTGGCTCGGCCACGAGGCCCACCTCGTGCACTACCCCGTGCGATCGGGACAGCTCGTCAACATTGTCGGCATCGTGCACGACGAATGGAATGAGCCCGGCTGGTCGGCACCGGGAAAGCGTGAGGAGATCCTCCGCCATTTCGTGCGCTGGACCTGGTCGGAGAAGGCGCGCGCGCTGCTTTCGATCCCCGACCGCTGGCTGAAGTGGGCACTGTTCGATCGCAAGCTCCCATTCCGCGGCAGCAAGCTGCCGGTGACGCTGATCGGGGACGCCGCCCACCCGATGCTGCCCTTCCTTGCCCAGGGTGCCGCGATGGCGATCGAGGACGCGGCCGTCCTCTCCGACATGCTCGCCAAATATCTCGACGACCCGGCGGACGCGCTGCGCGCCTACGAGGGCGCGCGCTGGCACCGCACGATGCGCGCACAGCAGGCTGCGCGTCGCCAGGCGCGCATCTACGGGCTGACGGGGCCGGAAGCCTTCGTGCGCAACCTGGCGATGCGGGGCATGGGCGGAGAAAAGCTGCGCGCGCGCTACGATTGGCTCTATAGTTGGCGGCCCCCGCAACGTTTCGAGACCGCATAACATGTTGTTTCCGTCGACCGTCGCCGGCAGTCTGCCGAAACCATCGTGGCTAGCCGAACCGAACAAGCTGTGGCCGCAGTGGCGCCTGCAGGGCGACGACCTCGCCGCCGCAAAGCTTGACGCCACCTTGCTCGCGATCAAGTGGCAGGAAGACGCCGGCATCGACATCGTCTGCGACGGCGAGATGTCGCGGCAGCATTTCGTGCACGGCTTTCTCGAGTTCGTCGACGGAATTGACTTCGCGAACAAGGTCGAGATGGGAATCCGCGCCGATCGCTACAAAGCCATGGTTCCGGTCGTGCGCGGCGAATTGAAGCTCAAGGGCCGCGTACATCAGGCCGAGGCGCGCCATGCGCGCGCGCATACCGGGCGCAAGCTCAAGATCACCCTTCCCGGCCCGATGACGATCGCCGATACCATCGCGGACAGGCACTACGGCGACAAGGTGAAAATGGCGATGGCGTTTGCCGGCCTGCTGAACCAGGAAGCGCGCGCACTCGAAAAGGACGGAGTCGACGTCATCCAGTTCGACGAGCCGGCCTTCAACGTGTTCATGGACGACGTCGCCGGCTGGGGTATCGACGCGCTGCACCGCGCCATCGACGGGCTCAAATGCACCACGGCCGTGCACATCTGCTACGGCTACGGCATCAAGGCCAATATCGACTGGAAGAATTCGCTCGGCGCGGAGTGGCGGCAATACGAGAAGATTTTCCCTGCGCTCGCCGGAAGCAAAATCGGCCAGGTCTCTCTGGAGTGCATCAACTCGCACGTGCCGCTGAAGCTCCTGTCGCTGCTCGAAGGCAAGGACCTCCTGGTCGGCGTGATCGATGTCGCCACCGACAGGATCGAGACATCCGAGGACGTCGCGCAGGTCATCGGCAATGTGATCAAGGTCGCGCCGAAGGATAAAGTCATCGCCTGCACGAACTGCGGCATGGCCCCGATGCGGCGAGACATCGCCGAAGCCAAGCTCAGGGCGCTCGGCGCAGGCGCCGCGCTGGCACGGCAGAAATTCGGCTAAGAGCCGGACTCCCGGCCTCAACGCCCGGCCCGGCCCATCACGTCCATGAGCTCCGCGACCTTGCGCCGCTGATCGGCCTTGTTGCCGCTCCTGATGGCATGGTCGACGCAGTGCGCCACGTGATCGCGCAGAATCTCCTCCTCGACCCGGCGCAACGCGGCGCGCACGGCACCGATCTGCGTCACGATGTCGATGCAGTAGCGGTCGGTCTCGACCATGCGGGCGAGCCCGCGCACCTGCCCTTCGATGCGGTTGAGCCGCTTGAGCGTTGTCGCCTTGCTGCCCTTTGCCATGCGGTCTATATACCCCCTAGGGGTATATAGGGCAAGGCAGGCGACCGTGGCGTCCGAGCATCAGCACCACCACAACGCCGGAGGCGGCGTCATTGATCCCGTCTGCGGCATGTCGGTCGACCCGCATACGGCGAAACATCGCGCCGCGCACCGCGGCCATACCTATTATTTCTGCTCGGCCGGCTGCCGCACGAAATTCGTCAGCGATCCGCAGAAATACCTGGGCCCGCGCGCGCCTGAGCCGGCCGTCGAAGGCGCCATCTACACGTGCCCGATGCATCCGCAGATCCGCCAGCCCGGTCCCGGCTCCTGTCCCATCTGCGGCATGGCACTCGAGCCCGAGATCGCCGGGGCCGAGACGGGGCCAAACCCCGAGCTGATCGACATGACGCGCCGGTTCTGGATCGGGCTCGTCCTGACCCTTCCTGTGTTCGCGCTGGAGATGGGCGCCCATGTAGCCGGCGCCCATAACTGGGTCGATCTATCGCTTTCCAACTACGTGCAGTCTGCCTTCGCCACGCCGGTGGTGCTTTGGGCGGGCTGGCCGTTCTTCGTGCGCGGATGGCAGTCGATCCTCACGCGCAACCTCAACATGTTCACGTTGATCGCGATGGGAACCGGCGTGGCCTATCTCTACAGCCTCGCCGCCACCTTTGCTCCGGGCATTTTTCCGCATGCCTTTCGCGGCCATGGCGACGCGCCGCCCAGCTATTTCGAGGCGGCAAGCGTCATCACGGTGCTCGTGCTGATGGGACAGGTACTGGAGCTGCGCGCGCGCGAGGCAACCTCGGGCGCCATCCGCGCCCTGCTCGATCTCGCGCCGAAGACAGCGCGCCGCGTGAAAGATGACGGCAGCGACGAGGTGGTCGCGCTCGATACCGTTCAGGCGGGAGACCGCCTGCGCGTGCGGCCCGGCGACAAGATTCCGGTCGACGGCGTCGTGCTCGAGGGCCGCTCGGCGGTCGATGAGTCGATGGTCACCGGCGAGTCGATGCCGGTGACGAAGGAAAAGGACGCGCGCGTCATCGGCGGCACCCTGAACAAGAGCGGCAGCTTCGTGATGCGCGCGGAGAAAGTCGGCCGCGACACCCTGCTGTCACAGATCGTGCAGATGGTTGCGAGCGCGCAGCGCAGCCGCGCGCCGATCCAGCGCCTCGCCGACCAGGTATCCGCCTGGTTCGTCCCCGCGGTCATAATCGTTGCCGTCGGTGCTTTTGCCGCGTGGGCGATTTTCGGCCCGGAGCCGCGCATCGCTTTCGGGCTGGTCGCCGCGGTCAGCGTACTGATCATCGCCTGCCCGTGCGCGCTCGGCCTTGCCACTCCGATGTCGATCATGGTCGGCGTCGGCCGCGGTGCCCAGGCCGGCGTCCTGATCAGGAACGCGGAAGCGCTCGAGCGCATGGAAAGGATCGACACGCTCGTCATCGACAAGACCGGCACGCTCACCGAAGGCAGGCCGAAGGTCGTCGCCGTCGTGCCGGGCGACGGCTTCGACGAAGCGCGGGTTCTTCAGCTTGCGGCAAGCCTCGAGCGCGGCAGCGAACATCCGCTTGCGGCCGCCATCGTCGCTGCGGCCGCGGAGCGCAGGCTCGCCCTGCCGCAGGTGCGCGGCTTCAACGCATCCGCAGGCAAAGGGGTCGTCGGCATGGCCGACGGCACGAAGCTTGCGCTTGGCAACGCGAAATTCCTCGCCGAGCTCGGCATCGATACGACCGTTCTCGCAGCGCAAGCCGAGACCCTGCGCGCCGACGGCGCCACGGCGGTGTTCCTCGCCGTGAACGGAAAATCTGCCGGGGTCGTGGCGATCGCCGACCCGGTGAAATCGACCACGGCGGACGCGTTGCAGGCGCTCGCCCGTGACCGCATTCGCGTCGTCATGCTGACGGGCGATAATCGCACGACCGCGCAGGCCGTGGCGCGGCGGCTCGGCATCGGCGAAGTGCAGGCCGAGGTGCTGCCTGACCAGAAAAACGAAGTCGTCGCGAAATTGCGGCGCGAGGGCCGCTCCGTCGCGATGGCCGGCGACGGCGTCAACGATGCCCCGGCGCTTGCCGCGGCCGAGGTCGGAATCGCGATGGGCACGGGCGCCGACGTCGCCATTGAAAGCGCGGGTATCACGCTGCTGAAGGGCGATCTGACCGGCATCGTGAAGGCGCGCACGCTGTCGGCCGCCGTGATGCGGAACATCCGGCAGAACCTGTTCTTCGCCTTCATCTATAACGCGCTCGGCGTGCCGGTCGCCGCCGGCGTGCTCTACCCCGTTTCCGGGATTTTGCTGTCGCCGATCATCGCGGCAGCCGCCATGGCGCTGTCGTCGGTCAGCGTCGTGGGCAACGCGTTGCGCCTCCGCCGCGTGAGCCTTTGAGCGCTAGAAGACGGCAATGTACTTCAGCAGCGACAGCACGCCGATGACGATTACGATGACGCGAACGATCTGCTTCGCGCGTCCGTCGAGCGGCAACATGTTGACGAGGTAGAGAACCAGGATAACGACAAGAAACGTAACAAGAATGCTGATCAGCAGGCCCATGTACGCCCCTTTGTATGCCCTTGCGCGCCGCCACCATCGGCGGGTTCCAGGACCTACAAGTTCCCCGGCCTGTGAAAAGTTCCCTCAACGGATCACGTGATCGCTCGTGCGCGGTTCAAGAACGGGCTTGCAGTTCTTCTCGGCAGAGGTCCGATACAGTTCGTTCATTTGACCGCGTAATTGCGCGTATTCGGGGCGGTACGCGATATCGCTCACGAGCTGGCCACTGGAATCGGTGCCGGCCCTGGTCATCAGCCTTTCCAGCTCGAACTGCCGCGCGCTGATGCTTTGCGCCGCCTCCGCGAGCTCTTTGCAGTTGTAGAGCACGTACCTGTCTGGCTGGACCAGCAGGCGCCCGGCACTGTCGCCGGATGCCGCGCAGCCCGCAAGCAGGGCACAGGCGAGAGAACCGACAAGCAAGGGGGTACGGACGATCATCGCGACCGGGCTATTGCATGATTCTGGCATCGCAGTGGTAGCGGTTGCTCGCCGCAGGCGCCCCTCCAAAAAATAACGCAAATTTCCCGGCAAATTTAGTGGCTGTTCCGGATCCGGCGGAGCTGATAAGAAGCAGCAATGCTGTCGATTGCGCGCAAAAGGTGGCACAGGCACGCCGGCGTCCTGCTCGCCGCGTTTTATCTGGCGGCGCTGGCTACTCCGGCCGCCGCAGTTGTGCTTTCGGCTGATCCTTCTCATTCGCACTGCCTGACGGAAATCAGTTCTCTCGCGAGCCACGAGCATACGGCAGATCATGCCGCCCATCATCAGCATCAACCCGCACCCGTCAGCCAGCAGACCGACCAGAGCCAGAATTGCTGCGGACTGTTCGGGGTGACGGCCATCGCGCCGAATTTTGTGATTGTCGCTGTCTCGATGGCCATTGCGAGCAGCATCGCGTTTACGCCGTCCGAAGATCTGTTCGGACGTGGCTTCGACCGCATCGACCGGCCACCCAGATCCTTCCTGTCGCTTTGAAGTGCTGCGCGCGGACGTCGGCCGCGCGTGCAACGTCAATTGCAGACGGATGAAGGTCCTCGATGCCTCCGCTTTCCTGTTTGGCCTGGATGGCCGTTTCGCGGCCTGCGAACACCTTGCGCCCAGCACGCCACGCGCTGCTGCTGACCACATGCCTCATCGCAAGCGGCTGCACCGCGGCGCCGCCGGCCGCCGGGCCTGATCCCGCCGATCCCGATATCCGCGTTCCAGCGGCGACCTATCGCTCTTCGCTGCGCGAATTTCGTCGCGCCGAACCGAAAGAGCCGGCGCCGTGGACGAGCCGTGGAGAGAACGGTCAGCCATGAGATATCGCCCTTCTCCGCTGCGCGGATTTGCACTTGTCGCATGCGCGGCCCTGCTTTCGGCATGCCAGACGTTTTCGCAGGACGGTGGCATGTCGGTGGCCGCCGGCATCGCAGGCGCTACCCTCAACAAGGAGGTCGCCGCGATCCGTTCGCCCGAACAGGCGGCGGCGGCGCGCGCAACGGTCGAGCGTCTGCTCAGGCGCACGTTGACACCTGACACCGCGGTGCAGATCGCGCTGCTGAACAACCGCGGACTGCAGGCGGCCTACAACGAGCTTGGCATCGCCGAGGCCATCAGGGTTCAGCAGTCGCTGCCACCCAACCCGCATTTTTCCGTAACACGCGTGACGGGCTCGGTTGAAACCGAACTCGAGCGTCAGATCGTCGCCAACGTCCTTGCGCTTGCGACGCTGCCCGTGCGCAGCGAAATCGCCGCCGACCGATTCCGCCAGGCACAATTGACCGCTGCGCTCGAGACGCTGCATGTCGCAGCCGAAACGCGACGCGCGTTCTATCGCGCGGTTGCGGCACAGGAAGCCGTTGCCCTGTTCGAACGGGCAAACTCGGCCGCGGAAACGATGACGGAGCTTGCCAGGCGCCTCGTCGAGACCGGCGCGATGAACAGGCTCGACCTGGCGCGCGAGCAGGCTTTTCATTCCGATGTTGCCGTGCGTCTTGCCGGCGCCCGTCAGCGCGCGTTGAAGGAACGCGAGCGGCTCGTGCGCGCACTCGGCCTCTGGGGCAACGACCTTAAGTTCTCGCTGCCAAAATCCCTTCCGCCTTTGCCGAAACGGCCGTCCGCCCTGCCCACGGTGGAGCAGGAGGCGGTACGCCGGCGTGTCGATCTCCAGATCGCGCGTATCGAACTTGAGACGCTCGCCAGATCCTACGGCCTCACCAGTGCCACCCGGTTCATCAACGTTCTGGACGCCGGCTACGCCGACAAGATAACCAGGGAAAAGGAAACCGGCGAAAAGGTCCGCGACCGCGGATTCACGGTGTCGTTCGAGGTGCCATTGTTCGATTTCGGCGAGGCGCGCGTGCGCGAGGCCGAGCAGACCTACATGCAGGCGGTCAACCGTCTCGCCCAGAAGGCGGTCAACGTCCGCTCGGAAGCGCGCGAGGCCTATCGCGGTTACCGCGCGAGCTACGACATCGCGGCCCATTACCAGCTCAACGTGCTGCCGCTGCACAAGGTCATCTCCGATGAAATGATGCTGCGTTACGGCGCCATGCAGGTCGACGTTTTCACTCTCCTGCTCGATGTGCAGCAGAAGCTGAATGCCGGGGTTGCCGCATCCGACGCGCTGCGCGACTTCTGGCTCGCGAGCGTGGATCTCTCCACGGCAATGACCGGCGGCGGAACGGACGCCGACAATGCAGCGAATATCGCTCTCCCCGGCGCCGGCGTCGCGGCCGGCCACTGATTGAGACGGAGGAATGACCATGATTTCACGGCGCAATCTCATCGGCGGATCCGCCATCCTCGCTGGCGCTGCCGCCGTCAGCGGCCGCCTGCAGGCCGCGGCGATTCCGGAGGCCGTCACGACGACCTCCCCTGCGATGCAGCCGCCGCTCGTCCCGTCAAGCGGGCCGGCCTACCAGCCGGTTGTCACGCTCAACGGCTGGACGCTGCCCTGGCGCATGAACGGCGACTGGAAGGAATTCCATCTGGTCGCCGAGCCGGTGACGCGTGAAATCGCGCCCGGCATGAAAGCGCACCTGTGGGGCTACAACGGCCAGTCACCGGGACCGACTCTCGAGTTCGTCGAAGGCGACAAGGTGCGCATCTTCGTCACCAACAAACTGCCCGAGCACACCACCGTACACTGGCACGGCATGCTGGTCCCCAACGGCATGGATGGCGTCGGCGGGCTGACGCAGCCGCACATCAAGCCGAACCAGACCTTCGTCTACGAGTTCGCGATCCGCCGGAGCGGGACGTTCATGTACCACCCGCACGCCGACGAGATGGTGCAGATGGCGATGGGCATGATGGGCTTCATCGTCGTGCATCCGCGCGATCCGAACCAGCATCGCGTCGACCGCGATTTCGTTTTCCTCATGAGCAGCTACGATATCGACCCGGGCAGCTATCTGCCCAGAGTCATGACCATGACCGAGTTCAATCTCTGGACATGGAACAGCCGGGTATTCCCCGGCATCGATCCGCTGGTGGTGCGGCGTGGCGATCGCGTGCGCGTCCGGATCGGCAATCTCACCATGACCAACCATCCGATCCACCTGCATGGACCGCACTTCGAAGTGACCTGCACCGACGGCGGTTGGATCCCGCAAAGCGCGCGCATACCGGAAGTGACAACCGACGTGCCCGTCGGCGCGATGCGAGCGTTCGAGCTGGTCGCCGACGAGCCGGGCGACTGGGCGCTCCATTGCCACAAGTCGCACCACACGATGAATGCCATGGGACACAGCGTGAAGACATTCATCGGCGTACCGCAGCGCGATCTCAACAAGGCGATCCGCAAGCTCCTGCCGGACTATATGCCGATGGGCTCGGCCGGCATGGCGGAAATGGGCTCCATGGAAATGCCCATGCCCGACAACACGCTGCCGATGATGACGGGCTTCGGGCAGTTCGGGCCGATCGAGATGGGCGGAATGTTCTCGGTGATGAAGGTACGCGAGGGGCTCGCACGCGACGACTACAGGGACCCCGGCCCCTACGGCAATCCGCCGGGGACCGTGGCACACGAATTCAGGGGCGACACACCGGAAGCGCCGGGCAGAAAAGGCGCGGCAACTCCTCGACAGGGTGAAATCGAGGTCACCGTGGTCAAGCCGCGAGCGGGCGGCCACCATTAGGCAGGAGACTGATAATGAAAACGTCGAGTCTGATCACCGCGGCCACCCTGTTGCTCGGCTCAACATTGCCGGCCGTTGCCCATGACGTCGGGCATTTTTCGGCAGGCGAACCCGGGAACCCCAGGAGATCCGCGCGCACCGTGACCGTTGTCATGACTGACGGTGACGGAACGATGCGGTACAGCCCCGACCGTCTCGACGTGAAAAAAGGCGAGCAGGTTCGCTTCGTCATCCGGAACAAGGGTGCGCTCAGGCACGAGTTCACGCTGGCAACCGTCGATGACAACGACAAGCACGCGGTCCTGATGCAGAAATATCCCGACATGGAGCACGATGACCCGAACGCGAAAACCGTCGACCCCGGCAAGACCGCGGAGATTCTCTGGCGGTTCAGCAAAGCCGGCACGTTCGAGTTTGCCTGCCTCATCCCGGGACATCGCGAGGCCGGCATGCACGGCACGGTCGCCGTGAAATGAAAAGGAGGACGAAATGAAAAAAACAATCACGATGATGGCGATTGCGCTGAGCCTGGCAACGGCATCCGGCGCGTCGGCACAATCGCTGATCGACGGCACCATCACCAGGGTCGATACATCGGCCGGCAAGATCACCATCCGGCACGGACCGATCAAGAAGTTCGACATGGACGACGGAATGACGATGGTCTTCCGCGCGCAGGACCCAGCGATGCTGCAGACGGTCAAGGCCGGCGACAAGGTGAAATTCGACGCCGAAAACGTGAACGGTCAGTTCGTCGTGACAAAAATTCAGAAGGCGAAATGAGATTTCACCTGCACCGCACGAGGAAAACTACGAGCTGGCCGCAACCTGCCGCAGGGCGCGCGCGAGCCCGGCTGCAATCGCGACGGCCGCAGGTGTGTCCGAATGCACGCAGACCGTGCTCGCCTTCACCGGAATGTCCCTGCCCGCCGTATTGCGCACGACGCCCTCTTTCATCACGCGCAGCACGCGCGCGGTCGCCTTGGCCGGGTCGACGGCGTCGTGCACGCGGCTGAGAATGAGATTGCCGTCGCCATCATATTCAAGATCAGCATAAAATTCAGGAATGAACGCGATGCCTTTGTCTTTGTACGCTTTTTCGTGCGCGGTGAAGGCCATCCCGAGAACAGGAACGCCAAACGGCAGGACCGCGTCGGCAATGGCGGCGGCAATCTTTTCGTCGCGCGCCGCCATGCCATAGAGCGCGCCGTGCGGCTTCACGTGGTTGAGCGGCACTCCTTCCGCATCGAGAAATGCCTTCAACGCCCCGACCTGATAGGTGACGAGGTCGGTCACTTCCTCAGGCGAAATCACCATGGCCCGGCGTCCGAACCCCTGCAGGTCCGGCAGCGAGGGGTGCGCACCGACCTTGACCGAATGCTGCTTCGCAAGGCGCACGGTCGCGCGCATCGTCGGCGGATCGGATGCGTGAAAACCGCAAGCGACGTTTGCGAGGTCGATGTGCGGCATCATCGCCGCATCGTCGCCCATGCGGTAGAGGCCGAAGCCCTCGCCCATGTCACAATTGATGGTCAGCCGCATGTTCAGGTCCCGTTGGCGCCAGGCGTGAATACCTGAGCGCTCTTTCTCCAATTCTCCGGTGGGCAGTTCTGAATTTTCCTAAAGATCGCTGTCTACAACCCTGATTTCATGCAAGAATAATCAGGGCTGAGGCTCAGCTTATCGAAAGGGGGGCTTATGAAGAAGATCATTATCCTGTTTGCCGCCATGGCTTTCGCCGTTTCACCGGCCGTCGCCGCAAGCAAGCAAAAGTCGAAGGAAGCGAAGGAAGCCGAAGAGATCGCCAAGCAGCACGACAATACGCTGCGTGCGCTGCGCGATGGCCTCCCCTTGATCCTGCCGAGCTGGTCGCTGCCGGTCTACTTCGGCACGCACATGGACGAGACAGGCAAGAAGCCCGAAAAAACCGCCAAGAAGAAAAAGATGTAGGTGGTGCGGACGGAGGGACTCGAACCCTCACGGGAAATCTCCCAAGGGATTTTAAGTCCCTTGCGTCTACCATTCCGCCACGTCCGCCTCTGATTAGCTTACACTTTTTCAGTCACCGACTTAGGACTTCCTTCCGTTTGCCCCGCGTGCGGGGAAATTTTTTCGTGCGCTTCCTGTAACAGTTGGTCGTTAATGTGTGCGTACTTGGTCGTCGTGATGATGGTCTTATGTCCTAGATATTTCTGCACAACTTGAATCGGCACGCCCCGCTGCGTCAGCCGCGTAGCCGTAGTGTGGCGCAGCGAGTGAACGCACAGTTGCTCAGATTGCCCCGCATCTTTTGCAGCCGCTTTGAGACGGTTGCGAAAAGTGTAGTATGTCGGGAGCGTTTTAGTGTGGACCAGCCACTTCAGTTCCTTAGCCTTCCCCGGCTCAATCGGGACCGTCCGCGCCTCTCCGTTCTTGGTTTCCCAAAGCCGGATGCAGCCGTTCTCCGGTTCGATCTGTTCCGGCTTGAGGCCCGCCAGTTCACCCCAACGCATACCCGTGGTCGTCAGGACGCGGACCACTAGGGCACAGTTGGCGAAGTTGGCGCGGGTCAACCCTCCCGGTAACTGGGCATAGTCGTTTTCATCTACGCCCGTTACGCGATACTCTCCGTCCGGTATCGTGCTATCGCCACGCACGCGCACGGTATCGCCTACGCTAGCGTGCAACGCGGGCGGGCGTACGTCTTTAACGTACGTGTTACGTAGCCACCATGTATAGCGGCGTGTTCCTATCTCAATTAGCACGCGCATGGACGTATCGCCGTCATCTACATATGAAACGCGATACCACCCGTCCGCTATGCCACCGTCCGCACACTCTACGCGCACGTAGTCGCCCACGTTTGCCGATAGTGCGGGCGTTAGCGGTAGCTCAGCTTGTGCGGGATTTTCGTCCCTACCTTGCCGCGCTACGTGCGGGCGTGCGCGTGGCGCTTCATCGTCGCTAGCGTCATCATCGCCGCAACTCTCACAAGTTTCGTCCGCCTCCATGCAGCTACCGCACGCGTGGCATTGCCTACCGTGCCGCTCAAAATAGTCGCTATTCCACACCGTTCCGTTTGCAAGCGTAACGGTATCGTCTAGCGCGTAGTTTTCGCCAGTAGCTTCACAGTATGCGCCACGCAGCTCAAAGCGCCGTTCACTCCAATACTCGCCATCCGCCATTAGCACGCCATCCGCCTGCGCGATGTATTGCCCTGTATCGGGGCAATAGAACGCGTCATTCTCCACGCAGGAGCGGCACCATGTTTCTTCGCGACTATCAATCCAAAAGCCGTCATCTTCTCTGTAGCTATCGCCACAGTGTTCACATTCGCGGCGCTGCTCGCTAACGCCGTTAGTGACTTCACAGTTAATCTCGCCACAGTCATCTATGACTAGAAACTTACCCGCGTCCCGTGCGCGACATACGCCGTCCACGTATGGCACTACGTAGCAATCGTCACCGTATAGGTGTTTCTGCATTTTCGCGCCGACAGCGAAAGAGCTAGAGTGTCGCCACCCGTCATTAGCTAAAATTTGCTCTAGCTTTTCGTCGCCGTACACGCGCCCGAAAGTTTTTTTGCTAGGCCAGCACAAGGCGCGGCTAGTGATATGGTCGCCGTCATCTTCGCTAACCAGATACGCTACAGCCAAGTCACCCGCCGCATACACGCGCACGGGATGAAACGGGCTATCAAAACTGCTAGCTGGCACGATACCGACGAGCGCAATCGGCGCCAGTTCCTTCGCGGGATCGTAGGTCATCTTTTCCTTGAACAGGAAATGATTGATGGCGACTTCGCCGGACGCGCAGGCAAGCAGCGTGTAACCGTCGGGGGCGGCCTTCGCG
>DASRGR010000034.1:0-175133 GCA_035650955.1 Pseudolabrys sp.
GAAAAGGCCAAGGAGATTGATGAAGTCGCCCGGCAGCGCGGCATGGGCGGGGAGCTGAACACATGAGCGATCCCGCACTTGGCCTTTTGATGCTCTGCCTCATCGTGGTCGTGATCATGATGGGGTTCCCGACGGCCTTTACCCTTATGGGTCTCGGCATGTTCTTCGGCTATATCGCGTTTTACGAGCCGCACCAGCTATTTACCGACAACAAGGTCTTCGACCTGATGGTCCAGCGTACCTACGGCGCCATGACCAATGACGTGCTCGTATCAATCCCGTTGTTTGTGCTGATGGGTTACGTGATGGAGCGCGGCGCGCTGGTCGACAAGATGTTCTATTCGATCCAGCTCGCATTCCGCCGCGTCCCGGCCTCACTTGCGGTCGCCACGCTGATCGTCTGCACGTTCTGGGGCATTGCCTCGGGTCTGGTCGGCGCCGTCGTCGTCCTGATGGGCGTTATCGCATTCAACCCGATGCTGCGTGCCGGTTACGATGTGAAGCTGGCGTCAGGCGTCATCACGGCCGGTGGCACGCTTGGTATTTTGATTCCGCCGTCGGTAATGATCATCGTGTATGCGGCTGTGGCAGGGCAGTCGGTCGTCAAGCTTTACGCTGCCGCAATGTTCCCCGGGTTCTTCCTGTCATTTCTGTACCTGGTCTACATCGTAGGCTGGGCGATGCTTAATCCAAAAATCGCTCCGCCGCTGCCGCCCGAACTCACGAGAGTGCCAGTCCCCGATTGGATGAGGAAATTCGAAGCGGCCTATTCTCGCAATGTCTTTGTCGGATTGCTCTCGGCATTGATTTCGCCGGCGCGAGCCAGGGCAATCGAGGCTGAGACCGGACGCGTCAGCTACCTCATGCTTCTGAAAAATTTTGCGTATTCGCTGGTGCCTTTCGTGATCGTGGCGGGCACCCTCTGGCTAACATGGTGGTACGTCGTCATTCACCAGCAGGTAGTGGCGCAGGCCGCCGTCGAGGGCGTTCAGGAGCTGGGCTCGGCAGTCGTGACGAAGCAGGCGTCACCTTCGGAGGCTGGTCCGCCTGAAGGGTTCTATCTGTGGTTCGGCATCATCGCGGTCGTCTGTCTGCTGTGGCAGATCAGGTACTACAGAAGGCTCGATGCCGATCGGCTTGAGGTCATCAAACTGCTATCGACCTCAATCATGCCTCTGGGCATCCTCACAATCGTTGTTCTGGCGGTTATCCTGTTTGGTATTACCACCGCAACCGAGTCTGCAGGGGTCGGTGCGGCCGGCGCCTTCCTGCTGGCTCTTCAGGCGAAGACTCTCGACTGGAAGCGAACAAAAGAAGCCGTATTCCTGACGGCGAAGACAACCGCGATGGTGTGCTGGCTCTTCGTCGGGTCGGCGTTGTTCTCGGGCGTCTTCGCCATTCTCGGCGGTCAGGCGCTGGTTGAAGAGTGGGTCCTCTCACTCAACATGACGCCGATCCAGTTCATGATCCTCTCGCAGGCGATTATTTTTCTTCTTGGCTGGCCGTTGGAGTGGACCGAAATCATCGTGATTTTCGTCCCAATCTTCCTGCCGCTGCTCAAGCACTTCAACATCGATCCTGTCCTGTGGGGCGTTCTGGTCTTCGTGAACCTGCAGGCGGCGTTCCTGTCTCCGCCGGTCGCGATGTCGGCGTTCTATCTCAAGGGCGTCGCGCCGCGGCACGTCACGCTCAACCAGATCTTCAACGGCATGATGCCTTACATGCTGATCGTGATATTGTGCATGATCGTCATGTATTTCTGGCCGGGCATGACGCTCTGGCTTCCGAACTATCTCTACGGCAACTAAGGCGGAGCTTGCCGAATTGTCCGAACAAGGTCTGACAGCCCTGTCTGTGGTGAAGGCAGCCGCTGAAATCGCACGGGGCACGATTTCGTCCGAGGAATATACACGTGCCTGTCTCGATCAGATCGCCGCGGTCGAACCGAAAGTACAGGCCTTCGCTCACCTCGATGCGGAGCACGCGCTAACCCAGGCACGTGAGCGCGACGAGTCGCGTAAAAGCGGGCGGCCCATTGGGCCACTGCACGGCGTGCCCGTTGGAATTAAGGACATCATCGATACATCGGACTATCCGACGGAGTGCGGATCCTCGACCTTGTCCGGCCGCCAGCCGCGCGAGGATGCCGTTGTCGTCGCCCGACTGAGAGCTGCCGGCGCGGTCATCATGGGCAAGACAGTGACGACCGAGTTTGCCTATTTCAGCCCCGGCAAGACTCGCAACCCCCATGATCCTGAACGCACACCCGGGGGATCGTCATCGGGGTCTGCTGCCGCCGTTGCAGCCCGGATGGTCCCCCTCGCGTTGGGGAGCCAGACAAACGGGTCGATTATTCGACCGGGATCCTTTTGCGGGGTCTTTGCGATGAAGCCGACACACGGCCTGGTGCCGCGTACCGGCGTACTGCCGCTGTCGCGGACGCTCGATCATGTTGGCCCGTTTGCGCGGTCGATCGAAGACCTCGCTCTGACCTTGGACGTCATCGCAGGTTACGACCCGGAAGATCCGGATACGCGTCCCATCGCCACCGGCAGCTACAGCAAGATCGCCGCCGAAGACTTTCCCCTTCAGCCGCGTTTCGCGTTCGTGCCGACCCCGGTCTGGAACAAGGCGGATGCAGAAACGCACGAGGCGTTCGAGGGGTTGGCAGAAGAACTCGGCGAAGCCTGTTTCAAATTCGATCTGCCCGAACGCTATGCGGCCGCCTGGGACGCGCAACGCGTAATCATGGCTACAGAGATGGCCCACAATCTCGGCAAGCTGGTCGATCGGGGCGGCGAGGCGATCAGCACGACAATGCGCGAGCTTATCGAGGAAGGCCGCAAAACCGCCGCGGTGCGTTATCTCGCGGCCGTTGCCGAAGCAGAGCCCTTGCGGCAGGGCATAAACCAGCTATTTCAGCAGGAATGCACCGCCATTATCACGCCGGCGGCACCCGGCATTGCTCCAAAAGGCACGGCGACAGGCAATCCGGCGTTTTGCACCCTTTGGACCTATTTGGGTCTGCCGGCGATCACTATTCCCCTGATGACGGGCGAGGGCGGCATGCCGCTTGGCGTGCAACTGGTTGGCGCAACCGGCGACGATGCACGGTTGCTGCGGACTGCGCGGGCTTTGATAAAACTACTTTCCGAAAAATAATGACGTGTCGGGCTTTGGCAGGCGCTGCCGTCGCGGCCGCCCTTTTGTCGTGTATCGGAAATACGGGCTTTGCCGCGGAGCCTTTTCCTTTCGGCCAGGAGCTTTTGCTCGATGCCGAACCAATGCGGCCCGGCAAGCGGATGCCGATTCTGACTGTCGAGTCGAATGGCAATGCGCGGATCGATCTTTGGTGCAGAACGGTTCCGGCCCGCGTGGAAATAACCGATATGGCGATCAGAATCGAGGCGGCCCCGTTGCCCGAGGAGCTGCCGGCCATGCAAAGCGCCGGTCAATGCACGCCCGAGCGCATCAAGGCGGATGACGACATGCTCGCATCGATCGTTCAGGTGACGGAATGGCGCCGCGACGGCGATGCAATCCTCCTGGTAGGGTCCGTGACGATGAAATTCCGTCCGGCAACCAATTAGGCTGCGATTCGGGCATGTCAGCCGCCGAACAAATTTCTGGCCGGACCCCGAACTTCTGATTGCCCACTCGTCCGAGGCAGGCATAGGATGATGCTCAAAGCCGCGGCTTATTTGGCGCGGTACTTGCATGGCCTGCTGCGTAAAGCGTTCACACTCAACGGAGTGTAGATGGGGAGGGGTGTCATGCGTCGTCGTGATTTCAGCAAATTGGCGTTTGCCGGTGCCGTCGGAACCGTTGCCGCACCGGCTGTGGTTCGGGCTCAGACAACGTTCAACTGGAAGATGACAAGTTTCTACGGCCCGAATGCTGCGTTTTATTCGACCGGGCCGGGCAGCGCCAAGGACCTCGTCAAGCGCATCGAGGAAATGTCCAACGGGCGCATCAAAATTCAGTTCTTCGGCGCGGGCGAATTGATCCCCGCGGCGGAAGGCTTCGATGCCGTTTCCACCGGCACCGTCGAGATGAATTACGCCAACGCCTATTTCTGGACCGGCAAGATCTTCGCCGGACAATATTTCACGGCCGTTCCCTTCGGTCTCAATTTCCAGGGCCTCAATGGCTGGATGTATGACGGCGGCGGTCTTCAGCTGTGGCGCGAGGTGTATGATCGTTTCAATCTGGTTCCGTTCCTGTGTGGCAATACGGGCGTGCAGATGACCGGCTGGTTCAAGAAGCCGATCGAGAAGCTCTCTGACTTCAACGGTCTGAAAATGCGCATCCCTGGGCTCGCGGGGCGCGTTTATCAGTCTATCGGCGTCGACGTACGGCTATTGCCCGCTGGCGAAATCTTTCCGGCACTGGAGCGCGGCGTTATCGATGCAGCGGAGTTTGTCGGCCCTTATCTCGACCGGCAACTCGGACTTCATCGCGCAGCCAAATATTATTACACCACGGGCTGGCACGAGACAGCGACATCAAGTGAACTGATCATCAACAAGGCGAAGTGGAACAGCCTTCCGCCCGACCTCAAGGCGGTTATCGAGAACGCCTGTGCGGCTTGCAACGTGATCAGCGAGGCTTGGTGCCAGAAAAACAATGCCGAAGCGATGGAAGACCTGATCAAGAACCAGGGCGTTACTGCGGCACCTTTGCCCGATGCGGTGGTGGAGGCTCTACGCGCAGCCAACGCGAAGATTCTCGAGGAGGCTGTTGCCAAGGATCCTGTCACTAAGAAAGTGCACGATTCCTACATGGCGTATATGGCCAAATTCAAGCAGTGGTCGGCCTACAGCGAATCCGTTTATCACGCCAAAATTCTCAAGGGCTGACGAGTGACCCCCGCCGAACGTCTGGCCGGCGGTATCGATACGTTTATCGACGCCGTCGGCCGCATCACTGCCTGGTCTTCATTTGCCCTTGCTCTGGTCATGGGCGCCAACGTGCTGCTGCGTTACGGCTTCAGCACCGGTTCGGTCTGGGCGCAGGAGCTTGAATGGCATCTGATGTCGCCGATCTGCCTGTTCGGCATGTCATACGCGCTGCGCCACGGCGAACACGTGCGTGTAGACGTCGTATTCGCGTCCTTTTCGGACCGCAGCAAGCTGCTGGTCGAATTCATCACCGCACTCATCTCCATGGCAGTGTGGGTGATCATCATCGATCTTTCATGGAGCTACGTCGCGTACGCCTGGAGCATCGGCGAGGGGTCTGCCAATCCCGGCGGGATTCCGGCCCGTTATCTGCTTAAGGCGCTCATTCCGCTCGGTTTCGCACTGCTGTTTCTGCAATCGCTCGCGCAGGCGATCCAATATTTTTACGCCTGGCGGAGGGCGGTCTGATGCCGTTCAACGAGCTCCTCGCGCTCCTGATGCTGGTGTCGTTCTTCGTTCTTCTGATGGCGGGCATTCCGGTTGCGCTCACGCTGGCAACGGCCGGGCTCGTGTTCGGCTACATCGGCTTTGGTGCCAGCCTGTTCCACCTGCTGCCGAACCGGCTGTTCGGGGTGGTGACGAACTACACCCTCATTGCCATGCCGCTGTTTGTCTTCATGGGCGTCATGCTTGAAAAATCGCGGCTCGCCGAAGACCTGATGGACGTGATTGCGCACGCGGCGGGCAATCTTCGCGGCGGTCTGGGTATCGGCATTATCATAGTTGGCGTTCTGATGGGGGCGACAACCGGCATTGTCGGCGCGACGGTTGTGACGCTCGGACTGTTGACGCTACCAACGCTGCTGCGGCGTGGTTATGACAAGGGTCTCGCCTGCGGCACAATTTGTGCCTCCGGTACGCTCGGCCAGATCATTCCGCCAAGTCTGATTCTCATTCTGCTCGCAGATATCCTCAACGAGTCCGTAGGCACGTTGTTTGCTGCCGCGATGATTCCAGGCCTGATGCTTGCCGGAATCTACATCGTCTACATACTTGGGTTGGGCATTGTGCGGCCCAAGATGGTGCCCGCAGTCTCGAAAGCGGAGCGCGACCTTCTCACCCGTGGCGAACTGGTGGGCAAGCTGTTTCGCGTTGTATTGCCGCCGATTGCTCTTGTTTGCGCGGTGCTTGGTTCGATCATCGGCGGCGTCGCCGCGCCGACTGAGGCCGCATCGATGGGTGCGCTTGGCGCTATCGTTGTCACGGCGATCGGCCGACGGATGTCCTGGGCTGTACTGCGCGACACAACCTATGCGACCACACGCATCACTGCGATGATGATGTTCATCCTGATGTGCGCTCAGGCGTTTTCGCTCGCTTTTCGCGGCCTTCAGGGTGAGCGGCTGGTGCAGGATTTCTTTTCCTTCGTGCCCGGCGGGACCAGCGGCGCGATCTGGTTCCTGATGCTGATTATCTTCATTCTTGGTTTCTTTATCGAGTGGATCGAGATTTCGTATATTGCGGTACCGCTGTTTCTCCCGATCTTCATTGCCGCCAATGTCGATATGGTGTGGCTGGCAACGCTGATTTGCGTCAACCTTCAGACATCATTCCTGACACCGCCCTTCGGATGGGCCTTGTTTTTCCTGCGCGGCGTGGCCCCGCCGGAAATCTCCACCGGCGACATTTATCGCGGCATAGTGCCGTTCGTGTGCATGCAGCTTATTGCGCTGGTCCTCTGCTTTTTCTTTCCGCAACTCGCGCTGTGGCTGCCGCGTACAATCGGCTGGTAGTACAGCAAAAAGGCCGCCTTTCGGCGGCCTTTTGACGATCAGCGGGGCTAGAAGCCCATGCCGCCGCCCATTCCACCGCCGGCTGGCATTGCCGGTGCGGGGTCTTTCGGAAGCTCGGCAACCATCGCCTCCGTTGTGACCAGGAGACCGGCGACGGAGCCGGCGTCCTGCAGGGCGGTGCGCACCACCTTGGCCGGGTCGACGATGCCACTGTCGATCATGTCGACATAGGTTTCGTTCTGGGCATCGAAGCCGTAGGTCTCGGACTTGTTGTCGGAAATCTTGCCGACCACGATCGAGCCTTCCACGCCGGCATTTTCCGCGATCTGGCGGATCGGCGATTCGAGCGCCTTCAGCACGATGTTGATGCCGGCCTGGACGTCCGGGTTCTCGTCGTGGATGCGGCCGACGGCCTTCTTGGCGCGCAGCAGGGCAACGCCACCACCCGGAACGATGCCTTCCTCGACCGCGGCGCGCGTGGCGTTGAGGGCATCCTCGACGCGATCCTTCTTTTCTTTCACTTCGACCTCGGTCGCGCCTCCCACCTTGATCACCGCGACGCCGCCGGCAAGCTTCGCCAGGCGCTCTTGCAGCTTCTCGCGGTCATAGTCGGAAGTCGTCTCCTCGATCTGCGCCTTGATTTGACCGATGCGGCCCTCGATATCGGCCTTCCTGCCTGCGCCGTGGACGATGGTGGTCTTTTCCTTCTCGATAACCACCTTCTTGGCGCGGCCCAGCATGGCGGTGGTGACGTTCTCGAGTTTGATGCCGAGGTCTTCCGAGATCAGCTGACCGCCGGTAAGGATCGCAATATCTTCCAGCATCGCCTTGCGGCGATCGCCGAAACCGGGAGCTTTCACCGCCGCGACCTTCAGGCCGCCGCGCAGCTTGTTGACCACCAGGGTCGCGATCGCTTCGCCTTCCACGTCCTCAGCGATGATCACGAGGGGTTTACCCGACTGCACCACTGCTTCCAGGACGGGGAGCATCGATTGCAGGCCGGAAAGCTTCTTTTCGTGCAGGAGGATGTAGGCATCCTCGAGCTCGGCCAGCATCTTCTCGGCATTGGTGATGAAGTAGGGCGAAATGTAGCCGCGGTCGAACTGCATGCCTTCGACGATTTCGACATCCGTCTCGAGCGCCTTGGCTTCCTCGACCGTTATGACGCCCTCGTTGCCAACCTTCTGCATCGCCTGCGCAATCATCTTGCCGATTGTCGCGTCGCCGTTCGACGATATAGTACCGACTTGCGCAACTTCGGCGGTCGAGCCGACTTTCTTGGCGCGCTTTTCGATGTCCTTGACCACCGCAGTCACCGCGATGTCGATGCCGCGCTTAAGATCCATCGGGTTCATTCCGGCGGCAACCGCCTTGGCACCTTCCTTGACGATCGCCTGAGCGAGTACAGTTGCGGTGGTGGTGCCATCGCCGGCGAGATCGTTCGTCTTCTGCGCGACTTCGCGCACCATCTGGGCGCCCATATTCTCGAACTTGTCGTCAAGTTCGATTTCCTTCGCGACGGTCACGCCATCCTTGGTGATGCGCGGTGCGCCGAACGATTTGTCGAGAACGACGTTGCGGCCTTTTGGGCCGAGCGTAACCTTGACGGCATTGGCGAGAATATCGACACCGCGCAACATCCGTTCGCGCGCGTCGCTGGAAAATTTGACGTCCTTGGCAGCCATTTCAAATCACTCCTTGAACCAACTGTGTGATATCAGGCGATAACGCCCATGATGTCGGACTCCTTCATGATCAGGAGTTCCTCGCCGTCGAGCTTGACCTCGGTGCCCGACCATTTGCCGAAAAGCACGCGGTTGCCCGGCTTCACGTCGATTGGGATCAGCTTGCCGTTCTCGTCGCGTCCACCGGGGCCGACTGCTACGACTTCGGCTTCCTGCGGCTTCTCCTTTGCGGTATCGGGGATGATGATGCCGCCTTTGGTCTTTTCCTCGGCGTCGATCCGGCGCACGACGACGCGGTCGTGAAGGGGACGAAATTTGGTTTTGGCCATGGGCTCCCTCGTGGCGCTTATGCGCATCTCCTGACACAGAAAGTATCGGTTTATCAGATATTTAGCACTCAGCTTCTGCGAGTGCCAAACGCTGTCCGGGAAATATTGCCTTCGTGCCGGGGTGTCAAGTTTGATTGCCGGCGCGAGCGCAAATGGTGATTCGTAAAAGCCCTGCTTGCGCTGGCCGACAATGCCCTCCAAAGTCGACGCCTGCTTTCCAGGAGCCGGAATGACTCATCCAGCCCGCCCTACGTTCTTCAGCGCCCTCGCTCTGACCCTAGTTGCTCTCGGGATTTCCGGGTGTGCGACCGGGCCGCAGCCCGAACAGCCGGCGGCGCCAGCGACCGTTCCGACCCTCCCGCCCGCATTTCCGCCGCAGGATATCGTCGGACGATGGGGGCTCGCCGCCTATCACAAAGAGGAGGATCGGGCGCGGACCGAACAGGCTGCGGTCGCTGGCTGCAAGCAGCCTTACGTCATCACGCTTGGTCCGACTGGTGGCGTCATGATGCATCTCGCGGATCAGGCGACACCGACCGAACTGCGTCTGAAAGGCGCGCCGGGCGGAAAGACCTACATTGGACCGGCTGAAGATCCCCCGGGCAGCCCGCAAGATCGTGAAGTGGTCCAATTCGATGGCCGTGTTCTGATTCTGCGCTGGATGGATTCCGAGGTGCAGGGTCGCTATGGCACGATGGTCTATGTCCGGTGCGGCGCAGAGGGTGCAAGGAAGCCGGCGGCCAAGCCGCGCACGCCCGCCAGACCCAAATCGGCGCCCCCGCCGCCACCGCCGGCGCGATAAGCTCCATCATTTGTTACCGCTTACCGTTTTAGCGTGGCAAAGTCGCGCATAGCTGCCTGGTGCGCCTTTCATGACCTTTACGCGCGATCTCATCGACGGACCCTGGCGCGCCGTACCGGTGCTCGGCATTACGCAGATTTTGTCGTGGGGCACGATTTTCTACACACCCGTGCTGATCGTCCCGTTGATTGCGGCCGAGCGCGGGTGGTCGATCTCGTTTGCGATGGGCGGCTTTTCAATCGGCCTCTTGGTGGCGGGCCTGGTCGCCCCTTACGTGGGACGGTCAATTGACCGTTTCGGTGGCCATGTCGTCATGACGTTCGGCTCACTGACCGGTGCGGCCGGCCTGTTTCTCATCACCCGCGCGGCACATCCAGCCGTCTACTACGTGGTGTGGATGGTACTCGGTGTCGCCATGGCGGCAAATTTGTACGACTCGGCGTTTGCGACGCTCGGCCGGATCTTCGGTGTCGGTGCGCGGCGGCCGATTACGGCGCTGACGCTTGCAGGAGGTTTTGCATCGACAGTCAGCTGGCCGGTGACGCATTTCCTGATCGAGCACGTCAATTGGCGTGGCACCTATCTCGTGTATGCGGCATTGCTTGCCTTTATTGCGGCGCCGCTTCATGCCCTCGCGTTGCCGCGAAGCCGCTATGAATCAGATATCACCGCTCCCGATACTGAAGCGGCGTTGCCCAAGGTTCTCCCGCCTCATGGGTTGCCGTTCATTCTGGTCGCATCTGCTTTCGCGTTATATGCATTCGTGCCTTCCGGGCTCTCGGCCCACTTGCTCGCGATTTTCGCCCGTGAGGGTATCGACGCTGCTACGGTCGTCTGGATCGGTGCGCTGTTCGGACCGGCGCAAGTAGGCGCACGTCTGGTCGAGTTTGCTTTCGGCCGAGGTTTGCACCCGTTGTGGATTGCACGGTTTGCCCTCACGATATTTCTATGTGCTTTCCTGATGCTGATGTTGCTGGGTGTTACCACCAGAACGGCGGCGGTATTTGCGTTGATGTTCGGCGGGGCGAACGGCCTCGTCACGATAACGCGTGGTGCGGTCCCATTGGCTTTGTTCGGTGCCTCTGGCTACGGGCGACTGATGGGACGGCTGGCCGGACCATTCCTTCTGGTTCAGGCAGCGGCCCCGTTCGTCATGGCGTTCATGATCGAGCGTACCTCGGATTCGGGCGCGCTGACTCTTGCCGCCGCCTTCGCCTCCGTAGCGTTGATGTGTTTTGTTCTGATCCGTCGGCCGCCTTAAGCAAACATCAAGTCGATGTCCTGCTGGCTTGCGTGACCAGATTCGCCGTCAAGTCTTGGTCCGTTGAGGAGTTCATTGGCTGACTGCGCCGCCCCGGACGATCGTACCGGAGTATCGCCACTGTTGCTGCGCTCGATCGCGATGGCCAGTTGCTCTTCCACCATCACCAGCGTCGCAATGACCTTTTCAATACGTTGACCGGTCAGGTCCTGGAAGTTGCAGGCCTCATAGACTCGAACGATGTGGTCCTGGATATCCTGTGCGAGACCCTGATGATATTCGTCAGTCAGGACGGATACCAGTGTGCGCGCGCAATCGTCGATCGCTTCAGCGGATGCCAGGACCTTCTGTGTTGCGCTCTCCATGCTCTCGACCGCCGATGCAAGCTCTCCTGCTGCACGAGCCATCCGGCGGTTCTTGCCGTCGTGGACAAGATCCAGCAGCAAGCGTCTGTTGCTGGCCACGATATCCCTGAGCGCCGAGACTTCGGCCGTGAGTCCCGCCGCGGGAGCGGGGTTCTTGATGCCTTGTCCGCCGACAGCCTGCGCGCCGCTGATCGCGGGCCGGGCTCCGATCATCTGCTCGACACGAAATACTTTGCGTTGCACGCCTTTGTTTCCCCGAAGGTGATGACCGGGTTCTTAGAGAACGTGCATTAATACCGCGTTGCGCGCGAAAGGATACCGCCCGTTTACCATACGGGCTCGTGGTTGACGTCCGTTTAATCTAGTCGGGCGGCGGATTATTCAGCTATCGATTCCGCCGCCAAAATCTCCACCTAGGTCGCTGTCATCGACAAGGTCCGCCGTGTCAGTTGGGTCGTCAGCGTCGAACAGACTTACCGGACCTGCATCCGCATGTTGGCTGTTTCCGATGTCGTTGAGTCCTGCCTCTCGGGCGAGGTCGCTCCCGGAGGCGCTGTTGTCCCAAGGGGAGCCGCCGGGTGGGGCCGCGGCGAAGGCACTTGCGCCATGATGACCAAATATCGCACTGATGCTGTTGAGCAGGAGGGCGCCGCCGATCACGCCGGCCGCTGATGCCGCCGCCGTACCCAGGAAAGATCCACCACCGAACGCTCCGCCTTGCGCCGGCGCCGCCCAAGAACCCGGCGCGCCACCGCTATTCCACCGTGGATCTGGTGCGCTGGCCCGTACGCTTGGGACAGACGTGGCAGTCGAATGGCCGGTCAGCGCCTGCCGCATGCTGTCAAGGAAGCCTCCGCCTGCGGCGTCATCCGCATGCTCTCCGGAAAGTTCACGGATGCGGGCGTCGGCGCGCCTGAGCGCTTCGTCCTGGACCAGCACGGTTTGGACCAGCGGATAAACGGAATGGGGCGCGCGGACAAGGCCTTCCGCAATGACACGTTCGGCTTCGGCATCACGCGGAGCCGTTTCGAGGCGCCCCAGCCGGTCAAACAAATCCTCAACCAACTGCCGTTCTTTAGGGGTCATCGTGTCCTCCCATGACCGTTGGCCCTATTAGGTAGGCAAGATTGACTGCTTCGCTAGTGGGGGTGGGCGAGCGCGACATTGTGCTCGGCGAGCATCTTGGGAAAAGCATCGGAACTAAAGAAGGCAAATTCGTGCTCGCGCAGAGTCGTCAGCGAATCAAGCCGTTTCAGTTCGGTATCGACCAAGCCCGGATGGCACATGACCAGACCACCGTCTGGTAATCCGGAAAGGAAGAGCGGGAAGGTTCTGGCGAAATTTGCTTTTGCTCTGAAGGAATAAGATCCGGCGAAAGCCGGATTGAAAGCAACTCCAAGCTTGCTTGCCTTTCTGCGAAAACGCACGCTCAGAATGTCGAGCACCAGCGCTTTGTGGTCGCGGATCCGCCGACCGTGGCGCGGGCGGCCGCATTGCCTGACCCATGCCGCAGGCGCGTGTTCGGCAACGACCGCGAGAAAGGCGTCGCGTATCTGCGGAAAGAGCTGCACATGCTGATGACCATCAAAAAAATCGGGAGGCTTGCCGAACACGTCGACAAATTTGCGAAACTGCGCCTCGATTTCAGCGACGAGTACGGCCGGGCGCAGGCGGCGCGCGGTTGCCGCCCGTAGCAGTCCGTTGAGCGGCAAGAATCTGCCGTCGTGCTGTGGCGAAAAGTGTGCGCTCAGAGGCCTGTGTGGTCCGGTGAGCGTGACGTGAAGACCCAGCGCGACGCGTTTTTCATCGGCATTGAGCCTGCTCAGCACGGCTGCCTGCTCGGCATTGAAGTGCGGAGCGGCGACCATGACCGACGTGGCGTTGATCCGTCCACGTTTGATCAATTCGCGGATTGCGGCGTTGACGCCCGGAGAAACCCCATAGTCATCTGCACAGAGCCAGATGTGCCGGATGTGCGAACTCATACCAGGTCTGTCTCATGCAAGATCTGTTATTCGGCTGCGCGGGAGGTGACCGGTCGCACTTTCGCCGATTCGTTCGCACGTTTCACGCTGTGCTCGGCGACGAAATACACCGGTCTTCCTTTTATTTCGGACAGCAGTTTGCCGACGTATTCGCCCAACACACCGATCAGGATGAGCTGGACGCCGCCGATCACCATTACGCTGACAACAAGCGACGGATAGCCGGGAACGTCCTTACCGTAGAGCAGCGTCTCAAGCACGATCCAGCTGCCGAAAAAAAGCGCGGTTACGGCAAGCAGCACGCCCAGCAGACTTGCAACGCGCAACGGCGCCACTGAAAATGACGTCAGGCCTTCAATCGACAGACCTATCAGGGTCCAAAGATTCCAGGTTGTGGCGCCGTGCTCGCGGGCCGCAGGCTCGTAATCGACCCGTACTTGCTTGAAGCCGATCCAGCTCGACAGTCCCTTGAAGAAGCGATTGCGTTCCGGCATCTGTCGCAGTGCCTTCGCGGCCCGCGGCGACAACAGGCGGAAGTCGCCGGCGTCTTCAGGAATTTTATGACGGGCACCCCAATTGAGCAGAGCGTAGAAGGTACGGACGCCGATGCGCCTCGCCCAGGACTCGTTTTCTCGATGCGCCTTTGCTGTGTAGACGACGTCATATCCGTCGTCGAGCCAGCGCGAAACCAGCGTCTCGATCATGCTTGGCGGATGCTGACCGTCGCCGTCCATGAACAGTATGGCGCCGTTACGCGCATGGTCGAGGCCGGCAAGCAGCGCCGCTTCCTTACCGAAATTTCGGGACAACGTTACGAGCTGAATGTCGAGCGGCACCGCAGGCAGGGACTTGGCGATATCGCTCGTGCCGTCCTCACTGCCATCGTCAACGTATATGAGCTCCAGGTTCAGGCCGCGCTTGACCTGAAGATAACGTGCCACCTCGCAGATGCGTTCATGCAGGCTCGGAAGGCTTTTGGCCTCGTTGAAAAGCGGGACAACAATCGACAACAGCGGAGCCGACGACGACCCTCGCACCCGTACACCCGCCTTGGCCGGTCTTGCCGCCATTATTGGTTAACCTGACACTTCTACCTCGGCGGCGATCTATACCGCACCGGACGGACGCTGTCGCCTCCGGCCTACCGAGCCATGATTTGTCGTGCTAAGCGGGCGCGGACCATGATTCCGGCGCCCCTCAAACCTGTCCTCGATCGTCTCGTGGTGGCCTGGCATGAGCGCGCCATTGTACTCAAGGCGGCGAGCTTCGCGGTTGTTGGTGTCGTCAATTCGTTAGTCGATTTCGGCGTATTTTCGTTTTGCTACTACTACCTCGGTCTCGCGATCGTCGTTGCCAATTCGATTGCCTGGATCATCGCCGTAAGCGGCTCATATGTGATGAATTCGACGATCACCTTTGCGGCGGAGTCGGGTCGACGGCTCCACCTCAGGGGCTATCTCGGGTTTATGCTGTCGCAGATCATGGGTTTTTTTGCCAACACCGGAACCGTGTGGTGTCTGGTCGAGCTACTCTCCGTTCCCGCGTGGGCAGCCAAGGTGGCGGCGATCGCCGTCAGTTTTGTCGTCAATTTTTCTCTTTCGCACTTTCTGGTGTTTCGCGCCCGGCCACGTCAGAATACAGAGTGACAACCGACGGCCTATAAATGCGGTACGACGACAATCTGACGGCCAAGCTCCCGAACTTCGTGACGCATCTTGAGTGTGCAATGACCGGCGAGCGACACGCCGCCGGCGAATTGCACAACCTTTCACGCGCAGGCAAGCCGTTGCTTGTGCGGTACGATCTTGCGGGTGCGCGCAAGGCAATAAGCAAGGAAAAGCTCGCGTCCCGTGCGCCCGACCTGTGGCGCTATCGCGAGCTGCTCCCGGTGCAGGGCCCCGAAGACATTGTCAGCCTCGGCGAAGTGATAACGCCGATCATGCGGATGCAGCGACTCGCGGCGGAGCTCGGCGCTGCGGAGATTCTCGTGAAGGACGAAGGCCGGCTGCCGACCGGTTCGTTCAAGGCACGGGGTCTGGCCTTGGCGGTGTCAATGGCGAAGGCGCTCGGTGTCACGCATATGGCGATGCCGACGAACGGCAATGCCGGTGCAGCGCTTGCGGCGTATGCGACGCGTGCCGGAATCAAGACAACAATCTTCTGTCCGGAAGACACGCCCGAAGTGAACGTGAGCGAAATAGCGTTGCAGGGTGCGACCGTCTACCGGGTCAACGGCCTGATTGACGACTGCGGCAGGATCGTCGCGGAGGGAAAGGCGAAAGTCGGCTGGTTCGATACGTCGACCTTGAAGGAGCCGTACCGTATCGAAGGGAAGAAAACGATGGGTCTCGAACTCGCGGAGCAGCTCGGCTGGCAGGTTCCGGACGCGATCTTCTATCCGACCGGTGGCGGCACCGGCCTGATCGGAATGTGGAAGGCATTTGCCGAGCTTGAGGCGATCGGGTTCATCGGCAAGAAGCGGCCGCGCATGATCGCCGTCCAGGCATCTGGCTGCGCGCCGATGGTGAAAGCGTTCGAGGCCGGTGAGGAGCATGCGCCGCGCTGGGAAAACGCGCACACGATTGCGTCCGGCATCCGCGTGCCGCAGGCGATCGGGGATTTCCTTATTCTGCGCGCCGTGCGCGAGAGCGGCGGTTTTGCGATTGCCGTTCCGGATGAGGCAATCACGGCGGCGCTCGACGAAATGGCACGCGTGGAGGGGTTTTTGCTGTGCCCCGAAGGGGCGGCGACCTATGCGGCCTACAAGCAAAGCCTTGCCGATGGACGTGTCAAACGCACCGATCAGGTGGTTCTGTTCAATTGCGCGAGCGGGCTGAAATACCCGCTGCCGGCCGTGCACCGCACTCTCGATCGTCACAAGCCGGTCGATTTTGCCAGGCTTTAGAGGCCTGCCTCAAGCTTGGCGTACAGTGGATTGTCCCGCGAAAAGACGTAGCCAAGCTCGGCCACAGCGACGGCCTCGGCTCCATTCGCGCGCAGGAAGCTTGTCAGCGCATAGACCTGGTCCGGCGGGCAGTGCAGGGTGATCATGCCGGTGGATGTCGGGCCGCCGAACGGGGTCTCGATTCCGAATTTCTGCCTGGCGTTTTCGACAAGCTTTTCAGTGCTGGCGGCGAAACGTGCTCTGACCTCGCGATAGGCGCGCGCGCGCGCCTGCGCCGCGACCCTGTCGAGTATGACGCGCGCAAGCTCGCGCTCGCTCGTTCCCCAGGAAGCGGTGCGCGATGCGACCAGGTTCGCCTGCGAGCGCAGGATGGTGCCGTCCTCGACCACCTTCAGCCCGTTTGCCGCGAGCGTGGTTCCGGTCGTGGTGATGTCCACGATCATCTCGGCGGTTCCCGCCGCCGGAGCGCCTTCGGTTGCTCCGGAGCTCTCGACAATCCGGTAGTCAATGATGCCGTGCGCCGAGAAGAAGTCGCGGGTCAGGTTGATGTATTTTGTCGCCACCCGCATCTTGCGGCCATGATGCTGGCGAAACGCCGTCGCGACGTCGTCGATGTCGGTCATGTCCCGTACGTCGATCCAGGCCTGAGGCACCGCGACCACGACGTTGGCGAATCCGAAGCCCAATCCGTCGATGAGGATCACTTTCTTGTCTGAGTCCGGGATCATCTCGCGAACGAGATCCTCTCCCGTAACACCGAGGTGTACGTTCCCGGCAGCAAGCTGGCTTGTGATTTCCGCAGCCGAAAGATAGGCAATCTCGACACCATCAAGGGCGCCGATCGTGCCGCGGTAATCGCGCGCGCCACGCGGTTTGATCAGATTCAGCCCGGCACGCGCAAAAAACGCTTCGGCGTTATCCTGCAACCGGCCTTTCGCCGGTACCGCGAGAACGAGAGGTCCGCTCATGCCTGGCCTCCGTACGCGCCCAACCGCTCGATCCAGACGGCAAAGCCGACCGCGGGAATGACATCGGCTGCGCCGAGTCGCGCCAGAAGGCCGTCATAGCGGCCGCCGGCGACCAGCGGGTCGCCGGTGCGCTTCGGATCGGTCAGTTCGAAAACCAGGCCGGTGTAGTAGTCGAATCCGCGTCCGAAGGCGGTCGAAAACTGCACGCGTCTGACGTCCACGCCGCGCGCCTCAAGAAAACCGGTACGGCTTTCAAAATGATCGAGGGCCGGAGCAAGGGTCGACGCCATGTTGGCGTCGGCGGCGAGCGTACGCAAAGCCGTTGCCGCGTCGTCGGGGTTTCCGGCAATGGCAAGAAAGCGTTCGATCAGGCTGCGAACCTCGCGAGGTAGTTTTGCGCTCGCGCCAAGCGCGGACTGCTCGAGAAAGCGATCTGCGATTTCACCGATTGAGCGGCCGCCGACTGCGTTGATGCCGGCGATCGACAAAAGGTCGGTCACTAACGCGTGCGCCCCTTTCGGATCAGATCCCGCAAGAGCCGCGAGCACGCCCTGATACTCAGGGCGGGCGCTGTTGCCGCCGAGCACAAGTCGTTCAAGGTCGTGTGCCAGATTGGTCTTGCGATTGAAATCCTTAACCAGACGTCGCTTCCATGCCGGCGGCAGATCAAGACCGGCGATCAGACCGTTGAACAGCGCGACATCACCGACGACGATATCCGGAGTGTTGACGCCATAGTGGGCCGTCGCCTCCAGTCCGAGCGAAAGCATTTCAGCATCGGCTGCCGCCTTGTCGGGTCTCCCGAACGATTCAATGCCTGCCTGCAGGAATTCGCCCGGGGCGTCGCTGCGGTGGCGGAAGACCGGTCCCAGATAGCAGTAACCAGCCGGCTTTCCCGCAAGAGATGATGCGAGATACTCACGCGAGACCGGGATGGTGAGATCGGGGCGCAGGCAGAGTTCGCGCCCGTCCGGGGTGGTCGTCAAATACATCTGTCGCCGAATGTCCTCTCCCGACAGGTCGAGGAACGGCTCGGCCGGTTGCAGCATCGACGGTGCGACACGTGCGTAGCCTGCGTGCTCGTACGAGGCGACTAGCGCCTCGGCCCGCGCGTCAAGGGAGTGCGTCTGCGTGGTCACGCCTGCGTCCATTCGCGTCTCGAACCGGCTGCAAATCCGGGGTTTTGAAGCCGGCCTGTAGCACGTGGCTCTTAAGGATTCGACGATGTTTGCCCGCTGGCCTTAACGGTCGGGCAGGTCAAATGTTTGGCGTCGTTAACAAATTTTTCCGCTGCCAAATCGGTCCATAGTGGCCGTTTGCGCCCCGCCAAATCACATAACGCAGAACGGGTAAGGAAATTTCAATGCAACCGGGGTTCACTGGGCGTTAATGGAGGCTCATACGCAAACCGCAGCAGTTCCGCGCACCGTCGTGGAGGCATTTTACCATGCCCTGTCGACCCGCGACCTGGACACGCTCGCCGGCTATCTCGACGACCAGGTGGTCTGGACCATCAGCGGGCCCGTCGATCTTCTGCCGTTCTGCGGCCGGCGCGTCGGAAAAGAAGACGTGATGAAGCTGTTGATGCGGGACAGTCCCGCGTTTCTGTCGGATCGACGCTTCGTGCCGATCACGATGCTCGTGGACGGCAATCATGCCGCCGTGCTGGGAAGGCTCACGGCGACCAAGCGCGGCGACGGTCATGCGATCAGCTATCGCATCGCGCACTTCATAAAATTTAACGACCGGAAAGTTATCGAGTACGTGTCGATTATCGACAGCTTCGATGCGGTCGAGCAGATGCTCGGCCACAATATCGAGGCGCACGACGGGTATCGGGTCGAAGGCGGCGTTGTTGCAGTATAACCGTGCTTGACCTGGATTCAGGTCAACTTGTGCTTTGCGAGCAGGTTGCGCACAGCTTCCACGAGCCCGGTTTCCTTGACGGCAAACTGCGCTTCGGCCTGTTTCTTCAGATATTCCTCGCGATCTTTCGTTGCGGCGAGCGTGGCGCCAAGGATCAGATCCTTGATCTGAACTTCCCCACGTTGCTTTTCATTGCCGCCCTGGATGACGGCACATGGCGAGCCGCGTCTGTCTGCATATTTGAGTTGCGTGCCGATATTGTTTTTCGGATTGCCGAGATAAAGCTCGGCGCGGATATTCGCCGCACGCAGCTCCGCCACCATCCGCTGATAGTCGGCGATGCGGTCGCGGTCGAACACGGTGACGACAACCGGTCCGGGCGCGGATTTTTCGCTGATCTTTCCGAGATGGGTAAGGGCAGCCTGCAGGCGCGAAACCCCGATGGAGAAGCCGGTCGCCGGAACCGGCTCGCCGCGAAAGCGTGAAACCAGCCCGTCATAGCGCCCCCCGCCCCCGACCGAGCCGAAGCGGACCGGACGGCCCTTCTCGTCTTTGATCTCGAAGGTCAGTTCAACTTCGTAGACCGGGCCGGTGTAGTATTCGAGCCCGCGAACGACGGTTTTGTCGATGCGGACACGATCGCCATAACCTGCCGCGCTGACAAGCGCGGCAATTTCCGAAAGCTCCTGATCGCCCGCGCCTTTGCCGTTGGCCGCCTGCGCGCCGGTGATGGCTGAGACAATTCCGGCGATTTGCATATCCGTAAGTTCGGCGCCCTTCGTGAAATCGCCGCTCTCATCCTTCCGGCCTTTGCCGAGCAGCATCCGCACGCCGTCGATCCCAAGCCGGTCGAGCTTGTCGACGGCGCGCATGGTGGTGAGCCGCTTCTCGGCAGGGATTTGCAGCGCGTCCATTGCGCCGTCCAGGACCTTGCGATTGTTCACCTTCACCACGTAGCTGCCGCGGGGAATGCCAAGCGCTTCCATGGTGTCGGCGGCGAGCATGCACATCTCGGCGTCCGCCGCCATTGACGGCGCGCCGACGGTGTCGGCATCGAACTGCATGAATTGGCGAAAGCGCCCCGGGCCCGGCTTTTCGTTACGGAATACCCAACCGTAACGATACGAACGGTACGGCAGCGCCAGGCTCTGGAAGTTTTCGGCAACATAGCGCGCAAGCGGCGCCGTCAAGTCATACCGCAGCGAGAGCCATTGCTCATCGTCGTCCTGGAATGAAAATACCCCGTCATTTGGCCGGTCCTGGTCGGGCAGGAACTTACCGAGCGCGTCGGTGTATTCGATTGCGGGTGTCTCGACCGGCTCGAAACCGTAGCGCTCGAAAACCAAGCGGATTCGATCGACCATGTGACGGGTGGCCGCAATCTCAGCCGGCCCGCGGTCGACGAGGCCACGGGGTAGGCGGGCTTTGAGCTTGGTCGGCTTGGCCATCGGCGGTCACGTCATTGGCAATTGCCGCGTGGTAGCAGCCGTTTCCTGCTTTGTCATTATCGGCGAAAGCGGATAAGCCTGCGTTGGCCCATTCCAGTCCAGCGAGACAGTCCATGGCTCTGGCAGCATCATCGGTCCCCAACGATCTTGAACCCTATTGGATGCCCTTTACGGCCAACCGGGCGTTCAAGAAGCGCCCGCGGCTGATCGTGGGCGCCAAGGACATGCACTACACCGCCAGCGACGGCCGCAAGCTGATCGACGGCGCGGCTGGCCTTTGGTGCACCAATGCCGGCCACAATCGGGAGCCGATCGTTTCCGCCATCCAGCGTGAGGCGGCCACGCTCGACTATGCGCCGGCCTTTCAGTTCAGCCACCCAAAGGCCTTCGAGCTTGCAAGCCGCATTGCCGCGCTGGCACCCGGCGACCTTGACCATGTGTTCTTCTGCAATTCGGGTTCGGAAGCCGTCGATACGGCGCTCAAGATCGCGTTGGCCTATCACAACGTTCGGGGCAATGCCTCGCGCGTGCGTCTGATCGGACGCGAGCGCGGATATCATGGCGTCGGGTTTGGCGGCATTGCGGTCGGAGGTATCGTGAACAACCGCAAGATGTTCGGCGCGCTGGTTGCCGGCGTCGATCACCTGCCGACGACCTACGAACGCGACAAGCAGGCCTTCACCGTCGGCGAACCTGAGTGGGGCGCGCATCTGGCCGACGCGCTCGATCGCATCGTCGCATTGCATGACGCTTCAACGGTCGCGGCCGTGATTGTCGAGCCCGTCGCGGCCTCAACCGGCGTGCTGCCGCCGCCGAAGGGCTATCTCGAAAGATTGCGCGCGATTTGCGACAAGCACGGTATCCTCCTGATCTTCGATGAGGTAATCACAGGCTACGGCCGCCTAGGCCATGCCTTTGCTGCCGAGCGCTACGGCGTTGTCCCCGACATGATCACGTTTGCGAAAGGAATCACGTCGGGTGCCGTGCCGATGGGCGGCGTGATCGTACGCAAGGGAGTCTATGATGCGTTCATGAAGGGGCCGGAACACGTCATCGAGTTGTTCCATGGCTATACCTATTCGGCGCATCCGCTGGCCTGCGCCGCCGGTCTGGCAACCCTTGACGTCTACCGGGACGAAGGCCTGTTCGAACGCGCACGTAAGCTGGAGAAATCATGGGCGCAGGCCGCGATGGGATTGAAGGGCCTGCCGAACGTGCTCGACATCCGCGTGGTGGGGCTCACCGTCGGGATCGATCTGGCAAGCAGGCCGGACGCCGTTGGCAGACGCGGTATGGACGCACTCGAACTCGGCTTTTTCGAGCATGACATCATGTTCCGCGCCGTCGGCGACACGCTGGCACTGAGCCCGCCGTTGATCGTGAGCGAAGGCCAGATCGGCGAGATGTTCGAGAAACTCGGCCGCATCATCAAGGCTGTGGCTTGAGGTCTCCGCGCGCAAACGATGGCCGCGGGTGAAGAATGGCCCAGCCGACGTAGAGACTTGAATCGCCGCGGCGGTAACGAAGCATGAACGGTGGTTGTACCGAGGCGTCAGCGGCCAAACTGCGCAGGCCAACGGGTACCGATTTGAGATCGCCCGCTGTCCAGACCACAACTGCGCCTTTTGACCTGAGGTCGGCCAGGTCGATCCACGGTGCTCGTTCGGGCTTGCCGTCGATCAGCACCCGCGGATGTTCGCGCGCATAGTGTGCAATGTTGCCGCCATCCCACATGCTGGCAATCACATAGGTGATAGGACGGCCCGTGGCTGCGCGATAGCGTTGCGACAGCTCCCGGCCAAGATCATCGCCGGGAAAGAAAACGGCACGGTAGCGATGATCATAACCCGGCATGATCGCGTAGTTGGCGATGAATGCGAGGACAAGGCACGCAAATACAGCGCCCCAACTGGCGAACACGCGCCCGAGCCGCAGTATGTCGGATTTTCGCGGCGCATTCGCCACAAGCCAGAGTCCCAGGAAAAGAAACAGCGGATAGCCCCACATCGCCACGGTTCCGCGGCCGCTCACCGCCGACATCGCCAGCACCGTCACAACCGGGCCGAACGCAAGCCAGTTGACGATCCGGCGGTCGAATGCGTTTACGTCCGGCCGTTTTGCGCGCTGGCGTGGGAAAAACAGGGGTATGGCGATCAATGCGGATGGAACGAAGAAAAACGCCTGGCCAAGCGCAAACTGGAGAGGGTGCCAGACGTGGTCGATCACCCCCCGCGACGGCAATGCGCGGTGCTCGGCGTATGCAAAAGGCAGGAAGTCGTTCTGCACCAGCCAGACCAGATGCGGCGCCATGATCACGAGCGCAGCGCCCGCGGCGATATATGGACCCGGCGTCTTCAGCGTCTTGCGTGCGTTGTCATCGAACAGGATAAACGTCGCGAGCGGGGCCGCCAGCACGACAACAAAATATTTTGCCCAAAGCGACATGCCGACTGCCAGGCCAAGCAGCAGCCAATGCCCGGTCCAGCCTCCTCGGAGCGCGCGATAAAACGCGAAACCGGCCAATGCCCAGAAAGGAAGTTGGATCACGTCGTGATTGAATTTGGCGGCCGTGTAGTTGAAGTAGTGCAGGCCATCAACAATGAGCACGGCAACCAGAGCGCCGGCTGCCCCGACAATCGGCCGTGCGGTCAGGAAAACGAGCCATAGCGCGGACACGACGGCGATCTGCGCCAGCAGATAATAGGCGAAATCGCGGCCGATCGTCCGATAGACGACCTCGACCAACCACCAAGGCAATGGTGGCAGCTTGTCGTATCCGAGTTGCCACTCCCGGCCGTAGACGAGCGCTTCAATCAGATCGAGCGGAAGATTGGCGTAAAGAGCGGCCGGGAGGGCCGTCCAGACAGCGGTGTGCAGCAGCAGGATTACGGCCATCGCCTTTCCAGGCGCAGCAACGATGCGATTTACAGGGGCAAAAGGTTCAGTCGCCGGCATCGGCTAAGCGTTCCAAGGCGATCACAAGTTCTTGCGAATAACGGGCGAATTCGCGCTACCATAGCAGGACTTCGAGTTGCGCGAAGACGCGCCGTCATGAACATTAGACATCAGCAGGGCGAATCAGCGGCCGGAGGCCGCTTTCCTTTGGTCGCCGGGCCTGGCCCAGGATAGACAGCATGCGTCGCATCGGTGCCATCTTCATTGCGGTCTGCATGATGCTTATCGCCGCCTCGGTCGGCGCCGTGCTCTATCTCGGGTTCAAAGTCGATGCCAGCACGTCTGCCATCGTCGCGCTTGCCGCCCTCACCGGGATGGCGCTCTTCAATACCGTAAGCAATCGTCTCCGTGACCGTAGCGATCTTGGCGATCAGATCGCCGACCTTTCACGCGGAACCGCCGACCTCGCCCGTCAGGTCGCCGAGATTTCGCGCCGGCTCAATGCCGTCGAGATCAAGGCTTCATCGTCGGCCAATCGCGCTCGCGGTGCGTCCGATCCGCTTGCTGCCGAAATCAGCGAACTTGGCAATCTCGTCAAGCAAATCGCGGAGACGGTCGCCAACCACGCGGCTGCGTTGCACAAGCAGGGCGTTCTCGCCGGACGTTTGGCTGCCGGTACTCCGGCTCCGGAACCTGCGCGTCCCGCCGCGGGCACGCTTGCAAAGAACGAGAATGACGCGGCTCCCGCCATCGAGCCCTACCACGGTCTGTCGCGGGAAAGCATCGCCGACCTGATCGCCAAAACCGTGGAGGCAAACCGGGTAGACCTTTATCTGCAGCCGATCGTGACGCTTCCACAGCGTAAGGTCCGCTTTTACGAGGCCTTATCAAGGCTGCGCACGGAGGTTGGGGACATTATCCCGGCCGTCGATTTTGTCGACGTCGCCGAAAGCGTCGGCCTGATGCCGAAGATCGACAACCTCGCCGTGTTCCGCTGCGTCCAGGTGGTGCGCCGGCTGCTCATGAAGAGTCGCGACGTTGGCCTGTTCTGCAACCTCAGCACCACGACGCTCAACGACGCCATCATGTTCCAGCAGCTTCTCGACTTCATGGACGCCAATCGCGTCCTCGCAGCATCCCTGATGTTCGAATTCAAGCAGGAGGCCTACCGCAATTTCGGCCCGATTGAGCACGAATGCCTGGCGGCGCTCGCCGAGCGCGGCTTCCGCTTCTCAATGGACCAGGTGACCGACCTTCACATGGCGCCGAACGAACTCGCCGAGCGCTCATTCCGCTTCGTGAAAGTGCCAGCGAAGCTTTTGCTCAATAAAGTTGCGGGCGTGCACAATGACATCGATCCTGAGGATCTTGCCAACCTGCTGGCGCGATCGGGCATCGATCTCATCGCGGACCATATCGAGAATGAAATGACCGTCGTCAATATTCTCGACTACGACGTCCGCTTCGGGCAGGGCTTCTTGTTTTCGCCGCCGCGACCGGTGCGGGCCGAGGCGCTTGGAACGGGTGGCGAGTCCGCAAAATCCGGCCTTGAGGAGAGCCCGGGGGCGCTGTTGGCGGCCGGCTGATATAATTTCCTTCTCATCATGCGATACCGATGTTCCGTCAATGCGGTCGCTCTCATCCACCGCATTGGCATATAAGGCCTGTACATGAATGCCGCGACACCACAGTTGATCTCAAGTTTTGCCGCGCTCGCTCCCAGTTATGATGTGCTCCTGTGCGACGTATGGGGTGTCGTGCACAACGGACTTGCTGTCCATTCGCACGCCTGCGATGCGCTGATGCGTATGCGCGCGCGAGGCGGAGTCGTCATTTTTGTCACCAATGCGCCGCGCCCGAGCGAGCAAGTGTCGCGGCAGCTCGAAAAGCTGCACTGCCCGCGCGAAGCCTATGATGCCATTGTCTCGTCGGGAGATGTGACGCGCAGCGTCATGCGGGAAAGGCGCGGCCAGTCCGTCTGCCACCTGGGACCGGAGCGCGACCGTTCGATATTCAACGGGCTCGACGTCCGGTTTGCTCCGCTGGAAAGCGCCGACTACGTGATCTGCACCGGACTTGAGAATGACGATATCGAAACTCCGGAGGACTACCGCGCTCAGCTCGAGACGATGCTGGCGCGCAAGCTTTTCATGGTCTGCGGCAATCCGGATGTGGTGGTCGAACGCGGATCGACGCTGGTTTACTGTGCCGGCGCGATTGCCGATCTCTATGCGACAATGGGCGGCAAGGTGCTCTACGCAGGCAAGCCGTACCGGCCGATTTACGACATGGCGTTGGCAAAGGCGGAGAGCGCGGCGGGGCGCAAAGTGGCGCACGACCGCGTTCTGGCGATCGGAGATTCGGTGCGAACCGACCTCAAAGGCGCCCGCACGGTCGGCATCGACTTTCTCTTTGTAACGTCGGGAATTCATGCCGAGGAGCTTGGCAGCCGGGAAAAGCCCGATGCCGATGCACTGACAGCGACGTTCGTCGCCGCCGGCGGAATGCCGAAGGCCATTATGCGCGAGCTGAGGTGGTAGGATCAGGCTGCCGGCGCGGGCGCTTCGGCTTCACCGAAAATGGCGTCGATCTTGTTCTTCAGCGTCTGCGCGTTGAACGGCTTGACGATGTAGTTCGACACGCCGGCGTTCTTGGCCGCGATCACGTTCTCGGTCTTCGATTCCGCCGTCACCATGATGAATGGAATTTCGGCGAGTGAAGGATCGGCTCGCATCTCCTGGAGGAGGGCAAAACCCGTCATCGGCTCCATATTCCAGTCCGAGATGACAAGGCCATACTCGCGCTTGCGCAGCTTGGCGAGCGCACTCGACCCGTCACTGGCGTCGTCGACATGCTCGAAGCCAAGCTGTTTGAGCAGGTTGTGCATGATGCGGATCATCGTGTTGTAGTCGTCCACGACCAGGACAGGCTTGGTCAGATCGACAGCCATGGCGCATCCGCCCGAACGGGCTCTCCCGAAAAAGGTGGCGACAAATAACAGCGAGCCCTTGAATAACCCGTTAATTTGAAAGTTTGTTAACGGCGCGCTAACCGTACCGGCGGAGGCAATGTGCTTTCGCTATGGGTATATGTGCACGCCCCTGATGGTTCACTTCGGCCAATTCCTGGATTCCAGATGAGCAGGTCTGACGCAACGGGCGAAAGCTTTCATGTCGTACGCGGCGATGCGCGCGGGGTCGACGGGGGGCCGCTTGCCGGTGCGGTCGTGGCAATCGGCAACTTTGACGGCGTGCACAGGGGTCATCGCGCGGTGATCGGGGCGGCGCTCAAGCGCGCGCGCAGGCTCAAGCGCAAGGCTGCTGCATTGACATTCACGCCGCATCCACGCCTGTTCCTGCGGCCAAAAGAGCCGTTGTTCCAGTTGTCGAGCGAACGGGACAAGCTGCGCCTGCTGGCCGCGAGCGGACTCGACGGTGCGATTGTAATGAAGTTCGATGCTGCGCTTGCGTCGACGTCAGCGGAGGACTTCATTGAAAAAATTCTCGTCAACTCGCTGGGGATCGGCGGTGCGGCGATAGGGTTCGACTTTCATTTCGGAAAGAACCGGGCCGGGTCGCCCGCGTTTCTGGCCGAGCAGGGTGCCCGTCTCGGGTTTGCTGTCGACGTCGCTCCTCCGCTTGAAGACGAAGGGCGCCCGGTATCGTCGGGCGCGGTGCGTGCGGCACTCGCCGCAGGCAGGGTGGTGGAAGCGACCGAACTCCTCGGCGCGCCATGGTTCGTCTCCGGCGAAGTCATCCACGGCGAGAAGCGTGGACGCGAGCTCGGATTCCCCACGGCCAACCTGAAGCTTGATCCGTCGTGCGAACTCAAGCACGGAATTTACGCCGTGCGCGCAGACATCGCCGGTGTGCGCCACGACGGCGTCGCCAGTTTCGGCCGCCGGCCGATGTTCGACAATGGTGCGCCTTTGCTCGAGATATTTCTGTTCGACTTCGACGACGACCTTTACGGGCAGGCGATCGATGTTGCCTTTATCGGCTGGATTCGCCACGAACAGCAATTCGAATCAATCGATGCGCTCAAGCGCCAGATGACCGCAGACGCAGCGCAGGCCCGCGACGCGCTTAAACGCGCGGGAAAGGCCTTCCCGCGGCTGGGTGACATTTAACCGATCCGCCTGCTAAACAGCGCCCATGTCGAAACCCGAGCGCGATTATTCCGAAACACTCTTTCTGCCGCGGACCGAATTCCCGATGCGGGCCGGGCTGCCGCAGCGCGAGCCGGAGATTCTCGCGCGCTGGGAAAAAAGCGGGCTGTACAAACAATTGCGCGCGGCGGCAAAGGGACGCGAGAAGTTCATCCTGCACGACGGGCCGCCTTACGCGAACGGCAATATCCACATCGGCCATGCGCTCAACAAGATTCTGAAGGACGTGGTCACGCGCAGCCAGCAGATGCTCGGCTATGACTCAAATTATGTGCCCGGCTGGGACTGCCACGGCCTGCCGATCGAGTGGAAGATCGAGGAAGAAAATTACCGCTCGAAGAACAGGAAGAAACCGGACCTGTCCGACCCTGCGGCCATGGTCGCCTTCCGGCAGGAATGCCGTGCTTATGCCGAGCACTGGCTCAACGTCCAGCGCGAGGAGTTCAAGCGACTCGGGGTCGAGGGCGACTGGGAAAATCCCTACACGACGATGAGCTTTCCGGCCGAGGCGCAGATCGCGCGCGAGTTGATGAAGTTCGCCGTAAACGGCACGCTCTACCGCGGCTCGAAACCGGTGATGTGGAGCGTGGTCGAGAAGACTGCGCTGGCGGAGGCCGAGGTCGAGTATGAGGACTACACCAGCGACCAGGTGTGGGTGAAGTTTCCGCTTATGCAAGCAATGGCAAATTCATCCGGTGAGCTTAACGATTTGATGGATGCGTCAGTCGTTATTTGGACGACGACCCCTTGGACATTGCCAGGCAATCGCGCAATCAGTTTCTCGCCGAAGATCGACTATGGCGTCTACCGCGTCACCGAGGCGCCAGCCGACAATTGGACCAAAACCGGCGACACCCTGATCCTTGCGAATAAACTCGCGGACGAGGTATTCAAGCAAGCGCGCGTCACTGCCTACGAAAAAGTGCGGGACGTACCTGCCAAGGTTCTTGCCGGGATGACGTGCACGCATCCGCTTTCCACGAAAGGCTACAGCTTCGCCGTTCCGTTGCTTGCCGGCGAGCACGTGACCGACGACGCCGGCACAGGCTTCGTGCACACCGCGCCCGGACACGGCCGCGAGGACTTCGAAGTCTGGACAGCCAACCGCGCCGCCCTGGAAAAGCGCGGCATCAATCCGGCCATTCCCTACACCGTCGATGAAAACGGCGCTTTTACCGAGGCCGCGCCCGGTTTCACCGGCAAGCGCGTCATCAACGACAAGGGCGAAAAAGGCGATGCCAACGAGGCGGTGATCAAGGCGCTGATCGAGGCGCACATGCTGATCGCGCGCGGGCGTCTCAAGCACCAGTATCCGCACAGCTGGCGCTCGAAGAAGCCGATCATCTTCCGCAATACGCCGCAATGGTTCATCGCGATGGACAAGGACATTGCGAAGAAGGGCGACACGCTGCGTCGTCGCGCCCTCTCGGCCATCAAGGTCACGCGCTGGGTGCCGCCACAGGGCGAAAACCGCATCACCGGCATGATCGAAAGCCGGCCCGACTGGGTGATCTCGCGCCAGCGCGCCTGGGGCGTGCCGATCGCCGTGTTCGTGAAGGAAAAGCCGGATGGGTCGGTCGAGATCCTGCAGGACCCGGACGTTGAGTTGCGCATTGTCGAGGCTTTCGAGAAAGAGGGCGCCGATGCCTGGTACAAGCCGGGGGCACGCGAACGCTTCCTTGGCAAACTTGCCAACGACGGCTGGAAAAAGGTCGACGACATCCTCGACGTCTGGTTCGACTCCGGTTCGACGCATGCCTTTGTTCTCGAGGACCCGAAGCATTTTCCGACGCTCGCCGGCATCAGGCGCAGGATGGACGGCGGCAAGGACACCGTGATGTACCTGGAGGGTTCGGACCAGCACCGCGGCTGGTTCCACTCGTCCTTGCTGGAGAGCTGCGGAACGCGCGGACGCGCACCGTATGACGTTGTGCTCACGCACGGCTTTGTACTGGACGAGGACGGCCGCAAGATGTCGAAATCGCTCGGCAATGTCACCGCGCCTCAGGATGTGATCAGGCAATCCGGTGCCGATATTCTGCGCATGTGGGTCTGTGCGTCGGATTACGCGGACGACCTGCGCATCGGTCCCGAGATCCTCAAGACGACGGTCGAGACTTACCGCAAGCTGCGCAATACGATCCGCTGGATGCTCGGCAGCCTCGCCCATTTCCGCGAAGAGGACCGCATCAAGCTTGATAAAATGCCCGAACTTGAGCGGTTGATGCTGCACCGGCTGAACGAGCTCGATGCGCTGGTGCGCAAGGCCTATATCGATTTTGACTACAAGCGTATCTTCGCGGCGCTCTCGAGCTTCATGACGTCGGACCTTTCGGCGTTCTACTTCGATATCCGCAAGGACACCCTCTATTGCGATCCGTTTTCGTCGGTGAAGCGCAAGGCGTGCCTCACGGTGCTTGACCACCTGTTTCGCTGCACGGTGACCTGGCTGGCGCCGATGCTCTGCTTCACTGCGGAGGAGGCGTGGCTGTCGCGTTATGGCGAGGCGGCGAAGTCCGTGCATCTGGAAAATTTCCACGAGGTTCCGCCGGAGTGGCGTAACGACAGGCTTGCCGAAAAATGGCGAAAGGTTCGCACCGTGCGCCGGGTCGTAACCGGCGCACTCGAGATCGAACGCGCACAGAAGCGCATCGGCTCATCACTCGAGGCGCATCCGATCGTGCACGTGTCCAATCCCGAACTCTACGAGGCGGTGGTCGATTGCGATCTCGCTGAGGTGTGCATCACGTCCGCTGCGACGCTTGTCGAGGATGACGGTCCCAAAGCCGCGTTCCGCCTCGATGACGTTCAGGGGGTGGCTGTCGTACCCAATCTTGCAGAGGGCAGGAAATGTGCGCGCTCATGGAAGATCCTCACGACCGTTGGCGCCGATCCACAATATCCGGATGTGTCACCACGCGATGCACAGGCCCTGCGTGAATGGGAAGCGATGCGCAGGGCGGCGGAATAAAGCTGCGCAAGTGATGGTCTGTGGTGGTCGTCCGGTGCAAGCGGGGCCCCATAAACACCGAGTGTGAGTTTACAGGTGCCCTATCATGTCTACATCATGGCCGGCTGCCGGCACGGGGCATCGTATATCGGTATAACGAATGATCTTCGCCGACGAATCGAGGGACACCGCTCCGGCGCGGGTTCGGAATTCGTCAAACAGTTACATGGTGACGCGATTGGCCTACGTCGAGACGTTCGATGATCCAGAATCGGTTATTGCGCGGGAAGCAACGCTTGAAGAAATGGAATCGCGACTGGAAGATTCGCTTGATTGATGAAAGTAATCTCGAATGGCGGGATCCAAGCCGTCTGGTCGGCTGTGTTAAGCCGAGCGGGCACGGCGTATGGGTCCCCGCTTTCGCGGGGACGACGAAGGGATGAGCGCTCACTTGAAGTCCCATTTCAGCGGCCCGCAAACGCGCTTCGGGTTTATCGTGGCGGCAATCGCCTGTGCGGTCGACCAGGCGAGCAAGCTGTATCTTTTGTTCGTTCACGACCTTGCCGCTCACCCGATCCGCTTGGGACCGTTTTTTGATTTCGTGCTCACGCGCAATACGGGGATCAGCTATGGATTGTTCCAGACGCAGGGACAGGCCGGGCAATGGGTCTTGCTGGCGTTGAAGGCTGCTGCCGTGCTGTTGCTGTGGATATGGCTTGCGCATGCCAGGAACCGGGTTACCGCGCTGGCGCTTGGTCTCATCATTGGCGGCGCGATGGGCAACGGCATCGATCGTTTAGCCTACGGCTGGGTTGTCGATTTCGTCTTTTTTCACATTTCCGCCGGTGGTTGGGGGTTCGACTGGTATGTATTTAACGTGGCCGACGTAGCGATCGTTGCCGGAGTCATCGGCCTGTTGTATGAGTCACTTGTAATGGACCGCGCCGCAAAAGCGCCCTGATCCATCGCAAGAGTCGCTGCAATTCGCCAGTTTCGAGCCCGGTTCCGGATGAATACCATGCGTTCGAGCAAGGTTCTCAGAGGTTGCTCCGTCTGTGCGGCGGTGCTCGGCACCGTTGCGTGCCTCAGCGCGCTTCCCGCCCGCGCTGCCGACGACGAGCTTCCGGTCGACCAGAAGATATTGCGCGGAATAATGGAAGGCCTCGGTCTCAAGCGCGACGGCGAGCCCGGCATCACCTATCAGGAACGCTCGCCGCTGGTGATTCCGCCGAGCCGCGACTTGCCGCCGCCGGAGCAGACCGATGCGGCGGCGGCCAACCCCGCCTGGCCGAAGGACCCCGACGTTGAACGCCGCAAGGCCGAAGCGGCGGCGGAAAAGAACCGCAACATCAGCGACGAGCGCGAACGCGAGCAAAATCCGTTGCGCCCCGACCAGCTCACTCCCGGCGGGCGCCCGAAGAAGCGTCAGCAGGCACGGACCGACGACGGCTATCAGGCGCCGGCATCGGGCTTCAGCAGCCAGCTCCCGCCGTCCGAGCTCGGCTACACGGGGAACCTGTTCGGCGCAATGTTCGGAAACAAGAAAGAGGAAACGGCGAAATTTACCGGAGAACCGCCGCGCACGTCCTTGACCGAACCCCCGGCCGGCTATCAGACGCCTTCGCCGGATCAGCCCTATGGGCTGGCGAAGGGGACGGCTCCGAAAGAAATTTACAACGACTATCGAGATCGCGCCGACCCGAGCAGAAACCGCTGACGGAAGCACGTGGGCCTGAAGAGTGCTTTCTTGGTCCGGACAACTCTCGTGTGACAGGCAGGTGCGTGTCTCATGCGACAGGCGGGTGCGTGCCTCGTGCGACAGGCAGGTGCGTGCCTCGTGTGGCAGGCAGGTGCGTCTCTCGAGTGGCAGGCGGGTGCATCTCTCGAGTGGCAGGCAGGTGCGTGCCTCGTGCGACGGGCGAGTGCGTGCCTCGTGTGGCAGGCAGGTGCGTGTCTCGTGCGGCAGGCGAGTGGGTCTCTCATGCGGCAGGCGAATGCATCGCCGGTTCACGATAAGCAGAGGCGAAAAGATCAATCCGTGCGCAGTCAATTAATCATCGCGGCAGCCTCGGCCGCCTTTCTGACGATCGCAACTGCTGCGCAAGGGGACGCAGGTCCGCAGGTTGCCGACTACACATTGCCGAACGGGCTGGAACTGGTCGTCATTCCCGACCGGCGGGCTCCGGTCGTTACCCACATGATCTGGTACAGGGTCGGAGCCGCCGATGAAACACCCGGCAAATCAGGAGTCGCGCATTTTCTCGAACACCTGATGTTCAAAGGCACCGCAAAAAATCCAGCCGGAAAATTCTCGCAGGTGGTCGCGCGCATCGGAGGGCAGGAGAATGCCTTCACGGCGCAGGACTACACGGGGTACTTCCAGCGTGTCCCGAGTGAGCATCTCAAGACAGTCATGGAATTCGAGGCCGATCGCATGACCGGGCTGCAGCTCACCGACGAGGTCGTCCTGCCCGAGCGCAACGTCATTCTTGAGGAACAGAACCAACGAGTCGGCAATAATCCGCGCGCGCGTCTGAGCGAGCAGATCGACGCCGCGCTCTATCTCAACCACCCCTACGGCAAGCCGGTGATCGGCTGGCGGCACGAGATGGAGCAGTTGTCGCGCGATGATGCCATCGGGTTCTATCGGCGTTTTTATGCGCCGAATAACGCCATCGTGGTGGTCGCCGGTGACGTTGACCCCGCAAAGGTGCGGACGATGGCGGATGAGACCTACGGCAGGATCCCGCGCCACGGCGCGGTTACTCCGCGTGCGCGGCCGCAGGAGCCGCCGCCGGTCGCTGTGCGCTCATTGACGCTTGCCGATCCGCGGGTCGAAATGCCGACGCTGCAGCGGGATTATCTGGTGCCGTCCTTCAGGACGGCGGGGCGCGGCGAGTCTGAAGCGCTTGAAGTGCTGTCGCACATTCTTGGCAGCGGTTCGAACAGCCGATTGTACCGCGCGCTCGTCGTGGACAAGCAGGTCGCTGTCATGACGAGTGCGTGGTACGACGCCAATGCGCTTGATTTTTCGAAATTCGGGGTTCTGGGCGGCCCGCGGCCTGGCGTCACGTTGCAGCAGCTTGAATCGGAAATCGACGCTGTCATCGCGCAGGTCATCGACAAGGGCGTCACGCCGGAAGAGCTGGAACGCGCCAAGACGCGCCTGATTGCGGACGCCATCTACGCGCAGGATAACCAGGCGACCATGGCGCGTTGGTACGGTGCCGCCCTCACGACCGGCGCAACGGTCAACGATGTGCGCAGCTGGACTGACCGGATTCGCGCCGTGACTGCGGAGCAGGTCCGTGACGCGGCCCGGCGTTGGCTCGACAAGCGGCGGTCGGTTACCGGCTATCTGATCAAGGACACGAGCCCGCAGGTGGAGAAGCGGTCATGATCCGGCGCGCGTGCATGATCCTGGCCGCAGTCCTGCTGTTCATTGTCACGAATGGCGCATCGGCGATGACGATCGAAAGGATCGTCAGCCCGGCAGGAATCGAGGCCTGGCTGGTGCGCGAGAATTCGATGCCGCTGATCACGCTGAATTACGCGTTCCATGGGGGCGCCAGTCAGGATGATGCCGACAAATCCGGCACGGCACACTTCGCTGCCGACCTGCTCGACGAAGGTGCAGGAGAACTCGACAGCAAGACCTTCCATGAGCGGCTGGAGAATCACGCGATCGAACTCGGCTTTCGGGTCGGCCGCGACTACTTTCACGGCTCGCTGCGCGCGCTGAATGAACATCGCAATGAAGCGGCCGACCTGCTGCATCTTGCCCTCACGAAGCCGCGCTTCGACACCGAGGCCGTCGAGAGGGTTCGCGAGCAGGAATTGTCGGTCCTGCGGCGCGACATAACAAATCCGAACGATCTCGCCAGTCGCCGTTGGTGGCAAACAGCTTTTCCCGGTCATCCCTACGGGCGCGACACCAAGGGTTCGGTGGAAACCATGCCGCGGATCACCGTTGACGATCTGCGCAGCTATGTACGCCGTGTGTTTGCCCGCAACGAGCTGAAGGTTTCGATCGTCGGCGACGTTGACGCGAAAACAGCGGGGGAGATCGTCGACCGCATTTTCGGCGACCTGCCGGCGAAGAACGATCTCAAGCCCATCCCCGATGCGACACCGAGCGGCCTTGGGCGACGCATCGTGATCAATGTCGACGTCCCGCAGGCCGTGGTGACGTTCGGCGGACAGGGCATTGCGCGCAGCGACCCTCAATTCATGGCGGCGTACGTCGTCAATCACATTCTTGGCGGCGGCAGTTTTTCTTCGCGCCTCTACAAGGAAGTGCGTGAGAAACGCGGGCTTGCCTACGGAGTATCCGACAGCCTGGTCTGGTTCCGCCGTGCCGCCGTCGTGCTCGGCGGCACCGCGACGCAAGCCGACCGCACAGCCGATGCTCTCGCCGTCATCGAGCGCGAGGTCAAGCGAATGGCCGAGAATGGCCCGACTGCCGAGGAGCTTGCTGCAGCAAAGTCTTACCTGAAAGGCTCGTACGCGCTCACACTGGATACCTCCGGCAAGATTGCCGCGCAGCTGACCCAGATTCAGATCGACAATCTCGGCATCGACTATATCCAGCGCCGTGGTGCCCTGATCGATGCGGTCACGATCGAAGACGCCAGAAAGGCGGCCCGCCGGCTCTACAGCGGCGGTATGCTGGTGACGGTTGCCGGCAAACCTAAGGGACTGACCTCGAGCGGAACGGAGTGAGGGCACGGTCGGGTGCCCCATGCAAAGCCGGGTATGACTCCGGAGAAGCCATGACGGTTGCTCAATCCATCGACTATGCCCGCGAGGAAAAAATCGGCCCCCATGGCGTCAAGGCGGACGCGCTGAATGGCGCCTTGGCGCGCGCGGAAGTGGCCCTGGAGTGGTTGCGCGCCCGTCACGCCGATCGCAGCCTGCCGTTGTTGCGGCTGCCCGAAACACATGGTGATCTGGAAATTCTCCGGGATACGGCACGCCAGCTGGCGGACCGGGCGACCGATATCGTCATTCTCGGTACCGGCGGCTCCAGCCTCGGCGGGCAAGCGCTGGCGCAACTTGCCGGCTTTGCGGTCCCAGGTATCGGCTCGCTGCGAGTCCCGCCGCATCTGCATTTCATCGACAATCTGGACGCGCATACTTTCGCCGGGCTTCTCGCCAGGCTGCCGCACGCGACCACGCGCTTCGTCGCAATCTCGAAATCGGGCGGCACGGCGGAGACGCTGATGCAGACGATGGCCGCCTTGGCGGCGCTGAAAAATGCAGGTCTGCAAACGCGTCTTCCGGATATTTTCCTGGGCATCACCGAGCCGGCCAAGTCAGGCAAAGCCAATGGGCTGCGCAACCTGCTGGCCAAATTCCGCATCCCCATGCTCGATCACGACCCTGGCATCGGCGGCCGTTATTCTGTGTTGACCAATGTCGGGCTCTTGCCCGCAGCGATGCTCGGCCTCGACATTGCGGCCATCCGTGAGGGTGCAGGTCTCGCGCTCGCACCGGTGCTGGCGAAAAAACCAGCGGCGCAGGTGCCGCCGGCATTGGGCGCCGCGCTCTCCGTTGCGCTCGCCGAGAGCGGCGGAAAGTCGATCAGCGTGCTGCTTGCTTACTGCGACAGGCTGCAACGGCTGACGCATTGGTATGTGCAGCTCTGGGCGGAGAGCCTTGGGAAGAAAGGTAAAGGGACAACGCCGCTTGCGGCGCTTGGTCCCGTCGACCAGCACAGCCAGCTGCAGCTCTATATTGCCGGCCCGCGCGACAAGATTTTCACGGTCATTACTGTCGGCAGTGCCGGACAGGGACCGCCAATCGACGGCGAACTGGCGAAGCTTGCGGGCGAACCGGGCTTTGCCGGCAGGACCATCGGCGACCTGGTCGCAGCGGAAGGCCGTGCCACGGCCGAGACGCTGGCGAAGAACGGCTGCCCGGTGCGGACCATGCACATTGACCGGCTTGATGAGGAAAGTCTCGGCGAACTGATGATGCACTTCATGCTGGAAACGATCATCGCCGCGCATCTGCTTGGCGTCGATGCATTCGACCAGCCCGCCGTCGAAGAAGGCAAAGTGCTCGCGAAGAAGTATTTGACGGAACGTAATTGATTTTGTCGTGGCCGGGACCGGGCCCGGCCATTTCGCTTTGGAGGCCGCGCTCGATATGTCCGCCGGCACAAGTCCGGCGATGACGGCTAGGTTGTCATCATGATCCGCATTACCGACGCAATCAGCATCGACGAATCCGAGCTCATGGAGACCTTCGTGCGCGCTTCGGGGCCGGGCGGGCAGAATGTCAACAAGGTCTCGTCCGCGGTGCAGCTGCGTTTCGACGCGCGCCGCTCGCCGTCGCTGCCGAGCGACGTCGCGCTTCGCCTGATTCGGCTCGCCGGCAGGCGCGTGACCAAGGATGGTGTCATTGTCATCATTGCCCAGCGCCACCGGGCGCAGGAGCGTAACCGCGAAGATGCGCGCGAGCGTCTCTTCGGCCTTATCCGGCAGGCGGCGATACCGCCAACCCCGCGCCGGCCGACGAAAGTCCCGAAAGCCCAGCGCCGCCAGCGGCTGGAAGCAAAGAAACATCGCTCGGGCATCAAGAGCATGCGACGCGCCAGGCCGGCCTGGGACTAGCCGCAAGAATAACGGGGGCAGAACGCTGCAGCGCCTCGCCGCTGTCAATGTGCGCCGATAAAGTTGACCCGATTCGACCAGGCGCCCGAAGATGCCCGTCCGCCAGCTGTCAGAGGCTATCGTCAACCGCATCGCCGCCGGTGAGGTCATCGAGCGGCCGGCGAGCGTCGTGAAGGAGTTGGTCGAGAATGCACTCGATGCCGGCGCGCGCCGTATTGACGTGCTCACCGACGGCGGCGGTCGCCGGCTGATACGTGTGAGCGACGATGGCGAAGGTATGACCCGTGCCGATCTGGCGCTTGCGGTTGAGCGCCACGCCACCTCGAAATTGCCGGATGACGACCTCCTGTCGATCCGTACCCTCGGCTTCCGCGGTGAGGCTCTGCCGTCCATCGGCGCGGCAGCGCGGCTGACCATCACCACGCGCCATGCCGGCGAGCCGCATGCCTGGAGCCTTACTGTCGATGCCGGCGAGAAGTCGGACGTGAAGCCGGCGGCGCTGGGGAAGGGGACGACGATCGAGGTGCGCGATCTGTTCCATGCCACGCCCGCGCGCCTGAAGTTCCTGAAAACGGATCGGAGCGAGGGGGAAGCCGTACGCGAGGTGGTCCGTCGTCTGGCGATGAGCCGGCCGGACGTGACTTTCACGATCGCTGGAGAAGAGCGGCCGCCGGTGACCTGGGCGGCGGCGCACGGCGAGCAACTCGCGCGGTTGGGCGACGTGCTCGGCGCCGACTTCCGCGCCAATGCCATTGCCGTCAATGCCGAACGTGAAGGCGTGCAGGTCGCGGGATTTGCCGGCCTGCCGACATTGTCGCGGGCCAATTCGCTCGGACAATATCTGTTCGTCAACGGGCGCCCGGTGCGCGACAAGCTTCTTTTCGGGGCGGTGCGCGCGGCATACGCCGACTATCTGCCGCGTGACCGCCACCCGGTGTTGGCGCTTTTCGTGTCGCTTGATCCGCGCGAGGTGGATGTGAACGTGCATCCGGCGAAGACGGAGGTGCGCTTCCGCGACGGCTCGCTGGTGCGAGGATTGATCGTCCGCGCGCTGAAGGATGCGCTCCAGCGTGAAGGCCAGCGTGCCGCAACGACCGGCGCCAGTGCCACTATCGCTACGTTCCGTCCGGCGGCGGTCGCGCGGCGCGGCAGCTACGACTGGCGCCGCTCCCCCGCACGTCCGTCCGGTTTCGCCGCGATGCGCGGTGTCGCCAGAGGTCTCGCCGAGGCCGCGCAGGCCGTTTTCGACGTGGGTGAGCCGGCGGCGGACGTGGCGGTTGCGAGCTTCGAGCCGGCCGCCGACCAGATCGACCGTCCGCTTGGTGCGGCCCGCGCCCAGCTGCACGAGACCTACATCGTGGCGCAGACGCGCGACGGGCTGGTGATCGTCGATCAGCATGCCGCGCACGAACGCATCGTCTACGAGCGCATGAAGGCGGTAATCGAGACATCCGGCGTCGCGCGGCAAATCCTTCTTATTCCGGAGATCGTGGAGCTGGATGAAGCCGACGCCGCGCGACTTTCGGCGCGGGCGGGCGAACTCGCGCGCTTCGGGCTTGTCATTGAATCATTCGGCCCGGGTGCCGTGGCGGTGCGCGAGACGCCGGCAATCCTGGGCGAGGTCGATGTCAGAGGCCTCATCGGCGATCTCGCCGAGCACATGGCCGAATGGGACGACTCGCTGCCGCTGGAACGGCGCCTCATGCATGTGTCGTCGACCATGGCCTGCCATGGCTCGGTGCGCGCAGGTCGCCGGCTCAAGCCGGACGAAATGAATGCGCTTTTGCGTGAAATGGAATCGGTGCCGAACTCCGGCCAGTGCAATCACGGGCGGCCGACCTACATCGAGCTGAAACTCACCGATATCGAGCGCCTGTTCGGGAGGCGGTAGTGGCCGTCCGCGCGAAGGCGGAGACCCATACGCCGCAGTCTGTCGAGAAGCTGCGGAGTATGGGCTTCATGGCGCGTCGACGACGTGCGTAAACGGGCGGTTGCCTCGCCAGCGCCCGGCCGGGACGACTGCGTTCAGAGATTGCGCAGGAACACGAACTCCGTGTCGTCATACCTGCGCCGCTCCAGTTCGGTGAAACCTTCGGGCGCCTCGAAGGCGGCGTCCGCGGCTTCTTCGACAACGATCAATGCTCCCGGCTTCAGCCATCCTCCTTCGCGCGCCGATATCAGTACCTTTTCCGCGAGACCTTTGCCGTAGGGCGGGTCGAGGAACGCCAGCGAAAAAGCCTCTATTGGGTGCGCCGGGCCGAGCTTGGTCGCATCACGTCGGAAAATGCGGGTGACGCCGCCGAGGCCGAGCGTCTCGACATTGTCGCGCAGCAGCGCGCGCGCTTCGACGCCCTCGTCGACAAAGAGCGCAAAAGCCGCGCCGCGCGAAATAGCCTCGATACCGAGTGCCCCCGTTCCGGCAAAAAGATCGAGCACGCGTGCTCCCGTCACCGGGTCGTCGTATGAATGGGTCAGAATGTTGAACAAAGCCTCGCGCAGCCGATCGGATGTCGGCCGTACCGCGTTCGATTTGGGGCCGGCAAGCGGGCGCGAGCGCAGCTTTCCGCCGACGATGCGCATCAGCGTGATCTCGGATGTTTCGGCCGCGGTCCGCCCGCACGGTCGCGGCGCCTGGATTTCTTCTTGTCAGTCCGCGGCTGCTCATTTTTCCGCTCGATGTGCTGCGGCCATCGGCCTTGCCGCAAATGACGGGACGGGGGCTGGTCCTGCTTCTCTTGCACCAGCGGAGCGTCAAAATCGGCGCCGGAATCGGCGACGATCTGCTCGCCCAGCCTTGCGCGCAGCTCGGATGTTTCGATTTCCTGCACCGCGCCGTCGTCGAGGTCGCCGAGCTCGAACGGCCCGAATGCGACCCGGATCAGCCTGTTCACCTTGAGCCCGAGCGTCTCGAGCACCTTGCGTACCTCACGGTTCTTGCCTTCGCGAATGCCGAGCGTCAGCCAGATATTGGCGCCCTGTTCACGGTCGAGCGCCGCTTCGATCGGCCCGTAGCGGATGCCGTCGATGGTCACGCCATCGCGCAGCCTGTCCAGGCGGTCCTGCCGCACGCGGCCGAGCGCGCGCACGCGATAACGGCGCAGCCAGCCGGTTGCCGGCAATTCCAGAATGCGGGCAAGGCCGCCGTCGTTCGTGAGCAGCAGCAGCCCTTCGGTGTTGATGTCGAGCCTGCCGACGCTGATCAGCCGCGGCAGATTCTTCGGCAAGGCGCGAAATATCGTATCGCGGCCCTGCGGGTCGGAATGGGTCGTCACCAGCCCGCGCGGCTTGTGATACAGGAACAGGCGCGTCCGCTCGCGTGCCCGCAGCGGCTCACCATCGACGAGGATCTGGTCCGCGGCCGTGACGTTGAGCGCGGGCGAGGAAATCACCGCACCGTTGACCGACACGCGTCCGGCCGCGATCCATGCCTCGGCCTCGCGCCGGGACGCGAGGCCGGCGCGGGCAATGACCTTGGCGATGCGTTCACCGGGTATGTCGGCTTCCCTGGGCATTCAGACTGTTCTCATGGCCGGGCTTGTCCCGGCCAGCTACGTCTTCTATGTGGCTCCGTGTATAAAGACGCGGGCTCGGCGCACAAGGCTTGTGTCCGGGCCGGCCGGAGCCGGACCCGGGTGCGCGGGCATGACGCCATCAATGCCATCTTTCATGCGGATTGCACTCGAAGAAGCCCGTGCCGCGGAAGCGCGCGGCGAGGTGCCGGTTGGTTGCCTCATTGTGCGCGGGAGCGACATCATCGCCCGGGCGGGCAATCGCACGATCGCCGATCGCGACCCGACCGCACATGCCGAGCTCATCGCCATCCGTTCTGCGGCGGCGGCGCTTGGCAGCGAACGTCTGACCGATTGCGATCTCTATGTGACGCTCGAGCCCTGCGCGATGTGTGCAGCGGCGATGTCATTCGCCCGCATCCGCAGGCTCTACTTCGGCGCCGCCGATACCAAAGGCGGGGCGGTGGAGCATGGCGTGCGGTTTTTCACATCGCCGACCTGCCATCACCGCCCTGCTGTCTATGGCGGAATCAATGAAAGCGAATGCGCGGCGCTGCTGAAAGACTTCTTCCAGGCGCGGCGGTAAGGCTACGCGATCTTGTCGACGATCTTGCCTACGCCTGGCGGCGGCGGCGGGGCTTTCACGACCGGTGCCGTCGCGGCTTCGCGCTCGCGGGCCTGCTGCTCCGGCGTCGTCTTCGGTGATGTTCCGGTCTTGGGCATGATGAGCTGGATGCCAATGCTGCTGTCCGACATGAACGCCACTTCCGATTGCAGCGCCAAAGATAGGCCTCGGCCCTCAACGATATGAATCCGCACGGCGTCAAATGCGACGTGACACGGAAAGGTTTTATTGACCGTGACGCCGCCGATCAGGCCTGGCGCGCGAAATCCCAGGCTTTGTCCGCCAGTGGGCGGATCATTTCGGCTTTCCCGGGCGCGTATTCACTCGTCGCGGTGCCGTCGCGCACGCGCCCGATGATGCCCTGCAGGATGGCAGCGATGCGGAAGAAATTATAGGCGAGATAGACGGGCAGGTGAGGCCGTGGATCGAGTCCCGTGCGCGTGACGTAGGCGTCAACGTAGTCGTTCATCGACGGGATGCCGAGTGCTTCGAGATCGTGTCCGACGAGTGTTGCGGTCCCGGCTGCGCTTTCGGAATGCGGCATGTGCCAGGCCATCAGGTGATAGCTGAAATCGGCAAGCGGATCCCCGAGCGTGGACAATTCCCAGTCGAGCACGGCAATAACCTCAGGCCGCTCGCGCGCGATGATCAGATTGTCGAGCCGGTAATCTCCATGCACCAGCCGCACCGGTCCTGCAGCGGGAATATGCTTCGGCAGCCATTCGATCAGGCGCTCCATGGCGTCGATCTTCTCGGTTTCGGACGCGCGGTATTGCTTCGACCAGCGTTCGACCTGGCGGGCGACGTAGTTTTCGCCTCTTCCGAAATCGGAAAGTCCGATCCTGGCCGGATCGAAGCCATGCAGCCGTGCAATGGTCGCATTCATCGAGTCGTAAATGGCCGCGCGCTCGCCCGGACCGGCACCGGGTATCTGAGGTTCCCAGAACACCCGGCCGTCGACAAAATTCATGACGTAGAACGGAGTGCCCGCCACTGTTTCGTCGGCGCAAAAGACGAGCGGCTCTGCGACCGGAAAGCCTTGCGCGTGCAGCGCGCGAATAACGCGATACTCGCGGTCGACCGCGTGCGCGGAGGGCAGCAGCTTGCCCGGCGGCTTGCGCCGCAGCACGTAGCGCCGTCGCGGCGTCTCCAGCAGATAGGTCGGGTTGGATTGTCCGCCCTTGAATTGCCGCACGGTGAGCGGTCCCGCAAAGCCGCCGATGTGTGCGGCGAGATAGCCCTCGAGTTTTGCAGTATCGAGGCGCAGCGCCGGAGCTACATCCCTGGTGCCGGAAAACGCCTGCTGACGATCGATCATCATCATCGCCGCTACGCGATCATTTTCTCATCGCAAACGAAATCGGGCTGTCGGCGTAGATCTTGTATTCCTGAGACTTCGGCTTGGCCTTATCTTCTTCGTTGATGTACTGGATCGAGCTTTTGCCGACAAGTTCGCGCGGCAGGATCATCACGCGGATGAAGCGCGTTGGTTTTTCCAAGGAGGCCTGCGCGAAAACCGGGTCCGGGCCCGCTTCATACCAGGCGCCGCCCGGCCCGAACGACGTCGAGCGGCCGTGCGTGTCGATGCGGATGCCGCCCTCGATCAGGCAGCGGATGCCGGGTCCCTGGTGACGGTGCAAATAGGCGCGACCTCCGGGCGGGAAGGCGACGCTGTCGCCGCGCATCAACAGCGCGCCCTTCGGCATCGTCTCGAGAAATGCCGTAAGTTTTTCATGCGTGGTCATGCCGGGGGCATTCGCCGTGGTGCTGCCTTGGTCGCCACGCGCGAGCTCCCACCGCCAGCAGGTGACGCCGCCGGAACCGGGCTTCACCGTGACGGCCTTCTCGCCTTGCCAGGCCTCGCCTTCGCCGAGCGACGCGCCGGCGATCCTGGCAGAGCCGTGCACGATAAAGATAAACCGCGGCAGCGGCGGCAGCCCGAACTCGACGTTCTCGGCGCTTGAAAGCACATCTTCATAAAGCCGCATGGTCGGATGCATGGGTAACTCCTGACGTCAGGCGGCGAAGAATTCGAGCAGTGCCGCGGCCGTTGCAACGGGATTTTCCTCGGTGAGGAAGTGTCCGGAGTCAATCGGCTTGCCGACCGCTCCCGGCGCCCATTTCTTCCAGATGTCGAGCGGCCCGCCGGTCTCGTTGGCGATCCCGACGCCGCCCCAGAGGGCGAGCAGCGGGCAATCGATCGTCTTGCCGGCCTTGCGATCGGCCTCATCATTGGCGAGATCGGCGTAGCGACCGGCGCGATAGTCCTCGCAATGCGCGTGGATGCGCAGCGGATCGGAGAACGCGGCGCGGTAATGATCCAGCGCGCGCGGGTCGAACGCCGACAGGTTTTTTGCCTTGGTCCAGCTCGCCATCTTCCATTCGAGATAGTCGACCGGTGCCTTCGTGATAAGCATTTCGGGCAGCGGTTCCGGCTGCGCGAGGAATGGCCAGTGCCATACTTTCATCGCCATGTTGCGGTCCATGCCATGCCACATGTCGTAGGTCGGCACGATATCGAGCGTTGCCATCCGCTCGACGCGGCCCGGGTGATCGAGTGCGAGGCGATAGGCAACGCGGCCGCCGCGATCATGGCCGGCGAGCCGGAAACGCGAGTGACCGAGCTTTTCCATAGCCTCGATCATCACCTTCGCCATTGAGCGCTTGTCGTAGGGCGCGTGGGCTTCATTCGCGCGCGGCACGTCCGACCAGCCGTAGCCGGGCAGGTCGGGAATGATCAGTGAGAAGCGGCCTGCCAGCTGCGGCGCCACGCGGTGCCACATGACGTTGGTCTGCGTATAGCCGTGCAGCAGCAGGAGGGGCGGCCCGCTGCCGCCCGCGCGCGCAAAGATTTTTCCGACCGATGTGTCGACCCAATGCGACGCGAATCCGGGAAACAGGTCGGCAAGATCGGGCATAGGGTACTTCGCTAGTAACGCAGAGCGTCGATTGTTATGTCGCTGTCCCGGGCCCGCGAACAGAGTGAATGAGGCCGGGGATCCATACGCCGCAGTCTGTCGATAGGCTGCGGCGTATGGGTCCCCGCTTTCGAGGGGGCGACAAGCACTTTACTTCTCCCGCTCGATGGCGCGCCAGCCGATGTCGTGGCGGCAGAAGCCTTCGGGCCACCGGATAAGGTCGACCGCCGCGTAGGCGCGGCTTTGCGCCTCGCGCACGGTCTTGCCGCGGCCGCAGATGCTGAGGACGCGACCGCCGTTGGCGACGATCTTGCCGCCTTCCGACTTCGTGCCGGCGTGAAAGATCTCCACCCCCTCGACCTGAGCCGCGGCGTCGAGCCCCTCGATGACCGAGCCCTTGCCGTAGGTCCCGGGATAGCCCTTTGTCGCCATCACGACCGTGAGCGCTGCGTCCGCATACCAGCGTACGTCAAAATTCCTCAGCTGCCCGTCACGGGCGGCCAGCAGTGCCGGCACCAGATCCGACATCATGCGCAGCATCAGGACCTGGCACTCCGGGTCGCCGAAGCGGACGTTGAATTCGATCAGCTTCGGGCCGTCCTTTGTGATCATCAACCCGGCGAAGAGCACACCTTTGTACGGCGCGCCCGCGCGGGCAAGCGCACGCACGGTCGGATGGATGATCTCCTCCATCACGCGCCTGTTCAGCGCCTCGGTCATGATCGGCGCGGGCGAGTAGGCGCCCATTCCGCCGGTGTTCGGCCCCTTGTCGCCGTCGCCGACGCGCTTGTGATCCTGCGCGGAGGCAAGCTGAATTGCCGTCTCGCCATCGCACAGCGCAAAGAAAGATGCCTCCTCTCCGATGAGGCATTCCTCGATCACGATTTCCCACGCGGGCGTGCCCAGGCCACCGCCGAACATCATGTCGATCGCGGCTTCCGCCTCCTGAACACTTTCGGCAACGACAACGCCCTTGCCGGCGGCGAGCCCGTCGGCCTTCACGACGATCGGCGCGCCGCGCTTGCGGACATAATCCTTTGCAGGCGCCGCGCTCTTGAAGCGTTCGTAGGCGGCCGTCGGGATATTGTTTGCCTTGCAGAGATCCTTGGTGAAGCCCTTCGACCCTTCCAGCCGCGCGGCCCATTTCGTCGGGCCGAATGCCTTGATGCCGGAGGCCTCCAGGTCGTCGACGATGCCGGCGCACAGCGGCACTTCCGGGCCGACGACCACAAAGTCGACTTTCTTCTCCTTGCAAAAGGCGATCACGGCCGCGTGGTTGCCGATGTCGAGCGGCGCGCACTCGGCCTCCTGCGCAATACCGGCATTGCCGGGCGCGCAGTACAGCTTGTCGGTGAGAGGGCTCGCTGCAATCTTCCAGGCAAGCGCGTGCTCGCGTCCGCCAGAGCCGAGAATGAGGATGTTCATGGGCAGCGCGTGCGGCCTTTAGGGAATGGTTGCCACTTGGTGTAGCATGGTGTCTCGGCCTCGCAAGAGATTCGACCGGTATGGCAGAGCCCGCTCTTAATAACGTTGTGGAATGGACCGTCTCCGAACTTTCCGCGGCCCTCAGGCGGACGGTGGAAGATGCCTACGGCTACGTGCGGGTGCGTGGGGAAGTGTCCGGATTCAGGGGGCAGCACCAGAACGGGCACGTATATTTTTCGTTGAAGGACGAAGACGCCGTCATCAATGCGGTTATCTGGCGAAGCGCCTGGAACCGCATGCGGGTAAAGCCGGAAGAAGGGCTTGAGGTGATCGTCACCGGCAAGATCACCACCTTCGCCCGTCAATCAAAATACCAGATCGATATCCAGACGCTCGAGCCTGCCGGAATCGGCGCGCTGATGAAGCTGCTCGAGGAGCGCAAGAAGAAGCTTGCAGCGGAAGGTCTGTTTGACGAGGCGCGCAAGCAGTTGCTGCCGTTCCTCCCGGGTGTTATCGGCGTCGTGACCTCCCCGAGCGGCGCAGTGATCCGCGATATCTTGCACCGTCTTGAGGACCGGTTTCCCCGGCGTGTCCTGGTCTGGCCGGTGCGCGTGCAGGGGGAGACGTCCGCGGCCGAGGTCGCGGCGGCGATAAACGGTTTCAACGCCATGCCGGAAGAAGGGCCCCTGCCGCGGCCCGATCTGATCATCGTCGCGCGCGGCGGCGGCTCGCTTGAGGATCTCTGGTCGTTCAACGAAGAAATTGTGGTGCGGGCTGCGGCCGCGAGCATGATTCCGCTCATCTCTGCCGTAGGGCATGAGACCGACGTGACCCTGATCGATTTCGCCGCCGACCGGCGCGCGCCGACGCCGACGGCGGCCGCCGAGATGGCGGTTCCCGTCCGCGCCGAGTTGATGACGACGCTGTCAGATCTCGGCGCCCGCAAGCTCGCCTGCTGGCGCCGCAATGTCGAACGGTACCGCAAGGAGCTGCGCCTGCTCGCGCGCGCGATGCCCGCGCTCGATGATCTTTTGGCGGCCCCGCGCCAACGCCTCGATGTCTGCGCCGGCCGCCTGCCGCGTGCACTGCGTGCCAATGCACAGATCCATCACACTCAATTGACGCGCGCCGCCTCCCGGCTGTCGCCGCGCCTGCTGTCGCATCGCATCGAGCGATGCCGGGAGCAGACGTCCGGCCTTGGCGGGCGCGCAGGCCGCGCGTTCAGAATTTACTGGGATCGCCGCGATCAACGGCTGCGCAGCGCCGGCCAGCTGCTGGCCGCTTATTCCTATCGCGGCGTGCTTGCGCGCGGCTTTGCGCTGGTGCGCGACGGCGAAGGTCGCCCATTGCGGACCGCAGCCACCGTAGCGCCGGGGACGCGCCTGAACATCGAATTTTCCGACGGCCGGGTCGCTGCAACGGCGGATGGTGAAGGCGCGCCGCAGCCCACGGCGAAGCCCAGGCCGCGCACGCGCGGCAGTGGCGGAGGCCCCGGGGGGCAGGGCAGCCTTTTCGGCGCATCATAACAAGGGTTTCGCATCTCCGACCGAACCATTATCTTGATGAAGGCGATTGAATTGGAGGCCGACTTTGCTCAACCGCTATGATCGATCATCACCCATGAGCGGTGAGGCGGAGGTGAAATACCTCGACGGCGATTTTCGCGTCGTGCGGCCGGGTGCGTTCGTTCGCTGCGCGGTGACCGGTGTCCCGATCCCGCTCGAGGAGCTCAAATACTGGAGCGTCGAGTTGCAGGAGGCCTATGCCACGCCGGAGGCGGTTCTGCAGCGCCATCGGGAGCAGCGCAGCGCCAAGCAATAGTCGCTACCGGCGCAGCCTCGACATCAAGAGCCGGCGCAATTCTTCGGCCTCCTCGACAATCATCGTGACCGGCAATGTGCGGACGCGCGCAGCCAGGGCTTCCAGCAGCGGCTCGCCGTGCATTCGTGCAAAATCCTTCTCGGTGGTCAGCAGTACAAGCCCGGAATGCTCAGCCTGCATGATGAGTTCGCCGGCATCTTCCGCGCTGAAGCGGTGGTGATCGGGGAACGCGCGCCGCTCGGCAACGGCGATACCGGCTTCGGTGGCCGTGCGGAAGAACTTCTCCGGATCCCCGATGCCTGCGAAGGCGAGCACATTGCGGCCCTTGAGTGCCGAGACCGCACCCGGGTCGGGAACAAGGCGCGCGTGAAATACCGGCAGGTCACGGGTTCGGGACAGCTGCGCGGCGGTACGGACGGCGTCCGCGGCCTCGCCAACGAGGAGCAATGCGTCCGTCCGCGCCATCTGCGCGGCGAGCGGCGCCCGTAACGGGCCGGCCGGGAATACATGAGCATTTCCGAGCCCGCGGCGCGCGTCGATGACGGCCAGCGTGAAATCCTTCGCGAGCGCGGGGTTTTGCAGGCCGTCATCCATGACGACGACCGTGGCTCCACGAGCGCGGGCAAACTCGGCACCGGCGATACGATCGCGCGCGACCACCGTCTCCGCGACGCGCGACAGCAACAGGGCCTCGTCTCCGACCTCCGCCGCCGTGTCGACATGCGCATCAACAAGCTTCGGTCCTGCGGCTGTGCCTCCGTAGCCGCGCGTCAGGCAGAACGGACACCCGCCGCCTTCGGCGAGCATCCTGGAAAGCGCAATCACCGTCGGCGTCTTGCCCGCCCCACCGAGTGTGAAGTTGCCGACGCACAGGACCGGGACGCCCGCTCGTGCGCCTTTCATCGAAAGACGCGAGGCTGCGATCGCGCCGTAGATATAGCCGAGCGGGCTCAGCAAGTACGCTCGAACGCCGGCACGGCGCCACCAGAACGCCGGATCACGCATGGTGTGCCCGCTGCTGCAGCTGCAGTTGCATCAGGTATGGATCGAGCGACGCCAAGGTGCGGTCGAGCGCGCCGCCAAGCTTCTGGACAACGGCATGTCCGGTCTCGGCGACGCGGGCGCAGGCATCGGGATCGTCGAGCCAGGCCGCAAATTGCGCGATCATTCGATCCGGGTCGGTGAAGGGCTCGGCGCCTCGCGCGTCGTCCAACGCCGCATAGATCTCGGCAAAATTCCAAACGTGGGGTCCGTGCAATATGGCACTGCGCAGCTTGGCGGCCTCGATCGGATTTTGTCCTCCGTGCCTCACAAGTGATCCGCCGATGAACACCGCGGGTGCTATCCGGTAGGTCAGGCCCAGCTCGCCGACCGTATCCGCGACGTAGATTTCGGTATTGCGTGCCGGCAGTTCTCCGCGCGAGCGCTGCGCGGCGGACAGACCTGCGGCAGCCGCCATGTCGACGATGCTCGCGCCGCGCTCGGGGTGGCGGGGAGCGATCACGGTCAACAGTCCGGAAAAATTGGCGCGCAGGCGGGCATGAGCCTCGATCATGAGTTCGTCCTCGCCGGCGTGGGTCGAAGCTGCGGCAATCACCGGACGGCCACCCACGGCATCCTGCAATGCGGCGAGCGCAGCCGGATCGGCGGGCGGCGCCGGAGCATCAAGCTTGAGGTTACCCGTGGTGAAAACCGGCGATGCGCCGAGATCGCCGAAGCGCGTGGCGTCGGAATCAGTGCCCGCGAGGCAGAGATCCAGACGCTGCAAAAGATACGCAATGGAGTTCGGGAGGTGCCGCCAGCGCCGGTAGGAGTCTTCCGAGAGCCGGCCGTTGACCAGAACCATCGGAATGTTCCGCCGGGACGCTTCGAGAATCATGTTTGGCCACAAGTCGGACTCCACGAACAAGGCCAGATCGGGCCGCCAATGATCGAGGAAACGTCCGACGAAACGCGGCACGTCGAGCGGGACGAATTGATGCACCACGCCGCGCGGCAGCCGCTGCTCGGCCAGATCGCTGGAGGTGACGGTGCCGGTGGTGACCAGGATGGGAATTCCGCGCGAGCGGATACGCTCGATCAGCGGCAGGACGCTGGCGAGCTCTCCCACGCTTGCGCCGTGCAGCCAGATCAGTGGGCCATCCGGCCGCGCAATTCGGCTTTCACCGCGGCGTTCCGGCAGGCGCTGACGATGTTCCTTGCCGCGCTTGGCCCTGCGGGCAAGCAGCAGTGGAGCCAATGGCGCGGCGGCCCTGGACAGCAGGCGGTAAGTCAACAGGCCGGCCGGCAGCCTGTTCACTGGACGTCGCCCCCGGATTTGTCCGCGAGCGCGTAGGCGCGTGCCGTCAAGCGGTTGAGCTCGGTCTCGATCCGCTGCCGGATGTCCTCGATTTCGTTGCCGCCGGACTCCCGGCCGACATGGATGGGGCCACTGGCGGCAATGCCGATCCGGCTGAACGGCAGATTGATGGCAGTGCGATCCCAGTTGTTCAGCTCGATGCGGCGGCTTGATGCCATCGCGACGAGATAAATGGGCCGCTCGGAATGCTGGGCAAGCTTCACCACGCCAAGGCCGGCCACACGGGCGATTTTCGGGACATCAGCGGTCATCGCGACATTGTAGCCTTCCCGCAGCGCTTTCAGCATCTCATGAAACGCCAGCGCGCCGCCCTTCCGGTGGAATTCGCCATTATGCGCGCCGGATCCGCGGATGGTGCCGATACCGAGCTTTTCGGCGGCGCGCGCGTTGATTTCGCCGTCCCGATGCCGTGAAACCAGCACTTTGGCGCGGTGCCTTTTGGCGTCCCTGATGAACGGCATCAGGAAATGCTGGCCGTGCCAGGCCGCGATGATCGCCGGGGTTTCGACCATCTCGTAGATATCCATGGTGCCGGGTTCGACAACCGGACGACTCGTGAACCAGACAAAGCGAAGGTACCAGGCACCGAGCGTGCCCATGATTTCCTGGAAGATGGGCGAAGCGGTGAAACGCTTGAGTGACAGCATCAAGCCCCGCCCTAGCCCGCCGCGCGGCGTGTGGCTTCAGGATCGAGCAGTCGATGGAGGTGAACGATGAAATAGCGCATATGCGCGTTGTCGACGGTCTGCTGCGCCTTGGCCTTCCAAGCCACATAGGCGCTCGCATAGTTGGGATAGATGCCGACGATGTCGAGCTTGTCCAGATCCTTGAACTCGGTGCCGCCGAGTTCGGCAAGCTCGCCGCCGAACACCAGATGCAGCAATTGTTTCTTGGGTGGGTCTGCGGGCATGACTCGATCTCAGGAAACCGAAGAACGGGAGTATCGACTCAACTCTACGCGAATTCCGCTTTCCGGTCGCGCACCAGGCCGATCAGGGCGCCGTGACGCATCTGGCCGGCCGCGACGAGCGCGCCGTGTGCGGCCTGCGAACCGGTGTATTTGAGCGGCCTTCCGGCGAAATCGGTCAGCGCGCCGCCGGCTTCGTGCACCAAAAGATCGGCGGCTGCAAGGTCCCAATCATGGCTGCCGCGCGAGGCGAAAGCGGCATCGAGGGCCCCCTGCGCGACGCGCGCAAGGCGCAAGGCGAGGGAGTGGATCTTCGGTTGCGCGAGCGTGCCTTGCGCAAGGTCGGAAAGCCGCTCGAGGTAACGCTTGGGTCCGGCGATCTTCGCCCCGTGCAATCCGTCCCCGGCGCTCACGCGCATCGGCGCACCGTTGAGCGTTGCACCGCCGTCGCGCACGGCAAGAAAGATTTCCTCGCTCACCGGCGCGTAGAGCGCGGCGACGAGCGGGCGCCCGTCCTCGGTGAGCGCGGCCGAGATCGCCCAGTCCGCCCGCCCGGAAATGAACGCGCGCGTGCCGTCGATCGGATCGACGATCCACACGTGCGTGTGCGTTGCGCCCGGAACGTCCTCCGTTTCCTCGGACAACCACCCGGCCCCCGGCACAAGTGCGGAAAGCCGTTTTTGCAGCAGGTCGTTGACCGCGATGTCGGCCTCGCTGACCGGCGAACGGTCGACACCCTTGGTCCAGTGGCGGAAGGCGCCCTGGGCGGTCCTGCGGGCAAGTGCGCCGGCTTCGCGCAAGACGGCCTCGAGCGGGCCGCGAAGCGCTGTCTCATTGCCCGGCAACGGTCAAGCCCTCTACGCGCAGCGTGGGCGCGTTGGTGCCGTAGCGGAATTCAAGATCGTCGGCGGGCACCATCGTGCGGAACATTTCGAGCAGATGTCCTGCAATCGTTACCTCGCTCACGGGATAGGTCCGTTTCCCGTTCTCAATCCAGAAACCGGACGCGCCGCGGCTGTAGTCGCCGGTGACCATATTGGCTCCTACGCCGATCAGGTCGGTGACGTAAAAACCGTCGACGATGTCGGCGATCAGTGCGTCCGGTGTCAGCGGGCCGGGCTCAAGATGCAGGTTGGTCGGGCTGGGGGAGGGTACCGACGATGCATTACGCTGCGCGTGGCCGGTGCTGACCAGGCCGAGCTCGCGGGCGGTCGCACTGTCGAGCAGCCAGGAACGCAGCACGCCGTCCTCGACCAGGGCAAGTTTGCGGCCGGCGACTCCTTCGCCGTCGAAGGGGCGCGAGCGCAGGCCGCGCTTGCGCAGCGGGTCGTCGACGATGCGGATCCGGTCGGAGAACAGCTTTGCTCCCATCTTGTCCCGCAGGAAACTGGTCTTGCGTGCGACGGAGGAGCCGTTGACCGCGCTGGCGAGATGCGAAACGAGCGTTCCCGCCACGCGCGGGTCGAACACGACCGGAACCTTGCGCGTGCTGACCTTGCGCGGATTGAGCCGTGCGATCGCCCGCTCCGCCGCGCGGCGGCCGATCTTTTCCGGCGCCTCCAGGTCGCCGGCATGACGCACCGCCGAGAAATCGTAGTCGCGTTCCATGCCCGTGCCTTCGCCGGCAATGGCGGTCATCGACACCCCGTGATTGGACCCGAGATAGGCGCCGCGGAAGCCATGACTGGTGACCAGAACGACGCCGCCGATTCCGGCCGAAGCCGACGCCCCGCCGGATTTGCTCACGCCCTTGACCGCAAGCGCTGCCTGCTCGGCGGCGCTCGCCATGGCCTCGAGTGCCTGCACGGACGGCAGTTCGGGATCGATCAGGTCGAGATCAGGGAACTTGTGCGCCAGCAGCTTGTCGTCGGCGAGACCGGCAAATTGATCCTCCGGCGCCGCACGCGCCATGGCCACGGCGCGATCGGCGAGCGCCGCGGCATCGTTGGTGGTTGCTTCATTTGTCGAGACGACGGCCTGACGCCGGCCGACAAATACCCGCAGGCCGAGATCGTCACCTTCCGCGCGCTCGGATTCCTCGATTTTGCCGTCGCGGACCTCGATGGCAAGCGACATGGAACGAACCGCGACGGCATCGGCGGTATCGGCCCCGGCCGCACGAGCCGCCCTGACGAGCCGGTCGGCGCGGTCGGTCAAGGCGCTCAGGTCAAGGAGGGAATCGACGGAGGCAAGCATTACCGGCTTTCAAATGGGTACTGACGCGAATGGTTCAACAGTCGGATCGCACAATTTGCCGTGCGCCGGCAACACCTCGTCAATCATGGTTGGCAACACCGCGTCAATCATGAGCGGCGAGCTACGCCCGGTTAACCCATAACTTTAAGCGGATCTGCAGGCGTTTCTGCCACGACTGACGTGCGACCCGGCGCACAGACCGGGCGCGGGAGAGTTTCGAGGCGTCAGATGCGAAGTGGCGGATGCGCCGGGTCGGGCCGCGCCCTGCGGCTCGACCCCTTCGGCCTGCCCGTTCTGTTTTCCGCAAGCGACGCGGCGGCGGACGGGCGGCTGCGCGACATCGAGCTTCATCGCGAACGTGTCGTGATGCGGCGCTCGCTTGCCGGCATGCGCATGGCGCTCAACATGCCGATTGCGGCCTTCGACGGCATCTCGTTGCAATTGATCGCGAGCGAGAACGGTCAGGCCGATATGCTCGCGGTTGTACTCGAGCACCGGGATCCGTCGCTGACGTTTCCGCTTTTCCTGACGTCGCGGCCCGATGAAGCCCTGGCCGAATGGCGCGCCTGGAGTGAAGTTCTCGACGTGCCGCTTTTGCTTGCGCATCCCGATACCGGCCGTGCCGTCGCGCAGCTGGGACCGCTTTGTGTCGAACGCCCCCGGCCGCGCCGCCGGCGCAGGAGCGTACTGAAGAAGCGCCGCCCGTCGATCCTGATGCTGCGTGGCGTCGGCAAGATCACCGGGGCAACTCCGGTCCATCGCGGCGAGCGCGAGATCATTGCACGGAACTAGCGGCCGGGTGCGGTGGACGGGCGCTATTTGCAGCGCTGCAGCTTCAGCGTGCTGCCGTCGACATTGTCGATCTCGATGTGGTCGGCGTCGATTTTGCGCAACGTATAGGCGCTCTGGCCCGCATTGACCTGCGCGTTGCTGAACTCGTCGACTACGCGGAATGTCGATGGTCCTGCCGACACGACCGACTTGTTGCGGTAGGCGGGCACCCCGCCATTGCTGTCCGTGCGCTGATCGCCGCTGAATTCGATGACACGCCGGTTGTTCGTGCAATCGATCGCGCCTTTCGCCGGGTCGGAACTCTCGCCCCACTTGCCGGACACCGGATAGCCTTGCGCCTGCGCGGTCGCGGCGAGGGTCGTTGCCAGGAGCATTGACAGGATTGTCGTGCGCATGGTGCGAGAGTCGTTACCGCCGCGCGCAAAATCAAGCGTGCCCGGTCCGGATGATTAACGGGCGGCGCCGGAAGCCGGTCCAATTAAGGTTTTTGCGGCGGTCCATAGCCGCCGGCGGTCGGCGTCTGGATGATGACGGCTTCGTCTTTGTCGATGATGGTGGCATCACACCCCTGCAGCCGTTCCATGCGGCCATCCTTGCGGCGCACCCAGTTCTCGCCGACCTGACCGGCTTCGCCGCCGGCCAAGCCGAAAGGCCGCACGCGCCGGTGGCCTGACAGGATCGTGCACTCCATTTTCTCGAGGAAGCGAATCGTGCGGCGTATGCCGTCGCCGGCGTGCCACTGGCCGCGCCCGCCCGAGCCTGGGCGGATGTGAAAATCCTCGAGCACAACCGGGTAGCGGAACTCCAGCACTTCCGGATCGGTGAGCCGTGTGTTGGTCATATGCGTGTGCACCGCGTCGGTGCCGTTGAACCCGGGGCCCGCCGGCGAGCCCGAGCAGATCGTCTCGTAGTACTGGTACCTGGCGTTGCCAAAGTTGAGGTTGTTCATGGTGCCCTGCGCGGCGGCGAGCGCCCCGAGCGCGCCGAAGAGGCAGTTGGTCACCGCCTGCGAGGTCTCCACGTTGCCCGCGACCACGGCCGCGGGATATGCCGGCGAGAGCATCGAGCGCCTCGGAATGACGATATTGATCGGACGCAGGCACCCGGCATTCATGGGAATGTCGTCGTCGACCATCACGCGGAACACGTAGAGCACGGCCGCGCGGGTCACCGGCTCGGGTGCGTTGAAGTTCGTCGGCTGCTGTTCGCTGGTGCCGGTGAAATCAACGGTCGCCTCGCGCTTCTTCTTGTCGACCGTGATCTTCACCTTGATCACCGTGCCCTGGTCCATCTCGTAGCTGAACGCCGAATCGTGCAGACGATCGATCACCCGGCGCACGCTTTCCGCGGCGTTGTCCTGCACGTGCTGCATGTAGGCCTTCACCACCGGCAACGTGAACTGCGCCACCATCTTGCGCAGCTCCGCCACGCCCTTCTCGTTGGCGGCAATCTGCGCCTTGATGTCGTTGATGTTCTGGGTGGGGTTGCGCGCCGGGTATTTCGCGCCGGTCAGGGCCGCCAGCAGTTCCTTTTCGCGGAAGTGGCCGCGCGCCACCAGCCTGAAATTGTCGAACAGCACGCCTTCCTGCTCGATGCTGGTCGCGTTCGGCGACATCGAGCCGGGCGAGATGCCGCCGACGTCGGCATGATGTCCGCGTGACGCGACCCAGAACAGAATCGATTTCTTCCTGTCGTCGAAGACCGGCGTGCAGACGGTGATGTCGGGCAGGTGAGTGCCGCCGTTGTAGGGGGCGTTGATGGCATAAACGTCGCCGGGCCGGATGCGGCCCTGGTTCTCGCGGATGATGGTCTCGACCGCCCGGTCCATCGAGCCGAGGTGGACCGGCATGTGCGGCGCGTTGGCGACGAGCGTGCCGTCATGCGCAAAGACGGCGCAGGAAAAATCAAGCCGCTCCTTGATGTTCACCGAGTAGGCGGTGTTCTGCAGCGAGACTCCCATCTGCTCGGCAATCGACATGAAAAGGTTGTTGAACACCTCCAGCATGACAGGATCGGCATGCGTCCCGATCGCGTGCGTGCGCCTGAGCTTGCGGGCGCGCGTCAGCACCAGGTGGTTTTTTGCGGTCAGTTCGGCCTGCCATCCCGGCTCGACCACGATCGTCTGGTGCGGCTCGATGATGATGGCGGCGCCCTTGACCCGCGATCCGGGCCTGAGCTGGTCGCGCTTATAGACGTTCGCCTTGTGCCAGGCGCCCGCGGAAAAGAACTGCGTCCGCAACGCCGGCTTCGGCAATGCCGCCCGCGACCGCCGGACTGCGGTCTCGGTAAACTTGGCGCCGCCGCCGACGGCCTCGACCGACACGGCTTCGATGACGATCTGCTTCGTCCGGTCGATGAAACCGAACCGGGCCTTGTGCGCCTTTTCGAACGCGCGCTTCATCGTGGCGGCGCTCCCCGCCGCCACCACAAGCGCGGTATCCGTTCCGGCGTACCGGACGTGCGCGCGCACGAAAACCTTGATCTTGCCGACCGGGACACCCTGGCCGGCAACCTCGTCCTTTGCTGCCTTTCCCAGTGCCGAACCGGTGCGCGCGATCGCCTTGAGAGCCTTGCCGCCGAGCGGCAGCTCAATCGCCTGCTCGCGCGTGGCCCGGATATCGGCGAGCCCCATGCCGTAGGCTGAAAGCAACGACGAGAAGGGATGAATGAGCACGCGCGTCATGCCGAGTGCGTCGGCGACCAGGCAGGCGTGCTGCCCGCCCGCGCCGCCGAAGCAATTGAGCGCATAGCGCCTGATGTCGTAGCCGCGCTGCACCGAAATCTTCTTGATCGCATTCGCCATGTTTTCGACGGCGATCTTGATGAAGCCGTCGGCGACATCCTCAGGCTTGCGGCCGCCGACCTGCTGGGCGAGGTCGGTGAAGGCCATCCGCACGGCATGCGCATCGAGCGGCAGGTTCTGCGACGGTCCGAAGATTTTCGGGAAAAACTCGGGAATGAGCTTGCCGACCATCACGTTGGCGTCGGTGACCGCGAGCGGGCCGTCGCGCCGGTAGCACTTCGGGCCCGGATTGGCTCCGGCCGAGTCCGGACCTACGCGGAAGCGGGCCCCGTCGAAATGCAGAACGGAGCCGCCGCCGGCGGCGACGGTGTGGATGAGCATCATCGGCGCGCGCATGCGCACGCCCGCGACCTCGGTCTCGAAGGCGCGCTCGTACTCGCCGTCGAAATGCGAGACGTCGGTGGAGGTGCCGCCCATGTCGAAACCGATGAGGCGGTTGAGGCCCGCCTGCCGGCCGGTCTCTGCCATCCCGACCACGCCGCCGGCAGGGCCGGACAGGATCGCGTCCTTGCCCTGAAACAGGTCGGCCGCCGTCAGCCCGCCCGACGACATCATGAACATCAGGCGTGCGGCCGAACGTTTTGCCTCGAGATCCTTGTCGACCTGTGCCACGTAGCGACGCAGGATCGGCGAGAGATAGGCGTCGACCACCGTCGTGTCGCCGCGGCCGACGAGCTTGATCAGCGGCGAGACCTCGTGACTGACCGAAACCTGCGCAAAGCTCATTTCGCGCGCGAGCGCCGCGACCTTCTTCTCGTGTTCGGGGAAGCGATAGGCGTGCATGAAGACGATTGCGACGGCCCTGATGCCGTCCGCCTTGATCGTGTCGAGCGCCGCGCGCGCCGCCGCGAGATCAAGCTCGCGTTCCACGGTGCCGTCGGCGCGAACCCGTTCGTCAATCTCGATGACGCGCTCGTAGAGCATGTCGGGCTTGATGATGTGACGGGCAAAGATCTTCGGCCGTGCCTGGTATCCGATCTTGAGCGCGTCGCGGAAACCCCTGGTGATGAGCAAGGCCATCCGCTCACCCTTGCGCTCCAGCAGCGCATTGGTGGCGACCGTGGTCCCCATTTTCACCGCGCCGACGCGGCCTGAGGGGATCGCCTCTCCGGCCTTCAGGCCAAGCAGGTCGCGGATGCCCTGCACGGCGGCATCGGCATAAACCTCCGGGTTCTCGGACAGAAGCTTGTGGGCGACCAAAGTGCCGTCCGGGCGGCGTCCGATCACGTCGGTGAAGGTACCGCCGCGATCAATCCAGAAATCCCACAGTTGCGATGACGGTTTTCTTGTCATGGGTATCGAATTCAAAAGGGGAATAACACTATGTCCGGCCTGTTGGGGGCAAAACAAGCCTGCTAGGCTTTGGCCGGGATAATCGGTGCATCATGCGGCTGTTGCTCGTGTCCGTTGCAGCGCTTCTGGTCGCGGTTTCGGGCGCGGCCGCCGGCGAGCTTCGCGTTGTGAGCGGCAATGGCGCCAAGGCCGCAGTGCGGGAGTTGTGCGCGCAGTTCGAGCGCGCGACCGGCAACACGATCAAGTTGCATTTCGAGGTCAATGCCGACCTGAAAAAGAAAATCGAGGCGGGCGAAAGCTTCGATGTCGCGATCCTCAACCCGCCCGTGATCGATGCGCTGATCAAGGACGGCAGGCTCGTCGCCGACAGCCGTGCCGATATCGGCCGTTCGGGGCTGGGGGTGGCGGTGCGCAAGGGTGCGCAAAAGCCGGACATCGCGACGGTCGAAGCCTTCAAGCATGCGCTGCTGTCGGCGAAATCCGTCGCCTATCCCGGCAAGGGCGCGAGCGGTGTCTACTTCGTCGGCCTGCTCGACCGCATCGGCATTAGGGGTGCCATGCAGGAGAAGCTTCGGCCGATGGCGGCCGAAGATACCGTGGAAGTGGTCGCGCGCGGGGAGGCGGATATGGTCGTCGTGGTGGCGACACGGATTTCCGATGTCCCGGGCGTGGAGATGGTCGGCCCGATCCCCGACCAGCTGCAGACGCGCATCGGTTTTACCGCGGCCCTGAGCAGTTCTGCCAAGGACGCGCAGGCCGGCAGAGCGCTGATCCGCTTTCTCACGGCGCCGGAGGCCGCAGCGACATTGCGCGCCAAGGGTGTCGATCCGATCTGACGCCCGCACGCCCTTGCCACGCTGCGCCGTTGGCCCCATGCTTGCATGCAAGAGCGCGGGGACACCGGTCGTCGCCAGCTCATGGAGGAACCTATGAAAAATTTCGTGCGTGCCTGTTCGACAGTCCTGGTTGCGCTGGGAATGACGACAATCGCCTCGGCGCAGACCAAATGGGATATGCCGACGCCTTATCCCGACGGCAATTTCCACACCCGCAACATCATGCAGTTTGCGGCCGACGTCGACAAGGCAACCAACGGTTCCCTCAAGATCGCAATTCACTCCGCCGGCTCCCTGATCAAGCATCCCGAGATCAAGCGCAGCGTCCGTCAGGGTACCGCCCCGATCGGCGAGATGCTTGAGTCGCTGTCGTCGAACGAAGCGGCGGTCTACGGGCTGGACTCGGTGCCGTTCCTTGCCACCGGCTACGACGCCTCCCGGAAACTGTACGCGGCACAGAAGCCGTATCTGGAAAAGCAGCTCGCGTCGGAAGGACTGATGCTGCTCTTCTCGGTGCCGTGGCCGCCCCAGGGAATTTACGCCAAGCGCGAGATCAAGTCGGTCGACGACCTCAAGGGACTGAAATTCCGCACCTACAACGCCATGATCGGGCGCATCGCTGCGCTAGCCGGTGCAGTCCCGACGCAGATCGAGGTACCCGATCTGCCGACGGCTTTCGCAACCGGCCGTGTCGACGTGATGATCACGTCGGCTTCGACCGGCGTCGACACCAAGGCGCAGGATTACCTGACCCACTACATGGACACGCAGGCCTGGCTGCCGCGCAACATCGTCATCGTGAACAAGCAGGCGTTCGACAAGCTTTCCGCCGCGGAGAAGAAGGCGGTGACCGACGCCGCCAAGGTCGCGGAAGATCGCGGCTGGAAGTTCTCGATCGAGGAAATGACGATCAAGACCAAGGCGCTGAAAGATGCCGGGATCAAGGTCGTGGAGCCCAGTCCGGAATTGAAAGCCGGTCTCGCCAAGATCGGCGCGGTGATCACGTCTGAATGGGAGAAATCCGCCGGGCCCGACGGCGCAGCGATGCTGGCGGCGTACAGGAAGTAAGTGCGTCGCCCGCTCGACACGCTTTATCGCGCCGCGTTGTGGGCTTCGGCCCTCTGCCTGGTCGCGATCGCGCTGCTGGTCGGCGTGCAGCTCGCCGGACGCCTGCTCGACGGCGCACTCGCACTCCTGTCCCTGCCGCGGACCGATTTCGTCATCCTCTCGCTCAACGAAATATGCGGCTATCTGCTTGCCGCGGCGAGTTTCCTTGCGCTTGCCGGCACGCTGAAGGCCGGAGCGCATATCCGCGTCACGATGGTGCTGTCGGCGCTGAGCGAGCGTATCCGTTATTTCGTCGAGCTGTGGGCCTTCGGCTTTGCGGCGGCGTGCGCCGCCTATATGACCGGCCATCTCGCCAATTTTGCGTGGGTGTCATTCCTGTTCCATGAGGTGTCGGCGGGCGTCATCCGCGTGCCGCTGGTCTATCCGCAGGCAGCGATGGCGCTCGGCTCGCTCGTCCTGACGGTCGCGCTGGTCGACGAGCTGTTCGTGGTTGCAATGCGGGGCCGGCCCACGTTCCGTGCCGCCGAGGATGCGATCACGCTCGGCAAGGAAGGCTGACGCGATGTCGGTGGTCGAGCTTTCGCTGCTGCTGATCCTGCTCCTGTTCGCCATTCTCGGCTCCGGCGTGTGGATCGCGATCGCGCTGGCCGTGTGCGGTTTCGCTGCGGTGCTGACGAAGGTCGCAACACCTGCGGGCCAGGTGCTGGCGACCTCCATGTGGACGGCGTCGAACTCGTGGGATCTGACGGCGCTGCCCATGTTCATCTGGATGGGCGAGGTCCTCTACCGCACCAAATTGTCCGATGACATGTTCGAGGGACTGGCGCCGTGGCTGCAGAGGCTGCCCGGGCGTCTGCTGCACGTGAACGTGGTCGGGTGCGCGATTTTCGCCGCCGTGTCCGGCTCGTCGGCCGCGACCTGCGCCACCATCGGCCGCATCGCGTTGCCGGAGCTGCTCAAGCGCGGGTACGACGAACGCATGGCGGTCGGTACGCTTGCCGGCTCGGGTACGCTCGGGCTTCTGATCCCTCCCTCGATCATCATGATCGTCTATGCCACGGCGACCGATCAGTCGATCGCGCGTCTGTTCATCGCCGGAGTCATTCCGGGAATTGTGCTTGCCGGGCTGTTCATGGGCTTCATCGTGGTGTGGGCCCTGTTCAACAGGACGCGCATGCCGCCGCCCGAGCCGCCGGTCCCGTTTCGCGCGCGGGTCTATGCGTCGCGCCGGCTCATTCCGGTCGCGTTGCTGATCCTCGGCGTGATCGGCTCGATCTATGGCGGGCTGGCGTCCGCCACCGAGGCTGCCGTGGTCGGCGTGTTCCTGGCGCTGGCGCTGTCGTGGTGGTCGGGCACGCTGACAAGGCAGGGCTTCATCGACTCGCTGATGGGTGCGACGCGGACGAGCTGCATGATCGCCTTTATTCTGGCAGGCGCGGCCTATCTGACCGCCGCGATGGGCTTTACCGGCATTCCCAGCGCGCTTGCCGAATGGATCAGCGGATTCAACATGCCGCCTTGGGCGCTGCTGACCGTCCTCACGGCTTTCTACATCGTGCTGGGGTGCTTCCTCGACGGTATCTCGATGGTTGTTCTCACGACATCGATCATCATTCCGCTGGTGACGAAGGCGGGCTTCGATCTGATCTGGTTCGGTATCTACATCGTTCTGGTCGTGGAGATGGCGCAGATCACGCCGCCGGTTGGCTTCAATCTTTACGTCCTGCAGGGCATGACCGGCCGCAATATTTTTACGATCGGCGCCTACGCACTGCCGTTGTTCTTCCTCATGTGTGCCGCTGTGGCCCTCGTCGCGGCATTTCCCGGTCTCGCGCTCTGGCTGCCGTCGACGATGCTCGATGCGCGCTAGCCGCGTTTCACAATCGTGCGCTGACCCACGATGACCACCGCAACGACCGCGGCTGCGTAAAGCAGGGTCGGCAGCTCGAAGCGCTCGCCATTGACGGGGATCGACAGGGCGACGATCACGAACGGCTGCAGCAGCATCAGTTGACCGGCGCGCGCAACGCCGCCCATCGCCATCGCCGCGTTGAACACGAAGAATGCAAAGAACTGGCTGATGAAGCTGACGTACGCCAGTCCCACCCATGACCGCGTGGAAACGTCGGCGAGCGAGTACGGCCACAGGACATAGGTCGCGACGAGCGACAGCGGCAGGAACGACGCAACCTGCCAGGAAATCACTTCCCAACCCGGCCGCGCACGGCTCAACCGGCCCGACAGGGTGTAGCCGAATGCGCCCGAGAGCACCGTGCCGAGCAGGTAGATGTCGCCGCGCTGGATGGTGTTGGCGCCGCTCTGCCGGATCATGAAGACGACAACGATCGCGGCACCGACAACGCTCGCCAGCCAGAAACCGGCGCTCGGCCGCTCGTGTGCAACGAGCGCGGCCGCTGCCGCGGTCGCGAGTGGAATGATGCCGAGGACGACGCCGCCGTGCGACGCCGGCACGTGCACCATCGCGAGCGCCATGAACACGGGAAAGCCGATGATCGTGCAGGTACCCGCCAGGGCGAACTCAAGCCATGATCCGCGCGGCGGAATCGGTCGTCGCAGGATGAGCAGCAGGACGAGGCCGGTGCATCCGGCAATCGTCGCGCGCGCGGCCGAGAGGAAAAGCGGATCGAACGCGATGACCGCAAGCCGCGTGAACGGAAGCGTGCCGCCAAACAAGAGCACGCCGGCAAGTCCAAGCGCTATTCCGAATCGTTCACGGGAAGTCGTCATGCGGGCGCGCGGACGCTACCCGGTAGGCCGGTCGGGCACCAGACGCACAAAACGATTGATCGATATGCGGCAACGATGGACGTCAAATTGGCGGGGGCCCGGCGGTTTTGCCGCCGAGCCCCCTTACGACGTATCAGCCGGCCTGTAAGCCGGGTTCTGTATGGCCTGCGGCACGGGCCACAGGCGTGACGGCCATTCCTCTCGCACGCCGGTTACCCGGCGCATCAAGCGACCTACCCGAACGGCTGATCCGGACAGATCCGGCCGCAATTCCCCGCTTTCGCGGGGGCTGGCCGCGCCGTTCCTATTCGGTCTTGCTCCCGGTGGGGTTTGCCGTGCCGCTTCCGTCGCCGGAAGCGCGGTGCGCTCTTACCGCACCGTTTCACCCTTGCCGCGGCCAAACGCAACGCGCCGAGGCGGTCTGTTCTCTGTGGCACTGTCCCTGGGCCGGCCCCGAAGGGCCCATCCCGCCGGACGTTATCCGGCACCGCTTGTCCGTGGAGCCCGGACTTTCCTCCCCGGCCGCCTTTCGGCATTGGCGCGGAGCGGCCGTCCGGCCGACTGACACCGATACCAATGGTGACGCGCAGCCGTGACGTCAAGGGCGTCCGCGCCCTAGCCTTAAAGGCTCCTAAACCCTGCGATCAGCTGAGAGGTGCCGGCCGCGTTTCGATAAGCGCGCGCAGCGTGAGCAAGGTCGACGCGTCGGCAACGCCGTCGATGCGCGCCTGCCGGAAATGTCGCTGAAAGGCGGTCACCACCGCGCGCGTGGGCTCGTCGTAGCTGCCTGTTTCCGCAATCCCGTACCCGTAAGAGCGTAATGTGCGCTGCAGACGCGTTACAGCGTCGCCGCGATCTCCCGGTTTGAGACCGGATCCCTCGAGATCGAGCGGGGCCGCGCGGACCCAGTGGCCGATCCCGGATTCACTGAGCAGGCCCCATGGAAACTTTTCGCCCGGATCCTGCTTGCGGGCCGGCGCGACATCGGAATGGGCAAGGATGCGGTCGGGGCTGATCGGCCCGCGGCGGGTCGTGATCGACCTGCACAGCGAAATCACCGCCGCGATCTGGCGCAGTGGAAAGTCAGGATAGCCGAACTCGTGCCCCGGATTGACGATCTCGATGCCGATCGAGCAGGAATTGATGTCGTTTTCTCCGGCCCAGGATGAATCGCCCGCGTGCCACGCGCGCCGCTCTTCGGGCACACACTGCACGATTTTTCCGTCCTCGAAGACGACGTAGTGAGCGGATACCTTGCTTGCAGGATCGGTGAGCCGGCGCAGGGCGGCGTCGCCTGTCTGCATGCCGGTATAGTGCAGCAGGATCATGTCCGGTGCGCGATTGTTCTTGCGCTCGTCGGAATTTGGCGAGGGCACCACCTCTGCGACAATGAACGAATCCGGCTGGAAGGGGGACATGGGCCGGAAAACACCGGTGGTTGACGAGCGCCGCGGCATCATTCACCGCTGCCATTCAAAAAAGCAAGCTTGGAAAGAGCGATCACGTGCCCTCTAGAAGACGAAGGCCCAGCACGGGAGGAAGGCCGGCCTTGCGGATTTTTTGCGCCGCGCTGTCTGCATCGTAAGGAACACGCACGTAGACGAGGACGTTGCGTTCGGTGTCGAATGCGCCGTAGCACGCCGCCGGGTTCCCATCGCGAGGTTGTCCGATCGAGCCGATGACCGCAACCCATCGGTCCTCCGCGCGCAGCGGAATTTCGACGGCCTGCGCCGGGATCAGGCCCGCCAGCTGGCCGCCCGGCGCCAAACGGTAGAGCTGCGGCACGTGCACGTGACCACAGAACGTCGCCCGCGCGCGCGTCGCGCGAAAGCAAAGCGAGGCCTCCTCCACACTTGTGATGTATTCCCACGCGGCCGGCGCATGCGCACTCGCGTGCACGAACATCCGGCCATCATCCTCAAAGGTGAGGGGCAACCCGGCGAGGAATTCCCGCTGCGCGGCGTCGAGCTGATCCTGCGTCCAGACGATGGCTTTGGCGGCGACCGAATTCATTCCCGCGGTTCCGCCGGCGATTGCAGCATCATGATTGCCGAGCAAAACGGTCGCGCCGTTCTCGGCCTCTCGCATGACGGTATCGACGACAAAGCCGGGGTCGGCGCCGTAGCCGACATAGTCGCCGAGGAAAATAAAACGGCCGATGCCGCTACGGCGCGCATGCGCAAGGCTCGCCTCCAGCGCTTCGCGATTGGCGTGGATGTCGCTGAAGAGTCCGACCCACATCGGTCGCCCAGGGTTTGCCCAAGATTGGCCATGCCGGACCCAAGCCGGGGGTGACAGGGCTGCCGGCAACGTTTCTTTAAGTTTAACCGCCGTTAATGGGTCTATCTGCGACAATACCGGGCTTTGCGTTCGCTCCGGGCCCATTTGTTGACGGTCCTGTAGTCCCATGATATCCCACGATTTCCCAGTATGGGACACCTTGTGCGCGCCTCGCGTTCCTGCGTCGGGCGGCGCGGTGAGCGTGGGAGCGAGGCTTGGCAGCGCTCCCGCGTGCGTCCAGGCGGTATGGGGTTCGGGGTATGGACCGCTTCGTGGCGAATTTCACGCTGCGGCTCGACTCCAAGGGGCGCGTGTCGATCCCCGGTGCGTTTCGCGCAGTGCTCGCCCGCGACGGCTTCGAGGGTCTTTATTGCTATCCGGCGCTGGACCGTCCTGCGATCGATGCAGGGGGCAGCGCGTTAATGGCAGAGATAGAGGCCCTGATCGGGCGTTTCGCGGCTTATTCGGACGAGCGCGAGCGGTTGGCCCTGGCGCTCTACGGGACGAGCGAGACGCTCAAGGTGGATGGAGAAGGTCGGGTGGTGTTGAGCGACAGCCTCAAGCGTCATGCAGGCATTACGGATGCAGTGTCGTTTGTCGGTCTGGGTCAGAAGTTTCAGATCTGGGAACCCGGGCGTTTCAGGAAAGAGCTCGCGGAGGCCACCCGAAGGGTGCGCGTGCTCAAAGGCGATCTGAGTTCCCAGGCGGCGCGCAAGGCGCCTGGAGCACGGGAATGATGGCGGGTGGCGACGGCCCGGCTGTCGCTGGCGGACCAGCCCTCCACATTCCCGTGCTCGGTCCTCAGGCAGTCGGCTTTCTCAACGTTCGCGACGGCGGCGTCTACATCGACGGTACGTTCGGCGCCGGCGGCTACACGCGCGCGATCCTGGCGGCCGCCCGCTGCAACGTCATCGCCATCGACCGCGACCAGTCTGCGATCGCCATGGGCGCGGATCTTGTCGAAGAGGCCGGCGGCCGCCTGGCGCTGATCGAGGACCGCTTCTCCAACCTCGAAGCGATCGCGCACGATGCCGGACATGACTCGGTCGACGGCATTGTTCTCGATCTCGGTGTCTCCTCCATGCAGCTCGATCGCAGGGAACGCGGTTTTTCGTTCCGCCACGACGCGCCGCTCGACATGCGCATGGGCGGGGAAGGTGCCAGCGCGGCCGATGTTGTCGCCACGGCCAGTGAACGCGATCTCGCTGGCATCATCTTCACGCTTGGCGAGGAACGCCGCTCGCGTGCGATCGCACGTGCCATCGTCAACGCGCGGGCGATTGCGCCGATTGCAACGACGCATGAGCTTGCCCAGATCGTGGCAACCGTCATTCGCCCGCGCGCCGGCGACATTCACCCGGCGACGCGCACGTTTCAGGCATTGCGCATATTTGTGAACGACGAGCTGGGTGAACTTGCCGCCGCGTTGCAGGCGGCGGAACGGTGTCTCAAGCCCGGCGGGCGGCTGGTGGTCGTCTCCTTTCATTCGCTTGAGGACCGCATCGTCAAGATGTTTCTGACGGACCGCGCCGAGACGCACGGCGGTTCCCGCCATGCGCCCGAGACGCGGCGTCCCGCGCCGAGCTTTCAGATCCTTACCAGGCGTCCGTTGACGGCGGATGCGGACGAAGTGGCCGCCAACCCGCGGTCGCGATCGGCAAAGCTGCGGGCCGCGGAACGAACCCAGGCCCCGGTGCGGCGCGGCTTCCCGGCGCGCCTGCTGCCGCACCTGCCTTCGCTCTCCGCAGTGGTGGAGGGGCGGTAGATGATGCGTCTTCTCAATATTCTGGTAATTGGCGCCCTGATCCTGGCGGCGTCCTATGTCTACAAGATCAAGTTCGATTCCACGCTTCAGGCCGAGCGCGTCGCCAAGCTGCGCGGGGAACTGCGCCATGAACGCAATGCAATTGCCGTCCTGCGGGCGGAATGGGCGAGGCTCGACACGCCGAGCCGCATCCAGGGCCTTGCCGACCGTCATCTCTCCCTGCGGCGGATCGAGCCCACGCAATTCGATACGCTCGACCGCCTGCCTGATCGCCCGCCGCCTGGATCCGATCCGATCGGCGCGATGCTCGCGCCGGCCGCACCCGACGTGACCGGCAGCATTCCGCCGCCGGCCGTCGCACGGTGAGCGTGATGCGCGCGGGCGGCAATGTCCCGGAAAGCGCGTGGCAGCGGGCCCTCCGCTCCTTGCTGTATGGCCGCGACGTCGATCGCGACGTGAAGGCAAAGGCGCGGCTCGGACTTGCCATCGTCGCCTTCGTCGGCATTTTTTCGGTGATCGCGTTTCGTCTGGTGATGTTTGCAACGGTCAGTGAAAACCACAACGGCCGCCGCAGCGTCTCACAGGACGCGGTTGCCACCGCGCGACCCGACATCCTCGACCGTAACGGCGAAATCCTTGCGACCGACATCAAGACACCTTCGTTGTTCGCCGAGCCTCGCAAGATCATCGATGTCGACGAGGCGGTGGAGTTGCTTACCGCCGTAATGCCGGATCTTGATGCCAACGAGGTGCGCGAGCGGCTGTCGTCGAAACGCGGCTTCGTGTGGCTCAAGCGGGAGATCACTCCTGCACAGCAAAAAGAGATCCACCGCCTCGGCATCCCGGGCATCGGCTTCCTGACCGAGAACAAGCGCGTGTATCCGAATGGCCCGATCGTCTCGCATGAGATCGGCTACGTGAACATCGACAATCAGGGAATCGCCGGTATCGAGAAGTGGCTCGACGGGCAGGGACTCGCCGCCCTGCACATGGCGGGGCTCGCAACCGACAGGCTGCAACGGCCGGTGGATCTCGCGGTCGATCTGCGCGTGCAATACGCGCTGCGCGCGGAGCTTGCCGCAGCGCGCGAGAAGTACAAGGCCAAGGCTTCCGCCGGTATCATTGCCGACGTGAACACCGGCGAGATCGTCGCGATGGTGTCCGAACCGGACTTCGACCCCAACAATCCGCGCATCGCGAACGATCCAGACCATCTCAACCGCCTGACGACCGGCGTGTACGAGATGGGTTCAACATTCAAAGCGCTTACGATGGCCATGGCGCTCGACAGCGGCCGCATCACATTGTCGTCGTCGTTCGATGCGCGGATGCCGTTGCGCTACGGCAAGTATGAAATTCACGATTATCACGCGCAGCGGCGCGTGCTGACGGTGCCGGAAATCTTCACCTATTCGTCGAACATCGGTACCGCGCGAATGGCGCTCTCGCTCGGCGTCGATTATCACAGGGCGTTCCTGAAGAAGCTCGGCCAGCTCGACCGATTGCGGACCGAGCTGCCGGAGAGTGCCGAACCGCTGGTCCCCAGGCATTGGGGCGAACTCAATACGGTCACGATCGCGTTCGGGCACGGCCTTTCCGTGGCTCCGCTGCAGGCGGTTATGGGCATTTCCGCCCTGGTCAACGGCGGCAAGATGATCCCGCCAACCTTCCTCAAACGCAGCCAGGCGGAAGCCGACCGCCTCGCCAAGCGCGTCATAAAGCCCGAAACAGCCGAGAAAATGCGCTATCTGATGCGGTTGAACGTGGAAAAGGGCACGGCGACCCGGGCAAATGTAATGGGCTACTATGTGGGCGGAAAGACCGGGACCTCGGAGAAGGTGGTCGGCGGGCGGTACTCAAAGACCAAAGTCTTGACCAGTTTCACCGCCATCCTGCCGGCCGACAAGCCCCGTTATCTGCTGCTGATCATGCTGGACGAACCGCAAGGATTGCCCGAAACCCACGGCTTCAGCACATCGGGCTGGAATGCCGTGCCGGTGGGCGCCAACATCATCGAGCGCGTTGCGCCGCTGCTCAACATCTTGCCGCGCTTCGATTTGCCGAAAGCCGACCAGCTGCTGTTGGTGAGCGCGAAGGAGACGCGGTGAAGCTGCGCGATCTTCTGCCCGAAGCGGCGATCGATGCGCGCCATGCTGCGATCGACGTCGCGGGACTCTCATCCGACAGTCGCAAGATCAAACCGGGTTATGTTTTTGTCGCAATTGCGGGCGCCAGAGCCGACGGCGCGCACTTCGCGAGGCAGGCGATCGCGGCCGGCGCGGTCGCCGTCGTCGCCGAACAGCGTCCGCAAGGCCTGGCGGACTCGATCGCGTTTGTGCCAGTCGGTAACGCGCGCCGTGCATTGGCGCTCGCTGCGGCGAAATTCTACGCGCGCCAGCCGCAAACCATTGCCGCCGTCACCGGCACCAGCGGCAAGACTTCAGTGGCCGCGTTCACGCGGCAGATCTGGAGCACGCTTGGGTTTCGATCGGCCAGCATCGGGACGGTCGGTGTCGTGTCGCCGAAAGGCGCGAGCTACGGATCGTTGACCACGCCCGACCCGGTCGAGTTGCACCACACACTCGACGATCTGTCGGGTGAAGGTGTCACGCATCTCGCACTTGAGGCCTCCTCGCACGGCCTCGATCAGCACCGGCTTGACGGTGTGCGCATTGCGGCCGGCGGTTTCACCAATCTTTCGCGCGACCATCTCGACTATCATCCGACGATCGAGTCCTATCTCGCCGCCAAGCTCCGCCTGTTCGAGGATCTGATCGTCGACGGCGGCACCGCCGTGGTCGGAGTTGACGACTGCTATGCGGGGCAGGTGCTCGAAGCCGCCCGCAGGCGCCCGCTGAAGGTCATGACGGTCGGCGTGGGCGGCGAGGACATCAGGCTGGCCGGCGGGACGATAGAGGGGTTCGCTCAGGTCGTGGACATCGTGCACGGCGGACGCACCTACAAAGTCAGACTTCCGCTTGTCGGCGCGTTCCAGGTGCAGAATGCCGGGCTTGCGGCGGGTCTCGTCCTTGCGACCGGGGCGGAGCCTGCGCGCGTTTTCGCCGCGCTCGAGCACCTCACCGGCGCCAAGGGCCGGCTGGAGCTCGTCGGCAACCGCGGCGGCGCGCCGATCTTCATCGACTATGCGCACAAGCCGGACGCGCTCAAGAAGGCTCTCGAGAGCCTGCGTCCCTACACCAGGGGGACGCTCACCGTGGTATTCGGCGCCGGCGGCGACCGCGATGCCGGCAAGCGCCCGATCATGGGGCGTGTTGCGGCGGAAGGCGCGGACCGGGTCATCGTGACCGATGACAATCCGCGCAGCGAGAATCCTGCGCAGATCCGTGCGGCCATTCTCGCCGCCGCGCCGGGCGCGGTCGAAATTGCCGATCGCGGCGAGGCGATCCGCCGGGCAATCGCCGAGCTCAAGGCCGGGGACGTCCTGTTGATTGCCGGCAAGGGTCATGAAACGGGCCAGATCGTCGGCGACCGGATCCTGCCGTTCTCCGATCATGAGGCGGTGGCGAACGCATTGCAGGGCAGGGTGGCATGAGTGCGCTCTGGACCGTTGATGGGATGGCAGCAGCCATGCATGCCGAGCGGGCGGGCAATTTGCCGGCCGAGACGCGGGGTATTTCCATCGACAGCCGTACGTTGTCGAAGGGCGAGGCCTTCTTCGCGATAAAAGGCGACAGTCGTGACGGTCACGACTTCGTCGAGAACGCACTGAATGCCGGCGCCGGCCTCGCCGTCGTCGCGAAGAGCGAATGCCGCCGTTTTCCAGGCGCGCCTCTGCTCGCCGTCGACGATGTCCTGGAAGGCCTGCGTGCCTTGGCACGCGCATCGCGCGCCCGCATCGGCGGCAAGATCGTCGCCGTCACCGGCTCGGTCGGCAAGACCACAACCAAGGAGGCGTTGCGGCTTGCGCTTTCGGCGGACGGCGAAACGCATGCATCGGTCGCCTCCTACAACAATCACTGGGGCGTTCCGCTGTCGCTGGCGCGCTGCCCGGCAACCGCGAAATATGCAGTGTTCGAGATCGGGATGAATCATGCGGGCGAGATAACGCCGCTTGCGAAACTCGTGCGGCCGCACGTCGCGGTCATAACGGCGATAGAACCGGTGCATCTGGAATACTTCGGCACGCTGGAGAAGATCGCCGAAGCCAAGGCGGAGATCTTCACGGGAGTCGAGCCTGCGGGCGCTGCCGTCCTCAACCGTGACAACGCGCAGTTTGCACAGCTCGAGACGGCGGCGCGCACGGCGGGCATAAAGCGGATCGTGTCCTTCGGCGAGCATGCCAGGGCCGATGCGCGCCTCGTGCGTCTGTCGCTGCAGCCCGACTCCTCGACGATCGAGGCGCGTGTCCTCGGGCAGTCCGTTACCTACAAGGTCGGGACGCCGGGCCGCCACATTGCACTTGATTCCCTTGCGGTGCTGGCGGCCGCCGCGCTCTCCGGCGCCGACCTTGCGCTCGCGGCGATCGCGCTCGGCAACCTGAGGCCGCCGAGCGGGCGCGGAACACGCAGCGTGCTGACGGTCCCGGGCGGCAGCGCCCTTCTGATCGACGAAAGCTACAATGCGAACCCCGCCTCCATGGCAGCGGCGATCGCGCTGCTCGGCCAGGCTCCCGTCGGTCAGCGCGGCCGACGCATAGCGGTGCTGGGCGACATGCTCGAGCTCGGCCCGCAAGGCGGCGAATTGCACCGCGCCCTCGCAAATGTGATCGCCGAAGCCGGCATCGATCTCGTGTTTTGCGCGGGGCCGCTCATGCATCAATTGTGGGAGGCTCTTCCCTCGCGCGCCCGGGGCGGCTATGCCGAGACGGCGGCGGAATTGGAGCCGGCCGTGATCGAGGCCATCCGTGCCGGCGATGCGGTGATGGTGAAGGGGTCCCTCGGTTCTAAGATGGGGCCGATCGTCAAGTCATTGGAGAAGCAGTTTCCCAGACAGATTGCGCTCGAGAGTACGCGAGGCTGAAGAGTCACCCCGATGTTCTATTGGTTTACCGAGCTGTCCGACAAAATCTCGTTCTTCAACGTTTTCCGTTACATCACCTTCCGGACCGGAGGCGCCATCGTCACCGCTCTCGTTTTTGTTTTCCTGTTCGGCGGTCCGATCATCGACCTTCTGCGCCTCAAGCAGGGCAAGGGTCAGCCGATCCGCAGCGACGGCCCGCCCTCGCATCTGGTGACCAAGAAAGGCACGCCGACAATGGGCGGGCTGATGATACTGTCCGGGCTGCTGGTGTCGACGTTGCTCTGGGCCAATCCGAAAAGCCCGTACGTATGGGTCGTGCTGGGCGTCACCCTCGCGTTCGGCATCATTGGCTTCTACGACGACTATCTCAAGGTGACGAAGCAGACGCACGCCGGATTTTCCGGACGCACCCGGCTGCTCGTGGAGGCCGCTGTCGCGGTGGTGGGCTGCATCGCCCTTGCGCATCTTGGCCGCGGTGCGATTTCGACATCGCTGGTGTTTCCGTTCTTCAAGGATCTGGTGATCAACCTCGGCTGGGGTTTTGTCCTGTTCGGCGCGTTCGTCATCGTGGCGTCCGGCAATGCCGTCAATCTCACCGACGGTCTCGACGGCCTGGCGATCGTACCGGTCATGATCGCGGCGGCGACCTTCGGCCTCATCTCGTACCTTGCGGGCAATGCCGTGTTCGCGGAGTACCTGCAGATCCACTACGTGGCCGGCACCGGCGAGCTCGCGGTGCTTTGCGGGGCAGTGATCGGCGCCAGCTTGGGCTTTCTCTGGTTTAACGCACCGCCTGCGTCGATCTTCATGGGCGACACGGGATCGCTGGCGCTCGGCGGATTGCTGGGCGCGGTTGCGGTTGCCATCAAGCACGAAATCGTCCTGGCCATCGTCGGCGGACTGTTCGTGCTCGAGGCGGTATCGGTCATCGTCCAGGTCGTATCGTTCAAGCTGACCGGCAAGCGCGTCTTCAAGATGGCCCCGATCCACCACCATTATGAACAGCTCGGCTGGACCGAGCCGCAGATCGTCATCCGCTTCTGGATCGTTGCGGTCGTATTGGCGCTGGCCGGGCTGGCGACACTGAAGTTGAGATGATTTCCGTTACCACGTTTGCCGGACGGCAGGTTGCGGTCTTCGGCCTCGGCAGCTCCGGCGTTCTCGCTGCCCGCGCGCTGATTGACGGCGGGGCCGACGTCACCGCGTTCGACGACGATGCAGGGAAAATAGCGCAGGCGCAGGCTGCAGGGATAAAGACGCAGAACCTGCGCAGCATCGACTGGGGAAAGGTCGCGGCGCTGGTGCTCGCGCCCGGCGTGCCGCTGACGCACCCGCAGCCGCACTGGACGGTCGGTCTGGCGCGCAAGGCCGATGTCGAGGTGATCGGCGACATCGAGCTGTTCTGCCGCGAGCGCGCGAGATCCGGAATCAAATGTCCGCTCGTGGCGGTCACCGGCACCAACGGCAAATCGACGACCACCGCTCTCGTCGCGCACCTGCTCAGGAGTGCGGGAATCGATGCCCAGATGGGCGGCAATATCGGCGTGCCCGCGCTGTCGCTTGCGGCTTTCGCGGCCGGGCGCGCCTACGTCCTCGAGGTGTCCTCGTACCAGATTGATCTTGCGCCTTCGCTCGATCCCACCGTCGGCATTCTCCTTAATGTCACGGAAGATCATCTTGATCGGCACGGGACAATGGAGCGCTACGCCGGAATCAAGGAGCGGCTCGCAGCCGGCGTGGAAAAGGGCGGCACCGCCGTCATCGATATCGACGACGCCTACACGCGCGCGGCAGCCGAACGAATCGAACGCGCCGGGAAGAAGGTCGTTCGCGTCTCGGTCGAGTCGCCGCTGCGCGACGGATATTTTGCGCAGGGAAGCAAGATCATGCATGCGGTCGCCGGCACAGCCAGCGCAGTCGCCGAGCTTGCAGGCATCAGCGCGTTGCGCGGCACGCACAACGCGCAGAACGCCGCCTGTGCGGTGGCGGCGTGCGTTGCGCTCGGCATCGACCTGCCGGCAATTCAAAAGGGTCTGGCCGGTTTTCCCGGCCTTGCTCACCGCATGCAGCAGGTTGGCAGCAAGGGCAACGTGCTCTTCGTCAACGACTCCAAAGCGACCAACGCCGACTCTGCCGCAAAGGCGCTCGCAAGCTTCAGGGATATTTTCTGGATCGCCGGTGGAAAGCCGAAAACGGGCGGCATCGGCAGCCTTGCCGAATTTTTTCCGCGCATCCGGAAAGCCTATCTCATCGGCGAAGCCGCGAACGAATTCGCGCGGACGCTGGACGGACGGGTGCCTTACGAGATTACCAAGGTGCTTTCCGCCGCGGTTGCCGCCGCCACCCGCGATGCGGAGGCGTCGGCCCTGAAGGAACCGGTTGTGCTGCTGTCGCCGGCCTGCGCCTCGTTCGACCAGTATCCGAATTTTGAAGTCCGTGGCAAAGCCTTTACCGATGCCGTGCTGGCGATACCCGGCGTCAGCGCGACCGTTAATGCTTCCTAAACCGCGAGGCGTCAGCTTGACCGCGACGGGGACTCAAGGATGCTTTCGCGCGCGCAACGCACGCCGATCGGCGAATGGTGGTGGACGGTCGACCGGCTGACGCTCGCCGCGATCGGCGCGCTGATGCTGGCCGGCGTGGTTCTGTCGCTTGCGGCGAGCCCGCCCGTCGCAGGCCGGCTCGGCCTTGATCCGTTCTATTTCGTCAACCGCCACATTTTCTTTCTTCTGCCGTCCATCGCGGTGATGCTCGGCGTATCCTTCCTCAACCCGCGTCAGATCCGCCGCCTGTCACTTTTCGTGTTTGTGGTGAGCCTGATCCTGGTGGCGGCGACTCCGATGTTCGGCCCGGAGATCAAGGGCGCGCGGCGCTGGCTGGTCCTTGCCGGCGTGAGCATTCAGCCGTCGGAGTTCCTCAAGCCTGCCTTCGTCGTGATCGTTGCCTGGCTGTTCGGCGAGTCGGCGAAACGCCCCGACATGCCGGCAAATACATTCTCGCTGGCGCTCCTGCTGATGGTGGTAGCGCTGTTGGTCCTGCAGCCGGACTTCGGCCAGACGATGCTGATCGCGCTGGTGTGGAGCGCGCTCTTCTTCATGGCCGGGATGCGCGTCGTCTGGGTGTTCGGCCTCGCCGGCCTCGCCGGCGTCGGGCTGCTCAGCGCCTACTACACGGTGCCGCACGTCGCGCGCCGGATTCAGCGCTTCATTGATCCGGCGTCAGGCGACACATTCAACATCGATATCGCGACGGAAAGCTTCATGCGTGGGGGCTGGTTCGGCCAGGGGCCGGGCGAGGGGACAGTGAAGCGTCTTCTGCCGGAAAGTCACACAGATTTCGTGTTTGCGGTGGCCGCAGAGGAATTCGGCGTTGCCCTCTGCCTCGTGATCGTTGCCCTGTTTGCATTCATCGTCGTGCGCATGCTGCTGCGCGCCATGCGCAACCATGAGCCCTTCACGCGTTTTGCGGCCTCGGGCCTTACGATCCTTTTTGCGACACAGTCCGCGATCAACATGGCCGTGAACTTGCATCTTATGCCGGCCAAAGGCATGACCTTGCCGTTCATTTCATATGGCGGTTCCTCGATGATCTCGATCGCGTACGCGATGGGCATGCTGCTGGCGCTGACACGCGAGCAGCCGCGCGCGGTGATGATTTCGCCCGACCTGGCGGTGGCCGGGAGCAGGATCTGATGCCGGCGAGCGGCGCGCCGCTCGTCCTGCTCGCGGCCGGCGGCACCGGCGGTCATCTGTTTCCGGCGGAGGCGCTTGCGATCGCCCTCGACAAGCGCCACGTGACCGTCGACCTCGCCACCGACGCCCGCGCGGCGCACTTCAAGTTCCCGGCGCGCGGCATGCATATCATTCCAAGCGCCACGCTGCGCGGGCGTGACCCGCTGTCGCTGGCAAGAACGGCGACGTTGCTGGCCCTGGGCAGTGCCAGGGCATGGTTGCTGCTCGGCCGCATCAGGCCGAAGGTGGTCGTTGGCTTTGGCGGCTACCCGACGGTTCCGCCGCTTCTCGCGGCAAGCTGGCGGGGGATTCCGACAGTGCTGCACGAGCAGAACGGCGTCATGGGCCGCGCGAATGCCTTTCTCGCCCCGCGCGTGACGGCGATCGCCACCGGATTTCGCGCGCTCAGGAACCTCAACCGCCACTGGCAAGGCAAGATAACGTTCACCGGCAATCCACTGCGGCCGCAGGTCATTGCGGCCGGCAGTGTCCCCTATGCTGCACCGGAGGATGGGAAGCTTCGCCTGCTCGTATTCGGTGGCAGCCAGGGCGCAAGCGTGATGTCCGAGATCGTGCCGGCTGCCGTCGGATTGCTGGACGCCGGCCTTGGCACGCGGCTGACGGTCACCCAGCAATGCCGCGCCGAGGATATCGAGGCCGTGCGCGCGACTTACGCCCGGCTCGGCGTCGCCGCCGAAGTCTCCACGTTCTTTTCCGATCTTCCGGCGCGAATGGCGAACGCGCACCTGGTGGTCTCGCGCTCGGGCGCATCGACCGTCGCCGAGCTGGCGGCGATCGGCCGGCCCGCGATATTGGTGCCGCTGCCGCATGCGCTCGACCAGGATCAGTTCGCCAACGCCGGTGTGCTCGATGCCGCCGGGGGAGCAATCCGCATAGAACAGCGGGACTTCACGGCCGAGCGGCTCGCCCGCGAGATCACGGCGCTGGCAAAGGACCCGGCGCGGCTCGCGAAGATGGCCCAGGCAGCCAGATCCTGCGGCACGACCGATGCCGCCGAGAGGCTGGCCGACCTGGTAATAAAGGTGGCGGGAATTTGAATTTCTGTCCACGCCGGTCTTGTTTCGGCCTTGCATGTCCTGCATGACATGGCGGAACCGCGGGCGCCCGGGGCCGGGCGCGGCCGCGGGAAGGCTGAGGACGGTTTTATGAAGCTGCCGCGCGACATCGGGCCGGTGCACTTTGTCGGCATCGGCGGTATTGGCATGAGCGGCATTGCCGAGGTGCTGGTCAATCTCGGTTACAGCGTGACCGGATCCGACGTCGCCGACAGCGCCAACGTCAAACGCCTGCGCGACAAGGGCGTCAGGATCGCGATCGGGCACAAGGCTGAGAATATCGACGGCGCCGATGTCGTGGTCGTCTCGTCCGCGATCAAGCGCGACAATCCGGAGCTTGTCGCCGCGCGCGGCAACCGCCTGGCGGTGGTGCGGCGCGCCGAAATGCTCGCCGAGCTCATGCGGCTGAAGAGCTGCGTGGCGATCGCCGGCACGCACGGCAAGACCACGACGACATCGCTCGTCGCCGCGCTGCTTGATGCCGGCGGCCTTGACCCGACTGTGATCAACGGCGGCATCATCAATGCCTACGGCACCAACGCGCGCCTCGGCGCCGGCGACTGGATGGTGGTCGAGGCCGACGAGTCCGACGGCACGTTCCTCAAGCTGCCCGCCGACATCGCCGTCGTCACCAATATCGATCCCGAACATCTCGACCATTTCCGGACCTTCGAAGCCGTGCAGGACGCGTTCCGCGCCTTTGTCGAGAACGTGCCTTTCTACGGCTTCGGCGTGATGTGCACGGATCATCCCGTCGTCCAGACGCTCGTCGGAAAACTCGAGGACCGGCGCATCCTCACCTATGGCGAAAACCCGCAGGCCGATGTGCGCCTTGCCGACCTCGATCATCTCAACGGCCAATCCCGGTTTTCCGTTCTCTTCCGCGACCGCGACGGCAGGGTCACGCACAAGATCGACAACCTCACTCTGCCCATGCCGGGCCGGCACAATGCCCTGAACGCAACGGCGGCGATCGCGGTCGCGCACGCACTCGGCGTGAAGGCCGATGTGGTCCGCAAGGCGCTTGCCGATTTTGGCGGCGTGAAACGGCGCTTCACGCGCGTCGGAGAATGGAACGGCGCGGTGATCATCGACGATTACGCGCATCATCCGGTCGAGATTGCAGCGGTGTTGCGCGCGGCCCGCGAAAGCGCCAGGGCCAATGTCATCGCGGTGATGCAGCCGCACCGCTACACGCGGCTGCACGATCTGTTCGAGCAATTCTGCACGTGCTTCAACGACGCCGATACCGTGGTCATCGCCCCTGTCTACCCCGCCGGCGAGCAGCCGATCCCCGGCACCGACCGCGATGCGCTGGTGACCGGCCTGCGCGCGCGCGGACACAAGCAGGTCGTTCCGCTGGAGGGGCCGGAGAAGCTTGCGCCGCTGATAAAGAGTCTTGCAAAGCCGGGCGATTACGTGGTCTGCCTCGGCGCCGGTTCGATCACGCAGTGGGCTTACGCGCTGCCCGCGGAATTGAAGGCGCTATGAGCTTCCCGGACATCGTTCCCGACCTCAAAGCCACGATGCCCGAACTGCGCGGCCGGCTGCTGGCCAATCAGCCGCTCGCCGAGTTCACCTGGTTTCGCGTTGGCGGGCCTGCGCAGGCCTTCTATATGCCGGAAGACGAGAACGACCTTGCGTATTTTTTGCGCAACCTGCCTCCGGCAATTCCGGTCACCGTCATCGGCGCCGGCTCCAACCTCATCGTGCGCGACGGCGGTGTGCCGGGTACGGTGATCCGCCTCGGGCGCGGCTTCAACGACGTGAAGGTCGACGGTCACCGGATCACTGCCGGAACGGCGATGCTGGATGTGATGGTCGCGCGTGCCGCGCAGGCTGCCGGTATCGCGGGCCTGGCGTTTCTCAGCGGCATTCCGGGGACGGTCGGCGGCGCGCTGCGCATGAACGGCGGCGCCTATGGTGGAGAGACCAAGGACGTGCTCGTCGAGGCGCGTGGCGTCGACCGGCAAGGCAATGTCCGCACTCTCACGAACGGCGAGATGGGGTTTTCGTATCGCCATTGCAGCGTGCCGGACGATGTGATCTTCACCACGGCGGTTTTCGAGGGGCGCGGCGGCACGCCCGACGAGATTGCCGCCGAGATGGCCGCGATCAAGAAGAAACGCGAAGCGAGTCAGCCGCGTAACCGCACCGGCGGCTCCACTTTCAAGAATCCTGCGGGCAGCAGCGCCTGGAAGCTGGTCGACGAGGCCGGCTGCCGCGGTCTGACGATCGGCGGGGCGCAGGTGTCGGAGCTGCACAGCAATTTCCTGATCAATCTGGGCGGCGCCAGCGCGGCCGACATCGAGACACTGGGCGAAACGGTGCGGGAGAAAGTGAAGGCGCATTCCGGCATCGAGCTTGAGTGGGAAATCAAGCGGGTCGGCGTGAGGGCCTGAGGCGATGAAACACGTTGCCGTCTTGATGGGAGGCTGGTCGGCCGAGCGCGAGATTTCGCTGCGCTCCGGCAAGGCTTGCGCCGACGTGCTCGAGCGGTCCGGCTATCAGGTCAGCCGGATCGATGTTGACCGCGACATCGCCGCGACGCTGCGCGCGCGCAGGCCCGACGTGGCGCTCAATCTGCTGCACGGCCGACCCGGCGAAGACGGAACGCTGCAGGGCCTGCTCGAGATCCTCGGCATTCCCTACAGTCATTCGGGGGTGCTCGCCTCCGCGCTGGCGATGCAAAAGGACAAGGCGAAGACCGTGCTTAAAGCCGCGGGCGTGCCGGTGCCGGGCGGCGTGGTCGCGGCGCGGAAGGAGGCGGCGAAGCGCCACCTGCTGCCGCCGCCTTATGTCGTCAAGCCGGTCGCCGAAGGTTCAAGCGTCGGCGTTTTCATCGTTCGCGAGGACCACAGGCATCCGCCACAGGAACTGACGCGCGCGGATTGGTCCTTCGGCGATAGCGTTCTGGTCGAGCCCTACATAGCCGGCAAGGAGCTGACCTGTGCGGTGATGGGCGATCAGGTGCTCGGCGTGATCGAGATCGTGCCTACGGTGAAGTTCTACGACTACGAGGCCAAATACGCGCCCGGCGGATCAAAGCACCTGTTGCCGGCGCCGATCGCGGCCGATGTCTATGGTGAAGTGCAGCGGCTCGCGCTGGCCGCGCATCGCGCTCTCGGATGCCGCGGCGTGACCCGTTCAGATTTCCGGTTCGACGATACCCTCGGCCCGGCCAAGGGTTTGTTCTGCCTCGAGGTGAACACCCAGCCCGGGATGACCGAGACATCGCTGGTGCCGGAACTGGCTGCGCACGCCGGCATCACGTTCGAGGCCTTGGTCAAATGGATGGTCGAGGACGCATCGCTCGGCCGGTGAAATCAGCCGGGTTCCCGCCGAGATCCGCTGAAATCCTTCAAATTTTACTAATCATTTACCAATAGCGCCGAAGACTAGGCACTGGCGGCGCGCCGCGCGCCTGGCTGCCGCGAAGTCGCGCGCGCGAACGAAGCTGCTGACGACGGCCTCCGAGAGACGGGGACGTGGCCGGCGTCATGCTCGCGGCGGTTCGTGCCCGTTCCGGGCACAACGTTTGAACAGTGGGTTGCGATGGAAGGCCGGGGACGCCTCGCTCAGTCGCTCAAGTTGAAACGGCGTGCAGCGTCCGCGCAGTGGCTGCGCTCGTACGAATGGCCTTGGCTCCGACCCGTGCGCCGCTGGGGTGTGTGGCTTTTCAATCTGAAAATTCCGCGCGGGATCGGGTCCTCGGCCGCCGCGATGTTGCTGCTTGCGAGCGCGAGCTACGGTGCCGTCAGGGGCGGACACGTGCCGCAAATTCTTGAGAACGTGCAGAACCTGTGCGACGCGGCCGCGAACAAGGCCGGCTTTCGCATCGCGGAAGTGGCCCTGACCGGCGAACGCGAGGTGGGGCGTGATGAAATACTGACGCTCGCCGGTATCAGCGAGCACTCGTCTCTCCTGTTCCTGGATGCCTCGCGCGCGCGCGAGCGGCTCATAAGCAATCCATGGATCGCGGATGCGACCGTTCTCAAACTGTACCCCGACCGGCTGCGCATCGAGATCAGGGAGCGCAAACCGTTCGCGCTCTGGCAGAAGGACGGCCGCATCGCCCTGATCGCGAGTGAAGGCACCGTCCTTGAGACGACTGCACCGTCGCGCTTTGCGGCTTTACCGATGGTCGTGGGAAAAGGCGCCGAACAGGCTGCCCGCGCGTTTCTCGATCTGGTCCACCGCTTTCCGGAGGTCGAGCAGGCGACCGAGTCGTCGGTGCTGGTCGCGGAACGGCGATGGAATCTGCATCTGAAGAGCGGCGTCGAAATTCTGCTTCCGGAGGTCGAGCCGGAGCAGGCCCTGCGAACCCTTGTCGAGCTTGACCGCAGCAAGCACCTGCTGACGCGCGACATCGTCCTTGTCGATCTGAGGCTGCCAGACCGCGTGACCGTGCGTCAGTCCGATGCTGCAGCCGCCGCGCGCGCGCAGGTCCTCAAGCAGCTCGAGAAGGCGAAAAAGGGCAAGTCCGGCAGGGGAGGCGAAGCATGAACGTATTGCGCTTCGGCCTTACCCCGAAGATGAAACCGGTTTCGCCGAAGCGGGCGGCCGTCGTCGCAGCTCTCGACATTGGCACCAGCAAGGTCGTGTGCCTCATCGCGCGGCTCGAGCCGCAGGCGCCGCAGGACGTGCTGCGCAGACGCAGTCACGGCGTCAGCCTGCTCGCGTTTTCGCATACGGCGGCAAGCGGCATGAAGGGCGGCTCCGTCGTCGACCTCGTCGAAGCCGAAGAAGTGGTGCGCCAGGCGATCGACATCGCCGAAAGCACCGCAGGCGTGCAGCTGCATTCCGTGGTGGTGTCGATATCGGGCGGCCGGCTGGGCAGCGAGCGCTTCGTCGCAAACGTCGATCTTGCCGGCGGCGCCGTCACCGAATCCGATATCGGGCGCGTGCTCGCGGCCGCGAGCCGCCACTCGGTGCGCGACGGGCGCGCCGTGCTGCATTCCCTGCCCATCGGCTTTGCTGTCGACGCCGCATCCGGCATCCGTGAGCCGCGCGGCATGCTCGGCGAGCAGTTGGGCGTCGATATGCATATGGTCACGGCCGACGTCGCCACGGTCCGCAACCTCATGCTTACGGTGGAGCGCTGCCACCTGACTGTGGAAGCCGTGGCGGTCTCCCCCTACGCCGCCGGGCTTGCGGCGCTTGCCGATGACGAGGCCGATCTGGGCGTGGCGACCGTCGATATGGGAGCCGGAACAACGACTTTCGCGGTGTTTTCCGGCGGCAAATTCGTGCATGCCGATGGTTTTGCCCTGGGCGGCAACCACGTGACCATGGACCTTGCCCGAGGTCTCAACACCCGCGTTGTCGACGCTGAGCGAATCAAAGCGATTTATGGCAGTGTTTTGGCCGGTGGATCGGATGAAAGAGACATGATCACGGTACCTCCGGTCGAGGACGACGAGCGTGAGCCGCCGCAATTCGTCTCGCGCGCCTCGCTCGTGCGCATCATCCGTCCAAGGGTCGAGGAGATCCTGGAGATGGTGCGCGACCGCCTTGCTGCTTCGCCGTTCGCGGCCGAGCCGCGCGGGCGCGTGGTGCTGACTGGCGGGGCGAGCCAGCTCACCGGGCTCGCCGATCTCGCCGCCCGCATCTTGCGGCGGCCTGTACGAATTGGCCGCCCGCTCGGCCTGGCCGGTTTGCCGGAAGCGGCAAAGGGTCCTGCCTTTGCGGTTGCGGCCGGACTGCTTGTGTACCCACAGGCGGCCCATCTTGAGCACTTCGAACCGCGGCGAACGCGGCAATTGATGACAGGAACGGGCGGTTACATGGCACGGGTCGGACGATGGCTGCGCGAAAGCTTCTGACCCTTCTTCAACTGAACCACGAATGGCCGGTGGCGGACCGGCCCATTTCGGCGGCTTGCAATTGCATTGGCGCCTTCGGCGCGGCGCAAGGCCTGCTGCCCGTGCAATTATGAGGCAAACATGACCATCAATCTGACGATCCCCGACATTCGCGAGATGAAGCCTCGCATTACCGTTTTCGGCGTCGGCGGTGCCGGCGGCAACGCGGTCAACAACATGATCGCCGCGGGCCTGCAGGGCGTCGACTTCGTCGTGGCCAACACCGACGCACAAGCGCTCACGATGTCGAAGGCCGAGCGCATCATCCAGATGGGCACGCAGGTCACCGAGGGTCTCGGCGCCGGCTCGCAGCCGGAGGTCGGGCGAGCCGCGGCGGAAGAGGTGATCGACGAAATCCGCGATCATCTCACGGGCGCGCACATGGTGTTCGTCACCGCCGGCATGGGCGGCGGCACCGGAACGGGCGCTGCGCCGATCATTGCCAAGACCGCGCGCGAGCTTGGCATTCTCACCGTCGGCGTGGTCACCAAGCCCTTCCACTTCGAAGGCCAGCGCCGCATGCGCTACGCCGAGGCCGGCATCATCGAGCTGCAGAAGGTGGTCGACACGCTGCTGATCATCCCGAACCAGAATCTGTTCCGCGTGGCCAACGAGAAGACCACATTCGCCGATGCCTTTGCTATGGCGGACCAGGTCCTCTACTCGGGCGTTGCCTGCATCACCGACCTGATGGTCAAGGAAGGCCTCATCAATCTCGACTTTGCCGACGTCCGCGCGGTCATGCGCGAGATGGGCAAGGCGATGATGGGTACCGGCGAAGCCTCCGGCGAGAAGCGGGCGCTGACCGCTGCGGAAGCGGCGATCTCCAATCCGCTGATCGACGACGCCTCGATGAAAGGAGCGAAGGGCCTGCTGATCTCGATCACGGGCGGCAAGGACCTGACGCTGTACGAGGTCGACGAGGCGGCAACGCGCATCCGCGAGGAGGTCGACCAGGACGCCAATATCATCGTCGGCGCAACCTTCGACGAAACGCTCGAGGGGATCATCCGCGTCTCGGTCGTGGCGACCGGCATCGACAATACCGGGCACGCGCGCCAGGCCCAGCCTGCGGAAAACGCGCTCAAGGAGCTCGCCGGCAAGATCCGCAACGACAGCCGGCGCATCGCCGACCGCATCGAGCGCACCGCGGCGAGCGCGCACGCGGCGCCGTCGGTCGAATCCGCCGCGCATGCGGCCGTCGCCGCCGCCATCCTTCCGCCGACCGCGATCGAAGACGTGTCGATCCGGCCGATGCCGATGAAGCCGTCGCTGTTCGAGCCGGCGCAGCCCGAGGCACCGGCGCAGGAGCCGCAGATGCCGGCAGCATTTATTCCGCCACTGCCGGAGCGTACGGCGCGCACGCCGCGCATGCCGCGCATCGACGAACTGCCGCTGCCGGCGCAGAACGAGCTGCGTGCGCAGCGCGGCGAACTCACGGAGGAGCACCCCGAGAAGCGCCGCATGTCGCTGATGCAGCGGCTGGCATCCGTCGGCCTCGGTCGCCGCGCCGAAAGCGAAGTGCCGCCCGCCGCGACGATGCCGCGGCCGGCCCGGCCGGCGCCGCAGTATGAGCGGCCGCCCCAGCGCCCCAGCGCCCGGCACCCGGAGGGCCGCCCGCCCGAACCGGTGTCGGAGTATGCACGCCGGACCGCGCCGCAGGGTCTCGACCCGCACGGCCGCAATGCGCCTGTGCATAATTCCGGCGAGGACGATCAGCTCGACATCCCGGCTTTCCTTCGCCGCCAGGCCAACTGATCGCCGTTGTTTTTCTGGACGGCCCCGCTCTTGCACCGGAGCGGGGCCGTTGGTTTTTTCGGGGCGCCGCCTAATCAATTGAATGGAAACGAATTTTCAGAACGAACGCGATGCGATGGATGGCATGACCGGTGCCGCCGCCGGAGGAGGGGCAAAATCCGCCCGGAGGCCGAGACCCAAGGCACGGCAAATACGGCAAAAAAGAGTAACAGACGGTAAGAAAGCGTGAGTTGGAGGCCCCCCATCGATAGCCTAAGTTTCGAAAACGAAAGGGACTTTTCGAGTCGTTGGGGACCGCCGCCGAAGCGTTAACGGTGGCTGCGACGAAGGCGGAAATGTGGCTCCCTGGGAGCCGAGGGGATGGGGCCGCGGGCACCTAAGCCGGCGGAAGTTGGGGTAAATGAAAGGCGCCAAGCAAACCACGCTACGCCACCCGGTTGCCGTTTCCGGCATCGGCGTCCATTCCGGTCTCCCTGTTACCCTGACCCTTCATCCCGCCGACGACGATGCCGGCATCGTTTTTCAGCGGATCACTGCGGATGGCTCGATCGAGCGCGAGATTCGTGCCGACGTGCGCGCCGTGACCGCGACCGAGTTCGCGACCGTGCTCGGCGACGCCAAGGGCCCGTTGTGCTCGACCGCGGAGCACCTGCTGGCGGCCCTGCGCGGCCTCTATGTCGATAACGTCGTTGTCGAGATCGACGGTCCTGAAGTTCCGATCATGGACGGCAGCGCAGCCGCCTTTGTCGAGGCGATCGATCAGGCCGGCCTCACCGCCCGCGCGCTCCCGCGCCGCTTTATCGAGGTGATCAAGCCGGTATCGGTAGCCAAGGACGGGGCGTATGGCGAATTGCGGCCCTACCAGCACGGTTTCCGCGTCGAGGCGGAGATCGAGTTCGATCACCCGCTGATTGGCCGGCAGGCATTGTCGCTCGACATCGAGCCCGACACCTTCCGCCGCGAAATCGCGCGCGCACGGACCTTCGGCTTCATGCGCGACGTGTCGAAGCTCTGGAGTGCAGGGTACGCCCTCGGCGCCTCGTTCGAGAATACGCTGGTGGTCAGCGAAGACCGCGTGCTCAACCCGGAGGGCCTGCGCTTTGCCGACGAGTTCGTACGGCACAAGGTCCTCGATGCGATCGGCGACCTGGCGCTTGCCGGCCAGCCGCTTCTTGCGGCGTACCGTACCGTTCGCGGCGGGCACAAGCTCAATCACGCCGTGCTGTCCGCGCTGATGGCCGACCCGAGCGCCTGGCGTGTCGTGGAAGCGGCCGAACCGGTCCGTCGTGTTCGCGGCCGCGCCGACCTGGTAACCGGTCTGGTGGCGCCGGCCTACGGGCCGGAAGTGTCCTGAAAATCAGGCGATTTCGCCTTAACCTTCGCCTTAATCCGGGCCGAATGTCGGCTTAGTCGCATGGCGGGAGCCTGTGTTTTCGGATAAACCGGCGCGGATCGCCGCCGTTGCGAGGGGTTAACGGAGGAAGCGACACGATCGCGTAGATGGGTCCGTGTTCCAGATTGTGAAAGCCAAGGACGCTGCGCCCGAAGGCGCGGCAACAGCCCCGACGCCAGTTGCACGCCTGTCGCGTGTCGCGCGTTTGCTCACGGTCCTAGCCGTGGCCGCGAGCCTCGGTGCCTGCAGCAGCTTCGATTTGTTTGCAAAAAAGGACGACGTGGCGCCCGATGAGCCGCCCGACCGGCTCTATAACGAGGGGCTTTATCTGCTCAACGCAAAAAAGGATGCGCGGGAGGCGGTCAAGAAATTCGAGGAAGTCGATCGCCAGCATCCTTATTCGGAGTGGGCGCGCAAATCCCTGATCATGTCCGCGTACGCCTATTATCAGGCAGGCGAATACGAAGACTGTGTGAATGCCGCAAAGCGCTACATCACGCTGCATCCCGGCAGCCCGGATGCGGCCTATGCCCAGTATCTGATCGCGTCATCCTACTTCGACGAAATTCCGGACGTCACGCGCGACCAGGCGCGCACCGAGAAGGCGCTCGCCGCGCTTGAAGAGGTCATCCGTAAATATCCGACGACGGAGTACGCCAACGCCGCAAAGCAGAAGGTCGAGGTCGCACGCGACCAGCTTGCCGGCAAGGAGATGCAGATCGGCCGCTACTATCTGCGCAAAAAGGACTACACCGGCGCCATCAATCGCTTCAAAGTGGTCGTCACCCGGTACCAGACCACCCGCCACGTCGAGGAAGCGCTCATGCGCCTGACCGAAAGCTACATGGCGCTGGGAATCGTCGATGAGGCGCAGACCGCGGCCGCCGTGCTCGGGCACAATTTCCCCGACAGCCAGTGGTACAAGCACGCCTATGCCCTGGTGAAAACCGGCGGGGCGGAGCCCAAGGAAAACGAAGGGTCCTGGATCAGCAAGGCCTTCAAGGGCATCGTGGGTTAGCGTCCCGGACTGGATTCACAGCGGACGCGCCGGCCCAGGAACAAGCCTTGTGCCGGCCTTCCACGTCTTTAATGATGGGCGAATCTTCAGGGCCGGGTTCCGATGCTCTCCCGACTTTCGATTCGCGACATTGTTCTGATCGAGCGGCTGGACATCGATTTTGCCGCGGGTCTTTCCGCGCTCACCGGCGAGACCGGCGCCGGCAAATCGATCCTGCTTGACGCGTTCGCGCTGGCGCTCGGCGGACGAGGCGACCAGACGCTCGTGCGGCAGGGCCTCGAGCAGGGGCAGGTGACGGCCGTGTTCGACGTCGCGCCGGATCATCCGGCGCGCACGCTGCTTGCCGCCGACGACATCGCCGCCGAGGACGAGCTGATCCTGCGGCGCGTGCAGCTCGCCGACGGGCGCACGCGCGCCTTCGTCAACGATCAGCCGGTGAGCGTGCAGGTGCTCAAGCAGCTGGGCAGCGCGCTCGTCGAAATCCACGGTCAGCATGACGAGCGCGCGCTGACCGACGCGGCCACGCACCGCCGGCTGCTCGATGCCTTCGGTGGCCTCGAGGCGCGGGCAAAAGAAGTGGACGGCTTGTGGCAGGCGCGGCGCGAGGCTCAGGCGGCGGTTGAAGCTCACAGTGCCGACGTCGAGCGCGCCAAGCGGGAAGGCGACTGGCTGCGCCATGCGGTCGAGGAGCTCAACAGACTTGCCCCGCAGACGGGTGAGGAGACGGCGCTCGCCGACCGGCGGACCGCGATGATGCAGGCGGAAAAGGTTGCGGAAGACCTGCGCGCCGCGCACGAGGCGATCGCCGGCCCGGGCTCCGGCGTGCCGGCGCTGTCCGGCGCGATCCGTCGGCTCGAACGCCGCGCGGCGCAGGCGCCTGCACTCGTCGAGCCGACGGTCAAGGCGCTCGATACGGCGCTTGCCGCGCTCGACGAGGCGCGGGCACACCTCGAGGCGGCACTGCGCGCCGCCGACTTCGATCCGGCGGAGCTCGAGCGCATCGAGGAGCGCCTGTTCGCCTTGCGCGCGGCCGCACGCAAATACAACGTTCCTGTCGATGACCTTGCGGAGCTTGCACGGAAGTACAATGCCGATATCGCTTTGATCGATGCCGGTGAGGACCGGCTCAAGGCCCTGCAGGCGGCTGCCGCTGAGGCCGATGCCGCCTATCGTAACGCGGCCGAGGCGCTTTCGAAGGCTCGTGGCAAGGCCGCAGCCGCGCTGGACAAGGCGGTGAACGGCGAACTCAAGCCGCTCAAGCTGGAACGCGCAAAATTTTCGACGCAGATCGACAGCGATCCCGCCGCGGCCGGACCAAACGGCATCGACCGGGTCGAGTTCTGGGTGCAGACCAACCCGGGGACGCGGCCGGGCCCGCTGATGAAGGTCGCCTCGGGCGGCGAGCTCGCCCGCTTCCTGCTGGCGCTGAAGGTCGTGCTCGCCGATCGGGGCTCGGCGCCGACGCTGGTGTTCGATGAAATCGATACCGGGGTCGGCGGCGCGGTTGCCGATGCAATCGGCGTGCGGCTGGCGAAGCTCTCGCGCGGCGTGCAGGTGCTGGCGGTGACGCATGCGCCGCAGGTAGCGGCGCGCGCCGATCACCATTATCTCATCACCAAGGATGCGCTGGAGAAGGGCAAGCGGGTTGCAACGCGCGTGATCGAGCTTGCGGCGGACCGCCGGCGCGAGGAAGTCGCCCGCATGCTGGCGGGAGCCGAGATCACCAACGAGGCCCGCGCCGCCGCCGACCGGCTGATCAAGGCGGCGAGCTGAACCGGGCCACGAGTACCGATGCCCAAGGTCAAGACCGACAAGACGCCCGTCGAATTTCTCACCGCCAGGCAGGCGAAGGCCGAGCACGCGCGGCTGACGGCGGAAATCGCCCAGCACGACAAACGCTACTACCAGGAAGACCGGCCGACCATCACCGATGCCGAATATGACGAACTGCGTGCGCGCTACAACGCCATCGAGGAGCGCTTCCCCGATCTGCGCACGCTTGAATCGCTGTCGCTCAAGGTCGGCGCCGCGCCCAGCGGCAAGTTCAGAAAAGTCCGGCACGCGGTGCCGATGCTGTCGCTGGAGAATGCCTTCAGCGACCAGGACGTCGTCGATTTCGTCGCGCGCATCCGCCGTTTCCTGAAACTCGACGGAGACGAAAAGATTGCGTTCAGCGCCGAGCCGAAGATCGACGGCCTGTCGATGTCGCTGCGCTATGAGGCAGGAGAGCTGGTCACCGCCGCGACACGCGGCGACGGTGCCGAGGGCGAGGACGTCACCGCAAACATCCGCACGCTGAAGGACGTGCCGCAGGAGCTCAAGGGCCGCAACATACCGAAAGTCTGCGAGGTGCGCGGCGAGGTCTACATGACCAAGAAGGCCTTCCTCGCGCTCAACGAGCGGCAGAAGGAGACGGGCGGACAGGTCTTTGCCAATCCGCGCAACTCGGCGGCGGGCTCGCTGCGGCAGAAAGACCCCAGGATCACGGCATCGCGGCCGTTGGGGTTTTTCGCCTACGGTTGGGGCGAAATGAGCGAGATGCCGTCGGATTCGCAGACCGGCATGATCAAATGGTTCGAGGCCTGCGGCTTCAGGACCAATCCGCTGACCAGACTCTGCCGTTCAACCGACGAACTGATCGACTTCCACCGCAAGATCGAGGAAGGCCGCGCCTCGCTCGATTACGACATCGACGGCGTCGTCTACAAACTCGATCGCATCGATTGGCAGGAACGGCTCGGGTTTGTTTCGCGGACGCCGCGCTGGGCGATTGCCCATAAGTTCCCGGCCGAACGGGCCGTGACGGTGCTCAACGATATCGAGATTCAGGTCGGCCGCACGGGAGCTTTTACGCCGGTCGGAAAGCTTGAGCCGGTCGGGGTCGGCGGCGTCATCGTGCAGAACGTGACGCTGCACAATGAGGACTACATCAAAGGCGTCGGCGGCAAGGGCGAAACCCTGCGCGAGGGCCGTGATATCCGTATCGGCGACACCGTCATCGTGCAGCGCGCCGGTGACGTCATCCCGCAGATCGTTGACGTTGTGATCGACAAGCGGCCGAAAGGCGCCAAGCCGTATCATTTCCCGAAGAAGTGCCCCTGTCCTCTGCATACCGACGTGGTGCGCGAGGAAACCGCGACCGGCGAGGAAGGAGCCCGTGCGCGCTGCACCGGCGAGTTCGCCTGTCCCTACCAGAAGATCCAGCACCTGATGCTGTTCGTCTCGCGCCGCGCCTTCGATATCGAGGGCCTGGGCGAGAAGCAGATCGAACTCTTCTTCGGGAAGGAATGGGTGAAGGAGCCGGCCGACATCTTCACGCTGGAGAAGAAGCACAGAAACGACCTCCTGAAGGAGGAGGGCTTCGGCGAGACCTCGGTGCGCAACCTGTTCAACGCGATTGATGCGCGGCGGACGATCGCGCTGGACCGTTTCATTTACGCGCTCGGCATCCGCCATGTCGGCGAGACGACGGCGCTGGCGCTCGCGCGCGGCTATGGCTCGTGGCAGGCCTTCCACGACGCCTGCCTGAAGATTGCCAAAGGTGACGCGGAAGCCATCGCCGAGATGGATGCGCTCGACCAGATCGGCGACACGGTGATCGATGCGGTGAAGGCCTATTTCGGCGAGAGCCACAACCGCGGCATCGTCGAGCGGCTGAAGAAGCAGGTCGAGGTTCTCGACGCCGAAAAGCCGAAGACCGACAGCGCGATCGCCGGCAAGACCGTGGTCTTCACAGGCTCGCTGGAGAAAATGACGCGCGAGGAGGCGAAGGCCCAGGCCGAGCGCCTGGGCGCCAAGGCGGCAGGCTCGGTCTCGAAAAAGACGGACTACGTCGTCGCCGGCCCGGGCGCGGGCTCGAAGCTGGCGGAGGCCAGGAAGCTCGGCGTCAAGGTGCTCACCGAGGACGAGTGGCTCAAGCTGGCCGGAGCGAAGTAACGGGGCGACGGTCTCAGCGCTTTCCTTTGCGCGGCCGCTTCCGCTTCTTTGCAGCCGGGCGGCGTTTGGCCTGCCGGCGCGGCACCGGACCGACCGGTCGCGTTGCCTGATCGAGCCATTTGCGCGTCGATGCGTCGACCAGCGGGCCGATCACCTCGCGCACGCGCGCGTGGTAGCTGTCGAGCCAGGCACGTTCCTTGTCGGTGAGCATGTGCACGTCGATCAGCCGGCGGTCGATCGGCGCAAGCGTCAGCGTTTCAAAGGCGTTGAGCGGCTTTTCGGCGCCGAGCGGCTCCGGCGCCGCGATCACCAGCACCAGGTTCTCGATGCGGATGCCGTAGGCCGCGGTCTTGTAGTAGCCGGGCTCGTTCGACAGGATCATGCCGCGCCGGAGCGCGACCGAGCCGAGCTTCGAGATGCGCGCCGGTCCCTCGTGCACCGACAGGTAGCTGCCGACGCCGTGGCCGGTGCCGTGATCGAAATCGAGTCCCGCCTGCCAGAGCGCCGTGCGCGCCAGCGGGTCGAGCTGCGCGCCGCTGGTGTTCTCGGGAAAGACCGCAGTGGCAATCGCGATATGGCCCTTGAGCACGCGGGTGAAGCGGTCGCGCATCTCCTCGGTCGGCTCCCCGACAATGACGGTGCGTGTGATGTCGGTGGTGCCGTCCTCGTATTGCGCGCCGGAATCGACAAGCAGCAGCTCGTTTTTGCGGATCTTCCGGTTGGAGGCTTTGGTCACCCGGTAATGAACGATGGCCCCGTTCGGACCCGCGCCCGCGATGGTCGGGAACGAGATGTCCTTGAGTGCGCCGGTGTCGCGGCGAAAGCTTTCCAGCGCCGTAACGACGTCGATTTCGGTGAGCCTGCCGCCCGGCGCTTCCTTGTCGAGCCAGGCGAGGAAGCGCGTGACCGCCGCGCCGTCGCGCCGGTGCGCGCTGCGGCTGCCGACGATCTCGGCGTGGTTCTTGATGGCCTTCAGCAGCGTGATCGGGTCGGGGCCACGCTGCGGCTTGCCGCCGTGGCGGGACAGCAGCCGCGTGAACGCGTCGGCCGCGCTCGCCTGATCGATGCGGACCGTCCTGCCGTCGAGCGCGGCAAGATCGTGTGCAAGCTCTCCGGGCGCGCGTACGTCGGCGAACTCCTCCAGTGCCTGACGCACGGTGCCGTCGAGCTTGGCGCCGTCGACGTAGAGCGCCGGCCGCCCTTCCTTCGGCACGGTCGCAAAGGCCAGCACAAGCGGCGTGTGCGCGACATCGGCCCCGCGGATATTGAAGGCCCAGGCGACATTCTGCGGATCGGTGACCAGCAGGGTATCGGCGCGCAGCTTTGCCAGTTCGGCGCGCACGCGCCTGAGTTTGTCGGATGAGGATTCGCCGGCAAGCTTCGGATCGCGCAGGCTGACGGCACCGGCGGGAGGCGCAGGACGGTCCCGCCACAGCGCGTCGACGGGATTGTCCTCGACCGCAACGAGCTCGGCGCCGGCCGCTTCGCAGGCTCTCCTGAGCTTCTCAGCCTGGTCGCTGGTGTGCAGCCACGGATCGTATCCGAGCCTCGCACCGCTCCCGAGCTTCTCGGCAATCCACTGGTCGGGCGGCCGCTCGACCAGGTGCTCGATCGAAAAAATGTTCCCGTCGGTCTGCGTCTCGGCCTGCAAGGTGTAGCGGCCGTCGACGAAGAGCGCGGCGCTGTCGCGCAAAATCACCGCCGCGCCCGCCGAACCGGTAAAGCCCGTCAGCCACGCAAGGCGTTCCTCGCTCGCCGGCAGGTATTCGTTCTGCTGGCGGTCGGCGCGCGGGACGATGAATCCGTTAAGTCCGAGCCGCTGGAGCTCGGCACGCAGGCTTGCGACGCGCGCGGCGCTCTGGGCGCGCGCACTCGCATCCTCGAAAGACTGGAAGCGGGGTTCAAGCATGAGATGTTTGCACTCTAGCGTCCCGCGCAACCGTCGCAACGCAGGCATGCCCCGCCCGCGTGGAGGTTCTTGCCGCCGGATTGGGCAAACCGGCACCGGGTTGAATCAATTTTGTGCAACGCGTCAATTCACGCCCGTGATGAGAGCGGAAGCCGTCAAATCTTGGTGAATTCATGCCGGAATTACGGGGCATCCATGCATTGCTGGCCATGGAAACCCGGCCGGAATCGCTTATGTTGCAATGCAATAGACGGAAGCAAATTCAAGGACATTTGCTGACAAGACGGTTTGAAGGAGATTTTCCGATGGTTGCTGTCACCTATGGCGTTGCCGACGTTGCCGCCCCGAAAAACGCCGGGCATGGGCGCGCGGCCGCTCCGCGCACGAATATCGTCACGCGTTTCGTGACCGCGCTGATGGAAGCGCGGCTGCGTCAGGCGTACCGGGAAATCCGGCGACATGCGCACCTGCTCGACCACAATGATCCCGCCTACAAGGAACTGCTGAAGTCCTGACCCGATCCCGGCAGCCGGTAATAGCGGCTGCCTTCACCGGCAAAACCGTCCCGGTTTCCCCGCCCGGGGCGGTTTTGTTTTCCGGTGCAGGACGAGGGTAACCCAGCCCTCCAGCGTGATGCGCTTCTCGAGCGTCAGCCCTTGCGCCCGGTAGATCGCAAGCACGGCATTCACGTGCCCCGGCAAAAGGCCGGACAGCACAATGCGCGCGCCCGGGGCGGCAACTTTTCGAAGCGGGACCGCGAGCCGCGTGAGCGCGCCCAGCAGAATATTCGCGAAGATGAGATCGTACGGCGAAGCCGCGGCGATGGGACGGGCCAGGGTGCCGGCCGCCCGAACGAACGTAAGCATGGGCGCCGCCCGGTTGATACGCGCATTGCCGCGCGCGGCGTCGATTGCGCGCCTGTCGATGTCGCTTGCGGTGACACGGGCGTGGAGAATTCCCGCCGCCGCGATTGCAAGGATTCCGCTGCCGGTGCCGATGTCGAGCACGCGGCGGACACGCCGTCGCCTGGCAAGGCCGGCGAGCGCGCGCAGGCATCCGCACGTGGTGCCATGATGGCCGGTGCCGAAGGCAAGGGCCGCCTCGATCTCGATGCCGATATCATTGGCGTGCACACTTGCGCGGTCGTGTGCCCCGTGCACCAGGAAACGTCCGACACGCACGGGCTTCAGCCCGGCCAGGCTTTGTGCCACCCAGTCGACGCCCGCGACCGACTCGATGATGAGGGATCCGGAAACAGCCTCGCCGGCTGCGATTTCAATCAGGCTGCGCAGGTTTGCCTCATCCGGCGGTTGACGGAAATGAACGGCGACCTGCCAGCGGCCGGCGCCGTCCTCGAAGGCGGCACAGGCGGTGTTCTCGGCGTCGAGGCTCTCGCCGAGAAAGGCGGCAACTCGCCGCGCGGTCTGCTCGTCACAGGAGAGCCTGGCGACCGTGGTGGGTGTATTCATGTAAGGGAAGTTTGCGCTTCGCAATCGCTCGTGCAATGGCTATCTAGGCTATTGTGAGCATCGAAATCCCCGATTCCCCGGAAGTGGAAACACTTGCGCTCGCGCGCCGCAACGGCTGGCCGGACGAGCTGCGCGTGCTTCTTGCGCGGTATCCGCGCGAGCAGTGGGACAGCCATCCCAACCTCGGTGGAATGGCGCGCTTCTGGCTGTCGCGCCACGCCATGTTCCGCGAACTTGCCGTGGCCATCGAGGACATCGCCGCGCGGTTCCACGCCGGGACGCTTCCGCCCGCGGAATTCGCGCGCCACCTCGTGCCGCGGCTCCAATTCATGCTGGACCAGCTCAACGTGCACCACCAGATCGAGGATCTGCATTACTTTCCGATCTTCCGGGCGGCCGATATGCGCCTGACGCGCGGCTTCGACGTGCTGGAAGGGGACCATCACCATATTCACGCCGACATGGCGCGCACGGCCGAAACCGCGAATGCGCTGTTCCGTGCCTTGCAGGCCGGCGGCGATGCGCTGCGCCGGTGCAGCGACGACTACGCGGTCACAAGCGCCGCCCTGCTCAGGGGACTTGTCCGGCACCTCGACGACGAGGAGGACCTGATCGTTCCGCTGATCCTTGATCGCAGCGAGGAAGCGCTGGGGGTTGCGCACCACGGATGATCGCGATCGACGATGGGAGGTCAAAATGCCTGACGATGCAGCAAAGGTAAGGCGGACTCTCCTGCTCAGGCTCAAGGCGCCGACCGCCGATGCCGCGGAGATGCTCGGCTCGATGATGCGGAATGCGGCCGCCTTGTACAAAGCGTTCGGCGACGTGGAGGTGCGCCTGTTGCGCAATGCCGACGACCCGACCCAGTTTCTGCAGATTGTCGAGTTCAACGCAGACGAGACGATCGAGCGCAGCCGGCAGAAGATGGCGCGTGACCCGGCGGTGCAGAACGTCCTGCAGGCCTGGCGTACGATGTTTCCGAACGCGGCCGATGCCGAAATCTATGAAGATGTGGCCGGATGATCCCGGCTCGCAGCGTCAATTCCTCTTGAAAAACTGGATTTCGCGTTCGTGCTTCAGCGCGGCCTTTTTTGAGTCAAACGTGCCGAGATTGCGCCGCTTGCCGGTGCGCGGGTCCTTCTTGCGCGAGTAGAGCCTGTACTTGCCGCTCGCGAGCTTGCGGATCATCTCACCAGCCGAATGGGTTGAAGAAGAGGCCGCGCCCGTAGTAGCGGCGCTCGTAATGGAAATATGGCCGCCTGTACATCTCGCGGCCGCGCGCCTGATAGGCCCGCCGTGGTGGCGCATCGTCGGGATCGTCACCCATGACCGGCGCGCGATCGCGGCTTGCAACGAGGTCGTTGGATTTCGGAGTTTCGCCGACGAGGCGCACGCGTGTGTTGAACACACCTTCATCCTTGACCAGGGCATACAGCGCCGCGGCATTCTGCGGCGCCAGCCGTACGCAGCCGTGCGACACCGGCCTGCCGAGATTGCGCACTTCGTAGGTGCCATGGATCGCATGGCCTTCCTTGGTGAAAAATATCGAGTTCGGCATCGGCGCATCATCCCATTCGCGGGAGTAATGCGTCTTCTCCATGCGGAACGGCTGGAACTCGCCTGACGGCGTGTCGTAACCGGTGCGTCCGGTCGACACCGGCCAGATGTAGCGATCCTCGCCGTTGACCGTTACCGTCATCTTCTGCGCCGACTTGTCGATGATGATCATGACATTGGCGCGCACCGCCTGCGGCAGCGTCATCGCCAGCAGCATGGCGGCGAAAGAAATCGGAACGAATTGGAGACGCATGCCCAATCCTCCATGGGCGGCAAATGACAACCTAGCACGCTCATAGCCGTCGAATGTGGCATTCACGCAATAGTCATGGGCGAGGAGGGGAGGCGGGCGCCACCGCTCCGGGCTGAACATGATCGCGTCGCGCGGGGCCCGGCGCCCTCGGGCGTCGGGCCTGAAAACGCAACGTCGCCAATGGATTTCGGTTTCGCGCCGTGCGCGGCTACTGCATCGATATCTGCAATCCACTGAGATCGATTGATGCGGAAAATCCGACCTTGGTGCCCTTCACTTCGAGCACGACGCCGTTCGCATTCTGCAGCCGGGCAGTTGACGCGCCGCCTGCAACGGCAAGGCCCGCGCCCACTGCGGTGTACGTGCCTGCGATATCGCTGGCCCTGCGCAGATTGCGCGCGCGGCCCACAAGATCGGTGCTGCTCACGCCGATCATGCCGACACTGACGCCGCCAATACGCAGCGGATAGCTCTTGCCGTGAAAGGTCAGGGTGCCCGAGCCGCCGCCGACGCCGATAATGAAGCCGGCGCTGCCGACGCGGAACCGCACCGCGCCGGTGTCCGCCTGCGACGGCACTGCCGTTGCCACAATCAACATTACCGCCGCTGCAAAAACCGATGCGGCGGATTTCATCACGCGAGAAACAACTGTCATGATCGCCTCCCTGGTTGCTGAATCGAAATAAAAAGAACACGTCCGCTAGCTGGCATAACCCGGCGGCGCCTTCTGCCAGCGGTATCCGGCGCGGCCTTTCTCGTATCCGTAGAAAAACAGCGACTGCATGTAATCCTTGTCGAATGGGCCCTTGTAGGGCACCGCGAAGTCGTTGCCGATCGAGGCAAGATTGAAGTCGACGCCGTCCCGCCGCGTGATCAGATACATGCGGTAGGTGTCGTTCACACCGCTCGAGGCGATCATCGTGGAGAGGGCCTCCTTCGCGATCGCGATCGTCTGCAGCTTCACGCTCTCTTCCGCGCGCAGCAATCGGCCGTTGCGAATGATGTAGGCGATCCGCTTTTTGGCGGCGCGCAGCGTTCCGGCATCGATGCCGAGTCTTGCGGCGGCCTGCCTGAGCGAGAATGACGGCGGGTAAAGGAAGGCCTGCGCCACCGTGCCGCCATCGACATGCATCTCCTGGTGTTTTTCGCCGCCGACCGTGACGTCGAGCATCACGGGCGGAAAGACGGCCGGGATCGAAGCCGAGGCCAGCAGCACGTCCACGATAAGGTCACGCGCCCGCGGATGGTTGCTTGAGGCGATCGCGCCGACGTTCCAGATGACGGGGCGGCCCTGGTCGAGATTGGTCGTCAGGATGAAGAGCAGGCGTCCCTTGCGGTACTCCTCCGCGATTCTTTGCACGAGGTCCTGATCGACGTAGTGCGCGATCATGCTGCGCAGCGGGGCGCTGTCCGTGAGGGCATCGGATCCGATCGCGGCCAGCACGAAAGGCCGCTTTGCAAAAACGTCCCCGGCGCCGGTTTGCGTGTAGATGTCTCTCAGCTGCTGATCGTAGGTCCGGCCCAGGAAGGCGAACGGTGCCGACAGGGCTCCGGTGCTGACGCCGGTGACCACGTCGAATTCGGGCCTGTCGCCGCGCCCGCTCCATCCGACCAGAAGGCCCGCGCCGAAAGCGCCGTCGTCGCCGCCGCCGGAAATGGCGAGAAAATGCCGGTTGCCTGCTCCGGGCCGTGCCAGATTGCGCCGTTGATAGGCCTTGAGTGCGAAATCGAAAATCCGCCTGCTGTCGCCCACGTAGAAGCGGGCATCCGGAATATCCAGGATATTCGTCTGTTCCGCCTGCGCATAGGTGACGGCGGGAAGCCGTTCGAGCGTGGCGCAGGCCGGCAGCAGGGCGACCGCCGGGATTACAAGGCACCTGATGCCCCGAAGGCCGCCCGGCGTGCTCGTTTTGTGTTGCGACATTCCCGCGCGCGCCCCCGCAAACGCACTATTTCGTAAATCCCGGCTTTGCCGCGGCTTCCTGCGGCGGCGCCGGCGAGATCGCAAAGGTCAGCCACACATTCCATCCATCGGCGCGGTGTTCCGCGGCAAATTCCCTGTAGCCCTTCACGTTGACGTAGCCCTGATATTCCTTGCTCAGCGGGATCACGTAGCCGATCTGCGGACCAATGCCGGCGACGCGCGATTCGAAGCAGCCAAGGCGGTCGCCGGCTCCGCTGTCGCAGGACAGCTGGTTGTACCAGTAGCCGACGAGACCGAGCTGCAGCTGCCTCGTGACGAATTTCGAGGCGCCCAGATCGAAATGCATGTCGACGCCGTTCCGGTACTGCGTGTGAACGTTTTCGAAATTGTAGGTAAAGCCGAGTGCGGCGGAAAATTCGTATCCGGTCTGCGGATTGAAATAGGTATAGGCGCCGCCGGCGTCGATCGCGTTGTGGCCGATGCCGAGATTGGCGAGGCGGGTCGGATCGTAACGTCCGGTCGTCAGGTTGCCGGTGACGTAAACCATGTAGTTGTTGACGCCCTGGTTCCATCGCAAATTGAATTGCGGCACCAGATCGCCAAAGCCCGTCAAACCTTCGCTCGTGCTGCCCGACACCGAAAATCCCGGTCCCAGGCCGAACGAGCCGGTCAACGTTGCGTCGACCGCCGCACGGCTGCGCCCGTACGGGACGGCGAGCAGTATTGCGGCCTGGCCGCCGAGGACCGGCGTCGCAAACACGTAGCTCGGGATTGCCATTGCGAGGTCGGCCCGCGCGTCCAGATTTGCATTCAGGTTTCCGCTGAAGTTCGCGGTGATATTGCCGCGGCTGACCTGCCGGGCGAACGCAACGTCGCCGCCTCCAGATACCGAAGTGTGATAGTAAAGCATCGCCAGCGAAAATCCCGGCACCTGTGGCGTCGCCGCCATGCTTCCTAAAAAGCCGGGCACCCAGAAGCTGACACCGCCTTCATCGGCCAGGGCGCTGTCGCGGGCAGAGCCGGCAACAAGACAGAGAAGCGTTGCTGCAGCAAGCGCGGCACGCGGGCGCGCTTTTGCCATTGCCGGAAGTGTTCCGCCGTGAGCGCGTGTGCCAGCGGTCTGCCTCATTGTCGACCCCCTCGCAACGTTCTCGATCGTTCCGTCACCGGTACGGCTAGATTTTTCTCTTCCTCGAATTCATCGTCCGGCCGCGCGGCACCTCCGGTGGCGCCCGCCCCGTCACCTTGAAAATGGCATCAATGAGCGTCGGGCCATGCAGCGGCTTGGTAAGAAAGACTTTTGCTCCCGACGCGGTGCTCCGCTCGCGCACGCCAACGTCATCAAAGGCCGTGATGACGACCGTCGGAATTTTCTTGTCCATCCGGTTCAGCAGGCGCTGCAGGTCGAGCCCCGTGAAATCCGGCATGTGGACGTCGACGATCAGGCATTCAGGAATGTCGATGCGCAGGGCATCGATGAACTCGCGCGCGGAGCCATAGGTCCTTGGCTCAAATGACGAGGCGGAAAGGAGGCGGGCAAGCGCGTTGCGCACCGGCGCTTCGTCGTCGACGATGGCGACCCGTATGGGCGATTTTGGCATGTCGCCCGCATCTTCGTGCAGAATGGAACGGCCAGTCGAGTTGCCCGAAAGGCCAACTTGCAAGGGTTATGGTCCTGCCGGTGCCGGCACTATCCCGGCGCGCTCTGCCAGCCGCACAAGATCGGCGACCGTTCGCACGCCCAGCTTGGTCATCATTCGCCCACGGTGCACCTTGATCGTTTTTTCGACCGTGCCGAGCGTTGCGGCGATCTGCTTGTTGAGGCGGCCCGCGATGACGTGCTCGAGCACTTCCCGCTCGCGACGCGTGAGCATGGCAATGCGGTCGCCGACCGATTTACGTTCCTCCCGCTTCTGACGCGCGGCGGCATCAAGCTCCACCGCATGCACGACGGCGGAAAAGAGGGCGTCGCGCCTGACCGGCTTGGTCAGAAAATCGACTGCACCTGCTTTCATCGCCTTGACGGTGCTGCGCACATCGCCGCGGCCGGTCAGGAAAATTATCGGCCGTTCCGAGCCCGATTTCAGCAGCGCTTCCTGCACGTGCAGGCCGTCAAGCTCCGACATCACAAGATCGATGATGGCGCAGCCGGGCACGGAAGGATCATGCACGGACAGGAATTTCTGCGGCGATGAAAATGACCTGGTCTTGTAGCCAAACGCTTTCAACAGGCGCGTGATCGACTTGAGCACGGCCGGGTCGTCATCGACGAGGAAGGTCGTGAAGCCTGCATCACCCATTGTACACCTCAGGGTGGAAAAGGGTACCGCTAATCAAGCGGAGGTGGAAGCGCAAATGAGGCCGTTGCTCCTTCTCTCGCGTTATTTTGAAGTGAAAGCGTGCCGCCATGAAGTTTCACAATCGAGGTGCAGATCGAGAGGCCAAGACCCAGGCCGCGCCTTTTCGTGGTGAAGAACGGCTGAAACACCTCGTGCTCCTGCGCGGGAGGCAATCCGGTACCGCGGTCGTAGATGCGCACCTCGACTCCACCGTTGTCTGTCATCGCAGTGCTGACCGAGATGACCCGCCGCGGCGGAGCAACACCATCGCTGGCATCCATCGCATTCATCAGAAGATTGAGCAGCGTTTGCTGCAATTGCACGGGGTCGCCGCGCACCGGCGGCAGGTCGGCTCCATCGTCAAAGCTCACGGACATCCGGCGATCAATCAGTTCGCTGTGGAGCAGCTGCAGCGTCGATGAAATCAGATCGTTCATGTCGATCGTTTCGTATTTCACGTCGCCTTTTTTCAGAAGACCGCGAAGGCGATGAATCACGGCGCCGGCACGCTCGTCCTCCGCAATGATGTCGTCGAAAATTTCGTCGATTTCACCTTTGCCCCCCTTTGTCAGCAGCATCTTGCCTGCCTGGGCATTGGAAAGAATCGACGTCAGAGGCTGCGTCAGTTCGTGTGCCAATCCGCCCGAAAGCTCACCCAGCATCGATACGCGCATCAAATGCGCGATCTCCTGCCGCTGCACGTCGGCTTCGGCTTCCGCCAGCTTGCGGGGCGTCACGTCTGCAAACGCTCCAACCATCGCCGATGGCTTGCCGTTGCTTCCGGCGACAGGCCGCGCCCTGGCCGAGATCCAGCGGACTTCGGCGCCGTCCTGCACGCGGAATTCGATGTCCAGCGGAGTTGCGTGAAGTATTGCCGATTTCAGCGCCGCGCTCGCAGGCAAGACGTCGTTCGGATGAATTCGGCCCAGCAACGCGTCGAAATCAAGCTGCGCGCCGCGCGAAAGACCGAACAGCGTGCGGCAATATTCGGTCGTCCAGAAAACATTCGTTTCGATTTCGTATTGCCACAATCCGACATGTGAGGATGCCGCGGCGAACGAGATCCGTTCCTCGCTCTCCCGTGTGGTCTTCTCGGCGCGGCGTGTCTCCTCGATGGCGGCCCCCAGCAGCAGGATCGGCGGCGACAAGGCAATCAGAAACAGCTGCATGGCGAAAACATTCGTTTCCGGCGAGCCGATATCGAACAGGCTTGGTCCGTTGAGAGTGCGCCAGATCAAAACAAGGCTGAGGACCAGGATTGCTCCGCTTGCACCTTTGGCTCCGAATCGCATTGCCGCCCACACGACGACCGGCAACGGCAGATACAGGAGCAACGGGAGATAGCCGCTTGCGATCGCCGGCAACTCCTCGAACGCAATGATACTGGCGCTGACAAGTGCCGCGACAAGGATGACGGCTTCGGCGCGGGATCGGGGGATCGGGGCTCTGGTACCGCTCAGCCAGATCATTGCTATCGGGCCGAGCGTGAGGCTGCCCAGCGCATTGGATGCGTACCAGCGCGCCCAGAACAATCCGTAGTCATCCATGGAGCCACCGCCGAGGATCTGAACGAAGGCGCCGCCAAGCGCGCAAAAGGCCGGGCCGATGAAGGCGGTGATCAGGACATAAATGAGCGTCTTGCGGATGGTCCCGAACCACGGAGGCTCCACCAGGAGCCGCTGAACGGCGAAGGCATTGAAGATCGCCACGGAGCAGTTCGTGACGAACGCCACGAGCAATTGCGAGGCCGGCATGCCGACGCCCAGTTCGGCGATCGTGTGCGCGGGGAGGGCGGCGAGAATGTAGATCCACCATTGCCGCGGCTGCGTCAGGAGAAGCGCACAGAACAGGACGATATTGGGAGGCCAGAGCGGCGCAAAAATCCTGTCGGAGAGCGTGCCGACCAGAAACGCGATTTCCGCGCCCGCGTAGTATGCGATCGCGACAATCAGAATATTCCGGAACGCCTCGCCGCCGCTGACGCGTGCGGCGCGCTCTGAGAGCGGCCGCACGGAATTCCCGGGCGCGAATGAATCCATCGTCCGTCCATCGCCGGAGTGGAACGATATTTTATAGCATTCGACGCAGGCTCAAACGAGAGCGCCTATTCTGGCAAAACCGTCCGCGTCGAACCGGTCAGGCCGGTATTGGACCACGGGCCAATCGACAAAGAATTTTTGCCGATAGAAAGTCCCAAACTAGGACATCCATCCATTGGGATGTCGGTCCCACGATGCGCGAGGCGGCATTTCCCCCACCTCCCCGTCCCCCTGTCGCCTCGCGCATTTCCTTCCGGTTCATTGGACCACGGTCCAACTCGATTGTGACGCGTGCCTGCGCGTAGACATTGAAACATGAACGCGCTCGGTTGGGCGGAAGTCGATTTACGTCTGCGAACTCCGGACGGCACCGCCGCGGCGGGTGCGCGCGACACGGAAGGCATGATCCGGCTTAGCGGCGGCACGTTCCGCATGGGGTCAGACCGGCACTATCCCGAAGAGGCGCCGGCACACCGGGTTACCGTCGGCGACTTCTGGATCGATCGCACGCCGGTCACAAATCGTCGTTTCAGGGAATTTGTGCGCGCGACCGGCCACGTGACCTTCGCGGAGATTCCTCCGGACCCGGAGAACTACCCGGGCGCGCGCCCGGAAATGCTGTTTGCAGGTTCGCTCGTGTTCACGCCGCCGAAGCATCCGGTCGATCTGCGCGACTGGAGCCAGTGGTGGACATTCCTCAAGGGCGCCGACTGGCAGCACCCGTACGGGCCGGACAGCGACATCAAGGGCCTCGACGATCATCCGGTCGTGCACGTCGCTTATTCCGACGCATTCCTCTTTGCGCGCTGGGCGGGCAGGGAAGTGCCGACTGAGGCCGAGTGGGAATTCGCAGCGCGTGGCGGACTCGACGGCGCCGAATTCGCCTGGGGCGATGCATTCATCCCCAACGGTCGCCGGATGGCCAACACGTGGCACGGCGAATTTCCGTATCAGCGGCGGCCCGGATTTAGGCGCACTTCGCCGGTGACCGCGTTCCCGCCGAACGGCTACGGCGTCTACGACATGATCGGCAACGTGTGGGAATGGACGAGCGACTGGTACTCGCCGAAGCACCAGTCGGACGCGCAGAAGGCCTGCTGCATTCCGGAAGATCCGCGCGGCGGCCCGGAATCGGAAAGCTACGACCCGTGCCAGCCCAATATCAGGATTCCCCGCAAGGTGCTCAAAGGCGGCTCGCACCTGTGCGCGCCGAGCTATTGCCGCCGTTACCGGCCCGCCGCACGTCACGCGCAGCCGATCGATACGTCGACCAGCCATGTCGGGTTTCGGTGCGTGGTCCACGAGAGGAGATCATCATGCGACAGCGCCTGACTGGACGGGGCATCCTGGCTTTGACCGTTTATGCGGCGGTCATGAGTGTCTCGCCGACGGCACGCGCACAGGCCGTCACGGAAGCCGAAGCGCAGGCAATCGCCATCGATGCCTACGTCTATTTCTACCCGCTGGTCACCATGGACCTCACGCGCAAGCAGGCCATCAACACCGAACCGGGCAAAGGGATCGGCGGTCCGATGAACACATTCGTCAATATCCCGGCGTTCCCGACCGCTGACATGAGGATTGTCGTCCGCCCCAACTTTGACACGCTCTATTCCAGCGGGTGGCTGGATCTGACCAACGGGCCCGTGGTCGTCTCCGTGCCGGACACAGCCGGCCGATATTATCTCCTGCCCATGCTCGACATGTGGACCGATGTGTTTGCATCGCCGGGCTGGCGCACAACAGGAACGCAGGCCGCCGATTTCCTCATCGTGCCGCCGGGCTGGCGGGGAGCAGTCCCGGCCGGATTCACAGGCATCGATGCGCCGACGCCCTATGTCTGGATCATCGGCCGCACCAAGACCGATGGCCCGGCTGACTATGAAGCGGTGCACAAGGTTCAGGCCGGGTTCAGGATCACGCCGCTCTCCGGATGGGGCAAGCCGGCACGACCGGTTGTGGCAAAGATCGATCCGACCGTCGACGTGACGACGCCGGCAAAAACCCAGGTCGACACCATGCCGGCCGGAAAATATTTCGCTTACGCAGCCGAGCTCCTGAAGCTGCACCCGCCCCACATTACCGACGAGCCGATCATCGCACAGTTGAAGCGGATCGGCTTCGAGCCCGGCAGGAGTTTCGACATCGCCAGGCTCGATCCTGCTGTGAAAAAGGCATTCGAAGCCGCGCCGGAAGCCGGCCAGAAGCTGATGCAATGGAAAGTCAGGACACTTGCGCGCGTCGCGAACAACTGGTCGGTCAACACCGACACAATGGGTGTCTACGGAAATTACTATCTCAAGCGCGCCATCATCGCGCAGGCCGGCCTTGGCGCAAACCTGCCGGAAGATGCGGTCTACCCGCTCAATCTCGGGGACGAATCCGGACGCCCGCTCGACGGCGCGAACAAGTACACAATCAGATTCGCCAGGGACGCAATGCCGCCGGCTGGCGCGTTCTGGTCGATCACTCTTTATGACCCGGAGGGATTCCAGGTCGCAAACACGCCCAACCGGTTCGCGGTCAGCAGCTGGATGGCTTTCGCGCACGATCCTGACGGCTCGCTGACGCTCTACGTCCAGAATGAAAGCCCGGGCGCGGCCAAAGAGGTCAACTGGCTTCCGGCGCCGCAGGGAGCGTTCAATCTGACCATGCGTCTTTACGCTCCGAAACCGGATGTGCTGACCGGCCGCTGGGATCCGCCGCCGGTGATGAAAGTCCAGGAAACCCTGGGAAGGCCAGCGCAATGAACGCGCCGGCTCCGTCTGCCGGGCACAGGAACGCATGGAAATGACGACACGGAGGTGATGACGGCAACACCGGGATCAGTGGGAAGGGGGGGCTGTATCGCACTTGGTTAGAGTGGAGGCTCTCATGTCAAGCACACTGATCAATCTCATCATTCAGCTCGTTGCCGGTGCGATCGGCGGCAACGCTGTTGGCAATGCAACGAAGGACTATAACCTCGGCACGCTCGGCAACTCGATTTCGGGAGCCATTGGCGGCGTTGCGGGAGGCTCAGTCCTTCAATCGCTGATCCCGATGCTCGCGGACACGGGTGGCGGCCTCGACGTCGGCGCCATGCTCGGCCAGGCCGTGGGCGGGGGCGCCGCCGGCGCCATCCTCACGTTCATCGTTGGTTTCGTGAAAAACATGATGGCGGGTCAGCCCGCGCGCTGAGTTCGAAGCTCGGTTGCCATCGATACGTGCGCTGCGCACCGCCGCGCACGCCCAGTGAGAAATGGAACGCGTTGTCGACGCCAATCCGACGCAAAGGAGTAGAGAGTCATGGCAAAAAATGCAGGGCAGAATTACGCAACCGATGTCAGCCGGCGCAATATCCTGCTTGCCGGCACGACTTTGGCCGCCGCGTCGGCGCTTGCAGCAAGCGCGCCGATGCAGAGCGCGCAGGCGCAGCAGCGGCCGGTGCCGGTCCCGTCGGGCCGCAAGCCGAACATCCTGTTCATCATGGGCGACGACATCGGCTGGTTCAATGTCAGCGCCTACAACATGGGCATCATGGGCTACCGCACGCCGAACATTGATCGGATCGGAAAAGAGGGTGCGATTTTCACCGACTGGTACGGGCAACAAAGCTGCACCGCCGGTCGCGCCGCATTCATCACCGGGCAGTCGCCGATCCGCACCGGCCTGACCAAGGTCGGCCTGCCGGGAGCCGAGCTCGGACTTGGGCCGCTCGATCCGAGCATCGCGGATGTTCTGAAAACGTACGGCTACGCCAACGGCCAGTTCGGCAAGAACCATCTCGGCGACCGGAACGAGCATTTGCCGACCGTGCACGGGTTCGACGAGTTCTTCGGCAATCTCTATCACCTGAACGCCGAAGAGGAGCCGGAGAATCCCGACTATCCCAAGGCGCCGCAGTTCCGCGCCAAGTTCGGGCCGCGCGGCGTGCTCAGGTGCAAGGCGAGCGACCGCGACGATACGACCGTTGACCCTGCCTACGGCAAGGTCGGCAGGCAGGTGATCGAGAATACCGGGCCGCTCAACAAGAAGCGGATGGAGACGATCGACGTGGAATTCCTCACGGCGGCCAAGGACTTCATCACCCGGCAGCACCAGGCCAACAGGCCGTGGTTCTGCTACTTCAACTCCACGCGCATGCACATCTTCACGCATCTGAAGAAGGAGTCGGAGGGCAAGACCGGCCTCGGCACCTATCCGGACGGCATGGTTGAGCACGACGGACAAGTCGGCGAACTGCTGAAACTGGTCGATGATCTCGGTGCCGCCGACGACACGATCGTCGTCTACACGACCGACAACGGCGCCGAAGTCTTCACCTGGCCGGATGGCGGCGCGACCCCCTTCAAGGGCGAGAAAGCGACCAACTGGGAAGGCGCCTTCCGCGTGCCGTGTCTGATCCGCTGGCCGGGCGTGATCAAGGCGGGGACCGTCGTCAATGACATCTGCGCGCACGAGGACTTCATCCCGACCTTCGCGGCAGCAGTGGGCGAACCGCAGCTGACCGACAAGCTGCGGAGCGGGCACACGCTGAACGGCAGGCAATTCAAGGTCCATCTCGATGGCGTGAACCTGCTGCCGTTCCTGAAGGGCGAGGCAGCGAAATCGCCGCGTGAGGAATTTCTCTACTGGAGCGACGACGGCGACCTGATGGCACTCCGTGTCCGAGAATGGAAGGTCACTTTCCTGGAGCAGCACACGGAAGTGAATCCCAAAACGCCAATCGGGGTCTGGCAAGGCAACTTCACCAAGCTGCGCGCACCCAATCTGTACAACCTGCGCGCCGACCCGTTCGAGCGGGGGCCTGACAGCATGCTGTACGGCAACTGGCAGGCGCGCCGGGTATTCCTGCTCGTGCCTGCGCAGGCGATCGTCGCGCGATATCTCGACAGCTTCAAGGAATTCCCCCCGCGCGCCAAGGCGGCGAGCTTCACCGTCAGCGATGCGATGGAAAAGATCGAGACAACGGGACGCGGCGGGAACTGATGGCGGTATTTAATCGGAACTCACGCAGACGCGCTGGCCGGCGAGAATGCCGGTCACGCGCGCCGGCAAGGCACTCGATCAAGGTCGCAGAAGTGACTGGATGCGGACAATCCCGTCCGACTGGTCCGGTGTGACAGCTATTGGACCTCGGTCCAACTCGATCAGCAGCACCGGCCTCTCTACGCTTGCACACGACAGACGTGCTCTTCGCGCGATGCCCATGCATTCGGCGAATGTTTTGTGCTTGTCGAAACGACGGAGTGGCCATGTCGAAATTCCTCGTGCAATCGCTGGCATTCGTCTTGTTCGTTGCCCTTACCCAGGTGGCAGGCGCGCAGAGCCAGCCGGCTCCCGCACCGGCGAGCGCGCCCGCGCAAGACGAGTTGCTCAAGCCCGGAGAGATCGATGCGCTGCTTTCGCCGATCGCGCTTTATCCGGACGCTCTGATCGCCCAGGTGCTGATGGCAGCGACTTATCCGCTCGAGGTCATTCAGGCGAGCCGGTGGCTGAAGGAAAACAAGGGGCTCAAGGACGACGCGTTGAGGGCCGCGCTCGACAAGCAGGGCTGGGATGAAAGCGTGAAGTCGCTCGTTGCGACACCCTCGGTGCTCGACATGATGGCGGACAAGCTCGATTGGACGCAAAAGCTCGGCGACGCCATGCTCGCGCAACAGAACGACGTGATGGACGGCGTCCAGCGTCTGCGCGCCAGGGCGGATGCAAACAACAAGCTTCAGACTACAAAGCAGCAGAAAGTTTCGAAGAAATCCGAAGGCGGCAAGCAGGTCATCGTGATCGAGCCCACGGATCCGGAAACGATGTACGTGCCATATTACGACCCGGCGGTGGTTTATGGCGCCTGGCCCTACCCGGCCTATCCGCCCTACTACTGGGGCGCGAGCTACTGGCCCTACGGCGGCGCAATCTTGGGCGCGGGCCTGGCCTTCGGCGCGGGTTATGCCTTGGGGCGCTGGGCGGGGGGTGGTTATTGGGGTGGCAACGTCAACTGGAACAACAACAACATCAACATCAATCGGCCAGGCGGCGGCAGTGGAAACTGGAACCACAGGCCCGAGCACCGGCAGGGCGTTCGTTACAACAACAAAGGCGTCGCCGACAGAATGGGCAGGGGCAACAATAACCGCGCCGGTGCAGGTAACCGCGCGGACTTCCGGGGGCGCGACGGTGCTGGCGGCAACCGTCCCGGTGGCGGCGCGGGTGCAGGCAATCGTCCGGGTGGCGGCGCAGGTGCAGGTAATCGGCCGGGCGGCGGTCAAAAAGCGGCACAGCGTCCGAGCGGCGGAAAAGGCGCGGGCAGTCGTCCCGGCGGCGGCAGCCGGCCCAGCGCCGGCCAGCGTCCGAGCGGCGGCAGAGCGGGTGGTGGCGGTGGTGGCCGCAGTGCATTCGCCGGCAGCGGCGGTGGCGGCCGCAGTGCCATGGCTTCCGCGTCACGTGGTCATGCGAGCATGGGCGGGCGTGGTGGCGGCGGCGGCGGCGCGCGGATGGGCGGCGGTGGCGGCGGTCGTGGCGGCGGTGGCGGCGGGCGCGGCGGTGGTGGCGGCGGACGCCGCTCCGACATCGCGCTCAAGCACCATGTGATCTTGCTTGGACACCTCGACGACGGGCTTGGCTTCTATCGCTTCAGCTACAATGGCAGCGACAAGGCCTATGTCGGCGTGATGGCGCAGGAGGTGCAGGTCGTTGCGCCCGATGCCGTCATCCGCGGTCACGACGGCTACCTGCTTGTCTTCTACGACAGACTCGGGTTGCAGTTCCAAAGCTACGATCAATGGCTCGCCACGGGCGCGCGGATTCCGTCCGCCGCCTCGCGGTCGCATTGAGAGGTGAACCGTCATGATGAACACACATCACGTACGGCTCTTGAGCAAGATCACCATCCTGGCCGGCGCGGCGATGCTTATCCTCACGCTGTCCTCGCTCGCGCAGGCGCAGCAGCGTTTCAAGACGCCCGAAGAGGCCGTCGAAGCGCTTGTCAAGGCAGCGCGAAGTGGTGACACCAAATCGGTCATAAGCATTCTCGGACCGGGTTCGCAGGAACTGGTTTCATCCGGCGATCCGGTTGAGGATGCGAACGTCCGGAAGGAATATCTTGCCGCCTATGACGCCGGGCATCGCATCGTTGCAGGACCGGGCAAGCCGTCTGTGCTGGTCATCGGGCAGAACGACTGGCCATTCCCGATTCCGATGGTGCAGCGCGACGGCCAGTGGATTTTCGACGTCCCGGCCGGCCGCGAGGAAGTCCTGGCGCGGCGTATCGGTCGTAACGAACTCTCGACCATGAAGGCCATGCTCGCGTACTGGGACGCGCAGCAAGAATATGCCGACATGAACAAGAGCAAGAGCGGCCAGGCGGTCTATGCGCAACGGATCGTCAGCTCGCCGGGCAAGAAAGACGGTCTCTATTGGCCGACCAGCGACAACGAAAAACCGAGCCCGCTCGGCGAGGCTGTCGCGGATGCAACGCAACGCGGCTATCGCCCGGGCGCCGGCGAGCCTTACCATGGCTATCGCTTCAAGATCCTGCTGCGCCAGGGCCCGACCGCGCCCGGCGGCGCCGTAGACTATGTCGTCAACGGCGACATGATCGGCGGCTTTGCGGCCGTTGCCTATCCGGCCGAGTATGGCAATTCCGGCATCATGACCTTCATCATCAACCATGAAGGCGACATCTACGAGAAGGATCTCGGCGAGCACACGGCGCGGATCGCCGCGCGCATGACCACGTTCAGCCCGGATCACACCTGGAAGAAGGTTGTCGACACAGAAAAGTAAACGGGCATTTCCGTGATTCCGCGCGCACGCAGCGCCTGCACAAAACCTATCCCGCGCAAACGGGAATCCGGCCGCCTGTGCCCGCATTCAAAATGAGCGGTATTTCGGATGATTTTCGCGCGCAACGGGTGCAAACTTACCGCGCCATGGGGTTGGCACCGGTAAAATCCGTTCTGGCGGCATTCGCGGCGATGGCAGCGGTCGTTCCGGCCTGCGCGCAGCCCGCGCGGCTCGCCGACCGCGACATCGTCGAAGCCTACGAATACATGCTCGGCCGCCTGCTGGTGCTGCGGCAGGAAAATCTCGATTTCAGGGAAGGCTTCAGGTGGAACGAGATCATCCACCGGGCGCCGGGAGGCGTCGATTGGGCCAATCCCAATCTCGACGTCCTCTACAGCGAAGCCTGGATCGGGCTCGACGAGAAAAGCTGCACGCTCATCGATCTGCCGGAAATCAGGGGTCGGTACTACACGGTGCAGGCACTCAACGGCTGGGGCGAAGTGACCGCCAACATAAACGAACGGAATTTTCCCAGGCATCCATTTGGAAAATTCGCGTTCTGCCTCAAGAAGACGGTCGCTGTACTACCGAAAGGCACGCAACGCGTGAACCTGCCGAGTCCGAAGTCGCGCATCTTGATGCGGATCGAACTCGGCGCCAATCCTGCCGACGCCGTTGCTTTACAGAAGAAAGTGACGATGAAGGCAACCGGCAAGCCGGTCATCGACCAGGCGGTGGTCAGGTTGGACTTCACGAACGACAAGCTTCCGGGCGTCGAAGCTTTCGACAAAGCCGATGAGATTTTGGCGAGCGAGGCCGATCTCAATCCCGGCATGATTGATGTGCGTGAAAAAGTGCATGCAATCGCGAAGGCTGCGGCTGACCGGTCGCAGCGCGCGCGCATCGATGCGGTCATCCGCCGCCAGGCCATCCCCGCCTTTCACAACGAGATTCAGAAAATGGGCAAGGCAGAGAATGGATGGGTGCGTCCGCGAGTCGTTGGCAACTATCGTACGGACTATGTGATGCGCAGCATCGCCAACTACACAGGGATATGGGCGAACAACACCAAGGAAGTCGTCTACTTTACGGGCATGGGTCTCGACGGCAGCCAGACCTTCATTCAGACCTATCCGAAAGACGCACTGCCGCGCTCGAAGGTGCGCTACTTCTGGTCGGCCATTGTCGTCGACGGGGTCGACTTCAAGGTCATCCCGAATCCGCTGGACCGCTACCTGCTGAACAAACAGTCGCCGCTGCAATTCGGCGACGATGGATTGCTGACGCTGGCTTTCGGGCCAAAGCAGCCCGACGGCATTCCGGAATCCAACTGGCTGCCGACCCCGCAGGGCAAGAAATACAACATCACGTACCGCTTCTACGGCCCGACCAAGGACGTCAGCGACGGCAAATATTTCCCGCCGCCGCTGGTGCGGATCAGCCAAACGCAGACCGAGCGATTCATCCGCAGCCTGAAGAAGTCAAAACGGTAAGAGCGGGGCAAGAACCGGCGGGCGGCGAAGGCGGTGGGCAATACCGCCATCGTGACGGCGGCCGGCAGGATGCACAACTGTCATTCAAGTGCATGAAGTTGGATGAACCGGCGTTCAGAAATCTGCATTTATTCGAATTGTCACAAACGAAAGAATTGCGCGGCTGTCGTACCAGGACAAAAATTGGCCGTTAATTGACGTTCCAGTCCGTGTTTTGACGCCACAACGTATGGAGGAAACGATGAAGCGAATTCTTCTTGCTGCACTGATTACCGCTTTTGCCGCGGGCTCCGCGTTCGCCCAGTCGTGTGAAAGCAAGGCCGTGAGCAAAGACGGCAAGCCGCTCGCCGGCGCTGCGAAAACCAGCTTCATCAAGAAGTGCAAGCAGGACGCCTGCGAGGGCAAAGCTGTCGGCAAGGACGGCAAGCCGCTCGCCGGTGCCGCAAAGAACAGTTTCATGGCCAAGTGCGAAAAGGAAGCGTGACCGCCTCGGCGCGGGGCCTTCCGCTCACATCAGCGGCTTGCCGCGCACGTCGATCGCCTTTTCGATGCGGACCAGCACGCCGATGCCCGTCTCGGCACCGGCGTGCGTCTGTTCGCGCGGAAGCAGCCTTGCGAAGATCGCTTCGCGCACCGGACCGGTTTCGTGCAGCTCGACCGAGCCGAAGAAACGCAGGAAGCCGGAATCCAGAACGCCGTCGCGCTGCGCCTTGAAGTTGGCGTACATCACGCAGACGCGCTTGTCGTGACCGAGATTCTCCAGCACCGCGCGCTTGCTGCGTTCCCACCATGCAAGATGCCCATCGTCGAAGACGATCATGCTGCCTTTGGGCGTGATGTTCGGTCCCTGCGGGCCGTTGGTCGCGACCAGGCACGGATAGCCGTCGTCCCAGGCGTTCCGGATCAGCGTCTTGATGGTGTCGGATAGAGGCATGGCGCGTTTCCTTCTTCGGCGCCGAGCTTACGGTAACTTGCGGGAACTTTGCAGCGGGCGGAGCGGCCGCTCTTCCTTCGCGTGGGCAACGTCCCCACATGAGCTGCGGCAGGGAGGGCAGCCGGATGTCAGAGCCGCTCGTCGTGGTTATTCCGCATCGCCTCGGAAAAGAGGAAGCGCTGCGGCGCATCAGGGAGGGGCTCGGCCGGGCGAAAGCCGAGTTCGCCTGGTTGCTCTCGATCGATCAGGACGTATGGACCGGCGACCGCCTGTCGTTCCGTGCCTCGGCCCTGGGGCAGACCGCAACGGGCTTTATCGATGTCTACGAGGCCGGCGTGCGGCTCGAGGTTACGCTGCCGTGGCTGCTCGCGCGCTTTGCCCATGCTGCGCAGCGCGTGATCGGCAACAAGGGCCAGCTGATGCTCGAGAAGAAATAGCTACTGGTTTCCGAGCTCGAGCACCCAGTAACGTCTGCCATTGCTGCCGACTGCCGAGGCGATGCCGTAGCTTGTCACGTCCCGCCGCAGCATGTTGGCGCGGTGACGGCCGGACCGCGCCCACATGCGGATGACGCAGTCCTCGGTTTCGCACCCGAAGGCAACGTTTTCCGCCGCAGCGCCCGCCGCGATCGACACGCGATGGCGGAAGCCGGCATGATCAAGCCGCCCGCGTCCGGCAAGACTTTGCGCATGGCCGTAGGCGGCGCCGTAAAGCGCTCCGCTCGGAGACAGCGGCGGCCGGCCGTGCTGCGCGCGGAATGAGTTGAGATCGAGCGCGAGAGCCGGGCCCGCAACAAGGCCGGACGCGAGCAAGGCGATGATCGGCTCGCGTCTCATGCGCCAAGGTCTCGTCGAATGAGGCCGCTACGAGCGGTGGCTGCGTGTCCCCGGCGGCACACGCCACCAGCAGGCATAGGCGATATAGTCGCCGTACATGCGGTGCACGCTGGTGATCACCGCGTGCTTGTCGAACTGGCTGCAGTTGGCCTGCGCGATATCGAGCGCATTCTGCTCCGCTTCCGGTGACCAGGGAATGATGCCACCGATATCGTTGCCTTTTGAACCGTAAGCACCCCAGCCAAGCATCAGAACCAGCGCGGCCATAAGGAGTGGATGTCGTCTCATGGTGCTCCCCAGTCTTGAAAACCGTCAGCTCCGGCGATGCTAAGGGCTTGCCGGCTGATCCGCCAGCCCCGGCTTGCGGCGGCGGATAACCGGTCCAAAACCGTCAGTTTATGATTGAGGCCACAGTGGGCATCTGCACCTCGGCCCAATCTTTCACCACGTCAGGCGCATTTTGCGTCCGTGGCGGACAGAACAGGGGGGACCGATGACCGACATCGCTGCCGGGCCACTACGTCCGCGCCGGGTGGCCGGAGCGCTTTTTTGTCGCGGATGGTTACCTGGTGCGCGCGCTTTGCCGAGGGGGCCCGCGCGGGGGCCAGGCAATGGCGGGGCGCTATCACGCATTATCGCGGCTTTCCGCCCCCGATCTTGTCCGGCCCGGTCTTAACCGTCAGGATCGCGAGGGCCGCCATCACCGGCAATTGAGGCATTCCGCGCGAATTTCTGCTAGAAAAACCAGGCGCCTTATGCACTCACCGCGCCGGGTTTTTGATGGCTTCTGCTCAGCCTGCTGCCACCGATCTGCTGTCGGATTTGCCCGAGCGGCTTGCGACCGCGCTTCTGGCCAATGCCAAGCCGGTCAAGCTCGCATCGAACGAAATGCTTTTCCTCGCGGGGGATCCGGGCGATGGCTGCTACCGGCTCGACGAGGGCCTGCTCAAGGTGAGCATGGTGTCGCCCAAGGGTGCGGAGCGCATCCTGGCAATCCTCGGTCCCGGCTCGATCGTGGGTGACATGGCGATGGTCGACGGCCGACCGCGGTCCGCATCGGTTTCGGCCCTGCGCGACTGCAAGCTCAGGTTCATCAGCCGTGCTTCTTTCGAGGCGGTGGCGGCGAAAAATCCCGAGGTCTACAAGCATCTTCTCAACCTTGTGGCCACGCGGTTGCGCGACACCGACCAGGTCGTGGCGGCCGGTACGTTCCTTCCCGTGAAAGGCCGCGTTGCACGCGCGCTTCTGGATCTCGCCAAAGCTTTCGGAAACGACGTCGGCGGCGGCCGCATCGTGATCCGGCAGAAGTTGAGCCAGAGCGACGTCGCCGCGATGGCGGGAATCGCGCGCGAGAACGTCAGCCGCATTCTCAACGAGTGGATGCGGTCGAAACTCGTGACCCGCCTGTCAGGCTATTACTGCCTGGAGAACCGGGCCCGGCTCGAAAAAGAGATTAAACTCTAGATATTTCAGCGTTTTTAGAACGACCGGAAAAAGCGCCTATCTGTGACGGGGGTCACATCGGCGCATGATGCGGTGACCTAGTGTGATGTGCGTAGGGAGCCGGTTGCTCCCGCATCATTTCAGGGACCGACGACCATGCGTAAGACCATCATCCTCGCCGCCTCCACGATGTTTCTGGCTTGCGTGACGGTGGTCACCGGACTGGCGCGCAGCATCGAAGGTCCTGCCACTGACACGACTTTGGCGAGCCTGGTGGTAAGTCCCCACACCATAGGCAGCCTGACGGCCAGGATTTTGAACGCGATCTGACCGTCGTAAGGCCTGCCCCTCACCCAAGGGGCAGGCCCCCCGTTTCTTCACGATCCTCCAAACTTGTTGTGCGGCCCCCCAAGGGCCGCCTTCTTTTTCTGTCGCGGTGTTAGCCTGCGGCGGCCTTGTGCCGCGGTTTTGCGACCGCGTGGCCGACCAGCTCCGCGTAGGCCTGGATCGGCTGCGGCTTGCCGGTGAGATAGCCCTGCACCTCGTCGCAGCCCTCCTGGGCCAGGAACGAGAGCTGATTGTTGTTCTCGACGCCTTCGGCGAGGACGGGAATGTTGAGACTGTGCCCGAGCGTGATGATCGCGCGCACGATCGCCATCGAATGATGGTTGTTCTCAAGGTCGCCGACGAAGACGCGGTCGATCTTGATCTTCTCGAACGGAAACGCGTGCAGGTAGGACAGCGACGAATAGCCCGAGCCGAAGTCGTCAAGCGCGATGTGGACGCCGAGCAGCTTGAGCTTGCGCAGGATCGACACCGCGCGGGAGAAATCGTCGATCAGCACGCCTTCGGTGATCTCGAGTTCGAGCCGGTCGGGCTTGAGGCCGGTCTCGAGCAGGATCGAGTGGATCAGCTTCGGCAGATCGCCGTGGTGGAACTGGACCGGCGAGATGTTGACCGCCACCTTGAGCGGGTTCGGCCATGAAGCGGCTTCCCTGCATGCCTCGCGCAGGATCCACTCGCCGAGAGTGATGATGTAGGTGCTCTGCTCGGCGATGGGTATGAAAGTCTCGGGCGAGACCCAGCCGCGCTTCGGACAGTGCCAGCGTGCGAGCGCCTCGAAGCCCACGACCTCGCCGTGGGTGATGGTCTTCTGCGGCTGGTAGTGCAGGTGGATGTCGCCGCGGTCGGGCGCTGCGCGCAGGTCGGTCTGCAGCTCGCGGCGCTCGCGCAGGCGTGAGCCGAGCTTTTCCTCGAAAAAGCGCACCGACCCGCGCACCTCGGCCTTGGCCTGATAGAGGGCCGCGTCGGCATTGGCGATCAGGGCCGTCGCGTCGGCGCCGTCGGCGGGGTAGATCGCCACACCCACGCTCAAGCCGACCTGCAACTGGTGTCCGTCGACTTCGAAGTTCTTCTTGAAGGCTTCGATCATGCGCTCGCCGATAATTCCGGCCGTGACCTCCGGCTCGTCGCTTGCGAGGACCACGATGAACTCGTCGCCGCCGATGCGCGCAAGGAATGCGCCTTCCGCGGCGGTCTGCAGGCGCCGCGCCGCCTCGCGCAGCAGGCCATCGCCGACAAGATGGCCATAGGTGTCATTGGCTTCCTTGAAGCGGTCGAGGTCGAGGCACATGATGGCAAAACGCCCGTTGTTCCTCGCGGCATCGTCGAGCGTTTCGAATAGGTGCTTGAGGAACGAGGTCCGGTTCGGCAGCCCGGTTAGCGAATCGTTGTGGGCGAGATACGAAATGTGCTGCTCGCTGCGCCGGCGTTCGGTGATGTCGTCGAGCACGGTCAGCAGGTATTGCGGATCGCCGCTGTCATCGCGGATGGCGATCTTGCTGGCCTTGATCAGGCGCAGGCCGTGATCTGCCGTGCTGATGTAATGCTCGGGCGTCGCGACGATTCCGTTCGTCTGCAATGTCTCGAGGTCGGACTTCACGATAATGTCCGCGCGCTCCGGCGGGAACAGCTCGTGCGCGGTCTTGCCGATCAGGCGGTCGCGCGCATCGCCGGTGAGCTCCTCGTACGCGCGGTTGAACAGGAGGAAGCGGCCGCCCTGCGCGTTCGCGCCCGCGCCATCGACATGGCGAACGATAATCGGCAGGGGCACGTGCTCGATGACCGCATCGAGGAAGATCTTGGTGCGGCGCAGCTCGGCCTCGGTGAGCTTCGTCTTGGTGACGTCGTGAATGACGGTCAGGCGCGCGTTGTGCCCGTTATAGGTGAGAGCGCGTGAATAGACGGCGACGTTGATCTTCCTGCCATCGGCCGTGATGTGCTCGCCGACGTTCTCCACGAACTGGTCGTCCGAAAGCGACTGGATAAAGGTCCTGAAGCGGTCGCGGTCTTCGGGCGGCCGCAGGTCGGCAACCGACATGGCCATGAACTGCTCGCGGGTGAAGCCGTAATGCGCGACCGCGGCCTCGTTCACGGCAAGGAAGCGGAACGTGTCGCGGTCGATCACCCACATCGGTGCCGGGTTGCCCTCGAACAGCAGGCGGAAGGATTCCTCGCGGTGCTTGGCTTCGGTAACGTCCTGGTGGGTCGCGACCCAGCCGCCGTTCGCCATCGGCCGGTGAACGACCGCGACATAGCGCCCGTCGCGCAGCTGGTTTGTAGTCTGATAGGGAACGCGGCCTGCGACGTCGTTGAGCCGCTTTTTGAGAAAGGCTGCCGAGTCTTTCGGCCCGTTCCCCCTGGCGACTGTGTACTCGATGATGGCCTGGAACGGGGTTCCCGGCTTTGTCAGTTCCTCGGTCAACTCGTAGATATCGGCGTACTGCTTGTTGCAGATGATCAGGCGTTTCGAGGCGTCGAACATGCAGACACCTTGCGAGATGTGCGCGAGCGCCGCGTCCAGCTGCTCTTTCTGCTTCTTGATCGCCGTCTCGGCTTCGATTTTCTCGGTGATGTCCTCATGGGTCGCCACCCAGCCCCCGTCGGGCATCGGCTGGTTGACGATCTGGATGATGCGGCCCGACGGCGTCGGCACGTTCCGCTTTGTCAACTTGCGCGCGGCGATCCGCTGCAGGATCACGTCGTTATATTCCTCGGGATTGCCGGCGAACGAGCCGCACTCCTTGCGATGCCTGAGCAGCTCGAGAAGCGTAATGCCCGGTTTGATCACGTCCGGCGACAGCCCATAAATCTCGAGGAAGCGCGTGTTGACGACGACGAGGCGCGAGTTCGCATCGAACATCACCAGGCCCTGCGACATGTTGTTCAGCGCGACGTCGAAGCGCAGGCTTTGCTCGCGCAACTGCTCGGCCCGGTTGCGCTCGGCCCGGGCCTGCTCGAGCGCCTGGTAGTTGCGGAACAGGCGCGTGAACAACAGCGCGAAAGCGGCAATGACCGCGAGCGCCAGAACCGCGGCGCCGGCGATGTAGATCGCCGTTCTTCGCCAGTGTGCAAGGACGAAGGAGGTCGCGCGCGTGGCACTGACGACGATCGGGTAGCCGCCGACACGGTGTCCGGCAATCATGCGCGGGATACTGTCGATGACGCCGTTCATCGAGCCGACGCCGTGATTGGAGTCCGCAACCAGTTTCAACGCGAGCGCGTTGGGAAATTGCCGTCCGATATCCGCGTCCTGCTCCGGATGCCGTGCCATGAGCATCCCGTCGCTGCGGAACAGCGCAAAGCTGCTGTCCGGATTCGGGCTGATGTCGCGAAAATAGTTCTGCAGATAGTGCAGGTCGATTGCTGCCGAGATGACGCCGAGGAATTCGCCCTTCGGGCCGGAAATCCTGTGCGCAAGATGAATGACCCAACTGCCGGTTTCGTTGTCGCGAACCGGTCTGCCGAGAAACGGTCCGGAGCCGGACCCCGTTTCGAGCGCCGTGAAATAGTCTTCATTGGCGACGTTGACGTCGGGAATCGGCCACCGGTGCGAGGAATTGATCAGCTGTCCCTTCGCGTTGAATATGGCGAGCGATCCGACAAAGGGCATGCCGCCGGCCTTGTCGCGCAGCTTGATGTGGGTCGCGTGCCGTTTGTATTCGCGCTCGATCGTATCGCCATTAATCACGGGCAGGTCTGGCAGGTCGTCGTTGAAACGCCGTTCCACGGCCTGCACGGCTGCGAACGCCTGCTCGATCTGCTTTGCCACGATGAGCGCGGAATTCGACAGCGCCTGCGCGTTCTCCGACAGAACGCGTATACGCAGATTGTAGGCGATGAGGCCGGCGCTGGCGACCACAATGAGCGCAAGCGCGACCGCACAGGCGATGATCAGACGTACCGGGCTGAAGAAATTCAGCGCGGGCGCTGCCGCTCCGTTCCGCTCACGCGCATTCTGCGCTGATGCAAGTTCAGACAACCACCGCACGTTGGAGCCATATCCCGCTTGCGAGATACCCGTCGCTCGAAGCTATATGGCGGTGGTAATGCAAATAATTTAATCATTCACGTTTGCCATGCGGTTCTGCGGGCGATTCATGACAGCAAAGAGTTGGTTGGTTAACGCGCGCTTCCGGGACACGGACAATTTTAGCCATTCGCCTGCGGAGCGCCGGGCAATCGTGCAAAACACGACGCAAATATCCCGGCGCCGACCGCCGGCAATCGCGGCGGCGCCGGACGGGATCTCTTACGCCACGCAGACGTACTGCGTTGCCGTCATTCCCAGCCGCCGTGCGGCGCCGCGCGCAAGATCGAGCCGCGCGCCCATGCGGTAGGCGATGCCCCATGGGCCGGTGTCGTTGATCCGCACCGTGATCGAACGGCCGTTCTTCGGATTGGTGATCGTCAGCACCGTGCCGATCGGCCACGTGCGCGCGGCGGCAGTGTTGCCGTTGGGATCGAAACGCTCGCCGCTCGCGGTACGTTTGCCGGATGAATAATGACTCGCGAGCACTTCCTGGCCTGCGCAGTTGCCGGACTTCTTGACGTACTTATGCACTGAAGACCAGCCCGCCGCCTGGGCGGAGCCTAATGTGAGCAGGCCGGCAAGAATCGCAATTCCAATTCGCTTCATTGAATTTCGGTCCCCATCAATGATGTGCGTGAGGAACGGAAGGGCAGGGAAACCATGGCAGGAGCAAGGCAGGACCGTGTGAATGGTAAAGCGGTATAGGAGCCATGCGGCATTCGGCACAGATTTCATCCTTAAACGTGCGAAATCGGACGCGGGCGGCAGCGATTAAGGTTACGTCGCAGACCCGCCGATTCGAAAGTTGGGACCAGTTGCGCATCGCTCCCTCGGCGATGCGCAGCGGTGCAAAAGGGAAACTGTGATTCGCGCCCGTATGCACGGCACGCCACTCTTCTTCACACTCATCCCGATGCGTCGAAGGCGTTTCATGCTCTCGCATTCGCGCCTGCACGGGAATGAACGGGGGATAATGCGACAGGCACGTACTGGCGCCGCCGGATCAAGGTGCGGCGCCAGTTGATCTTGCCGGCCAGTCGCGGATAGCTTTGCGCAGCCGACCGGCCTTTGATGGTGATTCATCGTGACGGCACAGGTCCCTGCGCACGTTGATTTTCCCGGCACGCGCGCAGTGCCGAAGCCGGATGTCCGGACATGGCTGCGCGGCATCGGCGTGCGCCAGATCCGCCTCATCACCGGCCTGGTGATGTTCGCGTACATCTTCTCGCACTTCTTCAATCACGCGCTCGGTGTCATCTCCTACGACGCGATGGAGGCGTGGCTCTGGTACCACGTAATGGTCTGGCGGCTCCCGCTGGTCAACGACACGCTCTATGTCGCCGCCGTCATTCATTTCTCGCTCGGGCTGTGGGCGCTCTATCAGCGGCGCCATTTTCGTTACACCGGAGCAGAGCTCACGCAGCTGCTTCTCGGCCTGAGCATTCCGCTGTGGCTTGCCGACCATTTCGGCGCCGAGCGCCTGACGGGCGCGCTTTTCGACACGCCGCCGTTCAATTACGCGACGGCGCTTTTCGCCTACTGGGTCTCGGCACCGTACAACATCGCCGTCCAGTTCATCTCGCTGACGGTCGCCTGGGCGCATGGCTGCATCGGCCTTTACTTCTGGCTGCGGCTGAAATCGTTCTTCGACTGGGCGGCGCCCTATCTTCTGGCTGCCGCGATTCTGCTGCCGACGCTGGCCATGGTCGGCGCGCATCACGGCGGCCGCGAGGTTGCGCAGCTCGCCGATGATGCGGACTGGCGCAAGGAGAACCTGCAAAGCATTCCGGCCCCGCAGGCGCGGCTGATCAAGAATATTGTCCTCGTTTATTTCCCGATCGGCTATGCCGCCGCGATCGGGCTTGTGTTCGTCGCGCGCGGCGTGCGCTCATGGCGGGAGCGCCGGCGCGGCCTGGTTGCGATCTCTTTTCCCGACCGTCAGGTGCGCGTGCCGAAGGGCGTGAGCGTTCTTGAGGCCTGCCTGCGTTACGGCATCCCGCACGCGAGCGTCTGCGGCGGCCGCGCGCGCTGCTCCACCTGCCGCATCCGCGTCCTCGGCGACATCAGCGTACTGCCGCCACCCGCGGGACGCGAGGCGCACGTACTCGACCGCGTCGGGGTCGCGGCGAATCCCTCGATTCGCCTCGCCTGTCAGCTGCGGCCCGACGTCGATATCGGCGTGATCCCGATCCTGCCGGCATCCATGAACGCCAGCCTGCTGCGCAAAGGTCGGCGCATGAACATCGGCAAGGAACGCTACGTCGTCAGTATGTTCGTCGACATGCGCGGCTCGACCAAGCTCGCCGAAGCGCGGCTGCCGTTCGACGTCGTGTTCCTGATCAACCGGTTTCTCGCCGCCGTCTCGCAGGCCGCGCTCGATGCCGGCGGCCAGCCGAACCAGTTCGTCGGCGACGGGACGCTGGCGCTGTTCGGCCTCGATGTCGGCCCCGAGGCCGCGTGCCGGCAGGCGCTGCGCGCGGCCGCGAAAGTCGCCGCCAATGTCGAGCAGATGAACAGGCAGATGAAGGCCGATCTGCCCGATCCGATCCGCTACGGCATCGGCATCCATGGCGGCGACGTGATCGTCGGCGACATCGGCTTCAAGGAGCACACCGTGTTCACAGCGCTCGGCGATCCGGTCAACGTGGCGGCGCGGCTGCAGGAGTTGACGAAGTCGCTCGACTGCCGGGTCGTCATTTCGGAAGAGGTCTGCGATGCCGCGGGCATCGCGCCCGCTGCGTTGGCGCGCCGGGAGGTCGCCATCCGCGGCCGCGAGGAGCCGATGAATGTCTGCTGTGTCGAGGATCCGGCGGCGCTGACGGCGCTGGTCGACGGCGCGGCCGCAAAGGCTCCGGCAGACCGGAAGAGCGGATGACTCGCCACTTTCTCCGCCCATTCCCGCGGAAGCAAAATTGACGCGCGCCGCGTCCGCTCATCCCCGCTGAAGCGGGGATTCAGGGCCAGTCAGTGTGACGTCTCAATCATTGCCGGATACCCGCTTAGGCGGGAATGAGCGGGGAGAACTCCCGACTATTTCCGGTCGTCGAACGGCCCCTTGATCGACAGCCCGATCGACGGTGTCGTGGATTCTCGCGTGGACGGCGTGTAGCCGCCGATCTGATCGGCCGAATCCGGCGTACGTCCCGGCCGCAGGTCGAGTGACGAGCCCGGCGGAATGATCGGGATGATCGGGACCTTGAAGTCCTCGAGCGGCACTTTGCGGACGTAGTTGTCCTCGCGGACGTTGTTGACGCCTTGCGCGCGGGCGGCCTCGTTTGCCGGCGCCGCGAGCGCGGCCAGCAGGGACAGTGTCACGACGTGAAATGCCTTCATCGTCGCCTCCCGTATCGGCGCAATGCCGATTGTGCACAAGTCTACCACCGGTCACGGGGCGGAGCGATGGCGAAAGTGGCGTCGCAACCGGCCGAAAAGCAACGGTTTCCTGCAGGCGCTCACGAAAAAAGTCGCCCGCTTTTCGCCGAACCGCTTGCTCCGTCGAGGCGGTTCCCGGCAGCAACCACGCCCCGGCACGTCAGGAAACGAGACGCCGTAGTCGGACACCTTGTGAATCGGTGCTTCATCGCGTGGACGAGCTTGTGATGCGAGCCGCGGACCGACATCCGCTCAAAACCGTCTCGCACCAAGCGGCGAACAACGTCACGACTGCTGGTGAGCACGCGATGCGCCGCAAAAACCGCGCCCACTAACGCGAGACAGTGTCGGACCCTACAACGCCGCGTTCCGGGTCATGGACCTTTCGGATGGGCTTCAGAAAAAACGCGCTCCACAAAACTATCCACCACGCGCTTTTCGCCGGCCTTGTCGAAGGCGATGGTGAGCTTGTTGCCGTCGACGGCCACAACATTGCCGTTGCCGAATTTCTGGTGGAAGACGCGTTCGCCGACCGCGAAAGTCGAAACGGTGCCGGTGGATTTGGCGATCAGCTCGCCTTCAATGACGAGGGCCTTGCGCCCTTTTTCGTGCTTGGCGCTGCCACGGCGGATCTTTTCGGGCGCGGCAGCGAATTCGTCGTGGCCACTGTCTTCATACACGCCGTCCGGCACGTAGCGCGGCTGGCCGTTGTCGTAGAAGCCGCCTTTGCCCTTGCGCGCCTGCGCGCGCTGCCAGCCGGGCGTGGTGTAGCCCGAGCCGAAGGAGCTCATCTCGTCGAAACGCGAGGCGCCGTAGCCGGACATGCCGAATCCGCCCGCGGCCTCCTTCACCTCGACGTGGCCCTCGGGCAGCTCGTCGAGGAAGCGCGAGGGCACCGTCGAGGACCACAGGCCGTGGATGCGGCGGTTGGTGGCAAAATAAATCTTCGCCAGCTTGCGCGCGCGCGTGAGGCCCACGTGCGCAAGGCGGCGTTCTTCCTCGAGGCCGGCGCGACCGTTCTCATCAAGCGAGCGCTGATGCGGGAACAGGCCTTCCTCCCAGCCGGGCAAAAAGACGCAATCGAATTCGAGGCCCTTGGCGGAATGAAGGGTCATGATGTTGACCGCCTGTTCCGCTTCGCCGCCTTCGCGGTCCATCACCAGGGAGATGTGCTCGAGGAAGCCCTGCAGGTTCTCGAACTCCTCCATCGAACGCACCAGTTCCTTCAGGTTCTCCAGCCGTCCGGCGGCGTCGGCGGAGCGGTCCTTCTGCCACATATCGGTATAGCCGCTCTCGTCGAGCACGATCTCGGCGAGCTCGGTGTGCGGCATCGAATCCTTGCGCAGGCGCCAGCTGTCGAAGCTCGCCATCAGGTCGCGCAGGGCCTGGCGCGGCTTCGGCTTCATCTCGTCGGTGGCGGAGAGGGCCGCAGCGGCCTCGGTGAGCGGGATGCGCTTCTTGCGCGCGTAGTCGTGCAGCATCTGCAACGTCGCGTCGCCGAGCCCGCGCTTGGGCACGTTGATGATGCGCTCGAAGGCGAGATCGTCGGCCGGCTGCGCGATCACGCGCAGGTAGGCGAGGGCGTCGCGGATCTCGGCGCGCTCGTAGAAACGCGGCCCGCCGATCACGCGGTAGGGCAGGCCGAGCTGGATGAAGCGGTCCTCGAACTCGCGCATCTGGAACGAGGCGCGCACCAAAACGGCGATCTCGTCGAGCGGATGATCGAGGCCCTGCTCGCGCGCCGCGCGCTGCAGCTGCTCGATTTCCTCGCCGATGGCGCGGGCTTCTTCCTCCGAGTCCCAGGCGCCGGTGACCTGCACCTTTTCGCCAAGCACATCTTCCGTGCGCAGCGTCTTGCCGAGTCGGCCTTCGTTGTGGGCGATGAGGTGCGAAGCGGCGGCGAGAATGTGGCCGGTCGAGCGGTAGTTCCGCTCAAGACGGATGACCTTCGCGCCGGGGAAGTCGTGCTCGAAGCGCAGAATGTTGTCGACCTCGGCGCCGCGCCAGCCGTAGATCGACTGGTCGTCGTCGCCGACGCAGCAGATGTTTTTGGGTTGTCTCTCTCCGGTCATTCCGGGGCGCGCCGAAGGCGCGAACCCGGATTCCAGAGGTGCTGCCGCGGTGCCGGATTCCGGGTCCGCAGCTTCGCTGCGTCCCGGAATGACCGCCGTGGAAACCGGAGTCGTCTGCGCCAGCAATTTCAGCCACAGGTATTGCGCGACGTTCGTGTCCTGATACTCGTCGACGAGAATGAACCGGAAGCGCTCCTGGAACGAGCGCAGCACGTCGGCGTTCTCGCGGAACAGCCGGATATTCTCCAGGAGCAGATCGCCGAAGTCGGCGGCGTTCAGCGTCTTCAGCCGCTCCTGGTAGGCGATATAGAGCTTCTTGCCCTTGCCGTTGGCGAAGCCCGCGGCTTCTCCCGAGGGAACCTGCTCGGGCGTCAGCCCGCGGTTCTTCCAACCGTCGATCAGCATCGCGAGCACGCGCGCCGGCCAGCGCTTCTCGTCGAGCTTCTCGGCCTCGAGGATCATCTTGATCAGACGGATCTGGTCGTCGACGTCTAGGATGGTGAAGTTGCTCTTCAGCCCGACGAGTTCGGCATGCCGGCGCAGGATCTTGACGCCGATCGAATGGAAGGTGCCGAGCCAGGGCATGCCCTCGACGATCTGCCCGACCATCTGTCCGACGCGCTCCTTCATCTCGCGCGCCGCCTTGTTGGTGAAGGTGACGGCGAGAATCTGGCCGGGATGCGCGCGGCCGAGATTCAGGATGTGCGCAATGCGCGTCGTGAGCACACGCGTCTTGCCGGTACCGGCGCCGGCGAGCACCAGCACCGGGCCGTCGAGCGTCTCCACCGCCTGGCGCTGCTCCGGGTTGAGGTCGGCGAGGTAGGGTGCGGCGCGGGCGCCGAGCGCGCGCGCGGCAATCCCGCCAGCGGCGGGCTGCGGGCTCAATGGAGCAGGGTCGTTGCGCTTCGGCTCGGCCATTTTGTCCGGGGTTGGCGGCAGCAAGCCGCCGGAATGATTCTCAATAGCAAAGATGGCACTCATCGGCGCCATTTTCGAGGCCGCCGGCACCCTTGTGCGCACCCAAGCACGGATTTAGCGTGATTTTTCCGCGTTATTTAGAGCAGCTTTGGGGGAACTCCGTGCGACTGAAGGACAAGGTGGCGCTGATCACAGGCGCCGGCCGCGGCATCGGCCGCGATATCGCTCTCGCCTATGCCCGCGAGGGCGCGCATGTCGTCATCAACGATGTCGATCCGGCGACCGCCGAGGCGACGGCAAAGGACGCCGCCGCGCTCGGCAGCAAAAGTCTTCCCGTGGTCGCGGATGTTGCGAAATCTGCGGACATCAGTCGGCTCGTCGGCACCATCATCAGGGAGCGCGGCCGCATCGATATTGTGGTCAACAACGCGATGAAGATCGTGCCCGGCAAGCTCGAGGCGCTGCCGGAGGCGGCCTGGGACACGACGATGAACATCGGGCTCAAGGGCGCATTCCTGGTGAGCCAGGCGGCGGCGAAGCACATGATCGCGCAGAAGTCGGGCAACATCGTCAACATCGCCTCGATCGCCGGGCTCTTTCCCTACAACTGGGCCGGCGCCTACAGCGTGGTGAAGGCCGGTCTCATCATGCTGACCAAGCTGCAGGCGATGGAGTGGGCGCCCTACGGCATCCGTGCCAACGCGATCACGCCCGGGTATATCCGCACGCCGGGAACGGAGGCCATGTACGCCGATCCGGAGATCTACGAGGGCCGCCGCAAGGGCGTGCCGATGGGCCGCGTCGGATCCGGCGAGGACATCGCGGGGCCGGCGATCTTCCTCGCCAGCGACGAGTCGCGCTACACGACGGGCAGCGTGGTCGGTGCTGACGGCGGCCAGGCCGTCGGCTATTTCCTCACCGTGCCGGGGCGACGCTTCTCGGGCGGGAGGATCGATTGAGTCCTTCCGTCATTCCGGGGCGCGAGCGTAAGCGAGCGAACCCGGAATCCAGAACGAAGCGCGGTTCCTCTTTCTGGATTCCGGGTCCGGCCTTCCAGGCCGTCCCGGTATGACATGAACATTTGGGGTTTTGTTTGGACACACAAGTCATCATCGTCGGTGCGGGGCCCGTCGGCCTGACGCTTGCCATCGATCTCGGCCGCCGCGGCGTGCGCTGCATCCTGCTCGAGCAGAAAGAAGCGCCGCAGTTTCTGCCCAAAATGGAGCGCTGCAACGCGCGCACGATGGAGATCTATCGCCGGCTCGGCATCGCGCAGAAGGTCCGCGACGCCGGCTTTCCGCGCGAGGTGCCGATGGATGTCTTTATCGTCACGTCGCTGGTTGAGCCGCCGCTGCTGCACCTGCCGTATCCGTCGGTGGCGAAGGCGCAGGCCGAGATCGCCGCCTGCACCGACGGCTCGATGCCGCTCGAGCCCTATCAGCTGATCTCTCAATACACGCTGGAGCCGCTGCTAAAGTCGGTCGCCGAAACGACTCCCGGTGTCGACGTGCGCTATGGCCACGAGTTCATGGCCTTCGAGCAGGATGGAGAGAGTGTGCGCGCGAAGGTCAAGCGACGCGGGGCGACGACAGAGCTGACGGCCGAATACCTGGTCGGCTGCGACGGCGGCACCAGCAGCGTGCGCCGCCAGCTCGGCATCAAGCTGTCGGGCGATGCCAACCTGCTGCAGCTGCGGCAGGCGCTCTTCCGTTGCGACGACCTGTTCGAACGCATCCCGATCGGCAAGGGCCGGCACTATCACGTGGCCGACGCGCACAACTCGTTCCTGATCGTTCAGGACTCGACGAGGCATTTCACACTGCATGCGACGCTCGACAGCGACGAGGCGATGCCGGCGATGTTCGAGCTGGTCGTTGCCATGCCGGTGAAGTACGAGATGCTGTCCTGCGCGCCATGGCGGCAGAACCTGCTGCTGGCCGACAGCTACGGACGAGGCCGCGTCTTCCTTGCAGGCGATGCTGTGCACCTCGTGATACCGACCGGCGGGCTCGGCATGAACAGCGGTGTCGGCGATGCCATCGATCTGTCGTGGAAGCTCGCCGCGACGCTTCAAGGCTGGGGCGGGCCCGGGCTGCTGAAGTCCTATGAGATCGAGCGCCGGCAGGTCGGCGCGCGCAACGTGGAGGCCTCGCGCCACGCCTCGCGGGGGCGGCGCGCCTGGCGCGCGGCCTGGAAACCCGACATTCGCGACAAAACGCCGGCAGGCGAGGCGACACGCGCGAACCTGGCGCGGATCGCCGATGTCGAGCAGCGCAAGAGCAACGAGATGATCGGCGCCGAGCTTGGCTATCGCTACCGCGACTCGCCGGTCATCTGGCCCGAACCGGGCGAGGGCCCCGAGGACAATTTCATGAAGTACGAGCCGACGTCGTGGCCGGGTGCGCGGCTGCCGCATGTATGGCTCGCCAATGGCACGGCGCTGCACGACCGGATCGGCGACGGCTACACTTTATTGCGTCTCGGTCGCACGCAGGCCGACAGTGAGCCGCTGGCGCGCGCTTTTGCCGGCTATCGCGCGCCGTTCACGGTCCTCGATATCCGCGATCCGCGTCCGCGCGATGTCTATCGCTATGACATGCTGCTGCTGCGTCCGGACCTGCATGTCGTGTGGCGGGGCAATGTGCTTCCGGAAGCAGGGAGGCTGGCGGCCATTGCGACGGGGCATTGAGTTCCAATGACCGATTTGCTTTATCCGCTCGGCCCCGCGGAAGCGGGGACCCGGGGCAACGGATGTCTGGATTCCCGCTTGCGCGGGAATGAGCGGGGTGGAAATGCCTAAGAAGCTCAACCTCACGCTCGCCTGCGGCGATTACGAGATCGTCCGTCCGCTGCTGAAGGGCGACGTGGAGGTCGACGGCGTCGATCTCACCGTTCTTACCGACATGGATTCGGCGACACGCCACTGGCGCTTCCTCAACAACGGCGAGTTCGACATCGCGGAAGTCTCGGCTTCATCTTATCTCGCCGCGCGCGACAACGATCTGCCGTTTCGCGCTTTGCCTGTATTCCTGCATCGGCGCTTCCGTCACGGCTTCATGTTCGTCAACACGGCGAAAGAAATCAGGACACCGGCCGACCTGAAAGGGCGTAGGATCGGCGTGAAGACGATGATGACGACGGCGGTGCTGTGGATGCGCGGCATCCTGCAGAGCGAGTATGGCGTGCCGCTCAACAGCATCGAGTGGGTCGCCGAGATCGAGGACGACGTCAAGGTCACGCTTCCGCCCGACATCAGGTATTCCTGCCTGCCGAACGACAGGTCGGTCGAGACCATGCTGGCGGAGGGCGAGCTCGACGCGGTGTTTCATTCGGATTTCATCAAGCCTTTCCTCGCGAAGGACCCGCGCGTTGCGCGCCTCTTCCCGGACCACAAAGCGGAGGAGATGGCCTATTTCAGGCGTACGGGCATTTTCCCGATCATGCATGTGCTCGGCCTGCGCAAGGCGCTCGCCGACGGGCATCCGTGGCTCGCGGTCAACCTGTTCCGCGCCTTCAATGAGGCAAAGGCGATCGCGATGAAACGCATGGCGAATCCGCGCATCGTGCCTCTCGCCTGGTATCGCGACGCCTGGGAGGAGCAGGAACGCGTGCTCGGGCCCGATCCGTGGGAGTACGGGCTCGGCGAGAAAAACCGCAAGGTGCTGGAGACGCTCGTCGGTTACTCGCACGAGCAGGGGCTGATCAGGAAGCGGCCGAAACTGGAGGAGTTGTTTCTCAGCGTCGACACCGGCCGCAAGCGCGGCGGGGAGTACAGGATTTAGCTCTTTGCTGTCACTCCGCAGTCTCGCGACAGGCTACGGCATATGGGTCCCCGCTTTCGCCGGGACGACGGAGCGCCAAGTCATTGCGCCCCAATACCGAAAGCCGTAGCCTTCGGCCCAAACAAAACTGCCAATCGGGAGGATTCATCTGTGAAGACGACACTCACATTGGCCGCCGCACTTGCCCTCTCCATCACGGGCGCGCAGGCGCAGGATAAGGTCTGGAAGCACGGCATTCTCGAGGCCAAGAGCGATGCCGGCTTCATCGCCATGGTCGAGAAAGGCGGCTTTGCCGCCAAGCGCGGGCTGAAGGTCGAGCTTTTGCAGATCAAGGCCGGCGCCACGCTGATGAAGGCGCTGCTGTCGGGTGAGATCGACAGCGTCGACATGGGCGCGGCGGAATCGATCGTCGCCGGCGCGCGCGGCACCGGCGTCAAGATCGTCGGCTGCGGCTGGCCGGGGGTACCGCAGGTCGTGCTCGCCAAGGCCGAGATCAAGTCGCTCGCCGATCTCAAGGGCAGGACGGTCGCGATTTCCTCGCCGGGGTCGCTGCCGGATCTCCTGTTCCGCGGCATGCTCAACGAGGCCAACGTGCCTTTCGCCGACGTGAAGCTGGCGACGCAGGGCGCCGATCTCGACCGCTACAAGTCGCTGGTCGCGGGCATTACCGACGCCGCCGTGGTGTCGAACGAGTTCGAGGCGGTGATGCCTTCGAATATCAAGGTGCTGGCAAAGGGCAGCAGCGCGGTGCCGAAATTCCTGCGCCTTTGCGTTGCGACCAGCAGCAAGGTGCTCAGCGAGCGGCGCGACGACCTGGTGAAGTTCGTTGCCGCCGAGATGGATGGCTACAGACACGCGCTCGCCAACCCGGCCCAGACCATCAAGATCGCGCACGAGATGACGAATGCGAAGCCGGACGACAAGCGCGCGGAATTCATCACCGGGGAGGCGATCAAGAACAAGCAGATCGACCCGACGCTGTCGATTCCGCTCGACCGTCTCGACTGGATGCAGAACCTCTTCCTGAAGGCGGGCGTGATCAAGCAGGCGGTGCCGATCGAGTCGATCGTCGACAAGAGCGTCAATGCCGACGCGGCGAAACTGGCGGGGAAGTAACTCGGCGATTTCGCCGGGACATCTGTTTCCGGTCGTTCCCGCGGAAGCGGGGGCCCAGGGCGAAACTCTGATCCTGTGACTATTGTCCGGACCCGCTTGCGCGGGAATGAGCGGGAAATGGTTCTGCGACTCAATCCTTCCCCGGCATCGCGACGCGGCGCCCGGCGGCTTCCGGGCGCGGCAATCGGGCATGCGCCGCCTTCATCAGCGCGAGCGTACGCATGATGGTGTCGGGAAACGGAGCAACCTTCCTCGCCGCCATGTCGACGTGCAGCGTCATGTTCTCCGAGGTCGCCGAAACCCAGCCCTCGGTCGCGTGAAAGAGCTGCTCGAAGTAATGAATCCGCTTCGCATCGTAATCGAGCAGCTGGAAGGTCACGCGTACGGGGTCGTTCTCGCGCAACTCGCGCAGGTAGCGCACGTGCACCTCGGCGGTGAAGGTCGAGTGGTTATGCCGCTTGAGGTAGTCGAGGCCGATACCGACCAGCTCGTAAACCTCGTCGACCGCGCGGTCGAAAAGAACGTTGTAATAGGCCATGTTGAGGTGGCCGTTGTAGTCGATCCACTGCTGCTCGACCCGCATCAGCGACGACACGAAGGGCGCGAAAAAGACGGGTTCGAGGTCGGCGCGGTCGAGCATTGGTCAGGCTGAAATCGGGTAAACCGCCTTTTCACCGCTGAGCACGCGCGCGACGTCGCTGGCGCATTTGGTCTGCAGTTCCTCGAGCGCCTCGATCGAATAGAACGCGGTGTGCGGAGAGATGATGACGTTGTCGCGGCCGAGCAGGGGCGAGTCCTTGGCCAGCGGTTCGACTGCCACGACGTCGAGACCGGCACCGCCGATCTGGCCGGAGTCGAGCGCCGCGACCAGCGCCGCCTCGTCGATCAGGGGCCCGCGCGCGGTGTTGATGATGTAGGCGCCCTTTTTCATCTTCGCGAAGGCGGCGGCGTTCATCATGCCGCGGGTCGCCGGCAACAAGGGCGCGTGCACCGACACGTAGTCGGACGTCTTCAGCAGCGTGTCGAAATCGACGCTCTCGACCCCGGCCGCCCTGAATACATCGGGCTTGGCGAAGGGATCGTAGGCAACCACCTTCATGCCGAAGGCCTGCGCTTTCGGCGCCACCAGCCGCGGGATGTGGCCGAAGCCGACAAGGCCGAGCACGGTGCCTTCGATGCGGCGGATGGGGACGACTGCCGGCATCTCCCAGCGGCCGCCCTGCACCAGCTTGTTGGACAGCGGAATCTTGCGGATGAGGGCGAGCAGCAGCGCCATCGCGTGGTCCGATACCTCGCGGATGCAGTAGTCGGGCACGTAGTTGACGGCGATGCCCTTCTCCTTGGCGGCGACGAGATCGATGTTGTCGACGCCGAGCCCGAAGCGGCCGATCGCTTTGCAGCGCGTCAGCTGTGTGAGGATCTCGCGGGTCAGCTTGGCGTAGGTGACGAGGATCGCGTCGGCATCTTTCGCCACCGCCAGGATGTCCTCGGCGTTCGCGCTCTTCGACATGCGGTAGGTCGGATTGAGCTTTGCAAGCGCGGCCTTGGCCGGATCAAGGGAGGGAAAGACGCTGTCGGTCACAGCAATTACGGGGCCGGCCATCGCAAACTCCACAAAGGAAACCGTCGGAACGGCGCGGAAACTACGACAGCGGCGCACGCTCGTCCACCCGCGCAGGCGAGGCTTCCCGCGATTTCAATGGCTTAGCCGATTAACCAAAAATTAACGAAGCACACGCGGCGCGTGCGCCTTCGACTATCCTGACAAAAAAATACGGGAGCGCGGCAATGATCGGGAAAATAGCGCGAGGCGCCTACGTTCTTATTGTCGGCACGATGATCGTTGCGTGGGTCATCTCGCTGCAAAAGCAGGTGCCGCCCGAAAAGCCGAAGCCGGGTCCCCACGTCTGGCGCATGTATTCCTAGTCCGGGCGGCCGCTGTCGCGCCGCACGTCGAAAAAAACTCGTCACCTCAACTTTGCCCACGCCGGATCGCTTTCCGGCACCACTGGTTACGGCTTTCGAGCGCGACGAACTTCGCGCCGGGAATGCCGGCGGCAAGCCGGCGTCGTCCGAACCGACCGAGTTTCGCGGCCTCGACGACTGTGTCCGGGTCGCGCGCGAAAGCCTCAAAGGAGATGTCCTTGACGTCCCAGCCGGCGAGCCCGTTGCCGCGCTCGTCGTAACGGACCTGGTTGAGTCGGTTACCGTCGGACGAGATAAGTCAAAGGCTCGAAGACCTGCGGTTCCGCGGGGACCGGTTCGCCGGAGTCGCGCAGTTCGCGGCGCTCGCTGTCCGGTTTGTAATTAGTGAATAAAGACAGCACGTTCCTCCTCCCCAATAACGGCCGCGAGCATCTCTTGTCGGGGCGTCTAAAGCGAAATCAAGACTTCCTCAAGGACAAATCAAGCGCGGCTCAAAGTATTCCGGCCCCGGAAGGCGCATTCATGCTCCCGAAAACGAACGGAGCATGCGATGCACCTTCAAAAGATCCGGCGCCGCGCTGACGGGTTGATCGATATCGACAGCTTTCGTCAGGAGGCGCTCGCACTGCGCGCTCGGACCAGGACGCAGTTCTTCCGCAGCGCGGGCCGCGCATTCCATCCGGTCATCCTTGCAATCATCGCCGCTTATATTTCGATGCGGTTGATCGCGCCGGTGTCCGTTGGAGCCGAAGTCCCCGATGCAATCGCCGCACGCGGCGAAACGCTGGTGACGACGGCGCACGCCGTCGGCGTGCAAGTCTACGAGTGCAAGTTTGATTCCGCAGGAAAACCGACCTGGCAGTTTCGCGAGCCGATCGCGACGCTGATCATCGACGGCAAGACCGTCGGCCGGCATTTTGCCGGCCCGGTGTGGGAAATGTCGGACGGAAGCGCCGCAAACGCGAAAGTCTCGGCCCAGGCACCGGGCGCAACCCCGAACGACATTCCGCTTTTGCGGCTCGACGTTGCGGCACGGCACGGATCTGGCCTGCTCAGCGGGGTCACGACGATCCAGCGCCTGAACACGCATGGCGGTCGCGCCGGAGCGGCATGCGATTCGCCGGGCGCATTGCTCGGGGTGCCCTACACGGCTGACTACGCTTTCTACCGGAAGGCCTCCGCTGCCGTGCAGTCACATTGATCTTCGCCACTTCGGTGGCGCGACAGCGGGCTGACGTCCGGCAAACGCATCGAAAGTCGAAAACCATTGCTTTCAATGGAGATGTTCATGGGAAAAATCATCGCGTTACTATATGGCATCGTTGCCTATCTCGTGTTCGCGGTCGTTATCGTTTACGCAATCGGCTTCGTCACCGGACTGGCGGTGCCGAAGACGATCGACTCCGGTCCCGCGGGGCCACTCGTCGGGTCCATCGTTGTAAATCTTGTGCTGCTGACGATTTTCGCCCTGCAGCACAGCGTCATGGCACGGCCCCAGTTCAAGAAGTGGTGGACGACGATCGTCCCGAAATCCGTCGAGCGCAGCACATACGTGCTGCTTGCCAGCCTTGCGCTTGCGCTTGTGTTCTGGCAGTGGCGGCCGATCCCTGCCGTCCTGTGGGACGTGAAGGACCCCACGATCGCCGCGTCGCTGCTTTATACCGGCGTGTTCGGGTGGGTTCTGGTCTTCATCAGCACGTTCATGATCAATCATTTCGAGCTGTTCGGGCTGCACCAGGTCGCAAACAATCTTGCCGGCAAGCCGATGCCCCCGATGAAGTTCAAGACGCCGCTGCTGTATAACGTCGTGCGCCATCCGATCTATCTGGGGTTCATCATCTTCGTGTGGGGCACGCCGGTGATGACCGGAGGACACCTGCTGTTTGCGTCGGTTGTTACGGCCTACATCTTTGTCGGTATTGCGCTCGAGGAGCATGACCTGATCGCCGTGTTCGGCGACGAGTATCGCCGCTACCGGCAGCGGGTGGCGATGATCGTCCCGTTCATCGGCAGATCGTCCTGAAGCTGACGGGGCCGGCGCGCAGCGGATTCCCTCTAACCGAAGGTTGTCCCCGCAACCCCGCTGGCGCCGGCCTCGTTTCACCCACGGGCAGTCCTCTGCTAACGTCGACCGACGCAAAGCAAGGGACAGCCATATGGCCGTTAATCAGGTTGCTGGACGGGAACGTAGCTCCGGCGGGATAAAAAAAGCCGTCGAGGCCCTGACGGCCGCTTTCGGCAATCGCGTTGTGACATCCCAGGCGGTACGTGAGCAGCACGGCAATACCGTCACCTGGATCGCGAACCAGCCCCCTGACGCGGTTGTTTTTCCGCAGACCACGGAAGACGTGCAGCGCATCGTGCGCATCTGTGCGGAAAACGGCACCCCCATCATTCCGTACGGCGTCGGCACTTCGCTCGAAGGACACGTCAACGCGCCGCTTGGCGGCGTGTCGATCGACTTCCGCGACATGAACAGGGTCCTGGCCGTACATGGCGAAGACCTCGACTGTGTCATCGAGCCCGGTATCACGCGCAAGGCTTTGAACGAGCAGTTGCGGGACAGCGGACTTTTCTTTCCCATCGACCCGGGTGCCGATGCCTCGCTCGGCGGCATGGCTGCAACGCGCTGCTCAGGCACCAACGCCGTGCGCTACGGCACCATGAAGGACAATGTCCTCGCACTCAAAGTGGTATTGGCGAACGGGGAGGTGATCGACACCGCGCGCCGTGCGAAGAAAACATCCGCCGGCTACGACCTCACCCGCCTGATGGTCGGCTCGGAAGGCACGCTCGGGGTCATTACCCAGCTGACGTTGAGACTCTCCGGAATCCCGGAAGCGATTTCCGGCGGCGTTTGCCCGTTTCCCTCGGTAGAGGCGTGCTGCAACACCGCCATCCACACGATCCAGTCGGGAATTCCGGTGGCGCGCATCGAACTGCTCGATGCCCTGCAGGTCCGGGCGGTCAACCTGCACTCCAATCTCGGGCTGCCGGAGACGCCGATGCTGTTTCTCGAATTCCACGGCACTGAGGCGTCGGTCGCCGAGCAGTCCGAGCGCTTTGGCGAGATCGCGGCGGAATTCGGCGGCGGGCCTTTCACCTGGGCAACGCGGCCGGAAGAGCGGACGAAGCTGTGGGAAGCGCGCCACCACGCGGCGCTGTCGAATTTCGCGCTACGTCCGGGCGCGGCCATGGTTCCGACCGACGTCTGCGTACCGATTTCGCGGCTCGCCGAATGCGTCACGGAAACGCAGCGCGACATCGAGGAAAGCCGTATTCTTGCACCGATTGTCGGTCACGTGGGCGACGGGAATTTTCATCTGACGCTGCTCGTCGACATGAACGATGCCGACGAGGTCAGACGCGCCAAGGCCCTGTCTGAACGTCTGGTCGAGCGGGCCCTGGCAATGGATGGGACCTGCACCGGGGAACACGGCGTCGGCCAGGGAAAGATGAAGTATCTGGTGGCCGAACACGGCGCCGCGGCGCTTGCCGTCATGGCGTCGATCAAGCGGGCGCTCGATCCGCAAAACATCATGAACCCGGGCAAGATCGTCGCGCTGAGCTGACTTCTGTCCGCGACAACCCCCGCGACATAGATTTGCCGCCAAAAGCGGCGAATGTGGCGTATATTTTCCGCGATCCCTAGACCTGAACGTGTCCCGGATCCGGTCCGGCGGGAGTTGGCGTTGCAGACCACACTGCTCGGAATTGCGATTGCGATCATTCTGGCGCTTGTCGCGGCGTTGGTGGGGCCACTTCTGCTCGATTGGAGCAGCTACCGCACGACGTTCGAGACGGAGGCGAGCCGGCTGATCGGCGTCAACGTCCGCGTGACGGGCCGCATCGATGCGCGGCTGCTGCCGTCGCCGCGGCTTACGCTCAATGACATTCAGATCGGGGACGGCGGCGACACGATCCGTGCCCGCTCGCTTGGTGTCGAATTCTCGCTCGGTTCACTCTTGCGTGGCGAATGGCGTGCTACGGAGCTCAGCCTGGTCGGGCCGCAGCTCAGCCTGGGCATGGATGCCTCGGGGCGTCTGCAGACGCCAAATCTGGCGGTCGCGTTCAGGCCGGATGAGCTGTCGATCGAGCGCCTGAGCATCGAGGACGGCACGATCGCACTTGCCGACGCGGCCAGCGGCGCCAAGCTGACGCTTGCAGGCGTCGGATTCAAAGGGGATGCGCGTTCCCTTGCCGGCCCGGTGAAGGGCGAGGGGGCCGTCACGGTGTCGGGCGCTCTTTATTCCTACCGGCTGATGTTGGGGCGGGTGAGCGAGACGGGCGCCGCCAAGATACGCTTCAACGTGGCTTCCAACGACCACCCGGTCAATTTCGAGGCCGATGGCACGCTGGCAGTGACTGCCGGTGCGCCGCGATTTGACGGATCGCTGAGTCTGGCGCGGCCGGTAGGCATCGGCCCGAGCCGCTCCGGATCCGAAGGCCGCGATGTCACCCAACCGTGGCGCGTTTCCGCCAAGGTCAAGGCGACTGCGCAATCGGCGCTGATGCAGGACGTCGAATTCCAATATGGTTCGGAGGAGAAGGGGTTCAGGCTGACCGGCGTCGCCGATTTCAAATTTGGCATGCGCCCGCGCCTCGACGCGGTTTTGTCGGGACGGCAGATCGATGTCGACCGGGCGGTCTCCGGCGGCAGCCTTGAGAGGCAGACACCCGCTGCCGTGATCCGCCAGCTTGCGGCGCTCGGGGCAAATGCCTTTCGCACGGGGCTGCCGATTCAGATCGGCATCGGTATCGACCAGGCCACGCTTGGCGGAAACGTCGTGCAAAATCTGCGCGGCGACATCAGCAGCACTGCAGACGGATGGAATCTCGACCGGCTCGAATTCCGCGCACCCGGCCCGACGCAGGCGCGGCTCAGCGGACGTCTTGCCATCGGTGCCGGCGTTGCCTTTACGGGACCGGTTCAGATCGACTCGTCGGATCCGAAGGCGCTGGCGCTCTGGCTCGAAGGCCGGAGCGAGAGCACGCCGGGTGATGTGCGGCCCTTGAGTTTGCGCGGCGAGGTTACGCTCGCAAGCGACCGGATCGCGGTCGAAGGGCTCAAGGCCGAGTTTGATCGCAGGCCGGTGGCCGGACGGCTCGCGTATTTTCCCGCGGCCGGCAATCGTGCGACGAGACTCGAGGCGGAACTCAAGACGCCGCAGCTCGATATCGAGGCAATGCTCGCCTTTGGCCGCGCGTTGCTTGATGGGTCCAAGTTCGAGCGACCGCATGAGATGGTCCTGGCGATCGACGTCGCCCACGCGTCGTATGGCGGGATCGATGCGCGCGACATGCGGCTGCGCCTGCAAGTCGACCCCGATGGCTTGCAGATCGATCACCTTGCGATCGGCGATATCGGAGGCGGGAGTTTCACGGCGGCCGGCCGCGTTGAAACGAAGGGCGATGTGCCGCGCGGTTCGCTTGCCGCGGACCTCGAGACGGCAAAAACCTCCGCAATCGCGGCGATTGCGGAAAAGGTCGTGCCGGAGCGCCTCGTGCCGCTGGCGAAGAACCTCGAGCGGATCGGGCACGCCAAGCTGCACGCCACGCTCGATGTCGCCGGCGGCGACAAGGCCGCAGCGACCGGCGCGCAGGTGGCCGTTGCCGGGACGCTCGACGATCTGCGCATTGATGCAAAGGCGCGCCTTAGCGGCGACTGGCAACAGCGTACCGTCTCGGACGTGGACCTGAATGCGACCGTGAACGCGGCGGCGGCGTCCCTGATACGGTTCGTGAATCTCGATACCTTCCTGGTGGCCGGCACGGGTCCGGCGCAGCTGAAGGCGCGGCTGTCAGGGCGGCTCGACGGCGACCTGGCGTTCGACCTGCAGCTCGCAGGCGATGGCTTATCGGCGCAATTTGCCGGCAAGGGAAGACGGTTGCCGGCGACGGACCAAATCCAGGGCGATGCCCAGCTGCGGGTGCGCGAGGCCTACCTGCAACCGCTGCGGCCCGGGCCGGCGTCCGGCAATGACGGCCGGCTCGCGTTGACGCTGTCGTCGCGCGTGGCGCTGGCGGCAGGGGCAGCGACCTTTGACGACATCGATGCAAAGCTCGGCGCATCGGATCTCCACGGCCGGCTTCGCATCGAGGGCTCGGAGCCGCGGCGCATCGATGGCGCGCTCAATGCCGGAATGGTGGACGGCGGCAGTCTCGTCGCGGCCGCGATCGGCCTGCCGCGCACGGCGAAAAGCGGTTCGGGCTGGGCCTGGTCGACTGAGCCGTTCGGGCCGGGGCTGTTCGGCAAGGTCGTCGGCGAGGTTGCGCTCAATTTCGGGCGTGCCGAGCTCCTGCCCGGCGTGAACGTGCAGGACTTTCGCGGCACGGCGCGGTTTACCGGCGACGGTATCGCCCTAGAGGGGGCAGGCGACCTGGCCGGCGGCACGCTCAACGGCAGCGTGACGTTCCGCAGCACACCGGACGGTCTTGCCGCGGCGACCAGGGTCTCGCTCGACGGCGCGGACGCCGCCGCCTTGTTTCCGGCTGCGCCGCGGCCGCCGATGACCGGGCCGCTCAATCTGCGCGTGGAGGGGGAGGGCACGGGCTTGAGCGCAGTCGCCCTGATCGGTTCGGCAAAGGGGTCCGGTACGATCGAGCTGGCCGATGCCCAGCTTGCCGGCCTCGATCCGCGGGCCTTCGACACGGTCACGCGCGCCGTCGACCAGGGACTTGCGATCGAGCAGGGCCGCGTCGCCGGCGTCGTGCGCAAGTCGCTCGGGACCGGCCGGCTGGCCGTCAGGCGGGCGGAATCGGCGTTGCTGGTGGGTGCCGGGCAGATTCGCCTGGACAAGACGACGGTCGAGAGCAGGGATGCCGCGCTCGACGTTGTCGGCAGCCTCGATCTGACCGACGGGCGTCTCGATGCGCGGCTGGCGCTGTCCGGGCGCGGCGAAGCCGCCGGCGCGCGGCCGCAGATCGTCATCGCCCTGAAGGGACCGATGTCCGACGTTTCCTACGATGTCGACGTTTCCGCCCTGACCGCCTGGCTCACCCTACGCGGCGTTGAAAACCAAACAAAGCGATTGCACGCCATCGAACGCGCCCCATCGCAGCCAACTGGTCGACCGGCGCCAAGGATCAATCAAGCGCCACCTTTGCCGGCGCCGACCGACATTAAGCCGGCGCCCAAGCCGCGGAGTGTTGGACAGCCTGCCGCGTCAGTCCGCACGCAGAACTGAATGCATTACCCGCGGACTCGGCATATCGCGAGTATCGGCATGCACGCTGCTTTGCTCATCGGCGCCATGCATACGATAGTGGTCAAGAACGAAAAGACGTATCGCTGATGACAAATTGCCGTGACGGCGATCCGTATCGATAGAAGCGACCAGATCTGACAGCGTCACTGCTCTACCGGTAGCGATTTCCTTCAGTCCCTTCCAGAACGCATCCTCGAGACTGACGCTCGTCTTGTGTCCCGCAATAACAATCGAACGTTTGACAACCGGAGATTTCATCGGCGGTCCCCTTTTTCAATCCGACGCCGGTCAAGGTCGTGGCTGGCCTTGGCTTGCCGTGCAGCTTCGAGCTTTCGCAGATGCTTCGGCTGGCCGTAAGCCAGACGATTAATCTGCGCAGTCCGATCATCCTCCTGCCGTTTCGCTTGTTTGCGAACGGTCCGAAGATTGATCACCTCAGCCATTTCCTGATCCTCGACAGTAACCAGCGAGTTTCAGTCCTACGTTCAGACTAGACCTTAACCTTCGGGGCAAAATGCGCCCATACGTTGGCGGAAACGTGCCTTTAAAACGAACTTCACAAGATTGGGCGGGATAGTGCTCGGCTGTTTCGCGACGGGCTTCAATACACGGTTAGTTGATTACAAAAATCGAACAAATGAATGCAACGAGCATCAGTAGAAACAAATCACGAATTTCAAAGAATCTTTGGAATTTCCAAATATATATTCAGCCAGAGGCTCAACTATACTATCGAAGACGCAAAACGCATCGTCTACGAAACTCTAGGGAAGTTTCTGACGATCGCGTCTTTTGACATAAAAGTCGCCGGTAATAGTGCCGGGTTACGTCGTATGGGCGCACCTGAATACATGGCCTCCGGTTGAAGCCGGCAACGACAAAATCAATGCGGTCCGGTCATTTTTTCCGGTCGGACAAGCCGGTCAAACTCTGCAGCGGTGACGAAGCCCAGACGAATCGCCTCCTCACGCAGCGTCGTTCCGTTGGCGTGGGCTGCCTTGGCAACTTGCGCGGCCTTATCGTATCCGATCTTCGGCGAGAGCGCAGTGACCAACATGAGCGAACGGCGCATCAGCTCACCGATCCGCGCCTCGTTCGCACGGATTCCAACCACGCAATTATCGGTAAACGAATTTATTGCGTCGCCGAGTAGCCGGATCGACTGCATCATGCAAAAAGCGAGCACAGGTTTGTAGACATTGAGCTCGAAATGCCCCTGGCTGCCGGCGACAGTTATGGCCGTTTGATTTCCGAACACCTGACAGCAAACCATCGTCAGCGCCTCGCTTTGCGTCGGGTTCGTCTTGCCGGGCATGATTGAAGATCCGAGCTCGTTACTGGGCAGTATCAATTCGCCGATGCCGGACCTCGGGCCCGAGCCCAGCAGCCGGATATCGTTTGCAATCTTGAACAATGCTGTGGCGGTTGAGTTGATGGCGCCATGCACGAACACATAGGCATCATGTCCGGCCATGTGCTCAAACTTGTTCGGCGCACTGGTGAACGGCAGTTTCGTCAGTCGTGCGATGCGTCTGGCGAAAGCTTTGGCAAACTGCGGTTTGGAGTTGAGACCGGTACCGACTGCGGTACCGCCTTGCGCGAGCGGGTACAGTTCGCGTTGCGCCAATGCCAGGCGGGCAAGTGACGATTTTACCTGCGCCGCGTAGCCGGAGAATTCCTGTCCGAGAGTGATCGGTGTCGCGTCCATGGTGTGTGTGCGGCCGATCTTGATGATCGCGGAGAATTCCTTCGATTTCCGGTCGAGCGCGCGAAACAGGCGCGTCAGCGCAGGCTTCAGGTGGCGTTCGATTTCGATTGCCGCCGCAATATGCATGGCGGTTGGTATTGAATCATTCGAGGACTGACTCATGTTGACGTGGTCGTTCGGATGAACCGGACTTTTGGCGCCCAGCCTGCTGCCGAGTTTCATGTTTGCGGCATTGGCGATGACCTCGTTGACGTTCATGTTGGTTTGCGTGCCGGACCCGGTCTGCCACACTGACAACGGGAAATGCTCGTCCAGCCTGCCGTCGGCGATATCCTGCGCGACGGTCGCAATGGCCGTTGCACGTCTCCGATCCAGCGAGCCGAGTTCACGATTGACCTCGGCCGCCGCGCGCTTGATCAGGCCGAGCGCATGCACGATTTCCATGGGCATCCGCTCGGTGCCGATGCGGAAGTTGTGCAGCGATCGTTGGGTCTGAGCGCCCCAGAGTCTGTCGGCTGGAATTTCAAGCGGCCCGAACGCATCGCTTTCGGTGCGGGTCTTGCCGCGGGTCCTCGACGGCTTTTTGGTCGATCTGGCCATTGAGTTCGTCCGCCGCGCCCGGTCAGGTTAGGTCGTCCGCCCGACGACGTGTAGAAACTTATTTCTTCCGGAACCGATCGAGCCTGACCACCTCGCCGCCACTGGGCGGTTTTTCCGGTTTCTCGCGTGCGGTTGTGGTCGTCGCTGGCGGTCGAGTCACGGCGGGCGGTGCATCGGCCTTTGTCGTCGGAGGCGCTGCCGGCGATCGTTTCTTTTTGTTCGGGGGCTCCTGTACGTTGGCAGGTGCCGAGCGCTCTTCGCCTTCGGGGACCTCTTCAAACTGGAGGCCAAATTGCACCGAGGGGTCAAAGAAGCCGTTGATCGCATCGAACGGCACAGTGAGACGTTCCGGAATTCCGCCGAACGACAACCCTACCTCAAACTCATCCTCGGTTACCTTCAGATCCCAGAATTGATGCTGAAGGATGATGGTCATTTCTTCCGGATACTGTGCACGCAGCCGGTCCGACATATGCACGCCGTCGGCTTTGGTATCGAATGAGATATAAAAGTGATGATCCCCTGGAAGGCCTTTCTTGGCAGTGTCGGAAAGCACGCTCCGGACCACGCCGCGCAGCGCATGCTGGGTCAGGAGGTCATAACGGATTTGATCGGCCATGGCGGATGAGCGCCGTTTAAAGATTCGCACAATGCTAGCGCGGCCAACGCGCCTTGCGCTATCCCCGTGCAGGCCCGCGCACAGCCGCATTGTCACAAATGGATGGCGCGCCGCGCAACGAGAAGTGGAGGCTTCTGTTGCCAGGTGCCTCCGGACCCCGCCTGACGGAGCTAACCCGCCAGGGCTTTAGATCGGTCTTTCAAACCGCTTACGCGGCCTGAGCAACCGGAGCATAGTTGTCGTTGGCAACTATGAATGTGGCCCGATATCGGCGGTACCATGCCGGGCAAAAGCACGTCCTTTACGCCCTCGTCGATCCTATTTCGCCCCCGCCGAAACCCGTGCCAAGCGGGCTTGGGTGGAGGCGCCGGGTACTGCCCCCGGGTCCGATGGGTTTATTGCGACGGCCATTTATCGCCATAGCCGGGTTGCCCCGGCACCATGAAATATAAGTGGCAAAGGTTACCGAAGGAAGAGTGAGGCCACGTCCCGTATTTTGGGCACTAATTGGCGGCGACTATGTCCTTGCCGATCGGCCAAAGCGCGAGCCCTGCGAGTTTGAGGTGTGCCCAAGCGAAGGGAATTCCGATGATCGTCACCGCAAGCAGGGCTGCCGTCAGCAAGTGTCCCAGCGCGAGCCACCAACCGGCAAGGATCAGCCAAACCAAGTTGCCGACAAAACCAAGAGGTGCGGCGCCAATTCCTGTCGTGCGTGATGACACGGTGTGGCCAAAAGGCAGAAGCGTATAGGCCGCTATCGTCACTGCCGCACGCGCCCACGGGATGCCTATGATAGTCAGGACCATGATGACGGACGCAAGCAGCCAGCCCAAGGCCATGTGGAGGCCGCCAAACACAATCCACAATACGTTCAGGAGCAGACTGCCAGGTCCCATCGTCTATCCGTTGACGGCCGACGTTGCCCGCGTTTCGGCGGAGTTGCCAGCCGAAGTTTGTCATGGCGGCCAGGTACTAGCCCTTCGCCGCGGCGCAGGATACTGCTGCTTCCATGTCGACGTCCGCCACCCCATCCCGGTCAAACAGCATCAATCCTTCGCTGACTGAGTTGTTCCGCGCCTTCGTTGTCGTCTCCATCTCGGGCTTTGGCGGGGCCCTGCCGTGGGCGCGCCGCATGATCGTCGAGCAGCGCCGGTGGATGACGGCACAGGAATTCAATGAAGCCTTTGCACTGGCCCAATTTCTGCCGGGACCTAACGTCGTGAATTTTGCAGTCGTGTTCGGGTCACGTTTTGGCGGCGCCGCGGGAGCCGCAGTGGCGTTGGCCGGTCTCATGGGGCCGCCGCTGATCATCGTCACCATCCTTGCCTTTCTATACGCACGTTTTGGTGACCTCGAGATGCTTAGCCGGATCCTTACCGGTATTACCGCGGCTGCGGTCGGTCTGCTGATCGCCGTCGTAGCCAAGATGGCGGCACCATTGTTCCGTGAGCGCCGTGACTGGGCACCATTCGTCGCCATGGCTGCGTTCGTCGGCGTTGCAATCATGCAATGGCCGCTGCCGCTGGTATTCGTGGTGCTGGCACCAATCAGCATCGCGCTGGCATGGATAAGACGATGAACGAAAATCCGCTCATTCCGCTGTTCGGCTATTTTGCGCTGCTGTCACTGTTCGCGGTCGGTGGCGCCAACGCGGCGATACCGGAGATGCATCGTATTGCTGTTGAGGTGATGCACTGGATGGGCGATCGGCAGTTTGCCGACAGCTTTGCCATTGCTCAGATCTCACCGGGACCGAACGTCATCATCGTTACGCTTATCGGCTATCATGTTGCGGGTCTGGCGGGTGCAGCGGTAGCCACGGTGGCAATGTGTGGGCCAAGTTGCGTGTTTGCCTTTCTGGTCGCGCGCACGTGGGATCACTTCAAGGAAGCACGCTGGCGTATCGCGATACAGGCCGGGTTGGTGCCTGTCTCGATCGGTTTGATCGGCGCGAGCGCCTTTGTGCTGGCCCGCACTGCGGACACCAATATTTATGCGGCTTTAATTACGGCGATTACAGCGCTAATTGGCTTTGCCACTCGCATTAATCCCCTTTGGCTGTTTGCGGTCGGGGGCATATTGGGGTTGTCCGGGTGGCTGTAGCGGAAGATTCCAACATCCGTGCTTCCGGCCGGGCCGCATCGTATGCTAGGGATCAGTCGTGGGGCGCAGGCGACGGCGTAAGAAACCTAAGTAAAGAAGAACAACCAGACGGGAGGACGAAGATGGCCGAGGGGGTAAGGCCCCCCGCGAGCGGGGGCGGGTTGCGTTTCAAGGTTCGCGGCCCGCGTGAATTCTACGGCGGACTTGCACTGATTGCGCTCGCTATCGTGGCAATCTGGGCGTCGGGCGACCTTCCCGGCATGCATGGCTTTGCATTCGGGCCAGGAACCGCTCCCCGTCTGTTCGCCGGCTTGCTCGCAATTGTTGGGGCACTCGTGGCGCTCAGCGGGCTGCTCTTCGACGGTCCACCACTCGAAAGCTACGCGGTCCGTGGTCCGGCCTGGGTTATTCTCGCAATTCTTGCGTTTGCCGGCATGATACGCGGTGTACACCTCGGTATCGTGACCATTCCTCCATTGGGGCTGATTCCTTCCACCTTTGCAGCGTTTATGATCTCGATTTTCGGCTCGACCGAGATGCGGTGGGTGGAAAGTCTGGTTGCTGCTGTTGCGATGACAGCCTTTTGTGTCGGTCTCTTCGTGTACCTGCTGCAACTGCCGTTTCAACTTTGGCCCTGGTACTGAGAAAAAAGTGCAGCCATGAGTGAACTTTTTGCCAATCTCGTGCTCGGTTTCTCAGTCGCGGCGCATCCTTACAATATCGGATTTTGCCTCCTCGGCGCGCTTGTCGGAACATTGGTAGGCGTCCTTCCTGGCATCGGCACTGTCGCAACTGTCGCCATGCTTCTGCCGATCACATTTGGGCTGCCGCCGGTGGGTGCGCTGATTATGCTTGCCGGCATCTATTACGGCGCGCAATACGGCGGGTCGACGACTTCAGTGCTGGTGAATATTCCCGGCGAGGCAGGTTCGGTCGTTACCTGTCTCGATGGTCACCAGATGGCGAGGCAGGGACGGGCCGGTGCTGCACTCGCAATTGCGGCGATCGGTTCGTTTTTTGCAGGCTGCGTCGCAACAGTGCTCGTTGCCGCGCTGGGCACGCCGCTGACATCGTTGGCACTGTTGTTCGGACCGGCGGAATATTTTTCGTTGATGGTACTCGGCCTCATTTTCGCAGTCGTGCTCGCGAAAGGGTCGGTCCTTAACGCGATCGCCATGATCCTGACCGGTCTGTTGCTGTCGATGATCGGGTCCGATCTCGAAACCGGCGCGGGACGTATGACGTTCGACATTGCGGAATTGTCCGACGGTATCGGATTCAGCAATGTAGCGATGGGGATTTTCGGTTTTGCCGAAATCATCCGCAATCTTGAGATGTCGCAGGAGAGCCGCGATATCGTGAAAGGGAAGATCAAAGGTCTGATGCCGACGCGTCAGGATTTGATCGACGCATCGGGAGCGATTGCGCGTGGCACAATCCTGGGCTCTTTGCTCGGGATTTTGCCCGGGGGCGGTGCGGTTGTCTCATCGTTTGCGGCGTACACGTTTGAAAAGCGTATCTCCAAGCACCCGGAGCGTTTTGGGCGTGGTGCAATCGAAGGGGTGGCAGCACCCGAATCCGCCAATAACGCCGCAGCGCAGACGTCATTTATTCCGTTGCTTACGTTGGGCATCCCGCCGAACGCCGTCATGGCATTGATGGTTGGCGCAATGACCATTCACGGTATCGTGCCTGGCCCGCAGGTCATGACGAAACAGCCCGAGCTGTTCTGGGGCATGATCGCCTCGATGTGGCTCGGCAACCTCATGCTGATCGTCATCAATCTGCCGTTGGTCGGTGTATGGGTCAGTTTGCTGCGAGTGCCTTATCGGCTGCTGTATCCGTCGATCATCGTATTCTGTTGCATCGGAATTTATTCGATCAACAACTCTCCGACCGATGTGGTGATTTCGGCTATTTTTGGTCTGGTCGGATACTGGCTGGCCAAGCACGACTTCGAACCGGCGCCGTTGGTGCTGGCGTTTGTCCTCGGTCCGTTGATGGAGGAAAATTTACGGCGCGCCATGTTGATCGCACGTGGCGATGCCACAGTCTTCATCACCAGGCCGATCTCCGGAGTTCTGATCGCGCTGGCGGCTGGCCTGCTGGTGATTGCGGCGCTGCCGATGATCCGCAAGCGTCGTGACGAGGTGTTCGTCGAATAGCTATGGCGCGCGACTGCCCGCGCGCCGTTTTTCCCGGTCTAGCCTCCTGCGACGGCGCCCGATACCGCCAGAACCCCGGCCGCAAGGATTATCAGCTGAATCGAAAAGGCGGTGATATTGGCATCCCATTTTTTTGCAAAGAGCGGGATCGGCGCCTTGAAAGGTTGGTAGCCGTTTTTGTCGTAGGCCGCCCCGCCATAAATGGGCATTGCGACCAGCGCCGCGAAAAAGGCCGCATAAACCACCGCCCCCATCGCGGCGACGAGATACAGGCGCTCAACCGGAAGCGGCCCAGGCCACCAGGTGAGGGCAAGGGCGAGCAGACCGAAACCGACATAACTGGAGATTTGCCAGACCACATGGAACCGCGCGTGTGGTGTCCACAACGGGTTGGTCGCATGGGTCTTGTTGAAATCGGCCACGACGGTAAGCGCAGCCCAGCCAATGGTCGCAAGCGTGAACAGAATTCGAGCAACGAGAATGCGGTCAAGGTCCATGACGCTGCCCCCGGTTCCTTTGCGGCAATTATATCAGGACCTGAGGATAACGGCTGTAGTTTCGGCAGTTGAAAAGACGCTGCCGGACGTTGCTCCAGGATGTAAACTTCACCATGTTCGAGTCGTCAGCGGCAGATCGGGTGATGCGCCAATATCTCGACTTGATGGAATTGATCCTTAGCCGTGGGGTGGAGAAACGCGACCGCACCGGGACCGGGACGTTGTCGATTTTCGGTCACCAAATGCGGTTTGCCCTCGATGAGGGCTTTCCGCTGATCACGACCAAGAAGTTGCACCTGAAATCGATCATTTACGAGTTGCTGTGGTTCTTGGCGGGCGACACGAATGTCCGATACCTGCAGGAACATGGCGTGCGGATCTGGGATGAGTGGGCCGACGAGCGCGGCGACCTGGGGCCCGTCTATGGGCAGCAGTGGCGATCCTGGCCGGCTCACGACGGCAAGACCATCGATCAAATCGGTGATGTCGTCACGATGATCAAGCGCAACCCGGATTCGCGTCGGCTCATTGTGACCGCGTGGAATCCGGCAGATGTGGACAGGATGGCTCTGCCTCCCTGCCACTGCCTTTTTCAGTTTTATGTCGCCGAAGGCAGGCTGTCCTGCCAGCTGTATCAGCGTTCGGCGGATGTTTTTCTTGGTGTGCCCTTCAATATTGCGTCCTACGCGCTGCTCACACTCATGATGGCGCAGGTGACCGGGTATAGACCCGGCGATTTCATTCATACCTTCGGCGATGCGCACCTTTACCTGAACCATCTGGAGCAGGCGCGTCTGCAGTTATCGCGTGCACCGCGACGACTGCCGGCAATGCGCCTCAATCCCGCCGTGCGTGACATATTCGCGTTTCGTTACGAGGATTTTTCGATCGAGAATTACGATCCTCACCCGCATATCAAGGCTGAAGTTGCCGTGTAGCCGATCGCCAAGATGCGATTTCGTTGTTGCTGCCGTTTATAGACGTCACGCTAAGCTGATTTTAACGCGTGAATTTCGTCACGTATTGCCAATGGAAATTTGCCTGGCGAGGCGTGACTGGCGTTAGTAATAAAGTCACAACAGCTGCCTTATTGATATCGCCAGAAAGCAATGCCAGTGATCCGCAATCCGGGTTTGTCGGCCCCATGAAAATCGTGCTCGTGGCAGCAATTGGCGACAACCTGGTGATTGGCCGAGAAGGCCAGTTGCCATGGCATTTGAAGTCGGACCTCCAGCATTTCCGCAAAGTAACGCTCAATCGCCCGGTAATCATGGGGCGCAAGACGCATGAATCGATTGGCAAGCTGCTTGATGGGCGCACGAATATCGTTCTCACGCGCGACCTAAGCCTTGTTGCTCCCGGCGCCGTTTTGGCAACAAGCCTCGATGCCGCGCTCGGCTTTGCGCGGGCAGATGCGGCAAAGCGGGGAGTCGATGAAATTATGGTGATTGGCGGGAGCGATATTTTCGCGTCGACGATCGCGATGGCCGACCGGCTTGAAATCACGCATGTACACATGTCGCCGGAGGGCGATGCTTTGTTTCCTCCGATAGACGAGGAAATGTGGCAGGAAACATCGCGCGAGGAGCATTTCGCCGGCCCCGATGACGACGCCGACTTTGCATTCGCGACTTATATACGGCGCTGAGACAGCGTTAACGCGCGGCATGACGGCGCGTTGTAACGGTCCCTACGGTCCCCTATAACCCTCCCGGCAAAGGTCGCTGGGCTGAAAGCAGCCGGCGCCGGGAGATGTTTTAGATGCCTTGGACCAATCAGGGCGGTGGTGGGCCATGGGGCTCGGGCGGTAAAGGGCCATGGGGCTCGGGGCCGCAGTCGTCAGGACCGACACCACCGGATCTCGAAGAAATACTGCGCCGCGGCCAGGACCGGCTGCGCCGCGTGCTTCCGGGCGGCAACCTGGGCGGACGAGGTTTTGCGCTTATCGCGCTTGGCATCCTCGTGCTCTGGGGCTTTTCGGGCTTCTTTCGCGTCGAGCCCGACGAACTCGGTGTCGTGCTTCGCTTCGGCAAGGAAGTTCGCGAAGTACAGCCTGGCCTGAACTACCACCTGCCTTATCCCATCGAGAAGGTGCTGACGCCGAAGGCCTTGCGGGTCAACAAGATCGATATCGGCATGCGCATTGTCGACGATCTTCGCCGCGGCGGCACCACCACACGGGATGTGCCGGAGGAAAGCTTGATGCTGACGGGCGACGAGAACATCGTCGACGTCGATTTCTCCGTGCTCTGGAAGGTCAAGCCGACGGGGGTCGGCGAATACCTCTTCAACATTCAAAATCCCGAGGGCACCGTGAAAGCGGTCGCCGAAAGCGCGATGCGCGAAGTGATCGGGCGCTCGGAAATCCAGCCGATCCTGACAGGCGCACGGCAGACAATCGAAACGGCCGTTCAGGATCTTATGCAGAAGACGCTTGATCACTACGGTGCCGGTGTGATCGTGCAGCAGGTGCAACTGCAGAAAGTCGATCCGCCGGCGCAGGTGATCGATGCTTTTCGTGACGTGCAGGCTGCCCGCGCGGATCTCGAACGTTCGGTCAACGAAGCACAGACCTATGCAAACCGCGTAGTCCCCGAGGCGCGTGGGCGCGTCGCGCAGATTACGCAGGCTGCCGAAGCCTATCGTCAGCAGACGGTTGCCGAAGCTACCGGTCAGACAGCGCGCTTTCTCAAGATTTACGAGCAGTACAAGAAGGCACCCGATGTCACCCGCGAGCGCATGTATCTCGAAACGATGGAGCGCGTGCTCGGTGGGACCGACAAGATCATCCTGGATTCTGGCGCCGGCGGTAGCAGCGTGGTGCCTTATCTGCCGCTCAATGAGCTTACTCGGCCTGCTCAGCCGCGAAGCCAGCCGCAGAGCGGAGGTCGACAATGAGACTCAACTTCCTCGGCGGTATTATCGCGGTAATCATTGTTGCTGCACTGATTGTCGGCTACTCGTCGCTGTTCACCGTCTATCAAACGCAGCAGGCGCTTGTAATCCGGCTCGGACAGCCGGTTCGCGTCATCAGCGAGCCTGGCCTTGACTTCAAGGCGCCGTTCATTGATTCGGTTGTCTATATCGATAAACGCATACTCGACCTGGAAGCGCCTCCGCAGGAAGTCATCGCTTCCGATCAAAAGCGGCTGGTGGTTGATGCTTTTGCGCGATACCGGATCAGGGATCCGCTGCGTTTCTACCAGACCCTCGGCTCGATTAACGGCGCAAATTCGCAGCTGTCCATTCTGCTCAATTCGGCGCTGCGTCGCGTGCTTGGCGAAGTAACATTCACGCACGTGGTCCGTGATCAGCGCGCCGATCTGATGGCCCGTATCCGGGAACTGGTTGACCACGAAGCCGCCGCGTATGGCGTACAGGTCGTCGATGTCAGAATTCGGCGCGCGGATTTGCCCGAGCAAAACAGCCAGGCGGTCTATCAACGCATGCAGACAGAACGACAGCGCGAGGCTGCCGAGTTCCGCGCTCAAGGCGCGCAGCGCGCGCAGGAAATTCGTTCGCGTGCCGACCGCGAGGTTACGGTACTGGTGGCGGAAGCGACCTCCAAGGCGGAGCAGATTCGCGGTGAAGGCGATGCGACGCGCAATCAGATTTTCGCGGAAGCCTTCAACCAGGATCCTGATTTCTTCGCGTTTTATCGGTCGATGCAGGCGTACGAGCATGGGCTGCGCCACAATGATACGCGCATGCTGTTAAAACCGGATTCGAATTTCTTCCGCTACTTCACGGATCCGTCGGGAAAGCGACCTGACAACCCGGCACCGCCGTCTGCGGCCCCGGCGCGTTAGCGGCATTAACACCCATTCCCGCATGTCCGATTTTCTGGCCGCGCTTGGACTGGTCTTTGTCATCGAAGGCTTGATCTTTGCGGCGTTTCCGGAAGCGGCCAAGCGGGCCATGACCAGCGTACTGGAAACCCAGGACGTTTCCCTGCGCGTGATTGGCTTGGGTTCGGCGGTCATCGGCGTGGTTATGGTTTGGATTGTGCGCGGCGGATAGGGAAACCCGGCCTCGCATGGTATTGACTTGCGGTGCCCTTGAATCGCCCTTAAGTCGGGGCCACTCTCTACGAACCTATTCCCAGGAGATTTGACGCCCATGGGCGCTAATGACTTTTGCCCGCCGAGACGCCTTGGTCACAAGGGCGTGGCCCTGAGTGCCGCGGCTGCCCTTGTTCTGCTTGCTTTTATCACTCCGGCGACCGCACGCGGACCGGAGGCCATCGCCGACGTTGCCGAGCAGGTGATCGACGCCGTAGTCAACGTTTCGACCAAGCAATCTGTGGACCTGCGTGGTGGCGCGGTGCCGCAGTTGCCGCCGGGTTCGCCATTCGAGGAGTTTTTCGAAGAATTCTTCAAGAACCGGCGCGGTCAGAACGGACAAGGCGGTCCGGGCCAGAGTCCGTCGCCAAGCCCCCGTCGGGTGAATTCGCTGGGCTCGGGCTTCATCATCGACTCAAACGGGCTTGTCGTCACCAACAACCACGTCATTTCCGAAGCCGATGAGATCAATGTCATTCTCAACGATGGCACCACATTGAAAGCCGAAGTGGTCGGCCGTGACCAGAAGACCGATCTGGCATTACTGAAGGTCAACTCGTCCAAGCCGCTGAAGGCTGTAAAATTCGGTGACAGCGACAAGCTGCGCCTGGGCGAGTGGGTGATAGCGATCGGCAACCCGTTCAGTCTCGGCGGAACCGTCACCGCCGGCATCGTTTCGGCGCGCAACCGCGATATTCAGTCCGGGCCCTATGACAACTACATTCAGACGGACGCCTCGATCAATCGCGGCAATTCCGGTGGGCCACTGTTCAACCTCAACGGCGAAGTAATCGGCGTGAATACGGCGATCATTTCGCCTTCGGGCGGATCGATTGGCATCGGTTTTGCGGTTCCGTCAAAAACGGTCGTTCCCGTCGTCGCTCAATTGCGTGAGTTCAAGGAAGTCCGGCGTGGCTGGCTCGGCGTCCGTATCCAGCAGGTCAGTGACGAGATTGCGGAAAGCCTCAGCGTCAAGCCGGCGCGAGGTGCTTTGGTGGCCGGTGTCGACGACAAGGGGCCGGCAAAACCCGCCGGGATTGAGCCCGGCGACGTGATCGTCAAATTTGACGGCAAAGACGTCAAGGAAATGCGTGACCTGCCCAAGATCGTCGCCGACACCCCGGTGGGCAAAGAAGTGGAAGTCGTCATCGTCCGAAAGGGCAAAGAGGAAAAGAGGCTGGTCAAACTCGGGCGGCTTGAGGATGAGAAAAAAGTTGCCGCCGCCACCGACAAGAAGGATGCATCGCCCGAGAGCAAGCCGGTCGTGAAGAAAGCGCTCGGACTTGATCTCGCCAACCTCACCGACGAACTTCGCAAGAAGCACAACATAAAGGACAAGGTAAAGGGCGTCCTGATTACCGGCGTCGACGCAAATTCGCCTGCATCCGAGAAGCGGCTTGCGCCAGGCATGGTGATTGCGGAGGTGCAGCAGCAGCCCGTGTCGAACGCCAACGAACTTCAGCAGCGAATCGAGAAGCTCAAGAAGGACGGGAAGAAGGCTGTCGTGCTGCTGGTTGTGACCCCCGACGGGGACCCAAGCTTCGTGGCGCTGAGCCTGCAGTAGCGGAAACGTCCGGCGATATTTTGCGCCGGCGTTTTTGTCAGTCGAGTACGTGGCTGACCATGCCGTCGGCGAGCTTCGGCTCGAACCAGGTTGATTTCGGCGGCATGATGCCCCCGGCGTCGGCGACCGCCATCAGATCGTGCATCTGCGTCGGGTAAAGCGCGAAAGCCACGGCCATTTCGCCCGATTTGACCCGTTTTTCAAGCTCTTCCAGCCCACGGGCACCGCCAACAAAATCTATTCTGCGGTCCCTGCGTGGATCACTGATGCCGAGCAGCGGTTCTATGACGTTGCCGGTCAAAACCGTAATCGGCAAACGGCCTATGGGATCGTTCGCAACGCGTTCGGGACGAATGGAGAGTTTGTACCACTGGCCGCTCAGGTACATGCCGTACTCGTGCGACGATGCGGGCCGCACCGGCTGATCAAACGCGGTTACGGTGAACGTCTTCCGCAACTCGGCGAGAAATTGTTGGGGGGTACGGCCGTTCAGATCCTTCACCACGCGGTTGTAGTCAAGGATGGTCATTTCGTGCTCGGGAAAGATCACCGACAGGAAATAGCGGTGCGATCCGTCGCCCTTGCGTGCAGCGGCAACGCGGGCGGCCGCGGCCGAACGATGATGCCCATCGGCAATATAGACGGCGGGCAAGGCATCAAATGCTGCAGTGATCTCTTCGATCGTTTTGTCGTCTGCGATGGTCCAAAGCTGGTGCCGCACGCCGTCGTCGGCAATGACGTCGACATCCGGCGTGCCGGCCGCCGCCCTCTTCAAAAGAGCATCTATTGCCGGAGCCCTTGGATAGCCGCTCATCACCGGCCCGGTCTGAGCGTTGATGGCTTCGATCTGATGCACACGATCGTCTTCCTTGGCGGGCGTCGTCAGCTCGTGCTTGCGGATACGGTTGGTGGCATAGGCCTCGAGTGAGGCAACAGCTGCGAGGCCGGTCTGAACGTGTCCTCGCCACGTGAGGCGATAGACGTAATAACACGGCTTACTGTCGCGCATGAGAACACCGGCAGCGGTCATGCGATTCAGATTTTCGGCTGCTTTGGCGTAGACAGCCTTGTCGTAGGGGTCGGTCGATGGATCGAGATCGATCTCCGGCTTTGAAATATGCAGAAAACTCCACGGTTTCCCTTTGGCCCGGTCGCGTGCCTCGGCACTTGAGAGAACGTCGTACGGCGGCGCCAGAACCTCGGCGGCGCGGTTCGGCGCGGGCCGCAAAGCTCTAAAAGGTTTAATGAGCGTCAAGTTGGTCTCCAAACTCCGGATGAGTTCTGGTCCCACGGGTGCTATCACGACTGCAACGAAGGCAGCAGTATGACGACGGCGAGAGTGGTGCTTATTGCAGGACCGACTGCCAGCGGCAAGTCGGCCCTGGCGCTCGAGGTTGCCGAAAAATTCGGCGGCGCCGTGATCAATGCCGATTCCATGCAGGTCTATCGCGACCTGCGCATTATCACCGCGCGTCCGACCCCCGCCGACGAAGCGCGTGTGCCGCATAAACTGTACGGGTTTGTGGATGCGGCCGAGAATTATTCGGTGGGGCGGTGGTGCCGCGACGTCGGAGAGACGCTCAAGCAGATTGCCGCTCAGTCTGGCATCGCGGTTCTGGTTGGCGGTACCGGACTTTATTTTTCTGCACTGACCAGGGGGCTTGCGGCAGTGCCGCCAATTCCCGCAAGCGTGCGTGACGAAGTGCGCGATCGGCTGCGGCGAGAGGGCGGGCCCGTTTTGCATGCGGAGCTTTCGCGGCTCGATCCTGCAACTGCCGGCCGGATCACTGCAAATGACCGTTCGCGAATTTCACGTGCTCTCGAGGTTGTCCTGGCCACTGGGCGGCCGCTGTCGGATTGGCATCGCGAGGGTCTGCCGCCCCTGATCGATCCTGAACGGGCAACAAAGGTCTTTCTCACCTGCGAGCGCAAAGAGCTGATACGACGCATAGAGGTACGGTTCGCCACAATGATGGAAACCGCCGCGCTGGAGGAGGTACGTCGGCTGGCCGGGCGCGGTCTCGATCCGAACCTGCCAGCCATGAAGGCCCACGGCGTCCCTTGGCTGATCCGGCACCTGAAAGGCGAGATATCGCGCGAGGAGGCCGTGGCCGGTGCCGTGATGGATACGCGGCGTTATGCCAAGCGCCAGCTCACCTGGTTTCGAAACCAGATGCAGGGTTGGTCCTGGGGAGGTCCTGAAGCTTGTTTTGCCGCCATCAGAACCGGCTTGGAGGCCCGTTTTTGATGCGATTTATCTTGACCGGGTGCCGTAGGGCCCCTATAACGCGCGCAATGAAAGTTCGGGTGTAAACCGTGGAACGCAATATTATTTCCGTAGTAAGGGTTCGGACGCTAGCATGGCCCTAGAATTGGGGCCGCAGGCGAGCGTCCGGACATGGCCCGCTAAGGGCCTTTTTTATTGCTTCGGGTCCGAACGTGACGAAAGGGAATGACATGACACGCGAAATGACCGGCGCCGAAATGGTGATTCAGGCACTCGCCGATCAGAACGTCGAGCATGTGTTCGGCTATCCAGGTGGTGCCGTGCTGCCGATCTACGACGCCATCTTCTCGCAAAATCAGGTGCGACACATTCTGGTGCGGCACGAGCAGGGCGCGGTCCATGCGGCGGAAGGCTATGCGCGCTCGACCGGCAAGGTCGGCTGCGTGCTTGTCACCTCGGGACCCGGCGCGACCAACGCTGTGACCGGCCTCACCGACGCACTTTGCGATTCAATTCCGATCGTCTGCATTACGGGACAGGTGCCGACGCACCTGATCGGCAACGATGCGTTCCAGGAATGTGACACGGTCGGCATCACACGGCCATGCACGAAGTACAATTATCTGGTCAAGCGCATCGAAGATCTGCCGCGTATCCTGCACGAGGCTTTCCACATCGCATCGAGTGGCCGGCCGGGCCCGGTGGTCGTCGATGTGCCGAAGGATATCCAGTTTGCGAAGGGCATTTATTCCAAGCCTAAGGATTTTCCGCACACCGGATACAAGCCCAGGCTCAAGGGAGACATGAATCAGATCAAGCACGCTATTGATCTGATGGCCAACGCAAAGCGTCCACTGTTCTATACGGGCGGCGGCGTCGTGAACTCCGGCAGGGTGGCCTGCGACCTGCTGCGTGAGCTGGTCAAACTCACCGGCTATCCGATCACTTCGACGCTTATGGGACTTGGCGCATTTCCGTCCGCCGACCCGAAATGGATCGGCATGCTCGGCATGCACGGCACGCTCGAAGCAAACATGGCGATGCACGATTGCGATGTCATGATCTGCATCGGCGCGCGCTTTGACGACCGGATTACGGGTCGACTCGACGCTTTCTCGCCGGGCTCGAGAAAAATTCATGTCGATATCGATCCGTCCTCGATCAACAAGAACGTGAAGGTGGACGTGCCGATCGTCGGTGACTGCGCGCACGTGCTCGAGGACATGGTTCGGCTGTGGCGGACCGGTGCAATTCACCCTGACAAGAAATCTCTGCAGGCATGGTGGGCACAGATCGACAAGTGGCGAGCGCGCAAATCGCTTGCCTACCGGCAGTCGAAGGACGTGATCAAGCCGCAATATGCGATCCAGCGGCTTTATGAGCTGACCAAGGACAAGGATGTTTACATCACCACCGAGGTTGGCCAGCACCAGATGTGGGCGGCCCAGTTCTACGGATTCCAGGAGCCGAACCGCTGGATGACTTCGGGTGGCCTTGGAACGATGGGCTATGGCCTGCCGGCGTCGGTCGGCGTGCAGCTTGCGCATCCCAAGTCACTGGTGATCGATATTGCCGGCGAGGCATCCGTGATGATGACGATGCAGGAATTGTCGACGGCGGTGCAGTACCGCCTGCCGATCAAGGTCTTCATCCTGAACAACAATTACATGGGCATGGTGCGCCAGTGGCAGGAACTGCTGCATGGCGGACGTTATGCCGAGAGCTACAGCGAGGCGCTGCCGGATTTTGTGAAGCTGGCCGAAGCCTATCACGCACACGGTATTCGCTGCGAAAAACCCGGCGATCTCGACCGCGCCATCAAGGAAATGATCGCGATCGACAAACCGGTGTTATTCGACTGCGTGGTTGACCCCAAGGAGAACTGCTTCCCGATGATCCCGTCGGGGCGGGCGCATAATGAGATGTTGCTCGGTGATGCCGGCGTTGCCGTGGAAGATGCCGTCACCGAGGAAGGGAAGGTGATGGTCTGATGAACGCTCCCACCACAACCCATTATCCCGCCGCGCCGACGGCGCAGAAAGCGGAAACACACACGTTGTCGGTCCTGGTCGATAACGAGCCAGGCGTGCTGGCGCGGGTGATCGGCCTGTTTTCGGGGCGCGGCTACAATATCGAGTCGTTGACTGTCTCGGAGACCGAGCACAGGCAGCATCTTTCGCTGATCACGATTGTCACCACCGGTACTCCGATGGTGATCGAGCAGATCAAGAACCAGCTCGATCGGCTCGTTCCGGTGCATCATGTCGTCGACATGACACTTGCCGGCAATGCGATCGAGCGCGAACTCGCAATGGTCAAGGTTAAAGGCAAAGGCGAAAACCGTGTCGAGGCGCTGCGGCTCGCCGATGCGTTCCGGGCACGGGTCATCGATGCGACCACCGAAAGTTTCGTGTTCGAGATCACGGGGGCCAGCGAAAAGATCGAGCAATTCATTGCATTGATGCTGCCGCTTGGTCTCGTCGAGGTCGCGCGTACAGGCATTGCAGCGATTATGCGCGGGCCGGAAGGGATGTAGCGATGGGGCTGACGATCCTGTCAATCCCGCTCATCGTTTTGGGCGTGTTTCTGAAGCCTTATTCGCTGGACAATTCGCGGTGCATCAACATCAGCTTCGTCCGGTCGCAGCCGTTTTGCTTTGCGCGGGATTCTCGCATGCCTGAAATCATCAAATACGGCAGCGTGCTTGCCGGTTTTGCGCTGCTTTACGCGGGCCGGCTGCAGATCAAGAGGCAGCGCCGGAATTAGCAGAAGTCGCTTTAGGGACTTGCCCCGGCTGCAGGAGCAACCTAGAAGCACCGCGACGGGATAAGTCCGGCACATTGAGATCCGATAACCGAACGAGGGACCAAGGGACCAAGTATCATGCGTGTTTATTACGATCGCGACGCCGACCTGAACCTGATCAAGGGCAAGAAGGTCGCCATCATCGGGTATGGGAGCCAGGGGCACGCCCACGCGCTTAACTTGCGCGACAGTGGCGTCAAGGAGGTTGCGGTTGCACTGCGCAAGACATCGGCGGGCGTGAAGAAGGCCGAAGCCGAGAAATTCAAGGTCATGGAGGTTGCCGAGGCCGCCAAGTGGGCTGACGTGATGATGATGCTCACGCCCGACGAGCTGCAGGCCGACATCTACAGCGACCATCTCGCGAAAAACATGAAGCAGGGCGCGGCGTTGATGTTCGCGCACGGGCTGAATGTGCATTTCAATCTGATCGAGCCGCGCCCGGACCTTGATGTCATGATGATCGCGCCCAAAGGGCCGGGCCACACTGTCCGCTCGGAATACGTGCGCGGCGCCGGCGTCCCGTGTCTCCTTGCAGTTCATGTCGACAAATCGGGCAACGCGCATGAACTTGCGCTGTCTTACGGTGCCGCGATCGGCGGCGGCCGTGCGGGCATCATCGAGACGACGTTCAAGGAGGAGTGTGAGACCGACCTGTTCGGCGAGCAGACTGTGCTCTGCGGCGGTCTCGTCGAGCTAATGAAGGCCGGGTACGAAACCCTGGTCGAAGCCGGGTATGCTCCGGAAATGGCCTATTTCGAGTGCGTGCACGAAGTGAAGCTGATCGTCGATCTCATCTACGAAGGCGGCATCGCCAACATGAACTATTCGGTGTCGAACACCGCCGAGTACGGCGAATATGTCTCTGGCCCGCGCGTGATCACACCGGAAGTGAAGGCCGAAATGAAACGGGTGTTGGCCGACATTCAGTCCGGTCGCTTCACCAAGGATTGGATGCTGGAGAACAAGGTCAACCAGACGTCGTTCAAGGCGACCCGTGCAAAGCTTGCAGAGCATCCGATCGAGCAGGTCGGCGCCAAGCTCCGCGACATGATGCCGTGGATCAAGCAGCGCGCGCTGGTCGACCGCAGCAAAAACTGACGAAGGCTATCTGCGCCCGAGACTCCGCAACAGCGAGCGCGCCGTTTCTTCCGGGCTGGCGCCTTCAGCGGCGCGGGCATTGGCTTCGCGCATCGTTTCAACGGAGATCGCGCCGACCAGGGACTCCAGTGCGTCAGCGAGTCTCTTGTCGTCTGCACGCCTTGGCGACAGCAGCAGGATCGCGTCATAGGGCGGGATGGCGCGCCGTGGATCGTCGAGCACGACGAGATCATTGATGGCGATTTGCCCGTCGCTGGTGTAGGCCGAAATCACATCAACCTCACCATCGGCAACGGCCTTATACATGAATTCCGGCTGCATCTGCCTCTGCGCCTTGAATTGAAGCCTGTAGGTTTTGCGCAACGCCTCCCACTCGGGCCGTGCGAAAAATTCATAGTCGCTGGCAATCGCAAGTTGGCCCGAATGGGTGGCAAGATCAGTAATCGAGCGTATGCCAAGCGCCTGCGCTCTTTTCCGTGTCATCGCAAGTGCGTAGGCGTTTTCAAATCCAAGCCGGCCGAGCATGCGAATTTTGTAAGTCGTATTCAGCCAGTTCTTCAGCTCCGCCAGCGCCTGTATCCGCGGCGGCGCATCATTGCGGTGCATGCGGTTCGTCCAGATGGTGCCGGAGTAGTCGACTGCGACGTCGATCTCGTTCTTGGCGAGTGCATCGAAGAGGACGTTGGAACCGAGGCCGGGCCGGCGTTCGGCTCTGAGGCCGGCAGCCCGCAGACGCTGTTCGATGAGCGCTGCAAGGACATATTGCTCGGTAAATGTCTTGGCTCCGATCAGGTAGTCGGGAGGCGGTTGAGCCAGTCCCGGGATCAGCGCCACCAGCGTCAACCCAACAAGGCCGGAAATGCCCGTTACCGTTTGGACGCTGCTGCGGCGGGTCACGCCGGCCTGCGCCAGCGCGAGCAGTTGGTCGACTGCCAGGGCGAGCAGGGCAGCAGCGACGCAACCAAAGACAACAAAGACCCAGTTCTGTGTTTGCAGGCCGGTGAAGATATAGTTCCCAAGACTTGTCTGGCCGATCGGCGTAGCCAGTGTTGCGGTGCCTATCACCCAGACCGCGGACGTCCGGATTCCGGCCATGATCACCGGCAGGGCGAGCGGCAACTCGATGTCGCGCAGGACCTGCCACGGGGGTACGCCGACGACCCGTGCGGCTTCGCGCAGGCGCGCATCGACGCCGTTCAGCCCTGCCACCGTGTTACGCAGGACCGGCAATATCGAATAAAGCGCAAGCGCCAATACAGCCGGCAGAAAGCCGAGCGCCGAAAAACCCTTTCCCAGGATGCTTTCGGACAAGGCGCTGATGGCCAGCAACAACGGATAGAACAAGGCCAGAAGCGCCAGCCCCGGAATGGTCTGCACAACACTGGCAAGCGAAAGAAGGACCCCCCGCAATACCGGCCTGTGCCTTGAGGCGATGGCCACCGGCAGGCTTATGCCAAGGCCGATGGCAAGCGCGGTCAGGCTCACCAGCACATGGCTGCCGAGATAGGCGGGCAGGTGCGACCATGCCTCGGCAAGGCGGGCGTCCAAGGCCATGCCGGCGATGATGGCACGCGCATTGCGGTCGAGGAACCGCGAAATCAGCCGGGGCCCAGCCCCAACCTCTTGGTTAATATCATAAACATTCGGCGCACGCCTTGCCTCGCCGCTTGCAATGACAGTTTGATTACAGTCATATGACAGACAGGCCGTGCGCTGGAAAATAAAACAGGATCGCAGCCGGGCAGGGCCGTCAGGCTATGTTGTCCGCCGCGTCCGCACTGCTCAGCCGTCTTGCGCCTGCCGAAGGGATTTCGCGCCGCGATGCAGTGGCGCTGTCGGCGGTGGCGGGCCTGCATGTCGTTGCGCTCATCATAATGGTGGCGACCGAGGTTGACCTCGTCGCAAAGGTCGCGTTCCTGCTCACCTGGGCTCTCCTTAATCTGCTCTGTCTTGCCGCTTTGCGGCGGCCCATAGCCTCAGCTCTCGTGTCACTGTCATTTATTATCGCGCTGATCCTGCTCTCGCAGTTCAAGCACGAGAAGCTCTGGATGACGGTCGATTTCGTCGATCTGTTGATCATCGACCGCGATACTTCGGCATTTCTTCTGGCTGTGATTCCTGGACTGAGGACCCAGTTGATGCTCGTTGCGTTCGCGGTTTCGGCCCTGATCGCAATCGCCTGGCGGCTCGATCCCTTCCGCATGCGGCTCGGCACAAGTGCATCGGCCGGAACCTTCTGCCTGGCTGCGCTTACGGTGCTGTCGCTGTCGTTCCCAACCGACCTCTACGAGGATTTCTTCGGTCGGAACTATGTCTCGAAATTTGCCCGCACCGGCATCGAGGCAATGCACGAACTGATCACCCACGGGTATCTCGATTCCAAAGCTGCGGTTACGGAACAGCTGAAAGTGTCACCCGTTGCCACATGCGTACCTGCACGTAAGCTGCCTCACGTTATTCTTCTGCACGACGAGTCGAGCTTCGACATCACGGCTGTGCCGGGCATCAATGTGCCGCCGGGCTATCGGCGTCATTTCCGTTCGTTTGACGGAAAGATGCGTAAGCTCATCGTGGAAGGCGCCGGCGGCCCCAGCTGGTTCACTGAATATAATGTATTGACCGGACTCTCTGCGCGATCGTTCGGCCGCTTTGCGACCTCGGTCACGCGCGTCGCTGCCGGCCGTGTCGAGCGTGGGCTGCCGGCTTCACTGGCGCGCTGCGGATACAAGACGTTCAGCCTCTATCCCTTCTATGGGGCTTTCCTGAGTTCACGCGCGTTCCAGACGACGGCCGGCATCGGCCGCTATCTCGACATGGCCGACCTCGGCACTGAGAATTTCGAGCGCGACAGCTTCTATTTCGACAAGGCAGAGAAAATCATCGCGCGTGAGCGTGGAGACGGTCCGCTCTTTCTCTATGTCTATACCGTTGCCAACCATTTTCCGTGGGACACGCGCCTGCGTCCGGAGTTGACGCCCAACTGGCGTGATCTCGGCAATGCGCCGAACGTCGACGAATATATCCGCCGCCAGGGCATGACCGCTCAGGAGTATGCCGCGTTCCTTGAGCGCCTCAGGCGCGATTTCCCTTCGGACTCGTTCTTGATCGTGCGCTACGGCGATCACCAGCCGGAATTTGCTCATCTTATCATCGATCCGGGGCTCAGCGATGCCGAGCGCGCGCGTCAGCTGAAAGCTCATGATCCGCGCTATTTCACCAGCTACTACGCCGTCGATACGGTGAATTTCAAAGCGGCCGACATGTCGTCGGCGTTCGATACCCTGGAAGCGCCCTATTTGCCGCTTTTGGTGCAGGAGGCGGCCGGTGTGCCGCTCGATCCGTCTTTCCTGGAGCAGAAGAAGATCCTGCAACGATGCAAAGGGGCATTCTACGCCTGTGCCGGCGGCGAGGAGGCGCGGCGCTTCAATCGCCTGCTGATCGAGGCAGGCTTAATCAAGGGGCTTTAGGCCGCCTTTGCAACCCGGCGCGGGCCGGATAGGTTGCACCCAACAAATAATCGGGGAGGAACCGCATGGCGGACGGCACGGCCGTCGCACTCGCGGACGTCGTTGTTTCATTCCGCGTGGCCGTCGGCGCCTATACGGCGGTCAACCGCGCGACACTGAATGTCGGCGACGGCGAGTTTGTCGCCATCGTGGGCCCGACCGGTTGCGGAAAGTCGACGCTGCTCAACATCGCGGCCGGGCTGCTGTCACCCGCGGCCGGCAGCGTCAATATCTTCGGGACGCCGTTGTCGGGCCTGAATCGTCAGGCCGGCTACCTCTTCCAGGCCGACGCGCTGTTCCCCTGGAAGACGGCTGTCGAAAACGTTGCCATCGGGCTCGAGACCGCAGGCATACGGGCGGAGGAAGCGCGCACACGCGCGCAAGACTGGCTCAAGCGCGTCGGTCTTGGCGCATTCGCCGACCGCTATCCGCACATGCTTTCGGGCGGCCAGCGCAAGCGCGTTGGTCTCGCGCAGGTGCTTATCCGCGATCCCAAAATCCTGCTCATGGACGAGCCCTTCGGCCCACTTGACGCACAGACACGCCAGATCATGGGTAATCTGCTGCTCGACCTGTGGACCGCGGACCGCAAGGCGGTGCTCTTCGTTACCCATGACCTCGAGGAGGCCATCGCGCTGTCCGACCGCGTGGTGATCATGTCGGCGGGCCCGGCAGCGCGGATCATCGGTGACTGGGCCGTACCGATCGCACGTCCGCGCGATATCGCAGAAATCAAGCTCGATCCCGGCTTTGTCGCGCTGCATCGGGAGATCTGGCAGAAGCTCAAGGCCGAGGTGATCAAGGGCTATGCGCAAAGTGAGGCCGTATGACCGGAATTTTTGTGCGAGGGTCGTTGTTAGCAACACTGCAAAGCCAAAAAGGGGAGGATTCCAAATGAAGAAACTGATGCTTTCTGCCGCCGCGCTTGCCATGCTTGGCACCGGTGCGCTCGCAGCCGACCCGTTCACGCTGACGTCGTCGAGCTTCAAGGACGGCACGATGCTGGACGTCAAACATGCAGGCGCCATCAAGACCAATCCGAACTGCATCGGGCAGAATGTGTCGCCCGAGCTGAAATGGACGAACCCGCCCGCTGCCGCAAAAAGCTTTGCGCTCGTAGCTTCCGATTGGGAGGGGCAGGGCGGACTCGGCTCGCATCACCTGCTCGCGTACAATATCAAGCCGGACGTCACCGGCTTTGCCGAGGGCGAACTGAGCAAGGAATCCAGCAAGTTCACGGGTGGCAAGGAAAGCGGCGGCACGACTGTCTACCGCGGGCCTTGTCCGCCGGCTGGCCTCTCTCCTCATCATTACATTTTCACCGTCATCGCGACCGACCTCGAGCCGGGCGCGCTGCCCCCCGGGCTGACGCGCGATGAGCTCTGGGAAAAACTGAAAGGCCACGCCAAGGGGGTTGCCGGCATCGTCGGTCTGTTCAAACGCTGACCGCGCAATGGCCCGGATCAAGCTAATATCGCTGCAGATTCTGGTCGCGATCGTCGCGGTCGCGCTCTGGTACGCGCTCACGACCTATCCGGTGTTCGGGAAGATTTTACTGCCGCCATTCTTCTTCTCGAACCCGGTGGACGTGGCCAAGCAGATCGTGGACTGGTTTGCTTCAGGCGTGATCTGGAAGCATCTCTGGGTGACGCTGATTGAATCGATCCTCGCCTTTGTGTTCGGCTCGATCGGCGGCGTGCTCATCGGCTTCTGGTTCGCGCGGCAGCCGCGCACCGCGGCGGTATTCGATCCTTATGTGAAGATGATCAACGCTCTGCCGCGCGTCGTGCTTGCGCCGATCTTCACGCTTTGGCTCGGTCTCGGCATCTGGTCGAAGGTCGCGCTCGGGGTCACGCTGGTTTTCTTTATCGTCTTTTTCAACGTCTACCAGGGTATCAGGGAAGTAAGCCCGACGGTTCTTGCCAATGCCCGCATGCTTGGCATGAACGAGCGCCAGTTGATGCGTCACGTCTATTGGCCGTCGGCACTGTCGTGGATGTTCTCCTCGTTGCATACCTCGGTGGGCTTCGCGGTGGTGGGCGCGGTGGTGGGCGAATATCTCGGCGCCGCCGCCGGGCTCGGCTACCTCATCCAGCAGGCGGAAGGCGTTTTCGACGTTGCCGGTGTCTTCGCCGGCATGTTCGTGCTTGCGGCCTTCGTGATTGCCATAGACATGGTTGTGAGTGTGATCGAGAAACGCCTGCTGGTCTGGCGTCCGACGACGGCGGATGCGAGGCCCTAGCTACCGTCGGCCTGCTGGCTTATCGTCCGGACGAATTGGCCTTCCCGAGAAGGCCTGCATCGAAAGGGAGGACTTCATGCCCGTGGTTTTCAGAAGGCTTGCTGTGGCTTTGGCTGCGTTCGTGTTGTCGAGTGGCCTTGCCCTCGCGCAGTCGAAAGTGACGCTCGCGATCGGCGGCGCTTCGTGTCTCTGCTATTTGCCGACAATGCTGGCGTATCAGCTCGGTGAATTCAAAAAAGCCGGTGTCGATGTCGAGGTTGTGCAGTTCAAGGGTGGATCCGAGTCGCTCAAAGCTGTGATGGGCGGCAGCGCCGACGTGGTCTCCGGCTATTTCGATCACTGCGTCAACCTGGCGGCCAAAGGACAGCACCTGCAGTCGTTCGTGGTCTACGATCGCTATCCCGGCTTTGCGCTGGTGGTTTCACCCAAGCACTCGGCCGAGATAAATTCGATCAAGGATCTTGCCAACAAAAAGATCGGCGTCAGCGCGCCAGGCTCGTCGACTGACTTCTTTCTCAAGTACATCCTGAAAAAGAACGGCGTTGACCCGAACTCTGTCGGCGTTGTCGGCGTTGGCCTCGGCCAGACCGCCATTGCCGCGATGGAGCAGGGGACGATTGATGCCGCCATCATGCTCGATCCGGCAGTCACTATCCTTCAGGGTCAGGACAAGAACCTGAAAATTCTCAGCGATACCCGCTCGCAGAAGGACACTTTGGCCGTCTTCGGCGGCGAATATCCGGGTGGTGCGCTTTACACAAAGACGGACTGGATTGCCGCACACCCGAAGGAAGTGCAGGCGATGACAAACGCCATCATCAGCACGCTCAAGTGGATACACTCGCACACACCGGAGGAGATCACCGACAAGATGCCGCCGGAGCTCGTCGGCAAGGACAAGGCTTTGTATGTGGCGGCGTTGAAGAACACACTCGCCATGTACTCCGAGACCGGCCGCATGGATCCGAAAGGCGCGGAAGCCGTGTTGGCGGTGTTCAGCCAGTCCTCGCCCGATGTGGCCAAGGCCAATATCGATCTCTCGAAGACCTATACGAACACCTATGTCGATGCGGCCAACAAGAAGATGGGGATGAAGTAGGGGTCTGCATTCGACAGGCGGTTGAGCGAATTCTGTGTGATCGCCGGCCCTGGTGCCGGCGATCTCGTTTATGGGCGGGATCATTCCGCTCCAATCGGGACGCGCAGGATGAACCCGTGCGCGGCAGTTTGAGCTATAGTGCCGCCATGAACATCCTCTCCATCCAGTCGCACGTGGCCTTTGGTCATGTCGGCAATGCCGCTGCCACGTTTCCGTTGCAGCGGCTCGGCGTGGAGGTCTGGCCGATCCATACGGTGCAATTCTCCAATCACACCGGCTACGGAGACTGGACGGGTCGAGTCTTCGATGCGGAGATGATCGGCGAGGTAGTGGCCGGGATCGCGGCACGCGGCGTACTCGGCACCTGCGACGGCGTGCTCTCGGGCTACGTGGGATCAGCGGACATTGGTTCGGCGATCCTCGATGCCGTCGGATCCATCAAACGGGCAAACCCGGCGGCGCTATATTGTTGCGACCCGGTAATCGGCGACGTCGGTCGCGGTATCTTCGTACGCGAGGGCATCCCTGAGTTCATGCGCCGTCAGGCGGTCCCGGTGGCGGATATCATCACACCAAACCAGTTCGAGCTTGAATTTCTCAGTGGCCACGCGACCAACACGCTCAGCGCGGTGCGCGATGCGGTCAAAGCCCTGCACGATCTTGGCCCGGGCGTGATCCTCGTCACCTCTCTGTATACGGACGAGACGCCTGCGGACTTCATCGACATGCTCGCTTCGGACGATCAAAACTGCTTCCTCGTGCGCACACCGAAATTGCCGCTCGCCATCAACGGGGCCGGCGATATGGTTGCCGCGCTGTTCTTCGCGCACTACCTGCGCAACAGAATGGTCGGCGAAGCGCTCTCGCGCGCCGCTTCCAGCATCTTTGGCGTGCTGTCGAGGACGGCCCATGCCGGCGCAGGCGAGATCCAGCTGATCGCGGCGCAGGAAGAGATCGTCACGCCGACTCGTGTCTTTGATGCACGACCGCTTGGTTCCGCCCGGACAGCCGCCGGCGCGAGGCGAACGATTGCACCGTGCGAGGCGCCGCCACTCCTGCACGATAGCGAAGCGCAAGGGCCATCCAGCGTGCCTTCAGTTTTTCACATCGACCGGCTGGAATTCTCACTGGTGCCGAAGCCATGGCCCTTTGCGGACGCGCGTCGCGCCGAGATTGATGCATGGTTTGCCGGTATGCGTCGGGTAAAGCCGGCTTTGTGGAATGGCCGCGTGCTCATGCTGCATCATCACGTACTTGAGCACGGCGTCATGCGGGGGCAATTTCTCGAGACCGACTATGCGAGCTTTGCCGCCTGGAAGCACTGGGGGCGTCCGAATGCGGGTGTGTGCGATTGCTTCAGCGCGGCCGCCGTGCGCACGTCCGATGGCGCGTTTCTCCTCGGTGTCATGGGCGCGCAGACAATCAATGCCGGCCGGATCTATTTTCCGTGCGGAACGCCTGATCCTAAGGATATTTTCGACGGCAAAGTCGACTTCGAGCACAGCGTGCGGCGCGAACTGCTCGAGGAGACCGGCCTTGCCATGAATATGTTCAGCCCGGAGCCGGGCTGGACCACGGTCGTCGAGGGCCCCCTGATCGCGCAGATCAAGGCGCTGCGCGCGCGGGAATCGGCAAAAGCGCTACACACGCAAATCCTGGCATTTCTGGCGCGCGAGAAGACACCGGAGCTTTCCGATATCCGGATAATCTACGGCCCGGGCGATTTGGACCCGGCCATGCCGCGCTTTGTCACCGCGTTCCTTGCGGCGCATTTTGCCGGGCACGTGTCGGCCAGGCCGTCGGAGACCCAGCATGACGCTCAGCGACCTTGCTAAACGCTTTCGTGTCGACAACCCGGGCAAGTTCCGCTTGTCGGACTGCGATCCGGATGAGTGCGGCGGACTGGACAAGCAGGACGCCGGCACCCTGCTAGCCGAAGGCCTTGGCCGGCTGAGCGAACTGCAAGAACGCCTCTATGCATCCGATCGCTGGTCGGTACTGATCGTCCTGCAGGCGATGGACGCCGCCGGCAAGGACAGCCTGATCAAGCACGTGATGACGGGTCTCAATCCGCAAGGGGTTGAGGTGCATCCGTTCAAGCAGCCGAGCGCGGAAGAGCTCGATCACAATTTCCTGTGGCGCGCGGCGCGACACCTGCCGGAGCGTGGTCGCATCGGCATCTTCAACCGGTCCCACTACGAGGAGGTTCTGGTTGTCCGGGTACACCCCGAATTGCTGGAGCGTCAGAAGCTTCCAGCGCCGCCGGGCAAGGACGTGTGGCAGCAGCGCTTCGAGGATATTCGCGCATTCGAGCGTCACCTCGCGCGCAGCGGCACGCGTATCCTGAAATTGTTTTTGCACGTGTCGAAGGAGGAGCAGCGTTCCCGATTTCTCGAGCGCATCGAGGAGCCGGCAAAGCGCTGGAAATTCTCGATGGGCGACGTGGCCGAGCGCAAGCTTTGGGCCAGGTATATGGATGCTTATGAGGACATGATCCGGAACACGAGCACGCCGGAGGCACCATGGTACGTCATACCGGCCGACAGGAAATGGTTCACGCGTACGGTCGTCGCCGGTGTGCTCGTGCACGAGCTCGATTCGCTCAAGCTCGAATTTCCGAAGCTCGACGCCGATGCGCTCAAGGAATTGCGCGAGGCCGAGAAGACCCTCAAGGCGGAGAAAGACTAGGAGAGTCCTCCTCACTGTCCGGGCACGACTCACTGCGCGACAGCAGACATTGCCGCGGTGCTTTGGTGTGGTCGACCGCGTAATCTCCGCCGCGCGACTTTGTTCTTTTTATGGAAGCCACGCATGTGCGCTGCCACCGGGCGGCCGTCCACGCGCCACAGTTCTGTGGCGCTATCGGCCGGCCACACAAGGCAGGAAGATTTCTGGCAGCGGTGATCGCGTCAAGCAGGAGGTTTCATGATCAGATATTTTCCGATCCTTCTGATCATCTTCGCAACGAGCAGCGTACACGCGGAGCAGGGGTTCATCGAGCAACTGCTCGAGTCGCTAAAGAATGCGAACGCCACGACAACAAACCAGCCAACCGGCGAAACGGCTGCCTCGACGGCCGGCGAATCCCAACCGCTTGCTTTGCAGCCAACGGAAGCGACGCGTCCCCGTTACAAGAAGCGCTACAATGGGAGCCGTAGACACCGCCAAGTCACGCCGTCGCGGGAACCTGAGGCGCGCGCCGAGTCACCGTCAGTCCCTTCAGAACAGAATGCGGCACAGCCGTCGGCAGAAGCGCCTGCCATTCCGCGTGAACTTCTCAACAATTCCGCGCCGGTCGAGAAAGTGTTGCCGGCAGCCGATGAGAACAACGTGCTGCCACCACCGGCGGACTGGCCAAACTCCGCACCGGCGCCAGTTGCACCGTGGCCTGTCGAAAGCTCCCCTCTTGAAAACGCTCAAGGCGGTCCGCTGCGCGAGGTCCAGCCGGGCCCCGAATCCGAAGCAGAGAACGATGCGCCACCGGTCGTGACAGAAGCGTCAGGGGAGGCAGGGCCGCAGTTTCTGCTGGATCCGGAGCGGATCGTGCTGGCAGGCTTCTCGGCGATATGGCTTGTGCTGGGACTGGGAATGTTCGTCTGTCGTCGCCGCCTGGCGAGAGCCCTGAGTGTCATGCGTTATGGGCGGCGACGCGAGGCTCCCGAAATGCCGCCGGATCCCGAGCGCGCCCTGACGTTCATTCTCAGAAACGCAGCGAGCGACAGTGCTCCCCTCGGGCAAGCCGACGATACCCGGCGCCGAGCGATTCCGATCGGGTAACTGTGCGCCAAGAATGCAATTTTCTTATCATCCACGGCCCCGAATGCATGTACGAAGGCCCGGTCAGCCCTGCTGACCTATCGTCAAGCGCTGCTTGATTTGCGGCGCCGCTTTCCGCTACAAGCGGCTTCCCGGTTAACGCGGGCTTTACCCGGCTTCGTCAGATTGACCGGTGACACGAGGGACGAGTCGAAAACCATGTCGGCGCGCTACGACATTCGCGCGATCGGACGGACGGCGGGCAATGCCGAGGCCGTGGCTTCCCTCATTCTGGGCACGCTCCTTCTCCTTATCCGCCCCTGAGGGCCGGCTGGGCATATTTGCCTGGGCACTCGGGGGAACAGCGGTGAGCCCTTAAAGAGCGCCCTTCGCGGCGTATCCGAAATCGAGAAGGAACTGATCCAATGACTGCCCAGACAAAGTCCGAGAAGGACCGCGTCGTCATCTTCGACACCACCTTGCGCGACGGCGAGCAGTGCCCTGGCGCTACGATGACTCATGAAGAGAAGCTCGAGGTCGCCGAACTCCTGGACGCCATGGGCGTCGACGTCATCGAGGCCGGGTTCCCCATCGCCTCCGAAGGGGATTTTGCCGCCGTGCACGAAATCGCCAAGCGCGCGAAGAACTCGGTGATCTGCGGCCTCTCGCGGGCCGGCTTCAAGGACATCGACCGTTGCGCGGAAGCGATCAAGCCGGCGAAGCGCAGGCGCATACACACCTTCATCTCCACTTCGCCGGTGCACATGAAGTACAAGCTGCAGAAGGAACCGCACGAAGTCTACGAGATGGTGATCGCGCAGGTTACACGCGCGCGCGGTCACACTGACGACGTCGAATGGTCGGCCGAGGATGCGACCCGCACCGAGCGCGACTTTCTCTGCCGCTGCGTCGAAGCCGCGATCAATGCCGGCGCCACAACGATCAACATCCCCGACACAGTCGGCTACACGGTGCCGGAGGAGTACTTCGCGCTGATCGAGATGCTGCGCACGCGCGTACCAAATGCCGACAAGGCGCGCATCTCCACCCACTGCCACAACGACCTCGGCATGGCGGTCGCCAACTCGCTCGCCGGCGTGAAGGCCGGCGCGCGGCAGATCGAATGCACCATAAACGGCATCGGCGAGCGCGCCGGCAACGCCGCGCTGGAAGAGGTCGTGATGGCGATGAAGGTACGCAACGACGTGCTGCCGTACTGGACCGGCATCGAGGCGACGATGCTCACGCGTGCCTCCAAGCTCGTATCGGCGGCGACCTCGTTCCCGGTGCAGTACAACAAGGCGATCGTCGGGCGGAACGCCTTCGCGCACGAGAGTGGCATTCACCAGGACGGCATGCTCAAGAACGCGCAGACCTATGAGATCATGACGCCGGAGTCGGTCGGCGTGAAGCAGACCTCTCTGGTCATGGGCAAACATTCCGGCCGCCACGCCTTCATCCACAAGCTGGAGGAGCTCGGCTACCAGCTCGCCGGCAACCAGCTGGAGGACGCCTTCGTGCGCTTCAAGGCGCTCGCCGACCGCAAGAAGCAGATCTTCGACGAGGACATCGAGGCGCTGGTCGACGAGGAAATCGCGCACGCGCACGATCGCATCAAGGTGCTCTCACTCACAGTGATCGCCGGCACCATGGGCCCGCAGACGGCAACGCTCACGCTCGACATCGACGGCGAGCACGTCACCACGCAGTCGACCGGCAACGGGCCGGTGGACGCGATCTTTAAGGCGATCCGCGCACTGGTGCCGCACGAGGCGACGCTCGAACTCTACCAGGTGCATGCGGTCACCGGAGGCACCGACGCGCAGGCGGAGGTGTCGGTGCGGCTTGCTGAGAACGGCCGCTCTTTCACGGCCAAGGGCGCCGACCCCGACACGCTCGTCGCGTCCGCAAAGGCCTATCTTGGCGCGCTCAACAAGTTGATGTCGAAGCGCAACAAGACCGCGTCGGTCGAACGGCGGATTCACTCGACCGACGCGGGGTGATAAATGAACCTCTCCGTCAACCTAAGGGGGCGCCACCCATCCCGGGTTTACCCTGGGCCGGCATAGCCGACGTGCGTGGCTGCCCTCGAAGGATGACACGCGACCCTGCGATCGGAGTGTTACAGATTGTTTCAGTGAAGCTCGACGCGCGCCCGACATCTTTCGGGGCGCGCCCCCGTGCAGATCGGGTCCGCCATTAAAGTTAAATCCCGTTCGCGCTCGGATTTCACCTGTGAGGTCGGTAAATAGTTCCACGGGAACCCGAAAAGTCACATTTTGTCCGCATTTCACCCGCTTTCGCGGCGGAATTGAAAGGTACTGGCGCACACCTGACCTTGAAAAAAAGCTTAGGGGACTTGATCGAAATGAGGATCACTGTATGCGCGGGCGTCATCGCGCTCGCGGCTTTGAGTTTGTTGTCGAACGTTCCAGCCGTACAGGCGGACGAGACAATGAACGCCGCGGCTTCGGCGCAGACGGCGTCGGTTGACGTCGTGCGCATCAAAAATGCGCTGCATCTCACGCCCGCGCAGGAACCCTATTGGGTGCCGGTCGAGGCGGCGCTGCGCGAGCTCGCCCGCCGTCAGGCACGCGACGCGAACGAGGGTCTGATGCGCCGGATCAGCCAGCGTGTGGTGCAGGTCGCGCTTAATAGCGCCACCATCCACAGGCTCGCCGTCGCCGCGCGGCCGCTGGTCAAGACGTTCGACGAGCAGCAGATGCAGATCGCTCACGGCCTTGCCCAGGAAATGGGCCTCGGGCCGGTCGTTGCGGCGCTAAAATAAATAGGCGAACCGCTGCTTTGCGCGCATCCCCGTGAAGGCGGGAATTCATTTAAGCAAATGCATGTGCACCCCGGATTTCCGCCTTCGCGGAAATAGCCGGGGCATGTTGCGCTGCCGAAACGTCTTCTCCATGGGTGTGCGGGCGGCGCATTGCCGCATGCGTCTTTAGTCGTGACCGACCTTAACCACCGGAGCTGGGCTGCACTTGCCGCAGAGCCGGATTAGTGCGAACGTCGATGCCGGAAAACAAGGCAAAAGCCGGCCTTGTGCGGCGCATCCGGCCGCCGACTGAACAATCAAATCCCGGCCGCCTGGCGGCGGAGCCGCGGCGCGCGGGGTTTGTGTGGTCAGGAAGCGGGTTTCACGGAAACAGTCCGGGCAAAATCCGGCGTAGAGTGACGTTTAACTGGAGGAAGACGCTTATGCGCAAATGGATTCTCGCGGCGGCTGCGGCCGCCATTTTCGTAGCTCCTGGTGTTGCCAGCGCCCAGGCTCCGATCCTGATCAAGTTCAGCCACGTGGTGGCACCGAACACGCCGAAGGGCAAAGGCGCCGACAAGTTCAAGGAGCTCGCCGAGAAATACACCAACGGCAAGGTGAAGGTTGAGGTCTATCCGAACTCGACCCTCTACAAGGACAAGGAAGAGCTCGAGGCGCTGCAGCTCGGCGCCGTGCAGATGCTCGCTCCATCGAACTCGAAGTTTGGTCCGATCGGTATCAAGGACTTCGAGGTCTTCGACCTGCCGTTCCTGCTCCCCAACAAGGCCGCGCTGCGCAAGGTCACCGAAGGCCCGATCGGCAAGGGCATGCTCAAGAAGCTCGAGTCGAAAGGCATGGTTGGCCTTGCTTACTGGGACAACGGCTTCAAGCAGATGAGCGCCAACAGGCCGCTGCGCATGCCTGAGGACTACAAGGGGCTGAAGTTCCGCATCCAGTCGTCGAAGGTGCTGGAAGCGCAGTTCCGCGCGCTCGGTGCGATCCCGCAAGTGATGGCTTTCTCGGAAGTCTACCAAGCGCTGCAGACCGGCGTCGTCGACGGCCAGGAGAACACGCCGTCGAACATCTACACCCAGAAATTCCACGAGGTGCAGAAGTATACGACGCAGACCAACCACGGCTACATCGGCTACGTGGTCGTCGTGAACAAGAAGTTCTGGGATGACCTGCCGAAGGACGTCCGTGGTCAGCTTGAGAAAGCGATGCACGAGGCGACCGAGTACGCGAACGAGATTTCCGCCAAGGAGAATGCGGACGCGTGGGAAGATATCAAGAAGTCGGGCAAGACCCAGATCATCATCCCGACCGCCGCCGAGAACGCCGCCATGCGCAAGGCCATGGAGCCGCTTTATCAGGATATGGCGAGCCGCGTCGGCAAACAGCTGATCGACGATGTGGTGAAGGCCACGCACGGCGTCACCAACTGATGATATTCTGCCGGGCCCCGGCTCTCCTGAAAAAGCCGGGGCCTGTCGTCTTCCAGGGGTGAGGGGTTTCCAGTGTCCGTTGATGTGCGACGGCGGCCGTGGGGGCGGCGGCCGTCGGCAATGAGCGAATTGCCGCCTGCTGCGGTTGGCCGCCGGTTCCGGCCGCTGCCGGAGTTTTCCGGCGCTGGCCGGCTCACGATGCCGCGCGAGGCGTAAGTGTTTTTCCGCATTCTCGACCGCCTCGAGGAGTTCCTCATCGCCAGCCTGATCGCGGCGGCGACCCTGATCATTTTTGTCGCCGTCGTGCAGCGCTACGCAGTCGGCATCTCCTTCCTTTATCCGATCTTCTACCACATCAACCTGACGTGGGCGCAGGAGCTCTGCGTCTACATGTTCGTCTGGATGGCAAAGTTCGGTGCCGCGTACGGCGTGCGCACCGGCATCCACGTCGGCGTTGACGTCATCGTCAACATGCTGGAGCCGAAGTGGCGCAACAAGGTCGTGCTGTTCAGCATGTTCTGCGGTGCGCTCTTCACCTTCGTCGTCGGCACCATGGGCGCGAAGTTCGTGATCGAGCTTTATCCCACCGACCAGGTCTCGCCCGACATGGAACTGCCGCGCTGGATCATCTTCCTCTGCGTGCCGCTCGGCTCCTACCTGATGTGCTTCCGGTTCCTGCAGGTCGCTTGGTCGTTCTACTGGACCGGCGAATTGCCGCACCATGATCCCGGCCATGTCGAGGGCGTGGGCGAGGGCGCCGCACCCGGGGGGGTCACGCGATGAACAGCGCCATCATCTTTGGCCTGCTGATCGCGCTGATGCTCACCGGCATGCCGATCTCGATCGCGCTCGGCCTGACCGTGCTCGGCTACCTGTTCTTCCTGACCCAGGTGCCGATCGAGGCGGTCGCGCTCAAACTCTTCACCGGCATCGAGAGCTTCGAGATCATGGCGATCCCGTTCTTCATCCTTGCCGGAAACTTCCTCACCCACGGCGGCGTCGCACGCAGGATGATCCGTTTCGCGACCGCGCTTGTCGGCCACTGGTACGGCGGCATGGGCCTTGCCGGCGTGATCGCCTGCGCGCTGTTTGCGGCGGTGTCGGGCTCTTCGCCGGCAACCGTCGTCGCCATCGGCTCGATCATCCTGCCGGCGATGGTGGCGCAGGGTTACCCGAAGCGCTTCGGCGCCGGCGTGATCGCGACATCCGGCGCGCTCGGCATCCTGATCCCGCCCTCGATCGTGATGGTGCTCTACGCGGTCGCCACCGGCGGCAGCGTGGCGATCGATCCCGAGGGCAAGCGTGTGCTCTCGGCTTCCGTCGCGCAGCTGTTCATCGCCGGCGTCATTCCCGGGATGATCCTTGCCGCGATGCTCGGCATGACGACCTTCTACCGCGCCTACAAGAACGACTACCCGCGCATGCCGCGCGCCACCTGGGGCGAGGTCGTCGTCGCCTTCCGCGATTCGGTCTGGGGTCTCGCGCTGATCGTCATCGTGCTTGGCGGCATCTACGCCGGGGCTTTCACGCCGACGGAAGCAGCGGCCATGAGCGCGGTCTATGCCTTCGTCATCGCCGTCTTCGTCTACCGCGACATGAAGCTGCGCGACGTGCCGCGCGTGCTGCTCGGCTCGGCCAACATGAGCGCGATGATCCTCTACATTATCACCAACGCGGTGATGTTCTCCTTTTTGATGACCAGCGAGCAGATCCCGCAGGCGATCACCGCCTGGATCACCGGCGCCGGCATCGGCTGGGTCGAGTTCCTGCTGTTCGTCAACATCATCCTGCTGGTCGCCGGCAACGTGATGGAGCCGTCCTCGATCGTGCTCATCACCGCACCGATCCTGTTTCCGGTGGCGGTGAGCCTCGGCATCAACCCGATCCACCTCGGTATCCTGATGACGGTGAACATGGAGGTCGGCCTCTGCCATCCGCCGGTCGGCCTCAACCTCTACGTCGCCTCCGGCATCGCGCGCATGGGCATCACCGAGCTCACCATCGCGACCTTCCCATGGCTCGTCACGATGCTCATCTTCCTCGTGATCGTCACCTACATTCCGGAGATTTCGCTCTGGCTCCCGCGCGTGCTCGGAATGTTGTGAC
>DASRGR010000035.1:0-5998 GCA_035650955.1 Pseudolabrys sp.
CGCCTCGGCGAGGGCCCGCCCTGCTCCATCGCCCGCCGCAAGCGCGGCGAGCCGGCCTTTGAAGTCCTGCTCGAACGCCGCGCACTCCTTGTCCGCCTGTTCCAGGTCCCGTTTCACCTCGGGGCTGTCCAGACCGGGATAAAGGTCCTTGAGGTTCCACTCCGGCAGATCGCCGGGCTTTGGAGCCTTATTCAACGGTTTTCGGGATGAGGCCTTGGCCATGACGGGCAATCTTTTCCTTAAAAAACAGACGGATCGGCCTCATCTAAGCCATATCTCGTGGCAATGCGATGGCAGCGGCAAAGCAGTTGGTCTTACGATTGCCGCGAGCACTATGGCAACGGCGCCCCTTCCGGGGTGCAAGTGCAAGTTGCTACCATCCCGTGTCGAGCGTCGGGGGCACAATGAGACGGCGCGAGTTCATCACACTCCTCACCGGTGCGGTCTCTTGGCCCCTTGCGGCGCGCGCGCAGCAATCAGCGAAGTTGCCGACAATCGGCTACCTGGGCGCAAACTCCGCGTCGGCGCAGCGCGAATGGACTGCTGCATTCGTGCAGGGACTGCGCGAACTCGGATGGATCGAGGGTCGTAACCTCGCGATTGAATATCGCTGGGCAGACGGACAGGGCGAGCGCTACGCCGAGATCGCGTCCGAGTTCGTCCGCCTCAAGGTTAGTGTCATCGTCTCGGCGGGAAACGAGGCGACAGCTGCGGCAAAACGGACGACCTCGGCGATCCCGATCGTTTTTCCGGTGGCAGGCGACCCTGTGGGGACCGGTCTTGTCGCAAGTCTTGCGCGGCCGGGCGGCAACGTCACCGGCCTGTCAATCCAGCAAACCGACCTTGCCAGTAAACGCATTGAAATCCTGCGCGAGGTGGTGCCGGGCCTTCACCGCGTGGCGCTCATGGGCAATGCCAACAGCCCGAATTCAATTGCGGAAATGCGCGAGCTTCAGACGATCGCCGGCACGCTTGGCCTCGAGATCTCGACACACGGAATACGTCATACCGAAGATATCGCGCCCGCTTTCGAAGCACTCAAGGGTCGGGTCGATGCGCTATATGTGAGTGGCGATCCGCTCGTGAATACCAACCGCGTCTACATCAACAATATTGCGCTAAGCGTCCGCATACCCACGATGTACGGCTTTCAGGAACTTGCCGAAGCGGGAGGTCTCCTATCTTACGGACCGAGCTTCCCAGCATTGTTCCGGCACGCCGCCGGCTTTGTCGACAAGATCCTCCGAGGGATTAAGCCCGGCGACATTCCGGTTGAACAGCCAACCAAATTCGAATTGGTGGTTAACCTGAAAACCGCAAAGGTGCTCGGACTCAAGATTCCCGACAAGCTTCTCCTTACCGCCGACCGGGTGATCGAATAAGGCTTATCGCGGGCTGCTACCCCCCACTTAATAACCCATTAAGGCAGACCGGCGACATTGCACCAATTCGGCACAGGCGTGCGTGAGGGGTGTGATGGCGGAAGTAGTGCTCATCGTCGATGACGATCCGGTCCAGCGGCGCCTGCTCGAAGCCATGATCCAGCGGTTCGGCTACCGGACTATCGTCGTCGAGGGCGGCGATGCCGCGGTCGGGCTGCTTGTGGGTCCCGACGCCGCGCATCTCGACGCCGTGGTCCTGGACCTTGTGATGCCGGATCTCGACGGGCTTGGCGTGTTGGCGCGCATGAGAGAAGCCAACGTCTCGGTTCCGGTGATCGTCCAGACGGCGCATGGCGGCATCGACAATGTAGTGTCGGCCATGCGGGCGGGTGCCGCTGATTTTGTGGTCAAGCCGGCGAACGCCGAGAGGCTGCAGGTTTCACTGCAGAACGCGCTCGCCACCAATGCACTTGCCGGCGAGTTGCAGCGGCTCAGGCGCAAGCACGACGGCACGTTGGTCATCAGCGACGTCATTTCGCGCTCACCGGCGATGCAGCCCGTCCTCAGGGCGGCCGAAAAGGCCGCCAGGTCCGCCATTCCGGTTCTGATTGAGGGCGAGTCCGGTGTGGGCAAGGAACTGATCGCGCGCGCCATTCACGGCAGCAGCGCACGCCGTGCAAAACCTTTCGTCGCGGTGAATTGCGGGGCCCTTCCCGAAAACCTCGTGGAGTCAATCCTGTTCGGCCACGAGAAGGGCGCCTTCACTGGCGCGACTGAAAGGCACAACGGAAAGTTCGTGGAAGCCGACGGCGGAACGCTGTTTCTCGATGAGGTTGGCGAACTGCCCGGTCCCGTCCAGGTGAAACTGCTGCGTGTGCTGCAAGACGGCGAAGTCGAGCCGGTGGGAGGGCGCAGGAGCGCCAAGGTCGATGTGCGCATCGTTTCCGCGACCAACCGCGACCTTATCGCCGACGTGAGAGCCGGCCGCTTCCGCGAGGACCTGTTCTATCGTCTGCATGTGTTTCCGGTTTCGGTGCCGCCGCTTCGGACGCGACTCGACGATATTCCCGAACTCGCCCGCCATTTCCTGATCCGCATTGCCGCTGAGGAAGGCAAGCGCATTCGCGGCATCAGCCGGGACGGCCTGGCGCTGCTCGCCGCGTATCACTGGCCGGGCAACGTGCGTCAGCTCGAGAACATGATTTTTCGCGCCGTTGTCCTTGCCGACGGCGACGAGATCGGCCCCGGCGAGTTTCCGCAGATTGCTGCGCTTGTTTCATCCGGAGCGTCGGGTCCGCCGCCGCTGGTCGAGCCATCGCCCGCCATGACCGCATCCTGGCCGGATGCCGAAACTGCCGCTCCAGCTCTTGCCGGCGCGTCACTTGCCGACGCGTCAACGGCCAGCCGTCATACGCTGCCGTTGACCGACGCGTGCGGCGATGTGCGGCCGCTTGACGAGATCGAACGCGACGTCATCCGCTTCGCCATCACGCACTACCGCGGGCAGATGTCCGAAGTGGCGCGGAGACTGAAAATCGGGCGGTCGACCCTCTATCGCAAGCTCGAGAGCCTGGGGATGGAAGAGGATACCTCCGCCGGATGATACCGCCCTGGAGGGGTCTAACTCCTTTGTCGGCCCTGCTTTTTCGGCCCCAGGCCGTCCCGTTTTGGTGCAGCAAATAGCAGGGGCCAGGTCTCGAATTGCCTAGCTTTTGGCCCATTTCCGCGGAAGGTTAGAGGGCGACGGGGGACCGGACGCTAATTTCTCATTAACCGATCCCGATAACACTCACGGGGCTGCCGTCACGGTAGCCCAACGGGGACGTGACGGCGACGTGGGACGGACTTCTTCACGGATTCACGCTGTGCCTGATGACGCGTCGCGCGAACGTGCGCTCGCTGTGACCTTGGTGCGTGCCGGGGCCAGGCTGGGCCTTGCCGGCCTGTTCATGCTTGGCGCCAACGACGCCTTGCAGAACGCCGTCGCCGAGGGCGACACTCGGACGCTCTCCTTCCATCACCTGCACACCGGTGAAGACATCACCATCACCTACAAGCGCAACGGCCGCTACGACGAGGCTGCACTGAGGAAGCTCGACTGGTTCATGCGCGACTGGCGCAAGGAAAAGTCGACGCACATGGATCCGCATTTGTTCGATCTGCTGTGGGAGGCATACCGCGAGGTCGGCGCCACGCAGCCGATCGACGTGATCTGCGGCTATCGTTCGCCTGAAACAAATTCGATGTTGCGCGCCCGCTCAAGTTCGAGCGGCGTCGCGCAGAACAGCAATCACATCAGCGGCCAGGCGATGGACTTTTTCATCCCGGGCGTGCCGCTGGAGAAGATTCGTGAAGTCGGGCTGCGCCTGCAACGCGGCGGCGTCGGATTTTACCCGACATCGGGGTCGCCTTTCGTGCACCTCGATACCGGCACCGTCCGGCACTGGCCGCGCATGACGCACGATCAATTGGCAAAAATTTTCCCCGACGGGCGCACAGTCCACATTCCGTCCGACGGTCACCCGTTGCGCGGCTACGCACTCGCGCTCGCCGACGTCGAGCGGCGCGGCAACAGGCCGTCCGAGATGTCGCTGGATGCCGCACGCGAGGCCGGCGTGATCTCTGCCGGATACGAACCGTCCGCAGAACGACCGAAGCGCGGCCTGTTCGCAAGGCTCTTCGGCATCGGCAAGGATCCCGACGAGCTAAAGGAGGATTCCGCGCCGAAACCGGCGCGTGCGCCGATGACCGTCGCCAGCGCGCATGCGCCGAAAGCAAAGGCCGTGGCCGTCGAGCGCATCGTGCCTCTGCCGACCGCGCGTCCGAAGGAAGTCGCTGTGGCTGCCGCCCCGTCGACGCCGCCGAAGCAGACAGTCGTTGCCTCGCTCGGCAGCAAGCTGTTTGACACCCGCGGATACTGGCATGGCGCGGTGCAACCGGGCCCGGATTTGCCGCCCGCAGTCACGGCAAACACGACCTACCAGACGGCCGGCATCGAACCGGCCGCGACCGGCAGCACGCCGCTCGCTTATGCGCCGGAAACGGGTCCGCTGGCGACGGCGCGTGTCCGTCCGATGGGCTCGTCCGTGGAGTCGCGTCTGCCGCCCTCGAAGGAAGCGAAGGTCATGCCCGCCCAGGGCAACACGACAATCGTGGCCAAGCCTGCCCTTCCGTCCCAAGGTTCGGGCAACGGCCCACGCAGTGACAGCCCATGGCTGCGCGCTGCAATCGTCGCGCCGAGCATCAGTGGCTACATGACGGCGACGCGTCTCGGCGCGCTCGACATGCGCTCCATGCAGGAGTTGTTGCACAAGCCGTCCACGTCGGTCGTCATGTCATTCTCGGCCGACCCGCAGTCGGGCTTGATGACCGGACGCTTCACCGGGCAGGCGGTTGTTTTCGTGGCTACGACGATCTTCCAGGCACCATCGACGGTCTCCGCCCTGCCCGTGCAGGCGACTGCGTCGCTTCGCTGATTTCCTAGTTCGCCATGCCCAGGGCGTGCAGGTAGGTGTCGAGCACCTCCTGTTGCTCGCGGCGTTCGTCGGTATCCATCTTCCGCAACCGCACGATCGTGCGCAGCGCCTTGGTGTCGAATCCGGTGCCCTTGGCTTCGGCGTACACGTCGCGGATGTCGTCAGAGGTCGCCTTTTTCTCCTCCTCGAGGCGCTCAATGCGCTCGACGAACGCTTTCAACTGGTCCTTGGCGAAGCGACTTGCCGGTTTTTCTTTTTCGGCCGCGGCTGAGGCAGGCATCGACATCTCCTTGACTACGTATCGGCGGGAAATGCCCGCCACTTGCGGAGAAGCTTTCTGAATTGCGCGCCCTCAGGTCAAGGCGTGGACACCGTCATCCACACTGTTCACAAGGCGCCGGCATCTAGGCATGCCGGGAGCTGGACTTTTCGAATGCGGCTTTCTGCTCGGGCGATGCCTCTTTCTGATATTTCTTGCGCCATTCCTCGTACGGCATGCCGTAGACGATCTCGCGGCTTTCGTCCTTGCTCATGGCAAGGCCCCTGGCGTCGGCGGCATCCTTCATCCAATTCGACAGGCAATTGCGGCAGAAGCCGGCGAGGTTCATGAGGTCGATGTTCTGCACGTCGGTCCGCGACCTCAGATGCTCGACAAGGCGCCGATAGACGGCAGCCTCCAGTTCAATGCGGGTCTTGTCGTCCATAACGACCTCCTTCAGTGTAGAAAACATAGACACGCCCGCAGCCGGTTTGAAGAGCGGGAAAACGCCCCGATGACGCCGTTTTCAGGAGAGTACCCCGTGAAGCTTGCGCGCGGGTGCGGCGTCATGCCCGGCTTGCACCGGCATCGACGTTGACGATTTCATCGATCATTTGATGTACCCGACTACCGTGTCTTGGCGGCATTGTAACGTCACCAGGGCAGCGCAAGCGTAAAAAAGCCGCCGCGTCGGATTTGACGCGGCGGCGAAAACAGACGTCGCTACGCGTTCAGCACTGCTTTGACGCGTTCCGCCGTCATGGGCACGTGGCGGATTCGTTTGCCCGTGAGCTGGAACAGGGCTCCGGCAATCGCCGGAGCGACTGTCACCACGCCGATTTCGCCCATGCCCGTCGGCGGATTGTCGGTGGCGAGAATCC
>DASRGR010000036.1:0-116711 GCA_035650955.1 Pseudolabrys sp.
ACCTTCCTGCAGCGCGCCTATGACCAGGTCGTGCACGACATCGCGATCCAGCGGCTGCCCGTGCGATTTGCGATCGATCGCGCCGGGCTTGTCGGCGCCGACGGGCCGACCCACGCCGGATCCTTCGACGTCACCTACCTCGGCTGCCTGCCCGGTTTCGTGCTGATGGCGGCCGCCGACGAGGCCGAACTCGTGCACATGGTCGCAACCGCAGCCGCGATCGACGATCGCCCCTCGGCGGTCCGTTATCCGCGCGGCGAAGGGCTCGGCGTGCCGATGCCGGACGAGGGCAAGCCGCTCGAGATCGGCAAGGGCCGCATCGTCCAGGAAGGCCACAAAGTGGCGCTGCTGTCGTATGGCGGTAGGCTCGGCGAATGCCTGACGGCGGCCAAGGAGCTCAAGGCCCTGGGGCTTTCAGCCACCGTCGCCGATGCACGCTTTGCCAAGCCTCTCGATGTCGACCTGCTGGTCCGCCTGGTCCGCAACCACGAGGTCCTGGTCACGGTCGAGGAAGGCGCCATCGGCGGCTTCGGCTCCTACGTCCTGCAGGCTTTGGCCGAGCACGGGCTGATGGAGCGTGGCCTGCGCGTGCGCTGCCTGGTCCTGCCGGACCGGTTCATCGACCAGGATACGCCGAGCGCGATGTACGCGCAGGCCGGTCTCGACGCCAAGGGCATCGTCGCAAAGGTCTTCGAGGCGCTCGGCAAGGACGCCGCCGCGGAAACGATGCGGCTGGCCTAGGCCTAGAGCCTCTTCTTTCTCCGCGGCACCTTTTTGCCTTCCCGTCGCGCCTCGGAAAGGGCGATCGCGATGGCCTGCTCGCGGCTTTCGACCTTCCTGCCGCTGCGGCCGCTTTTCAGCGTACCCCGCTTCCGTTTCTTCATGACGCGTTCTACGTCTTTCGAGACGCTTCTTGAATATCGACGTGCCATGCTGTTTCTCCTCGATCCGGGATCATGATGGCCGTCGAGCGTAACCTGTCAGCCGTCCCGCATGGAACACCGTCCGTGATGAAGTCTGCGCCTGCGTCGAAAGGAGCAAGCCTGTGAGCGCGCCGCGCCAACGTGCCGACCGGGTTCTGGTCGCGCGCGGCCTGTTCGACAGCCGGGCGAAGGCGCAGGCCGCCATCGAAGCCGGCCTTGTCACCGCCGACAGCAGGGCGGTGCGCAAGGCCTCCGAGGAAATACCGCTCGATGCCGTCCTGCATGCGCGGGCGCCGCACCCTTATGTCTCGCGTGGCGGTGTCAAGCTCGCGGCGGCGCTCGATCATTTCGGCTTCGACCCGAAGGGACGCGTCTGCCTCGATGTCGGCGCGTCGACGGGCGGATTTACGCAAGCCCTGCTCCAGCATGGCGCGCTTCGCGTCTATGCCGTCGATGTCGGCCATGGGCAATTGCACCAACGCCTGCGATCGCGCCCCGAAGTTACATCGTTCGAAGGCACGGATATCCGCACGCTTTCCCCCGATCGTCTTGACGAGGCGCCGGATGTCATCACCGTCGACGTCAGCTTTATCTCGCTCAGGCTGGCGCTGCCGCCGGCGCTCGCGCTCGCGCGAACGCCCGCCTGGCTGGTCGCGCTGATCAAGCCGCAATTCGAGGCCGGACCGACCGCCGTGAAAAAAGGCATCGTGCGCGATCGCGCCGTGCACGCGGCGATCTGCGACGACATGGCCGGATTTGTCCGCAGCCTCGGCTGGCGCGTTGTCGGAACGCTGCAGTCTCCGATCGAAGGCGGCGACGGGAATGTCGAATTCCTGCTCGGGGCCATGCATGACTGAGCAACTCGCGATTGCCCGTCTTGGCCATCGCGGCGACGGTATCGCCGATACGCCCGACGGCCCGGTCTATGTGCCCTACACGCTCCCCGGCGAGACCGTGACCGCCGAACGCGTCGCCGGCCATCCCGACCGGCGGCATTTGCTGCACGTCGAGAAGCCCAGCCACGAACGTGTCGAACCGATCTGCAGGCATTTCAGAGCGTGCGGCGGCTGCGCGCTGCAGCACTGGTCTCTGGCCGAATACCATCTGTGGAAGCGTCTGCTCGTCGTCGAGGCGCTGACGCTGGCCGGGATCGTTGCGCCGGTCGCGGACCTCATCGACGCGCACGGCGCCGGCCGAAGGCGCGCCGTTTTCCATGCGCGCCGCGGCACGCACGATGTGCTGGAGGTGGGGTTCACCGCTCCGCGCGCACATCATATCGTGCCGATCGACGATTGCCCCATCCTGGCACCCGGACTTTCGAATGCCTTGCGCGCGGCGTGGGCGATTGCGGAGACACTCAGGACCACGGGAAAGCCGCTCGATATCCAGGTGACCGCCGCCGACAACGGGCTCGATGTCGACGTGCGCGGGTCGGGAACGGTCAACGCCGAAAGGCTCGCCGCGCTTGCGAGGGTTGCCGAGATGCACGCGCTCGCGCGGCTGACCCGTCACGGCGAACTGGTGGCGCAGCGCGCGCAACCGCTGTTACGGATCGGACGTGCCGACGTCCCGTTGCCTCCGGGTGCTTTCCTGCAGGCAACCGCCGCCGGCGAGGAGACATTAGGGCGTCTTGTGACCGAGAACACGCGCAAGGCGCGACGCATTGCGGATCTTTTCACGGGCATCGGGACCTTTGCGTTGCGCCTCGCCGAAAGTGCGCAGGTTGCGGCCTCCGACAGCGAGCCCGCAGCAATCAAAGCGCTGCAGCAGGCGGCCGGCAGAACGAGCGGCCTCAAGCCGATCGATGCCCAGGTGCGTGATCTTTTCCGCCGCCCGTGGATGGCCGCGGAATTGAAAGGCTTCGACGCGGTGGTTTTCGACCCGCCGCGGCAAGGTGCCGAGGCGCAGGCCCGCGAACTTGGCAAAAGCACGGTACCCGTCATCGTTGCCGTGTCCTGCGATGCCAATACCTTCGCCCGCGACGCGAAGATCCTCGTCGAGGCCGGCTACAGGCTCGAAACGGTCACGCCGGTCGACCAGTTTCGCTATTCGCACCACGTGGAGATCGTGGCGAAGTTCGCCCGCTAGCTACTGGTAGCCGCCCCAGCGCTCCTGCCACATTCGCTCGCCGATGGTGCAGGAAATGCGCCCTCTCGACGCTGCCGGCACGATGCGCGGCTCGGGTTGCCGGCCGGCAATTTCCAATACCAGCTTGGTGCGGGTCGCCTCGATGAATTTCTCGCGTTCGCGGATGGGAATCACGAAAGCACCCGGACCGCCGATCACGCAGTCCTCGTAGTACTCGTCGAGATTGGCGATATCCATCGTGCCCGTGTAGGGCCGCTTGAGCATGATCGGCAGGCCGTTGATGGTTATGCCGGCCGCGAGTACGTCATCACGCGTGATTTCGACCAGGGGACCGGCATTGTTGGCTCCGTCTCCCGACACATCGATCACGCGGCGCAGTCCCTTGTAACCGCTGTCGTCGAACAACGGTTTTGCGAACCGCAAGGCACCGGAAATGGAAGTCCGCGACGCGCGACGGTACGGCGCGCGCGCAATCTCCGCGGCCACCGCATCCGCGGATTCCGGACCGTCGATCAGCCGCCAGGGCATAAGAATCTTCTGATCGGACTGTCCGGCCCATTCGAAATAGGTAACGGCGATCTTGCCGTGCGCGCCCTGACGCAGAGCCTGCAAAAATTCCTTCGAGGTCAGAGCCTCAACGTATCCTTCACGCTGCAGCGCCTGCTCGTCCGGGTCCATTGAATAGGAGACGTCGACGGCGATCACCAGCTCGACGTCGACAGGAACGGCGCTGGCACTGTTGTCGGCAAGCTTCGGCGTCGTGGGCGCCGCCGACGCCGCAAGCGCGAGGCCGGCTGCCGCAATGCCGGCAACGGTAAGGAGACTGCAAAACCATCGGCCCATGCAGGAATGCTGGCACGCGGGACTGGCGAAAAAAAGGCCGGCCGCTCAGCTTTCCAGAGCTTCGGTGGTCACGATCTCGATTCCGAAACCGCCAAGACCGACATAGGTGCGCTTGCTCGATGCCAGCAGGCGGATCGACGAGATCCCCAGATCCTTCAGGATTTGCGCACCCAGGCCGATCTCGCGCCATTGCTGCGAGCGCGCCGCCTCGGTGCCGGTGTCGCCATGCGGAATGTCAGCAACCGGAACACCGGCAGTGCCGTCACGCAGGTAGACAATCACCCCGCGCCCGGCTCTCTTGAAGCGCGCGAGCGAGGTGCGAATCGACCTGGCGCCGCCAAATACATCACCGATGACGTCGGCGCGATGCAGCCGCGCCGGGACGTCCCTGCCGTCCGCGATATCGCCATAGACGAAGGCCATGTGATGCACGCGGTCAAACGGGGTGACGTAGGCATACCCCTGCAGCGTGCCGATTTCGGAGGCGACCTGGAATTCGCCCACCCGCTCGACCAGCTTGTCGCGCGCCTGCCGGTAGGCAATCAACTCGGCGATCGAAACCTGCGTCAGGTTGTGCTTTTTCGCAAACGCCGCTACCTGCGGACCGCGCATTACCGAGCCGTCGTCATTCATCAGCTCGGCCAGCACGCCGACAGGCGGCAACGCGGCCAACCGGCACAGATCGACGCAGGCTTCAGTGTGCCCGGACCGCATCAGCACCCCGCCCTGCCGCGCGACCAGCGGAAAAACGTGGCCGGGCCGCACGAAATCGGCGGCGCCGCTGTTGTCGTTTGCCAGTGCCCGCACGGTGTTGCAGCGCTCCTCGGCCGAAATTCCCGTGGTCAGACCGTGTCGGACGTCGACCGACACCGTGAATGCGGTGCCGAGCGGCGCTTCGTTTTCCGCGACCATCGGATCGAGATGCAGGCGACGCGCCTGCTCGGCGCCGAGCGGCGCGCAGACGATCCCCGAGGTGTTGCGGATAATGAAGGCCATCTTTTCTGGCGTGCAGTGCACGGCCGCGACGAAAAGATCGCCCTCGTTCTCACGGTCGTCATCGTCGGTCACGGCAACGATTTCGCCTCTGGCGAACGCCCTGATTGCGGCTTCGACGCGCTGATGGTTGTCCCGCACGGCTCTTACCTCGAAGGCGTCAGGGCTTGAACGGCCACGCCGTGCCTTCGCCGACCTGCCCGCGATGCATCAGATAGTGATCGGCGAGCACGCATGCCATCATCGCCTCCCCGATCGGCACTGCACGGATGCCGACACATGGATCGTGCCTGCCTTTGGTGACGACTTCGGTGTCGCGGCCGTAACGGTCGACCGTCTTGCGCGGGGTCAGGATCGAGGACGTCGGCTTCACCGCAAAGCGCGCGACGATCGCCTGGCCGGTCGAAATGCCGCCGAGAATACCGCCAGCATGGTTGGACAGGAAGATCGGCTTGCCGTCATTACCCATCCGCATCTCGTCGGCGTTCTCGATGCCGCTCATTGCGGCGGTGGCGAACCCGTCTCCGATCTCGACACCCTTGACCGCGTTGATACCCATCAGCGCCGACGCAAGATCGCCGTCGAGCTTGGCATAAACGGGCGCGCCGAGCCCGGCCGGAACGCCCTCGGCGACGATCTCGATGACCGCACCGCACGATGAGCCTGCCTTGCGCACGCCGTCGAGGTATTCCTCGAAGAATTTCGCCTGCCTGGCGTCGGGGCAGAAAAACGGGTTCTGACCGACCTCGTTCCAATCCCAGCGCGAACGATCGACTTTGTGCGGGCCCATCTGCACCAGCGCGCCGCGCACCGTAAGCCCTGGCACGATCTTGCGCGCAATCGCTCCTGCGGCAACGCGCGCAGCGGTCTCGCGCGCGGACGCCCGCCCGCCGCCGCGATAATCGTGGATGCCGTATTTGACGTCGTAGGTGTATCCGGCATGTCCGGGACGATACTTGTCCTTGATGTCCGAATAGTCCTTCGAGCGCTGGTCGACGTTTTCGATCATCAGCATGATCGGCGTGCCCGTCGTCACCTGGCGGCCGGTCTTTTCGTCAGTGAACACACCCGACATGATCTTGACCGCGTCAGGCTCCTGCCGCTGCGTGGTGAAACGTGACTGCCCCGGCCGCCGCCGATCGAGTTCACGCTGGATATCCTCGGCCGTGAGCGGGATGCGCGGCGGGCAACCGTCGACCACGCAGCCGATCGCAGCCCCATGGCTTTCGCCGAAGCTGGTGAAGCGGAAGAGATGGCCGAAAGTATTGAATGACATGGGAGTTCCGCGCTTGCGCGGTTTGGTAGCCCGCGACTCTGTGCCGGTCAAATAAGCGTCGGCACGCAGGCCGAGCACGCATTTGGCGGAAATTTCCGCTCGGCAGATTTGCAGATTTCCGACCGGTGCTGAACAGATATTCACCTCGCTGAACGCCGATTAATGGCAAACTGAATATCCGTTAAGCTACGGAAAAATAAGGGAATTTTCCGTTTTTGCCGTTGCAGGCGGCACCCCCTTCCACTATGTTTTTCAGCGGTTGGGGGAAGCTCGAAATTCCGCGCTGGGTGCGGAACCATCACCCCAGCCAGTCAATGGATCGATCCTAGAGGACAAACAAAATGCGCAAGATTACTGCCATCGCTGTCGCACTCGGCTTTCTCACTTCGGTGAGCCTGCCGGCCTTCGCGACCCCGGCGGTCAATGGCGTCGTGAAGAGCGACGACCTGTCGGCTGCCAAGAAAAAGAAGAAGAAAAAGAGCGGCGACTCCATGGAGAAGAAGTCCGAGAACCTCGTGATCGGCACCGACCTCTCCGCCGCCAAGAAGAAAAAGAAGAAAAAGAGCGGTGACTCCATGGAGAAGAAGTCCGAGAACCTCGTGATCGGCACTGACCTCTCCGCCGCCAAAAAGAAAAAGAAGAAGAAGTCGGATGGCGCAGAGAAGAAGTCCGAGATCATCTATCGCATCGCGGCCTAGCTTGTGACTCGGGCGCGACGTCCGCGCTCGCAAACGAACGGCCGGGCTTCCACGCCCGGCCGATTTTGTTATGCGTGGCGTGTCAGCCGGTTCCCTTCGAAGACATAAACCACGCCCTGCGCGATATCGAGGAGCGGCGCTGCGGCAGGCTTGGCTATGCCGAGGTAGGCGATGAGCCCACGCGCGGTACCGCCATGCGCGACGGCGACCGTGTCGCGCGCAAGCCCCTCGTACCAATCCCGCATACGCGCAGAAACCGCTTCATAGCTTTCGCCGCCTGGCGGAACGAAATGCCACTTGTCGTGCTCGCGCGCGGCAATGCGCTGCGGGTCGCGTGTGCGCAGTTGCGCGATCGTGAAGCCCTCCCAGTCGCCGAAGGCTATTTCGGCAAGTCGCTGGTCGACGCGGTAGCCCTCCGCCGGGAGACCGAGCGGCGCCCGTACCAGTTCCATGGTCGTACGCGCACGGCCAAGAGGGCTTGCGACAAAATCGAATTCCGCGACGCTGCGGCCGGAGCGCGCAAGGAGATCGCGGAGTATGTCGCCGCAGCGCACCGCCTGCATGCGCCCGCGTTCGTTGAGCGGCACGTCGCGGCGGCCTTGCAGTCGCCCGACAACGTTCCAGTCGGTTTCACCGTGACGGATGTAGAAAACAGTCGGCCGTATCTTTGCCGCCTTGGGCATCAGTCCATCTTGCCGACCGTGATGTCGGGCGCGTCCGGATGCTTTATTCCGACGATATGATAGCCGGCATCGACGTGGTGAATCTCGCCGGTAACCCCGCTCGACAGGTCGGACAGGAAATAGACGCCGGCCTTCCCGACTTCTTCCAGGGTGAGGTTACGCCGCAGCGGCGTGTTGTACTCATTCCACTTCAGAATATAGCGGAAATCGCCGATTCCCGACGCCGCAAGCGTTTTCAGGGGTCCTGCCGAAATCGCGTTCACCCGGATATTCTTCACGCCGAGATCGGCCGCAAGGTAGCGCACCGACGATTCAAGTGCCGCCTTGGCGAGCCCCATCACGTTGTAATGCGGCATCCATTTCTCGGCGCCGTAGTAGGTCATCGTGAGCAGCGAGCCGCCGTTGGTCATCAGCTTTTCCGCGCGTTGCGCGAGCGCGGTGAACGAGTAGCAGCTCACCACCATGGTCTTGATGAAGTTGTCCTCGGTCGTGTCGACGTAGCGCCCGTCGAGCTGATCCTTGTCCGAAAATGCTATGGCGTGCAGCAGGAAATCGAGCGATCCCCAGGCCGATTTGACCGCGGCGAAGACTGCGTCCATTGAGGCCGCGTCCGTGACGTCGCAATGGCCGACGACGAGGCCGTCGACTTCCTCGGCCAGCGGCTCCACCCGCTTTTTCAGCGCGTCGCCCTGATAGGTGAAGGCGAGGTCGGCGCCATGGTCGCGGCAGGCACGCGCAATGCCCCAGGCGATCGAGCGGTTGTTGGCAACGCCCATGATCAACCCGCGCTTGCCGCGCATCAGGCCCGAGATTTCCGGCATGTTCCTTCCCGTTTTGCCGGTGAGCGCCGGCCGGCCTCCTATGGCACAGGCGTTTTTGGCCATCAAGCAAAGCGCCGGCAGCGTTAATTGTGCTGTTAATTCAATTCGTTTTTAGGAATATGATTGGACCGGCGGGGTTTTTCTGACAACTGATCGGTACCCGACGTGCGTCGGCGGTGTGGCAGCCAGGCAGGCTTTCGGGCGCTTGGGCAACACGCAACGAAGGTCGATTGGAGGTCCGTTTGCCTACGTTTCGGCAAAACGTCGAAGCGACGATCCCCGCGCTGCGCCGCTACGCGCGTGCGCTGACGCGGGACACCGACATCGCCGACGATCTGGTGCAGGACACCCTGGTTCGGGCGCTGCGCTCGGAGCACCTGTTCCACGGCGGCGACGTGCGGAGCTGGCTGTACACCATTCTGACCAACCTCAACCGCAATCGCCTGCGTTCGCTGGCCCGGCGGCCGACGCTGTCGCCCATCGAGGATAACGACTCGCCGGACTTTGCCGGTCCGGAAGCCGGTGGTCGCGACATCGAGCGCGCGCTGGCGACGCTGGTCGAGGACCAGCGCAATGCGCTTCTGCTCGTGGTGCTCGAAGGACTGAGCTACCGCGAAGTTGCCGAAGTGCAGGGCGTGCCTATCGGTACCGTCATGTCGCGTCTCGCGCGTGCACGGGTACAGATCAAAAACTATCTCGACGGCGGACGCCCGGCGTTGCGCCGCGTGAAATGAGAAAGAGGTGAACCAATGATTGATCGCGATTCACCCGTAACCGAGGATGAGCTGCACGCCTATATCGACGGCGAACTGCCGGCCGACCGCATGGAAGCCGTCGCCGCGTGGCTCGCCAGTCATCCCGAGCAGGCAGGCACGGTCGCGTCCTGGCGGGCGCAGGCCGAACGCATCCGCGCCCGTTACGGCGCGGTCGTGCAGGAAGTCGTGCCGGAACGGCTCAAGCTCGACCAGATCATCCGCGGCGAACGCGCCAACGGGCGGTTCTGGAAGCTCTTTGCCGCGTCGGCCGCCGTTGTCGCCTTTCTTGCCGGCGGCGCGACCGGCTGGTTTGCGCACGACGCATCCAACGGTGCCCGTACGAGCTCGTTCGCGGTGGCAAATGAAGCGCTTGACGCCTACAAACTCTACGTCGTCGAGGTGCGTCACCCGGTCGAGGTCCCGGGCAGCGAGCGCGCGCACATGACGCAGTGGCTGTCCAAGCGGCTCGGCGAGAATTTGCGCGTGCCCGACCTCCAGTCGATCGGACTGAAACTCGTCGGCGGGCGACTGTTGCCGGGTCCGACCGGTGCCGCGGCATTCTATATGTATGAAGGCACCTCCGGCGAACGGTTCACGATCTACTGCGCGAAGGTCAGCTCACCGGCGAGCGCGTTCCGCTACACGGCCGGCGAGCGCGCCGCCGCGTTCTACTGGGCCGACGGCAAGGTCGCCTATGTTGTGAGCGGACCGGCCGACCGCGACAAGCTCGAAAAGGTGGCAAAAGCGGCGTACGAGCAGATGGAAAGAGACGACGCCAGGAGGTCGTGATCGCTCCGCGCTATTCCATTTCCCCGCGCGGATTGTACGGCTTCTTGTCGCGCCAGGACTTCATCATCTCCCTGAACGCATCGTCGGTGCGCTCGGGAAGCACGATCCGCACGGTTGCGAGCAGGTCGCCGCTGCCGCTTTTCGACCGCAGCCCTTTGCCCTTGAGGCGGAACGTGCGCCCGGCATTCGTACCGGCGGGAATCGCGAGCTCCACCGCGCCGTCGAGCGTCGGAACGCGGACCTTGCCGCCGAGCACCGCCTCGTAGAGCGTGATCGGCAGATCGAGACGCAGGTCGCTGCCGTCCGGCCGGAACAGCGGATGCGGCGTCACGTTGACGGTGATCAACGCGTCGCCTGCCCGTCCGCGCGCGCTCGGCCAGCCTTGCCCCTTGAGCCGGATCTGCTGGCCGCTCGTGATCCCGGCCGGAATCTTGACCTCAACGTCCTTGCCGGTTGGCAGATGCACGCGCGCTTTCGTGCCTTTCGCCGCTTCGTTGAGCGTGATCGTCAGCGAGGCGTGCAGATCCTGTCCGCCCTCCGTGGCGGCGGCGAAATCGTCGGTCTCGAATGCACGGCCAAAACCCTGTCGCGCGCCACGCGTGGCGCCGCCGAACATTCCGCGCAACAGCTCGTCGATTCCACCGGCGGCAAAGCCGCCGGAGCTGCTGGAGCTGCTGGAGCGGCGGAACCCGTCGGGGCCGAACGTGAAGCTCTCGAAATGCGCCCCGCCCCCCGGGCTGAAGCCGCCACCCGGGTGTGCTCCGAAACCTTCGAAGCCCTGGAAACGCGGCTTGCCCTCCGCATCGATCTCGCCGCGGTCGAACGCCTTGCGCTTGTCGCTGTCGCCGATGATCTCGTAAGCGGCATTGAGCTCGGCAAACCGCGAGGCCGCCTTGGGGTCGTGCTTGTTGGCGTCCGGATGCAATTTCTTCGCAAGGCGGCGATAGGCGCTTTTGATCTCCGCCTCGCTCGCAGTCTTGGAAACCCCCAGGACGCTATAGGGGTCGCGCATCTGATCCAGACTCCCGTGAATTCCCCTGACCGCCGGCGCTCTGCCGACGCTTTATTGTAACAATGTGGGGTTCCGATTGCGCGGATGCAACGAGCCCCGTTTCCACTCATTCCCGCCGGCGGGTATCCGGCGGCATTATCGAGCCTGCAGATTGCATTCAGAATTCCCGCCTGCGCGGGGCCGAGCGAAACGCTTCAGGACCGCTTCCAGGGCTTGAGCGAGCGGACCTGCCAGTCGCCCTGCTGCTGCTTGCAGGCCTCACCCTGCACCCAGGCCTGCGAACTGCCCGAAACGAAGCTGGCGAGGAAGTCGCGGCACGTCTGTCCGTCCTGGGTGTAGGCGGAGGCGATTGGCGTGACCGTGCCGCGCGTTCCGGTGCGCGGATTTTCCCACGGCATGCTCGTATCCTTTTCGCCGCGGCTGAGCACGGCGGATGCGGCGGCCCGCGCATAGGCGAGATCGGCGGGCGGCGGCAGCTGCGCCTCTTCCTTGCCGCTGGACTGCGCCACCGAACCGGTACGCTCGGACTTGTCGCCGGTCGGGAAAAAGGAATCCAGCTGATTGGACAGGCTGCATCCGCCGACGGAAAGCGCCAAGAGGCCGCTCGCGGCCAGCTTGCGCCATAGGCGCGGAGACGCGCATCCACTATAAAGACGGCGGAAATGACGGGCCTTGGTCCGGGTCACGTGTGAAGCACCCCAGCAGATGTCCGACACCACACCGATTGAACACCCGAGTTGGTTAACGACTGGTGATTTCACCGCAGCCGACGAGCCTTTGCGGCTGTTTGCCGCCTGGCTGACCGACGCCACCGCCTCCGAACCCCGCGACCCTACGGCCATGACCCTCGCCACCGTCGACGCCGATGGTTTGCCGAACGCCCGGATGGTCCTGCTCAAAGGCGCGGATGACCGGGGGTTCGTCTTCTATACGAATATGGACAGCCAAAAAGGGCAGGAATTGGGTGCCCACCCGCATGCAGCCCTCGTTTTTTACTGGAAATCGTCAAACCGGCAGGTCCGGGTGCGCGGCGCCGTCGAGCGGGTGACAGACGCCGAGGCCGATGCCTATTTCGCCTCACGGCCGAAGCAGGCCCAGATCGGCGCCTGGGCGAGCAAGCAATCCGCCCCGCTCGAAAGCCGGCTCGCCTTTGAAAAGGCGATTGCCGTCTATGCGGCGAAATACGCGATCGGCGAGGTGCCGCGTCCTCCCAACTGGTCTGGCTACCGCATCGTCCCGCTGTCGATCGAGTTCTGGCAGGAACGGCCGTTCCGGCTGCACGACAGGATCGTCTTCAGGCGCGAGCGTCCAGGCGCGGCGTGGAACAAGACGCGGCTTTATCCGTAGGCTAGCATCGCGGAAGGGCCGCCACACCGGAACCGTTCCAGGAATCGCATGCCGAACACGCAAACGAACCAGCCACGCCGCACGCTGCTCCTCACCGGAGCAAGCCGCGGCATCGGCCACGCGACGGTGAAGCGCTTTTCCGCCGCGGGCTGGCGCGTGATCACCTGCTCGCGCCACCCGTTCCCGGAAAACTGCCCGTGGGAAGCAGGGCCCGAAGATCACATCCAGGTCGATCTCTCCGACGAAGACAACACCAATGAGGCAATCGCGGAAATCAAGCAGCGGCTCGATAACAAGGAACTGCATGCCCTGGTGAACAATGCCGCCATCTCGCCGAAGGCCGAGGGCGGCAAGCGGCTCTCAACGCTCAACACCAGCAACGACGACTGGCATCATGTCTTCCAGGTCAACTTCTTCGCGCCGATCATGCTGGCGCGCGGCCTGATCGACGAACTTAAGGCCGCGAAGGGTTCTGTCGTAAACGTGACGTCGATCGCCGGCTCGCGCGTACATCCGTTTGCCGGCGCCGCCTACTCCACATCGAAGGCGGCGCTCGCCGCCCTCACCCGCGAGATGGCGAGCGATTTCGGACGCCTCGGCATTCGCGTCAACGCCATCGCACCGGGCGAGATCGACACCGCGATCCTGTCGCCGGGCACGGAAAAGATCGTCGAACAGATCCCGATGCAGCGCCTTGGCACGCCCGACGAGGTCGCCAAGATCATCTACGTGCTGTGTACGGATACGAGTTCCTACGTCAACGGGGCCGAGATCCACATCAACGGCGGCCAGCACGTGTGAGAGTGGCATTGCCGGAGAATTGGCAAGGTTCTCACGATGACGCCCGCGATTGAGCAGGACGGCATGCACAATAAGGCCGCCCGGAAGGCCAGGGATAAGTTTTTGCAAGTATCCGTATGACGGGTGGATTCCGGCGCAGAGACCGGGGACAAGTTCTTGTACGCCGGTAATGGCGGGCGAAACGACCGGCTACAGCCACTTCCGCCATTTGAAGTACAGATAGGGAAGCACGGCGGCGAGCAACATCAGCAGCAGCGCAAAGGGATAGCCGGCGATCCATTCGAGCTCCGGCATATGCTTGAAGTTCATGCCATAGATCGAGGCGACCAGCGTCGGCGGCATGAGCACCACCGCGGCGACCGAGAAGATCTTGATGATGTTGTTCTGCTGGATATTGACCACGCCGAGCATCGCATCGAGCAGAAACGTGATCTTGTTGGTGAGGTAGGTTGCGTGATCCGACAGGGAGCCGACGTCGCGCTGCATCGACTGCAACTGCGCGCGCGTATCCTTCGGCCACTTCATGCTGTCGGCCTCGTTGGCAAGAAAGAGCAGCAGGCGCCCGATCGACACCAGGCTCTCGCGCACCTTTGAGGTCAGGTCGCCCTTGCGCCCAAGCGCCTTGAGCACGTCATTGTAGGACGGCGGTTTGACCTCTTCCTCGGGTTCGAAAATCGAGTGGGAGACCTGATCGACTTCCGCCCCGATGCGTTCGAGGATGTCGGCGGAGCGATCGATGACCGCATCGAGCAGGTCCATCAACACGCTTTCTCCCGACACTTTCGGAGGGCAGGTCCGCGCCAGCTTGTGCTCGACGATGGCAAAGGGACGCGGATCGTCGTAGCGCACCGTCGCCAGCCGATGGCTGGACAAAATGAAAGTGACCGCGGTCGTCTTCGGCGCTGGCGTGTCCGACTGGCACATCAACGTTGCCGTCATGTAACGTGCGCCGTTCTCGACATAGAGCCGGCTGGAAACCTCGATCTCCTGCATCTCTTCCCGGGTCGGGACGGCAATGCCGAGCAGTTGCTCGACCACTTTGTCTTCCTGGACGGTCGGCGTGACCATGTCGATCCACACCGCGTTATCCGGTGGCGATGAGCCCGGTTCAACGGCTATGCGCTCGAGGGTCGTGCCGTGCGGGACGTAAACCGAAAGCATTCATCCACCATCTTGCGCGCGTTCGCGATCGCGCGAAGGTCAGATCATCTCTCATGACCTGATCGGGCGGATTTACGCAAGATATAATTGCCGCTTTGGCGCAGCCGCTCCGGCGGCCGCGCACATGTGGTGGCGGTGCTGATGAGAGAAGGGCCGTCCGGCTAGCCGGCCGGCGTGCACGGCACGTCAGTCGCGATCGTAGGGCTCGAGATGGCTTTCGGTGGTCTGGCGCTGTCCACTCAGGTGGCACATCGCCCCGGCGACAGCCGAAATTCCGATCTTGCCGTAACGGTTATCGAGGTTTGCGTATTTGCTTCCGGAGTCTTGCTTCTGCTCCGTTGCCTTTCCGACTTCCATAATCCTGAACTCCGATCCTTCCTTGCGTTTGTCCCCAGACCCCTACGATGGTTCATGAGTAGGGCGGAATTACGCGGCAATTCGTATGCTCTCGTGACATTTCCCGCCTGCCCCGCGACCGTGATAGTATTGGCGCAGCCATGGTAAACCCGGTCTTAAGGTCTTGGCGGCAAAGTGAATTTGTCCACACCCGCGTTTAGGTGCACTGCGACATTCCTGCAACACGTCCACAGGAAGGTGATCGCAGAGCAATCGGAAACATGGCAGCGATCGCCTTTTTTCGGTTAATTGCCTGAGGCAATTTAGTACGGACGCCCGTCAATGGCGGCCGGGAAATGAGGAAGACAATGGCGGTCAGGGGTTTGGCGCTTGTTCTGATGGGTGGACTGGTTCTCGGCGGATGCATGCAATCCACGATCGAGCCGGCCTCGGACGCGAACCTGACCCCCCGCGACAAGAAGCTCCTGGCGGCAGCACCTTACGAAAAGGCGACAATACCGGAACCCTACAAGCGGCACATCGTTGCCTATCATCGTAAGGAAGCGCCCGGCACGATCGTCATCGATTCCGACGCGCGCTACCTCTACTACGTCCTGCCGGAAGGCAAGGCGATCCGCTACGGCGTCACCGTCGGCGAGGAGGCACTCGCCTGGTCGGGCGTCGCGAAAGTCGGCCGGATGACCGAATGGCCGTCGTGGACACCGACCGACGACATCAAGAAGCGCATGGATGTGCCGAGCTTCGTCAGCCCGGGACCGCAGAATCCGATGGGAGCGCGGGCGCTTTACCTTTACGAGGGCAACAAGGACACGCTCTATCGCATCCACGGCACCAATCAACCCGAATATATCGGTCAGGCGATTTCCTCAGGCTGTATCCGGCTGACCAATGAGGACGTCATAGACCTGTACAAGCGCGTGAAGCTGGGAACGATGGTCGTCGTGTTGGCACCGCATGAGGGCGATTCCCCGGCAAATCCGCGCGTGGCTTCGGTCAATCCGTTCCGCGGCAACTGACCGCGATCGAATATCCTCAAGACAACGGCGCCGCAAAGGGCGCCGTTTCTATTTATGCGTGTACCCGTCCGCGCGGACGCTACCGGGCAAACGCAGGGCGCGGCAGCGGCAACGGGACCCGCGCCGCAACTTCCGTCTTCAGCGGCTCGTGCAGGTCCCATTGGCACATGCGAAAGCCGCCCGTGCGCCCGATCAGATCGAGATGAACATGCGTCTCATGTTGTGCATCGGCGCCGGGGCCAAGCACCGTCGTGAAGCGGTGACAGGCGCTGTCGCGCAGTTCCTCGCGAAACTCTTTTGCAACGGATATATCGGCGAGACCGAGGGAGCGTCCGTCCGCCAATACGAGTGAGCGCACGTCGACTGCGTTGCCCTTGCCATGCTCGCTGAGTTTTGCCCCGTCGGCACGGTTGCGGCTGCGGCATTCGAAATCGTCAAAGGTCTCGACGGCGCGCAAAGCAGCGCCGCGTCTGTCGACGCGCGGGGCAACCTCGTCGCGCAGCCAGGCGGCAACTGATTCCGCAAACTCACAACGCACGACCGGCGCGGGCTTCAGCTCGATGCGCGTTCCGTCCGGCCGCAATACCGACTCGAGTCGCAGCATGTCACTGCCGCCGCAGGCATCCGGCCCGATCAGCCGCGGCATCGGCTCAACGACCGCGATTGCCGCAACGCGCCTGTCGCAGGCCGTCGGCTCACTGCTGACGGCGGCAGGGTCAAAACCGGAACCGGCGGCATCGCGGAAGGAATGCGGCTCTGCCCAGAGCGGCGGCCGCGGGTGCGGCAGCGGCACCTCCCCCGCAAAAGCCATACCGCCGGTTCCGGCCAGGAACGACAATGCAATGAGCAGGTGCATAGGAACGATGTCTGCGGCGATTGCGGCATTTATACGTGAAAGCTATGCAACCGGCCGCGAGGGCGGTCCGTATCTGTCATGAAACCGTTGCACCCGGCGATGCGGCGGCTAACCTTGAGGCCGACTGGCGAGGGGCGCCGGGACGAGAAGACGAATAGCCGGGAGGGGAATGCCATGCACGGCCTGATGCAGGACTGGCCACTGCTGTGCCATCGCATCATCGACCATGCCGCCAAGTTTCATGGCGATCGCAGGATCATCACGCGATCCGTGGAAGGCCCGATCCATACGACCAACTACGCCGGGATTCGCGCCCGTGCCCTCAAGGTCGCGCAGCGCCTGGACAAGGACGGCATCAGACTCGGCGACCGGGTGGCGACATTGGCATGGAACACCTGGCGGCACCTCGAGGCCTGGTACGGCATCCTCGGCATCGGCGCCATCTACCACACCGTAAACCCCCGGCTGTTCCCGGAGCAGATCGCATGGATCATCAACCATGCCGGCGACCGGGTGATGATGACCGACCTCACCTTTGTGCCGCTGCTCGAGAAAATCGCCGACAAGCTGCCAACCATCGAGCGTTATGTCGTCCTCACCGACACCGCGCACATGCCGAAGACGACGCTCAGGAATGCGGTCGCCTATGAGGACTGGATCAACGAGGTCGATGGCGATTTCGCCTGGAGGAGCTTCGACGAAAATACCGCAGCGGGCATGTGCTACACCTCCGGAACGACGGGGCATCCGAAAGGCGTGGTCTATTCCCACCGCTCGAACGTGCTGCACGCTTTCATGGCGTCCCTGCCCGACTGCAAGGGCCTGTCCTCACGCGATATCGTCCTGCCGGTGGTGCCGCTGTTCCATGCCAACGGCTGGTCGCTCGCCTTTTCGACGCCGATGGTTGGCGCAACCATGGTGATGCCGGGGGCAAAGCTGGACGGCGCGTCGATCTACGAGCTGCTCAACACCTACAGGGTCACCTTCACCGCCGCCGTGCCGACGGTCTGGTTGATGCTCCTGCAGGATCTGGAAAAAACCGGCGGCAAGCTTCCCTATCTCAAGCGCGTCGTCATCGGCGGCTCGGCCTGTCCGCGCGCAATGACCAAGACCTTCCAGGACAGATACGGTGTCGAGGTGATCCACGCCTGGGGCATGACCGAGATGAGTCCCCTCGGCTCGCTCTGCACCATGAAGCCGGAATATGCCGAGCTCACCGGCGAGGCGAAGCTCGACGTCGAGATGAAGCAGGGGCATCCGCCTTTCGGTGTCGAAATGAAAATCACCGACGACAACGGCAAGGAGCTGCCATGGGACGGCAAGACATTCGGCCGACTGAAGGTCCGCGGTCCGGCGATCGCACGCAGTTACTACAAGGTCGATAACGACCCGGTGTTCGAGAAGGACGGCTGGTTCGATACCGGCGATGTCGCCACCATGGACCGCTACGGCTACATGCAGATCACCGACCGCGCCAAGGACGTGATCAAGTCGGGGGGCGAGTGGATTTCATCGATCGACCTTGAGAATCTCGCGGTCGGCCATCCGAAAGTAGCTGAAGCCGCGGTCATCGGGGTTGCACACCCCAAGTGGGGCGAGCGGCCCTTGCTCGTCATCGTGTTGAAGAAAGGCGAGACTGCCAGCAAGGAGGATCTGCTCAGCTTTATGCAGGGCAAGATCGCGAAATGGTGGATGCCGGACGACGTCGTCTTCGTCGACGAAATTCCCCACACTGCAACCGGCAAGATCCAGAAGCTCACGCTGCGCCAGCAGTTCAAGGAGTACCGCCTGCCGACCGCGCAGGCGGCCGAATAGCCTGCGACAGCGATTCTTAACGTCCTGTACCGGCGCCGGCACCGTTGCTTCGGCACGCGGTTAGGCGGTCCTCCGGAATATCGACAATTTTAACTTGTTTTTTAAACAACCCGAAGGCGCCACTCGCCTAGGGGTTGAGCACGTGGTGGGAGACTCCCGGCCAGCCATGTCTCTGCAATCTGCCTATTTTCGCAACTTCAACGGCGGCCCCAAAGTCCTGCTTTGGGGCGACCGGGACGGTATGCATGCGCTAAGCGGCTTTCTGCGCAAATTGCTGATCACCCCCGCGCCCGCGACGCTCAGCGGCATTTGTACAGCTGTCGACCGCAAGACGATCACCGTCAGGATGCGGGCCAACCGGCGCGACACCGGCATGCGGCCGAACGGCGGCGGCCTCGAATGGACCCTGCGTCTGCAGTCGGCAGATGATTTTGCCGAGCTGATCGACGCTCTGGCGTCGTCGCGCGATCCCGGACACCAGTACCTGACATGCGGCGTCAGCGACGAAATCATCGTCATGGTGTCGCGCGGCGAATACCCGGAAACGCTGCGGCCCTAGACCGCACCGCAGAACTGGTCTTGTCATAATCACCTATCTATATTGTCATTAATGACATCTGGCCCGCCGCCGCGCGGGAGCCGATCTTCCATACGCAAGCTATCCAACCGGAGTACCGGAAATGAAACGCTACGTGATCGAACGCGACCTGCCAGGTATCGGCGCCATGAACAGGGCGCAGCTCAGGGACGCCGCGACAACCTCCAACGGCGCGTTGGCCAAGCTCGGGGGCAAATGCCAGTGGGAGCATTCCTACGTGGTCGACAACAAGACCTTCTGTATCTATCTCGCCGAGAGCGAGGCGGCGGTGAGGGAACACGCTAGGCTGAGTGGCTTTCCCGCGACGAAAGTGAGCGAAGTGCGGACCGTCATTGATCCCCTGACAGCCAACGAAGCGTGACCGGGCGGTGCCGCCCGTGCATTGCGGGCGGCACCCCGCGCCCGCGGGCCATCGGCGCGCGGACAGGAGAATGTGCTGTGGTGAACCTTGCCGATACCGACGCCGGACGGTTTTGCTGGCTTGATCTTGCCGCAACAGATGCCGACAGCGCGAAGACGTTTTACCGGAACCTGTTCGGCTGGACCTCGCATGAGCAGCTCGCCAATGGCGGCAGCTTCACCCGACTGCGCCTTTGCGAGCACGATGTCGGGTCAATTTATCAGCTGAAAGATGCGCTCCTGAGCAATGGAATGACCTCGCACTGGACGCCCTACGTCCGGGTGAACGACGTTCATTGTGCCGCGCAGCGCGCGGTGGCACTTGGCGGCACGGTTGTCGTCGATCCGTTCGTGGTGTCAGGGGTTGCCCGGGTCGCGCTGATCCTGGATTCGGTCGGCGCCGTTGTCGGCCTGTGGGAGCCGATCGCACCGGCCACGAAAGCGAACGGCCATGCCTAAACGTCCTTTGAGGCAGCGGCCGCCCCGGTCCCTGTTCGATGTCACCGTGGTGGTCCTGGACCAGGGATATGCTTCCACGGCAATTGCGCCGATCGAGATCTTTCATTCCGCCGGCGTCGTATGGAACTGGCTGCATGGACAGACGCAACAGCCGCGGTTTCACGTACGCACCGCATCGGTCGACGGACGAAAGGTGAAAGCGGCCGGCTCCCTCACGCTGACCCCGGATTGCGCCATCAACGAAATCAAGCACACCGACATCATCTTCGTCGCGGCGCCCGGTTGGGACGTACGCGACCGGATCGCGAAAAGTTCGTCGCTCGTGCCCTGGCTGCGCAAGTGGCACAAGCGTGGCGCCTATATTGCCGGCGCCTGCAGTGGCGTCGCGTATCTTGCCGAGGCAGGAATTCTCGACGGACGCCAGGCGACGACCCACTGGGGCATCGCCGATATCTACCGCCGGCGCTATCCCAAAGTCCGCTGGCAGACCGAGCAGTTCGTAACGGAAGACCGGCGGGTCTTCTGCAGCGGCGGCATTTATGCGTCGATCGACCTGAGCCTCTACCTGGTCGAGCGGTTCTGCGGTCATGAGATCGCGCTGCAAGTGGCCAAGTCGTTGCTGCTGAGCATGCCGCGCGGGCGCCAGTCCGGCTACTCGGTGGTGCAGCTTTCGCGCCCGCATTCCGACGAGAAAATCAGGGAGGCGGAACAATACCTGCAGCAGCACTTCGATGGCGACGTCTCGATCGAGCTTTTGGCCGAACGCGCGGGAATGGGCGCCCGCAACTTCATCCGGCGCTTCAAGGCAGCAACCGGCCGCCTGCCCGGCGCCTATATCCAGGCGCTGCGTGTGGCGGCGGCGAAAGAGCTGCTCGAAACCGGCGCCGCGTCGATCCAGGCCGTCTGCTCCAAAATCGGCTACGAGGATATCGGCTTTTTCCGCAATCTGTTCAAACGCCACACCGGAATGACACCTGGCGCCTATCGCGAAAGGTTTTCGCAGATGAATTTCGATCGCGGCGAGCTGGCCAGCGGACGGCTGGACGCCTGATACTGGCGTCCCGTCACCTTTTCATTAGGCGCTTCACGCCAATTTTAACGCGGCATGACTGTAGGCGGCGGCGCCATTTGAAAGCGCGCGCACGAAGCCGCGCGGAACAAGCGCTCGTCCAGCGTTAACAGGGAGTATTTTATTACAAGTTGAGGTAATGTCCCTCCAATCCCTTAATGTCGCACTGCGTACTGTCCGCGATCAGGTGGAGCAGCTTTTTTGCTCGGGCCCGCAGCGGATCTGGGACGCATGGTGCAGATTGTAATTCTCGACGATCGGGAGACGAACCGGAAGATTTTCTCGAAGCTTGCGGGCTCGATCGAGCCCGACGTGACCGTGCACAGCTTCGGTAATCCCGTCGAGCTGCTTGCCTGGCTCAACCGCAACACGCCCGATCTCGTCGTCACCGATTTCAAGATGCCGTCGATGGACGGGGCGGAATTCATCTGCCGGCTACGCGCCTTGCCGCATTGCGGCGAAATTCCCGTGATCGTCATCACGGTCTATGAAGAGCGTGAATTTCGCCTGCGAGCGCTCGAAGCCGGCGCAACCGATTTCCTCAACAGCCCGGTCGATCATCAGGAATTCCTGACGCGTGCCCGCAACCTGCTCAAGCTGCGTAAGCAGCAGATCCAGCTTGCCGCGCGCGCCGAAAACCTTGCGCAGGAGCTCAAGGATTCCGAGCGTTCCCGCGAGGAAGCCTTGCGCGACTCCAGCGAGCGCCTGGCGCAGGTCATCGACACCGTCCCGGCGATGATCAGCGCGACCGACAATCAGGGCCGCGTCCTGTTTGTGAATGCCTATTTCGCGTCGCTCGCCGGCATCGGCCCGACGGAGGCAGTCGGCCTCGACATGCGCCCTATGTTCGGCGAAGACCACGCCGAGCGCAGTAAGACCCTCGACCGCAAGGTCATCAGCACGCAGGGTCCGCTGCCGTCGTTCGAGGAAGAGATCATCGACTGCAACGGCACGAAACGTGTCTTCCTGACCACAAAAACCCCGCTGCGCGACTGCTCCAACGCCGTGATCGGCGTGCTCACCTCTTCGCTCGACATCACCGACCGCAAGCGCGCGGAAAATCATCTGTTCTACATGGCGCACCACGACGTGCTCACCAACCTGGCGAACCGCGCGCTACTGTCCGACCGTCTGCGGCGCGAAATCGCGCGTACACGCCGCGGCGACAGTCCTTTCGCACTGCACCTCATCGATCTCGATGGTTTCAAGGACATCAATGACGGCCTGGGCCATCAGGTCGGCGACCAGTTCCTCGTGGAAGTAGGCAACCGGCTGCGCTCCGTCGTACGCGACACCGATACGGTTGCCCGTCTCGGCGGCGACGAGTTCGCGATCCTGCAGACCCGGGTCACGCGCAACGAAGATGCGGTCGACATGGCCAAACGCATCCTCGAAGCCATCAACAAGCCCTGGTCGCATGCCGGCGAGCAGGTGACGCTGAGCGCAAGCATCGGCATCACGGTCCATCCGACAGACGGCACCGACGTGCAGGAGTTGCTGCGCAACAGCGATCTTGCGATGTATCGCGCAAAGCACGACGGCGGCAAGGTGTTCCGTTTTTATGCCTCAGACATGGATCGCCGGGCGCGCGCCAGCCTGATCCTCGATTCCGATCTGCGGGCCGCCGTCGACAAGAACCAGTTCATCCTGCATTACCAGCCGCAGATCGCGTTGCGCACCGGGCGCGTCACCGGCGCGGAAGCGCTCCTGCGCTGGCAGCGCCCGGGGTACGGGCTCGTCGGCCCCAGCGAATTCCTGGCGCGAGCGGAGGAAAACGGCCTCATCATCCCGATCAACGAATGGGCGCTGCGCGAAGCCTGCCGGCAGGCGAAGCTGTGGCAACAGCGGGGTCACCCGCCGACCCGTGTCGGCGTCAACCTGTCGTCGATTCAGTTCTTCAAGCAGAACGTTCCGCTGATGGTGGCGAAGATCCTTGCAGAGACCGGACTTGAGCCGTGGCTACTCGACCTCGAGCTCACCGAGAGCATCGTGATGCACAACACCGATGCCGTGTCGAAGGACCTGCAGCAGCTGCGCGAGCTGGGCGTAGGCATTTCGATCGACGATTTCGGCACGCGCTACTCGACGCTCGCTTACGTCAAGCACTTTCCGGTCGACCGGCTGAAAATCGACCAGTGTTTCGTGCGCGATATAGCCACCAACCCGAGCGACGCCGCGATCGTGCGTGCGATCGTGAGCCTCGGTCACAGTCTCGATCTCGAAATTGTCGCGGAGGGCGTCGAGACCGTGCAGCAGGCAACGATGCTCCGCGCCGAAGGCTGTGACGAGGTTCAGGGCTTCTATTTCGGCGGTCCGATGAGCGCGGAGGAATTGATCACTTTCGTCCGGCAGAATCGCGCGAGGGCGCGCAGCGCTTGAGGCAGACGATGAGCTCCGGCCCGGATCAGAAAACGGTCTTGCGCGGGATGCCCAGACTGAACATCCGCGGCCTGTTTTCGTGGGTCGCAGGCCGGCTGCGCAACCGCCCCGACTCCGAACACGAGCTGACCGTCAACCGCCTTGCGCTCAGCGGCACGGCGTTCACTTATCTCATCGTGGCCGCGATGCTCGGCCGCGCGGACGCCGCGCAGATGCTGCACGAACAATGGCTGTATTTCGCGCTTTACGAGATTGTTTCAATCTCGCTGTTCATCCACCTGCTGTGGCAACCGGGCATTTCGGTCGGCCGGCGCCTGATCGGAATGGTGTCCGACCTCGGTCTGTTTTCGTACGGAATGTACGTCGGCGGCGAGGCGTTCGCGCCGCTTTACCCGATCTACCTGTGGACCATCTTCGGAAATGGCTTCCGCTTCGGCGTGCCATACCTGTTTGCCGCCACTGCGACGAGCGTCGTCGGTTTCGGAGTAGCCATTGCCAGTGCGCCTTTCTGGCACGATCACCGCGGGCTGGCGGCCGGATTGATGGCCGGCCTGATCCTTCTGCCGCTTTATGTGTCGACGCTCATCCGCAAACTGTCGCAGGCCAAGCGGCAGGCAGAGGAGGCAAATCGCGCCAAAAGCGCCTTCCTTGCCGGTATCAGTCACGAATTCCGCACGCCGCTGAACGCCATCATCGGCTTGAGCGATCTTTTGAGCAAAAGCAAGCTCGATTCCGAGCAAGAGGAGATGTCGGAGACGATCGGAAAGTCGGGCCGGCAGCTGCTTGCCCTGATTAACTCGATCCTCGACTTCTCGCGCGCCGAATCCGGGCACATCACGATAAAGGCAGGAGACTTCGACCTCGTCTCCATGCTGAGCGAAATTCGCAGCATGCTTGCCCTCGAGGCACAGCGTAAGAATGTCGCGCTGACGTTTTATTGCACCGCGCGCACGCCGCAGCTCCTTGTCGGCGACAAAAATCACCTTGAGGAGGTTCTCACCAATCTGGCCGGCAACGCCGTCAAATTCACCGAGCGGGGTTTCGTCACCATTGCAGTCGACGCCGTCGCCCACGATGCCGACCGAACGCGCCTGCGCTTCGAGGTCACTGATACCGGCATCGGAATCAGCCCTGACGCCCAGAACCGCATTTTCGATCGGTTCACCCAGGCCGATGAGACCATCATCGACCGTTTTGGCGGCACCGGCCTCGGTCTTGCGATTGCCAAGCAGCTTGTCGAGCTGCAGGGCGGCGCCATCGGCGTCGAAAGCGCGCCCGGCAAGGGCAGCACATTCTGGTTCGAGATCGATTTCAGGACGCAGGCTCAGGAACAGCCGGCCTTCCATATCGCTCCGATGCCGGTCGTAATCGTCGGTGGAGAAAAAGATCTCCACAAGACGATCGGTGCCTGTGTGCCGGTTGCCAAGGTGGTCGCCGATCTTGAGCAGGCCGCAACCGCGCTTGCCTCACTGCGCGCCGACGGCGTGCGGCGGCCGATTGCGATCGTTCATCGACGGGCCTGCGTGAATGCGGACGAGGCAACGTTCCGACGCATCACCGGAAGCGCTCTCGGCTGCGCTCCTGCGCTCATCCTGGTGACCGACGAGCCGACGGAAGGGCTGCCGGAACTCTTCACGCGCAGCCGCTTCGTCACGGCACTGGCCGAACCTGTCGACGCACAAATGCTCGCCGCCGCGCTGCGCCTCGCCCGCGGCAACATGACGGGCGAGCGGCCCGAGGAATCGCGCAATGCGGCAATTGTCCCGGCCGAACGATCGCTTTCGATCCTGGTCGCCGAAGACAAACGCACCAATCAGATCGTGATTGCCAAGATTCTGGATCGGGCCGGCCATCGCGTGACGCTCGTCGATAACGGCGAAGCCGCTCTCGACATGCTCGAAATGCAGGAGTTCGACCTGGTGCTGATGGACGTCAACATGCCGGTCATGAACGGCATCGAGGCGACCAAGCTCTATCGTTTTGCCGCGCTTGGCAGGCCACACGTGCCGGTTATCGCGCTCACCGCCGATGCGACCGAGGAAGTTGCACGCCGCTGCGAGGAAGCAGGCATGGATGCCTGCATCACCAAGCCTATCGAGCCTACCCGTTTGCTCGAAATCATCGCAGCGCTGGTGCCGGATGAGACCAAGAACGCGCAACCCGCGGCAAGCGGCGCCGAAATCGCCAGTTATCCCGCGGCACGGCCGCGCCTGCGCAGCGCCACGACGTCGGCAGTCGATGCCCAGACGCTCGATGCGCTTGAGGAACTCGGCGGCAAGGATTTCGTCGACGAGCTTGCGTTGCAATTCATCGCCGACGGCAGCGAGATTCTCGATGCGCTCGCCGAAGCGGCGGCTGCAGGAGACCTCATGGCCTTCCGCGAGCAGTTGCATGCCCTGCGCAGCGCCGCGGCAAACATCGGCGCTCGCGGCATCTACGAGATGTGTCTGGGATGGCGGCACATCGCGCCGGAGGACTTTGCGATCCGCGGCGAGGCTCACCTCAAGAAATTGAACGAGGAATTCGAGCGCGTCCGCATGGGGCTGCGCGGCCGGTTCTCCGGCCACATTGCCGCCGCCTGAGCGATGAATTCCGCTGCAACCGGTTTATGAAGCCGCGCGCTCTACACGCCGCAGTTGCGCCGCAGCGAGCCGTTCCATGTTGCGCAGGTCGGTTTCCTGGAGCCGCAGCGCGTGCTCGGCCCAGATGTCAGTCACGTCACGCATTTCCTCGATCGACAACGGATTGACGCGCATGCCCACCTCGCGCACGCACCGATGGACGGCGTGATGCCGGCGGTTTTGGGCGATGTATTCCCGTACCGCCTCCTCCCCGCGTCCGTCCTCAGCCAGGATGTCGACAAGACCCATGTCGTAGAGTTCGGATGCGCTGAAGACGCGGCCGCTCAGGATCATCTTGTGCGCACGCGTTACGTCCAGCTTGCGCGACAGGAAACTGAAGGCGCCCATACCGGGAAAGAGATTGAAAAGGATCTCAGGCAGGCCGAACTTCGCTCTTTTTTCCGCGATCAGCACGTTGAACGACAGAGCGCCTTCGAACCCGCCACCGAGCGCGTCGCCCTGCACGAGCGCGATCGTGACCACCGGCAGGTGAAAGCCCATGGTCATGTGATAGGCGACATCGACACAGTCGCGCGCGTAGCTGCGCAGCGCATCGACATCACGCGAGCGAATGCTCCTGATGAAGAAATTGAGATCGCCGCCAAGGTTGTATATTCCCGGAATATGCGAACCGCCGACGAAGTATTTCACGGGCGCGGATTCGCCGGGGCGCAGGCCTGCGAACAGGCGCTGGAGCAGGCGACGCAACGAGATCAACTCGTACAGCAATGTCGGCGTGAAGCTCGGCGGCCCGTCCGGCCGCATGTGGCACCAAATCGCTTCGTCGTGCGCGCTGACGCCCAGATCGAGCTCCTTGAAATGTGCGCCCGCCAGTTCCGCAGCAAAATCGACACGCGCGCGCCCAACCACGCCCTGTTCGCGCGCGGGCGTCAGGTTGGTGTTCGACCAAAGTTCCAGTTGCGTGGGGCTCTTCAGGCCGGTGGCCTGAGACAAACGCCTTAACGGCGTAACTGCCCTTGTTACAGCCGGGCGCAACCTACTTCCCATTTCCATTTACCAATCTGTCCAAATCCAGACAGCACGTCTGCCCCCGTCGGATACTGACATTAATCAATTGTTAACCCTCACGGTATGGTTGTCCCGCGGCATGGTTAATCGCGACTGTGACGGCCATCACAAAATGGGCGATTCACCGGCGTCATGACTGGCGCGCCATGGTGCCACGCCTGAAATGCATGCAGCGACCGGTACCCGATCACCGCAATGTCGCCCCACGGGACCGGGCCGCCGGAAATCCCCGGCCGCTCCTGTAAAATCGGCCGTTGCGGAGCCGACGTTGCGCAGCGTTCCGCCAGCCATTATCCCTGCTCGCAAATGAGCCTCGATGCAGGTGGGATCGCCACGGGCGGCGGCGTGCGGTTCCTTGGGCAGCGCCGATCCTATTGGCGGCTGCTCATCCGGGGCGCGATGCTGCTGATGCTCACGCTCGGCATCTACCGTTTCTGGCTCGCAACCGATGTACGGCGATTCCTCTGGTCGAATTCCGAGATCGATGGCGAGCCCCTCGAATACACGGGGACGCCGCTCGAACTTCTCCTCGGATTCCTCATCGCGATTGCGATCCTGATACCGGTCTACGCCGGAATTTTCCTGGCCGCGCTTGATCTCGGCTTGCTCGGCAAGATCTCGGGCGTCGCCGGCTTTGCCGCCCTGGCGATCCTCGGTCAATACGCGATCTTTCGTGCGCGGCGCTACCGGTTGACCCGCACTATCTATCGCGGACTGCGCTTTCATCAGGAAGGCTCCGCATGGGCCTACGCGTTCCGCGCCGTGGCGTGGTGGGTCGTTACCGCCCTCACTATCGGGCTTGCCTATCCGTTCCAGATGGCGAGTCTCGAACGCTACAAGATGCGAAACACCTATTACGGAGACCTGGCCGGCCGTTTCGAGGCGTCGGGTCTGCGGCTGCTGCTGCGCGGCCTGCCGATGTGGCTGCTCGTCTTTGCGCCGATCGTATTCGCCATCGTTATCCTCGTCGGCACCGTCGACTGGCTGGCACTCGCCCAGGTGATCGCGCAAGGCGGCGACGACGTTATGAGCAAGATCGAGGGCAGCAATCCGGCGCTGGGCGCCGCTATCGTTTTTGCGATGCTGATGAGCGGCGTCAGCGTCACCATGGCCGCCCTGCTCTATCCGGCGTTCCAGGCGGTGACGCTGCGCTGGTGGTGTTCGGGATTGCGCTTCGGGCCGATCGAGGTGCGTTCGCAGCTGCGCATGCGCAACGTCTACGGTGCCTATGCCCGTTTCGTCGGCTATGCGCTCGCGTTCAGCGTCGTGATGGGAATCGGTGCCGCGATCGTGCTCGGCACCATCGGCGCCGTCGCCAATATCGGCAAAATGACCACGGCCAGCGAAATTGTCGCGACAGTCGCGGCATTGATCGGCTACGTGATCACCGCACTCGGATACTCGACCATCTACCGCGCCACGGTATTATTATCCCTGTGGCAACTGGGCATGGAATCGCTGCAATTGTCCGGCCTTTCGGTGCTGGAAAAGGTGAAGGCCACCGGACAACCGAGCTCGGCGATCGGCGAGGGACTTGCCGACGCGCTCAACGTGGGCAGTTATTGATGAATGCTCCCATGGCATCCGGCGCCGGCATTTATTTCGACGGGGTGACGAGCGCCCGCCATGACGTGCTCGTCGTCCTCAAGCCGGCCAGCCTGCACATCTCAAGCCGGGACGGGCATCTTTTGGGCGAATGGCCCTACCAGGAGCTTGAGGAGCTCTCCGCGCCCGCCAACCTCCTCCGCCTCGGCCGCCGCAACAGCACGGTGCTCGAAAGACTGGAAATCTCCGATCCGGCCTTCGCGGCCGAGATCGACGCACGCGCCGCCCTCGTTGACCGCACGGGAGCGCTGCAGCGGCGCCAGCGCCTGGCCGTTGTCGGCTGGACGCTTGGCGCCACGGCATCCCTGCTGCTGGTCGCCTGGTTCGGGGTGCCGGCCATCGCCGACCGCCTGACGCCGCTGCTGCCGGCCGCGATCGAGCGCAAGCTGGGCGATGCCGTCGACGTGCAGATACGGGGCATGCTCGACTCCCGCCGTTCGGGGGTCCCATTCGACTGCGGCAAGGCCACATCGGAGACCGCGGGGCGTGCCGCACTCGACAAGATCATCCGCCGGCTGGAAACCGCCGCGGCACTGCCATTTGCGCTGCGCACCGACGTCGTTCGCCGCAATGAGGCCAACGCCATTGCGCTGCCGGGCGGGCAGGTCTACGTCTTCCGCGGCCTGATCGACAAGGCCGACAACGCCGACGAAGTCGCCGGCGTCATCGCCCACGAAATCGGCCACGTGGCACATCGTGACGGCACCAAGGCGATGCTGCAGGGTGCCGGCCTGTCGTTTCTCTTCGGCATGCTGCTGGGCGACTTCGTCGGCGGCGGCGCCGTCGTGGTCACTGCCAAGGTCATCCTGCAGTCCAGCTACACGCGCGAGGCCGAGGCGGCAGCCGATGCCTACGGCGCCGGTCTCATGAACAAGGCAGGCGGCGACGCGCGGGCGCTCGCCGTCATCCTCGACAAGATTGGCGGCGCCACCGAACCCGGGATGAAAATCCTGTTGAACCACCCGGAAACGAAAGCGCGCGTCGCCGCGATCAACAAGCTTGCCGCTGGCCGGGCATCGTCGCCGTTCCTCGACCCGGCCGAGTGGACGGCGCTCAAGCATATCTGCGGATCATGAGCATGGCACGGCGGCCCTTTCACGACCTGCCAATGTCGAAGACGGCCGTGTGGGCGGCACGGGTCGCCTTCTTCGCGCTCGCTGTGGCGGCGCTGTCGATCATCATCGTGCGATCGCAGCTCCTGGAAATAGGGCCGGCACTGGCGACGTTCGGGGCGGCGCTGGTCCTGGCCGCCGTCGCCGTCATGCTGGCGTTCGCCGCCTTCGTCGTGATCTGGAGGCAGGGGTTTGCGGGCCTCGGGCGGGCCCTGCTCGCGCTGTTGTTCGGTCTCGCCCTGCTCGCCTATCCCGGCTATCTCGGCATCCGCGCGCTGAAGCTCCCGGCGATTTCCGATATCAGCACGGATACCGCCAATCCGCCGCGTTACGAAGCGCTCGCGCGCCAGCGTCCGCCCGGCCGGGTCGATTATCCGGGCGCCGCGGTCGCGGCGCTGCAGCGCACGGGCTACCCCGACATCGCGCCGCTCGAGCTCGAGGTATCGGCGCGCGTGGCCTATGACGCCGCGCTCGCGGTGGTAACCAGGCGCAAGTGGACGATCGGCGACGCCCGCCCGCCAACGCTCGCGCGGCGCGACGGAGTGATCGAGGCGACGGTGCGCACACCCATCATGGGATTTCGTGACGACGTGGTGATCCGCATCACGCCGGTCGGTCAAGGCGTCCGGATTGACGTCCGTTCGGCTTCGCGCGTCGGCACGCATGATTTCGGCGCCAATGCCTCGCGTATCCGCGGTCTGCTCGAGGATATCGACGATGTGGCGGGCACGACGCCGGAACCGCGGCGACTGCCGCCGGTCAAGACGCCGCCGCCGGGGCAGAAGGGCCAGCGCCAGCCCGACAAGCGTCAGCCGACCAAGCGGTAGATGCCGTCGATCGCCGGCCGACCATCGGTTTCGACCAGCCCGCGCGCGACCAGATCTTCCAGGTGCGCGAGAACGGAGAGACCCGCCGCGCCGGTCAAGCGCGGGTCGATGCCGATATAGATCGCGCGAACGATCGTAGGGATGTCGGTCGCGCCTTTCGCCAGACGATGCAGGATCGAATCCTCCCGCGCCTTGCGATGCAGGATGTAGTAGTTGACGAAGCGTGGAGCGTCAGCGATCGCCGGCCCGTGACCCGGCAGGTATACTGTTTCGCCGCGCTGCGCGAGCTTATGCAGTGATGCCATGTAGTCGCTCATCGCGCCGTCCGGCGGCGCGACGATCGAGGTGGCCCAGGCCATCACGTGGTCCCCGGCGAACAGCAGGTTCTTCTCCCTAACGGCGTAGGCCATGTGATTGGCGGTATGGCCGGGCGTCGCGACAGCCTCGATCGTCCAGCCGTTGCCGCCGACGAGCTCGCCATCCCTGAGCGCGACATCAGGGCGGAAATCACGGTCGGCACTGGCGTCGAGAGGGTTGAGCTCGCCGATGTGCAGGGGCCGCGCGGCCCGGTGTGGCCCCTCGGCATAGACGGTCGCTCCGGTTTCCGCCTTGATCGTCGGCACTGCGGGTGAATGGTCGCGATGCGTGTGGGTGACGAATATATGCGTCACTGTTTCGCCACGTACGGCGTCGAGCAGCGCGCCGATATGCGCGGGATCGTCGGGACCAGGATCGATGACCGCGACCTTGCCGCGGCCGAGGATGTAGCTGATCGTCCCCTTGAAGGTAAAGGGACCCGGGTTGTTGGCCATGACCCGCCGCACGCCCGGCATGGGCTCGTCCACCATGCCCGGCGCGAGATCGAGAGTCTTGTCGAAGGGAATGTCGTCGGCCATCTGCTTGCTCGCCCGCTTGCGGGACTGACCTACCACTATTTCATCCATAGTTGCACCTTGGCGAACGGGGACGAACGTCGCAATCAACCCTGGAACTGAAGGAATGTTGATTTCAACAGCGCCGGCTGGCTTGTTGAACGCCGCCAATGAAGTGGTCGAACCAGATTTCCGGTCCGATCGATTGCGGCAAGGACGCGACCTAGCGTACGACCAGAGCACGTTTGTTTCCTGGTGAAAATCACGAAGAAGTTGTAACGACCGGGGTCCAACGGCCGCAGGCGGATTATCCCCTCCCCGATTCGGTAATCATCTTTTCCACGCAGGCGCACGCTTTCGGATTCCATCGGCGTCGGGTCGAGGCGGGCCTAATGAATCTCGGGCTCAGGAATTTTACCCAGCGGCGCAAGGAAATCGAAATCGCAGCCTTCGTCGGCCTGGCCGATGTGCTGCGAGTAAAGCGCGCCGTAGCCGCGCGGATAGCGGGGCGCGGGCTGCGTCCAGCCGGCACGGCGGCGCGCGAGCTCCTCCTCGCCCACATGCAGATGGATGCGCCGCGACGCCACGTCCACCTCGATCTCGTCACCGGTCTCCACGAAGGCGAGCGGCCCGCCGACGAAACTCTCCGGCGCCACGTGCAGGATGCAGGCGCCGTAGCTGGTGCCGCTCATGCGCGCATCGGAAATGCGCAGCATGTCGCGCACGCCCTGCTTCACCAGCTTTTTCGGGATCGGCAGCATGCCCCACTCCGGCATGCCCGGCCCGCCCTTGGGTCCGCCGTTCTTGAGCACGAGAATGTGGTCGGGAGTGACATCAAGGTCGTCGCGCTCGACCTCGCGCGCCATGTGGTTGTAGTCCTCGAAAGCAATCACTTTGCCGCGGTGCCTGAGCAGGCGCTTCTCCGCCGCGGACGGCTTCATCACACAGCCGCGCGGCGCCAGGTTGCCGGTGAGCACGGCGGTTGCCCCTTCGCGCGACACCGGATCGCTGAGCGGGTGAATGATGTCGCGCTTGTAGACCTCGGCGCCGGCGACGTTGTCGCCGAGCGTCTTCCCGGTGACGGTGAGACACGACAGATCGAGCACGCTCCTGAGTTCGGCCATCAGCGCACGCAGGCCGCCGGCGTAGAAGAAATCCTCCATCAGGAATTTGCCCGACGGGCGCACGTTGGCGAGCACCGGGATCTCGCGCGAGATCTCGTCGAACCGCTTCATGTCGAGCTTGAGCCCGGCGCGCCGTGCCATCGCCACGACATGAATGATCGCGTTGGTCGAGCCGCCCATCGCCATGTGCACCCGGATCGCGTTGTCGAAGGCCTGCGGCGTAAGGATCTTCGCCGGCGTCAGATCCTCCCAGACCATGTCGACGATGCGGCGGCCGGCGGCCGCGCACATGCGCGGGTGCGCGGCATCGGCTGCCGGAATCGACGAAGCGCCCGGCAGCGACAACCCCAGCGCCTCAGCGATCGCCATCATGGTCGCCGCGGTGCCCATCACCATGCAGGTGCCGTAGGAGCGGGCGATCCCGCCTTCGAGTTCCGCCCAGTCGGCCTCGCTGATGCGGCCGGCGCGCTTCTCGTCCCAGTACTTCCAGGCATCCGAGCCGGAGCCGAGCTCGAGGCCGCGCCAGTTGCCGCGCAGCTGCGGCCCCGCGGGCACATAGATCGCCGGCACGCCCATGCTGACTGCACCCATGATCAGCGCCGGCGTGGTCTTGTCGCAACCGCCCATCAGCACGGCGCCGTCGATCGGATGGCTGCGCAGCAGCTCCTCGGTCTCCATCGCGAGCAGATTGCGATAGAGCATCGTCGACGGCTTGACGAAGGGTTCCGAAAGCGACATCGCCGGCAGCTCGACGGGGAAGCCGCCGGCCTGCAGCACGCCGCGCTTCACGTCCTCGGCGCGGTCGCGCAGATGCGTGTGGCAGAAATTGATGTCGCTCCAGGTATTGACGATGCCGATGACGGGCTTGCCGCGGAAGTCGGCGGCGTCGAAGCCGCCCTGGCGCAGGCGTGCCCGATGCCCGAAGGCACGCAGATCGTTGACGCCGAGCCACCGATGGCTGCGCAGGTCTTCGGGACGTTTACGTTCGTTCATTCCGCCGCGATCTCGGCCTTGGGCGTGCGCCTGGCCGCCAGTTGCGCAAAGATCACAGCGGCGGCCATGGCTGCGCCGATTATGCTGGTCATGACATGCGGATCGATCAGCAGCAAGCCGGCGACCACCAGGGTCGCGCTCTGCCAGTGCGCCGAATGCGTGACGAAATAGCCGTGCAACCCGGCGGCAAAGACGATCACGCCCACTGCCGCGGTGAAGCTTGCCCATATGATGTTGGGCCAATCGCCGATCATCAGCAGCGCCGGCTCATAGACGAACATGAACGGCACGATGAAGCTGGTCGCGGCGATGCGCACGGCGGCCCAGCCGGTCGCCCAGAGGTCCGACTTGGCGAGGCCGGCCGCGGCGTAGACCGCAAGCGCAACCGGCGGCGTGATCGCCGAAAGGATCGCGAAATAGAAGGCGAACATATGCGCCGCCGGGATGACCACGCCGAATTTCACGATGGCCGGAACAAGCAGCGCCGTCATGATGATGTAGGCCGGCGTCGTCGGCATGCCCATGCCGAGCACGATGCCCGCGATCATGGTGAAAATCAGGGCCAGCAGCAGGAAATTCTGCGACAGGTGAACGACGTATTGCGTGAACACGATGCCGAGGCCGGTCAGCGTCACCACCGCGATCACGATGCCTGCGGCGGCGCAGGCGAGCGCCACCGGCAGCGCATTGCGCGCGCCGTCGATGCAGGCGGCGATGAAATTGTCGAAAGTGACGTAGTGGCGCGTAGACTTGCGCAGCGCCGCCACCGGGAAACAGGCCACCACGCCGGCAAGCGCTGCCAGCGGCGCGCTGTAGCCGGAGTACATCACGACCAGGATGGCCAGCACCGGCAGGAACAGGTGGCCGCGTTCGCGCATGACCTGCCCGAGCCGTGGCAGGTCCGCGCGCGGCACGCCCACGAGACCGCGCCGCTTCGCCTCGAAGTGCACGGCGGAAAAACACGCTATGTAATAGAGCACCGAGGGAATGATCGCCCAGATCACCACCTGCGCATAGGAGACGCCGAGAAATTCGGCCATCACGAAGGCAGCGGCGCCCATGATCGGCGGCATCAGCTGGCCGCCGGTCGAGGCCACCGCCTCGACGCCGGCGGCGAAATGCGGCGGAAAGCCCGAGCGTTTCATCAGCGGGATGGTGATCGGCCCGTCGACCATCACGTTGGCCACTGCGCTGCCCGAGATCGTGCCGAACAGCGCCGAAGAAACGCAGGACACCTTGCCGGGGCCGCCAGCGGTCGCGCCGGTCAGACTCATGGCGAAGTCCATGAACAATTGCCCGGTTCCCGTCCGCTCCATGAAGGAGCCGAACAGCACGAAGATCATCACGTAGGCAGCCGACACCGCGAGCGGAATTCCGAAAATACCTTCCACGGTCATGTAGAGCTGATCGACCATGTTCTGCGGCGTCACCCGCGCGATGAAGAACGCATAGAACAGGAACACCACGGCGGTTATCGGCAGCGCGAGACCGATCACCCGGCGCGTCGCCTCTAGCACAAGCACAGTGAGCACCACGCCCATCGCCATGTCGGACCAGCTGAGCTCGTCAACGTAGAAGATGCGGTCGATGACGTAGTTGAAATTGATGAACAGATAGAGGATCGGCGCGGCGCCGAGCATGAGCAGGGCATAATCGAAGGGCGTCGGCAGCCCTTCAGCCTCCCCCGACCGGCGATAGAGCAGGAACACGAGCGTCATCGCGAACAAAAGATGCGTGCCGCGGAAATGGAAGGCTTCCGGCGAACCGAATGCGATGGCCCAGACGTGGTAGATCACCATCGCAACAGAAACCAGCGTCACGGCCAGGCGGAACAGGCTGCCGTAGGACAGATCGACCTTGGTGGCCATGCGGTTTGCCCCTCAATTCGCGCCGAAGAAAATGACGGCGCGGGCGCCCCTCGCCCGCGCCATCATCGTCAGTGGGTCGGCACCGTAAGACCGACCTCCTTGTAGAACTTCGCGGCACCGGGATGGAAGGGCACGCCAATATCGGCACCCATCTCAGCCGTCTGCAGCTTCGCAATGTCCTTGGCAACGGTCGCAAGCGTCTTCGTGTTCGCGGCGACCGTCTTGGTCATCGTATAGACTTCGTCTGCCGGCAGTTTGCACGACACCACGATGTGCGTATAAAAACCGATCACCTTCACATCCTGGTCCTGCTTCGGGTAGCTGTTCTTCGGGATGGTGATCAGCTTGTAGCCCGGATTGATCTTCCTCATTTTCTCATAGCTGTCGGATTGATCGAGCAGCTTGATGTCGCGCGCAGCCGCAAGATCCATGACCGCGCCAGCCGGCACCTGGGTGTTGAGTCCGAATGCGACGGCGTGGCCGTCCTTCATCTGGTTCACCGAGTCCGTGTAGCCGACGAAGCTGACCTTGACGTCGTTGTAACTCAGCCCGTTTACCTCGAGCAGCTGACGCGTGATCAGTTCGCCGGTATTGCCTTTCTGTTGCGTCGTGATGCTCTTGCCTTTGAGATCGCTGATCTTGTTCACGCCGGCATCGACATTGACCACGAACTGATAGTACTGCGGATAGAGCGTCGCGATGTTGCAAACGTTATTGTGCGGCTTGTTAAACGGCGCCTTGCCGGCGATCGCGTCCACCGCCGAGATCGAATTCGAGAATCCGATGTCGGCCTTGCCCTCTTCCACCGCGCGCACGTTGGCGATGCCCGCGCCGGGCGACTGCTGCACCGCGAGCCCGGGGATGGCTTTCTCCCACAGGTCCTTGAGCTGGCCGCCGAGCGGAATCCACGATCCGCCCTGCGGGCCGGTCATCATCTTGAGTTCGGCGGCCGTGGCCGGCACAGCTGCCGTCACAGCCAGGCTTAACGCAAGGCCGAGCATTTTGGTCGACGTCCTCATGGCGCTTCCCTCCTGACGCCCTGCGCTTGATCGCGCGGGCCCTTGCTATTCGTTGCGGGTGGCGAGTTCCGTTACCCGGCGGCAAGCGTACGCGGCGGCGCCCGCCCTGCACAAGGGCTAGCCCGCGCGTCCGGCCGCGCTGCAACGCAGCCTGCTCCCGCGATGGCGGGGTCGAGGCGAAGGATTCCGAGGTAGCGTCCGTTCCCGCCGGCCTAATTCACCGACAAGTCCGCGGCGCGAACCACCTTTTCCCATTTGGCGGTCTCGCCGGCGACGAGCTTGCCAAAGTCAGCGGGCGTGCCGGGGATAACCGTCCCGCCGAGGTCCTTGAGCCGCGCGAGAATCGCCGGATCCTTGAGCGCGAGATTTATCTCGTTGTTGAGCAGGTTGACGATTTCCTTCGGCGTCCCGTGCGGCACGCCGAAACCGAAGAACGCGCTGGCTTCGTATCCGGGCACGGTTTCGGCGACCGTCGGCACATCGGGCAGTTCCTCCGAGCGCTTTGCCGTCGTCACCGCAAGTGCGCGCAGCTTCCCGGCCTTGATGTGCGCAATCGACGACGGCAGGTTGTCGAAAGTAACCTGCACCTGCCCGCCGATCAGGTCGGTCAGCATCGGCGCCGAGCCCTTGTAAGGCACGTGGGTCATCTTGGTCCCCGTCATCATCTTGAACAGCTCGCCGGACAGGTGAATCGACGTTCCGTTGCCGGACGACGCGATGTTCACCTTGTCCGGATTGGACTTCACGTAGGCGATGAACTCTGCAACCGTCTTCGCCGGCACCGACGGATGCACTTCCATCACGTTTGGCACGCGGATCACGCCGGCGACCGGATCGATGTCACGCAGGAACACGAAATTGAGCTTCTTGTAGAGTGAAGCGTTGACCGCGTTGGCGGGATTGACCAGAAGCAGCGTGTAACCGTCGGGCGCGGCCTTGGCGACGGCTTCCGTCGCGAGATTGTTGCCGGCGCCGGGGCGGTTCTCGACGATGAACTGCTGACCGAGCCGCTTGCCCAGCCAGTCGCCGATGAGACGCGCAACGATGTCAGTCGAACCGCCGGCCGGGTAACCGACGATGATGTGGGGCGGCCGGGCCGGATAATCGTCAGCGGCGGCGCCCTGAACAGATGCGAGACCGGCCGCAACCAGTACTGCCGCAAAAGCGGAAACGAATAAACGTCGCATAAAGTGCATCCTTCCCGGGTTCACGAAGGGCGCAAACTTACTTAGGTGTCACGGGCCGAACAAGTCTGAACAATCTCTTAACGATGGCTGCGTAGAGTCGGCCGCGCCATGGCAACGCGTGCGTCTCACCGCCGCTGGATGTTGCGGGATATCCCGCGCACCTATGTGCTGCTCGTCTGGCTCGCTTTCGGCGCCGTGCTCCTGATCTATTCCAACGACTGGCACCCGAGCGGCTGGACCACGCTGCGGCGCGGAGCCGACATAAAGCCCCCCGCGTCGATCGGTGAGCGATATACCGGCGCACTTATCATCGTCCCGCCGCGCGGCGAGAACTGCCGGCAGCTGATGCTCGACAACCGCACCGGAAGAATGTGGGAGAAGGGCTACGTCAATTGCTACGAAGCGGTCACCCGCTCTGAGAAGGAGCAGCGTGGCGGCATGAGTACCCTGCGCATGAATGCGATCGGCAAGGCGTTCAACCACAGCCGTGACGATTGACCCGCAATTCGTGGCGACCGGCCGAAAAATCGAGTGCTGTGTGGCCTGTTTCACAGCCGGCTTGACGGGGGACCGCTAAGGTTGTGGGACACACTCACGACGGCGCGGCTGCCGTTATGGTAACCTGAGCCGGCATGACAAATGCGCGCGAAAGCGGCACGACAATAATGACAATAATGATGAGCTAGTTGGCACTTTCCGGTTGCCAGGCATTGGCAGAGGAGGACGAAAATGGCCAGTTCCAAAACAGGCAAGGCCGATGGGTCGAAAAAAGTCGCTGTTGCCTGTCAGGGCGGTGGAATGCACGCCGCTTTCGCAATCGGCGTGCTCAAGGCCATTCTCGAACGCCTCGATAAAGGCGACCCCGGCTTCAAACTGGCAGGCCTGAGCGGGACGTCGGCCGGCGCACTGTGCGCATTGATGGCTTGGTACGGACTTGCCCCGAAGAAGGCAGGCCCCGGGACGCCGCGTGAAGCGATAGAAAAGCTCGAAACGTTCTGGCAGGACTTCGTCGCCAAGACGGAAGCGGAGAACCTGCTGAACATCCTCACCTTCGGTGCGTTCAGAGCTGAGGAGATCGAGGTGCCGGTTCTTGGCTTGAGCGCGCGGGTGCTTGGGATTAACCCGTATCGCACAGGCTACAAGGCGTTCGCCGCCTGCCTGCCAAGCCTCGGCGTCCGCAAGGAATATTTTGACCTGACCGAACTGCTTGCCGAGACCTGCCCGGATCTGAAAAGCGACACCATCAAATGGGCGGAGGTACACACGCGTCTGCTGATCGGCGCCTCGGAGGTCGTCGACGGCCTCGAGACCGTGTTCGACTCGGCCATCAACAAGGGCGGTGAAGGCTCAAACACCAGTTACTGGCGCCAGCAATTGCCGCTCAGCCTTGAGGGGGTCGCCGCGTCAGGGACCCTGCCGGCGCTTCGCGAGGCCCAGAGGATCGGCAAAGGTTATTACTGGGACGGCCTTTACTCGCAGAACCCGCCGGTGCGCGAATTCATCGCGGGCTCGGATCCCGAAGATATCCCAGACGAACTGTGGATCGTGCGCATCAATCCGCAGCAATGGCCGTATGTACCCTCGTCCAATAAAGACATTGAGGACCGTCAGAACGAACTGATGGGCAACCTGTCGCTGAACAAGGAGCTGGATTTCATTTTGAAAGTGAACGAGTGGCAACAGAAGTACGAAGACTTCGGGCGGGCGCACAAGCAGGTCACGATCCGCACGATCAAGATGGAGGAAAAGGTCGCCGATGAACTCTCCTATTCGTCGAAATTTGACCGCAGCCGCGAGCGCATGACGGAGTTGTGCGCACACGGCCACAAGGTCGCCTTGCGCTGGCTCGACGACTGGCAGAACAACAAGGCCGGGGAGTACCCGAAAGACGCCGCGTACCGGGCGCTTTGACGGCCGGACAACATGAAGCTGGATCGGTGAGAAGATCAGCCAGGCTCTTCCGCCGAAGCGCGGGCCTGTCACACCCCGTCATCGACGATACAGCTCAAAGTGGTATGATCCACTTTGAGTGCCATTTTAAGTCATTGCAAAGCCGTTCTCGCCTCAAAGGCGGCAATGGTTTGATGCGAATTTATTTTGTTCTCGGGCGGTGCAGCAGTAGCATGCCATCGGCATGCATGAGTGCGGTTAATTTTGCCGGTGTTATTTGACTTTTCATTTTACGCCACTGCTCTTCGCTAATGATTGCGAGTGACCGCAGCCCGTTCGAGAGTCTGGAAAGGTATCAGAGTGCTACCATGGACCTTGCGGACTGGTTGCAAAATTTGGGACTCGCGCAGTATGAGTCGGTATTCAACGAGAATGCCATTGACGTCGATATTCTGCCGGAGCTGACCGAAGGCGATCTCGAAAAGCTCGGAATCCCGCTTGGCCACAGGAAACGTCTGATCCGGGCGATCAGGGGAATGACCACCGGCAGTTCTGCCGGTCTCCCGGCGGTGGGCGAGCGCGGGGATATTGCATCGAGCGAACTTTCTCCGATGGTCGCTGCCGAGCGCCGGCACCTGACCGTGATGATCTGCGACTTGGTCGGCTCGACTGCCCTGTCGGCCCGTCTCGACCCGGAAGACATGGGGGCAGTCATCGATGCCTTTCAGGCTACCTGCGCCCGCATCACGCTGGCCTATGATGGCTTCCTTGCCGATTTTCGCGGCGACGGGATACTGGCCTATTTCGGATACCCGCGTGCGCACGAGGACGATGCGGAGCGGACCGTGCGCGCCGGGCTCGATATCGCCGCCGCCGTTGCAGGGCTCAAGACCCGCAGCGAAGAGCCGCTCTCGGTGCGCATCGGCATCGCCACCGGCCTGGTGGTGGTCGGCGACCTCGGCGGCGAAGGAAAGCTGCGCGAACATACCGTGATTGGCGATACGCCAAGCCTAGCGGCCCGTCTTCAGGCCCTGGCCGAACCCGGGACAGTGGTCATCGCCGCTTCCACGCGCCGGCTGCTCGGCGACGTGTTTCGGCTGCGCGACCTCGGCCTTCACAAGGTCAAAGGAATTGCCGACCCGATCGCGGCCTGGTCGGTCTCCGGCCTCTCGAGCTCCGAGAGCCGCTTTCAGTCGGGCCACGCGGCGGGCCTGACCGAACTCATCAATCGCGAAGCGGAGCTCGATTTCCTGCTGAAGCGTCAGCGGCTCGCCTGGAAAGGCGAAGGCCAGGTCGTGCTGATCACAGGCGAGCCGGGGATCGGCAAATCGCGCCTGGTGGCGGCTCTGCAAGAACGTGTCGCCGACCAGCCGCACGTCACGCTGCCTTACCAATGCTCCGCTTACCACACCAACAGCGCACTTTATCCGTTCATCTCCCGGATAGAGCGGGCGGCGGGGTTCAAGGCAGACGACACGCCCGACCAGCGCCTCGACAAGCTGGAAGAATTTCTCGCGATACCGCCACATCGCGTTCCGGAGACGGCACCGCTCTTTGCTTCGCTGCTGTCGATCCCCTATGGCGACCGGTATCCGCGGCTGACGCTCAACCCGACGCAGCAACGCCGCCGCACATTGGCGGCGATGCTCGACCGATTCGAGGCACTGGCACGTCAGAAACCGATCCTGCTCCTCATCGAGGATGCGCAGTGGGCCGATGCCACCTCACTGGAATTGCTCGACCTGACCATCGAGCGGGTGCGTCAATTGCCGGTCCTTGCCCTGTTTACACTGCGACCGGATTTCGAGCCGCCCTGGGTCGGCCTCTCCAACGTCGGCACGTTGAGGCTTGGTCGCCTCGACCGCAGCAACGTTGAAAGCATAGTCACGCAGGTTGCCGGCGGCCGCGCCCTTCCGCCCGAAGTGATGAGCCAGATCGTCGACAAGACGGACGGCAACCCCCTGTTCGTCGAGGAACTGACCAAGGCCGTGCTCGAAGGGGACATCCTGGTCGAGGACAGCGGCAGCTACCGGCTGAAGGGGCCCCTGCCCCCGCTTGCCATACCGGCGACCCTTCAGGACTCGCTGATGGCGCGGCTCGATCGCCTGGCGCCGGTGAAGGAGATCGGCCAGATCGGGGCGGCCATCGGGCGGGAGTTTTCTTTTTCCCTGATGCGCGAGGTGACCGGACGCGACGAACCGTCATTAAAGAGCGCCCTCGCCAAACTCGAGCAGGCTGAGCTCCTGTTTCGCCAGGGTGAGCCACCGGACGCCATTTACACTTTCAAGCACGCGCTGGTGCGGGATGCGGCATATGAGAGCCTGCTCAAAAGCCGCCGGCATCATCTGCACGGCCAGATTGCGCGCACGATGGAGGAAAAATTTCCCGACATCGTCGCAAACCAACCGGAAATCGTGGCCCGCCACTTCACCGAAGCCGGCCTTGTCGATCCTGCGGTCAGCTACTGGCTCAAGGCCGGCAACCTTGCACTCAGCCGCTCCGCGAACGCTGCCGTGGATCATCTGCAGCAGGGATTGAAACTCATTCCCGACATCGAGAACCCGATGTCGCGAAACAAGTCTGAGCTGTTGCTGCAGACGTCGCTCGGCAATGCCCTCCGGGCGACCAGAGGCTGGAGCACTGACAGTGTGAAGCACGCGTATACGCGGGCACTTCAGCTCTGCAAAGAAAGCGGGCTTGACGAGCACACTTTTCCCGCCGTGTTCGGCCTGTGGACCTGGAATTTCCTGCGCGAGCCGCTTGGGCAGGCTCAATCCCTTGCCGAACAATTGCTCGGTACGGCGGAAAACGTGGGCGATTCCGTTTACAAAGTTCTGGCTCACCAGGCTCTCGGTTTTACGTTGTTCGCGCAGGGAAAACTTGCCGCCGCCCACGCAGAGCTGGAGTCCAGCATCAAGCTCTGCGAGGACAACAAGGCGTCGGCGTATTTTGAGCTGTCGGCGCAGGACCCGCGGGTTCATGCGCGGGCATATGACGGCATGGTTCTTTGTCTGCTCGGCTTCCCGGACCAGGCACTGCGGCTCTGCGCGGAGGCGCGCCTCTACGCCGATGCGTCCCAGCATCCGTTCAGCGAGGCGATCGCACGCAACATAAGCCTCCGCGTGCACCAGCTTCGCGGCGAGGCCGCCATTGTCGCAGGGCAGGCCAACGCCGCAATCGCGCTCTGCGAAGAGCATGAGTTCGTGCACTATATAGCCATGGGTTACATTCTGCGCGGCTGGGCAAAAGCCCAGCTGGGCGAGTTTGAGAAAGGCGTCACCGAAATTCACGAAGGCCTGGAAAAAGAACGTGCGACCGGTGCCTTGCTCTTTGATTCTTACTCTCTGGGACTACTGGCGGACGCCTGCATCAGAAACGAACGCTACCAGGAGGCGTTTGATTTCCTGAATGAGGCACAATCGAGCCTCACCGAAGAAAAGTCCGGACGATTTTACGCGCCCGAAATATATCGGCTGCTCGGTGAGACCTATCTGCGATCGAACCGGGACCTAGACCAGGCAAAACATTACTTTTCCAAAGGCCTCAAGATCGCACATGAGCAGAAAAACAGACACTTCGAACTCAGACTTTGCCTGAGCATCTGCGACCTGCACGACCTTGGGAAAAAGGCCGACAAGTGCCGCTCGCAGCTCGGCAAGGCCTACGGATCCTTTACCGAGGGCTTTGACACGGCGGACCTTGTGGCAGCCAAAGCAAGGCTGGAAACGCTCAACAAGTAGCTTCGAACTCTTTTTGCCGCGTTACCGAATTCACGAACTCATTGTTGATAGTTTCCAGGATGTAGCCCCCGTCCTCGGCCATCAGGAAGTGTGAGCCTTTACGCACATGATTTGCGAAGGCGCCGCGTGTAAGTTCGCCCCAGCCGGCAGAGTCTTCCTCTGAAACCCACGGGTCGGACGCTCCGACAAAGCTGCTGATCGGGAACGAAAAGGGCTCTACTGGCGTGTACTCATATTTGTAGGCCATGCGGAATTCGGCACGGATCGTGGGCAGCAATATTTCGCGAAGCTTCGGTATTTCCAGCATCCTGTTCGCAGCCGGAGTATCGAATTGACGTATGATATCCGCGAAGATTTCGTCAGTTTGGGAGAAAGGAGGAAGCCTCGCATCAAAGTCCGGATGCAGCATCATGTCGTAGACCAGATTGTCCTCGAATTGTCCCCTGCGCTTAAGCAGATGCGGTGGTCTCACTCCGCAGGCAAACGCGTGCTTGACGAAACGCGTGCACGCTTCAGGCAGCGCGTGAAGCGTCGCGAACATGATAAGTCCACCCAGGCAGTGGCCGAAAAAGGCGGATGGCCTGTCCAGCCAGGCCGTCATTTCCGGTAATAGACCTTCGACGAAAGCGTTCAGGTCGTCGACAGCCGCTTCATTGATGCGCGTCCCGCGTCCCGGCGCTTCGACCGCCACGACCTCAACGGCGCTGTCGAACAACTGCGCCCAGGCCCGGAACGACACCAAGCCGCCGCCGGCGTAGGGAAAGCAGAATATGCGGGCTCTGGCATCCGGGTTTGGCCGCGGGGCGATCAGCCATTTTCCCGAGCCGCGCAACGCCAGCGATGGCGACGCAATACTCGGCGCTCCGTTCCCGTTCGCCGGTCTGCCGCGCGGCATTTCTTCATCCGATCCCACGCCCGGACAGAGCATCGGGCCGCTTCGGTCTTCGCCGCGATCCGCTGCTGCCGCGTCTGGGGCGTGATCATCGGCGTACTGCAGCACCACGCCGTTCAGGGAGCGGCCTTTCCCATTATCGACGGCTATTGCAGGGCGCACCGCCGCGGCCTCGTTATGCACTGCTCCTGCAAACAGCCCCGATAGATGGTCGACAAGCTGGTTGATGGTCGGTCCGCTGATGAGCTGCGAAATAGCAATCAGTACGCCGAATTCGTCTTCCAAGTTGTTGGCGAGCGTGACCGATCTCAGCGAATCCAGTCCGACCTCATTCAAAGGCCGGTCCGGGTCGATGGGCTCGACGAAGCCGAGCTCCGCCATAATGCGCTGTTGTAATCTGCCCAGAAGCTCTTCACGTGTGCCGTCATTGACCCGACCACCGGCCGCGGCCGGTTCGCCGTTGACCCGCACCGGTTTGGTCGATCCGAAGTGCCCGCTCAGAAGCTCCGCCAGGAACGGAGGGTTGCCGACCTTCCCCGCATAAGTCGGCCAGTCGGCGATTGCCACCGCGACCTGATCGACATCGTGGCGCATCAATTTGTCAAAAGTCTCCATCGCGAGATCGGGTGGGATAAATTTGACGCCCAGGGAGGACCACATCGCCTCACCGCGGGCACCCGAGGCAGTGGCCAGTCCGCCTCCTGACCAGGCAGACCAGTTGATCGCCGTAGCCGGCAAGCCGGCAAGGCGGCGATGCGATGCCAGGGAGTCTTCAAATGCGTTGCTCGCACTGTAGTTTGCCTGGCCGGCAGAACCCAGCAGACTCAACACTGAAGACTGCAAAACAAAGAAATCGAGTTCGAGCGACTTCGTATGTTCGTGCAGTAGCCAGCTTCCATACACCTTGGGCTCGAACACGCGCGAGAACCTGTCCCAGTCGAGTTGCGCCAGGATCCCGTCATCCAAGACGCCGACGGAGTGAACCACGCCCCTCAACGGCGGATACTTTTTGCGGATGATCTGCATGAGATGGCTCACATCTTCATGCCGACCGATGTCGCTCGCCATAATCTCGATCGATACGCCGTCAGCTTCTTTCGCGCTGAATATTTTTTTGATCGCGTCGGGGCTGGCACGTCGGCCCGTCAAGACGATGTATTTGGCGCCCTGGCCTATAAGCCATTTGGCGACACTGCGGCCCAGCATTCCCAAACCGCCTGTCACCAGATATGTCGCGTCTTTGCGGACCGGCAACGACCGCGCCGCGAGTTCCGACACGGATTGTCTCACGAACCTCGGAACATAGCGTTGATTGCCGGCCGAGAGGGCAATCTGGGGCTCGCCGTCCGGATGCAACAACTCTGCCGCCAGGGCATCGATTTGCGGATTCCGTTTGCTGTCTAGCTGCAGATCAATCAATCCGCCCCAGATACCGGGGTGCTCGATGGCCGCAGTCCGTCCCAAGCCCCACAGACAGGCCTGCACCGGGTCGACATGCCAGCCATTGTCTTCCGTCTTCTGCGTGTTTGCAGTCACAAACCAAAGCCGCCTGCCATTCGGGTCAGCCGATCGTGTTTCAGAAGCGGCATGCAGGATCGCCAGCGCGCCGCGGCACATCATCTCGCTGCCGCTTTTCAGCTTCGCGAGAGTCAGACCGTTGATCGACGGAGCATCCAATCCCCACAGGTAAACGATGCTGTCGCAGAGTAGCGTTTCGTTCGCTGCGAACTCGGTCAGTAATTGACGAAATTCCTGGGGCTGCCGCTCGTTGGCGGTCCACGTTCGGGCCCCCTGTCGGGCAAACCCGTCACCCCTGAAGACAAGATGGCAACGATGACCCGCGGCTTCCAATTTGCCGGCAAGGGCCGCACCAACGCCCCCTGCATCGGCGAAGATCAGCCAACTCGCCGGAGCCCGCTTCTCGCCGGGATCGGCACTCGGTCTGATGCTCTTGCGCCAGACAGGCCGATAAAGCAGGCTATCGATGCCGACGTTCGGCTGTCGAACCTTCTCGAGCGGCAACAGACGTACGGTCAATCCTTCGAGATCGGCGACCGGTCGCTCCCCATCATCATAAACCTGAATGTCGAGGATCTGCGTATCCTCGTTCTCGACGCTGCGTAACCGGGTGTGGACCCAACCTTTTTCAATCCTATCCTGATAGCAACGAAAGCCCTCAAGAGAGACAGGCAGGTAAGATTTGCGGCCATCTTCGGCATTCTCCACACAGTCAAGCACAGCAGGATAGGAGTGCAGGCACGCGTCCAGGAACGCCGGATGCATCACATACTGCGTATCCGCCAACCCCTCGGGAAGCCTGACTTTGCTAAGGGCCTCGTGCTCACCGATGTACAATTCGCGGATGCCCCGAAAGCTCGGACCGTATTCAAGCCCGAGTTTTTCCAGCCGGTCATAGAAACTTGCGGCAGGCATTGTTCGCTGACAACGCTCGCGAACCTGCTTCGTAGAAAATACAGGCCGGGCCGGCGCTTCATACTTGCGCAGAGTACCGGTCATATGGGTATGCCAGACCTTCGGGTCTTCCGGGTCCCTGCTCAGCAGCTTGAAGCTTGCCTTGCCGGATTTGAGCGGAGTTACCGTCACGCGCACGGTGCGATCGTCCCCGTTGGCGAACGACATCGCCTCGTGATGCATCGCGCTGTCGAAGCTGATCTGCGACGTCCCGAAATGCATCCGGCCGACGACCGTAGCCGCTTCCAGTTCCGCGGTTGTCGGAAGCACGACGGTGCCGCCAACTCTATGGTCGGAGAAGAAACCAGCGTGGTGAGCGCCGTAGCGCGCTTCGTAGCACAATTCGTTCGACGCAGAACCTGCGCGCGTGCCCACAAGCGGATGAATTTTTCCAGCCGCCTTCGCGTCTGCGGCATGGATGGCATTGTCATCGATCCAGTAACGCTTGCGCTGGAAGGGATAGGTCGGCAGCGGCACGCGGCGGCATGTGGATTCGGCATGCACCGAACTCCAGTTTATGTTATGGCCCGCGGCGTACAGCGCGACCAGCATTTCTGTGATCGAATCGGCGTCCGCGTTTTGACGATTGAGCGTCGTGACCCAGGTCGCCGATTTTCCTCTTGCGCCAAGGCAAGCCTGCGCAATCGGCAGCAGCACCGGGTGCGGACCGACTTCGACAAAGGTCCGGCATCCGAGTTCGGCCAGCGCGAGCATGCCGTCTTCGAAGCGCACGGCTTCCCGCAGGTGCCGCCGCCAATAAGTTTCATCGGGCGCGGTCGTCATTACCTCGCCGGTCACGTTGGAAATCAGAGGCAGATTTGGCGGACTAAATGCGATCTGGCTCGCAACGTCCTGCAGGCCATTCAGAATGGGCTCGGTATACGACGAGTGGAACGCATTGGACACGTGCAATTTACGGTAGCTGACATGCTGCCGGTCGAGCTCGTGCGCGAGCACGTCTAGCGTATCCCGATTCCCGGATACGACTGTATTCAGCGGGCCGTTCATCGCCGCCACAGCGATGTCGGGAGCAATCCGGTCGAGCAGCGCACGCACTTCGGATTCCGGTGCGAATATCGCGACCATGCCCCCGCCGGGCGGCATTTTGTGCATCAGCGCGCCACGGGCAATTACAAGCCGCATTGCATCTTCGAGCGTCATGACCCCGGACACACATGCCGCGATGAACTCGCCGACGCTGTGCCCCATTACAGCGTCAGGTGAGATACCCCACGACTTCAGCAATTCCACGAGGGCATACTCGACCGCGAACAGGGCCGGCTGGGTGTAGTCCGTGCGGTCGACCAGTGCATCCTCGCCGCCAGTGGCGAAAATCACATCGAGCAGGTCATGCTCAAGATGCGCCTTCGCCAGCGCATGGCATTGATCCATGGCGTTCCGGAAAATCGATTGGGTGCGATAGAGCCTGGCGGCCATGCCGGCATATTGCGAACCCTGGCCGGAAAACATGAAAGCGATCGGGACATTGCCCGGACGCTGAATGACGGCAGCGGTTCTGGATGCGTTTCGCAGCCACACTGCCAGGCGCTTCTTGAGATCTGCAGCGGAACGGGCGGGCGCCGCAAATCGGAAAGCAAACTGGCTTCGGCTGACGTTGCTGGTGTAGCAGACGTCCTCAATAGGCACTTCGGGATTGGCGTCCAGCCAGTTCAAAAACTGCTCCACGCGGGCCACAAGGGTTTCGGCGCTCTTGGCCGACAAGGTCAGCAGGCGCGGAAAATGCTCCTGCGACCGGTCCGCGGCCGCACCGGCCGGCGGAGCTTCCTCGAGCACGGCGAATACGTTGGTTCCGCCGATGCCCAGGCTGTTCAGCGCGGCGCGTCGCGGCGTACCCGAGGACGGGAAATCCCGAAGTGCGGTGTTTACGTAAAACGGAGACGACGTGAAATCGATCGCCGGATTGGGCGTTTCAAAATTTATGCTGGGCGGAATCTTCTTGTGATGCAGCGTCAATGCAGTCTTGATCAGCCCTGCAATTCCCGCGGCCTGCTCCGGATGTCCGATATTGGCCTTCACCGACCCGACAGCACAGTATTGATTCCGTTTTGTCTGCTTCCGGAATGCCATGCTCAACGCGTCGATCTCAAGGGGATCACCGACAATCGTGCCGGTTGCGTGGCATTCGACATAGCCGATACTCTCGGCGCTTACCCTCGCCGATTCCAGCGCGTCGACTACGGCCTGGGACTGTTGGCCGAGGCTCGGCGCGGTGTAGCTGCTCTTGGCCGAACCGTCGTTGTTTGCTGCCGTGCCTTTGATGACCGCAAAAACGTGGTCGCGATCGGCGATCGCCTGCTGCAGCGGCTTCAGCAATAAAGCGCCGACACCGCTGCCGAAAATCGTTCCCTGCCCGGACGAGTCAAAGGGACGGCAGTGCCCGTCGAGTGAGTGAACATTGCGCCGCTCCGCCAGATATCCCTCGGCCTGCGGCACGCGCACGACGGAACCTCCGACCAGCATCATGTCGCATTCGCCGAACCGCAGCGTCTGGCAAGCCTGGTGGACCGCCAGCAGCGACGAGGAACATGCCGACTGAACCGTGAAACTCGGGCCTTTGAGATTGAACTTGTACGAAATGCGGGTACTGAGGAAATCCTTGTCGTTGTTGATGTGCGATGCGCTCGCTGTCTGGCCGGGAAGATCCGGATGGTGCAGCTTGGCCAGCAGGTAGCTCGTGACGACGCCGCCGCTGGTCGACAGGACACCGACCTTTCCGGGACACGACGCCGGATCGTAACCCGCGGTCTCGAACGCTTCCCAGCACACCTCAAGGAACAGGCGATGCTGCGGATCCATCATTGTTGCGTCTTTGGGGGAGTAGCCGAAGAACGCCGCATCGAACATCTCGACGTCCCGCAACATCGGCGCAGCCTTCACGTAATTCGGGTTCGAGATCAGGGACGGGTCAACTCCCGCCGCGATGAGCTCCTGATCCGTAAAAAACGTGATGGACTCGATGCCCTGACAGAGATTTTGCCAGTACTCCTCGGGCGTGCTTGCTCCGGGAAATCGACAGGACAGACCAATGATCGCTATGTCTGAATTTCGCTGTGGATGACGCATTTCTGACCTGAACACTCCGCCAACAGCTTTCGATTTCATCCGCCGGATCTATCGCTGGACTTCTTTCCGGTACCGCCTTTCGACTGATTGTTCTTACGCGCCTCATTCAACAGGTCGGATGCGGAAGCCAGAACCGCCTGCTGGGCTTCGATAAAAGCGAACGAACCCGACACTATCTTGGGAATGATTTTCCCATAGGTCTCTGCCAGGGCCTTTTCGAGATCGCTATCACAAAGATCTCTCCACTTTCTCGTCGGATCAAGAATCATCATCAGAGCCTGGAACTCACCAGAGGTCAGTTGTTCGAATGGACGAACGTGGCTCGCATCCTCAATTCCCTTTTTCACAATCGAGAGAATTTCCCGCTGGAAAGACAGCCAGGGCAGTGTCAACAAAGCAAAATTTCTCAGTATGCGGCCTTCCAGACTTTGCGCATCATCGCTGCTGCTGTGCTTGTCGTGTGGCATCGGGACCACCTTCGGGTGCTGGATGGAAGTTGATTTTGCAAACGGGAAGAAGAGATGGCACCGCCGGATTGCGGGAGAGAACACGGTCCACTTGGCAAAAAATACACAAGGCGCGTTTCATATTCCGCCCAATCTGCGGTCGGCGGTGAAAATACAGCAAACATAATACGGTACATTTTGCCCAAGGTTTCAGCAATGTCACAATTTGAGCCGCACGGACAGCATGCGTCAAAATTACCATCAGACATCGCCTGAGCAGCAATCAGATTCGGCGGCGGCCAAAATGCCAATTGAAATCCGTAGCCATGGCAATGTTGTCGACCGCTGGGCGGATTCCACATAGACGATAGCAAAAAGACATCAGCTGCCGGGATGTAACTTTCAAACTTGATCACACAGATGGGAACGAAAACATAAGACCAGGGACACCAAAATTCAGTTCGGCACAATTCTGAATGCAACTTGTTCTGAATCGGGAATTCCCGACGGCAAACGTTCGCCCACACGCCGCGACGGTGGCTACCAAAAAAAATGATGGGAGCGGGCCAATACGCTTCGAGGGCAGCTGCGGGGCCGATACGCGCAACCACCAGATCGCCTCTCGGTGCCTGACGCGTGTTTCCAAAGCACCGCGAAGCTGTGGTCGAACCTGCGGGGCCGTCGCGCCTGGTTTTCTGCTAAGTAGTGGTCGGAGTGGCAGGATTTGAACCTGCGACCCCCACGTCCCGAACGTGGTGCGCTACCAGACTGCGCTACACTCCGACTGATGGCCGGTCTTATAACTCCGGCGTCCCTAAAGGCAAGCTTGAGAGAGGCGATGACTGCCGACCCCGGAACACGCGTGTTAATGGCCGATGACAAGGCGGCAATCGAGACCGCGGCGCGCTGCCTCGCCGCGGGCGGGCTCGTCGCGTTCCCGACCGAGACGGTCTACGGGCTTGGTGCCGATGCCGCCAACGGCGAGGCGGTGGCCCGCCTCTACGCCGCCAAGGGGCGGCCTGCCTTCAATCCCCTGATCGCGCATGTCGCGGATGCCGATACGGCCCGGCGGACGGGAACATTCACGGACGCCGCCGCGAAGCTCGCCGCCGCGTTCTGGCCGGGGCCGCTGACGCTCGTGCTTGCAAGGCACCCGCACTGCCGCGTCGCCGACCTTGCGCTCGCCGGCCTTGATACCGTCGCCGTGCGCGTGCCGGCGCACCCGGTTGCGCACGCCCTTCTCAACGCGTTCGGAGGGCCGATCGTCGCGCCCTCGGCAAACCGGTCCGGCCACGTCTCGCCGACGAGCGCCGCGCACGTGCTCGCCGACCTGCGCGGGCGCATCGATCTCATCGTTGACGGCGGCCCCTGCACGGTCGGCGTTGAATCGACGATCGTCTCCTGTGTCGGCATACCGGCTTTGCTGCGGCCGGGCGGAGTCCCGCGCGAGGCGATCGAGCGGGCGCTCGGATGCACGCTCGCCGCTCCGCCCGCGACGGATGAATCACCGGCAGCGCCCGGGATGCTGGCCTCCCATTACGCGCCGAAGGCTTCGCTGCGCCTCGACGCCGACAGGCCTCAGCCGGGTGAGGCGCTGCTTGCTTTCGGGACGGCGCCACAATTTACCGGCCCGACGCTCAACCTGTCGCCGCGCGGCGACCTGATCGAGGCGGCAGCCAATCTTTTCTCGCACCTGCGGGCGCTGGACGCTTCCGGCGCGACGCGCATCGCGGTAATGAAGGTGCCGCACGGCGGCCTGGGCGAGGCGATCAACGACCGGCTTAGGCGCGCCGCCGCGCCGCGAGAAGAAAGACGATGAACGAGCAGCTCCGCCGCGCCCCCTCGCCCGACCTCCTGCCGCGCTTTGCGGCGATCGTGGGCGATAAATATGCCGTGACCGACCCGGCCGCGCTCGCGCCTTATCTGGTCGAGGGCCGCGGCATCTATCACGGCCGCTCGGCGATGCTGCTGCGGCCTGGCTCGGTTTCCGAAGTGCAGGCTATCCTCAAGCTCGCCAACGAGACCAAGACGCCGCTGGTGCCGCAGGGCGGCAACACCGGTCTGGTCGGCGGGCAGATTCCGTTCGATGGCGAGCTCATTCTCTCGCTGACCCGGCTCGACAAGATCCGCGAAGTCGATGCCGCATCCAACACCATGACCTGCGAGGCCGGCGTCGTGCTGGCGAAGGCGCAGGATGCCGCCGCCGCCGCCGATCGGCTGTTCCCGCTTTCGCTCGGCGCCGAAGGCAGCTGTACGATCGGCGGGAATCTCTCCACCAATGCCGGCGGAACAGGTGCGCTGGCCTATGGCATCGCGCGCGACCTGGTGATGGGGATCGAAGTGGTCCTGGCCGACGGCCGCGTCATGAACCTGCTGTCGAAGCTCAAAAAGAACAACACCGGCTACGACCTGCGGCATATCTTCGTCGGCGCTGAAGGCACGCTCGGCGTCATTACCGCCGCGGTCCTCAAACTGTTTCCGCGCCCGCGCGCGGTGGAGACGGCCTTCATCGGCGTCCCCTCGCCCGCCGCGGCGGTGAAACTGCTCAACCAGGCGCAGGCGCGCGTCGGCGGCACGGTGACGAGCTTCGAATTGATCGTGCGCGACGTCATTGAGTTCGCGCTCAGGCACGCGCACGGAGCGCGCGACCCGCTTGCAGGCAAGCATCCATGGTACGTGCTGATGGAAGTGTCGTCGCAGCATGGCGACGGCCTGCGCGAGAGTGTCGAGCAACTGCTCGCCGAGGCGAGCCAGCAAGATCTGGTCACAGATGCGACGATTGCCGCGAGCCTCGACCAAACAAAGGCCTTCTGGCATCTACGCCACGTCCTGCCCGAAGCGCAAAAGCCCGAGGGAGGATCGATCAAGGCTGACGTCTCGGTACCGGTCGCGGCCGTCCCCCAATTCCTGGAGGAAGCGAGCGCCGCCGCCAAGGCGCTCATTCCGGGTTGCCGGCCGGTGCCCTTTGGCCATCTCGGCGACGGCAACGTGCATTTCAACATCAGCCAGCCGGTCGGCGCCGACAGTGGGCAATTCCTCGCGCGCTGGGCCGAGATGAACGACGTCGTGAACAGGATCGTGCTCAAATACAACGGATCGATCTCGGCGGAACACGGCATCGGCAAGCTCAAGCGCGATTCGTTGCCGAAGATCAAAGACCCGGTCGCGCTCGAACTGATGCGCGGGCTCAAGCGCATGCTCGACCCAAACGGTATCCTCAACCCGGGCAAGGTGCTGTAGCCGCGTTGTCAGGGCGAAACGGTCATCCGCCCCTTCATGTTCGGGTGGTACTTGCAGAAATAGTCGACCACGCCCGCTTTTTTCAGAACGATACGCCCGCTTTGTTTCGGCGCTGTAACGACACTCCAGTCACCGTTCGTCGCGGTTGCCGTGTGAGCGAGCGCATCCTTGTTCACCCACTCCACCGTGTCGCCGATCCTGGCGCTAACTTCGGCCGGTGCAAAAACGAGCTTGTCAATCGTGACCTGAATAGTTTCCGCCCGCGCCGGAACGGACGACAGCATGCAGGCCGTCAGCACCGCGATCCGTCCCGGCGTCATCATGCGTGCTCCGACTCACCTGACGTCGGCCGCGACGTGCTCGGCGTGCTGCTGATGACCCTGGAAAAGCTTCAGGCCGGTCTGCAGCAGGCTCTTGAGCTCGGGGTTGCTCGCTGAGGGGATCAGCATGTTCTCAAGCGCACCGTTTACCGTCCTGTGGTAGGCAACCTCATTGTCGACATAAGCCTTGTCGAACGCCGCGCCCTTGAGCTTCGCCAGTTCAGCACGCTTGGCCGCAGCCTGTTTGGTGAGCGCGCGACTGGTGTCGTTATCCTCGGGCTTCACCTTCAGCTTCTTGACGAGTGCGAGCGCCTGCTTGTTCACCTCGGTGTGATCCCGCACCATGTCCTGTGCAAAGATGCGCACTTCCCTGTTCTTTGATTTCGCAAGCGCCTGCTTTGCCGCCTCGATATCAAGCTGACCGGCAGTATAGGCGATGTGTGCGATCTGCGGATCGGTCGCCTTGGCTTGCGCAAATGCAGGCGCTTGCAGCAGGCACAACGCGAGGACGCCTGCGGGCAGTCGGACAATCATCGGAACCTCCCTTTTGTGGACCGTGCATCGTTTGATGCGGCGGCGCGCCGGAGGTTCCTGAAATTCAGCCGTTGCAGATCAGCCGGGTGACTGTTTCCGTCATGCGCTCGCAGCGCCGTCCGCCGAAGGGAAAACTGCTGGTGAGCGCCGGGCCCAGCTTTTTGTCGACCTCCGCACGCAACAGCACGCGCGCCCGGTGCAGCCGGGTCTTCACGGTTTCCGGCTGCAGCCCGAAGAGGTCGGCCGTTTCATCGACACTCATGCCTTCGACGATGCGTGCCACAAAGACGGTGCGGAACGCGTCGGGAAGCTGGTCGATGGCCTGCTCGAGGATCGCGCGGATTTCACCTTGCGCCATCGCTTTCTCCGGATCGGTGCCTGCCGCCGAAACCGGGAAACTGATGATCTCGGCCTCGTTGCGGTTGTTGCCGTAAGTTTCCCAGTCAATCGTGGGCCGACGCCGCCGTAACCGCCCCAGCGCCTCGTTCATGGCGATGCGCGTGATCCATGTACCGAAGGCGGAATCGCCGCGAAACATGTCGAGACCGGTGAACGCGCGGACATATGTCTCCTGCACCACGTCTTCGGCCTCGGCGTCATTGCGCAGGATGCTGCGCGCGATACGGAACAACCGCCGGTTATACCGCCTGGTGATGGTGCGAATCGCGGCTTCGTCGCGCGCGCGCGCCATGCGCACCAGGGATTCGTCATCGAGCGTCTCGGCCACTTGCGTCGCCGGCATCACGGACATGGGCATATTCCTCGGTCTCGACGAATTTGATGCGACACAGTCAAAAAGGTTCCCATCAAGCCCTCAGAACAGCACGCCCTGTCCATTGTCTTTCTTCGTGTCGCCGTGGCGCCGGTTTTCCGATTGGCCCTGCCTGTGCTCGGGTTCGGTGATTGGTGACCAGGGCTCCACCAGCTTCGCATTGTCGTTTGCCGTGCGGTTGACGTCGGTTGAGACCTGGTAGGCTTCGAGCAGCCCCTCCGGCGCCGGCGCAACCAGTGTCAGCGCGGTCTCGGCATCCACGCGCGCGCAATCGAGCCAGAGATTGAACGCGTCCGGCGGCACGACCACCGGCATGCGCTCGTGGATGTCGGCAAGCATGTGGTTGGCGCGCGTGGTCACGATTGCCGCCGTTTCGAGTTCCTCGCCGTTCGGCCCGATCCAGGTTTCCCACAACCCGGCAAAGGCCAGTGGCCCACCTGCCCTCGCACGCACGAAATAAGGCTGCTTGCGTTGACCCAAAGCCTTCCATTCGTAGAAGCCGTCCGCCGGAACGAGGCAGCGCCGGTATTTCATCGCCGCGCGAAAGGCAGGTTTGTCTGTTAACGATTCCCCACGGGCATTGATCAGGAGCGAGAAATTCTTCGGGTCCTTGACCCAGGACGGCAGCAGCCCCCATCGCACGAGCGCGAACTGCCGCTTGCCTTCAACCAGCCGTACGATTGCGATCGGCTGCGTCGGCGCAATGTTGTAGCGCGGCGGGAAATTGGGCTGCTCGGGGTAGCCGAACAGCGCCCGGATGGCCTCCGGCGCCGAGGTTACCGCGTAGCGGCCACACATGCATTAGACCCTAAATATCGGGAGCTTAAGCGCAATTTAACCCCACATCGTGACACTTGCGCCCGGTCCGCTTAGGGGAAGGGGCTCGATGAAATATCAGAATCGTGTCGCCGTGGCGCAAGCGCCTGACGAGACGCCTGAACTCGACGCCGGCCTGCGGCTTTCCGACGCCAATATCAACCCGGCAACCGGCCTGGCGACGGATTATCTCAATCGTTTCAACGAGGCCGTCATGCTCCTCGACATGCTGGCGACCTGTCCCGAGCTCCGCAGCGATTTTCTGGCCTGGCAGCCGATGAGCTATCGCGAGCATTTCCGCACCTCCTGCTCCAAGACTCGCGATCTCGCACTCGCCGCCTACGAAACTGCCGACCCGAACGTACGCAGCAGCCTCGACACGCTGGCCGTCACGATGACGGTCGTGCTAGAGGCAACGCGGGCGGCGATGACATCCGACCTCAAACCGGAGACGATCGCGGCGCTGGCCGACAACGCCGTCAACTGGCTGAAGCCGCTGATTGCCCGCGCCGGCTCGATCATCAACGGCGAGGAAGAGGTTTCGGACGCGCCATCGCCGCAAGCTGTCGTCGATCAACTGATGAAACGATAGAGCGCGTGGCGGACGAGCGAGCGTACCCACAACGTCCATTCCTTGCGGTCAGTGCCGCCATCATCCGCGACGGCAAGGTGTTGATCGTACGGCGGGCACGCACGCCAGCCTTCAATCTTTACACCTTGCCCGGCGGCGCGGTGGAGCTCGGTGAGTCGCTTACGGATGCGGTCATTCGCGAGGTGCGCGAGGAAACTTCCCTCGAGATCGAGCCGGTCGCACTCGCGGGACACCGCGAGGTGATCATGCGCGACAGGGACGGCCGGATCGAGCGCCATTTCGTCATCCTGTCCTTCGCCTCGCGCTGGCGCAAAGGTGAGCCGCTCCTCAACAGCGAACTCGACGACGCGCGCTGGATCGAACCCTCTGAACTTGCGGCTTACAAGACAACCGAAGGCCTCGCTGAAATCGTGGCGGCTGCGGTCGCCATCGTTACGCCGGCAGCGTGATCGGCGCCTTGCGATTGCCGCCGCGCGGGCGCATATGTTCGGCGGCACAACACCGCTGTAAACCCGTGAAAAAGATCCTGGCCGCCGCGTCTGTCCTTGTTGTCCTTGCCCTGCCGGCAAACGCGCAGAGTGAGACTCCGGCTCCTTTTGACGGTGACCTCGCGCGACTGGGGGAAATTCTTGGCGCCCTGCACTATCTGCGCGCGGTCTGCGGCGCAAATGACGGCGCAAAGTGGCGAAACGAGATGCAGGCGCTGATAGATGCCGAGGCGCCGAGCGGGGAGCGGCGGCGTAAGATCGTAGCCAGTTTCAATCGCGGCTACCGCGGGTTTCAGCAAACGTATCGGACGTGCACGCCGGCAGCCGATCTGGCCATACGGCGTTACCTCGATGAGGGCGCCAGAATCGCTCGCGATATAACGGCGCGATACGCCAATTAACCTTCTCTTAAGTGTAAGCTATTGTCGGCCGATCCGCGTGCTAACGTCGGTTTCGGGATGTAACGGGCGCCCTTCCGGTGCCTGGGGACCTGTGTGAAAAATGCCGCTTAGCGAGAACCCTATCCAGGCGCGCGAGCCTTTTTCCGATCGCGAGCAGAAGCTCGTGGCACTGGGCTACCTTCAGGAAGCTTGGGCGGAGGCGCGCAACAACGGCATTGACGGCGACTGTCTTGCCCAAGCCTGTCTTTTCGCGGCGCTCGCCGAATTTGTCACCACCTACGGCGAAGAGGCCACGGCCGTCTTCACCGACGGATTGAGCGCACGCATCCACAGGGGCGAGTTCTCGCTCGAGCAGCCCCGGCAATAGCGGCCGGTTAACGTCAACTCGCCAGAGTTTCCAGAAAACGTACACGCTCGCCCTGCGCCGGCGTTACGAGCGCACCCTCCCACATCACCTTGCGCCCGCGCACGAGGGTGCCAACCGGCCAGCCTCTGACGGTCACGCCATCGTAGGGTGTCCAGCCGGCGCGCGAAGCAATCCACTTGTCGGTTATCGTTTCGCGCCGCTTGAGGTCGACGACCGTCACGTCCGCATCGTAGCCGGCCGCGATGCGTCCTTTCCGGGCAACGCCGAACAGGCGTGCCGGCCCGGCGCTCGTAAGATCGACGAAGCGCAACAGAGTGAGCCTGCCCGCGTTGACGTGATCCAGCATGATGGGCACAAGCGTCTGCACGCCGGTCATGCCTGACGGAGTCGCCGGATAGACTTTCGCCTTTTCCTCGCGCGTGTGGGGCGCGTGATCCGAACCGAGCACGTCGACAACGCCTTTTGCGAGTCCGCTCCAGATCCCGGCGCGGTGCGTCGCATCGCGCACCGGAGGATTCATCTGTGCCCGCGCGCCGAGGCGTTCGTAGCAGCCCGGCGCTTCCAGCGTGAGATGATGCGGGGTGGTCTCGACCGAAGCCACGTCCTTGTGGCTAGCGAGAAATTCCATCTCCTGCATCGTCGACACGTGCAGGACATGCACGCGTGCACCGGTTTCATGCGCGATCGCCACAAGCCGCTGCGTCGCCTTGAGTGCGGCGGTTTCGTCGCGCCAGACCGGATGCGAACGCGCGTCCCCCTCCACGCGCAGACTCGTGCGCTCGGCGAGCCGCGGCTCATCTTCCGCGTGGAATGATGCGCGACGCCGGATCACCTTGAGCACCGCGCGAAGCCCGGCGTCGTCGGCGACAAGCAGTGAGCCGGTCGACGAGCCCATGAACACCTTGATGCCGGCGCAGCCCGGTAGCCGCTCGAGTTCGGCGAGATGCGCGGTGTTCTCCGCAGTCGCCCCTACAAAGAATGCGAAGTCGCAATGCATCCGATGATGGCCGCGTCTGACCTTGTCGGCGAGCGCCTCCGCGCTCACCGTCAAAGGGTCGGTGTTCGGCATCTCAAACACTGCCGTAACGCCGCCCATTACCGCGGAAAGCGAGCCGCTTTCGAGATCTTCCTTGTGGGTGAGGCCCGGCTCGCGGAAATGAACCTGAGTATCAATGATCCCGGGCAGGAGGTGGAGCCCCCGGCAATCGACCACCTCGGCCGCCGCAGCGCGCGAGAGGTCCCCGATCGCCTCGAAGCGGCCGCCGCGAATCCCAAGATCGCGCCGCCCCTCGCCATCATGGTTGACGACCGTGCCGCCCTTCAGGATCAGATCGTAGGTGTCAGCCATGCGCGAACGTGTCTAACCCGGGGCTTGAGGCCCGCCTGACAGCGCTTACGTTCCGCCGTGACTTCTGGCAAGAGACTATCGCGAAAGACCCCCGAGAACCCGTATGCAGGCAGCACTTCTCCCCGATCGTGGCGTGATCAAGGTCGTCGGCGACGATGCCCGGCGCTTTCTCAATGGTCTGGTCACCGGCGATATGGCCAAGGTGGCGGCGGGCGCCCCGCGTTATGCGGCGCTGCTCACCCCTCAGGGCAAGATCATCGTCGACTTCATCATCGCGGAAGCCCCGGCTGTGGACGGCGGCGGCTTTTTCCTCGACTGCCCGCGGGCACTGGGACCGGCACTCGTCGAAAGGCTGAACTTCTACAAATTGCGCGCCAAGGTGATCTGCGAGGACCTGTCCGAGGTTCTTGGAGTGATGGCAGTATGGCCGGGAGCGGCTGGCAGCGAGTACGGACTCACCTATCCGGATCCGCGGCTGCCGGCACTGGGTTCGCGCATCATGCTGCCTCCGCATCTCGCGGCCGCTGCCGCCACCGATGTCGGCGCCGACTTCACCGATGCCGATGATTATGAAGCGTATCGCATCGCCCTCGGCGTACCGCGGGGCGGCCTCGATTTCGCATACGGCGACACGTTCCCGCACGAAGCCGACATGGATCAGCTCAACGGTGTCGACTTCGACAAGGGATGCTATGTCGGCCAGGAGGTCGTTTCGCGTATCGAGCACCGCGCCAATGCGCGCAGCCGCGTGGTGCCGATTGCCTACGACGAGTTCGCACCGAGTTCCGGCCTGCCGATCATGGCCGGCGACAGGCAAGTCGGCACGCTCGGCTCGACGGCAAAAGGGCGCGGCCTCGCGCTTATGCGGCTTGACCGTATCGCGGATGCCCTGGCCGCAAAGACAATGCTGGAAGCGGGTGGCGTTCCGGTCCGCCCGGTGAAACCATCCTGGGCAAAGTTCGACTGGCCGGGCGAGGCAAAGGCCGTCTCATGAGCCAACCCGACGGACTGAGCCGCTGCCCGTGGCCGAAGCAGGACCCCCTGTACATCGCCTACCACGACGAGGAATGGGGCGTGCCGGAGTACGACGACCGCGCCCTCTTCGAAAAGCTGATCCTCGACGGATTCCAGGCCGGGTTGTCGTGGATCACGATCCTGCGCAAACGCGACAATTTCCGCCGTGCGTTTAACGATTTCGATCCGGAAAAAATCGCACGTTATCCCACACGCAAAATCGAGTCGCTGATGAAGGATGCCGGCATCGTGCGCAACCGCGCCAAGATCGAGGGCACGGTTTCCTCGGCGCGCGCCTGGCTGAAGATCATGGAGGGTCCCGGCTTTTCGAATTTCTTGTGGGACTATCTTGACGGACGGCCGCAGCAAAATCACTTCCGGTCGGCCAAACAGGTGCCGGCGGAAACGCCGTTGTCGCAGAAAATATCGAAGGAACTCGCCGCACAGGGCTTCAAATTCGTGGGCCCTACGATCGTTTATGCCTTCATGCAGGCCGTGGGCATGGTCAATGATCATCTCGTTACGTGCCATCGCCATTCGGCGGTGGCGAAGCTTGCGCGCAGGCGATGAGCCGGCCGGCAAGCGCACGGGGCTCCAAAACGCCGCCACGCGCGTGGCAGCGCATGCTTTCTGGCCGGCGGCTCGACCTGCTCGATCCTTCCCCGCTTGACGTCGAAATCGACGACATCGCGCACGGCCTTGCGCGCGTCGCGCGCTGGAACGGACAAACGCAGGGCGGGCACATTTTCTCCGTCGCGCAGCACTCGCTGCTCGTCGAGGCACTTGCCCGGGCAAAAGTCCACCGCCTCGACCACAAAGGCCGGCTCGCGATCCTGCTGCACGATGCGCCCGAATACGTCATCGGCGACATGATTTCGCCGTTCAAGGCAGTCATCGGGGACAGTTACAAAGCGGTGGAAAAAAGACTGCTTGCGGCCATCCATTTGCGCTTTGGACTTCCGGCGAAACTGCCGGAAGAGCTGCAGGCGCTCATCAAGGCCTGCGATCGCAGCGCTGCCTATCTCGAAGCAACGCGGCTCGCGGGATTTGCCGAGGCCGAGGCGCGAAAGTTCTTCGGGCCCCCGCCGAGGTTTTCGGCTGTTCTTGAGCGCGACTACCTCAAGCCGTGGCCCGCGGGAACCGCCCAGGCCCGCTACCAGGAGCGCTTTGAAAAGCTGCTCGCCGGCTGAGCCTTTCCATCACCCGATGCATGGCCTACATAAGGCCCGATAATTGTCACTGGCGAATGATTCACGTCTGCCCACTGTCCCAACTGCATGCGACGGTCGATGCGACCGGAGCGCGCCACATTGTCACCTTGCTGCGCCTCATCGACAGGGTTCAGCGGCCAGATCATATCGCTCCCGAAAACCACCTGGTGCTTGCGGTCGACGACATCACCACGCCCATGGACGGTTACACGCTGCCGGCGCACGAGCACGTACAGCAGCTGATCGATTTCGTCGGTGCCTGGGACCGCAAGACGCCGATAGTGATGCACTGCTTCGCCGGCATCAGCCGCTCGACGGCGGCTGCCTACGTGGCGGCCTGCGCACTCAATCCGCAGCGCGATGAGATGCAGATCGCCTGGGAGATCCGGCGTTCATCGCCTACGGCACAACCGAACTCACGCATCGTCTCGGTCGCGGATCGTCTGCTTGGCCGCAGCGGGCGCATGGTCCGCGCGATCGACGCGATCGGACTGGGCGATGCCGCGACAGAAGGCCGCCCGTTCCGGCTCGACCTGCTCTAGAGCTGCCGCCCAAAGGGCCTGATCCGACTCGGTGCATGCTGTTTCCTGCGCGCCGAGACGGTATAACGTCGGCGTAACAGACGCGGGGATTGGCATGGATAAACGGGTGAAGACGTATGGCGTTGTGCCGCCGGAGATTCTGAGATCGTACGACGGCCTTTCGTTTCTCAAGGCGATAATTGCCGGCACGCTGCCCAATCCACCGATCAGCGAGCTGATGGGTTTCCACCTGACCGAGGTGGAAACCGGCCGCGCAGTCTTCGAAGGCGTGCCGGAGATCCGGCACTACAACCCGATTGGCACCGTGCACGGCGGGTTTGCTGCGACGCTTCTCGATTCAGCGCTCGGTTGTGCCATTTTCTCAACGGTTGCAAAAGGCGACGGCTGGACCACGCTTGAGCTCAAGTTCAATCTGGTGCGCCCCCTGACCAAGGACACCGGACCGGTGCGTGCCGAAGGCCGCATCGTGCATCGCGGCCGCACGATCGCGACATCGGAAGGCGATCTTAAGGATGAGGTGGGTAAGATCTATGCGCACGCCACGACGACGTGCATGATTTTCCCGGCGAAAGCGTGACGCCTAGTTGTTGTCGGCAGTATCGGCGGCAAGCGACGGGCGCAGCCCGAGCGGCTGCGGGGCGTGCGGGCGCTGCACGCTGTGCGCGACGGTCGTGCGGCCGCCATGCCGGGTGAAGTCGCAGTAGGCGAAGCCGAGCCCCGCCACCGATCCGCGGAAGCTGTTGGCGCTCGTGCGTTCCAGGTAGAAACACGGCTGGATCGGCAGGCCGCGCAACGAGGCGCAGACCGACTCGCCTTTGACATGCAGCGTGTTGGCCGGCAGGTGCGCGTAGCGTACCTCGCCCGCACCTTGGAATTGGATGGAGCCGGTCACCGAGCCGTCGGCGTTCACGCGGCCCTGTCCGCGCGTGCCTTCAAAGCATGTATAGTTGAACATCTTGCCGATGACGAACCGGCGGGCCTCTTCAGCGGTCATTTCTCCCGCGACTGCCGGCAGCGCGGCCATCAGGCCGACCGTCAATGCAAAACCACGCACCATCCCCGAACTCCGACTGACGCAACAGTTTACAGCAGCATTGGGCCGGATTTCAGCCCTAACAAATTATGCACGGCTTTCGTCGACAAATCCTGAACGCGTTTACCCTATCTTGACTACGATACGGCCCCGGACTGCCCCCGAAATGATGTTGGAAGCCGCCCCAAAGACGTCCGAAAGGGTTATTTCCCTGCTCATCGTGGCCAGTTTTTGGCGATCCATGTCGGTTTCGAGCCGTTTCCACGCTTCCCTGCGTCGCTCCACAGGGCACATGACCGAGTCGATGCCGTAAAGACACACCCCCCGCAGAATAAAAGGAGCAACCGAGCCAGGCAGGTCCATACCGCCGGCAAGACCGCACGCGGCTACCGCTCCGCCATAGCGCGTCATGGACAACAGATTCGCGAGCGTGGTCGACCCCACGGCGTCGATCCCGCCTGCCCAGCGCTCCTTGGCCAACGGCTTGACGGGGCCGGCGAGCTCCTTGCGCTCGACGATCTCGGCCGCACCCAGGTCCTTCAGATAGCCGGCTTCCTGTGGGCGTCCGGTGACCGCGTGCACGGAAAATCCGCGTTTCGAAAGGATCGCGGTGGCGACCGACCCGACGCCGCCGGCGGCACCGGTTACCGCAATCGGTCCGCTCGAAGGGCTGATGCCGTGACGCTCGAGCGCCATCACGGCCAGCATCGCCGTATAGCCCGCGGTGCCGATTGCCATGGCCTCGCGCGCGCTCATCGTCTTCGGTAACGGCACCAGCCAGTCACCTTTCACGCGTGCCTTTTCGGCAAAGGCGCCGAGATGGGTCTCGCCGCAACCCCAGCCGTTGAGAATGACCTTGTCGCCGGGCTTCCACGCCGCGTTTGCCGACGATTCCACAGTGCCCGCGAAGTCGATGCCTGCGATCATGGGGAAGCGCCGCACCACCGGTGCCTTGCCGGTGATGGCTAGGCCATCCTTGTAGTTGACGGTCGAGTATTCGACGCGGACGGTCACATCGCCGTCCATAAGATTGGCTTCGTCGAAATCGGCAAGCGCGGCCTTCGTGCCGCTCTCCGTTTTCTCGATAACAATTGCCTTGAATACCACGCACGCTCTCGTCGATTCGTCCCCCGCATTCATGGCGCGGGCCGCGGCCGGGCGCAAGCGTTCAGGCGGGAACCGGCTCCGCGCGAACGACGGGCTTTTCGATGATCGGCAGGTTTATGATTGCCGATATGATGCCGAGCGCAATCGACAGCCACCAGATCACCTCGTACGAGCCGGTGCGTTCGAACAGTACGCCCCCGAGCCACACACCGAGGAAACCGCCGACCTGGTGACTGAAGAAGGCGAAGCCGAACAGCGTCGCCATCCATCGCGTGCCGAACATCAGCGCGACGAGGCCGGATGTCGGCGGCACTGTCGACAGCCAAAGCAGACCCATCGATGCGCCGAAAACCACCGCCGAGGTCGATGTGACCGGCAGCGTGATAAATACCGCAACCGCCAGCGAGCGCAGAAGGTAGATCACCGACAGCAGGTAGCGCTTGGGCATCCGGTCGCCCAGCCAGCCCGCCGCGATGGAGCCGATGATGTTGAACAGGCCGATGACACCGATCGTCCAAGCGCCGGCGTCAACCGAGAGGCCGCGATCAACGAGATAGGCGGGCAAATGCACGGTGATGAAGAGCAACTGGAACCCGCAGGTGAAGAAGCCAAGCACCAGCAGTACGTAGCTGCGGTGTCCAAAGGCTTCCGACAATGCCTGCAGCAGTGATTGTTTCTGCGCTCCGCCCGGAGTCGGCGCGACGTCCATCGGCGGTGTGCGCACGCCGAATGCGCAGGGGATCATGAATAAAGTGAGGATGCCGAGCGCGATCAGCGCGTGTTGCCAGCCGAGAATTCCAATCAACCCGACCGCGAGCGGTGAGAACAGGAACTGGCCGAAGGAGCCGGCAGCGGTCCCCACGCCGAAGGCAAATCCGCGCCATTCGATCGGCATCAATTTGCTGAACGCCGCCAGTACGAGCGTGAACGACGTTCCCGCAATGCCAAGGCCGGTCAGGATACCGGCCGACAAATCGAGCATGCCAGGGGTCGTGGAATACGCCATCAGCACCAGGCCGGCGCAATAGAGCAGCGCGCCGACTGAAAGTACCCGCAGCGATCCGAAGCGGTCGGCGATCGCGCCCGCAAATGGCGTCGCAGCGCCCCAGATCAGCACCTGGATAGCGAGCGCGAGTGCGAAAACGTCACGGCCCCAACTGTATGCCGACGACATCGGCGTCAGGAAGAGGCCGAGCGCTGCGCGCGGGCCGAAGCCGATCGCCCCGATCAGGCAGCCGCACGTGATGATGACAAGCGGCGTGCGCCAGGCGCTCACCGCAATCGTCTTTGCTGTCGTCGACTGCACTGACATTCAATTGCTCCGGCTGGAATCACTGGGTCCCGCGTCGGCGCGGGCAGCGCGCGGAACATATAGATTCATGCTCTGCTGCCCAAACGAAAATTCGTGATCATCAGCATTTGCGAAGTGCATGGGCGCCGGATCGGCTCGCTATCTGTGGGCACTCTTGCGCAGCCACGCCTGCCCTTCTTCCGATTTAAGCCATTCTTTGCTGTGGCTTACGGGTCCTTTTGCTTCCTCTTTTGCAGCCTCTTTTTCGGTCTGTGCCGGATCCCCCCAGATCGGCTCGTCCTCGCCGTCACCCCATGCGCGCGGGCGATAGAAGGTATGCACGCCCAACTTATAAACTTTCCGCATCTCGTTAACCCAGTCGGGGTGCACCCAATAGGCATGGTAGTGCGTCGACTTCGACACCTCCGGCATCCAGAGCTTGCCGTCGAGCATGTCGCGCGCGATGCGCTTGGCGCGCTCCCAGGCATCCGGTTCCGTGACGATGTCGGGAATGCCGTCGCAGGCGAAGGTAAACTGGCACGACAGATGCCGGCCGGCGTTCTGGTAAACCACACCGCAAACGTCATTCGGATAAAATGGCGAGAACACGCGGTTCATCACGACCTGCGCCACCGCGATCTGCCCGCGGACCGATTCGCCGCGCGCCTCGAAGTAGACCGCATTGGCCAGGCATTTTTCGGCCTTGGCGCGTGCGGTGCCCGTCAGCGCGAGCCGCTCGGCCGGCGATCGGGGCCGCCGGTCGATGCCGGTCACCTCGCCTTTGCTCGCGACGCTTTCGCCGCCTTGACTGTGTTCGTCCGGTGGCGTCGGCACAAGCGCCGACTGTTTGATGTCCGGATCGCGCGAGGCGAGAACGACCGGCGCTTCGCCGGGTGCCCAAGGCGCGATCTTGCCACGGCCCGACGTCATCGAATCGGCTCCGAAGAACAGCTGCGCGGCTTCCCTGCCCGCCTCCTTCGGAGGCGCCATCGGTGTCAGATTTGACGGCGGAATATCGGCATACGGGAGGTCGACATCGGGAGTTGGTGTCCGCTGATCGGGCGGCGGAACAAATTCGTATTTCGCGTACGGGTCGAATCGCCCGCTTTCATCTCTCATCAGCGACGCGTCGATCTCTGCCTGCGGCGCGGACTCGATGGCAAGCGCCGGCGGCATCGGCTCGCGCGGCCGCGTAACCAGCGAGTCGCGTTTGGCCTTACGGTTCGGTTTCGGAAACTGAATCGGCGCGGTCGGATCGCCCAGCAACTGCTTCCCGATCGAGCCGGTGAGATCGGCCGGATCAAAATTCGCCAGCGCATAGATAGGCGGATGCGGGATGCCGGTGCCGACGGGCCGTGGCAGGCTGAACATGGCGGCGTGAATAGTGCCGAACGGCGACGCAATCAGATGCTGTTGCCAGCGCTTGGCGACGGCGGGCTGCCGCGCCAGCAGGGCTCCGAGATCCTGAAAGCCGATGCTGTCCGGAAATAGCGTGAGCAGCGCCAACCCAATGACGATCGATGCAGCCCCCGGCTGTCGACGCAAAAGCGATACTGCTCCCCGTCCACTCAACGCGACACCGCAAATCCCGCCACCGCCCGCCGCCGGGTGGCGACAATGCGACATATTTTTTTATGAACCGATTAACCTTGCGAAGGCGTTAACCGCCGGGAAGCAGGCGCGGCCTTCGTAAACGCTTGGTCAACGATCGATCAGGTGTACCGCGATGAAGTTGCCAGCAAGGAACAGCATTATGCCGGTAGCACAGCCCAGGGCGAGTGCACGCTCCGGTATGATCTCGGGGACCGGGCATTGCCTGACGATACGCAGGCTCAGTAATCCAGCCGCGACCAGAAAAAAGTAGATCACGAATGGATGCGCGAGAATGTCCTGTCCGAAGGGACGCCTCTCGCCCAAAAGGCCGAAGCCCAGCCCGGCAGCGGCAACCGCGCCATACCAGTAAGCCACGAGCCGTTGAGCCATTTCACACGATCCGCATCCTGCCGTTGTGCCGGGGCTGCCTGCGCCCGCAACGGGAAGTAAGAATTAACTATATCGCAAGCCCTGTTCCCCAATATCGCCGGAGTATTTTGTTAGGGTCGGTATGCACGCCTTGATCCTGCCATCGGCCCTTTCGGGTCAATCGATATTCGCCGGCCTGTGTTTTATGGCCCTCATCGTGGGCTGCGTCGCATACCGACGCCTGCACAGCCAGAATCGCCGGCTGTCGACCGCGCTGAACAACATGTCCCAGGGACTGAACATGTTCGACGCGCAGGGCCGCATAATATTGCTCAATACACGATACCTTGAGATGTACCGGCTTGACCCCAAGGTGGTGAAGCCGGGCTGCACCCTCAAGGAATTGATCGAACATCGAAAGGCAACCGGGCTGTTTTCCGGAGATGTCGACAGCTACGTGCAGAGAATTCTCGACGGAATAAGCGAGGGCAAGAGCCAGGCTCATTACGTGCCGGCGAGCGACGGCCGTACCGTGCTTGCGAAGAACGAGCCTTTGCCCGGCGGCGGCTGGGTCTCGACCCACGAGGACGTCACGGTGCAGCGCCACGCCGAGCAGGAACGCGCCGCGATCCGCAGCCAGGAGCAACGCCGCGCCACCATCGACTCCGCAATCGCCTCATTCCGCCCGGCCGTCGAGAAACTTTTGTCGAGCGTAGGCAGCAGCGCGACTTCAATGCGATCGACCGCGCGCGCCCTCTTTGAATCATCCGAGCATACCTCGCAAAGGGCGGAGAGCGCCGTGCAGGCCTTCAACGAGGCCTCGGCCAACGTCGAAACCGCCGCAGTCGCGGCAGACGAACTGTCCCGATCGATCAGCGAAATCAGCCGCCAGCTGACACAAACCAGCAGCGTCGTCGGGCTGGCAACCAACGAGGCGCGCGCAACCGACAATGAGATCGCGGGCCTTGCCGATGGCGCACAAAAGATCGGCGACGTTGTCAAGCTGATCCACAATATCGCCGGGCAGACAAACCTGCTCGCGCTCAATGCTACCATCGAGGCCGCGCGTGCCGGGGAGGCCGGAAAGGGTTTTGCCGTGGTGGCTTCGGAGGTCAAGTCTCTCGCGGTGCAGACCGCCAAGGCGACCGAGGACATCGCCAGTCATATCCTGGCTGTACAGGAATCGACCTCGGGAGCGGTCGAGGCGATTCGGCAGATCGCCGCGCGCATGCAGGAGATCAACAGCAACACATCGGCTGTCGCAGCTTCCGTCGAGCAGCAGAACCTGGCAACCGGCGAGATTTCGCGCAGCGTCGCCAACGCGGCAGAAGGCACGAACCACGTTGTGGCTGTGCTCGGGGAGGTCGCCGGGGCCGCGACCCAGACGCGCGCTTCGGCCGAAGTCGTGCGCGATGCATCAGAAGCCGTGGAGCACGCGGTCGGCAATCTACGCCTCGAGGTCGAGGACTTCCTCGGCAAGGTTGCCGTTTAGACGCTGCTGTCCGGTCAGACCCGCGCCGAGGACCCACCGCCGACGACGATCACCGTGCCGGTGACGAAGCCTGAAGCTGGCGTCGGTAATCGAAGTGCCGGCCCCGGCCAGCCCTTCGGCCATGTCCAGACCGATACCGCTGTCGCCGTCGGCTATGAAGGCGACACGGTTTTTCAGGTCGAAAATCGACATTCAGGGGCGCGCTACGCCTGGCTGGCGACCGCCTTCCCGAGCGCTGCCTGCGCCGCCGCAAGGCGGGCGATCGGAACACGGAACGGCGAGCAGGACACGTAATCGAGGCCGACCCGGTGACAAAAGGCTACAGAAGCAGGATCGCCGCCGTGCTCGCCGCAGATGCCGACCTTGAGTCTCGGCCGGACCTTGCGGCCCCGCTCGACACCGATCTTCACCAGTTCACCGACCCCCCGTTGGTCGATCGAAATAAACGGATCGACGGGCAGGATACCGCGCGCGGTGTAAATACTGAGGAAGCTTGCCGCGTCGTCGCGCGAAATCCCGAACGTCGTCTGCGTCAGATCGTTGGTGCCGAAGGAAAAGAATTCGGCGCTTTGCGCAATCTCACCGGCCAGCAATGCTGCACGCGGCAGCTCGATCATCGTGCCGACCTGGTAGTCGATCTTAGCGCCTTTTTCCTTCGCCACCTCCTGTGCCATGGCGTCGATACGGTCCTTGACGAGATCCAGCTCCGCCCTGGTCGCGATCAATGGCACCATGACTTCCGGCACGACCGGCTTGCCGGTGCGCCGCGCGGCCTCGACAGCCGCCTCGAAGATGGCGCGCGCCTGCATTTCGGCGATTTCCGGGTAAGCGATAGCGATGCGGCAGCCGCGGAATCCAAGCATCGGGTTGAACTCGGAAAGCTCGCCCGCACGGGCTGCCAGTTTCGCCGGGTCGGCGCTCATGGCTGCCGCAACCTCCGCGATTTCTTCTTCGCCGTGCGGCAGGAATTCATGCAGCGGTGGATCGAGCAGACGGATCGTCACCGGGCGTCCGGCCATAATCTCGAACAACTCGACGAAGTCGGCCCGCTGCATCGGCAGCAGTTTCGCGATCGCCGCGCGCCGCGACTTTTCGTCGTCGGCGAGAATCATCTCGCGCACGGCCTGTATGCGCCCTTCGTCGAAGAACATGTGTTCGGTGCGGCAAAGCCCGATTCCCTCAGCGCCGAAACGCACCGCGGCTTTCGCGTCAGTAGGCGTGTCGGCGTTGGCACGCACGCCGAGCTTGCGCACCTTGTCGGCCCATCCGATCAGAGTTGCGAACTCTCCCGACAGCTGCGGCTCGATCATGTCCACCTTGCCGGCGAGAACCTGTCCGGTCGACCCGTCAACGGTGATGTAGTCGCCCTTCTTGAATGTCTGTCCACCCGCACTCATCGTGCCCGCGGCATAGTCAACGCGCAGCGAGCCCGCGCCGGAGACGCAGGGCTTGCCCATGCCGCGCGCAACGACGGCAGCATGGGAGGTCATGCCGCCACGGGTGGTGAGGATACCTTCAGCCGCGTGCATGCCATGGATGTCCTCGGGTGACGTTTCGACGCGTACCAGAACGACCTTCCGCCCGTCGGCCTTGAGCTGCGCCGCCTCATCGGGTGAAAAAACGATCTCGCCACTGGCCGCACCTGGAGAGGCGGGAAGCCCGGTCGCGATGACGTGACGGTGTGCGCGCGGGTCGATGGTCGGATGCAACAACTGGTCGAGGGTGAGCGGATCGATGCGCAGAACGGCATCGTTCTTTGAAATCAGCCCTTCGTTGGCAAGCTCGACCGCTATCCGCAGCGCCGCCTTTGCCGTGCGCTTGCCGGCGCGCGTCTGCAGCATCCACAGCTTGCCCTGCTCGACGGTGAATTCGAGGTCCTGCATGTCGCGGTAATGCCTCTCGAGCACGTTGTAGATGCGCTTGAGCTCGGCATAGGCTTTCGGCAGCGTGTGCTCCATCGACGGCTTGTCGGAGCCCGACTCCTTTCTTGCCTCCTCGCTGATTTCCTGCGGTGTGCGGATGCCGGCGACCACATCCTCGCCCTGCGCATTGATGAGAAATTCGCCGTAGAGCTTTTTTTCGCCCGTCGACGGGTTGCGCGTGAAGGCAACGCCGGTTGCCGACGTGTTGCCCATGTTGCCGAAGACCATGGCCTGAACGTTGACAGCCGTGCCCCAGCTTTCGGGGAGGTTATGAAGCTTGCGGTAGGTGATGGCTCGCTGGTTCATCCAGGAGCCGAATACGGCGCCGATAGCACCCCAGAGCTGCTCGTGCGGATCCTGCGGGAAGTCCCGGCCCAGCTCGTCCTTGACGCGCTTCTTGTAGCGCGCCACCAGCTCGGCCCAGTCGTCGGCCGAGAGGTCAGTGTCGAGCGTATACCCCTCGCGCTCCTTGTGATGGTCGAGCAACTCCTCGAAGTGCTCGTGGCCGACGCCGAGAACGACGTCCGAATACATCGTGATAAAGCGCCGGTAGCTGTCGAAGGCGAAGCGCCGGTCGCCTGATTTTTTCGCTAGCGCCTCGACGGTCTCGTCATTGAGCCCAAGATTGAGCACGGTGTCCATCATCCCCGGCATCGAGGCGCGGGCGCCCGAGCGCACCGAAACCAGAAGCGGGTTGGTTTTATCGCCGAATGTCTTGCCGGTGATGCGCCCGACCTGCGCCAGCGCCTTTTCGACTTGGCCGCGCAGGTCCTTGGGATACTGCCTGTCGTTCGCGTAGTAGTAAGTGCAGACCTCGGTGGTGATCGTGAAGCCGGGTGGCACCGGAAGACCGAGATTCGCCATTTCGGCGAGGCCGGCGCCCTTGCCCCCGAGCAAATTACGCATCGAGGCTTTGCCCTCGGCACGGCCGCCTCCGAAGCTGTAGACCCACTTGTTTTTGGCCCTGGCCGCTGTTTTCGGCTTGACCCGCCCAGACCTGCGTATCGCCTGCTTCTTGCTTTTTGCGCTGACGCGCGAACGTTTTCGTTTGGCCATGGATCGACAGCTTTTGTGAGACCGACGCCTCTTAAAAACACTTCCGAACCTGCCGACGCAAGCCCCGAATCTCGGTCAGCGGAAAAGCCCAAGGCCAAGCAAGCCGACGAAAATCAGGTACACCGCGACAATGATGTTGAGCAGGCGCGGAATGACAAGAATGAGAATACCGGCAACGAGCGCAACGACAGGCTGCAAATGCGCGATACCGACGACCATGATGTGCTCCCCAGGTGGCTGACATTTGAAGGATACGGCGAGACGGTAGCAGCAGTTCCGCCGGTATCATACGCCCACGACGGTCCGAGGCCGCTCTAGCCTTCTATCTTCGAGAAATCCGCAACCGCGCGCGTGGCCTCGCGGATTTCGTTGAGCAGCTTCAGCCGATTCTCGCGCAGAGCCTTGTCGTCGACGTTGACAGTCACCTTATCGAAGAACGCATCGACGCGCGGGCGCAATTTTGCCATTGCGCGCATAGCGCCGGCGAAATCCTCTTTGCCCACTGCGGTCGAGGCTTCCTTTTTCGCCGTTGCAATCGCCTCTGCGAGCGCCTTTTCTTCCGGCAGCTGATAGCGCCCGGCATCTGGTGCGCCGGTGTATTCGCGCTTGTCCTTCTTTTCCTCGATGCGGATGATGTTGGTCGCTCGCTTGTAGCCGGCGAGCAAATTCCTACCGTCATCGCTATCGAGGAATTTTCCGAGCGCTTCGACCCGGCGGACGATCATTAACAGATCGTCCTGGCCTTCGAGCGCAAAGACCGCATCGACGAGATCGTGCCGCGCGCCCTGCTCACGCAGCTGCACTTTGAGACGATCGGCGAAAAACGACAACAGATCGGCCGATACACCGGTCATCTTTCCCAGTGAGAGCCGTAACGAATTGTCGAGAACAATGCGTATGACGCCGAGCGCCGCGCGCCGAAGCGCATAGGGATCCTTGCTGCCGGTCGGTTTCTCATCGATTTTCCAGAATCCGGTCAGCGTGTCGATCTTGTCGGCGAGCGCGACCGATACCGCCACCGGATCGGACGGCACGAGATCGTCGGGCCCTTTCGGTTTGTAGTGATCCTCGATGGCGTGTGCGACGGCCTCATCCTCCTCCTGCGCTTCGGCGTAATAGCGGCCCATCAGGCCCTGCAGTTCGGGGAATTCGCCAACGACGTCCGTGAGCAGATCGGCCTTGCAAAGTTGCGCCGCGCGCTCGGTTTTCGCGACGTCGGCCCCAACCAGAGGAGCAAGCTTGCCTGCGAGCACCACGATACGGGCAATGCGCTCGGCCTGGGTGCCGAGTTTTTCGTGAAATACGATCTGCTCGAATTTCGGCAGCCGGGCTTCCAGGCGTGTCCTCAGGTCGGTCTCGTAGAAGAATTTGGCATCGGACAGGCGCGCGCGAATCACGCGTTCGTTGCCGGCGACAATCGCCTTGCCGCCGTCGGCCGCCTCTTCATTCGCGACCAGGATGAACTTGTTGACGAGCTTTGCCGTCTGCGGGTCGCGCAGCACGAAACATTTCTGGTTGTTGCGGATGGTGGCGCGGATAACCTCGTCCGGGATCGTAAGGAACGCCTTGTCGAAGGTCCCCATCAGCGTTACCGGCCACTCGACAAGCCCGGCGGCCTCGGCCAGCAGGCCTTCATCTTCAACGAGCTCGAAGCCCTGCGCGAAAGCAAGATTCCTGGCGTCGGCAAGAATGATGTCGGCGCGGCGCGCAGGATCGAGCACAACCTTCGCCGTCTCGAGCCCTGCGACGTAGTCATCGAAATGTCGTACCTTGAACGATTCGGGTGACATGAAGCGGTGGCCGCGCGTCTCGTCGCCGGCCGCGATGCCATCGACGCTGAATTTCAGAACTTCGGGCTCTTCGGTCTCCGGACCGAAGGTGGCCACCATCGAATGCAGCGGCCGCACCCAGTTGAGCTTTCCCGATCCCCAGCGCATCGATTTCGGCCAGGGAAATGTCCGCACGATCTCAGGAACCATCTCGGCAATCACCTCAATTGCAGGCCGACCCGGTTTCTCGATCACCGCGACGTAGAAGTCGCCCTTCTTGTCGGGCTGCACCTTGGCTTCTTTGATCGACTTGAGCCCCGCAGCCTTGAGAAACCCGGCAACGGCGTTTTCCGGTGCGCCGACGCGCGGGCCCTTTTTTTCTTCCTTGATGTCGGGCTGGCGCGCAGGGATGCCATGCACCGACAGCGCCAGACGCCGCGGCGTCGCGAAGGCCCTGGCGCCCTCATAAACGAGACCTGCCGCGACAAGCCGATCGGTCACAAGCTTGCGCAGGTCCTCAGCCGCACGCGCCTGCATGCGCGCCGGGATCTCCTCTGACAGAAATTCGAGCAGCAGGTCGGGCATGTCGGGCCGGGCTTGGATCAAGTCGCGCGTTGCGCCTGCCTAGCAAGGCGGCCCGCCGCTGTCACGCATGCGTCCGGTTCCTACCACCCGCCTCCCCCGCCGCCGCCTCCCCCGCCGCCTGAACCCCCGCCCCCACCGGAGAACCCCGAAGAGCCGGACGAGACCGGCACGGCGCTGGCGAGCGCACTGCTGACGCCTGCGATCGACGACGAAACCGAGCTGCCGAAATTCCTGCCCGACCAGCCACCGCCCGAATTCCAGCTCGAGTGATAGTGGCTCATCGGGTCGGCGTCGCCCGGACGCGCGCGGCGGAGCGCGGCGGCAAAGGCGTCGGACCACGGCTTCTCGACATCGAGCGCAACGGCGTACGGCAGCAGCGCTTCGAACCGCTCGGCAGTAATTTCGGGCGCATTCAGATTCATGCGATCGGATTCGGCCGTCTCCAGATAAAGGCGAAGCCCGGCGAGCTGATCCATGATCGGGCGACCGAGCGCGGTCGGCGCACGCAGCAGGTAGAGGAACAGCCCGTTCACCATCGTAAACGCGCCGATGAGCACGAATGCGAAGGGATAGTTTTCGACGAAGGCCCAGACCGCGGGAAAAGCGTCGATGACCGTTTTCGGCGTTACTCCTTTCAGGATCGACTGCGAGATTGAAACGAAAATCGCAAAAAAAGCGACCGACATCGCGCCGCGCACCAGCGTGGCAAAGCTGATGCCCTGGAAAAATATCTGCACGAGATGAATACCCACTATACCGACGGCAAATCCGCCGATCGCAAAGCCGCCAAGGATCGCAACGTCCTCATCCTGCAGGCCGCCGAAGGCAACGATGCCGACGACGACGGCAACCGTCATCGCCACGCCGGCAAGGACGTAGGCGAGGTTGTGACGGAAGAACCGGTTGCGATTCTCCGACTCGATGCTCTCGGTGAAAAGATCGCCCGCTTTGGCGACCGCCGCCCCATGGTCGCTGCTGATGACGGCGACGCCACCCTGGTTTCTGACCCAATTGAGGATTGCGTTCTCGCCTGGCGGAAGTTTGTCCGCGTTACCCGGCTCATCTTTTCCAGTCGCTTTCAGAATCAGGGGGCCGGTGCTGTCGTCGAACCGCAGAAGGCCGCGCACCGCAAGCGACAGGGCGGCCGCGGTGAATGCACGCCACTTGTTGCGCCAGAAGCCCCACTCATAGATGTAGTTGGCGAGCGCGGGCGAAATGCCTTTCGGCGGGTGGAACAAGGGAATGACGGCGCCGCCCTTGGGATCACGGCCGACCGCTTCCCAGGCCGCAAAATAGTAGCCGAGCACGACGAGCAGTCCGATGCCGCCAAAAATCCACGCCCTGTTGTCATAAAAGCGGTACCAAAGCAGCTGCGCCTCGCTCGGCGGATCGACGGCCGTTGCGGGGAGTTCGGCGACGACGGTGAGGCCCTCGCCCGGCAGAAGGCGCCGTGTGGTCGCCACCATCAGTGTCGTCGTATCCATCGTTCCGCGCCAGTCGATCCCGCGCGCGCCGAGCCGGCCGGTAAAGGCGGTCCAGCGCACAGGTCGCTCGCCTCCCGCCAGCTGAAGGTTGTAGTTCGCCACCACGATCGGAAATCGCCAGAAATTTCCCGTGACGTTCCAGTTGAGCTCCGGCTTGCCGTCGAACCAACGGATCTGCCGCCCCGTCCGGTAACGGAAGACGTAAGTATGTTCGCCGCGTGGCACGTTGGTGTCCTTGTCCCCGGCGTAGATACGGATGACGCCATGCTGGCGCGCTGTTGAATGCGGCTCGGGCCTGCCATCGCGCTCGACCGCAAGCAGCTTGAATTCCACCTCGCGCACGACACCCCCGGCATCCCTGAAGGTCAGCGGGAAATCCCGATAGATGCCGTGCCTGATCTCGCGGCCCTCCGCCTGCACGCGTATCGCTTCGGTCACAAAGAGGTCGCCGTTCCTGGCGACTCGAACACTCGAATCAAAGGAATGAATGACCTCCGCGGCCCGCGCCGCGGGTTCAGCAGCCAGAAGTACGGGCAATGCGACTGCCAGCCACAGCAGAAGGAATTTCAGCGCCGAATGAACCCTGTTTTTCATCGGTGAGGCCCGTCAGCGAGCCTGGCCGGCAACGGATACCTGCGGAACATCACGCTCGGATACGTCGGCGAGCTCAAAATAGTCGCGTGGAGCGAACCCGAATGCGCCGGCGATCAGGTTACTCGGGAACGACTGCACGAGAACGTTCTGGTTTCGCACTGTTCCGTTGTAGTAACGGCGCGCCAACTGCAGCTCGTCTTCCAGCTGGCTCAGCTCTTGCTGCAATTTCAGGAAATTTGCATTCGCCTTGAGCTCGGGGTAGCTCTCGGCAAGGGCGACGAGCTTGCCGAGTGCCGTGCTCAGGGCGCGCTCAGCCTGCGCACGGCCGGAGACATTGTCGGCGGGCAGGTCGCGCGCGACCCCACGCAGGCGGGTCACCTCTTCGAGGACGGAGCGCTCGTGCGTGGCATAGCCTTTGACGGCCTCGACCAGGTTCGGGACAAGCTCGGAGCGCCGTTTAAGCTGGACGTCAATCCCACTCCATGCCTCGTTCGCCATCTGGCGCGTGCGCACCAGACTGTTAAAGACGATGATTCCATAGAGGACGACCGCCGCTGCGATCAAAAAGATGGCCCAGAGCAGCATGTTCGAGTGGCGCCCCCACGCCGTTTGGCCTGATTGAAGCAGTCCCCGGTTGCGGTCGAGGGCTCAGCTGCGCTGCATACAAAATTCAAGCAGCGCCGCCACCATCGGTCGCCAGCCAGGCCTCACCGCAGGCCTTTGCAAGCTCACGCACACGCAGGATGTAACTTTGACGCTCGGTAACCGAGATCACACCGCGCGCATCGAGCAGATTGAACACGTGACTAGCCTTGATGCACTGGTCGTAGGCCGGCAGCGCCATCAGGTGGCGCTTTTTCTCGCCGTTGGCCCAGCCGGCATCGAGATATTTCTTGCACGCCGCCTCCGCCATCTTGAACTGCTCGAACAGCATGGACGTGTCTGCGAATTCAAAATTGTGTCGCGAGTATTCCTGCTCGGCCTGCAGAAAGACATCGCCATAGGTGACCTTCTTATCGTCATCGCGACCGTTGAAATTGAGATCGAATACATTGTCGACGCCCTGTACGTACATCGCGAGCCGTTCGAGCCCGTAGGTGAGCTCACCGGCGACCGGCGAACATTCGAATCCGGCGACCTGCTGGAAGTACGTGAATTGCGAAACTTCCATCCCATCGCACCAGCATTCCCAGCCCAACCCCCAAGCGCCGAGCGTCGGGCTTTCCCAATCATCCTCTACGAAACGGATGTCGTGAACCTTCGGGTCGATACCGATGGCTTTGAGCGAATTGAGATAGAGATCCTGAATGTCGGGTGGCGACGGCTTCAGGATTACCTGGAATTGGTAGTAGTGCTGCAATCGATTGGGATTTTCGCCGTAGCGGCCGTCCTTCGGTCGCCGTGAAGGTTGCACGTACGCGGCGTTCCAGGGTCTGGGGCCCAGTGCCCGCAGCGTTGTCGCCGGATGGAAGGTGCCTGCCCCAACCTCCATGTCGTAAGGCTGCAGGATGACGCAGCCCCAGTTCGCCCAGTACTGCTGCAGCGCAAGAATGAGCCCCTGGAAGGACCGGGAGGGGTCCAGGTTGCCTTGATGCGTGCGCTCGCTGGCACGAAGTTTGGCTTCAGCCATCGGATGGAAACTGATTCTTAAGCACAGGAAGAGATTCGACCCTAGAGGCGGCCCCAGGGAGGGTCAAGTCGAGCAGAATTTACGCACCGTTGAAGAGCGGCTGTTACCCACGCGATCCGGACGCTTGTCCGCCAGGGGGAGACAGCCGTGCTCGAATTTCAGCTCATCGGGTGGGTGCTGATTGTGCTCTTTTTCGGCGCCATGATTGGCGGCCACCACAGCGTCAGCAACCGTCACATCGACTGAGGCGGCGGCACTTGCCGAACGTCAAAGCCGGTATTCGCCGGTCGCCGGATCACGCCGCAGCTTTGGACGATTTTCCGCGTCCGCAATTCTCGCTTTCACGCGGCGCGCCTGCTCGAGCTCCTCATTGACCCGGCGCGCCTCTTTGACCGCCCAGTGCACGACCATGGCGCCGCCCAGAGCGATGAGCGACCACTTCACAATTGGCGACAACAGGAACGACGGCATGGTCAGCTCCAAGATTGGCTATCAACCGCCGCAACGTCGGGCTCGAACGCGGCAATTTCGGGGCAGACTTCCCCGCAGCCACGAGACAACAACGCGCGCAGGCCGTCAAGCTGGCACGGCGGCGCATGGATAAGCTAGGCTCGTGCGGGGTTCATTCAGGCAAATGCCGCAACGGCCACCTCAGACAATCGGTCGACCGGCACGGGAGGATCCATGAGCAACCTAGCAAAGCCCGTACACGCATTTTCGATTCTTGCTGCCGCACTTTTGCTCAATTTATCGCAGCCCGCGCCAAGCGCCGGGGCGGATGCCTGGCCCAGCCGGCCTGTGCGATTCATCATCACCCTCGGACCGGGAAGCGGTGTCGACATCGGCGCACGGCTGTTCGCCGACAAGCTGTCGGCAAAGTGGGGCCAGCCGGTCGTTGTCGAAAACCGGCCGGGAGGCGACGGTATGGTCGCCATCACAAGCTTCCTTGGCGCGAAAGACGACCACGTTTTGCTAGTCTCACCAGTGAGCTCTTTCACGGCGCATCCCTACTTTCATGACAAGCTTCCGTACGATCCGAAAGATCTCATTCCGATTGCGCGCATTTCAAAGACCGTGGTCGCAGTCAGCGTGCCTGCATCGCTTAACGTCAATTCACTGAAAGAGCTCGAAGCGATGGCGCGGGCAAAGCCTGGCCAGCTGAACTGGACGACGGCAACCGGCTTCACTGATTTCGTGTTTGCCGGATACCTACACACCGTCGGTCTGAAGATGGCGAAAGTGCCCTACAAGAATCCGGCAGGTGCCGCAGCCGATCTCGCTTCCGGCGTGATCCAGGTCTACATGCCTGCTTACGCGATCGTGCGCCCGCAGGTCGAGGCGGGCAAGGTAAAGGTGCTCGCTGTCACGAACCGCGAACGTGCGCCGGCCATTCCCAATATTCCGACCGCGGTCGAGGCAGGCTACCCGTCGCTTCAGTTCGATGGCCTGGTCGGATTGTTCGGGCCGCCCGGCATCGCCGACGACGTGCGCAACAAGATCGCGGCAGACGTCAAAGAGGCGGCGTCCGATCCTGAAATCGTCAAGCGAATGACGGCAACGGCGCAAATTGTGGCTCCGGGCAATGCTGCGGACTTCGCGGCCTCGATCGCCGAACAGCGCGAGCAGGTCGCCGCCGTCGCAAAATTGTTCGGGAACAAGCCTGTCCAGTAGGGCTACAGGCCGTAGCGCCCCCACAGGGCGCGCACTTCGAGCGCAGAGATCAGGTCGTCGGCAAGGCCTGGATGGCGCGCGATCGCGTCGGCGAGGTTGACGCCGGGCAATCGCCGGCCAAGCAGCGAGCGCTCGGCGGATATCAGCGGCGTAAAGACTTTCTCGCCGAAGCGCTCGCGTAATGTCGAGCGCAGATCGCCTACACGGTCGGCCAAGCCGAGTTCGATCGCTTTTCCCGCCGGCCAGAATTCTCCGGAAAACAGCGTCTTGTCCGGTCCATTGAGCTTTCCCGCGCGGCGCGCTTTGACCAGATCTATGAAGTGCGCATGGATGTCCTGCTGGATCGCCTTGATACGTTTGACATCCTCCGGCTTCTCCGGAAGGAAAGGATCGAGCATCACCTTGCGGTCACCGGCCGTGTAGAGCCTGCGCTCGACCCCAAGCTTGTGCATCAGTTTGTCAAAACCGAAAGTTCCTCCGACCACTCCGATCGATCCGACGATGGAGAACTGGTCGCAAATGATCTCGTCTGCAGCGCAGGCCAGCATGTAGCCTCCCGAAGCGCCGACATCCTCGACGAAGGCCAGTACCGGGATGCCTTTTTCGTCGGCCAACTGCCGTATGCGCCGATAGATCAGATGCGATTGTGCGGCCGAGCCGCCTGGGGAATTTATGACCAGAGCGACCGCACGGGCGCGCGGCATCGTAAACGCCCGTTCCAGCGAGCGGGCGACCGTCGACAGAAGTAGGCCCGGCCGAAGCGGCGTGACCAAGCCAATCACGCCGATGATGCGGACGACGGGAACGATTGGAACATCGCTGCGGAACCGGCGCGGCAGCAATCGGGTAAAAAACTCGATCGTGCGCCGGCCTGATCTGCGTGGTGGAGGAGTCGCGGAACTTGCCATCGCAGTGAGATAGTTGGCCGCTGCCCTTTTAGTCAAAGCCTGCGGTAAAGAATTGCGGAGCACCACGGGCCTGCCGACGTCAAGCTATCACGAAGCATCAAATTTCGGCGAGCTGCAGCCGAAAAACCCACCTTTGCCTATTTTTTAACTTTGGAATGCTTCTTGCAACGCGGGGGACGCCACGGCTTGTGGCGCAATAAATGGGACGGCAAATGGAGCCCAAAATCGCACTTTTGTTTCTTCTGATTGCCAGCGTTATTGGGCTTTCGCATATGGGCGACGAGAGCGTCGGCCGCATGCGACGCCAGCTCAGCGAAAAGCGCTGGCGCGGCTTTCTACCGCGTCGGCGCAGGATTTAGGCAGCCTCACGCCTCCGCGATCTGCAGCGTTTTCCCTTCGCGCAAAATCGCCTCCGCTGCCGGAGTAGGCCTGCCTGCTTCGTCGTTGAGCACAAGCACGGGGTATGTCTTCTGCGGCCCGCTGGCCCCCTTGGCCGCTCTCACAAGCACGCGAATCGGCGGCCCCTCCTCCCGCGGCTGCACGGGCAGCACGGCAATTGCACCGAACGCCGTCTGCAGAGCGTCGATGACTTCGTCGAGGCCATCCGCCCGCCAAATCAAGGTCAACACGCCGTTTGACTTGAGCAGCCACGCGGCGCTCGCAACCCAGCGTCTGAGCAGGCCCGCCTCGCCGGCATGGGCAAGGCGGCGGCCGGGGTCCGGGGAGACGTTGTGACGCCGCACGTCGAGAAACGGCGGATTCATCAGCACGCGGTCGAAGCTTTCGGGCGACAGGCCGGCCGACTTGAGACTGTCGGTGCTCTCGGCGTCGGCGCCGATGACAGTGACGCGTTCGTCCATGTCATTGAGCCGCGCATTGTGACGCGCCAAGGCGCAAAGGGCCGGGTCGATTTCGACCATGGTCACTTTCATTCCGGGAACACGCGCGGCAATTACGAAGCCCGCAGCACCCACACCCGCGCCGAGTTCGATCGCCTTCTCGGTCGCACGCGCGCATGTAGCGGCAGCCAGCAAAATTGCATCGTGGCCAACGCGGTGGCCGCGCAACGGCTGGCGGACGCGAAGCCTGCCGCCGAGGATGGCATCTTCACTGGTCTCGCTGTCAGCCGTCATGGGGACGCAGCTCATGACCGAGACCGGCGTCCTCCAGCAGCTTGCGCGCGCGAATTTCGTCGCCATCGGCGACAAGCACACGGCGTGGCAGCACGCCGAGTGAGCCCTCCAGCACGCTCATATTCTGGTCGAAAACAAGCGGCCGCATCCCGGCGCCCTTCAACAGCGCGACCACTGCCGACACGAGGACCGCGTCATTCGTACGGATCAGTTCACGCATGCATTTCCGCCTGCCTGGAACTATAGGAATAGCGGACGGAGACCATGTTGTCTTGAGCCAAGACCCCACCTGCCCACTACAGCCGTCATCAAATTTGCGGTACCCAGATTTGGCGCTCTTGCCGCGTGGGCAGGGCGTTCCTATGCTCGCACTTTTTCACCGCCGGGAGATGTATTTTGGCCGTTGTCCTTCCTTTTGAGAGCCCGAACGCGGCCTCGCTCGATCGTCTCGTTGAACTGGTCGCACCTGACCTGGAGCGCGTTAACGCCACCATCCTTGCGCGCACGGGATCGGAAGTCTCGATGATCCCTGAGGTTGCGAACCATCTAATCTCTTCCGGAGGAAAGCGCCTGCGGCCAATGCTCACGTTGGCGATGGCGAGGCTCGCAGGCTATTCCGGTGACGGTCACGTCAAGCTCGCCGCCGCCGTCGAATTCATGCACACCGCAACGCTTCTGCACGACGATGTGGTGGACGAAAGCAGCATGCGGCGCGGAAAGGTCGCCGCCCGGATGCTGTGGGGTAACGAGGCGAGCGTTCTCGTAGGCGATTTTCTTCTCGGTCAGGCCTTCAAGATGATGGTGGAAGTCGCGAATCTACACGCCCTTGAAATTCTGTCGTCAGCAGCCGCCGTGATTGCCGAAGGCGAGGTGATGCAGCTCGGCACAGCCAAGAACACCGCCACCACCGAAGACGAATATCTGTCCGTTATCCGCGCCAAGACTGCCGAACTGTTCGCAGCCGCCTGCGAAGTCGGACCGGCACTGGCGGCAAAGGAAAAAGCCGAACTCGCGGCATGCCGCTCGTTCGGAATGAATCTCGGCATCGCGTTTCAACTTATCGACGACGCGCTTGATTACGGTGGCAAGTCGGCCAAGCTTGGCAAGAACGTCGGCGACGACTTCCGCGAAGGCAAGATCACACTGCCGGTGGTTCTTTCATTCCGCCGTGGTACTGAAAGCGAACGCAAATTCTGGAATCGGACTCTCGGCGACGGCGACATCCGCGACGGCGATCTCGATCAGGCACTTTCACTGATGGTGAAGTATCATGCCATCGAGGACACGGTCGGCCGTGCCCGCCATTATGGCGCGATCGCGACGGATGCGCTCGCGCTGGTACCGCCGTCGAAGATCAAGTCGGCCCTTGAGGAAGCCGTGGCCTTCTGCATCGGCCGCGCGCATTGAACGATTCCGGTGGGTTCAATTCTGGTGTGCCGAATATCCGGTCGCCGGATCGCGCATCAACTGAAGGCGGATATAAGGGTCGGGATCCTGACCGATATATTTGCCGTAGTTGTAGACCGGCGGCGCGCACCCGTTCGGTCGCGGCTCGCGTTGTCCCGGCAACAGAAAGTTCCACGAAAACTCATAAGGACGGTCGACGCAATGGCCCGCTCGTGCCTTTTTCGCGCGGGCAAATGCCGGATCGGCAGCAATAACGCAGAGCGCCATAATCGCAATGACCGCCCGACTCATTTTCATGGTGCACCTGTCTCTCTATCGCTGCCTATCCCAAAGCGCGCAGATTGCCAACCGTTTCCCGCGAAGCCGGCGAATTCATGATCTTGCGGGCACCGATCCAATGGTCGTTGCCTGAATCCACCAGCCGCTGCGCTCGCTCCTGAGACGCTGCGCCGCGCCGCTCGCTTCCTCGTGCGACCCATACAGTGCAAAGCACGTCGCACCCGAGCCCGACATGCGAGCAAGCTTGCAGCCTGTCGTGTCGCAAAGGGCTGAAAGGACCTCGCCGACGACAGGTGCACAAAGGATGGCAGCCGTGGTCAGATCATTGTCGTGCCGCTTCAGGAAATCGATCAACTCGGCACTTTGGGTCGGCACACCGGCCAGATCCTGTCCGCGCTGCTGACTTTTGAATCGCTGAAAAACGTTCCGCGTCGGCAGTGCGACGCCGGGATTGACCAGAACGGCAGGAAGCGGCGGCAGATTCAGCGGGGGCGCGAGGATCTCGCCGATGCCGCGCATGATCCGTGGCATCGGATTGACGCAGACCGGCACATCGGCTCCGACGGACCTTGCCGCGGCCATCAGGCGCGGGTCGCTCATGGTGAGATCGTTGACGCGGGCCAGTAGCCGTAACGCGGCCGCGCCATCGGCAGATCCGCCGCCTATGCCGGCAGCGACGGGAAGATTCTTTTCCAGGCGAAAGCGCCCACCTTTCAGACCGGTGATACGCCGACGCAGCTCGCCGAGTGCCCTGAGCACCAGATTGTCTTCGGCCGGGCCGGTCTTGTCCCCAAATGGTCCCGTTATCGTGAGTTCATCGCCGGCACCGGGCTCGAACGTCAGGACGTCGCCCACGTCCGCAAAGGCGACAAGGCTTTCCAGCTCGTGATAGCCGTCGGCGCGCCGGCCCATTACGCGCAAGGTGAGGTTGATTTTGGCAAAAGCCCTTTCGGGCGGCAGCGTGCTCACGCGAGAAGCCCGTTGCTGCGCATCGACTAGCCGCCGTCGCCGCTCTTCTTACCGGCTTTTGCCTGGGAAGACGTTTCCTCGGGCAAGCCGGACTTGAGCTTCTCCTCGATCTTCGGCAGCTCTTCCGGATCAGGCTTGAGATCGCGCGCGTGCGCCCACTGGAATTTTGCCTCGAGCACGCGGCCCACACGCCAATAGGCATCGCCCAGATGGTCGTTGATGGTCGGGTCTTCCGGCTTGAGCTCGATTGCGCGTTCGAGCTGCTTGGTGGCTTCCTCATAGTTGCCGATCCGGTAATAGGCCCATCCCAAGGAGTCGACGATGTAGCCGTCGTCCGGACGCTGCTGAACGGCCTTCTTGATCATCGCCATACCCTCGTCGAGGTTCACACCCTGATCGATCCAGGAATAGCCGAGATAGTTCAATACGTGTGGCTGGTCGGGATAGAGCTCGAGTGCCTTCTTGAGATCGGCCTCCGCTTTTGGCCACTGCTTCGAGCGCTCGTAGCAGATACCGCGGAAATAGAAGAGCACCCAGTTTGACTTTTCCGGCTTGGCAACAGCGGCGACACCCTTCGAATAGACGTCGGCGCACTCGGAGAATTTCTTGTGCCCGCGCAGCACGTTTCCCAGCGCCATGATCGCTTCCATGTCGTCCGGATGCTGCTTGATCAACGCCTCAAGATGCTTCTGCGCCTCGTCGGCGCGGTCGAGAGCATCGAGGTTCGCCGCCATTTGAATGGCCGCATTCCTGTGCAGTGGTGAATTCGCCGGCACACGCTCATAGATCTTGATCGCCAGATCCGACTTCTTGAGCGATTCATAAAGGTCCGCCAGTGACAGCAACGCCAGCGGATGATTGGGCACGAGGAAGAGCGACAGCTGTAGATAAACAAGGCCAAGATCTTCTCCGCCGCGACGTCCGAGCGACGCACCGAGACCATACAGGGCCTCGCCGGCGCCGGCCTGTGCGTTCGCGATGAGCGGCGGCAGCTTTTCGCCGCCCTTGAGCTTGTTCATTGCTTCGACAACGAGGGGGTGGCGTGGCAGCGTCTTGTCGAAAGTCTCAAAGACCGCCAATGCCTCCTTCGGCGAACGGTTGCGCGAGAGCCAGCTGCCGTAGGCCTCGACCACACGCAGGGCACTCGCGTCGAGCTTGTAAGCCTGCTCGAGACGCCTGCCGGCTTCTTTCTGGTTTCCGGAAAGATCGTAAATCAGGCCCGCATGCAGGTCCTTAAAGATCGCGTACCAGTCGGGTCCGGCGAGCCGGTCGATCGCGGCGACGGCGCCTTTGGCATCATTGCCGCCATACATGCCCCACGCGGTCAGTAATGTAGCCGTGAGATCGGTGATCGGCCCCCGGATCGACTGCGCAAGTTCGCGGCGCGACACCGGATATTGCTTGCGCTTGAGCGCATTCACTCCCAGAACCAGTCGGGCGACGCGATCGTTCTTGTCGACGTGCACGACGCGTTCGGCATATTTGACCGCTTCATCCACGTCGCCATCGACGAGAAACGACAGGAAGGTCCGGTCGAGCAGTTCGCTGTTGCCCGGATCGCGCTTAAGAGCCGCGCGGTAGTAAGCTGCCGCTGCCGCGGCGTCGCGCTGCTGACCGGCATGGCGGGCCGCGAGATAGTTGCCCGAGGCGGTCGAACTGCTCGGCAACACAGAACCCGTCGCCTGCGCGGCAAGATTGGCGGGTGCTGCCGCGAGAACGGCGACAAGCGCGCTGCCGGCGATGCAGCGGGCGAGACTCGAAGACGTCACAGGCTGTGCTCCAGTGAGGCGGCCGGCCGCGGGTTGTGCGCGGGCCGCGATATTGCGTCGAGAATGGCCTTTTTGCGCCGCTCCTGCAAGAACAAGCCGGGCGGCAACCGACGAGACCAGCTTGAAAGCCATGATGTGGCGTTATCGTGACGACGCCGGCGGAATGCAAGTCATATCTTCCGTCAGCCTTGGGGAACCGGGCCGTACCGGCACGAATCGGCAGGCGGTCAATGCATCGCCCTGAGGACGCTACTCAGCCGTCCGGGGCACAAGATCGGCAGCCTTGCCGGTTGCAGGGGTGACGGGCGATTTCGCGCCGGATAGCGAGAGGCAGCGTCTACATGTTCGGATAGTTCGGTCCGCCGCCACCTTCAGGAGGAACCCAGGTGATATTCTGGTTGGGATCCTTGATGTCGCAGGTTTTGCAGTGGACGCAATTCTGTGCGTTGATCACGAATTTCGGCGCGCCCGCCTCTTCTATCCATTCATAAACTCCCGCCGGACAGTAACGTGCCGAAGGCCCGGCGAACACGTCGTGCTCGGACGTTTTCTGGAGCCCGAGGTTGGCGACGTGCAAGTGAACGGGCTGATCTTCCTCATGGTTGGTGTTGGACAGAAATACCGACGAAAGGCGATCGAAGGTGAGCTTGCCGTCGGGCTTGGGATAGGCAATCGGCGCGCACTCCGATGCCGGCTTGAGCGAGGCGTAGTCCGGCTTCCCGTGCTTGAGCGTGCCGAACAGCGAAAAGCCGAAAAGTGTGTTCGTCCACATGTCGAGCCCGCCAAGCGCGACGCCGACGACGGTACCGAAGCGCGTGAGAAACGGCTTCACGTTGCGTACCTTCCACAGATCCTTGCCGATCGGAGACGTGCGCCACGCTGCCTCGTAGCCCGAGAGTTCGTCGCGCGCGCGACCCGCCTTCAGCGCGTCCGCGCAGGCTTCCGCCGCCAGCATGCCCGATGTCATCGCATTGTGTGTACCCTTGATGCGCGGCACGTTCACGAAGCCGGCTGCACAGCCGATAAGCGCGCCGCCGGGGAATACGAGCTTCGGCACCGACTGGAAGCCGCCCTGCGTGATCGCTCGCGCCCCGTAGGCGATGCGCTTGCCGCCATCAAACGTGTCGCGCACGAGAGGATGCGTCTTGAAGCGCTGAAATTCCTCGAATGGCGAAAGGTAGGGGTTGTCGTACCCGAGCGGCACCACGAAGCCGACCGAAACGAGGTTTTCGTCATAATGGTAGATGAAAGAGCCGCCGCCGAGCGACGTGCCGAGCGGCCAGCCGAAAGAGTGCTGGGTAAGCCCCGGCACGTGTTTTTCCGGTGCGATCTGCCAGATTTCCTTGAGGCCTATTCCGAATTTCGGAACGTCGCGGTCTTTTGCCAGATCGTACCGTTTCAGAAGGGACTTGGTGAGGCTGCCGCGCGCGCCCTCCGCGAACAGCGTGTATTTCGCGCGCAACTCCATGCCGCGGGTGAAGCTGTCCTTGTGCGCGCCATTTTTGGCAATGCCCATATCGCCCGTTGCGATGCCGGCGACCTTGTCGTCCTGATCGAACAGCACCTCCGTTGCTGCAAAGCCCGGGTAAATCTCCACGCCGAGCGCTTCGGCCTTGGATGCAAGATATTTGCAGACAAGACCGAGCGAGCCGATGAAACATCCGTGATTGCTCATCAGCGGTGGCGCAAATATCAGCGGAAATCGAAACGCGCCCTTTTCAGTGAGCCAGTAGAAACGGTCTTCGCTCACTTCCGTTTTCACGGGCTTCTCGGGGTCGGCACGCCAATCAGGCAGCAGGCGATCGAGCGCCGAAGGATCGAGGATGACTCCGGACAGAATATGCGCGCCGACTTCGGAGCCCTTCTCCACTACGACGACCGAAATATCGGCATTGATCTGCTTGAGGCGAATGGCGGCGGCGAGCCCGGCGGGTCCCGCGCCGACCACCACCACGTCGAACTCCATTGCCTCTCGCGCGGGTAGCTCTGCCATGAATCCCTCCCCGGCCATTGTCCACTTTTGCACATGGGGCGGCAATCGCGCGGCCATCATGCTAATGTGAATAAATGGTCCCTGGTCAGGACAAGGCGGCGCGCGATCTGCTCGATTTCTATATCGAGACAGGCGTCGATGCCGTTGTCGGCGAGGAACCCGTTGATCGCTTTGCGGCAACAGATGCCGCTGTTGCAAGAAGCGCATCCGCGCCGGCCATACCGCAGGCTGAACCCGGGGTCAGAAGCCCCCTGCCCGCCGCCCCCCTCGCTCCCGATCAGGCCACAATGGCCGCCCGCGAGGCGGCAAAGCGCGCAACGACCCTCGATGAGCTTCGCGCAGTGCTCGAACGCTTCGATGGCTGCCCTCTCAAGGCGACAGCAACCCAGTTGGTTTTTGCCGACGGCAATCCGGCAGCCCGGCTGATGTTCGTCGGCGAAGCACCGGGTCGTGACGAAGATATCGAAGGTCTCCCCTTCGTCGGCCGGTCCGGCAAGCTGCTCGACCGCATGCTCGCAGCGATCGGTCTCGACCGCTCGTCGGTCTATATCGCCAATATCGTGCCGTGGCGGCCACCAGGAAACCGCACGCCGACCCCGCAGGAATCGCAGATTTGCCTGCCGTTCATTTCACGCCAGATCGAGCTTGCCGACCCTGACATCCTGGTCTGTCTCGGCGGTCCGTCAGCGCAGACCTTGCTCGGCATCAAAGATGGAATTACCAAAACGCGCGGCCGCTGGTTCACTTACGATACCGGCAAGCGCGAAATCCGCGCGATGCCGACGTTTCACCCGGCGTTCCTGTTACGCAGCCCATTGCAGAAACGCTTCGCCTGGCGCGATTTCCTCGCGATCAGGAAGGCACTGGGCTAGCCGGCGAACGCGAACTTGATTGCAAACAACACGGCCAGAACCATGACCGCGGGCGAAGCGTCCCGCGCCTTGCCGGAAATGATCTTGGCCAGCGCGTACGTGATAAAGCCGAGACCGATTCCGGTCGCAATCGAATAGGTCAACGGCATCGTGATCGCCGTGACGACCGCCGGCGCATATTCCATGATGTCGTCCCAGTCGATCTCGGCGAGCCCTCGCGCCATCACGCAGGCGACGTAAAGGAGCGCGGCGGCTGACGCATAGGCCGGAACCATCCCCGCAAGCGGAGCAAAGAACAAGGCAAGCAGGAAGAACAGCCCGACGAACGCGGCAGTCAATCCCGTACGTCCGCCGGCCGATACGCCGGCTGCGCTTTCAATATAGCTCGTGGTCGTCGACGTGCCGATCGCTGCGCCAAACATCGCGGCAAAACTGTCGGAAATCAGAGCCTCTTTCATCCGCGCGAGCTTGCCGTTCTTCATCAGCCCGGTGCGGTGTGTGACACCTATCAAGGTGCCGGCATTGTCGAAGACGTCGATAAACAGGATCGAAAACACGACGATAAGGAACGTAAATTCCCAAAGGCGCGAGAAATCAAGCTGCAGGAGGGTCGGCGCGATCGACGGCGGCATCGAAACCACGCCCGTGAACCTGGCGAGCCCGAACGGCAAGCCGATCACGGTCGCCGCGAGAATGCCGATCAAGGTGCCGCCAAGGACGCGCCGGTAATTGAGCGCGGCGATCAAGACGAAACCGAGCAGCATCAGGACAGCTTCCGGCTGTCTCAGGTCTCCGAGCGTGACGAGCGTCGCGGGATGGTCGACGACGACTTTCGCCTCCTCGAGCGCAATGATTCCGAGAAACATGCCGACGCCCGCGGAGACAGCGAGCTTCAGGTTCTGCGGGATCGAATCGATGACGTATTGCCGGATGCGGAATACGGAAATCAGGAAGAACAGCACGCCGGAGCAAAACACGGCGGCGAGTGCCTGCTGCCAAGTGTATTTGTAAGTGAGGACCACCGTGAATGCGAAGAAGGCATTGATGCCCATGCCGGGCGCGAGCGCGATCGGGTAGTTGGCGTACAGCGCCATAACCATTGTGCTCACCGCTGCGGCGACGCAGGTGGCGACGAAGACCGCCCCCTGGTCCATCCCCGCCTTGCCGAGAATGATGGGGTTGACGAACACGATGTAGACCATCGTCAGGAAAGTGGTCACGCCAGCAATAAATTCCGTCCGAACGTCGGTACCCTGCTGCGCGAGCCCAAAATAGCGATCGAGAGCCGCGTTGAGCGGAGCCTCATTTTTTCCCTTGGCCCGTTTGACCATGTCCGCGCCCTCCCCGGCAAGCGACCCAAGGGCAAGCCTAACGCGCCGCCCTCTGCCCGTCAGAGCCGTGTGAGGCTCTGTGGATAGCCTGGACCAAATCGCAGCTGCTTCGATTTATCGCAATAATGGAACGCAATGGCCTCGCCACGATTTAATGCTCGCGACTATAATCACTGGCAGGACGACATCCAGTCGGAGGGTGTAATGGATTTTGATCCTGTCCTGCTGGCCCGCCTGCAGTTTGCCTTCACAATCATCTTTCACATCATCTTTCCGAGCTTCACCATCGGGTTATCCGCCTATCTGGCGACCCTCGGCGTCATGTGGCTGCGGAGCGGAAACGACCGTTACCGGCACCTCATGCGATTCTGGACCAAGATTTTTGCAGTGTCGTTCGCAATGGGCGTCGTCTCCGGCATCGTGCTGTCCTATCAGTTCGGCACGAACTGGAGCCGCTTCTCGCTCATGGCAGGCAACGTCCTCGGGCCGCTCCTCGGCTACGAAGTGTTGGCGGCTTTCTTCCTCGAAGCGACGTTTCTCGGCGTATTGCTGTTCGGCTTCGATCGCGTGCCGCCCTGGCTCTATGTGTTGTCCGCGGCCGTCGTGGCGATCGGCACGGCAATTTCCGCGTTCTGGATATTGTCGGCGAACAGTTGGATGCAGACACCTGCCGGCCATGAGTTGCGCGACGGCATCGCCTACCCGGCCGACTGGCTTCGGATCATTTTCAATCCGAGCTTCCCTTACCGCCTCGCGCACATGCTCAACGCGGCGTATCTCACGACCGGATTCGTCGTGCTGGCGGTCGGTGCCCGTTACCTCGTTGCCGGACGCCATGTCGAAGACGGCCGCATCATGCTGCGCATGGCAGTCGGCCTGACGGCAGTCCTCGCTCCATTGCAGCTGGTGATCGGCGATCAGCATGGCCTCAATACGCTCGAACATCAGCCGATCAAGATTGCGGCAATGGAAGCGCATTGGGATGGCAGCAAGCCCGGCGACTTCCACATCTTCGCCTGGCCGGACGAAGCAGCGGGCGTCAACCGCTTCGAACTGTCAATTCCCAAGGCCGCGTCGCTCGTTCTGACTCATCGCATGAATGGGCTGTTTCCGGGACTCAACAGCGTGCCGGCAACGGACCGTCCGCCGGTGAAGATCGTCTTCTTTGCCTTTCGCATCATGCTGGCGGTCGGATCTTTCATGATCGCCGCCGCCTTATTCGGCGCTTTCCTGTGGTGGCGCGGGACACTGTTTGAAACACATTGGTACCTGCGCGTGATGGCGCAGTGCTGGTGGGTCGGTTTCGTCGGAGTCATCGCGGGCTGGATCGTCACCGAGTGCGGTCGCCAACCCTGGATCGTGCACGGCATCCTGCGTACCGCGGACGCAACCTCGCCGGTCCCCGGTGCGACCGTCGCCGGCACGCTGCTACTTTTCGTCGTCGCGTACGGCGTCGTGTTCTCGTTCGGCATTTATTACATCAACCGGCTGATTGCGCAGGGCCCGCGTGACATCGCGGAAGCCGCTCGTTTCTCGCCGAGCCCGATTTCGGCCGCGCATGACGCGGGGCGCGAAGCGATGCAGCGATGATGGGGTGAAGCCATGGAATGGTATCTCCCGATGATCTGGGCGGCAGTGATCGGCATCGCCGTCGTGATGTATGTGCTTCTCGACGGCTTCGATCTCGGCATCGGCATTCTCTTTCCGTTTGCCGGAAATGAGAGCGAACGGGACCAGATGACGCGATCGATCGCCCCGTATTGGGACGGCAACGAAACCTGGCTGGTGCTCGGTGGAGCAGGCCTGCTCGTGGCCTTTCCGAAAGCCTACGCCGTCATCATGCCGGCATTTTACCTGCCGGTCATCGTGATGCTTCTGGCGCTGGTCTTTCGCGGCATTGCCTTCGAGTTCCGTCATGTTTCGCGCAGCAAGACCGGCTGGAATTTTGCCTTTGCCGCCGGCTCGACGCTCGCAGCTTTCGCGCAGGGCGTAATACTTGGCAGCCTGATCCAGGGCGTCGAGGTACTCGGCGGGGCGTTCAGCGGCGGCGCGTTTGACTGGGCAACGCCTTTCTCATTCGTCTGCGGCCTTTCCTTGATCGCCGGCTACGGCCTGCTCGGTGCAACGTGGCTGGCGATGAAGACCGAAGGACCGGTCGCAGAACGGGCACGTGATCATGCCAAAACACTGTTGCTGGCAGTCCTTGTCTTCATGGTCGCGGTGAGTCTGTGGACCCCCATTGCCGAGCCGCGCGTCGCAGCGCGGTGGTTTTCGCTGCCGAATTTCTATTTCCTCTGGCCAATCCCGGTCATCACCGCGCTGACTGCATATCTCGAATGGCGCTGGCTCGAGACCAAGCGCGACGTGCTGCCGTTCCTCGCAACGATGGCGCTTTTCCTCCTCGGATATCTTGGTCTCGTGATCTCAAATTTTCCCTATCTGGTGCCGCCGTCGCTCACCGTCTGGGATACGGCCGCCGTGCCGGCGAGCCAGATTTTCATGTTGCTCGGCACATTGCTGCTGCTGCCGATCATCATCGGCTACGTCGTTTTCATTTACTGGTTGTTCCGCGGCAAAGTACGCGAAGGCGAAAGCTATCACTGAGACGCCGACGGCCGCAGCATCGACCAACCCAAACGGATCAGCGGCAGCACGCCCTGTATCGTCCGCGGAAATGAGCGCGGCACTTCCGGCACCATATCGGGGAACTGGCCCTTGAGCGTCGCAGGCGGCGTTCCGGTATTGTCGGCAGCCGGCCATACGAGGATGCCGCCCTGTGCGCGGAAATCAGCAGGCGATGCCCAGGGGCTGCGATGCGGAGCCCACGCGAAATATACGTGTGGGCGGCTCGGAGCGGCGAGCGCGATCATCGGCGCAAGCCTTGGATCGCCGCTGAGAAACGCCAGCCGCCGTCCGGTGCGACGTTGGAATATGTCACCGTAGAATTGTCCTTCCGCATTGGCCGGCTGCATAATCCTGAGATCGATGCCGACCACCCACGGCAGGATTGCAAGGGCGAGTAACGCCAGCGCCGGCGGCGCAAAGATCAGGCCCAACCAGGCCGAAGACACCAGTCGTTCGCGGTAAAGCAGGATTTTGTCGCCGGCCATCAGCACGACCGCAAGCCCCGAGAGTACGACAAGCGGGGTCACGCGCGTCAGCGGACCGAGACGATTGCTGGCAAACACGACTACAATCGCGACCAGGGCCGGCGCCACTGCAAACATGTAAACAAATAGCCGCGCGAGCGGATCGACAGGATTGCGCTCGATTTCCGGGGCCCGCTCGCGCGGATGCCGCGGCCAGCCGCTCGCCAGCGTGACGAGCAAGGCGAGGCCAAGATGGGTGACTAACAGGACGAAGCAGAGCCAAACACCCGGCGCCAGCCGTCCGGCAACCGCAACGGTTTCATCGATACCCTCCATGACGAGGGAGCGATTTGCACCGAGCCACAGTACATGCGGAAACACAACGATGCTCAAAAGGAGCAGCGCAATCCACGGCTCCGGATGCGACGCCGCCGCTCGGCCACGCGGCGTCAGCGGCGTAAAGGCAATGATGAGAACGAGCAGGATCAGCCCGGCGTAGCTCGTCAGCACGAGCAGGCCGAGAACAAGCGCGAGCAAGAACCAGTACCCGCGGCGCCTTTCGCCGAGCGCGCGCCAGTAAAAGAGCAGCGCGAGGGCCCACAAGGGGGCAGCAAGGACTGCCGGACCGAAGTCCGGGCTGGGCACGGAAAAGGCGGCAATTCCCACCATCAGCAGCACTGCAAGGACCGCGTGACGTGTGCCGACGATCGCCTGGCCGAGCGCAAACACAGCCCAGTAAACAAGAACGATACAGGCCTGAGCGAGCAGATAGAGGCCAAAGATCCCGGCCACACGGAAGGCTAGCTCTCCCAACCAGAAGGCCAACGGCGGCCCCAGGTAGCTGCCGAGCACGAATTCGCGGCCGATGGCTAGCAGCAACGGCACGTCGCCGGGAGGGGCGCTGTAAAACAAGGCCGGAACGAGCGTCCAGAGCGCACCTTGTGTCAGCGCAACCGTCCAGAACACCGCTACCGGGCGCCCGCGCAGACATTCTATAAGCAGGGAAACGTAATGCATTGGCCCGGGCGGGGTGAAAAACGAACGGAGACTTATTCTTTGCGCATGACCTTACCCGAAACCGGCTCCTTTTTCGGGATCACGCGCCCGGAGGAATAGAGAAGCCGGGCTAAAGAGGCAACAACTCGGCGACAACCTCGTCGGATGCGGTGCCAAGGGCAGCAAGTTGGGCCGCGACGGGTGCAAACGACTTGCGATGGTGGATTGTCGGCCCAAGCCGCGCCAGCGCCGCGAAATGTTCAGGCACGCTGTAGCCCATGTGTCGTTCAAAACCATAGCCGGGATGAGCAAGGCCAAGCCTGGTCATTAGCCGGTCACGCGTCACTTTGGCCACGATCGATGCCGCCGCCACCGACAGGACAAGCGCGTCGCCCGACACTACCGTCACGCAATCGCAGCCACAGTCTATTTTCTGATTTCCGTCGACGAACACCAGTTTCGGCTGAACCGGCAGCGCCTTCACGGCACGCGCCAGCGCCCAAAGCGACGCGCGCAGGATGTTGTCCCGGTCGATACGTTCCACCGCGCCGAATGCAACGGCAACCTGCGCGGTCGCACAGATCTTTTCGTAGAGCTTCTCGCGCACATCACTGTCGAGTTTTTTGGAATCGTTGAGCCCGCGCGGAATGCTGTGTGGGTCGAGTACCACGGCGGCTGCGACCACCGGCCCGGCGAGCGGACCGCGTCCCGCCTCGTCGCAGCCTGCGACTGGCCAAATGCCATTCTTGAGCGCCCGCCGTTCCCGACGGAATGTCGGGCGCAAAACAGGCTCGTCAAGCGGCAACCGTGGACTTTGTCTGGACTTCGCGGCCATCGCACGATGAGTGCGCCGCACGCGCCCCAAGTCAACCCGGGACAATCGAGCCTGTGAACAGCCGCATTCCAGCTAGTCGGGCAATAACAGCCGGCCGTCGTCCGTCAGGGGAAAGTGCGGATTATGTGCGACTTCCCAGAGATGACCGTCGAGATCCGAGAAATACCCGCTGTAGCCGCCCCAGAAAGCATCCTGCGCTGGCTTGCGTATCACCGCCCCGGCCTTTCCGGCACGCTTGATCACGACATCGACGTCGTGCTCCGACCGGCAGTTCCACGCCAGCGCTATGCCACGAAAATTTTCGGCCATGCCTTCTGAGGCTACATTGGCATCTTTTGCAAGCTCTTCCGACGGGAACACCGCAATGGCGCATGCGCCGGCCTGGAAAAAACCGACGCCATCGGCGGCGAGCGCCTTTCGCCGGAAACCCAGCGTTTCATAAAAAGCGATGCTGCGTTTCAGATCGGCGACGCCGAGCGTCACCAGCGATAGGAGTCCGGACGGCTCGCTCATGATCCAAACAGACTCAGTTGCTCTGCAGCCGGTTTTGGCTTGCGAAAGTGCTCAATCGTTAGCTGGCTCTTCGCAACGTTGAGCCCGAGCTTTTCACACGCCAATTCGAAACGACGACCGATCATCCAAGCGTAGGGCCCTGTCCCTTTCACGCGGGTGCCCCATGTCGAATCGTAATCCTTGCCGCCGCGCATATCGCGGATCAGCTTGAAGACATGCCGGTACCGGTCGGGATAATTCGCGATCAGCCATTCGCGGAAGAGATCCCGGACTTCAAGCGGCAAGCGGAGCAGCACGTAGCCTGCTTCCTTCGCGCCGGCGGTGCGTGCAGCGTCCAGGATGCGCTCGATTTCCATGTCGTTGAGAGCAGGTATCACCGGCGCGACCATCACCGTCGTAGGCACACCGGCCTGACTGAGCCTGCGCAAGGTTTCGAGACGCCGCATCGGCGTCGCCGCGCGTGGTTCCATCTTGCGCGCAAGCTCCGCATCCAACGTCGTCACCGACAGCGCGACCTTGGCCAGCTTTCGCTCGGCCATGCGCGCGAGGACGTCGAGGTCGCGCAAAACAAGAGCAGACTTTGTCACGATGCCGACCGGGTGACCGGCCCTATCAAGGACCTCGAGGATGCGCCGCATCACCTTGTAACGCCGTTCGATCGGTTGATAGGGATCGGTATTCGTGCCGATCGCAATGACCCTCGGCTCGTAACCGTCCGCCGACAGTTCTTTCTCCAGAAGGTCGGCAGCCTCAGGCTTCACCAGGAGCTTGGATTCGAAATCCAGACCCGGTGAAAGGCCGAGATAGGCGTGGGTGGGACGGGCGAAGCAATAGATGCAGCCGTGCTCGCAACCCCGATATGGGTTTATCGAGCGATCGAAGCCGATGTCGGGCGAATCATTCCGCGTGATGATCTTACGCGTTGCATCGATGGTGACTGTCGTCTTGAACGGCGGCAGATCGTCGAGCGTTCGCCAGCCGTCGTCAAAGGCAACGCGCGCAAGCGGCTCATAGCGGCCCGACGCATTGCTTTGCGCGCCGCGCCCCCGTCTCCGCTCGTGTTCGACAACGACGCCAAGCAGTTCGCTGACGTCGTCATAGGCGCCCGCCGGCGCGGAGGGCAGCTCGCTCACCGGCGGGCGACTTTGGGCTGCGTTTGATCGAGCCATAGCGAGACTTTACCCGCTGTATGTGAACATAACAAGAACAAAATTGAGGTTTGTTGGGTATTTCAATAATTTAAGGCCTGTGCGCCGCAATGTCGTGGCGGCCGGCAGCCCCGGCCACATGATATGGTGGTAACCGGTATCGAGCAGCGGCGGTTCCATGCTCAGTGCGATCATTGCGACCCGGAATTCAGAGCGAAGCCTGGTACCGACCCTTTCGGCGCTTGTGCCGGCGTCGGCGAGCGGTTTGCTGGCCGAGGTCATTGTTGCCGATGCCAGCTCGAGTGATGCGACCGCCGAGGTCGCGGATATCGCAGGTTGCCGGTTCATGGCTTCGCCAGAAGCCTTGGGCATCCGGCTTAAGGCGGCCGCAGCGGTGGCGCGCAGCCCTTGGCTAATGTTTCTCAGGGCCGGCGTGGTCCCGCAGCCGGGATGGATCGCGGCGGCTGACCATTTCATCCAATCGGCAGGTGTGACAGACGGCATCTCGCGCGCTGCCATATTCCGCCGGGTAGCACTTGAGCACCTGCGCCCGGGCTTTGGCGAAGTTGCGAGGGCGGTACGATCTGCTTTTGGCTGGGGCTATAGACCGGAGCAGGGCCTGCTCATTGCCCGCCGCCATTACGACGCCGCCGGAGGACATCCGCGGGGCGAGGATGCGGAAGCCGCGCTGCTGCGCAGGCTTGGCCGGCGGCGAGTGGTGACGCTGCCCGCCGCCGTTACCTTGACAGATACTTGACTTTGTCAACTATTTGCCCGAGGCTGTCTGGCGCCATGGCAAGTCAGCAGACCATCGCCGCCGTGCGCCGCTTCAATCGTTTCTACACGCGGCAGATCGGCGTGCTGCGCAAGAATTATCTCGACAGCCCCTACTCGCTCGGCGAGATGCGCGTGCTTTACGAAATAGCCCAGAGCGACCAGCTCACGGCGAGCGACATAGCGCGCACGCTCGACCTCGACATGGGCTATCTCAGCCGGCTTTTGCGCAATTTCGAGAAACGCGGGCTTATCACCCGCAGGACCTCCACGACGGACGCACGCCAGAGCCACCTCGCCCTGACCGCGCGCGGCCGCAGGATTTTCGCGCCCATGGAGCAGCGCTCGCAACAGCACGCAGCCTCGATGCTCGACAAGCTCGACCGCTCCGAGCAAATGCGGATTGTGTCGGCCATGAGCACCATCGAGTCCCTGCTTACGGGCGCAGCCGCGACAAAACCCGATGCGCCGGCGGGCTACACGTTAAGGGCGCCGCGCGCCGGTGATTTCGGTTGGATCATTTCACGGCATGCCGAGCTTTATTTGCAGGAATATGGCTGGGGCGACCCGTTCGAGGGCCTTTGCGCGCAGATTGTCGCCGATTTCGTCAACAATTTCGATCCGGAGCGCGAGCGATGCTGGATCGCCGAGATGGGAGGCGAGAATGTCGGCTGTGTCATGCTGGTGAAGGACGAGCAGCCCGGCGTCGCCCGCCTTCGCCTCCTGCTGGTCGATCCGAAAGCGCGCGGACTGGGAGTTGGCGCGAAGCTGGTCGATGAGTGCGTGCGTTTTGCGCGCACTGCCGGCTATACGAAAATCACACTCTGGACACACAGCGTGCTCACCGCGGCGCGGCACATTTATGAACGGGCCGGCTTCAGGCTCACATCGAGCGAACCACGGCACAGCTGGGGTAAGGACGTCATCGCGGAGTTCTGGGATCTGGAGTTTTGAATTCTAGCCTGCGGCGGCGGTTCACGCCGTCGCCCCTTTTGCCTTCGGCCGCCGCAGATGCTCGTCGAGCCGAGGCAGGATCTCCACAAAATTGCAGGGCCGATAACGATAGTCGAGCTGGTGGACCAGTATTTCGTCCCAGGCATCGCGGCAGGCGCCCGGCGAGCCCGGCAGGCAGAAGATATACGTCGCGTTGGCGACACCGGCCGTCGCCCGCGTTTGAATTGCAGAAGTACCAATCTTCCTCTCGCTAACGAGCAGGAACATCGTGGCAAAGCCGTCCATTTTTTTCTCGAACAGCGGCTCGACCGCTTCCGGCGTGACGTCGCGCCCGGTAAAGCCGGTACCGCCGGTCGTGATGACCACGTCGATGAACTTGTCGGCAATCCAAGCTTTGACATGCTGGCGGATCGCCTTCACGTCATCCTTCACGATCGCACGCTCGGCCAGAACATGACCGGCGGCGCGGATGCGCTCGATCAGCGTTGCACCGGATTTGTCGTCGCTCGCCTCGCGCGTGTCGGAGACCGTCAGCACTGCAATCTTCAGCGGCACGAACTGTCGGGTCTGATCGATACCGGCCATGATGCGTTTCCTAGAGCGAAGAGGCTGCAAAAGTGTTGCAGGAGGACACCTTGCCCTCTTTCAGGCCGGTCGAGAACCACCGTTGGCGTTGGGACGACGAGCCGTGCGTGAATGCGTCAGGCACGACAAAACCACGCGATTGCTTCTGCAGACGGTCATCGCCGATCGCCGCCGCTGTCTGTAATGCCGCCTCGACGTCGCCGGACTCGATCGAATGCCAGCGCTGATTCGAATGGTGCGCCCAGACCCCGGCCAGACAATCGGCCTGCAATTCGACGCGTACCTGGATACGGTTTGCCTGAACGCGATCGCCGCTGGCGCGTTGCGCGGCCTGCGCCTTCGGCAGGATGCCAAGCAGGTTCTGCACGTGATGACCGACTTCGTGCGCGATCACATAGGCCTCCGCAAATTCACAAGCTTTTCCGCTGCAGCCTCTGAAGCGGACCTGTATGTCACGAAAAAAAGAGGTATCGAGATAGATGCGCCGGTCGTTGGGGCAATAGAACGGACCCATCGCGGCCTGCGCGAAACCGCAACCGCCCTGTATCGCTCCTGAAAACAACCGCAGCCGCGGCACGCGGTATTGCTGTCCGTTGCTTTTGAATATTTCGGTCCAGGTGTCTTCGGTATTGCCGAGCACTGCCGCGACAAAGTCGCCCATCCGGTCCTTCGGCGCGCCCGCCTGCCGCGGGGTCGGCTGATAGGGCTGCTCGTAATGCCGGCCGCTGTTCACGATCTCGGCGCCGCCGATCAGGATGCTCGGATCTATGCCGAGCGCCCATCCGATGAGACCGAGCACGATCACTGTTCCAATGCCGAGCCCGCCTCCTCCGACCGGAATACCAATTCCACCGCCGCCGAAGCCACCGTCGTCGCCCCGGCTGTCTTCGATGTTGTCGCTGCGGCGGAAATCATCCCAACGCATATTCAAATTCCTCCCGGGCGCTTCGATCATCGCCGAACTCGGCACGCCCGTCCAACGCACACGGTTCACGGATCATCACCGTACCTCTAAGCCCAGATCAAATAGGCAGAAATTGCCCAGTTGCGAGTCCCGCTCATAAACCGGTTTTTTACTTTGGACGCCCAAGATGCAGGCCTGTCGGTTGTAGGTCCCGCGTCGCCGACCGCGTCACCTGAGTCAGAGTCCTGAGTCATGGTTGTGTCGCGTCGCGGGGCGCCCAAGCGGGCGCCCCGTGGAGTATCAGAGAGTCCGCATCCGCATCGCGTTCTTGTCGGTGACTGCATCGCCGGAATGGCGAAGCTTCCCGCAGCCTCCGTCGATCTCGTTTTCGCCGACCCTCCGTACAATCTTCAGCTCGCCAGTGACCTGAGGCGACCGGATGACTCACGCGTCGATGCTGTCGATGACGACTGGGACAAATTTGCGAGCTTTTCCGCTTACGATAATTTCACGAAAGCCTGGCTCACTGCCTGCCGACGCGTGATGAAGCCGGCTGCCACCATCTGGGTGATCGGTTCCTATCATAACATCTTCCGCGTCGGCGCGATCATGCAGGATCTCGGGTTCTGGATCCTCAACGATGTCATCTGGCGCAAATCCAATCCAATGCCGAACTTTCGTGGCCGTCGCTTCACCAACGCGCACGAAACGTTGATCTGGGCGTCGCGTGACGCCGATGCGCGCGGTTATACGTTCAACTACGAGGTGCTCAAGGCCGGTAACGAAGATGTGCAGGTCCGTTCCGACTGGACTTTGCCCCTCTGCACCGGGGAGGAGCGGCTCAAGGGGCGCAACGGCAAGAAACTGCATCCGACTCAGAAGCCCGAAGCGCTGCTGGCACGCGTGATCCTGTCGAGCTCGCGCCCGGACGATCTTGTGCTGGATCCATTCTGCGGCACTGGCACGACCGGCGCGGTCGCGAAACGTCTGGGGCGTCGCTTTATCGGCTGCGAGCAGGATGCCAGATACGCAAAGGCCGCCGAACACCGCATCGCCAAGGTCAAGCCTTTGGAGGCCCCGACCATAGCGCCATTCGTGACCGCGCGCGAAGCGCCGCGCGTGCCGTTCTCGGCACTGATCGAGCGTGGCCTGGTGACGCCGGGCGCCCGGCTGGTCGATGCCAAGAAACGTCACAAGGCACTCGTGCGTGCCGACGGTGCGGTGTCTCTCGACGGCACGGTCGGCTCGATTCATCGCATCGGAGCGCTGGCACAGGGACTCGACGCCTGCAACGGTTGGACCTTCTGGCACCTCGAGACCGAGAAAGGCTTGCGCCTCATCGACGAGTTCCGGGCGCAGGTCCGTGCCGAAATGGCCGACGCCGCTGAATGAACTTAGAGATCGCTGCGGCCGAGATGGCAGAGAACGCGGAAGACGCCTATATCCGCGCCTGGAAATTCCTCCGCCAGTCGTTCTCCGAGCCGTTCGGCGTCCTGTTGATGCAGCGTATCGATCAGTAAGGCGCCTTTGATCTTCCTGTCGCCGCCCCGCAGTTTTTCTTCCATCGAAACCGGCATGCCGGCGGGATCAAGCGCGATCCAGATTTCCCCGCCCGCGACGGCCGGATCCTTGACTGCAGCCTCAAGCACCCTCTTCAACGCGGTCTCCTCCGGTCCGGAATTGAACCGGGCGGTGACCGCAAAGACCCCGCGAAACAGGCCGCGCCGGACGGTCCGGCGGCACACCGTGCGGTTCATGTTGATGAAGACCTCGGACATGATCCGCCTGGTCATCGGGGTCGGATTGTCGAGGCGTTCGAGATAGGCCTTCGACGTCAGAACTTCGGGAGCCTCGACCAGGTAAAAATTGAAGTAGCCGGCGCTGCCTGAAATCGCCTTGTGGCGGCGTCCGAAGAGAAAGCCGGGAACGGCGAGGCGCTCTTCCAGATGCTCGCCCTGGAACCACGCCTCGAACTCCGCCTCGTGGCCGGCGCGGCAGTCATTCCAGATCGCCAGGATCCCGGGTTGCTCCAACGGCATTTATTTTATTTCGCCGCCACCACCATGATCTCGACCTTGTAGTCGGGCGCAGCCAGCTTTGCCTCGACCGTGGCGCGGGCCGGCGTATTGCCGGGGGCAACCCAGGCATCCCACACCGCATTCATCTCGGCGAAATTGGCCATATCGGCGATCCAAATATTGGCGGAGAGCAGCTTGCTTTTGTCCGTGCCGGCTTTCGCCAGGAAACCGTCGATCTGCCGGAGAATGTCCTGGGTCTGCTCCTTGACGCTTTTGGCTTTCGGATTATCGGCGACAATTCCCGCCAGATAGACCGTGTTCCCGTGCACCACCGCCTTGCTCATGCGCGGCCCGACATCGTGACGTTCGATGGCCATGACTCCACCCTTTGGAAAAGTTTACGGGCCAATTCCTAGCGATCTTTTCCGGCCCCGGGAACCGGCATCGCTTGCGCGACTTAAATCTCAAGGAAGAAAAGGCGACCGACAAGAAGCTCAACGATATTGCCATACGGAAGATCAATCGCAAGGCGGCGGGGCGGCAACGCGAGCGTCCGGGCGCGATCGAACTTACGGAAAATTCGATGCTGGCCGCGGCGTCTGGAATTCCGGCCGTCTAGCGCGCATCGAGCGCATGCGCCAAGACCTTACGCATGACGTTCGGCAAGGCTTCGCCGGAGACCTCGGTTAGTTTGACCCAGCGCGAATTTTTCGGCGCTTTTGTCGCGCGGGGGACCCGCGCAAGGAATACCGCGAGCTCGAGCGGGAAATGCGTGAAGACGTGACGCACGACACCCGGCACGCGCCGCCATTTTGCGCGCGCGAGATCCGGAGCCAGGCGGACGGCATCGTCCACGTCGAATTGGTGAGTCCACTCGCTGCCCGGAACCTCGCTCATGCCGCCAAGCAGGCCTTTTTCCGGCCGCCGCCGCAGCAGAACCATTTCGTCCTCGCGTAACGCGACAAAGGCGGCGCCGCGCCGCAACTTGCCTTCGCGCTTTGGCGCTTTTCGTGGGTACGAGTCCGGCTCGCCGCGTGCATTTGCGATGCAGGCTCCGCTCCAGGGACACAGCGCGCATGCTGGCCGCTTTGGCGAACAGATTGTGGCGCCGAGATCCATCAGCGCCTGTGCGAAGTCGCCGAAGCGCCTGGCGGGCAGCAATGAGGTCGCAAGCTGCCTGATCGCAGGCTTGGCCGCCGGCAACACATCTTCCACCGCAAACAGTCGCGTGACGACGCGTTCGACATTGCCGTCAACCGGAACCGCCGGACGATCGAATGCGATAGCCGCAATCGCGGCAGCGGTGTAGTCGCCGATGCCCGGCAAGCCCCGTAAAGCCGCAATGTCGTCCGGAAAGGCACCCTTGTACCGCGCGACCACTGCTTTCGCACATGCATGCAGATTGCGGGCGCGCGCGTAGTAGCCGAGCCCGGCCCAGGCCCGAAGAACGTCCTCGAGGTCCGCCTTGGCCAGCGCGGCGATGGTGGGCCATTGCCAGAGAAAGCGGGCGAAGTATGGGGCAGCCGCTTTCACGGTCGTCTGCTGCAGCATGATTTCCGACAGCCAGACCCGGTAGGGATCCGCACGATGCCCGGGTCGGGTGCGCCAGGGCAGCACGCGCGCGTGCCTGTCGTACCAAGCGAGAAGATCCGCCGGCGCCGGCGGATCAGCTTTCTTCCGTGACGGCGTTCGGGCTGCTACGGTCATGGCGCTGACGATGGCACAAGGCCCGTCCTCATGAGCAAGCCCGCGCGCAGTTTTCCCCGGCCGCTTTCCGACCTGCTGGGGGCAACCCTCAGCGATGTGCTTAAGGCACAGGGTTTTGCCTCGACCGAGATACTTTCGCATTGGGGCGACATCGTGGGCCCGGAGATCGCAGCCCACAGCGAGCCTCTTAAAATCAACTGGCCGCGTGCACCCAACCTCGAGACTGCGGAACCCGCTACTCTGGTTCTGCGGGTAGAAGGTCCGGCGGCGCTTGAGATACAGCATCTCTCTGCCGTCATTCTGGAACGTGTGAACCGTTTTTTCGGCTGGCAGGCTATCGGCCGCATTGCCATCCGTCAGGCGCCGCTCCGGCGCCGAGAGTTGCCTGCGCCGCGCAAGGTCGACGAGGCCGTGGCGGCGCGGATCGCCGAAGGCCTGCCCGACGTCAAAGACGACGGTCTCCGTCAGGCGCTCGGCCGCCTGGGCGCGGCAATCAAGCGAAATTGAGCCCTCAGGGCGCCTTGGCATATGGGCGCGGCATTGCCACAATTGTGCAGTCCAGCTAGCCAGTACGCTGATTTTGGACCGGCAACTAGCCTAGGAGCCTCCTTTGCAGATCACCCGACGCGAATTTTGCCAGACAACGGCCTTGGTACTTGCCACCAGCGTGCTTGGCTTTTCCTCGCTGTCTCCGTTCTCCATTCAGGCATTCGCGGAAACGGTGCCGACGGACGAGTTGATGAAACCGGGTGCTTTACCCGAAATGGCGATGGGCAATGAAAAGGCGCCTGTGACGGTCATTGAGTATGCCTCCATGACCTGTCCGCACTGCGCGCACTTTCAGGAAGCTACGTTCCCTGAACTCAAGAAGCGATACATCGACACGGGAAAGGTCCGGTATGTTTTCCGCGAGTTTCCACTTGATAGTCTCGCGGCCGCAGCCTTCATGCTGGCGCGATGCGCGGGCAAGGACGACAAGGACAAGTACTTTGCCCTTATCGACACGTTGTTCCGGCAGCAAAGACAATGGGCGGTCGAAAAGCCGATCCCGCCGCTGCTCGCAATCGCCAAGCAGGCCGGCTTCACCGAGCAGACCTTCAATTCCTGCCTTGCGAATCAGCAGATGCTCGACGGCATCGAAAGCATCCGCCAGCGGGCGATCAAGCAGTTCAAGGTGCAATCGACGCCGACCTTTTTCATCAACGGAACCGCCCACCCCGGCGCGCTGTCCATCGACGACATGGCCAAGCTGATCGACCCCTATCTCAAGGGCTGATAAGGGTTTTTTGGCCGAGACGGTCGGGGGTACGGGGCCCGGTTTTCAAACCATCGCTGGATCACCTGCCCGAAAGGTCTGGAAAACCGCAGTCGCCGTTCGCAGGGCAGTTGCCCTTGCGAGCGCGCCGATTCATTCTCCGCGCAATGCGGCAAACGGGCAGCCGGAACCGGGCCAAGCCCCGGGAAGGCTTGCTGAATTGGTGAATGCAAATACCTGATCGATCGGCGGGTTCTCTGGTCCCGCCTTGCGCACGACCCGAAGACGCGCTGTTCCCGCAAATCTGGTATCGCGGCAGAGGAAGGCCGCAACATATGCGCCAACACGAGAATGCAGTAAGGCCCTGACGCAATGAAGCTTACAAGGCTGCGCCTGCTCGGCTTCAAGTCTTTCGTTGAGCCGACCGATTTCCTGATCGAGCCGGGTTTGACCGGCGTGGTCGGCCCGAACGGATGCGGCAAATCGAACCTCGTCGAAGCGTTGCGCTGGGTGATGGGCGAATCGTCGCACAAATCGATGCGTGCTGCATCGATGGACGATGTGATCTTTTCGGGATCCAACAGCCGCCCGGCCCGCAACAACGCTGAAGTTGCGATTTCCGTCGACAACTCCGCGCGCACCGCGCCGGCGGCGTTTAATGACCAGGACTCCCTTGAGATCGCGCGGCGCATCGAGCGCGAGTCCGGCTCCAGCTACCGGATAAACGGGCGCGAGGTCCGTGCCCGCGACGTGCAGATTCTGTTTGCTGACGCGTCCACAGGTGCTCGGTCGCCTGCCCTCGTACACCAGGGGCGCATCGGCGAGATCATCCAGGCCAAGCCCGAGCAACGGCGGCGCGTTTTGGAGGAAGCGGCCGGCGTCGCCGGCCTGCATGCGCGCCGGCACGAAGCCGAGCTGCGGCTCAAGGCGGCCGAAACCAACCTGTTGCGCGTTGAGGACGTGATCGGCCAGCTCTCGGCGCAGATCGACGGCCTGAAGAAACAGGCGCGGCAGGCAATCCGTTACCGGACGGTGTCATCACAGGTGCGTAAGGCCGAGGCCACCCTTTATCACCTGCGTTGGACCGCGGCGAACAACGAAGTCGCGGAGGCCGAGCACGCCAAGGACGTCAGCGTCCGTACGGTTGCCGATCGCGTTGCCGCCGAGGCTGAAGCATCAAAACGGCAGGCACAGGCCGCCGCGACGTTGCCTGCGTTGCGCGAGGCGGAAGCGCGCGCGGGTGCCGCGCTGCATCGCCTGAATGTCGCGATGCAGGAATTGGACCGTGAAGAGGCGCGCGCCAAGGATCGCATCAAGGAGCTTGACCTCCGCCTTGTACAACTTGCTGCGGATAGTGAGCGTGAACAGCACCTCGCCGTCGACGCCGAACAAGCGATCGCGCGGCTTGCCGCGGAAGAGGAAGCTATCCGGGCTGAGGCGCGGGAAAGCGCTGGCCGCCGCAGCGGTGTCGATGCCAAAGTCGCGGAGGCCGATGCAGAGCTTGGTGCCGCCGAGAAAATCTTTACCGACATCACAACCGCCTTGGCCGACCTCACGGCTCAGCGCAGCCGTCACGAAAATACCGCACGCGAGCAGAGCGAGCGCATCGCCAGGATTTCGTCAGAGATCGAAGCAATCGAACATGAGCTCGCGACATTGCACAGTGCTGAAAATGTGCCGCTTGCTGCCGTGGTCGAGGGCGCGCAAACCGCGCTGACCGAGGCGGAGGCCGCCGCAGTGGCGGCCGAGGCCGCGCACAATGTCGCGCGCAGCGAGCTGGAAAAAGCGCGCGAGGCGCTCTCGGAGTCGGAAAAGCGCGTTCAGCGCCTCGAGACCGAAGCAAAGACCCTCTCCAAGATGCTGTCGCTTGAGACGCGCAGTCTGTGGCCGCCGGTCATCGACAACGTTTCGGTGGAGAAAGGTTACGAGAAGGCCTTAGGCGCCGCCTTGGGCGACGACCTTGACGCTCCCGTGGACCCTTCTTCCCCGATGCACTGGAGCGAAGTGAAAGCTGGCGGCGACGATCCCGCGCTTCCCGCGGGGGTCGAACCATTGGCCCGTTACGTCAAAGCGCCGACGCAACTTGCACGGCGACTTGCGCAGGTTGGCGTTGTCGAACGGGATGCGGGATCGCAGCTTGCTGGAAGCCTCAAGACCGGACAGCGGCTGGTCTCGCGTGATGGCGACCTGTGGCGGTGGGACGGATTCGTCGCAGCCGCGCACGCCCCGACTGGCGCCGCCAGACGCCTCGCCCAACGCAGCCGGTTCGCCGAAATTGACTCCGAACTCGAGGGCGCGCGGCACGATGTCGAAACCAAGCGCCTCGCCCTGCAAGCTGCACAGTCGGCCTTTGAAGCGGCAAGCAGCGCCGAAACGGAAACGCGGGCGCGCGAGCGCGACCTCAACCGGCAGGCCGCACGCCTTTCGGCGCTTGCCGAAGCGAGGGCGCGCCTGGCCGTGAGCCGCAACGAGGCAGCTGCGGCAAAGGCCGAGGCCGAAAGCGCGCTCGGCGCGCTTGCGCCTGCTGCCGACCTCGAAGCCGGGCTTGCTGAGGTGCGCGACGATATTGCGGGCAAGCGCGCAAAGCTCGCCGAAGTGCAGGCCGAACAGCAGGCGATCGTGCGCGAAGCTGAGCTTGCCGACCGTCGCCTGTCGCAGCTCTCCGCTGACAAAAATGGCTGGATCGAACGGCAACAAGGTGCGCGCGCGCAGATCACGACCCTGGAACAACGCATCGCCGAGGCCCGACGCGACCGAACCGAACTGGAAAACGCACCGCAAGTGTTCGCCGAAAAGCGAAGCGCCCTGATCACCGAAGTTCAATTGGCGGAAACAGAACGCCGCGCCTGCGCCGACCGTCTGCAGGAAGCGGAAACCGCACTGGCGGAGGCCGATCGCGACGCACGTACGGCTCTCGAGGCGGCGAGCGCCGCGCGCGAGGACCTTGCCCGTGCCGAGGAGCGCTTCGAGGGCGCCAAGCGAAGGCTCGCGGATGTCGGCCGTGAGATCCAGGACATGCTAGAGATTCCTCCCGCAGCGGTGGCGGAGCTTGCTGAGATCAAGCCGACCGATCCGCTGCCTGATCTGGCCGAGACCGAATCCACGCTTGAACGCTTGCGGCGCGAGCGCGAGCGGTTGGGCGCTGTCAATCTTCGCGCCGAGGAAGAGCTGCGTGAGGTCGAGGCACAGTACACCTCCCTCACCACCGAACGGGACGATCTCGTCGAAGCAATCAAAAAGCTGCGTCTTGGCATCCAAAGCCTCAACCGCGAGGCGCGCGAGCGCCTGCTCGCCTCCTTCGAGCAGGTCAACAAGCATTTCCAGCATCTTTTCACGCAGCTGTTCGGCGGCGGCACCGCCGAGTTGCAGTTGATCGAAAGCGAGGACCCGCTGGAAGCCGGCCTTGAAATTCTGGCCAAGCCTCCCGGCAAGAAACCTGCAACGCTTTCCCTGCTGTCAGGCGGTGAGCAGGCGCTGACCGCACTGGCACTGATCTTTGCCGTGTTCCTGACGAATCCCGCTCCGATCTGCGTGCTGGACGAAGTGGACGCCCCGCTCGACGATCACAACGTCGAGCGCTTCTGCGACTTGCTCGACGAGATGACCAAGTCGACCGACACCCGGTTTGTGATCATCACACACAACCCGATAACGATGGCGCGAATGAACCGCCTCTACGGCGTCACGATGGCCGAGCGCGGCGTGTCGCAGCTGGTATCCGTAGATCTCGAAGCCGCGGTCAAGTTCCGGGAGGCGAGCTAGGCAGCGGCCGTTTTCCGCGCCGGGTTCTCCGCAACCAGGCGCGGCTCGCCGGACAGCCACGCGGAACCAACTGACCATTCGTGGACCTGCCCGCAGGCCGGACAGTGCATATGTGCCGTGACACGCGGCAGTCTGCGAAACGAGGTTGGCTCGGTTTCAATCCCAGTCGAAACCGCCCGGCCGGTTGCCGGGCACGTAATCATCACCAGGCTCATAGGTGATGTCCTCCGAATATGCTCCTACCCAAAACTGATGGAATTTCAGGATCATGACCGTGTGACGACCGGTTTCAGTCCTGTGGATAAAATCTGGACCAGCCCGATACCGCCCGGAACCAATCCAAGCCTGCGGCGTTAAGCCCGCGTGGAGTTTAGCCGGGCGGTTCTCCCCTTACCCCCCGAATAGCCGTCTGGCGAAAAGGCCCCGGGTTAGCGCTCGGGGTCTTTTTTATACTGCGATGGCGACGCCCTGAGCAGAAACATCCTTACAATTAACAAAGGTGCCGCAAACGCCCTACCCGCTTGCCGTTGGCCGTCACTATCGTACATGGGTTAGACTGATTTCCCTCAAATACGTCCCACCTTCAATCCGGAGCCGCTTCATGTCCACCACAAGCTGGGTCGTGCTCGGCGTGATCGCCGTCATCGTTGTCTGGGCGATCAGCATCTACAACAGCCTCGTTGCGATGCGGCAAAGGACCAACCAGGCCTTTGCCGATATCGACGTGCAGCTCAAGCAACGTCATGATCTCGTTCCGAATCTGGTCGAAACAGTGAAAGGTTACGCGGCACATGAGCGCGGCACGCTCGAGGCGGTCGTCAAAGCAAGGAATGCCGCGATTGCTGCTCCCGGAGTCGAGCAGAAGGTGGCAGCGGAAAATATGCTCAGCGGCGCACTGCGCCAGTTGTTTGCGCTTTCGGAGAACTATCCAGACCTGAAGGCCAACACGAACTTTCAGCAGCTACAAAGCGAGCTCTCGGATATCGAGAACAAGCTCGCTGCCTCTCGGCGCTTCTTCAATAACGCCGTACAGGAATACAACACCGGCATCCAGCAGTTCCCGGCGTCGCTCTTTGCCGGCGTGTTCGGATTCACGCAGCGCACGTTCTTCGATCTCGGCGACGCACGGGCGCAGCTCGACCAAGCGCCGGCTGTGAAGTTCTAATCGGACTGCATCCCATCATGGCCGGGCTTGTCCCGGCCATCCACGTCTTGAAATGAAGGAAGACGTGGATGCCTGGCACAAGGCCAGACATGACGAAGGAGAGTGCCGGGTAAGGCCATGGCCGCCTACGGACTTTATAGCCACATCCAATCGAACAAGCGGCGTTCGATCGCGCTGCTGGTCGGGCTCTTCTTTCTTGTCTATCTGCTTGTCTTCGCCGGCGCCCTTGTTGCCGAGGGTCTTACCACCAATGCACCCTTCGACTATCTCGTGCAGTCCGCCATCTACGACTTCACCAAGGCGGCGCCATTCGCCACCATCGGCACCATCGTCTGGGTCGCAATCGCCTACAAATTCCATCAGTCAATGATCGACGCGGTAACCGGCGCGCGCGAGGTATCACGACAGGAAGAGCCGGAGCTTTACAATCTGCTGGAAAATCTCTGCATTTCGCGCGGCATCCCGATGCCCACATTGCGTATTGCCGAAGATGACGCGCTCAACGCCTTTGCAACCGGCCTGACGCAAAAACAATATTCGATCACGGTGACGCGCGGCCTGATGCGCGCTCTCAACGCTGAGGAAATGGAGGCGGTGCTCGGCCACGAGCTCACGCATATCCGCAATGGCGACGTGCGCATGCTCGTCATTGCCGTAGTGATCGCCGGCGTGATCTCGTTCTTTGGCGAGATGATTTTCCGCCTTTTCTTCCAGAATGCGTTCTATGGCGGAAGACGCGGCGGCAATGGTGATCGCAAGGGAGGCGCCGGATTGGCCATCATCATCGGCCTGGCGCTGATCGTCGTCGCCTGGGTGCTGTCGATCGTTATCCGTTTTGCTTTGTCGCGGCGACGTGAATTTCTTGCCGACGCAGGCTCCGTCGAGCTCACGAAAAATCCGGATGCGATGATCTCCGCCCTGCGCAAGATCGAAGGACGAGGCGAACTGCATGCCGCCAATTCCGCCGTCATGGAAATGTGCGTCGACAACCCGCGCGAAGGCTTTGCCGACCTGTTTGCCACGCATCCCTCGGTTGATGCGCGTGTAGAAGCCTTGGTCAAGTACGCCGGCGGACACGATCCCGGTCCTCTCGCCGTCGACTACGTCGAGCCGGGCCGTCTTTCCCCGCCGCAGCCGGACGGCCCGTGGGGCCGCAGCGAACAAGGCGAAGAAAACGACCGCGAAGGCAAGACGTTCCTGCCGGGCGAGCCGCCGATTGATCTTGGTGACGGCGCCAGCGGGCCGTGGGGACCGCGCCGCGGCTAGTGTCCCTCGAACGAAATGAGCGTGCGCACCGGCACGTTGAGCTTGCGCAGTTTGTCAGCACCGCCAAGGTCGGGAAGATCTATGACGAAACATGCGGCCACCACATCGGCACCCAACTGACGCAGCAGTTTGACCGCCCCTTCTGCCGTACCGCCGGTGGCGATCAAATCGTCGACCAGGATTACCCGCTCGCCCTTCACCACCGCATCCTCGTGCATTTCCATTTCGTCGATGCCGTATTCAAGCGAATAGCCGATACTCACTCGCTTGTACGGAAGCTTTCCTTTCTTGCGGATCGGAATGAAGCCGGCCGAAACCTGATGCGCAACCGCACCGCCCAGAATAAAGCCGCGCGCCTCTATGCCGGCGACCTTGTCGATCTTCATCCCCGCCCAGGGCTGCACCAGTTCATCCACCGCACGACGGAAAGCGCGTGCGTCGCCAAGGAGGGTAGTGATGTCGCGGAACATGATTCCGGGCTTGGGATAGTCGGAAATCGACCGGACCGCCGCGCGCAGGTCACGCTGGAAGGCGTCGGAAGTCATCGTTTGACCTCTCTACCCGGTAACCAGCGCCGTGGTGTCTCCCGTTTGTCATCGTAAGCGGCCTCAAAAACCGGTGCCGCGAGTGTAGATTCGATATGCAAGACAGTCTTCCCGGCATTCGAAAAACCGTGCTTTCGACCTGCCGGTACAATCACCAATTGCCCGCTTCCCAGCGTGACGTGATCGTCACCAATCCACACATCAGCCGTACCCTCACGCACGCAGAGCACTTCCTCTACTGCATGCAGGTGCGTTGGCGCCCCGTGTCCCGGGTCGCACCATTGCTCGAATAGGCACAGCTGTGTTGCATCGTTCGCAGCTGAAACTTTCATTCTTGTGACGACGCCCGCCCGCCATTCCTCTTTGGATTGTCGTTGCAGATCGACGATGTGCATTACCGCCTCGGTTCCCTTATTCTTGTTGCTGCAGTCTGGCCAACAATATTGGGCTGCACAATAGCGCAAGTCATCATCGTGGATTGAGAATTCTGCCGGCAATCGCGTCGAGCTTCTTGATCAACTCTGGATCGCGCGCCTCCGGCGCCGTGATCAGGGCGGTGTCGAGGGCGCGATCCGAGCCGACCGGGCAGGGTTCATGTTCGCGCGGAAAATCGCGCGCAAGCCGCGCGACCAGACGCTTCGCTTTTTCGGCATTCGACAGCAGCACCTTGACGATGTCCTGAACGGTGACCGCATCGTGGTCCGGGTGCCAGCAATCGAAATCCGTAACCATCGCCACTGTCGCGTAACAGATCTCCGCCTCGCGCGCGAGTTTTGCCTCCGGCATGTTGGTCATGCCGATCACCGAGTATCCCAGATTCTTGTAGGTCAGGCTTTCGGCGAGCGTCGAAAACTGCGGTCCTTCGATGCAGACGTAGGTGCCGCCCCAATGCGGCCTGATACCCTCCGCCGATGCGGCGTCGCGCAAGTGCGCGCGGAGGTTGGGCGACACGGGATGCGCCATCGACACATGCGCGACCAGTCCCTTGCCGAAAAAAGAGCTCTGGCGCCGGTGTGTACGATCGACGAACTGATCGACCAGAACGAAAGTTCCCGGCGGCATGTCTTCGCGGAACGAGCCGCAGGCCGACAACGAGACGAGATCGGTCACGCCGGCCCGCTTGAGGACGTCGATGTTGGCACGGTAATTGATGTCGGATGGGGACAGACGATGGCCCGTATCATGCCGCGACAGGAAAACGACCGGCAGCCCGTCGATTTCGCCAATGCGCAATGCGCCCGACGGCTCGCCCCAGGGACTCCTGATGCGTTCCTCTCGCACGTTGGCAAGCCCGGGCAAATCATAGATTCCGGACCCACCGATGATACCGAGCACAGCTTTGGTCATGCTGAGAACCCGTCACCTGAAACCATTGTGAGCTAGTCGCTTGATTTTCTGCCGTGTATCTTCATCGGGAAAGGACATTGCAATCCATCAACAAACAGTAGCAGCGGATATGGGTGAAGGCATTAATCGATTGTCGGCATCCAAATGACACTGGACCGGCTTACCCTGTTGGGTTGGACGCAAGGTCTCCTTGTGATTCTGGCCGGACTGGTCGTCTCGTTTTTTCTATTCGGATTTTTCAACCCCTATTGGCGCGTTGCCGACCAGGACATTCTTCTCATTTTCGATGCCTTTCTGCAAAATGATGGGCTGCCCCGGCAGATCGACTTCCATCCGGCCCATCTCATCGTCGCCTTGCTCAGCGCAACCTACAGCGCACTGCATAGGCTCGGCCTGCTGGACACTTATTCTCTCTCGACAATGCCGTTGGCCAGCGACACGGCCGCATTTGCCCGAAGTTGGACCAGTGCCGTGCAGATCGCGCGGCTGCTCTGCCTGTTCATCGTCCTGGCCTACGTGGCCGTGTTTGGATATCTGCTCCGCGCGCTCGTACAGAACTGGCGCATAGCGTTGCTGGGAACGTTTGCGATCGCCTATTCAGGCGGGATTGCAATGTCGGTCCGATCGGTCAAGCCTGAGCTTCTCTCCGGATCGCTTTCGGCCACAGCTTTGCTCATTTTACTCGTGGCCGCACGTTCACCACATCTGGCGATTCGCCCGATACTGGTGGGCATCGCCGCATTTTTCGCAACCCTGGCGATGGACAACAAGGTCCAGGCGATATTCCTGATTGCGGCCCTGCCGGTTCTGGCGCTCCCGTTTGGCGAACGGTCGCAGCGAACTGGCTACTGGACCGGGCGCCGCGCCGGCTGGGCGGTCGCGGCACTTGCCGTGCTTGCCCTGTTGGCCGCGATCGCGGTCGAACCTCTTATACGACAGGGTGTTTTCGCCGATCAGACCGTGCTTACAATGCGCCGCGTTTTCGACCCCGGCATTTTCCAGGCAATGCTGGCCGCCTGGATTGCAACGGGAATGCTGGCCTTTGCCCTGCTGTGGCGCGTACCGCTTGCCGAAAGCCTCGCTGCCGCTTTCTCGACTATCGCGGGTGTCTCGCTTGGCCTTCTGCCGCTCTACCTTTATCGGGCGGCATCCTCGGTGGCGAAAGTCATCAATCCACTCGACGCGCTGTATTATTTCGTCGCGCCTGCCGAATCACGATGCGGCCCTGCCGGCTGCGGATTTCCGTTTGCGGTCGTATTCGACAGCCTCAAAGGCATGCTTACGCACCACAGCTTTTTTCTTCAGACTTCCCCGCGTCCTGAAATTTTTCTCGAGTGGGTCATCATTGCGGGCATCGTGATCGCATTCTGCCGCAGAGAATACAAAGTGGCGCTACAGGCCTCGCTCCTGATCGGAGCCGTATTCGCCATTGATACGCTCCAGGCTGCACGCGCGCTGAAGCAGGATTACTTCAACTACACCGACCCGCTTATCATCATCGCAGGAGCGTTTTTGCTTGCGCGCCTGACGGACCTGCAAAACCATCGATGGACCTATCCGGTCGGCGTCGCCTTGATCGCTTTGCATATCGTTTTCAGTCAGGCCGAGCCGGTAAAGCATGCGCTTCTGTTGCGCGCAGGGCCCGAGAGCAAGTGCGAGGTGCTCAACGGCCTGCGCGGAATCGAGCGCTTTCCATTCTGCAGAAACTGATTCCAGCAGACGCTTCGGATACGATCCCGGGTCTGGCTGCGCGTCAGCGCACTCTGTCACTTGGCGTCGTGCCAGACCTTCTTCTTGGTAAAGTACATCAGGCCCGCAAGTACGATCAGGAAGATCATCACCTGGAAACCCAGGCGCTTGCGCTGTACGAGGTGCGGCTCGGCAACCCACATCAGGAATGCTGCGACGTCCTTCGAATACTGGTCTACGGTCTGCGGCGAGCCATCGTCGTAGGTCACCTGACCATCCTGCAGCGGCTTCGGCATCGCGATGTTGTGGCCGGGAAAATATTTGTTGTAGTGCCCGTTCGGCGGCAGCTGGAAGCCTTTCGGCGTTTCCTCATAGCCCTTGAGCAGCGCGGCGATGTAGTCGGGCCCTTGCTCCTGGTATTGCGTGAACATGTCGAACACGAACCACGGGAACCCGCGCTGGTAGGTACGCGCTTTTGCCAGAGTGGACATATCGGGCGGAGCGACGCCATGGACCGCCTTGGCCGCGAGTTCGTTCGGGAACGGTGACGGGAAATAGTCAGCAAGCCGGCCCGGCCGCTCGGTCGGTTGGCCTTTATCGTCGAGATCCTGGATCTTGGCCTCGGCCGCCACGGCAGCCGCCTGGGCTTCGCTGAACCCCGGCCCTCCCGGCTCCGCAAGGTTGCGGAACGCGACCATCGACATGGAATGGCAGACCGCGCAGACCTCCCTGTAGACCCTGAAGCCACGCTGCAGCTGTCCCTGATCGTATTTTCCGAACGGTCCCGAAAATGACCATTTGAGTCTCGGAGGCGGCACCTGCTCCTCCGCCGATGCAGGAAGTGACGCCAGCGCGACTGCGCTGGCAATGCCCAGAGCGAAAACGGAATATTTCATGATCGTCATTGTCCCGCCCCCGCTCACGCCTTTGCGCCAAGGACCGAATCCGAAATCGAATTCGGCACCGGCTTGGTCTTTTCGAAAATGCCGAGGAGCGGCATGACGATCAGGAAGAAGGCGAAATAGTAGACCGTGAAAATTCGCGACAGGATGACGTAGATGCCCTCCGGTTGCTTCGAGCCGAGCCACCCCAGACCGATGCAGGCAATCACCCACAGCCAGAAAAACTGCTTGAACAGCGGGCGATAGCGGGCCGAGCGCACGCGCGAGGTGTCAAGCCAGGGGAGAAATGCCAGCACGATGATCGAGGCGAACAACGCGATGACGCCCATCAGCTTGTCGGGAATCGATCGAAGGATCGCGTAGAACGGCAGGTAATACCACTCGGGCACGATTTCCGCCGGAGTCACCGCCGGATTGGCTGGAATGTAGTTGTCGGCGTGGCCGAGGAAATTCGGGATATAGAACACGAACCATGCGTAGACGATGCAGAACACGGCCATGAAAAAGCCGTCCTTGACCGTCGCATAAGGCGTGAATGCCACCGTATCCTTGTCCGATTTCGGCTCGATACCGGTCGGATTGTTCTGACCGACGACGTGCAGCGCCCAGATGTGAAGCACCACTACGCCGGCGATCGCGAACGGCAACAGATAGTGCAGCGAATAGAAACGGTTCAGCGTGGGATTGCCGACTGCGTAGCCGCCCCACAGCCAAGTGACGATCGCATCGCCGACGCCGGGAATCGCCGAGAACAGGTTGGTGATGACGGTCGCGGCCCAGAAGCTCATCTGTCCCCAGGGCAGTACGTAGCCCATGAAGCCGGTCATGATCATGAGCAGGAGGAGGATCACGCCGAGGATCCACAGCACTTCGCGCGGCTCCTTGTAGGAGCCGTAATACATGCCGCGGAACATATGGATGTATGCGGCAAGGAAAAACATCGAAGCGCCGTTCGCGTGCAGATAGCGCAACAGCCAGCCATAGTTCACGTCGCGCATGATCTGCTCGACGGAGTTGAAGGCGAAATCGACGTGCGGCGTGTAGTGCATCGCCAGCACGACGCCGGTGACGATCTGCGCCACCAGCATGAACGTGAGAATGCCGCCGAACGTCCACCAGTAGTTCAGGTTTCGCGGCGTCGGATAAACCACGAAGGACGAATAGACGAGACCGGCGATCGGCAGCCGCCGCTCCAGCCATTTCATGAACGCGTTTTGCGGCTGGTAGGTTTGATGTCCGCTCATGAGAACAACCTTGCGGGAGATGAGGCCGAACAGCCGTCAGCCGATCTTGATCTTGGTATCGGAGACAAACTGGTAGGGTGGCAACGCGAGATTGGCGGGTGCCGGTCCCTGCCGGATGCGCCCGGAGGTATCGTAGACCGAGCCGTGGCAGGGGCAGAAATAGCCGTCGTACGATCCCTGATGCGCAATCGG
>DASRGR010000037.1:0-99472 GCA_035650955.1 Pseudolabrys sp.
ACGACCGGCAGCTCCTCGTACTCCACCGCGACCGACTCGGCCGCGTCGCGCGCGGCGTACGGCGAGTTCGCGACGACGATCGCAACCGGCTCGCCGACGAAGCGGACGCGATCGTGCGCGAGCCCCGCGCGGAACGGAATCTTGAGCGAGCTGCCGCCCACGCCCTTGAAGAACGACAGCACCGGCGGTGTTTTCCATCCCGCCGCAACCAGATCGGCGCCGGTGACAATGTCGATCACGCCGCGCTGCTTACGCGCCGCCTCGATGCCGACGCGCACGATCCTGGCGTGCGCCCGGTCGGCGCGAACGAAGGAGCACGCCGCCTGCCGTTCCACGTTGTTGTCGGTGGTGTAGCGGCCCCGCCCGGTGACCAGCCTCTGGTCCTCACGGCGGCCCCTGAATTGATGCTCTGGCAAAGTCCATCCCTCTCGCCGGGCCATCATGGCGGCCCCGGGCGCTAGCATGCAGCGCCGCGGAAGGCGGGCGCAACCCGCTGCCGCGCCGGAGGGGTGCAGCGCGAATGCGCGCCGCCATCCCAAGGGCCGCACGGGCAAAGCGCTGCGAATGTGTCCGGAAATGGTGGGCGCGACAGGGATCGAACCTGAGACCCCTACCATGTCAAGGTAGTGCTCTTCCGCTGAGCTACGCGCCCTAAGGCTGGATTGATCTATCGGCTCTGTATTGGCGAGGCAAGGCCGCGGAAAGCCGCTAGGCTGCCAGCATTTTCTGGACTTCGGTGACCAGTTCGCGCAGGTGCACGGGTTTCGAGAGAACCTTGGCCTGCTTTGGGGCGTTGGAATCCGCATTCAGAGCCACCGCGGCGAAGCCGGTGATAAACATGATCTTGATGTCAGGGTCGAGTTCGGCCGCCCTGCGGGCAAGCTCGATGCCGTCCATTTCCGGCATCACGATATCAGTGAGCAAGAGCTCGAACGGCTCTTCCCGCAGACGGTGATAGGCCGCAAGGCCATTGTCATAGGAGGTCACGTCAAATCCGGCATTCTGGAGCGCCTTCACCAGAAAGCGGCGCATGTCGGTATCGTCTTCCGCGAGCAGGATTTTCGACATAACTACGCAACACCCCGTCCGGCCGCATCTGGCCGCCTCAGCGGCCCGATTAAGACTTATGCCCGGTAAATAACGAGTGAACCGAAAGCATCGCTTGGCTTTATGTCCCAGCCGTGAACAATAGACGGTATAATGGAATGTTAAACCCGCTGGAGTGCCGGTGGCGCAAGGGGTTTAAGGGGCGCTAGGGTCACGGGAATTGGAACACTACGGGGCTTGAGACCGGCAATGGCGGTCATTCATGAGTGAAATCCGCGAAGAGCTCGATCCGCCATTCGAGATACTCGAGCCCGGGATCTGCCAGGGGCCGGTTTTGTTCAATTCGCCCCACAGCGGATCGGTCTACCCACGCGAATTCCTGGCAGCCTGCCGGCTCGATATCGCCACCCTCCGCCGCTCGGAAGACAGTTTCGTCGATGAGCTCATCGCCGGCGTGGTACGCCGCGGATACCCGATGATGCGCGCGCACTTCCCGCGCTGCTTCGTCGACGTGAACCGCGAGCCCTACGAGCTCGACCCACGCATGTTCGATGGGCGCCTGCCATCATTTGCCAATACCCGCTCCATGCGCGTGGCAGGAGGCCTCGGGACCGTTGCCAGAGTGGTCGGCGATGCCCAGGAAATCTATGACCAGCGTATTCCGGTCGACGATGCCTTGCGGCGTATCGAGAGCCTCTACAAGCCCTATCACCGGGCCTTGCGTCGCCTATTCAGCCGATTGCACCGTGATTTCGGCGCAGCCGTGCTCGTTGATTGCCACTCGATGCCCTCAACCGCAGGCCACAAAGACGAAAGACCGCGTCCGGAATTCGTGTTGGGCGACCGGTACGGTACGAGCTGCGTCGGTGTCGTGGCCGAAACGGTCGAGAAAACGCTGCGATCGCTTGGGTATACGGTGAGCCGCAATAAGCCTTACGCCGGCGGCTTTATCACCGAGCACTACGGTAATCCGGCTGCCGGCCTGCATGCGATCCAGCTCGAGATTAACCGGGCCCTTTATATGGACGAGCGGCGATATCAGAGGTCCCCGACCTTCGATCATCTGGCGTCCGACCTGGAAACCCTGGCGAGACGCCTCGCCGATATCCCGCTGGAGCAGCTGCGTCCGTACCGAGCCGCCGCGGAATAAAAAAAGGGCCGCTCGCGGGTGCAAGCGGCCCAAGTCTAGGGAGGAAACGCCCAAGGAGGGCAGCAGTAGCTCTCGCTACCGCACTGCAATAATCTACACCGCGACGCACAAAAATCAAGGTTGGAAGCCCTTTTTCCTATGCTGTTATTGCATAGCTGCCGCCCCATTGACCCCCCTTCCGGCATGCCTATGCGAAAGCGGTGGGGCCGCGGGCTCCTGCAGGCTTAAACCCCGGGGCAGAAGGTCAAACGGTTCCCGGCCCTCCACCGGCGAATCCAAACGTGCAGTTGCCGGGCCCGCGAGTCTTCGATACGTCGGGAACCACAGGCAGGCAGCGGCATGACCGCCATCGACTTCAGTCACTTCGTCGATCAGCTCGCCACTGCATCCGGCGAAACCATCCTGCCATTCTTTCGAACCGCCCTCGCTATTGAGAACAAGAAGGCTGGGGGCTTTGATCCGGTGACCGCAGCCGATCGCGCGGCCGAGCAGACCATGCGCGCCCTCATCCGCAGGCAATTTCCGGATCACGGCATTCTTGGAGAGGAATACGGTTCGGAGCGGACCGACGCCGAATACGTGTGGGTTCTTGATCCGATCGACGGCACCAAGTCCTTCATTTCCGGCATGCTGGCCTGGGGCACGCTGATCGGCCTGATGCGCTTCGGCGAGCCCGTCTTCGGCCTGATGAACCAGCCCTACACGCGCGAGCGCTTTTCAGGCGATGGCGGGGCCGCTCATTATCGCGGTCCGGCGGGCCGGCGTGACCTGCACGTGCGGGAGTGCGCAACCATCGATGATGCGCTCCTGTTCACGACCAGCCCGCTGCTGATGAATCGCAGCGATCGCGCCGCGTTCGGCCGGCTCGAGGACAAGGTGAAACTCTCCCGCTACGGCGGCGACTGCTACGCGTACTGCATGCTGGCAATGGGGCTGATCGATCTCATTATTGAAACCGAGATCAAGCCGCACGATATCGTCGCAATCATCCCGATCATCGCCGGAGCGGGCGGCATCATCACGACATGGGAGAACAGACCTGCACAAGGGGGCGGACGTATCATTGTCGCCGGTGACAGGCGCGTGCACCAGGCGGCGCTGGAAATACTGGCGCACTAAAACCGCGGCGTCCCCGGTACGAAGGCGTCGAAAGCCGCCCAGAACTGAGCGCGATAGTGGTCCTGCTCCTGCAGGATTTCATGCTTGGCGCCGGCGAGAATGAGATGGCGGCCGGCAAGGAGATGCTGGCCGAACGCCTCGATTGCCGGCGTGGACACAACTTCATCGCGGCCGGCGGCCACCATGAGAATGGGCTGACGGATGCTTGCCGGATAAGCCGGGTCCGCGAACTGTTTCATTTGCCGGAGCGCGACGTCTACCCAGGCAACCGTAGGCGCGCCAAGCCCGAGCGCCGGTTCCTGTTCGAGCACTGCGGCGTTGCGTGCGTAACGTACGGGATCCGAGGTCAGGACGTTGCCGATGAAGTTCTCGGTGCCGGTTGCGGCGGCGGAATCCCCGGTCGGCACATAGGCACCGCCTATTCCAAGCAGCCGTATGAAGCGGGTCAGCGGCCCGGCGACGCGCGCAAGTGCGGCGTGGGGGAGCGCGATCATCGGAGCCGACAGCACGATCCTTTCGAACCAGCGGCTGCCATCATGGCTGGAGCGGATCACGACAGCCGCACCCATGGAGTGCGCCAACGCAAAGATGGGCGGCGGGCAATCCGGCAGCACGACCTGCTCCATTACCGCCTCGAGGTCGGTGATGTAATTGGAGAAGCTGCGCACGTAGCCCTTGTGCCGGTCCGAGAGCGCGCGGTCGGAAAGACCCTGTCCCCGCCAGTCGAAGGTCGCTACCGCAAAGCCCCGGGCGCGCAAATCGCGTACTGTCTCAAAATACTTTTCGATGAACTCGGCGCGTCCCTGAAGAATGACCACGGTGCCCCTGCGGCCCGGCGGCGGCGCCCACCGGGCAAAGCGCAGGTTGACCCCGTCGGGGGTTTTGATCGCGCCGGTCACCGCATCGTCTGGCACCGGATTGGCAGGAATGGAGACGAGTTTCATGTGGCCGGGAGGTGAGCCGGAACGGCGCTCGCGCGTTATAGCAGGGCCGCGAACGCACTCAATTGCGGGCATTTTTAGAAGAAAAAATGCTGCAATTCCAACATGTTGCATGAAAACAGCCCGGCCCTTGCGAGCCAAAAAACCGCTCCCATATCAGGAAGTGCGCAGGCCCTATGGCTGCGCACGGTTAGGTCCGGCCATTCGGCGGATCACCGCATGTCGCTCAACAATGGAGGATATGCCATGCGAACTTTCGACCTTGCTCCCCTTTATCGTTCCACCGTCGGCTTCGACCGGCTCTTTTCCATGCTTGATGGATTTGAGACCGCTCCGGGCTACCCGCCGTACAACATCGAGCGGACCGGCGAGAACGATTACCGCGTCACCGTTGCAGTTGCCGGTTTCGGCGAAAAGGATCTTTCGATCGAAGCGAAAGAAAACACCCTGACGATCAAGGGCTCCAAACAGACGAAGGAAGAGCAGAACGGCGAAGTGCTCTATCAAGGTATCGCCGCACGCGCTTTTGAGCGCGTCTTCCAGCTTGCCGATCATGTCCAGGTCAAGAGCGCGAACCTCGAGAATGGACTGCTGCACGTCAATCTCGTGCGCGAGATTCCTGAGGCGAAAAAGCCGCGCCAGATCCCGATCGGCAACGGCAATGCCAAGGCTGAAGTGATCGACGCGAAAGCGGCAGCCTAAAGCCGGAGAAACCTCCCCCAAAAAACTTGCGCCCCGGATACCCCGGGGCGCTTTTGTTTCGGCCTCAGGCCAGCTGCGCCGCTAGTTCTTTCCACCGCTTTCGCCAGGCGGCGGTATCTGGATGATTTTTGCGGCACGCACGTAGGGCGGCGTCAGCGCGGCGTTCAACGCCGGACCCATGAACAGGATGTCGCCGAATTGTGCGTCGGCGACGACGCGAAGCTCGACCCCCGAACCGTCAAAGGCATGCAGCACGTAATAGGCACCGCGCCTGACCGGCTCTCCGACCGGATCGAGTCCGACGTAGCGAACACCTGCAAGAATCGTCGACGGTGGCAGTATTCCGATCTGCGATACGTCAACGTCCGGCGGCTGGGCACGCCCTGGCAAGGCGCCTGCAAGCAGGCCCCCTGCCAGCACCAATACCGCCAATGTGCTCCCGCCTAGTCCTTTCATGGCCGACCCCTGTTTTGCCGCCTGTCCTGTCCGGTCATGAGGTTAAACGGTTAACGCGCATTCGTCTTGCAGGACCTTCCGGCGCAACAGCATTGCGCGGATATTGGGCCGGGGACCCGCCTTCTTGCCGTCCGGATGCCCCTGCCGCAAGAAAACGAAAGATTCTGCCCAATCCGGCGTGGACCAGCCTTGTGCGACAGGGCAAAATTTGGCATGGTCCATTAGGACAGTAATGCTGTCCTAATAGCTGGCGAGCACGGGTGGCGGCTCTTAAGTCGCAGGGGCAGACATCGGTGGCGCCCGAACAGGTGCAGCCACGGGCGGCGACAACGCCGGACAGGCTGCCCCCTTTCGAGATCAGTTGCGCGTTGACCGCGAGCGATGTGAGCGCGCGGACGAGGCGGGTACGCCGGAGCGATTCGCGCGCCGGCGAGGCAGGGCGAGATGAGCGAGAAGAGGCGCATTGCTGGATTTGCCGGAAGCGGCCCGACCGCCGATCCCGGCGTGCCGCTTGCGCAGGGTCTCTACGATCCCGCGCTCGACAAGGATTCCTGCGGCGTTGGCTTCATCGCCGATATCAAGGGCCGCAAATCGCACCAGCTCATCGAAGACGGCCTGCGTATCCTCTGCAACCTTGAGCATCGTGGAGCAGTCGGTGCCGATCCGCGCATGGGTGATGGCGCCGGCATCCTGGTGCAGATCCCGCACAAGTTCTTCGTCAAGAAAACCGCCGAGCTCGGAATAAAGCTGCCCAACCCCGGCGAGTACGCGGTCGGCTATCTGTTCATGCCGCAGGATGCGAACTGGCGGCAGATCATCCGCGATATTTATGCGGAGGTCATCGCGCGCGAGAAATTGACACTGCTCGGCTGGCGCGACGTGCCGACCGACAATTCGACGCTCGGCGAATCCGTCAAGCCGACCGAGCCGAAGCACATGCAGGTATTCATCGGCCGCGGCAAAAAGAAGATGTCCGAGGACGAGTTCGAGCGCCGACTCTACATCCTGCGCAAGTCGATCTCCAATGCAATCTACCGCCGGCGCGAGCGGCGCACGTCCGGCTACTACCCGGTGTCGATCTCCTGCCGCACCGTGATCTACAAGGGAATGTTCCTCGCCGATCAACTCGGCACCTATTATCCCGATCTGCACGATCCGGATTTCGAGAGCGCGCTTGCGCTGGTGCACCAGCGATTCTCGACGAACACCTTCCCGACCTGGTCGCTCGCGCACCCCTACCGCTACATCGCGCACAACGGCGAAATCAACACGCTGCGCGGCAATGTGAACTGGATGGCGGCGCGGCAGGCCTCGGTATCCTCGCCGTTGTTCGGCAAGGACATCAGCAAGCTGTGGCCGATCTCCTACGAAGGGCAGTCAGACACCGCATGCTTCGACAACGCGCTCGAGTTTCTGACTCAGGGCGGCTATTCGCTTGCGCACGCGATGATGATGATGATTCCGGAGGCGTGGGCGGGCAATCCGCTCATGGACGAGGAACGCCGCGCCTTCTACGAATACAACGCCGCGCTGATGGAGCCGTGGGACGGACCGGCCGCGATCGCGTTTACGAATGGACGGCAGATCGGTGCCACGCTCGATCGTAACGGCCTGCGGCCCGCGCGCTACCTGCTGACGCGCGATGATCGCATCGTCATGGCATCCGAAATGGGTGTCCTGCCGATTCCGGAAAAGGACATCATCAAGAAGTGGCGCCTCCAGCCTGGCAAGATGTTGCTGGTCGACCTCGATGAGGGCCGGCTCATTCCCGACGAGGAACTCAAGGCAACGCTCGCCAGAAGCCATCCTTATAAAGAGTGGCTGGCCAACACCCAGATCGTTCTCGAGGACCTGCCCGGCACCGCCAATGAGGCGCCTATTTCCAACCTGTCGCTGCTCGATCGGCAGCAGGCCTTCGGCTACACCCAGGAAGACATCAAGTTCCTGATGACGCCGATGGCGACCACCGGCGAGGAACCGGTCGGCTCAATGGGCAACGATACGCCGATCTCCGCGCTGTCCAGCAGGCCGAAGTCGCTGTTCACCTACTTCAAGCAGAACTTTGCACAGGTGACCAATCCGCCGATCGACCCGATCCGCGAGGAGCTGGTGATGAGCCTCGTCTCCATCATCGGGCCGCGGCCGAACATTTTCGACCTCGAGGGCACATCGAGGACGAAACGTCTTGAGGTACGTCAGCCGATCCTCACCAACGAGGATCTGGAAAAGATCCGCTCGATCTCCACGATGAGCGGCGATCACTTCAAGTCCAGCACCTTCGACATCACGTTTCCGGCCGAGCACGGTGCTGACGGAATGGGGTGGGCGCTCGACGAACTGTGCGAGCGCGCCGAAGAGGAGGTACGCAACGGCTGCAACATCATCATTCTGTCCGACCGCAAGGCCGGCGCCGACCGCATCCCGATCCCTGCATTACTCGCCTGCGCCGCGGTCCATCATCATCTGATCCGCAACGGCCTGCGCACATCCGTCGGCCTGGTGCTCGAAACCGGAGAGCCGCGCGAAGTACATCATTTTGCGTGCCTTGCGGGCTACGGCGCCGAAGCGATCAATCCTTATCTTGCCTTCGAAACGCTGGTCGCCATCAAGAACGAGCTGCCGGGCAAGCCGGCCGACGACAAGGAAGTCATCAAGAAATACATCAAGGCAATCGGCAAGGGTCTGCTCAAGGTGATGTCCAAGATGGGCATCTCCACCTACCAGTCGTACTGCGGTGCGCAGATTTTCGATGCCGTCGGCCTGCGTCAGGATTTCGTGGACAAGTACTTCACGGGTACGCACACGCGTATCGAAGGTGTCGGACTTGCCGAAATTGCCGAGGAAGCCGTACGCCGCCACCGCGACGCCTTCAGCGACGCGCCGATCTACCGCTCGATGCTCGACGTTGGGGGTGATTATGCGGTACGCGTGCGCGGCGAAGACCACGTCTGGACAGCGGAAACGGTATCGCGCCTGCAGCACGCCGTACGCGGCAATTCACGGGACCATTATCGCGCCTTCGCGCAACTTGTGAACGAGCAGAACGAACGGCTGCTGACCATCCGCGGCATGTTCCGGCTGAAGAAAGCGGAGGAAGACGGCCGCAGGCCGGTGCCTCTGGAAGACGTCGAGCCTGCAAAGAACATCGTGCGGCGCTTCTCGACGGGCGCGATGTCGTTCGGCTCGATTTCACGCGAAGCACACACGACGCTCGCGATCGCCATGAATCGTATCGGCGGCAAGTCGAACACCGGCGAGGGCGGCGAGGAAGCCGACCGCTTCAAGCCGCTGCCGAATGGCGATTCGATGCGCTCGGCGATCAAACAGGTCGCGTCCGGCCGCTTCGGTGTTACCGCCGAGTACCTGGTCAATTCGGACGTGATGCAGATCAAGATGGCGCAGGGTGCAAAGCCCGGCGAAGGCGGCCAGCTGCCGGGGCACAAGGTCGACAAGACCATTGCCAAAGTGCGGCACTCGACGCCCGGCGTCGGCCTGATTTCGCCGCCGCCGCACCACGACATCTACTCGATCGAGGACCTGGCGCAGCTCATCTTCGACCTGAAAAACGTCAACCCGACCGGCGACGTCTCCGTGAAGCTCGTGTCGGAGGTCGGCGTCGGCACCGTCGCCGCCGGGGTTTCGAAAGCGCGCGCCGATCACGTCACCATTGCCGGCTTCGAGGGTGGCACCGGTGCTTCCCCGCTCACCTCGATCAAGCATGCCGGAAGCCCGTGGGAGATCGGCCTTGCCGAGACACACCAGACGCTGGTCATCAATCGCCTGCGCGGGCGCATCGCCGTACAGGTCGACGGCGGCATCCGCACCGGCCGTGACGTCGTCGTCGGCGCGCTGCTCGGCGCAGACGAATTCGGCTTCGCAACAGCGCCCCTGATCGCCGCCGGCTGCATCATGATGCGAAAGTGCCACCTCAACACCTGCCCGGTCGGAGTGGCGACGCAGGATCCGGTGTTGCGCAAGCGTTTCAAGGGCCAGCCCGAGCACGTCATCAATTACTTCTTCTTCGTCGCCGAGGAAGTCCGCGAACTGATGGCCGAGCTCGGTTTCCGCACGTTCGACGAAATGATCGGACAGATGCAGATGCTGGATCGCCGCAAGCTGGTCGAGCACTGGAAGGCAAAAGGCCTCGACTTTTCCAAGCTGTTCACCAAGCCGCCGGCGGAAAAGGGTACTGCCATCTACAAATGCGAGCCGCAGGACCACAAGATCAAGGACATCCTTGACCGTAAGCTGATCGCACAGGCGCAGGCCGCACTCGATCGCGGGGCGCCGGTGCGGTTGCAGGCCATCATCCACAACACCGATCGCGCCTGCGGCGGCATGCTCTCAGGCGAAGTGGCCAAGCGCTACGGCCACGAAGGTCTGCCCGATGATACAATCCACGTCCGCTTCACCGGGACGGCCGGACAAAGCTTCGGCGCATGGCTCGCGCGCGGCATAACTTTTGAGCTTGATGGCGATGCCAACGACTACGTCGGCAAGGGCCTGTCGGGAGGCCGGCTGATCATCCGTCCGCCGGCGGATTCCGGCATCGTGCCTGAAGAATCAATCATCGTCGGCAACACCGTGCTCTACGGCGCGATCGAAGGCGAATGCTATTTCCGCGGTGTCGCCGGCGAACGTTTTGCCGTGCGCAATTCCGGCGCCATCGCGGTGATCGAGGGCGCCGGCGACCACTGCTGCGAGTACATGACCGGCGGCGTCGTCGTTGTGCTCGGCCGCACCGGGCGGAATTTCGCGGCCGGAATGTCTGGCGGCATCGCCTATGTGCTTGACGAGGACTCGACGTTCAAGACGCGTTGCAACATGGCGATGGTCGAACTGGAGCCGGTTCCCGAAGAGGAACAGGTCGCCGAGCAGGAGTTCGGCCACTACAACGATCTGGAATCGCACGGCCGCGTCGACGTCATGTCGGATCTCACGATAAAGGATGCCGAGCGGCTGCACATGCTGATCTCCAACCACGCCCGCTACACCGGCTCCAAGCGCGCCGCCGAGATCCTTGCCAACTGGAACCAGTATCGCCCGCTGTTCCGAAAGGTTATGCCGGTCGAATATCGCCGCGCACTCGCCGAGATGGCGAAGGAGAAGGCCGCCACGATGCAGGCCGCGGAATAGCGTATGGGCAAGGTTACCGGTTTCCTGGAATTCGAGCGCGAGGACCGCGACTACCAACCGGTCGCGGAGCGCATCAAGCATTGGCACGAGTTCGTGCTGCCGCTCTCGGACAAGGAAATCCGCGAACAGGCGGCCCGTTGCATGGATTGCGGCGTGCCCTATTGCCACGGCACCAGCCGCATCACCGGCGCCCCGACGGGGTGCCCGGTCAACAACCAGATTCCTGACTGGAACGACCTCGTGTACCGGGGCAACTGGGAGGAAGCGGCCCGCAATCTGCACTCGACCAATAATTTTCCGGAATTCACCGGCCGGGTCTGCCCGGCGCCGTGCGAGGCATCGTGCACGCTCAACATCGAAGAGAACCCGGTCACCATCAAGACGATCGAATGCGAGATTGCCGACCGCGCGATCGCGCAAGGCCTCAAGCCGGACAAGCCGCAGCGCAAAACCGGCAAGAAGGTGGCGGTCGTAGGCTCAGGACCGGCCGGGCTTGCCTGCGCGCAGCAGCTCGCGCGCGCCGGTCACGACGTGCATGTCTACGAGCGTTGGGCCAAGGCCGGCGGCCTGCTGCGCTACGGCATTCCCGATTTCAAGATGGAGAAGATCCACGTCGACCGCCGCATCGAACAGATGCAGGCGGAAGGCGTAACCTTTCACTACAATGCGCACGTCGGCGTAAACGTCGCGGCTGACAAGCTGGTAAAGGAGCACGACGCTGTCGTGCTGGCCGGCGGCAGTGAAAAGCCGCGCGACCTGCCTATCCCCGGGCGCGAGCTTAAGGGCATCCATTTCGCGATGGAATTCCTGCCACAGCAGAACCGGCGCGTCAGCAGCGAGCCGCTTGGCGAGGTCGAGCCGATCCTCGCCACAGGCAAGAAAGTCGTGGTCATCGGCGGCGGCGATACCGGCTCAGATTGCATCGGTACGTCGATCCGGCAGGGCGCGGTGTCTGTTACGAATTTCGAGATCATGCCGCAGCCTCCCCTGCATGAAAACAAACTGCTGACCTGGCCCAACTGGCCGCTCAAGCTGCGCACCTCGTCAAGCCATGAGGAGGGAGCCACGCGTGAATTTGCCGTACTGACGCAGAAATTCAGCGGCGAGAACGGCCGGGTGAAGAAACTTCATTGCACGCATGTTGACGAAAAGTTCCAGCCCATGCCGGGTACCGAATTCGAGATTGATGCCGATCTCGTACTGCTCGCCATGGGCTTCGTGCATCCGGTGCACGAGGGCATGCTCAAGGCGCTGGATGTCGCGCTTGATCAGCGCGGCAACGTGTCTGCTGACACCAACGCTTACCAGACGTCGCTGCCGAAAGTCTTTGCCGCCGGCGACATGCGGCGCGGGCAGTCACTGGTGGTGTGGGCAATTCGTGAAGGCCGCCAGGCAGCGCATGCGGTCGACAAATTCCTGATGGGATCAACGACGCTGCCGCGCTGATGCGGTACTGCCGCGTCAGATCAACGGAAAGTGCCGAAAAGACCGACGGGCCGCGGCGGCCGCGGCGCCTCGTCACGCTGCTGCGGGCGAGCCGGCTTGGGCTTGGCTTGCGTCTGGGTGTTTTGCGCGGCTTTCGGCGGCGACGCCTTTGGCGCCGTAGTCTTCTTTTCAGGCGCTGGTTCCGGGCGTGCGGTTTCGGCCGGCGCAGCCGCCATCGCGGCAGCGGGTGTCATCGCCGCCGCCGGCGGCGTGGGCTTTCCTTCGTTGTCGGGCTTGAGCACAAAATCGTCGGCGCGTCCCCGCGGAGCCGCGACCGGCTCGCCCTTGACCAGCACGCGGGTCGCTATCGCATCGCCATGTGGGGAACTATTGCCGGCGCCTCCCAACAGTTCCTCGGACGTAGTCGGCGTCACCGTCAACGGAATGACGGGTCCCGCCATCGGTCGCGCTGCAGGCTTGCCATCCGGCGTCGCGGGCGTGACCGGTCCCGAAGGAAGCGCGATCGGAGCCACGCGGCTGTTCATCTGGCGACGGATTTCACGCTCGACATAGTGCGCGAGCTTCAGCGCGCCGCTTTTCGTGAAAAAGACCCCGTCGTTCGACCGCAAGCGCCGTATCTGACCTTCGTAGTCGGGTCCGAAATTCGAGTACTTTCCCGATTCGTCGACAAAGCCGTCCCAGATGTCGACATAGACCACGCCGGCCCGTTCGGCGCGCGCGCGGTAAAGATCGTTAAGATAGACCGCATCGGCGGTCGACTTGGTGCCGCGGATCGACGGCAGGCCGACCCAGAACACCGGCACGCCCTTGCTCTTGAGCGCGGCGATCGTCTCATCAATCCGTTTTGAGTAGATCTCGGCCCACTGGTCGGTCCGGAATTCGATGATGCCGGTCGCCTTTTTCCCGGGCTGCGTCTCCGGAGCCGCGATCGAATCCTGCTCCGGGTCTTCGACCGGGTCCTTGTTCTGCGCGTCCTTGTTCTGAATGTCCTTGTCGGGCGCCGGCTTGTTCGCTTTGTCCTTTTCCTTCTTCTTGTCGGCTTCCTTGGCAAGGTCGCGTTCGCGGATGTTCTGGCGATCACTGATGCCGAGCATCATCACCACGTAGTTCGCTTTTTCCTGACTGAGAATATCACGCGCGACGTGCCACCAATCGAGATCCCCCTTCGACTCATAGCGCAGCAAACCGGAATGAATCTTGTTCTTGCGAACGATGGCGACCTCCGGCGTATCCGCGAAGGCCTCCTCCAGCCCGTAGGCGAGCCAGTCGGCCATGCCGTCACCCATGACGACGATCGAAGTCGTCGGCGCGGGCGCGTCCGGTTTTGCTTCAACCTTTTTCGGCGGCGGAGCACGCGAATTGTCGACCGGCGCCTGCGGCTGCTCAGTGTTCTCGAATGAACGCTGGCCGCCGCCGAAAAGCCCGCCGAAAAATCCACCGCCGGACCGTTGCTGCCGCTGCCGGGACAGGAACGGAAAACGGTCGTCGCGCCACTGCGCCTGTGCCGGCGAACTGACTGCGATCTCAAGCGCGGCGAGGCCCACAATATCGACCGCGGCCAGAAGGGCCGCCCCGACGAGCCAGCGCGAAAACCGGTTTTTCACAGCCATGCGAATGCCAAATCGGGACGTTTGCAGACGTAACCGCCGACGCCCGGCAACCATGGATTATCAACGCCGGAATAATGTCAACTCAAAGGTCGCGGGGGCGCCGCGATCCTTAACGCGCGCGCAACTGGTCCAGGATCCCGGCGGAAGCAAAACCGTCGGGAATGCGCCCGTTTTTAGCCTGAAATTCGCGAATTGCGGCACGCGTCCTGACCCCGAAGAGCCCGTCGGGTTCGCCCACGTCGTAACCATGCCGCGCCAGCAGCTGTTGAAGTTCCAGCCGTTCCGTCCGCGACAGAACGCGCTCGTACCGCGGCCAGTCCTGCGCAAACGGAGCGCCGCCGCGCAGCCTGTCGGCCAGGTGCCCGATGGCCAAGGCGTAGGCTTCTGCCGGATTGTACTTCATGATCACGCCGAAATTCGCCAGCATCAGGAAGCCGGGACCCTGCACGCCCGCCGGCACCAGCAGAAACGCGTGATCGTCCGGACGCGGAAACGGATGGCCGTCCGGACGCCTGATGCCGTGCCGCTCCCATTCCCGGACCGTCATCGAGCGGCTGTGATCGGCGAGAAGGAAATTGAAAGTCGCCGGCACCACCACTTCGTAGCCCCACGTGTGGCCCGGGACCCAGCCGTCACGTTTCAGATTATTGGCGGTGGATGCGATGACGTCGGGCACCGAATCGACAACGTCGCGACGCCCGTCATGGTCGAAGTCGACCGCATACTTCTTGAAGGCGGTCGGCATGAACTGGGTCGGCCCGAACGCGCCTGCCCAGGAACCTACCAGACGGTCGGGGCGGATATCACGGCGTTGAATGATCTCAAGCGTCGAAAGAAACTCCTCGCGGAAAAATTCCTGTCGCCGGCCGACGCACGCAAGCGTCGCGGTCGAGCGCAGCACGGGGCGCTCGCCGATCAGCGTCCCGTAATTTGTCTCGACACCCCAGATGGCCGCAATGATGTAGCGGTCGACTCCGTAGGCGCGTTCCACGGCGTCAAACACGCTGCGGTATTTTTCCAGCAGCTCGCGGCCGCGCGCGATGCGCTCGTCGGTGACGAGAATGTCGAGATAGTCCCAGATCGCTTTTGTGAATTCGGGCTGGTTGTCAAGCAGATCCATAATGCGCAGATCGGGCGCCAGCGGTGCCGTATACGTGGCAAAAACGTTTCGCGAGATGCCGCGCCGCGCAGCCGCCGGCCAGAGCCGCTGGATGCAGCTGTGAAAATTTTCTGCCGCCGCGCGGATTGCTTCCGCGGTCATCAGCGGATGGCCGGACGCGCCCGACTGTCCGCTCCACTCCGCCGCCGGCGGCGGAGCCGGCTGCGACAGCGCGCCCGTGGTGGCCGGGTGTCGCGAATCCTGCGCGACGGCGATGCCTCCGGCAGCCGCAAAAACGCCTGCAATGACGACTATTGGCAACCTTCCGCGCATGCCGGTCCCGAGTCTTTTGTCCGTCATTTCCGCATCTATGGGTCGTCCAATATCATTTCAGGGACGTTAATGGTGTACTGCCTTTATGACGCATCTGGACCCCCGGCCCCGACCCGTGCTTTGTGCGCCCGAGCATTGCCACGACTCACCTTGAAGATTTTCGCATGACCCGCATTCGCAAAGCCATATTCCCCGTGGCCGGCCTCGGAACCCGGTTCCTTCCGGCGACCAAAGCCATGCCCAAGGAGATGCTCCCCGTTGTCGACCGGCCGCTGATCCAGCACGTGGTCGATGAAGCCCGTCAGGCCGGCATTGAGCATTTCATCTTCGTGACGGGACGGAACAAAAGCGTGATCGAGGATCATTTCGACCGCCAGTTCGAACTCGAATTAACCTTGATGGAGCGCGGCAAAAAAGCCGAGCTCAAGCTGCTGTCCGAGGATCTGCCCGAAGCCGGGACGGTGAGCTTCACGCGGCAGCAATCGCCGCTCGGCCTGGGCCACGCCGTCTGGTGCGCGCGCGAGCTCGTCGGTCGCGAGCCCTTCGCACTGCTGCTGCCCGACGTGCTTGTGCAGCACCCGCGCGGGTGCCTCGCGCAGATGATGGACGCCGCCGAGGATCTCGACGGCAACGCCAATATTGTCGCCGTCGAAGAGGTGCCCGCCGAGCGCGTGCACATGTACGGCGTGGTCGGCGTGGGTGCCGCAAAGGGCAAGGCCTTTTCGATTACCGGAATGGTCGAAAAGCCGAAGGCGAGCGAAGCGCCGTCCAACCTGTCCATCACCGGGCGCTACATCCTGCAGCCGCAGATCTTCGATCTTCTGGAAAAACAGGCGGCCGGTGCCGGCGGCGAGATCCAGCTCACCGACGCGATGGTCGCGTTGGCACGCACGCAGCCGTTTTACGGGCTGAAGTTCGAAGGCCGCAGTTTCGATTGCGGCTCGAAGATCGGGTTTCTGACCGCCAACGTGGCCTACGGTCTGCAGCGCAGCGACATTGCGCCGGAGCTGCGCGCCGAGATGCGCCGCCTGCTCGACGGCAAGTGACCGGCTCGGGCGAGCGGCCCTAAAGCCAGCCCTTGAGTTCGCGCGTGACGATGTCGCGGATGACGGCCATTCCCCCCGGAGAATCGTTGAGACAGGGGATCGCCGCGAAATTCTCGCCCCCCGCCTCGCGGAAAATCGCGGCGTTTTCCATCGCGATCTCTTCCAGCGTCTCGAGGCAATCGGCGGCGAAGCCCGGCGTGACGACGGCGAGGTTTTTGACGCCGCGACCGGCCAGCGATTTCACGGTCGCATCGGTATAGGGCTTGATCCATTCGGCCGTACCGAAGCGGGACTGGAATGTCATGATCAGACGCTCGTCGTCCAGTTTCAGTTTCCTCCGCAGCAGGGCCGTCGTCTCGCCGCATTGCTTGAGGTAGGGATCGCCCTTGGCTACGTACTCCTCCGGCATCCCGTGATAGGAGGCGATGATCACCTCCGGCTTGAACGAAAGCCTGGCCAGCGCGGCATTGAGTGAGGCTGCGAGCGCATCGATATAGACGGGCTCTGCGTAGTAGGGCGCGGCAACGCGCAGTGCCGGCTGGAACCGCATGCGCCGCAGCGCGCGGAAAACCTCGTCGCAGACGGTCGCCGTCGTCGCGGCGGCGTATTGAGGATAGAGCGGCACGATCAGGACTTTCTCACAGTCCTGCGCCGCCAGCGCCTCAAGCCGCGAAGGGATCGACGGGTTTCCGTAACGCATGGCCCAGTCGACGCGGATGCGCTTGTCGACCTTTTCAAAGATCTCGTCGAGCTTGTCCGACTGGGACCGCGTTATGGTCTTCAGCGGCGACTCGTTTCGCTCCCTGTTCCAGATCTTGTCGTAGTCGCGACCCTTGCGGCCCGGCCGGACCGTCAGGATGATGAAATTGAGGACAAACCACCACTTCAGCCGGTTTTCCTCGATCACGCGCCGGTCCGACAGAAACTGCTTGAGATACCGGCGCATCGACCAGTAATCGGTCGCATCCGGCGTGCCGAGATTGACCAGCAGCACGCCGATGCGGCCGCCGGTTATCGGAACTGAAACCGGACTCATGGCTTGCGCTCGTCCGCAATGATCTTGCCGTCGTTCGGCAGCGTGCCCGGCGCCATCAGCCTGACAGAACCCTTGAGTTTCGTGATCGACTGCAGCGTCGCGGCGATCGCGGCTTCGAGACCGGCATCGGATGAGGCGCACTCGGCCAGCAGCGTCATCCGGTCCTGCTCCGCTTCGCGGTCGACGACCAGACGCAGGCGCCTGATCTCGGGATGCCGCGCGGCGATTTCGACGATCTGCTTGGGGTGCACGAACATTCCCTTCACCTTTGCCGTCTGGTCGGCACGCCCCATCCAGCCCCTGATGCGGGCATTGGTGCGGCCGCAAGGCGAAACGCCCGGCATCAGCGCCGACAGATCGCCCGTCGCCAGCCTGATCATCGGGTAGTCGCGGTTGAACGACGTGACCACGACTTCGCCCACCTCGCCGTCCGGCACCGGGTCGCCCGTGCCGGGTCGGACGATCTCGACGATCACCGTTTCGTTCACGATCATGCCGTCGCAGACCTCACTCTCGTAAGCGATCACGCCCAGTTCCGCTGTCGCATAGCATTGAAGGACCACGACGCCGCGCCGGCCGAGTTCGTCACGCAACGATGGCGGCAACGCGGCGCCGGACACCAGCCCGCGTTTGAATGACGTAGCGTCCTTGCCCGTTTTCTCCGCCGTATCGAGCAGGATCTTCAGGAAATCCGGAGTGCCGACGTAGCCCGACGGTTTGTAGTGCGCGATCGCCTCGAGCTGCTGCTCGGTGTTTCCGACGCCGCCTGGGACGACCGCGCAGCCAAGCGCGTGCGCGCCCGACTCCAGGATGAAACCGCCTGGCGTGAGGTGATAGGCGAAGGAATTGTGGACGATATCACCCCTGCGAAAACCGGCTGCAAAAAGCGCACGTGCCGCGCCCCACCAGTCCTCCCCCGTCCCTTCCGGCTCGAAAATCGGCCCCGGCGACATCAGCAGGCGCCTTGCACCCGCGACCGGCGTAACGTTGAGGCCGCCGAAAGGCGGGTTCTCTTTCTGCATCGCCGAGAAGTCTGCCTTGCGCAGAACCGGCAGCTTCGCCAATGCCGCCCGCGAGGTGACAGTTTTCGCGTCCACTCCGGAGAGGTGCTTTGCCCAACCGGGCGCTGTCATTGCATGTGCAACGAGGTCCGGCACCTGGGCGAGCTGATCGCGTTCGCGGACTGCAGGATCGCGGGTTTCGAGCGCGTCGTAATGGCCGGTCATGGCCTAGGCGAGCCACCTCTTGCGCCGGCGGTAGTGTTTGCCCTCGCGGAACGACTTGCGCCGGCCCTCGGATATGCCGAGGTAGAATTCCTTGACGTCCTCGTTTTCGGAAAGCGTCCTGGCATCGCCGTCCATCACCACCCGGCCGTTTTCGAGAATATAACCGTAGCGCGCAAAGCGCAGGGCCATGTGGGTGTTCTGCTCGGCGAGCAGGAAGGAGACGCCTTCCTTTTCGTTCAGATCCTTCACGATCCCGAAAATTTCCTCGACGATCTGCGGCGCCAGCCCCATCGACGGTTCATCGAGCAGGATCATCTTCGGGCGCGACATCAGCGCACGGCCGATGGCGCACATCTGTTGCTCGCCGCCCGAAGTATAGCCGGCAAGCGAATCTTTCCGTTCGCGAAGCTTCGGAAAATAGCCGTAGACCAGATCGAGATCGCGCCTGATTTCACTCTTGCCGTCGCGCCGCGTGAAGGCGCCGGTCAGGAGATTTTCCTCGATCGTCAGATGGCCGAAGCAGTGACGGCCTTCCATGACCTGGATGCAGCCGCGCCGTACGAGCTCGTTTGGCGACAGATCCTGCACCTCCGCCCCTTCAAACACGATGGAACCTTTGGTCACGTCGCCACGCTCGGCGTGCAGCAGATTGGAGATCGCCTTCAGCGTGGTGGTCTTGCCCGCACCGTTGGCGCCGAGCAGCGCCACGATGCCGCCCCTCGGCACGTCCAGCGACACGCCCTTGAGCACCAGGATCACGTGATCGTAGATGACCTCGATATTGTTGACCGAAAGGATGCGCTCGGCTTGTGCGACGGATGATCGCTCGACGGCAGACATCAGCGTCTACTCCGGATAATGAACCTCTCCCCGTTCCCGGGGAGAGGTTTTTCACGCCAGCTGATTCTTACGACGACTTGTCGCAAGCCTCGGTGCGCTTCGGCCAGCCGGTATTCTTCTCGACATACTCGTTGGCCGCCGCGTCGAGCAGAGGACGCACCTTTTCCTTCATGGGCTGGATCCAGTCGGAAACCTTGACCCACTTCGCCCCGTCCCACTGCTGCATATAGGCCGGCGCGTGCCCGTTGTGGTCGGTGCAGTTCACGCCGGTGATCGGGGCGGCAAAGTTCGGAAGACCGAGTTCCTTCCAGCGCGCCTCGCTGATGTTGAGTGTCTCAAGGCCGCGGCGGACGTCTTCGCCGGTCACGACCTTCTTGCCCGACAGCTTCTGTGCGTTTCGGATCGCTTCCGCGACCAGGACCGAGTTGTAGACGCCGCGGTTATAGAAATTCTCTCCGAACTTGTCCTTTTCAACCTGGCTCTTGCCCTTGTCGACGATATATTTCTTGATGTCCTGCAGCGCCGGATAGTTGGCGCCGAGGCCGTTGAAGTTGAGCGAGAGATAGCCTTTGGCCGCCTGGCCACCGCCGCGGCCGTCGTCATCCGAGCCCGACCACCAAATGCCGATGAAGTGGTCCATCGGGTAGCCGTTCTCGGCGGCGCGCTTGACCGCCGTCGGGTTCATCGCACCCCAGCCCCACATGATCATCCAGGCCGGCCGATCGCGACGCACGGCCAGCCACTGCGCTGACTGATCCTGCATCTCTTTTCCGGCGACCGAGTACTCCTTCACCGTGAAGCCGTAGTCCTTGGCAAACTGGTGCAGCAACGGCAGAGGCTCGCGGCCGTAGCCGCTTTCAAGGAAGATGAAGCCGATGGTTTTACCCTTGAGCTTGTCGAGACCGCCTTCCTTGCCGCCGATGTAGCGCATGACCATCGACAGGCCGTCCCAGTAGGTCGCGGGTGGATTGAAGATCCAAGGGAACTTTTCACCAACCGCCGATGCCGAAAGTCCGTAAGCCATCGACAGGATCGGGATCTTGTCGACCGCGGCCTTGGGGATGATCTGCAGCGTGATGCCCGTCGAATACGGATTGACGACCGCAGGCTTCTTGCCCTTGACCGATTCCCAGCACTCGACACCCTTCTTGGTGTCGTAGCCGGTCTCGCATTCCTCAATGTTGAGCTTGACGCCGCCGATGCCGCCATCCCGCTCGTTGAGCATGGCCAGATAATCATGCATGCCGTTGGCAATCGGAATACCCGATCCGGCAAACGGACCGGTGCGGTAGGTGAGAAGCGGCACATAGATCGAATCCTGCGCCTGCGCCTTGCCGGCGAGCACCGCAGCTCCCAGCAGGCTCGCGCAGGTCATGCCGATCAGTAGGTGTCTTGCCTTCATTTTCATTCCTCCCTTTGGTTCGCGCCCGATCAGGCGCGCCTCTGGTTTCTAGTTTCGCCGGATCCGGTTTTCCCGGCTGGCGATTTCGCAGCCGGGGCCCGGGCCACGGCCAGAAATTGGGACCTATCCTGCACCATCAATACGGAAACGGCCACACCCTCAGTTTTTGCTTGCCAATCTGCCACAACCGGGCAAGCCCGGCGGGCTCCGCGATCAGGAAAAACACGATAAGCGCTCCGGTTATCATGAATGTCAGGTGCTCTACCGTTGCCGCGTGCAGGGGAACGCCCAACTCGGGAGGCACGAAGCGCAGGATGATCGGCAGAATGTAGATCAGCGCCGCTCCCAGGTACGAACCGAGGAGGCTGCCAAGGCCGCCGATGATGATCATGAACAGGATCGTGAAGCTCTGGTTGATGTTGAAGACCGTCGATTCGGCGCCGCCGTACCACAGAAACACCATCAGCGCTCCGGATACCCCGCAGTAGAACGAGGACACCGCGAAGGCGAGCAGCTTGGTCGGCAACAGACGGATTCCCATCAGCTCGGCGGCGATGTCCATGTCGCGTACGGCCATCCACATGCGGCCGATGCGCCCGTGCACGATATTGGAGGCCACCCAGGTCATGACGACCACGATCGTAAGCACGATGAGGTAACGGGTCTCCGCACTGGCGCGGGGCCCGGTGACGATGATGCCAAACAACTCCCGCTGCGGCACTTCGATCGCCGCCGAGACATTGTAGTTGTAAAGCCAGGGAATCCGGATGAAGCACCACTCGAGGAAGAACTGCGCCGCCAATGTCGCAATCGCGAGATAAAAACCTTTGATGCGCAGGGACGGCAGCCCGAACATGACGCCGACCGCGGCCGAAAAGAACCCGGAAACCATCACCCAGATGATGATGTTCACGTCGGGAAAGATCGTCGTGAGCTTGTAGCAGGCATAGGCACCGACGCCCATGAAGCCGCCGGTGCCCAGCGACAGCAGGCCGGTATAGCCGGTGAGCAGATTGAGTCCGATCGATGCCAGCGCAAAAATCAGGAACGGAATCATCACGGCATTGATGATGAAGTCGTTCCCGGTAAGAGGAATGAGGACATAGGCAATTGCCAGAATGACGGCGATGCCGATGCGGTCCTGCAGAATCGGGAAAACCGCCTGGTCGCTGACGTAACTGGTCTTGAACTGGCCGGCCTCGCGATAGAGCATCGGATTTCCTCTATACCCGCTCGATAATTTTTTCGCCGAACAGGCCCTGTGGCTTGAACAACAGGAACACCAGCGCGATGACGTAGGCGAACCAGGCGTCGGTGCCGCCGCCGATCAGCGGTCCCCAGTAGAACTCCCACAGCTTTTCGCCGATGCCGACGATCAGGCCGCCGACAATGGCGCCAGGGACAGATGTCAGGCCGCCGAGAATGAGGACGGGCAAAGCCTTGAGCGCGATGACTTCGAGCGCAAACGAGACGTCCGAGCGCGCACCCCAGAAAATGCCGGTGACGAGTGCCACCAGCCCCGCCGCAAACCACACGATCACCCAGATCTGCTCGAGAGAAATACCGACCGACAGGGCCGCTTCGTGGCTGTCGGCGACCGCACGCAAGGCACGTCCGATCCGCGTTTTCGAAAAGAACACCGCAAGCCCCGCGACCATGGCCGACGCGATAACGGCCGCGGCGATGTCGAGCTTCTGCACCGAGATGATTCCGCCGAGTGCTTTATAGGTGACCGCGCCCTTCGGCAGATAAAGCTGATCGGTGATCATGACCTTCGGATCGCCGCCGAACACGAACTCGCCGGCGCCGATGAGGAAGTAGGTCAATCCGAACGTCGCCATGAACAGGATGATGTCCGGTTGATTGACCAGCGGGCGCAGCACCGTCCGCTCCACCGCAAAAGCAAGGCCGAACATGACGGCAACAGTGAGGGCGAGCGCGAGAAAAGCCGGAACGCCGGCATTGTAAAGGCCCACCAGCGTCAGAGCGGCAAAGACCACCATTATGCCCTGGGCAAAGTTGAACACGCCCGACGCCTTGAAAATGAGCACGAAGCCCAACGCGATCAGCGCATACAGCATGCCGCCGACAAGGCCTTCCCACAGTGTCTGCACGAATAGATCGGGCGCCGTCCCCATCTGCACGAACGGGTCGATGAGGATGTTGTACAGCGTGCCCATCGAACCGCCCTTAATGTGCGACGCCGAGATAGGCGTCGATCACCGCCTGGTTCTTCTTGACTTCGTCCGGCGTACCGTCGGCGATCTTGATGCCATGATCGAGCACCACGACCCGGTCGGAGAGATCCATCACGACACCCATGTCGTGCTCGATCAATGCGATCGTCGTGCCGTAGTAGTCGTTGGCATCGAGCACGAAGCGCGACATGTCTTCCTTTTCCTCGAGATTCATACCGGCCATCGGCTCGTCGAGCAGGAGCAGCTCGGGCTCCATCGCGAGCGCGCGCCCAAGCTCGACGCGCTTCTGCAGCCCGTAAGGCAGGCGGCCGACCGGCACGCGCCGGATTTCCTGGATCTTGAGGAAGTCGATGATCTCCTCGACGCGCCGGCGATGCTCGACTTCCTCGCTCATCGCCGGCCCGTAGCGCAGCATCTGCCAGAAAAAATTGCTGCGCATCCTGAGCGTTCGACCGGCCATGATGTTGTCGAGCGCCGTCATGCCGCGAAACAGGGCAACGTTCTGGAAGGTGCGCGCGATGCCGCCGGTCGCCGCCTCGTGCGGACGCATCTTTGAATGCGCCTCGCCTTTGAACGTGATGCGGCCCTGTTGCGGCTGATAGAATCCGTTGATGATGTTGAGCATCGAGGTCTTGCCGGCGCCGTTCGGCCCGATGATCGCCCGGATTTCTCCTTTACGGATATCGAAGGAGACGTCGCTGACCGCCTTCACGCCGCCGAATGACAGCGAAACGTTCTCAACCGCCAGCAGCACGTCGCCGACGGCAACGTCGGGTCCGCCCGGCGCCCTCATGCCGCTTTCCCCATGGCAGCGGGAACCGGCTCAACCAGCATGTCCCGGATCTTGACCCTTGCGCTGATAACGCCTTTGCGGCCGTCCTCGAACGTCACTTCGGTCGAGATATCGGCTTCTTTCGAGCCGTCATAAAGCGCCTTGATAAGCGGGGCGTAACGTTCCGCGATGAACCCGCGCCGTACCTTCTGCGTGCGCGTCAGTTCGCCGTCGTCGGCATCGAGCTCTTTGTGCAGAATGAGAAAACGCTTGATCTGCGCCCCGGCCATTACTTTGTCTGCCGCGAGCGAACGGTTCACCTCGGCCACGTGTTTCTCGATCATGTCGTAGACGAGCGGATGGCCGGCGAGCTCCTGGTACGAGCCGTAAACGACATTGTTCCGTTCCGCCCAGCTGCCCACAGCCGTGAGGTCGATATTGAGCATGACGGCGACAAAGTCGCGACGATCACCGAGCGCGACCGCCTCACGGATGTTGGGATAGAACTTGAGTTTGTTCTCGATGTATTTCGGCGGGAACAGCGTTCCGTCGCTGAGCCGGCCGACATCTTTGGCACGATCGATGATCTTAAGGTGTCCGGTTTTCTCGTCGAAGAAACCGGCATCACCGGTCTTCACGTAGCCGTCCGGCGTCATCGCTTCGGCAGTCTTGCTCGCGTCCTTGAAGTAGCCCGTGAACATACCCGGCGACCTGAACTGCACTTCGCCGTTCTCTGCGATGCGGATATCGACGTTCGGACAAGCCGGCCCGACGGTGTCGGAATAAATCTCCCCGTCCGGTTGCGCGGTGACGTAAAGGAAGGCTTCCGTCTGCCCATAGAGCTGTTTGAGGTTCAGGCCGATCGAGCGGTAGAAATTGAACAGGTCGGGCCCAATGGCCTCGCCCGCCGTGTAGGCGACCCGCACGCGCGAGAACCCGAGCACGTTCTTGAGCGGCCCGTAAACGAGCAGTGAGCCGATCGCGTACAGTAACCGGCCAGCCAGAGGCACCGGCTGCCCGTTGAGAATTCGCTCGCCGTAGCGTCGCGCAACGCCGATGAAGTAATGGAACAATGCGCGCTTGATGAAACCGGCATCCTCCATGCGGATCATCACGCGGGTGAGCAGGAGTTCGAGCGTTCGCGGCGGCGCAAAGTAGAACGTCGGCCCGATCTCGCGCAGATCCTGCATCGCCGTGTCGGCGCTCTCCGGGCATGCCATACAGAACCCGGACACCATCCCCTGCGCATAATTGAGATAATGATCGCCGACCCAGGCAAGCGGGAGATACGCAAGGGCAACATCATTCTCGGTCAGTTTGTCGAACGCGACCGTATCGCTCGCGGCGCGAATCGAACGCTCATTGCTGAGGACAACCCCTTTGGATGCGCCGGTAGTGCCCGAGGTATAAAGAATGATGGAGGGGTCGCTGTCTTTGCCGGCCGCGATTTCGGCATCGAGCCATGCGCCTACCGAGGGATCGCCGGCGAGCGCCTTGTGGCCCTCCCCGATCACGTCTTCCATCGCATGCAGCCGGCTATGGTCGTAATCGCGAAGGCCCCGCTTTTCGTCATAGAGCATCAACTCAAGCCCGGGGACGCGCTCCATCACCGAAAGGATCTTGTCGACCTGCTCCTGGTCTTCGACGGCAGCGAAGCGCACTTCCGCGTGCGCGAGCACGTAAGCGAGCTCTTCGGCCACCGCATCCGCGTACACGGGAACGGGGATTGCGCCGAGCATCTGGGCGGCCATGACCGACCAGTAAAGCCTAGGCCGGTTGGCACCGACAATCGCGATTGTTTCGCCGCGTTTGAGGCCGAGCCGATGCAGCCCGACGGCATAGGCGCGGACGTTGTCCAGCGTCTCTGCCCAGGTCCATGTCTGCCAAATTCCCAGATCCTTGTGCCGCATGGCCGGCCGCGCTCCGAAAATTCGGGCATTGCGGACCAAAAGCTTTGGAAACGTATCCGCATCGGCGGCGGCGTTCGGCGCCACAGCGTTGTCCTCCCTAAAGATCGCACCGTTGCCAGCGCGACGATGACCCCTCGCCGTCCTGTCCCGGACGGTCTTATTGTCTCGATATGAAAACACCGCCGTTAGGCGGTCAAGTATCTCGGCACAGGAATATACGGCCGCGGGGCTTGCCCGGATCATTCCGCCGCTTTGAGGAGCGGCGCCGGCCCTGAGAGAAACTGCTCCCGCAATGCCGCTTCCTCGGCTTTTGCCGCGGCCAGATGCCGCTGCTTGACCGGGCCGAATCCGCGAATCTTTTCGGGGATAGCCGCCAGGCCGACTGCAAACCGGTGATTGGCGGGCGTAAGGAATTCGCAGATTTCCCCGAGAAGATACTCGTATTCGGCGATCAACCGCCGCTCTGTCTTTCTCTCCGCGCTGTAGCCGAAGGGATCGAACGCGGTGCCGCGCAGGAACCGTAATTTTGCGAGCAGCCTGAAGACCGACAATATCCAGGGACCGAAGGATATCTTTCGTGGTTCACCGGTCGCTGGGTCGCGCCGTGCCAGCAAGGGCGGTGCGAGGTGGAATTCGAAGCGCAGCCTGTCCCCGTCGAAAGTCGACTTCACACGGTCGAGAAAAGACGTATCGGTATAAAGCCGTGCGACCTCGTACTCGTCCTTGTACGCCATCAGCTTGAACAGATAGCGTGCGACCGCCTCCGCCAGACCGCATTGACCGGGCGCCTTTTCGGCCTCAACGGCGCGGACCCTCTCCACCCAGTTGCGGTAACGGCGCGCATAATTCGCATCCTGGTATGCGGTCAGAAACTCGGCGCGCCGATCGACGGTCTCGGCGAAAGATTGCGACAATCTGAGCGAATCGTTGCGTTCCTGCGGTCGCGGCTCGATCAAGGTCTCAAGCGCTTTCGGATCTGCCGCGGCACGACGACCGTAGCGGAACGCCGCAATGTTCATCGGCACGGCTTCGCCGTTCATTTCGATAGCACGCTCGATTGCGTCCGCCGACAGCGGCAGCGCGCCGAGCTGATAGGCATAGCCGAGCATGAACATATTGGCACCGATCGAATTCCCAAGCAGCGCCGTCGCCAGCCGGCCCGCATCGACGAAATGGCTGCGGTCGCGTCCGGCATGGGTCATGATTGCGCGCCTGAGACGCTCGGTCGGCAGCGAAAATTCCGTGTTGCGCGTGAAGTCCCCGGGCAGAAATTCAGCTGTGTTCACGACGACTCGTGTCGTCCCGGCTTTCATTGCCCCAAGCACCTTCTTGGCGCCTACGACGACAATATCACCTCCGATAACCAGATCCGCACCACCGGCGGCGACGCGGATCGCATGGATTTCCTCCGGCGTATTGGCAATCCGGATGTGACTGTAGACCGCACCACCCTTCTGCGCGAGCCCGGCCATGTCGATCACGCCGACGCCTTTCCCTTCGAGGTGCGCCGCCATGCCCACGATCGCGCCGATAGTGACGATTCCCGTGCCCCCGATGCCGGTCACTATGATGCTGTAAGGATGGTTGATCAGAGGCGCCGGCGGCGCAGGCAGCGCAGGCCAGTTGCCCGGCTCTTCGACGCGCTCACCCTTTTTGAGCTTCGCGCCGTGTACGGTCACGAACGACGGGCAGAATCCCTTGATGCAGGAGTAATCCTTGTTGCAGCTCGACTGGTCGATTGTGCGCTTGCGGCCCCATTCGGTTTCGAGCGGCTGCACCGATATGCAGTTCGACTTGACGCCGCAGTCGCCGCAGCCTTCGCACACGAGATCGTTGATGACGACCCGCTTGTCAGGATCCGGATATGCACCGCGCTTGCGTCGGCGCCGCTTTTCGGCCGCGCAGGTCTGGTCGTAAATCAGAACGCTCACCCCGGGCACGGTCGCCAATTCGCGCTGGACCGCGTCGAGCTCGTCCCGATGGTGCACCGTCAGGCCACGCGGCCACTCGATACCCTTTGCATATTTCCATGGTTCGTCGGTGACGACGGTTATCCGTCTGACGCCTTCCGCCGCGACCTGTGCTGCGATCTGCGGCACCGTGAGGCCGCCGTCATTGGCCTGCCCGCCGGTCATCGCCACGGCATCGTTGAACAGGATCTTGTAGGTCATGTTTACGCCGGAGGCGACTGCGGCACGGATAGCGAGATAGCCCGAGTGGTTATAGGTGCCGTCCCCGATGTTCTGGAACACGTGGCCCCGCTTGGAAAACGGCGCCTCCCCGATCCAGTTCGCGCCCTCGCCGCCCATCTGCGTGAAGCCGAGCGTCTCGCGCTCCATCCACTGCGCCATGTAATGACAGCCGATGCCGGCATAGGCGCGGCTTCCCTCGGGCACGCGCGTCGACGTGTTGTGCGGGCAGCCCGAGCAGAAATAGGGAATCCGCTGGGCAACGTCCGTTGTCTCGACGAGAGCGCGCTGCGCCGATTTCAGCCGCGTTACGTGCGCGGAAATCTCGTCATTCGACCCGTAACGCAGCAGTCTCTCGCCGATGCAGATGGCGATATCGTTGGGATCAAGCGCGCCCTTTACCGGGAATAACCAGTTGCCCTGCTCGTCCTTCTTGCCGATGCAGACGGGCTGGTTCGCCGAGCCGTAGAGCTCCTCGCGCACCTGCACTTCGATCAGCGAGCGCTTCTCCTCGACCACTATGACGAGGTCGAGACCTTTGGCAAATTCGGCAAGTTCCTGCCGGCCGATCGGCCACACGCAGGCGATCTTGAAGATGCGCAAGCCGAGATCGTTGCACTTCATCTCGTCGATGCCGAGCTCGTCGAGCGCTTGCCGCACGTCGAGATAGGCTTTGCCGGTGGTAATGATCCCGATTTTCGGCGCGCGGCCGCCGGACGTGACGATGCGATTGAGCCGGTTGGCACGCACGAAGGCGAGCATGGCATCGCGCTTGAAATCGTGCAGGCGCGCTTCCTGGCCGAGGATCGTGTCGACGAGCCGGATATTGAGCCCGCCTTCGGGCATGCGAAAATCGTCCGGCATGGCGATACCGATGCGGCCGACCGAGCCGTCGACGACGCCCGTCGACTCGACCGTCTCGTGCATGCACTTGAGCGCAACCCACGCGCCGGTGAAGCGCGACATTGCCCAGCCGTAAAGGGCATAGTCGATGATTTCCTGAACGCCCGCAGGATTGAGGATCGGCATCATCACGTCGACGAAATGGAATTCAGACTGATGCGCCGTGGTCGACGACTCGGCAGTGTGGTCGTCGCCCATGAGGGCGATCACGCCGCCGTGCTTCGAGGTTCCGGCAAAATTGGCGTGGCGGAAAACGTCGCCGGAGCGGTCAACGCCGGGCCCCTTGCCGTACCACATACCGAACACACCATCGAACCTGCCCTCGCCGCGCAGCTCGGCCTGCTGCGAGCCCCACAAGGCGGTCGCCGCAAGTTCTTCATTGATGCCGGGCTGAAACTTGATGTCGGCTGCCGTGAGTTGGCGTGCGGCGCGTACGAACTGCTGGTCGAGGCCGCCGAGCGGAGAGCCACGATAGCCGGTGACATAGCCGGCTGTATTGAGGCCCGCCCGGCGATCACGCTCCTTCTGCATGAGGCAGGCGCGGATCAGGGCCTGGTAGCCGGTCACGAAGACATGCGACTGGCCGAGGTCGTACTTGTCGTCAAGGCTGACCGATCGAAGTGGCATGGATCGTCTTTGCAAATCCGGGCGGTGCTGGGGCCCACTCATATAGGCCCGGGTTGAGCCGCGCAAAGCGCGGAAATTGCGCTGCAGGCTATACTTCGCCCGCGCCGGGTCAATTTCGAAATTGCGCCACCCCCTAAAAGGAAATTTCGGCAACCAGCCCCTGCGCGCACTTTGGCGCAATGCAGCAGGCAAGGCTGATCATCGTCCGCGCGGGTGGTCAAAGCCGCGGCAGCCTGCCACAACACCGGTCAGCCGGACTTCCGCCTGATGCCGCAATCCGCCATAGCCTCAATCGAATCGAAAAGATCGTGGGCCGTCGCCGCGGTCGCCCTCGTCACGATGCTGATGGCATTCGGGGCCGCCTGGATCACCGCTGTGGCCCTCAAGGATATCGCCGCCGAGGTCGCCGGCGTCCGTTCGATTCCGGCATTGGCCAGCGCGCTTGTCTGGCTGGGTTCCGGTGTCGGCGGCATCCTGATGGGGCGGCTCGCCGACAAGGTTGGAACCCGATGGACGGTCATTTGCGGCGCCCTGATGATCGGGCTGGGGCTTTTGATCTCAACGTTCGGGCCGCCATGGCCTTTGTGGATCGGGCACGGTCTCTTTGTGGGCCTGATCGGGCTCGGTGGCATCAACGCGCCGATGTACATCTACGTCAGCCGTTGGTTCGATCGCCGCCGCGGTTCGGCGCTGGCGCTGATCTCGAGCGGCAGCTACCTCGCCGGCGCGATGTGGCCGCCGCTGTTCGAGCGCGCGATAGCCGATTTTGGATGGCGGCAGACGATGCTGTGGTATGCCGCCCTTGAGATCGCCGTCATCATTCCACTGGCGGTGATCTATTTCCGTGCGCCGCCCGAGCTCATTCTTCCCTCCCCCGCCGGCGGCGGCACAGACAAGCCGGCGCGCGTGCTCGGCTGGCCGCCCAACATCGTCTTCGGCATCATGTGCGTCGCTGCAGTGCTGTGCTGCATCCCGATGGCGATGCCGCAAGGGCATCTTGTTGCGTTCTGCAGCGATCTCGGCATTGCGCGTTCGAGCGGCGCGCTGATGCTGTCGGTACTGCTCGGCACGGCCTTTCTCAGCCGGCAGATCTGGGGCGCGATCTCCGACCGCATCGGCGGCCTCGCCACGGTTTTCATCGGTTCCGGCTGGCAGGCGGCGTCGATGACCGCTCTTCTGCTCACGCAAAGCGAAGTCGGGCTCTTCACGGTGTCGGCTGCATTCGGACTCGGCTTTTCCGGAATAATTCCCGCCTACGTGCTGGCGCTGCGCGAGCTGTTCCCCGCTTCGCAGGCATCATGGCGCATACCGACGCTGCTTTTGTTCAGCGGCGGCGGCATGGCGCTCGGCGGCTGGCTTGCCGGATTGCTTTACGATCACTTCGGTTTTTACGCGCCGGCATTTGCGGCCGGTATCGGCGCAAACCTGCTCAACCTGCTCCTGGTCGGATTGCTCGTGGGCCGCCGGCGCATGCGCGTCCTTTATGCGTAGCTCAGGTCCGCGACGGTCTCATCGTCCAGACCGCGGCCAGAATGCCGAAGGCAATTGCGGCCGGACCGACAGCCTGCCACAGGCCGGCTGCCGCGAGGCCCGACGCCGCAGCCCAGGCAATTGACGAAAATGCTTCGGCAAAAGTTGCCAGCCGCGACGACGTCTGCCGTCTGCGGAAATGACTCCGACGCGCCTGTGCGCGGAAGCAGAGCTGGATGGCCGTCGCAGCCGCAGCGGCGGCGAGAATGCCAAGGCCACAGATGATTGCCGCAGGAATCGAGTCAAATCCCAGGAACACGACAATTGGAGCGAATACCAGCGCTATCGCGCCGATGACGGCTTCGACCTTGGCGAGGAGCACGCGATTGCCGGGAATCGGGGCGGTGGAAACAAGATCCGGCGCGTCTTCGCCCGAAATGGTCAGCCAGGCGAGTCCGCCCGCAAGCTGGCCGGCGGCCATGACGATAACGGGAATCAGCACGACGAAAGCCTCGTGTCCCGTGCGGAATGTAACCCAGAGCAGCAGCGCCGGCGGCAGCAGATAGAGAACCTGCATCAACGTCTGGGAAATCAGCCAGGGATCGCGCTGCAGCAGCACCCATTCCTTGTGCCGCAGGGTGCTTCCGCAGGAACGGCGCCGGAAAGCGAGCGCGCGGCGGCGCTGCCGTACGGTGGCGGCGGTTACGCCTGCGGCCGCCACCGCATGCTCGCCGAAGCGGCGTGAAAATATCGCGACCGTAACCCCCAGCGCCGCAATGGCGAGGGCGACCACCGCAACGAGTGCGGCATAATCGCCGAGCACGGCTCGCGCAGGCCACCAGAATATGCTCGCGGTGTCGGGTGCGTGCCGCAACATCCAGTCGGACTGCAGCGCGGTAAAGCGCGACAGATTGCCGGCGGAAAATATCGCGGCGATTTGCAATCCGATGACGAACGCAGCGCCGATTACGGCCGCGACGATCTGGGCAATCAGGCGCGTGCGCCTGGCCCCGATGATCCTAAACAACGCAATCGTAAGCGCCAGCGCCGCGGCGGTCGCCACCGCGCCCATGGCGACGACCACGCCGTAGGCGGCGAGCCACCGCGCGCCGCCGAGCGCGATCAACACGTTGATGAACGGTGCGGCGAGCAGCACCGCAATCGCCACGGCTCCTGCGGCGATCCGGCCCATGCGCACGGCAAAGACTTTGCGCGTGGAGGCCGGTGACGTGAGGATAAGGTCGAGGTCGGACCGCGAATAGAAGGCCCGTGTCACGGATTCCATCGCCTGTGACAGCAGCAGCGACCAGGACAGGACCAACGTTCCCGTAATGCCGACGAGCGCCGCGGTATCGGACGCAAGATTGGCGTCGGCGTAGGTCGCGACCGTCCAGTACGCGAAAGCGTGCATCAGGATGACGATGACGACGAGCGCGATAAAGGCTGTGCGTGCACGCGTGCGGCCGCCCGCGGTCACCAACGCCACCCAGTCACGCCAGCCGAGCCTCATTTCGTGGCCGGCCAGCCAGGTCAGGGACGCCTGCCGGCTCACGCGGCCGCCTGTTCCGCCACGAGTGTCAGGAATGTGTCTTCAAGACTCGTGGCCGTTGCACCGGTTTGGCGCCGCAAATCGTCGAGCGTTCCTTCGGCGATCAGGCGTCCTCCGGCAATGACGCCGATGCGGTCGGCCATCCGTTCGGCAACCTCGAGAATATGCGTGGTCATGATGACGGTGCCGCCATTGCGCACGCGCGCGCGCAGGATGTCCTTGACCTGGCGCGCCGTCCCGGCATCGAGGCCGGTCAGCGGCTCGTCGAGGATGATGAGTTTCGGGTCGTGCACCAGCGCGCCGGCGAGCGCCACCTTCTGCCGCATGCCCCTGGAGAAGCCTTCGCAGCGCTCATGCGCATGCGGCTCAAGCCCGAGCCAGCCGAGCAACTCGCGCGCGCGGGCCTCCGCGGGTTTGGGATCGATGCGCCACAGCCCGGCAACAAATTCGAGGTACTCGTAAGGAGTGAGCTTGTCATAGATCATCGGCTCGTCGGAAAGCCAGGCGGTCATCTGCTTTGCCGCCACCGGGTTTGAAAGCGTATCGATGCCATCGACATGGATCGATCCGGCATCGGGGCGCAGAAGGCCGACAACCATCCGCAGCGTCGTCGTCTTGCCCGCGCCATTCGGGCCGACCAGCGCATAGAATTCACCGCCGTAGATCGTGAGATCCAGCGCATCGACTGCAGGGCGGTCAAAACGCTTGCTGACCCCGCGGAGCGCGAGCGCAATGGGTCGGTCCCGACTGGTCATCTGATTGGTCCGCCGCACAAAATGTTGCGGTCCGTTCTTATCAATGAAGTCGTTTCAGCAGCGTAAACTCCGCAATTGCAGCAACTGCGTTAATCTTTCGGTGACAGTCGCGGCACTGCGGCCGCTACGCCCTGGGCACCATGCGGAACATCGCTTCCCCGTAGGATTTGCGTGCCTCCGCGAGCAGCGGCTGCACGGCCGCCACGAACGCGTCATGCTCCTTCGACGTCAATTCGTTGATTTCGCAGCCTTCGGCCTCGATCGCCTTGCGGGAGGATTCGTGCTCCTCGAGGGCAAGCCTGCGTTGGAAGGTAACAGCCTCCGTCACCGCCTCCTGCATCGCACGCTGGATCTCGGCCGGCCATGACTGGAAGGAGGGCCGATGCAGGAAAATCGGCCGTGAAATATAGAAGTGGTAACTGAGCGTATGAAATTTGTGGAACTTGTGCACGCCGTAGGTGACCGTGTTCGCCAGCGGATTTTCCTGCGCATCGAGCGTGCCCGCCTTGATCATTGCGATGGCCTCGGTGAGATCCATGCGCATTGCGTTTGCACCGAGCAGTTCGAAAGTCCGCCTTTGTATCTCGCTCGGCAAAACGCGGATTTTCATTCCCTTCATGTCGGCAGGCATATGGATGGGCCGCAGCCGGTTGGAGATGTGCCGGAAGCCGTTTTCGAACCAGCCCAGGATTCGATAGTTGATGCGCTCTTCCGTCTTGCGCACGAGGAATTCGCCGAGTGCGCCGTCCATCGCGCCGCGCGCTTGGGCATTGCTTGAAAAAAGGAACGGAAGGTCCACAAAGCCGAGCTCCGGCACGCGGTCGGTGAGATAGCTCGACGACTGGTAGCCGAGGGTGATCTCGCCGTTCTCGACGAGCGTCAGGATGTCTTCGGCCTTGTGGCCGTGGTCCATGATATTGAAAACATAGTCAAGCGCGACGTCCTTGCCGAACTGCCTGTCGAGGCTGTCACCGATGAATTTCAGCGCCTTGCTGAAACCGGTCGTCGGCGGTCCGTAACCGCCCATCCTGATCTTGATCGGCCTGGTCATTTGCATCCGCTCGTTACGACCTTTCTATACTTGGCGCGCGCAATCTGGCCAAGCCGGGCCGGTATGGTAGACTTTGCGCATCGATCGTGGAGGACAACGCCGATGAACAAGCTCGCCAGTGTTTCCAAAATTTCACGGGATGGAATTTCAGCGGCGGAATGGCAGGCACGCGTCGATCTTGCAGCGGTCTACCGCCTGACGGCGCACTATGGCTGGGACGACGTGATCTACAACCATTCGTCCATGCGTGTGCCGGGCGAGCCGCGCAATTTTCTCATGAAGAAACACGACCTGCTGTACACGGAGGTCACGGCGTCGAACCTCGTGAAAGTTTCGATGGACGAGGACCTGGATGAGAAATCGGGCGTCAACCGTCCGGGATTCACGCTGCACGGCGGCGTGTTGAGCGCCCGGCCGGACGTGAATTGCGCGATACACGTGCATACCAACGTCGGCATGGCGATTGCCGGACTCAAGGGCGGGCTGCGCATGGTTTCCCAGCAGGCGATCCGGTTCTATCAGCGTATCGGCTACCACGCCTACGAAGGCATTACCGAGGATTTCGCCGAGCGCGAGCGTCTCAACCGCGACCTCGGACAGAACCGCGCGATGATCATGCACAACCACGGTCTTCTCACCGTGGGCAAGAGCGCGCGCGACGCCTTCGTGCTCATGAAGCATCTGATCGATGCGGCAGATATCCAGCTCAGGCTGGAGGCGACCGGCGGCGAGGTGATCGAGATTCCACCGGAGATCTGCGCCAAGACCGCCGAGCAGTACGAGCACCATGATGCCGGCCGCGGCAGCCACGATTGGGCCGCTTATCTGCGCATGCTCGACAAGATCGACACGAGTTACCGGAACTAGCCCCATGACTCCGTCACCGTCATGGCCGGGCTTGTCCCGGCCATCCACGGCTTGCTCGAATGGATACGAGAAAGACGTGGATGCCCTGCGCATAGGCGTGCGAAAGCGCGCCGTTCTTCGAACGGCTGTAGCCGTGCATGACGCCAAGGGCGCTTAATGGCCTACACCAACCGCATGCAGGAACGGCTTGCGCGCGGCGAGGTCGCTTTATGCATGGCGACACGGCTCGCGCGCACCGTCGAGATCGCCATGATCGCGGAATCGTGCGGCTTCGATGCCTTCTTCATCGATATGGAGCATTGCACGATCTCGCTTGATGCCGCCGCGCAGATCTGCGTCGCGGCTCTGCCTGCCGGCATCACGCCGCTGGTGCGTATTGCCGGGCACCAGTTCGACGATGCGACGCGCCTGCTTGATATGGGCGCGCTCGGCATCATCTGCCCGAACGTCGGCACGCGCGCACAGGCCGAAGCTTTCGTGCGGGCCTGCCGTTTTCCGCCGTTGGGCGAACGCTCCGTCGGCGGCGCCGGTCCGCTGCAGGGCTACCGCGCGACGCCGCTCGGCGAGGTCAACAGGCAAGGCAATGCCGCAACCACGCTGATAGCGATGCTGGAAACGCCCGAAGGTATTTCGAACGCCGATGCGATCGCGGCGGTGCCGGGCATCGACATGCTGCTGATCGGCTCGAACGATCTGTGCGCCGCCATGGGAATCCCCGGCGAGCTCAAAAGCCCGAAGCTGCGGGCCGCATACGAAACCGCGGCGAAAGCCTGCAAGGCGCACAAAAAGATTCTCGGTGTCGGCGGCATCCGCGCCGACGTCGATCATGTGGCCGAGCTGGTGAAGCTCGGTGCCCGTTTCGTGATTAGCGGATCGGACGTGCAATATCTGATGCGATCGGCACGCGACGAAGTGGCGGCGCTCAGGAAAGCGCCAGGTTGATCAGCGCGCGTTGCGTCGGCCTTCGCCCGGACCCCATTGCCAGAAATCCCGCCCCTCGTCGCGCATGAAACGCGCCAGCACCATCATGTGCACCTCGGATGCGCCGTCGACCAGGCGAGCCGCGCGCGCCGAGCGATAGATCCATTCCACGATTGAATCCCGCGAAAAACCGCGTGCGCCCTGCAGCTGAATTGCCACGTCGGCGGCCTTGTGCAGCGTGTCGGCAACCTGCACCTTGGCCATCGAGACTTCCTTGCGCGCGCGTCCGCCCTGATCGAGCATCCAGGCCGCGTGCATAGTGAGCAGCCGTCCGATCTGGATCTGCTGCGCCACTTCGCCGAGCTTGATCTGCACGCTCTCGCGGTCGGCAAGCTTGATGCCGAAGCCTTCGCGGTTGGCGACGTAGGCCTGCGCGATCTCCATGCAGCGCTTGGAGAAGCCGAGCCATCGCATGCAGTGCGTCAGCCGCGCGGGGCCGAGCCGGATTTGCGTGATCTTGAGACCATCGCCCTCCTGCAGCAGAACGTTCTCGCGCGGAATTTCCAGCCCGTCGAACTCAAGCTCGCAGTGACCGCCATGCTCGTGCGGCCCCATGATCGGGATGCGGCGCACGATGCGCCAGCCCGGCTGGTCCTTGTGATAGAGGAATGCGGTCAGGCCCTTGCGCTTGTCGTCCGACGTGCGCGCGATCAGGATGAAATGCGCGGCACCTTCTGCGCCGGTGGCGAACCATTTTCGTCCTTTGATCACGTAGCGGTCGCCTTTCCTCTCGGCCCGGGTCAGCATCATCGAGGGGTCGGAGCCCGCACCGGGCGCCGGTTCGGTCATGGTGAAACTCGAGCGAACCTTTCCCTCGACGATAGGCTTCAGCCATTTGTCCTTCTGCTCGCGCGTGCCGACCAGCTTGAGCAGGTTCATGTTACCGTCGTCGGGCGCCATGCAGTTGATGGCGAGCGGCCCGAAGATCGAGCGCGCGGCTTCCTCGTAGATCGCCGCCCAGGCGACGATCGGCAGATCCATCCCGCCGTATTCCTTCGGCGACTGCGGCGCCCACAGGCCGGCTTTTCTGGCTTTCTCGCGTACCTTCGCGAGCCGTTCCTCGGGAATGTTCTCGTGCTCGGAAAAATTCTGCGGGTCGGCTTCGAGTGGCAGCACGTGCTCTTCCACAAAGGCGCGCACGCGCAACCGAAGGTGCTCGATCTCTGGCGCAAGCGTGAAGTCCATGTCGCCTTTACCCCTTGATCTGGATTACCTGCCCGCCGTCGACGACGATGGTAGCGCCGGTGATGTAGCTGCCGGCATCCGAGACCAGCAACAGCAGTGCGCCGTCGAGATCGCCGGGATTGCCGAAACGCCCCATCGGGATCTCCCGCTTGATGGCAGCTCCCGCCTCGCCGTTGAGATAGTCGTCGTTCATCTCGGTCACGAACCACCCGGGCGCGATCGCGTTGACGCGCACGCCTTTGAAGGCAAGCTCGACCGCCAGCGCCTTGGTGACCTGCACCACGCCTGCCTTTGCGGCGGCATAGGCAACCGCGCCTTTGGATACCGCCAGCCCGAGCACCGACGCGATATTGACGATCGCGCCCTGCTTCCGCGCCGCCAGCAGCCGCCGCGCGGCCTCCTGTGCCCAGAAGAAAACGGCGTCGAGATTGGTCGAGAGCACCTTGCGCCATTCTTCCGGCGGCATTTCGACGGCCCGACCGCCATGTGCGATACCGGCATTGTTGACGAGGATCGTGACCGTGCCGAAAGCCTTTTCTGCCGCATCAAAGGCGCGCGCCATGGCGGCGCGATCGGTGACATCGGCTTCTATGGCCACGGCCCGGCCGCCGTTTCCTTCAATCTCGGCCTTGAGTTTCGTCAGGCGGTCGGCCCTGCGAGCTACCAGCGCGACGGCGGCGCCATTGTCGGCAAGCGCCCTTGCGAATTGTACGCCAAGGCCGCTCGATGCGCCGGTCACCAGCGCCACGCGGCCTTTCAGGCTGAACATATCGGCGGCTTTCATGCGGGAGCGGTTATACACGGGGGCCGCAACGATATGGAATAGCGGGCCAAAAACCCGTACCAATCGTTCCGGCAACGGGACTGGCGGGCTCGCGTGGAACGGCTCTGGCGCGCAACGATCAATAGCTGGAATGGCCTGGTCGCGGTGACGCGGTCGGAGGCGGCATTTCGCCAGGAGCTTGCCTTGCTGGTGGTCGGCATTCCGCTTGCATTTTTCGTTACCCCCGAGGTCGGCCGGCGTTTCATTCTGATCGGCGTGCTTGTCTTTCTCCTCATCGTCGAACTGCTCAACACGGCGATCGAGAAATTGAGCGACCGCGTGACCATGAAGAACGATCCGGTCATCAAGCGCGTCAAGGACATGGGGTCCGCGGCCGTCGGCCTGTCGCTGCTGGCAGCGGGCGCGGTGTGGCTCTGGGTTATCGTCGACCGCTTCTGGGGCTAGTGTCCGTAGAGCGCCCGCGGCAATGCCGTCGCAAGCCCGGGAACGAACCACAGCGCCACCAGTGCGAGCAGCTGGATCAGCACGAATGGAATAATTCCGACATAGATGTGCCGGGTGGTGATTTCCGGCGGCGCGACGCCGCGCAGGAAAAACAATGTCGGTCCGAGCGGCGGATGCATGTATGACGTCTGCAGATTCACCGCCATCATGATGCCAAGCCAGACCGGATCGACCCCCGGCATGACGAGCAGCGCCGGCGCGACGATCGGCACGACGACGAAAATGATCTCGAAGGCGTCCATGACGAAGCCGAGCAGGAACATTGCCAGCATGACTGTGAGCACAGCCCCGGCGGCACCGCCCGGCAGATTGGACAGCGCGCGATGCACGAGGTCATCGCCGCCGAGCGCGCGAAAAACGAGGCTGAACATGGTGGCGCCGATAAGGATCAGGAAAATCATGCTGACGATCTGCGTAGTCTTTTCGCAGACCGGCATGAGCACCGTGCTGAGCCTGGTTTTGCGCGCGGCGAGCAGAATGGCGCCGACGGCGCCGATCGATGCCGCCTCGGTCGGGGTTGCGACGCCGCCAAGGATTGAGCCGAGCACGGCGGCGATAAGCGCAAGCGGCGCGACCAATACTTCGACAAGGCGACGAAACATCTTGATGCCGCGCAGGGCTTTTCCGCCGGCCGGAATCGCCGGGGAGGCCTTCGGCCTCGCGACCGCCACCGCAACCAGAAAAATCAGGTAGAGCGCGACCAGCGCAAAGGCCGGTACCAGCGCTCCGGCAAAGAGGTCGCTCACCGTAAGCGAGCGTGGCGCGAAGATGCCTTTCGACAGCTGCGCCGCCTGATAAGCGTTACCGAGCTGGTCGCCGAGCAGGACGAGCACCGTTGCGGGTGGAAAGATCTGCGCCAGCGTTGCGGTCGCTGCGACGGTCCCGGCGGCAAGGCGCGCGTCGTAGCCGAACCGCAGCATCGTCGGCAGCATGATGAGCCCCATGGTCACGGTGGTGGCGCCGACAACGCCCTTGGCGGCGGCGAGCAACGTACCGACGATGACAGCGGAAATGCCGAGCCCGCCGCGCAATGTGCCGAACAGCCGGCCCATCGTTTCAAGCAGATCTTCGGCGATGCGTGAGCGCTCCAGCATCACCCCCATGAAAATAAAGAGAGGAATGGCAAGCAGCACCTCGTTGGTCATGACGCCGAAGATGCGCTGCGGCAGCGCGCCGAGGATGGCGAAGCTCATGACGCCCAGGATGTCGCCGAACGTGGCGAAGATCAGGGAAGCGCCGGCAAGCGTCAGCGCCACCGGATAGCCGGCCATCAACGCGACGACGACGGCGACAACCAGGAGAACCGCGAGCATCTCCGACAACGGCATCAGCGCGCCCTCGTCAGGGTCACAGCTGCACGGATCGCTTGCGCCACGCCCTGCAGTGCCATCAGCAGCGCGAACACGGGGATAAGGGTCTTGAGAACAAAGACGAGCGGCAGACCGCTCGCTTCCTGCGAATGCTCGAGGATCGCCCAGGATCGCGCAGCGTAAGGCACTGAAAGAACGAGCAGCATGAGCATGAAGGGGAGCAGGAATGCGAACGCACCGACGAGATCAACGAGCGCCTTCGTTCGCACCGAGGCATCGGCATAAAATATATCGACCCTCACATGATCGCCGGCACGCAACGTCCATGCTGCCGCCAGCATGAATACGCCCGCGTGGGCATAGATCACCGTCTCAGTGAGCCAGATGGAACCGAGGCCGAACAGGTAGCGGGCCACGACCAGCACGAACTGCAGCAGCACGACGGCCAGGACCAGCCACGAAACCACACGCCCCACGCCCGAAACGACGCGCTCAATGCCGTCGGCCACCGTGGCCATATGCGTAAATTTCATAACTCCAATGATGGCACATATGCCGGACCTTTGCTTATAGTGCGGCCATGCCGGGCCATGACCATCATCACGACCACGATCATTCCGAGCTTTCGGAAACACAGCTTCGCGTCCGCGCGCTCGAAACGGTGCTGACGGAAAAGGGCTATGTCGACCCCGCCGCGCTGGATCTCCTGATCGAGACCTATGAAAAGAAGGTCGGCCCGCGCAACGGAGCGCGTGTCGTCGCCAAGGCATGGGTCGACCCGGCCTACCGCGCGCGGTTGTTCAAGGATGCAACTCCCGCGATCGCCGAGATCGGCTACGCCGGACGACAGGGCGAGCACATCGTGGCGCTGGAGAACACCCCGAGGCTGCACAACATGGTCGTGTGCACGCTTTGCTCCTGTTATCCATGGCCGGTGCTGGGATTGCCTCCGGTCTGGTACAAGTCGGCGCCCTACCGTTCGCGTGTAGTCCTGGATCCGCGCGGCGTGCTTGCCGACTTCGGTGTCACGCTTCCCAAAGAAACTGAAATCCGCGTCTGGGATTCGACCGCGGAAATCCGCTATCTCGTGGTTCCGATGCGGCCGGCCGGCACCGAGGGCTGGAGCGAAGAGAAGCTTGCCGATCTCGTCACGCGCGATTCGATGATCGGCACCGGCCTGCCGAAATCGCCAAAGGACGTGGGCAAATGAACGGCGGCCAGGATCTCGGCGGCACGCACGGTCACGGCCCGGTCAGACCGGAGCCGAATGAGCCGGTCTTCCACGCCGAATGGGAAAAGCGCGCCTTCGCGCTGACGCTGGCGATGGGAATGCCGGGCGGCTGGAACATCGACATGTCGCGTTTTGCGCGCGAAAATCGCCCGCCCGGCGAATACCTGTCGATGAGCTATTACCAGATCTGGTTCGCCGCGCTCGAGCAGATGATCAAAGAGCGTGGGTTGGTATCGGACGATGAGATCGCGGCGGGCCATTCGCTGCGTCCCCCGAAACCCGTCAAGCGCGTGCTGTCGCCGGGCGACGTCGAAAAGACCCTGCACCGTGGCGGCCCAACCGAGCGCGACACGAATACCGCGGCGGCGTTCAAGCCCGGCGACAAAGTGCGCGCCAGGAACATCAACCCGAAGACGCATACCCGGCTGCCGCGCTACGCGCGTGGCCGCATCGGCACAATCGAGCGCGTCATCGGCTGCCATGTCTTTCCCGACAGCAATGCGACCGGCGCCGGCGAAAATCCGCAGTGGCTCTACACTGTCCGCTTCGACGGCCGCGAATTGTGGGGGCCCGATGGCGATCCGACGTCGAAAATATCGATCGACGCCTGGGAGCCGTATTTGGAGCCGGTGTAGCTGTCACTTCGGGAGGGCCCGAAGGGCCGAACCGCGGAATGACGAAAGGAAAAATTATGGGAATGGACCCGCAATCTGCGATGCGCGCCGCGGTCGCCGTGCCGGGCGTGCCACGTGATAACGACGGGCCGGTTTTTCGCGAGCCCTGGGAAGCGCAGGCTTTCGCCATGGCTCTGGCGCTGCACGAGCGCGGGGTCTTCACATGGTCGGAATGGGCGGCGGCGCTTGGCGCCGAGATCAAGCGCGCGCAGGCTGCCGGTGATCCCGACACCGGCGAAACCTACTATCTGCACTGGCTCAATACACTGGAAAAACTTGTCGCCGAAAAAGGCGTGACGACCACGCAGACACTCAACCGCTATCGGGACGCCTGGGACCGGGCCTGTGACCGTACTCCGCACGGCAAGCCGATTGAGCTGCGTCCGGACGATTTCGACTAGACGCCCATCAGGCGCTCGCTGGCGAGATAGCCGGTCAGCAGGGCCGCACCGAAAACGACAATGACCAGCGCCGCCGCGGCTTCGAGCCCGCGGACGAGGATCAATCCCGCCCCGGGCTTCGCCCTCGCAAGACGCCCGGCGAGCCCGCGCGCGCCGACCGCCAGCGTCGCTATGGCGGCTACCGTGATCGCGGTCCCGATCCCCATCATGAACGTCGAAGCAACGCCGACCCAGAACAGCCCCTGCGCCATCGCGAAGACGAGCACGATGATCGCGCCCGAGCATGGTCTCAGGCCCACGGCAACGATGGCGGCAAGGCCGCGCCGCAGCCAGTGCCGGCCGGAAAGCTCGCGCGGCTCCGGTGCATGCGCATGGCCCCACGCTGATGCCTCATGCTCATGCTCATGATCGTGTCCGTGTGCATGGTCATGATCATGTTTAATCTTCCCGAGCCCTAGTGACTGAAGAAATGCCCTGCCCTTCACCCACAGGAGGCGCAAGCCGATCAATATGATGAGCGCATAGCTGACGATCTCGATCACACGTACCGTATTACCCATCGCCTTGGCGGTCGCGCCAAGCAGAACGGCGGCAACGCCGACAATCGCGATCGCGGTCAGCGCCTGAAAAATGGCCGAGGCGAATGACAACACGACCCCACGCCGCCAGGTCTCGTTGTTGGCGACGAGATACGAAGAAATCACCGCCTTGCCGTGGCCGGGCCCGGCTGCGTGAAAGACGCCGTAGAGAAACGAAATGCCGAACAAGGTGTAAGCGGCACTGCCGTCAGCTTTGGCGGCACGAATGAGTCCCGACAGCATCCGGTAGAACTCGGCCTGCTTGGCGAGGATCCAGCCGGCAAAGCCGCCGGCTGCGGGCTGCGGTGCGCCGCGATTGATGCCGAAAGGTTGTGCGACTGCTGTATCGATGATGACGAGAAAAGCCAGTATGGCCGCCGTCAGCAGCATCGCGCGCGCGGCGCGCGCTCGCGAGAGCGTATTCAAGGACAATGCACCAAGATTTTGCTGGCGAACTGCGCGCCCCAGGCCATCGTGGTGTTTTTCTGGTCAGCGGGGATCTGGCTCAGCGCCTTGCCCTCGGCGAACGTCATCTCGCGCGGAAGCACCACCTCGAACTTGCACTTCGGCGCGCCTGCAAGCTGCACGGGCTTTTCCTTGGCAAATGCGAAATCCACGAAAATGGACGGATCGTAGATCTCGATCTTCATTTCCTTCGCTTTCACCGGCGCCTTGAACGGCAGAACGAAATTCAGCGTGAGCACCTGATCCTTGTAGTCGAGCCAGTAGTCGGGTGCCGGATCGATCAACTCGGCCTTCTTGCCGTCCGCAGTCGCGTAGGTGAAGTAATCATACTCTTTCAGCGACTCGACGTTGACCTTGGCGAGCGGCGCAAGCTCCTCGCGCGTGAACTTGCCCTTTTCCTTGCTCTCCAGACCTTGTGTCGCGAACGTCGAGAACATGTCATCGAACGACCAGGCATGACGGATGCCGGTAATGGTGCCATCGGGCGCATACACGAGCTCCGTCTGCATCGTCACCCAGACATGGGGATGCGCCCACGCGCGGCCGGCGCACAGTGCCGTGAGCAAAGCGCCGACCAGAATGTAAAAAACCGTTTTCATGGCGCGAACAATATCACGGACTGCGGCGCAAAGGTGACACGCTACAATGTTGCACTTGGCCTCGCGTAAACACGCCGGTTACACGCCTGCTGCACCGCCGTCGGCGCGAGGATCGTGGGCGCCTTCCAGGGTGCCGTCGCCATGCAGCACCACGGCACCCGCGTGTCCCATCGTGTCGGAGTAGGCCTCTTCGAGCACCGCGACGTCGTGGCCGGCCGACAGCAGGCGATCGACCAGATTCCCGTCGAACCGGGATTCCAGTCGTAGGTTGGTGTGAGCCGAGCCCCAGGTGCGGCCAAGGAGCCAGCGCGGCCGGTCGATCGCCTCGTCGAGCGGTTGGTTGAACGTGACGTGGCGCGTGAAGACGGCGGCCTGGGTCTGCGGCTGCCCGTCGCCACCCATCGTGCCGTATGCAATTACCCGCTTATCCCTGAGCACGGCGAGAGCAGGATTGAGCGTGTGGAAGGGGCGGCGTCCGGGGGCAAGCGTGTTCAGCGCCTTTGCATCGAGCGAGAAGCTGGCGCCACGGTTCTGCATGATGATGCCGGTTGCCGGCAGCACGCAGCCGGAGCCGAATTCCCAGTAAAGCGACTGAATGTACGAGACGACGAGTCCGCTCGAATCCGCTGCGCCCATCCAGATCGTGTCGCCTTCGCCGTGAGGCGCCGGCCAGCGCGCAGCCTTGCGCGCGTCGATTTTTGCCGCCTCGGCGTCGAGAAGGTCGGGCAAAAGAAACCGGCCCGGTTCCGACGGAAGCCTGTCCGGGTCGGTTACCACACGGTCGCGAACCCGAAACGCACGTTTGGTCGCCTCGACGATGCCGTGGACATGCTCGAAGGTCTCGGCCTGCGCGACGCGCAGCCGCTCGAACAAACCCAGGATGATCAACGATGCCAGCCCTTGCGTGGGCGGCGGCGCATTGTAGAGCGTGCCCGCCCGCGTCGCGACGCTGAGCGGTTCCTCGACGCTTGCGCGGCAGCTTTCCACGTCGGCGCGCGTAACAGGACTGCCGATGCGCTCGAGATCGGCCGCAATCTCGCGCGCGACATCGCCCCGATAGAAATCCTCGAGCCCCGCGTGCGCAAGCTGCTCGAGCGTGGCCGCAAACGCCGGCTGCTTCAGCCGCGCGCCGGCCTCCGGCACCTTGCCGCCGGACAGGAACGTATCCTTGAAGCCGACGGCCTGGTCCATCTCCGGCAACTTTTCCGCGGTCAGGCGCGCCTGGCTGCGGGTCACGGTGTAGCCGCCGCCGGCATGCCTGACGGCGGGTGCCAGCAGCACGTCGAGAGGCAGCCGGCCACCGAGCGCTTTGGCGGCGTCTGCGGCGAGCATCCAAGCCGCGACCGCGCCCGGGACCGTCAGGGCCGCAAGCGGGCCCCGCGTGGGAATCTCCTCAAAGCCGGCATCGCGGTAGAACCGTGGCGTCGCTTTGGCGCCCGCTCGCCCTGCCCCCATCAGCGCACGCACGCGCCCGGATGGCTCGCGCAGCAGCCAGAAGCCATCGCCTCCGACGTGGTTCATATGCGGATAGACAGCGGCAATGGACGCCGCCATGGCCAGCATCGCCTCTATGGCATTGCCCCCTTCGGCGAGGATCGCGCGCCCGTCCTCGGCAGCGGCGGCATGTGGCGCGGCGACTACGCCGCGACGATGGCCGGCGCTATGCAGCGTCATTGAAGTTCCTGGGCTTTTGCAACGGGACCTACGGCAGAGACTTCGTGGCAGCAGACAGAGACCGCGTTCCCGGCGCCTTTTAGAGGGGCGTGAACCGGAAGGCCAGTCCGATCGACACACAGGCAGGGATGAACGTCATGTGGAGGGAGCCATGCAGAAAATCGTCAACGCCTTTTTCGAGGTCGTCATAATTATGCTGATCTGCGTCCACCTTTTTTCGGGCAAGCCGACCGTCGATAGCAAGCCGGCCGCGCCGCCTTCACCGGCCGCGGCGACGCTCAGCGCGAGCTAGTCGCCTCGACAAGGCCGCGCTTTTTCAGCAGCGCATCGACAGTCGGCAGCCTGCCGCGGAAGGCCTTGTAGGCTTCGGCAGGATCCCGCCGGTTTCCGGCGCTGTAGATGCAGTCGCGGAGGCGCCTAGCCGTGGCCGGATCGAAGGTATTGCCCGCCTCCTCGAATGCCGCGAAGGCATCTGCGTCGAGGACCTCCGACCACATGTACGAATAGTAGCCGGCTGCATAGCCGCCCCCCGAGAACAGGTGCTGAAAATGCGGGAGGCGATGCCGCATCACGATCTCGGGAGGCATCGCGATGCGCTCGAGGGCCTCCCGCTCGAAGGCGGCGATATCGAGCGCCGGCGCATCGGGCAAAGAGTGCAGGTCGAGATCGACCAGCGCGCAGGCCGTGTACTCGACGGTGGCAAAGCCCTGATTGAAGGTACGCGTCGCCAGCAGCCGTTCGAGTAGTCCTTTCGGCATGGGCTCCCCGGTGTACGCGTGCACGGCATACGTCTGCAGGATCTCGGGCACCTCCAGCCAATGTTCATAGAGCTGCGACGGCAATTCGACGAAGTCGCTCGGCACCGCCGTCCCGGCGAGGAGCGGATAGGTGACGTCGGACAACATGCCATGAAGGGCATGACCGAATTCGTGGAACAGCGTACGGGCATCGTCGAAGGACAGCAGCGCGGGTCCGCCCGCCGCCGGCTTCGAGAAATTGCAGACATTGAGCACGATCGGGCGGATATTGCCGGCAAGCTTCTCCTGGTCGCGCAACGCGGTCATCCAGGCGCCGCTGTGCTTGGACGACCGCGCGAAGTAGTCGCCGATGAACAGGGCAACGTGGCGACCCTGCGCATCGGTGACCTCCCAGGCGCGGGCATCCGGGTGATAGAGCGCCACCTCGACGGGCCTGAATGAAAGGCCGAAAAGCCGGCCGGCGGCGGCAAACGCCGCTTCGATCATCTTCTCAAGCTGGAAATAGGGCTTGATCTGCGACTCATCGAGGTCATAGCGAGCCTTGCGCAGCTTCTCGGCGTAGTAGCGCCAGTCGTGCGGCGCGAGCGCAAAGTTTCCGCCCTCCCGCGCGATCATCTCCTGCAGCGCGTCGCGTTCGGCCGCCGCCTTTTTGAGTGCCCTCTTCCAGACCTCGTCGAGCAGCGCCCGCGCCGCCTGCGGTGTCTTGGCCATCTCGTCGTCGAGCCGGTAGTCGGCAAAGCTCGCAAAGCCGAGCAGCCTTGCCCGCTCGGCCCGCAGCGCAACCATTTCCGCGATCAGCGCGCGGTTGTCGGTGTCGCCGCCGTTTTCGCCGCGGCGGATCCAGGCCTGGAACACCTTTTCACGCAGGTCGCGGCGCGCCGAAAACTGCAGGAAGGTCTCGACCGACGAGCGCGCCAGCGTGATCACATATTTGCCCGGACGGCCGCGCTCCGTCGCGGCCGCGCCCGCGGCCGCACGGGCAAAGTCCGGCAAGCCGGCAAGGTCGGTCTCCTCCAGTTCCATCGCAAAGGATTTTTCGTCCGCCAGGACATTCTGGCTGAACCGGGTACCGAGGCTCGCCAGGCGCTCGTTGATCTCCGCCAGCCGCTCCTGTGCGGTTTTTTCAAGGGCGGCGCCGAACCGCAGAAACCGCGTGTGATACCGCTCCAGCACGCGGGCCTGTTCGAGGTCGAGCGAAAGCGTGTCGCGCCTGGCGTGGAGGTCGGCGACCCGGGAATAGAGCGCGCGGTTCAGGTAAAGGGCGTTGTTGTGCCGGGCGAGCAGCGGCGAGACCTCACGCTCGATCGCCTCGATCTCGTCCGACGTATCGGCCCCGGCGAGGGCAAAGAATAAGCTCGCCACACGTTCGAGCGCGCGGCCGCTTTTTTCCAGTGCCTCAATCGTATTCGCAAAACTCGGCGCCTCCGGATTTGCGGCTATGGCGTCGATCTCGGCGCGGTGGCCGGCCAGGGCGCGGTTGAACGCGGGGCGAAAATGTTCAGTCCTGATCGACCCAAAAGGCGGCAGGCCGAACGCTCCGCTCCATTCGGCAAGGAGGGGGTTCTCATTGCCGGTTGCAGGCTTTTGCGGCGTCTTCATGTGACCCATATAGGCGCAACGTTCCGGGGCGCGACCCGAGCGGCCTGAAAATGAAGCGGCCGGCGGTTGAGGGTATCAGGCACCGACGCAATTCTTGATGAAGTTCCTTCGCGCCTTGAGGCGAAGCCTCTGCTCGTTAGCCTGCTTGTTGCATTCGGCGCGCCTGGCAGCTTGCTGTTCCAGCTGCTGACGTCTTTCCTGGTTTCGCACCCTCTGAATCTCGGCCCACTCTTCCTTGGCCATTTCGCGCTTCATGCGGCGCCTTTCGGCGGTTTCCTTCCGCTCTTTTACCTTACGTTCGCCTTGCCGTTCCGCCATGCACTTTCGAACGAATTCCGCCCGATTTCGCCTGAGGATATTCTGGTGTGCGGCCTGCCGCAGGCATTCCTGCTCGTCCTGCTGCCGCATCGCCCGCCTGTCGGCCCGGGTTAAGTCGGCCTGGGCGAAGGCCGCCTGGCCGGCAAAGGCAAGCAAAGCGAGCGATACTGAAATCAGGGTCAACGTGTGACGCATAATCTTGGCCAAGCGGTTGTGACAAGGAGAACGGCGGCAGGCTAACAGACGACGGAAAGTTGGCATAGCAACTCCGTTCAGGCCACCTCCCGGTGGAAGGCCCGCTCGGACAACACGGCCCATGATGATGCGTCCGCCGACCGGGACGGCGTCACCTCGCGGTTACAACCGGCCGCTCACCGAGACCCCGCCGCCACCCGGCGGTCCCTCCGGTAACCCATGGGCGCGCCAAGTTGCCGGCGAACACAGTGAGAGCAGCGCTCGTCGCAACAAGACCGCCCGCGCGCGGGCCACTGAGACCTCGCGTCCGCGTTAACTTTGGCCTGGGCAACCGCGGGCCGTAACCGGAGCTCGTCCATTGACCGAGCGAAGCTATGGACTTGATCCGGCAGCCGGATTCGGTGACATTGCGGGCTCGTGAGGGACCCCGCATGGCCGAGAACCGCCGCATCGCCTGGCTCAATGTCACCACGGTCGTCAGCGCGGCCATCTTGATCGGCGCCGAAGTCTTCGGCGCGGCCTTCGCCGGCTCGTGGGCGATTGCCACCTTGTTCGATCTTGGCAGCTTTGGGGCACGCGTGCTCGACGTTCTGTTCGTCCTCTGCGGTTTCGTCATCATGGTGCAATTCATTCGCGCGGCGCACCGCATCGAACCGTTCAGCGTTCGCGAGTGAGCGGCTTGCCCCGCGATCGAAAGAAAAAGTTAAGAAAGTTTTTTGGTGCGGCGAACTAATTCGCTTGCATGTGTCACCAAAATTACTTATTTCGGTTGTGCCCAATTTCGCACGTGCCTGTGGCCGTGTGTCGGTCGGTAGGTAGCCGGACAAGAGGCCGGCCAGCCGCCTGGAGAGAAGAGCCAAGCTCTCCAAGAAATCTGACCGGCAGCTGGAGGCGAAACCAGCACACTCTGCTCTCAGCAGGGGACGCGGCTTAAAGCAACGACGATCGGGCTTCCTTGGTCTCTGCCGGCCTCCACCACCGGCGCGGGTCACCGAAGAGGCTTGTTCATCTTTGCCGGCCGTGCGGACGGGGATATCCCCATCCAATCCAAGGCAGCATGAGCGGGAGACGATGTGTTTGGCGTTGGCGCGTCCCCATCGCGCGCAGACGCTTACCTTCGTTGACCGCGACATCCGGAGCTTGATGGCTCCGCCAGCTGTGGGGAATAGCGCCAATGACCGAGCGCATCCGCGAGTTCCTGCGCAAGCGTAACGACGAAGGCCCCTGCCTTGTCGTCGATCTCGATGTTGTCCGCGATAACTACAATGCCTTCGCCAAGGCCCTGCCCGACACGCGCGTGTTCTACGCCGTGAAAGCCAATCCGGCACCGGAGGTGTTGGCATTGCTGGCAAAGCTGGGATCCTGCTTCGATACCGCCTCTGTCCCGGAGATCGAGATGGTGTTGGCGACGGGCGCAACGCCTGACCGCATCAGCTACGGCAACACCATCAAGAAGGAACGTGACATCGCCCGCGCCTATGCGCTCGGGGTCCGCCTTTACGCGGTCGACTGCAAGGCGGAGGTGGAGAAGATCGCGCGCGCCGCTCCGGGCAGCCGCGTCTTTTGCCGTATCCTGTCCGACTGCGTGGGCGCCGATTGGCCGCTCTCGCGCAAGTTCGGCTGCGAGCCATCCATGGCCCCGGACGTGCTTGAGCATGCCCTCAAGGCGGGTCTTGAGCCGTACGGGGTATCGTTCCACGTGGGCTCCCAGCAGCGCAACCAGCATGCCTGGGACCGTGCCCTCGCCTCAACCGCCGCCGTATTCAAGGAATGCGGCGAGCGCGGCATGAACCTGTCGATGGTCAACCTGGGCGGCGGCTTCCCGACCAAGTACCTGAAGAACGTCCCGTCGGTTAAGACTTACGGTAACGCCATCTTCAAGGCACTGCGCAAGCATTTCGGCAATCGCATCCCGGAAACCATTATCGAGCCGGGCCGCGGCCTGGTCGGCAATGCGGGAACCATCGAAGCCGAAGTGGTCCTTGTCTCCAAGAAGAGCGAGGAAGACGACGTCCGCTGGGTCTATCTCGACATCGGCAAGTTCGGCGGCCTCGCCGAAACCATGGACGAGTCGATCCGCTACCCGATTCGCACCCCGAGGGACGGTGACGCCGTGGCACCATGCGTGCTTGCGGGACCGACCTGCGATTCCGCCGATGTGCTCTATGAGAAGGAGCCGTACATGCTCCCGGTCAGCCTGGAGATCGGCGACAAGGTGCTGATCGAGGGTACCGGCGCCTACACGGCGACGTACGCGTCGGTGTCATTCAACGGCTTTGCACCGCTGAAGACCTACCACATCTGACATCGCCGGGGTCGGCCAGGCCGACTCCCCCCCTTTCTCGAGCAGCGCCTCGTCGAGCGCACGTGTCTGCGCGCCGCGAGGCCGGAGCATCACATCAGATGGTTTTAATCAGAAAGGAACGACCGGACGACGCTGCGGAGCGTGAAGCTCTGCTCGACGCGGCCTTCGGCGACCACCGCTGGCGCAAGACCTCGCAGCGGCTGCGGGATGGCCGGACTGCGGCGGCGGAGCTCTCGTTCGTCGCTACGGACGGCAAGCGAATCGTGGGGACCGCCAGGCTCTGGGACATCATTTGCGGTAGCGGCGCCCCTGCCTTGCTGCTGGGGCCGGTTGCGGTCGCCGCCGAGTACCGCAATCGCGGAATTGGCGCGGCGCTGGTACGCCACGCCATCGAGAAAGCGCGGCGCCGCGGTCACCGGGCGGTCATTCTCGTTGGCGACGCCTCCTACTACGGCCGCTTTGGCTTCTCCGCTGAAAAGACTGGAGCTTTGCGCATGCCCGGCCCCTTCGAGCGCGACCGCCTGCTCGGCCTCGAGCTGGTGCCCGGAGCACTCGGCGGAGCGCGGGGCTTGTTGCGCGCGGCCGGGCGGCCTCTCCGGCCCGCGGTCGCTGCATCTGCAGCATAATCCTCGGCAAAATACCGTGGAAGCCGGACGGGGTTTTGCCCGCCTGCTATTCCGTTCGTGCCCGGGCGCAGATATGACCAGCCTCTTTGGAGATATTGACAATGCCCAAATGGCCAGTACACGCCCGCATTGACGGGCCCATCGTATTGATCGGTTTCGGCTCGATCGGTAAGGGAACGCTCCCGCTGATCGAGCGCCATTTCCACTACGACAAGAAGCGCCTCGTCGTCATCGACCCAGAAGACAAAGATCGCAAACTGCTGGATCAGCGTGGCATCCGGTTTATCCACCAGGCCGTCACGAAGGACAATTACCGGCACCTGCTCACGCCATTGCTCACCGCGGGGGGTGGCCAGGGTTTCTGCGTGAACGTCTCGGTCGACACCTCGTCACTCGACATTATGGAGTTGTGCCGGGAAATAGGAGCGCTCTACATCGATACCGTGGTCGAACCCTGGAAAGGCTTCTATTTCGATCGCAAGCTCGGCCCGGAAGCGCGGTCGAATTACGCACTGCGCGAAACGATCCTTGCTGCCCGCCGCAAGCGACCGGGAGGTCCCACGGCCGTATCCTGCTGCGGTGCCAATCCCGGCATGGTTTCCTGGTTCGTGAAGCAGGCGCTGCTCAATATCGCGAACGACGTCGGATTGAAGTTCAAAGAGCCTAAGACCCGCGAGGAGTGGGCGCGTCTGGCGAAGAAGGTCGGCATCAAGGGTATCCATATTGCCGAGCGGGACACGCAACGTGCCAAACAGCCGAAGCCAATGAACGTCTTCGTCAATACCTGGTCGGTTGAGGGCTTTATCGCCGAAGGCATGCAGCCCGCCGAGCTCGGTTGGGGCACCCACGAAAGGTGGACGCCGCCGAACGCCGGCAGGCACAGAGGAGGCTGCGGCGCAGCGATTTATCTCCTCCAGCCGGGCGCGAACACGCGCGTACGCTCATGGACGCCGACGGCACAGGCACAGCTGGGCTTTCTGATCACCCACAATGAGGCGATCTCGATCGCCGACTACTTCACGCTGCGGCGCGGGCGCAAGACGATCTACCGTCCGACCTGCCACTATGCCTATCACCCGTGCAACGATGCGGTTCTATCGCTGCATGAAGTCTTCGGTCGCGGCGGCACTCCGCCGGAAGACGTTCACATCCTGGATGAGTACGAGATCGCCGACGGTATCGACGAGCTTGGTGTTCTGCTCTACGGGCACAAGAAAAATGCCTACTGGTATGGCTCCCAGCTCTCGATCGACGAAACGCGGGAGGTCGCGCCCTTTCAGAACGCTACCGGCCTGCAGGTCACTTCGGCTGTGATGGCGGGAATGGTGTGGGCTCTTGAAAACCCCCAAGCCGGCATCGTCGAAACGGACGAAATGGATTTCCGACGTTGCCTGGAAGTGCAGAGGCCTTATCTCGGCCCGGTCGTCGGAACTTATACCGATTGGACGCCGCTGACGGGTCGGCCGGGTCTATTTCCGGAAGACATCGACAAGCGCGACCCCTGGCAGTTCAGAAACGTGCTGCTGCACTAAGGCATCGCGCGTCATGCCAAACGCACCAAGCGTAACGGGCGGCCGCAGTGGCCGCCCGTTTTCATATCCCACCGATGCTACTTGGGTTGTTCGGGAGGTTTCTCGCCGGGCTTGGGTGGCGGCTTTTTCTGCTGCTGAGCGGGTGCCGGCGGCGCTGGGCGCTGTTGCGGGGGCGGCTGCACCTGCCGTGGTTGCGGGGGTGGCTGCATCTGCCGTTGCGGCTGCGGTGGCGGTTGCACCTGCCGTTGCGGTTGGGGTTGCGGCGGCTGCACTTGCGGCGGCGGAGCCGACACCGGCGGCGCGGGCCGTCGCAGCTGCTCCGGTGGCTGTGGCGGGGCCGACTGCGGCGGAATTGGCCGGACCACCGTCGGCTGCTGCGAGGATGGGCCACCCGCGCCAGGCGGCGGACCACCCTCGCGGCGCTCCAGTCCCGGGCGAGGTGCCGTCGCGCCGGGCGGTGTAGCCGGCGGCGGCAAGGTCCGCGGTGATGCCGCAGGTGGTGGTGAAGTCTGCGGCGATACCGCAGGCGGCGTGGTTTGTGGCGGCGTCGCCGGTGTCGCGGCTGGCGGAGTCACGCGTGGCGTCGGAGCTACCGGGGGTGTAGGGCCATTCGGTTGCTGCGGCGCAATGCCGGGCTGTGGCGCTGGGGCGGCTTTCGGCGCAGGAGCCGGCGCAACGGTTGCGCCTTGGGCTGCACGGGGCGGGGTCGGGCCCAGCCGTCCGTGCTCTCCGCTCCCGAGCGGCTGCGCCTGCGGCACGCGGGCAAGAGGCTGCACGACCGTCTGCGTCGGCTGCACCGTCGCCTGTACGGGGCTGGATCCCGAAGGACGCGGCTGCCCGCGCTGGTAGCGTTGGCTGCCGCGGCTCAGGTCCTGCGGACGAACCTGGACAGCGCCCGCGACGCCTTGCGTGCCCGCAAGCACGCGCGGCTGTACGCGGAAAGTCTGAACTGGCCGCCGTGCCGCAGCGGCCACAATTCCCGGGGCAATGCCCGGATTGACCGCAAAGCGTGCACGCCGGTCGCGATGTTCGAGTCGCACCGTGCGATTGACGATGACGGTTCGCCTGAAAACGACGACAGTGCGTTGCGGCGGCAGGAAGTACGTACGGAAACGCGGCGCAATCAGATAGCGCGGCGGCAGGAAAACCCAATAGGCCGGATCGTTGTCGTATTCATAGATGATCTCGTCAGGCGGCAACGGCGCCCACCCGACGTAGTCGTCGCCACGACGCCAGTCGACCCAGGCCGGTCCCCATTCATCGCCGGGGACCCAGAACCAACCAAGTCTCCGGTCGTGTGCCCAGCGGCCGTAGTGGAAGGTCACCCAGCCCCAGTCGGCCTCTTCGTCGTCGGAGACCCAATACCAACCCCATTCGTCGGTGTAGACCCATCGCCCGTACGTGTAGGGACGCCAGCCGGGGGGCAAGTCATAGGGCACCCACACTTCGCCGAATCGCGGATGCGGTTGCCACGACCCATAAGGCTCAAGCGCCGACTGGAATTCGGCCGAGACCTGTGCGAGCGCCGGCGTGAGCACTGCAATGGTTCCGGAGACAGACAGCACACCAACTGCAATAACGGCACAGCCAATGGCGGCCGCCGAAGCGTGCCGCAGAATGCGAATGACTGTCTTCATGCTTGCTCCCAGGTCCGGAGCTCGTCGAAGCTGAACGCATGTTCAGCTCGAGCTTCGAATCGCCCACAGGCTAATGCCGAGACAAGAACATCGGCAACTTGAGTCACACTGAGACGATGCATTGCGGCGATCAGAGGGCAAGAATGCCGGCTTCGCCGGACTCCGTGCCAAAAACCATGATCTGCCCGCCCGCATCCCAGCCGAGCGCACTTACAGGTTGCCCGTCCGCTGATCGTACCGAGATCAGCGCGTCGTCATCGATGCGCACCAGTTTTACCGCACCGTCAGAATATCCGACCGCGACAACCGGCTGACGCGGGTGGCACGCAACGCTGGAGACACGCGAATCCGATCGGGCAAGAATTCTCGGCTGTCGCCCCATCGGACCATCTTTCCCGTCAAATGGCCAGAGGATGAGCTGTTCGGACCCCGACGTGGCCAGAAATTCTCCGCTCGCGGACCAGCTAAGCGAACGCACGCGCGCCGAATAGCCGGACATGCGCATGTGCTTGGCGTCGGCAATACGCCACCCGTGAAGTGTCGGCTCCTGCATGGTGGTGATCAGAAACCGGCCGTCTGGACTGATCGTGACGCCCAGGTGTGAGCCCTTCCATTCCAGAAATTCCGGCTTCGCGCTCGCATTGGGGAACCAAAGAGTGACGCCATTGTAGTGTGCGATGGCAACGCGGAATCCCTTTGGGGCAAAGGCAAGCCCGGCAACCGTGGAAGGCACTTCGAGAATACGCAATTCGCCTTTGCGCGTACGCACATGAACATTTTTTCCCGCCGACCAGACAACGGCGCCATCCGGGCCAATGGCAACCTGATCAACCCATCTCTTCCTTTCATCAGATGCAACTTCGCTATGGTCGCCATCGGCATTGGTTTCGATCACCCTGCCGTCATCACCGCCGGTGACAATGCAACGACTGTCGGACGCGCTGGCGAGAATCCCGCCACCGTGCACGACCACACGTTTCCCGCCGTCTTCGGCCGCGAACAGAAGCGCCTCCTCGCCAAGAACAAGGACCGGTGCGGATCCGAGAAAATGCACGCCAACAACCGGGGCCCCGGCGTTCACGAGACGGACGCGGTCGGCAAGAGAAGGAGTTGGAGTCTGCGTGTCGCTCACGTCAGGCGATGCAGCTTTCAAAGCCCTGGCGAATTTTATCCTCGGGAAGATTACGGCCGATGAAGATGATACGGCTGTCGCGTTTTTCATCGTCACGCCATGGCCGCTGATGATCGCCATCGAGGATCATGTGTACCCCCTGGAATACAAAACGCTCGGGGTCGTCCTTGAACGAGAGAATGCCCTTGCACCGCAGGATATTCGGACCGTCCTTGGCTACCAGATCCTGGATCCACGGGAAGAACTTATCCGGGTCGAGCGGCCTTTCGGTCTTGAGTGAAACGGACTGCATCTCCTCATCGTGATAGTGCTTGAGGCCGTTGCCATGATGATGGTGATCGTGCCCGTGATCATGATGATGGTCATGGTCGTGATCGTGGTGATGACCGTCAGCCTCGAGGAATGAGGGCTCGATTTCGAGAATCCGATCGAGGTCGAAGGCATTGCGGCCGAGAACTTCGCCAATATCGACCTTCGCTCGCTCGGTGCGATGCAGCCGCGCGTACGGGTTAAGCCCCCGGATCCGCGCCTCAAGCTCGCCCAGTTCCTCCGGCGTCACCAGATCGGTCTTGTTGATCAAAATGACGTCGGCAAAGGCGATCTGGTTTTTTGCTTCCGGCGCGTCTTTAAGGCGGTCCGATAACCATTTCGCGTCGGCGACGGTCACGACGGCGTCAAGCTTCGTCCTCGACCCTACCGCCTCGTCCATGAAGAATGTCTGCGCGACGGGAGCGGGATCCGCGAGACCGGTCGTCTCCACGATGATGGCGTCAAATTTCCCCTTTCGTCGCATCAGGCCGTCGATAATCCGCACGAGGTCGCCCCGCACGGTGCAGCAAATGCACCCGTTGTTCATCTCGAACACTTCCTCATCGGCATTCACAACAAGTTCGTTGTCGATACCGACTTCGCCGAACTCGTTGACGATCACCGCGAATTTCTTGCCGTGGGGTTCGGACAAGATGCGGTTGAGCAGCGTGGTCTTGCCGGCGCCGAGGTAACCGGTGAGCACCGTGACGGGAATTTTCTCGGAATTACTTGGGGTTGGCATTGAGGTGAACACTCCGTGTGACAATCATATAGGCAATTTCATGCCGGACCACAAAAGGCCGTTGGCCCGCCGCTGCCGGCCGGGCATGCCCGCAAACTTTCGCCGGCAACCGTGCAGGGTCGTGCGCCGGGTCATTCCCCAACCAGGCAACATATTCATATTGATGAGGCCGTATCAGTGCCAGATCGCGACCGTGGAGGCGCGCGCCTCGTCATCGGCGACCTCAACCCGTCGAGCGGGTGCGCCGCTGCAGCCTCGGCAATTGCCGTTGCCTCCGGCGGCCGCGATCCGAGGCGCAGACGTGCAAAGGTCGCCTCATCCGGCAGGTCAATGACGGCCGTCTGGGCAACAGACTAGCCAATTCCGTGCGTGCGGCTATTCTTGCCGCCCCGGCTTTTGTTGCGTAGCGGGACGAAACCCATGAACTATTCGACAAACTTCCCATCAATCAAGGACCAGGTGCCTCCGGCAGAATGGCAGGCGCGGCTCGATCTTGCCGCCTGTTATCGCCTGGTCGATGTCTACGGGATGACCGATCTTATCTACAACCACATCACGGCGCGCGTGCCCGGGGAAAAGGATGTCCTGCTGATCAATCTCTATGGTCTGCTCTACAAGGAAATCACGGCTTCAAGCCTGGTGAAGATCCACGTCGACGGCGAGATCATCTGGAAGCCCGACACGGACTATGACATCAACAAATCCGGTTACGTGATCCACGGGGCGATTCACAAGGCGCGGCCGGATGTTGCCTGTGTCCTGCACACGCATACACGGGCGGGCATGGCCGTCGCCGCCATGAAATGTGGACTGCTGCCGCTATCGCAGACCTCGATCCGCTTCGTAGGTCACATCGGGTATCATGACTATGAAGGCCCTGCGGTCGAGGTTGACGAGCGCGAGCGGCTGGTCCGGGATCTCGGGCCGCACGACGCACTGATCATGCGCAATCATGGGCTGCTCACCTGCGGCGCAACAATTCAGCAGGCTTTCAATACCATGTACCAGCTTGAGCTGTCGTGCCGCTCGCAGGTTGATGCCATGGCCGCACGCACCGAACTCATGATGCCCGGCGAAAACGTCCTCGCGCATACCGCACATATGTATCAGCCCGGCACGCGACGGCCGTACGGCATACTGGAATGGCCGGCTATGCTGCGCCGGCTGGACGCGGAACAGAAGAATAACGACTATCCGCCTTATTGGCACTAACGGACACGGGGGAGACAATGCCATTGCTGTCACGATTGCTCGCCGCCGTCTTTCTGCTCCTGACGTTTGCGCCAAACGCGGTGGCCGATGACTATCCGAACCGGCCGGTGCGCCTGATCGTTCCATTCCCGCCCGGCGGGAGTAACGACGTTGTGGGGCGTCTGGTGGCTCAGCAATTGAGCAATCAGCTGGGCCAGCAGGTTTTCGTCGATAATCGCGGTGGAGCCGGCGGGGTGATCGGCACAGAAGCGTGCGCCAACGCCGCGCCGGATGGCTATACGCTCTGCATTATTTCAATTGCACACGCCGTCAATCCGGCACTTCACAAGCTCAATTACGATCCGATCAGGTCGTTCTCGCCGATTTCGATTTTTGCAACGGGACCTAACGTTCTCGCAGTCAATCCGACGCTTCCTGTGAACTCGGTCAAAGAGTTGGTTGCGCTCGCCAAGCAGAAGCCCGGTGAACTCAATTATGCGTCCGCAGGTGTCGGTAGTTTTCAGCATCTGGGCGGTGAATTGTTCAAGCTCACCGCCGGGGTCAACATCGTGCACGTGCCCTACAAGGGCGGCGGTCCCGCCATGCAGGACGTGATCAGCGGACATGTGAAGATCATGTTTTCATCGTTGATCCAGACGACTCCGTTCATCAAGTCGGGACAGCTGAAGGCCCTTGGCACCGGCGGAGCCAAGCGCACGTCTGTTCTGCCGGATGTGCCGACGATCTCCGAGGCGGGCGTGCCTGGCTATGTCGCGGACAACTGGTGGGGCCTCGCCGCGCCTGCCGGACTTCCGGCGCCGTTGGTCGACAGGCTGTACAAGGCAAGCCAGGCCGCGCTCCAGTCACCCGAACTTCAGGCTCAATTCGCGCGCGAGGGGGCGACAACCGTGACGATGAGCACGGCCGAATTTGGCGATTACATCAAGTCGGAAATCGCGAAATGGGGCCGAGTGGTCAAAGAAGGCAACATCACTGCGCAATAGACGATTAATGCGGATTTAACCGTGCCGATACGTTGGTTGGTCCGTGCTGCAGACGGATAATCCCCGTGCAAGCCGTGGTCTCTGTCGGACCAGATTCAACCACAGCTGGTTTTACTTTCGCTTTACGGGGCCCCGATAAGGTGGCGTACGCGTTGGGGGCGACCCAGGCAATCAGTAGAAGGCGGCAGGAAGGATCCTGCCTAGACAAGAATGTCGCAGGCTGCCTCCGTCATCGAAGAACTTGAGAACGTACTGGCCGCAGGCTCGAGCGATCGCCGTACCGAAATTCTCCGGCGCGTCACTGATCTTTTTCTCGGCAATGCAGAAAGCTTCAGCCACGAGCAGATCGGCGTCTTTGACGACGTACTGGCCCATCTTATCCGCCAGGTCGAAACTACGGCACTTGCCGAGCTTGGAAGCCGACTCGCACCGATCAACAATGCGCCAAATGGCATCATCCGGACTCTGGCCCATCATGACGAAATCAGCGTTGCCGGTCCGGTTCTGGCGCAATCACCGCAGCTTACCGATCGCGACCTCGTCGAGATTGCCGGAGTAAAAGGTCAGGATCATCTGGGCGCGATCTCGGAACGCAAGCGCCTCGCCGCAGCGGTGACCGACATCCTGATCCAGCGCGGCGACACTACGGTCGTACGCAAGCTTTCACAGAACCAGGGCGCGGCGTTTTCGAAAAGTGGCTTCGAGACGCTCGCGACCCGCGCCGAAACTGACGAACAGCTCGCCGAAAATCTCGGCGTCCGCCTGGACATGCCGCCGCAACTGCTGCAGAGCCTGATGTCGCGGGCAACAGAGACAGTGCGTGCGCGCCTGCTCGCCGTTGTACCGCCTGAAGGTCAAGCTGCGATCCAGCAGGTCCTGGCGTCGGTATCCGACAAAGTCATGCGCATTGCTGCCGCGCCAAGGGATTTCAGCCGCGCAATCGCGGTGATCGACAGGATGCAGGAAGAAGGCCGCCTCGGCGAAGTTGCGATCGCCGGTCTCGCGGGCGACGGCAAATATGAGGAAATGATCGTGGGGCTGGCACGCATCTGCGCCGCGCCAGTCGAGCTCATCGAGAAGCTCATGCAAAATCCACGTTATGACGGAGTACTTGTCGCCTGCAAGGCTGCTGAATTCCGGTGGCCCACCCTCAACGCGATCCTTAAGGCCCGCTTCGCACCCTACGAAATGTCGGCTGCCGAACTGATCAAGGTGCGCGCCGACTTCATCAAGCTTTCGGTATCAACCGCACGCCGCATGTTCCGCTTCTGGCTCGTTCGCGGCGTGGCCAAAGCAAATACCTAGCACCCCACAACGCAAAGCCGTTTGTCCGCGCGCCAGGCCTGCCGGGAACGGCTTGTAACATGAAATGTTATAATGTTACATTATATCCGGAAGAGCCGGGATTTCGATGAAGACGATCGTCGGGGCGGCGCTTGGGTTGCTCGCAGGCCTGCTGTTCGGCCAGGCGGCGCCCGTGCGCGCAGCGGAGAGCCGGATCGCAATCGTCGCCGCCGAAAATTTCTACGGCGATATTGCCCGCCAGATCGGCGGCGATCGGGTCTCGGTTGTCAGCATCATGAGCAACCCAAGCCAGGACCCGCACCTGTTTGAAACCACACCGAGTACTGTGCGGCAAATCGCCGTAGCACAAATCGTCATCCTTAACGGCGCCAACTACGATACATGGATGGAGAAGCTCTTGGCGGCAGCGCCCGGGAACGATCGCATCGTCATAAATGCAGCGCGCACCGTCGGTCACAACCCCGGGGACAATCCGCATCTATGGTACGACCCGGCAACAATGCCGGCGGTGGCAGCTGCGGTGGCGAACGCGCTGGCCAGGTCGGACGGCGCAAACGCAGCCGAGTACAGCGAAAGACTCAAGACGACACTTTCGTCGCTCGAACAGATCACCCGTCGGGCTGAGCAATTGAGAGCCAAACATGGCGGCAGTCCTGTGACGGCGACCGAACCCGTATTCGGCCTGATGGCACGTGCACTCGGGCTGACGATGAGAAATGAGCGCTTCCAGCTGGCGATGATGAACAACATAGAACCGAGCGCACGCGATGTGGCTGCATTCGAAAGCGATCTCACGGGGCGCAAGGTCAAGCTGCTGATCTATAACAGCCAGGTGGCGGATCCATTGACCAAGAGGTTGCGCAACATCGCCACGAAAGCCAGGATCCCGGTGATCGGCATCACCGAAACAATGCCGGCGAATGTCAACTTTCAGGACTGGATCCGCGGCGAACTTGACGCACTCGACAAGGCATTGAGCGGGCCAAATTCGTGAACACCGTCAGCTTTGAACATGTCACGCTTCGGATTGGCGGCCGCACGGTACTCTCAGATATTGGTTTTGATATCGAGGCGGGCGAATTTATCGGCGTGCTTGGTCCGAATGGTGCCGGTAAAACCACATTAATGCGTGCAATCCTCGGCCTGCTGATACCAAGTGCCGGTCGCATAACAGTGTTCGGCAGGCGGCCCGAGCGCGGTAATCGGGAGATCGGGTACCTGCCGCAGCTCCGGTCTGTCTTGCCCGATCTGCGCGTGCGCGGCCGCGATGTCATTGCCGGCTCGCTCCATGGCGAACGTTGGGGCATTCCTTTCAACAGTCGCCACGACCGCATCTTGGTCGAGGAAACGCTTGACGCGGTCGGCGCGCGCGAGCTCGCGGACCGCCCTCTTGCCGAAATGTCCGGGGGCGAGCGACAACGTCTGCTGCTTGCGCAGGCACTGGTCGGACGGCCGCGGCTCCTGCTGCTGGATGAACCGCTGATAAGTCTGGATGCCCGCCGGCAGGAGATCGCGATCGATGTCGTGCGCAAGATTTGCCGCGAACGAAAAATCACGGTGTTGTTCAGCGCACATGAGCTCAATCAGCTTCTCGGCACGCTCGATCGCGTGCTCTATCTTGGCAGCCAGCACGCGATCCTGGGTTCGGTCGAGGAGGTGGTAACCGCACCGGTGTTATCAAGGCTTTTCGGCACGGATATCCAGGTGATCCGTGCGGACGGCCACATATTCGTCATGTCCCGCGGATTCGACGTCGAGCGGACGGACCATCTTCATGATCATCACGACCATGGCCATGGTCGGCATCATCATCACTGACATGTTCGAATATGATTTCATGATCAATGCGTTTGCCGCGGCAAGTATAGCTGCGATGGTCTCCGGCATCGTCGGCTATTTCCTTGTGATGCGCGGTCAGACCTTTGCCGGTCATGCGCTGTCGCACGTCGGATTTGCCGGAGCAACCGGCGCCAGCCTCGTCGGCCTGGCGCCACTATGGGGTCTTATTGCATTCACGCTGGCCGCCGGAACAATCATGGGTGCGCTGAGCGAGCGCATCAGTAATCGCGACGTGGCGATCGGTGTGGTTCTTGCACTGGCGCTGGGTTTCGGTGTCCTGTTCCTTCACTATCAGACGTCATTTGCGACACAGGCGACTGCACTGTTGTTCGGCAACGTGCTTGCCATCGACCGTGCAATGATTGCCACGCTCGCCGTGCTTGGCATGGTGGCGCTCGGGGCGCTTGCGTTCATCATGCGGCCCCTGCTGTTCGCCAGCCTGCAACCTGAACTGGCCGAAGCCAAGGGCGTGCCGCTGCGTCTCGTATCCACAGCCTTTCTCGCCATCGTCGCCCTGGCGGTGTCAGTATGTGCACAGATTGTCGGTGTGCTGCTTGTGTTCACACTGATGGTCGGACCGCCGGCGGCGGCCCAACGCATGGCTGTCGGCTTCTGGAGCGGGCTGCTCCTGTCGGCCGTCCTCGCCGTATGCGAGGCATGGCTCGGTCTGACAATGGCCTTCTACACGGACTGGCCCGTGAGCTTCTGCATCGCTGGCCTGAGCGCCCTTGTCTACTTCACCTGTATCTCGATCCCGAAGCAAACGAGGCCGGCGCAGATCGCTCCGGCCTCGTAAATTCGACAACGCGCGGACGTTACATTTTAACGCCGTGCTCGGTCATGTACTTGATTGCGCCGGGATGCCACGGGATCGGTGAATAGGATTTGACCTGGTTTTCGAGCGCGAAGTTTTTCGCCTCGCTGTGCACCGCGACAAGGTCCGCCTTCTTTTCAAAAATCGTCTTGACAATGTTGTAGGCGTCCTGGTCCGACATCTTCGCGTTGGCAACCAGGATGTTCCAAACGACAGTATTCTTGTTGTCCGTTGTCTGTCCCGGATAGGTACCGGCCTTGATCGTGCTGGCGGCATAAAGATTGCCGTACTTGGCATTCATTTTTGCAGCAAGATCGGCATGATCAATGAGCTTGAGCTTCACGCCGGGCGTGGCACCAAGATCCGTTACCGCCGAAGTCGGAAGGCCTCCAACCCAGAAGAAAGCATCGATCTTGTGGTCCTTGAGCGCGTTGACGGATTCGGCCACACCGAGCCGTTCACGCTTCATGTCCTTGTCCTTGTCGAGACCCGCGGCCTCGATCACACGGAAGGCCATCACTTCTGTCGCGCTGCCGCCCGAACCGGTAGATACACGCTTACCTTTGAGGTCTGCCATCTTCTCGACCCCGGTGCCCTCGATCGTCACCACGTGCATCTGGTTGGGATAGAGCACCATCAGCGTCCGCACCGGAACTTCCGTGCCCTTGAACTTGTCTTGACCTTTGTAGGCATCGAGCGCCGCGTCGACCATCGAAAACGCAATCTCGCTGCGCCCGGCATTGATGAGCTTGAGATTGTCAACCGAGCCGCCGGTCACCTCCGCCGTCGCCTGAACACCAGGCAGCGCCTTCGAGAGGATATTGGCGAGTCCACCGCCGAGCGGATAATAGACACCACCGGTACCACCGGTCGCGATCGATATTGCCCGCTGCTGCGCGAAGACCGTGCCGGCGCCAAGCGTCGCGGCCAATGCCACGACGGCCAAACCCATTTTTTGCAGCCTCGTCAGTTCAATTTTCGACATTGCTTTCTCCCTGGATTCTTCTGCGTTCTTGTCCACCCTGTTCGCCTATGCTGCAAGTCTGGCCGGAACGTATTTCTGTTTCAACAGGAGTGCCGCGACCAAAGCGAGACCAAACGGCGCAGGATATGGCACATCGAGGCCGGTCAAGGTCTCGGCCAGACCTTCCAGCAGGCTTGGGAACACCAGCAACAGACCCGCCAGCATCCACAACCATCTTTCGGCCTGCGTGTTGCGCCGCAGCGCCCAATTCTGGGCCGCGGCGGCGAGAGCCGCCAGGCCGATGGCGGTTTTCAACGTCACCCAGACGATATCGTAGACTGATCCGTCCTTCGGAATCTTCATCAGCAGGCCGACACCCTGAGGATCGAGCACGAAGACGAACGGCACCAGAAAAGCCGGAAGAGTATATTTCCATGCCTGCATGGTCGTGACGTAAGGATCACCGCCGGTGATAGCGGCGGCGGCGAAAGGTGACAGCGCCGTCGGCGGAGAAACTTCCGATAGAACGGCGTAGTAGAAGATAAACATGTGAGCCGCAAAATCAGGCACCCCGAGCTTTGTCAGAGCCGGCGCAGCAATGACCGCGCAGATGATGTAGGACGCCGTAACCGGCACGGCGAGGCCGATGATCCAGACCACAAGCGAGGTGTAGATCGCCGTCATCAACAGACTGCCACCTGCAAAATCGATAACGATCGAGGAGAACTTCAGGCCGAGACCGGTCAAAGTGACGATGCCGACGATGATGCCGGCGGCTGCACACGTCGTCGCCGCGCTCAATACCCCGATGGAGCCGTCCGCCAGGGCCGCCGTCAATTTTTTCGATTCCGGCACCAGCCGTTGGCCGACCTGTGTAAGCCCTAGAAAAGCCAGCGCGCCGATCAGCACAAGAATGAGCAACGCGAAATAGCTTTCAAACGCCGTTGCAAACGCCGACGTGCCGACAGCCGGAATTGTGAATACCGCGGCGGCGACCGCGCCGACAATCAGGATGGCGATCAGCGGTTTGCGCGGGCCGAGGCTGGTATCAGGCGCGAGCGCACTCATCGCAAAGGCGAGAATTGTCGAATAAAAGACGGACAGCATCGGCGAATAACCGATGACCATGAAAACCACGACCGCGATCAGTGACGCGAAATGGAAGCCATAGCGCTTCGTCATTTCCCACACAGTCATCTCGGGCCTGAACACCACCTCGTGTGCGCCGAAACGCAACGAGTCGAGTTCGACCATGAACAGAAGCGACAGGTAGTAGAGGCAGGTCGGGATGGTCGCCATCCAGATCACGTCGAGGTAGCTGATCTTGAGAAATTCAGCGATCAGGAATGCCGCCGCACCAAGCACGGGCGGCGAAATGATCGCCCCGAGCCCGCCGGCGGCAAGCAGGCCTCCGGCGGAATTTTTTTCGAACCCGGCCTTCGCCAGCATCGGATAGGCGACTGTTCCGATCATGACCGTCGTCGCAACGCCGGATCCGGACGGACCGCCAAGAAGAAACGACGATGCGACCACTGCGCGGCCGGCACTCGACGGCTTGCCGCCCATTACCGTGAGCGAAAAATCGATAAAGAATTTTCCGGCGCCGGAATGCTGCAGGATGGCGCCGTAGATCGTGAACATGATGATGAGCGTCGCCGAAACGTCGACCGGCACACCGAAAATGCCTTCGAGTGTGATGAAGAGGTGGCCTACCAGGCGCGATACATCATAGCCGCGATGCGTCCACGGCGGGGGCAAGTCGGGACCGAAGTACGCGTAAAGAATGAAGCACACGGCCACGAACGGCATGACCCACCCGGTCGTGCGGCGCGCTGCCTCCAGAACCAGCACGATAAAAACGGCGCCAAGGATCACGTCCCATTTTTCCGGCACCGCGGCGCGGTCGGTGAAATCGTCCCCCTGCAGAAGGGCATAAACGATCGTCACGATCCCGAGCAGCGGCGGTACAACATCGAACCACTGGATACGATTGCGATAGCGAGCCGAGACGGGAAAGAGCAGAAAGCTCAACAGCAACACGAACGCGACATGCGTGTAGCGAAGCGGGATCGTCGGCACGATGTCATAGGCGGCATAGAGGTGGAACAGCGTCATCGCGACCGCGATCCCGGTCACGACGACGCCTATCCAGCCCGAAAGCCGGTTGGCGGCGCCTTCTTCCTGCTGAACGTACTCCTCAGCCTTGCGCAGTTGCTCTTCGGAAATAACCTCCGAGCCTGCACCTGCCCTTGCTTCCTCGGCCATTTGTCCCCTCGTCCCCCGGCGGTGTCGTCCCGCCTTCGGGCGGGCAAGCTAGCACGGGGTAACGCAGGGGAATACCTGCCGAAAATGCTGCTTTCGGCGCATTCAGGGCCGCCCAAGCAGGATGGCAAGCCCCGCGGCCATGAAGGGCAGCGGCAGGGACACCAGCGCACGCAGCCAGACGACGCGCGCCGGCATCATCGGCACCTCCCAGATCACCAGCCGGTGAATCGCATAGAGAGCCCAGCCCGTGGAATAAGCGATCACCTGCGGTGCGCCGGCTCCGCTTTTCAGCGCCGCAGCGCCGATCGAAAAGCCAACCACGGGCCCCCCGGGCGTGAGCGCCCCGCCCACCGTCGCGATGACGACGCCGAGCAACCCGGATTCAGGACCCAGCCACGGCGCAATCCACTCGTTCGGCAGTGCTTCCGCCACGAAACCGGAGCCGACCACGCCGATGCAAATCCGCGGCAATAGCAGAATAAATTCCATGACACCCGTGCGCATTCCGTCATTCAGCAGCACACGTCCGCGGCTCGCCGCAATCATGGCCAGGATGCCGACAACCAGCCACAGCAGGATGTTGACCGCGAGTGTCATTTGCCGATGTCGCTGTATCGGAAGCCTGCCCGCACCGCCAAACGAGCAAGCAGGCCGGCGATGATCGGAAGCGGTATCGCCGCAACAATTCGCCAGATCACAAAGTCAGCGCCGAAGAACGGCAGTTCCCAGACCAGCGCACGTGTATAGCCGATAAGAGTCCAGCTCACGATGAAGGCGACAACGGCACCCGCATCTGCGCCCATGACCAGAAATGCGCCAGCGACCGGGTAGATCGTGATCGGTCCGCCGGGCAGCAGAAAGCCGAAGAATGCGGCGATCAGCAGTCCGGTAAATCCCGACTCGTGGCCGACCCACCGCGCCACCATTTCGCGCGGCAGCAACAGGGTGACGAACGCGCCGATCAGGCAGCCCGCCAGCACCTTCGGCAGCATTTCACCGAAAAGCGAAATATCGCCGCCGAGAACCTCGACGAAATGCCCACGGCCGTCGCGAACGTACACCGTCACGGCGGCGGTCAGAGCCAGGATTGCGATAACCGCCGTAGACCAGTCGAAGGCTCGGCGACGTCGGCGCGGTGGAGGTGGCTTGGTCAAAACGGTGCGCACACTAGTTGACTCGCATCGACTTGTCTGCCGCGCCATGGTTGACCCTGCATTGCGTGGCCGGTAGTTTGCACCGCGATGGGGATGGGGTCCCCCGCGAACCGCCCGAAAGGGGCTGATGACTCCTACCGTGCAGCAGGGCGGTAGGAATCTGTCCGCCGCAGGGCGGTTTTTATTTGCCCTGAGATGGAAGGAATTGGATCGATGGGCTTCCTGATCGTATTTGTTGGCGGCGGAATTGGCGCCGCATTGCGGCATGGATTTAATCTTGCCTTTGTCCGCCTGGCAGGGACGGGGTTTCCTTATGCCACCCTGCTCGAGAACGTGAGCGGCTCCGTTGCGATGGGCCTGCTTGCGGCTTTTTTTGCGTTCAGGACTGGCGTGCCGCAGCACTGGCAGCTGTTTCTCACCACCGGAATTCTTGGCGGCTACACCACCTTCTCGACCTTCTCGCTCGACGTGGCCCTGCTCTATGAGCGCGGCGAAACCGGCCTCGCCGCGCTTTATGTGCTGCTGTCGGTTCTTCTCTCGATCGGAGGCCTGTTCGGGGGGATCGCACTGGTGCGCGGCCTGACCTAGGCCATCGGCCGCATCCCGAGCCTGTCGAGCAATGCCATATCGCGATCATGCGCCGGATTCGGCGTTGTGAGCAGCTTCGGCCCGTAGAAGATCGAATTGGCGCCGGCAAGAAAGCAAAGAGCCTGCATTTCCTCGCTCATATCCTCACGGCCCGCTGACAGCCGCACGACCGATGCCGGCATACATATGCGGGTCACCGCGATCGTGCGTACGAAATCGAGGGGATCAAGCGGTTTGCTCCCGGCAAGCGGTGTCCCTTCGACGCGCACGAGCATGTTGATCGGCACGCTCTCGGGGTGCACCGGCAGGCTGGCGAGCGTCGAAATCATGCCGACGCGGTCCTCGAGCTTCTCTCCCATGCCTACGATCCCGCCGCAGCAGACATGGATGCCCGCGTCGCGCACGTGCTCAAGCGTCTCCAGCCTGTCCTGATACGTGCGCGTGGTGATGATCTCACCGTAGTACTCGGGAGAGGTATCAAGGTTGTGGTTGTAGTAGTCGAGACCGCAGTCCTTCAGGCGACGCGCCTGATGGTCGGTCAACATACCGAGCGTGACGCAGGTTTCCAGGCCGAGTGCCTTCACCCCCTCGACCATCTCGCAAACCCTGTCGAGATCACGATCTTTCGGCGAGCGCCACGCCGCACCCATGCAAAAGCGCGAGGCACCGCCGGCCTTTGCGGCGCGTGCCTCCGCCAGCACGGCATCGAGATCCATCAACTTTTCCGCCTTGATGCCGGTTGCGAATTTTGCCGACTGCGGGCAATAGGCACAGTCCTCGGGGCATCCACCGGTTTTGATCGAAAGCAGCGTCGAGATCTGGATCTCGGTCGGGTCGAAGTTCTCGCGATGTATTTCGGCTGCTCTGAAGATCAGTTCGGGGAACGGCCAGGCGAACAGCTCGTGCACTTCCGCACGCGTCCAGTCATGGCGCGGAATTCGGGAAATGGCGGGCGGCGGCACGTTGTGCGACAGCGACATGTCTGAAGGCTCCGGGGCGGTTCCGGCGAGCGTTATACCAAGACACCGCCCCGGCTGTGCAACGATTCCACGCAATTGAGCCGCTGCTGCGGCCATGTTACCTTTTGAAGGAAAATGCGGGAGAATGCTCAACGATGAAAAGGCTGATTTTGGGTGCTACCGCACTGGCGATCCTCGCTGCGCCGGCTTTTGCGCAAAAGAAGGATGACGAGCCGCTTGCGATTCTCGAGAGGGAAAAGAAGCAGCAGGCCGAGCAGGTCGATCAGCAGTACCAGCGGACGATCAATCGAACACGAAGGGAAACCGACTCGGCATCGGCGCGAACCGACCCGTGGGCCAATATGCGGTCGCCGACCGACGGTAAGCGCTAGGCCCGGCGAATGAGCCGGGACCGGATGATCCGTTTTGCCGCGGTCCTGGTCGGTGCTGCGGTGCTATTCGGACTCGAGCAGGGATTTGGTGTGAAGCTTTACCTGGCAATCCCTGCCGGTATTGCCGCGTATTTTGTCACGCTCGTCGCGCTCGCCCTCGCATTCGGCAGCGGCAGCCAGATCAAATAGCCGTCACCACCAGTGACGCCGCCAGCCCCAGTATGGCCGGTAGTACGGGCCACCGTAATAAACGACAGGCGGCGGATCGTAGTAGACCGGCCCCTCGACGATTTCCGGCCCTTCAATTACGTCGGGTCCAGACCGGTACGCCGGCCGCGAGGCGGCAGCAGCGCGCTGTTGCGGGACACGACCGCTCATATCAAGCGCCGTCTGGATTGCAAAACCTTTCTTGTCCTGCCAGGTGATTTCGCACCAGCCGGCGTCGCATCCGCCGGCGTCGACCAGACTGCCGCCGGGAATCTTGGCCACGATCTCGCTGCCGGTGCCAGGCGCGGCGCGCAAGTTCACTGTTGAAGCGACATATGCGGGCCTCGCGAGAGCGGGCACGGCGATACAAGCAACGGCAAGCCCCCAGATGTATGGCGTAACTTTCATGAGGTGACCCTCCCGTCTACGAGTTTTTGCAGGGTGCAAAGATGGCAAAAATCTCTGCCGGGAAAAAGGCGGGAAATGGGCGACCCTTGCGCAACATTGGTGAATTTCAGCAAATGAACGAGCGCGAAAATCCATTTCGGCCGGGATTTGGCATGACTCGGCCACTATCTCAGGGCGGCCGCAATATTCCCCCCGTCGACGGTCAGCACTGCGCCACTCGTCTTGCTCGCAAGTGCCAGGCCTACGAAGGCATTGGCAACGTCATCGGCCAAAACCTCCCGCCCCAGCAAATTGCCGGCGAGGTAGTCCGTTTCGCTGATGCCGCGGGCCTTGGCGCGTTGCCTGACCAAAGTGCCCGTCAACAAGCCTGAACGTACTCGGTCGGCATTGACGGCGTTGGACGTGATTCCTTCGCTCCCGTAGTCGACCGCGTATTGGCGCATCAGTGCCAGCGTCGCCGCTTTGGGTAGACCATAAGGGCCGAAATTCATGCCGGGATTGACCGCCTGCTTGGACACGTTGAACAGCAAAGCACCACCATTGCCCTGTTGCAGCATCACGTTCACCGCAGCTTGGGCCACGTTTTGGTGCCCAAAAAAGTTGAGCTCGAAGCTTTTGCGCAGCACACGATCGTCGACTTCACCTATCCGGCCCTGCCAGGCTGCGCCAGCATTCGAGACGAGAATATCGACGCCGCCATAGGCCGCGACGACGGCATTGAACGCGGTTTCGACGGACCGGCGATCCGTCACATCGCAGGCAATACCGATTCCGCCCAAACGCGCGGCCGCGGTTCGGGCGCCATCGACATCAATATCGAGCAATGCCACTTCCGCCCCTTGCGCGTGCAAGGCGGCCGCGGTTGCCACGCCGATCGTGCCCGCAGCACCCGTGATGACGGCGACCTGACCCTGCAGCGCCTTCTGTTTCCGCGATGCGAGCTTGGCCTGTTCCAACGCCCAGTACTCGATTTCAAATTGGTCGCGCTCGGAGATGCTTTGAAAGCGCCCGCCTCTCTCGGCGTCCAGGATCACCGATATCGCCGTCTCGGCAATGTCGGCGGCAATTCTGGCGTCGGTCGACGTCGTGCCAAGGCCGAACAGGCCGACTCCCGGCACCAGAATGACCCGCGGCGCCGGATCAAGTGGGTGCTTCCCGGGTTTCGCACCGGCATTGTGGCGTCTGAAATAGCGGCGATAGTTTTCCCGATATTTCTCCACGGCCCGGCGGGCAGCCGCGGCGAACGCATCAAAGCGGCAGGCATCCGGGGGAGGCAAGATCAGCGGCCACGGTTTGGTCCGGATGATATGATCCGGCGTCACCGGGCCCTGCTGGCTGTAACGTCGCAGATTCCGGCCGTTGACGTAGTCAAGAATCCTCCTGCTTGTCCTGTGTTCCATCACGAAGCGCGTCCAGCGCCCGTTGTTGCGGTCCAGCGGAATGGCGGCAAGACCGCGCAACAGCGGTGCGATATCGGTCGCGGCCGCGACAGCTTTTGGAAGTTTGACCGCAACCTGCCGCTTGTGATGTTCGTTTTGGAGACGTCTTTCGGCGAGGCTCACAAGCTCTATCATCCGGTCATATGCTTCTTGCGCCGTGTCTCCGAAGGCGAAGATGCCATGCTTCTGCAGAATCAGGCCCTCGCAACCGGGATTGGCTTCGAACACCTTTTTTGCCGCCAGTGCGAGCGCGAACCCCGGCATGACGTATGGAACATTGGCAGCGCGCGTGCCGTATGTCGCCCGGCACAATGCGGCGCCGTTCGGACGATCGCACAGTGCGAGGATGGCATTTGCGTGTGTATGGTTGACGAATTTGTGCGGAATGAAGGCGTGCAGCAGCGTTTCGACCGAAGGGTTAGGCGACGTGCTGTTCAGCAGATTGCTGCGCTGAATGGCCACCATCTCTTCGTCACCCAGTGTCTTGCGGGTGGCGAGCTTCAGCAGCGGAGCGAGCCGGACAGCCGGCAATCCGCGCGGCTCGATGGTTGCCATATCCCACCCCGAACCTTTCACGCAAAGCACGTCGACAGATTGGCCCGTCGAGTCGCGCATTCGGGTTTTCACCGAGGTATTGCCGCCCCCATGCTGGACGAGACGGGCTTCGCTGCCGAGCAGTCGCGTGGCGTAGGTGCAAAGCGCCAGATCCTCGTTGGCCCCTTCTTTCCCGTAGCGCTTCACCGCCGCCCGGGCATCGCGGTCGGACCACAGGTTACGCATGCCTCTTCCCTTTCGCGCCGGCGAGGTCAGGAAACAATCCGCGCAGAGCTTCGGCCGATGCGGCACAAATGCCACGTTCGGTCACGAGTGCAGTGACCAAGTGAGCCGGCGTGACATCGAAGCCGTAGTTCGCCATCGGGCTATGCTCGGGCGCGATGTCTATCGTGGCGATCGTGCCGTCGGGCAGTTTCCCGCTGATACGCGACAGTTCGGAACCATCACGCTGTTCGATCGGTATTTCCCCGATGCCGTCGTCCACGCGCCAGTCGATCGACGGCGACGGCAGCGCGACATAAAACGGCACCCCATTGTCCTTTGCCGCCAGCGCCTTCAGATACGTGCCGATCTTGTTGCAGACATCGCCGCGCGCCGTCGTACGATCCGTACCGACGATCACCAAATCCACCATTCTGTGCTGCATCAGGTGGCCGCCGGCATTGTCGGCAATGACTGTATGAGCGACTTTATGTTGACCCAGTTCCCAGGCCGTAAGGCTCATACCCTGGTTGCGCGGCCGTGTTTCGTCCACCCAGACGTGGATATTCATGCCGCTGTCATGGGCCTTGTAAATCGGGGCCAAAGCGGTGCCCCAATCGACGGTCGCGAGCCATCCCGCGTTACAATGAGTGAGCACGTTCAGCGGACCGTTGCCCCCCTTCTTTTCGAGCGCGGCCTGCAACAACGCCAGGCCGTGGGTGCCGATGGCCGCATTGATGGCCACATCTTCTTCGCAGATTTCCGCCGCGCGCCGGTAGGCAGCTGCGACGCGTTCGTGATGCGGTCGATTGCGAAGGTGCGATCGCATTGCGTCGAGCGCCCATCGCAAATTGACGGCGGTGGGCCGGCTGGCCAATAGCGTGTCATAGGCGCGGTCGAGAGCGTGGTCCGACGGATCGGCGGCTATCGCAAGGCAAATTCCGTATGCCGCCGTGGCGCCGATGAGCGGCGCGCCGCGCACCTGCATGGTCCTTATCGCGACCACCGCATCGTGCAAGTCACGCAATTTGACGACAGCAAACCTGTGCGGAAGCGACGTTTGGTCGATGATTTCGACAGTCCTGCCGTCGTCGGCAACCCAGATCGTGCGATAAGGCCGGCCGTTCACGCGCATGAGCGCGGTTATAGGGTCGACGCAGTGACAGTTCAATCGGCAGGAACCGGCCGCAAACGCGACTGGCCGCTACTCCGCCGCCTGTTGGCGCTCGACCGCCTCCACACGCGCGGCGCAGAACTTGAACTCCGGAATTTTTCCGAACGGATCGAGGGCTGGATTGGTCAGGATATTTGCGGCTGCCTCGACATAGGCGAACGGAATGAAAACGACCCCGTCGGGGATTGCGTCATCCTGACGTGCGTTGAGCTCGACAGTGCCGCGCCGCGTCGTCACCCGCACCATATCGCCCGGCTTGATGCCGAGCTTGGTGATGGTACCGCGCGATAGCGCCGCTATCGCCGCCGGTTCCAGCGCGTCGAGCACGCTTGCACGCCGGGTCATGGCACCGGTGTGCCAATGCTCGAGCTGCCGGCCGGTGGTGAGGATGAACGGATATTCGTGATCCGGAGTCTCGTTCGGCGGCTGCAGCTTGGCGGCAACCAGTTTTCCGAATCCGCCTGGCCGCGGAAAGCCTTTGTCGAAGACGACGGCGCGGCCGGGCTTATCGATCGCATCCGCCGGATAGGTCACCGCGCTCTCGCGCTGCACACGCTCCCACGGGATGTTGTCGAGCGACGGCATCAATGACGCCATCTCGGTGTACACCTCGGCCGGGCCCTTGTAATTCCAGTTCAGGCCGATCCGCCGCGCGATCTCCTGCGTGATCCACCAGTCGGGCTTCGCATCGCCAGGAAGCGGCAAGGCCTGGCGGCCCATCTGCACCTGGCGGTTCGTGTTGGTGACGGTGCCATCCTTTTCCGGCCAGGCCGACGCCGGCAGGAAGACGTCGGCGTAGACGGCCGTTTCGGTGAGGAAGAGATCTTGGACAACAAGATGCTCGAGATGCGCCAGTGCCTCGCGCGCGTGATTGAGGTCCGGGTCCGACATCGCCGGATTTTCGCCGAGGATATACATGCCCTTGATCGTATTGGCATGAATGGCGTCCATGATCTCGACGACGGTCAGACCCTTCTTGGGATCGAGCTTGGCGCCCCAGACCTTTTCTACTTTCGCACGGATGTCGGCGTTCTCGACCGACTTGTAATCCGGGAAAAACATCGGGATCAGTCCGGCATCGGACGCGCCCTGCACGTTGTTCTGCCCGCGCAGCGGATGCAGCCCAGTGCCCGGGCGACCGATCTGACCGGTGATCAATGACAGAGCGATCAGGCATCGGGCATTATCCGTGCCGTGCGTATGCTGCGAAACTCCCATGCCCCAAAAGATGATGGCGCTTTCGGCGCGCGCGAACGTGCGCGCAACTTCGCGCAACGTGTCGGCCGGAATACCGCAGATCGGCGCCATTTCCTCAGGCGTGAAATCCTTGATGCTTTCGGCGAACGGACCGAAGCCCTCCACATAGGTCTGCACATACTGCTTGTCGTGCAGGTTCTCGGTGACGATGACGTTGAGGATGGCATTGAGCATCGCAACGTCGGTGCCGTTCTTGAATTGCAGCATGCGCCAGGCGTGCCGTTTCAGCGCCTGCCCGCGCGGATCCATGACAATGAGCTTGGCGCCGCGCTTGGCGGCATTCTTGAAGTACGTCGCGGCAACCGGATGGTTTTCGGTCGGGTTGGCGCCGATGACGATGATGACGTCGGAGTTCTTCACTTCGTTGAAAGTGGCGGAGACCGCGCCCGATCCAACGCCTTCAAGCAGGGCGGCCACCGATGAGGCGTGACACAGGCGGGTGCAGTGATCGACGTTGTTCGTGCCAAAGCCGGCGCGCACCAGCTTCTGGAACAGATAGGCCTCTTCGTTCGAGCACTTTGCGGAGCCGAATCCGGCGAGCGCTTTTGAGCCGTCGCGGTCGCGAATCTTCCTGAGCCCTTCCGCGGCCTTGTCGAGCGCTTCTTCCCAGGTAGCTTCGCGAAAATGTGTCCACGGATTCATCGGGTCGATGAACTCGTGCGGCACTTTCGGCACACCCTCCCTGCGAATCATCGGCTTGGTAAGGCGTTGCGGATTGTGCACGTAGTCGAAGCCGAAGCGACCCTTGACGCAAAGCCGGTTTTCGTTCGCCGGACCGTTGCGGCCCGTGACGTAAAGCAGCTTGTCGTTCTTGACGTGATAGGTGATCTGGCAGCCGACCCCGCAATACGGGCACACGCTGTGCACCTCGCGGTCTGGATATTCGGTCCGCACGTTCTTGTCGTTGACAAGCGTCGCCGGCATCAGGGCGCCGGTCGGACAGGCCTGCACGCACTCGCCGCAGGCGACACATGTGGAGGCCCCCATCGGGTCGTCGAAGTCGAAGACGATCTTTTCGCCATGGCCGCGGCCGCCCATGCCGATGACGTCGTTGACCTGCACTTCGCGGCACGCGCGGACGCAGAGGTTGCACTGGATGCAGGCGTCGAGATTGACCGCCATGGCCGGGTGGCTGCGGTCCGGCGCCGGCCTGCCGTCCTTCGGAAAGCGGCTGGCCGCGATTTTCATGCGATCGGCCCAGGCCCAGAATTTCGACTGCGGGTCGTGTGCCGCCGTCTTGCGGTCGGGCTGGTCGGAAATCAGCAGCTCGAAGACCATCTGCCGCGCGGTCCTGGCGCGATCGGAGGTCGCCTTGACCTTCATGCCTTCGGTGGGCTTGCGGATACAGCTCGCCGCAAGAACACGTTCACCCTCGATCTCCACCATGCAGGCGCGGCAGTTGCCGTCCGCGCGATAGCCGGGCTCGGGCGAATAGCAAAGGTGCGGGATGTCGATGCCGCTTCGCTTGGCGACCTGCCAGATTGTCTCGCCGTCGCGCGCGGTGACTTCCCTGCCGTCGAGCGTGAATTTTACGGTCGTAGCTTTGTCGGTCTTCGCCATGTCACCAGCTTCCCAGCGGCTTGGTCAGTTCATCCGGAAAATATTTTAGCACGCACAGCAACGGATTGGGGGCCGCCTGGCCGAGGCCGCAAATCGACGCGTCGCGCATCGCGGTCGACAGTTCCTCGAGGAGTTTCGTGTCCCAGGGCCCTTTTGACATCAGCTTTACCGCCTTTTCGGTCCCCACGCGGCACGGCGTGCACTGGCCGCAGCTCTCGTCCTCGAAGAACTTCATCAAATTTAACGCTGCGGCCTTGATGTCGTCCTTGTCGGAAAGGATCACAACCGCGTGCGACCCTACGAAGCAGCCGTATTTTTCCAGCGTTCCGAAATCGAGCGGGATATCGGCCATTGACGCCGGCAGGATGCCGCCCGACGGCCCACCCGGCAGGTAGGCCTTGAAAACATGGCCGTCCTGCATGCCGCCGCAGAACTCGTCGATCAGCTCGCGCATGGTGATCCCGGCGGGCGCGAGCTTGACGCCGGGGTTCTTCACCCGGCCCGATACGGAGAAGCTGCGAAAACCCTTGCGCTCGTGCCGGCCCTGCGACGTCGCCCATTCCGCGCCCTTCTCGATGATGTCGCGGATCCAGAACATCGTCTCGACGTTCTGCTCGAGCGTCGGCCGCCCGAAGAGCCCGACCTGCGCGACATAGGGCGGGCGATGCCGCGGCAGTCCGCGTTTGCCTTCGATCGATTCGATCATCGCCGATTCTTCACCGCAGATATAGGCGCCGGCGCCGCGCCGGAGGTGCAGCGTCGTGTGCGGCGACAGACCCGCGTTTTCGATCCGGGCGATCTCTTCTCCCAGCATCAGGCGAAGCTCGGGATATTCGTCGCGGATGTAGATATAGGTCTCGCGCGCCTCGACCACCCAGGCCGCGATCAGCACGCCTTCTAGAAAGCGATGCGGATCGCGCTCGAGGTAGTAGCGGTCCTTGAAGGTCCCCGGCTCACCCTCGTCGGCGTTGACTGCGAACATGCGCGGGGCCGGTTCCGCCCGCACAAGAGCCCACTTGCGGCCCGTCGGAAAGCCCGCGCCGCCAAGGCCGCGCAGTCCGCCGTCGCTCACGATCCTGATCAGCTCATCGCGCGTGCGGTTGCCGGTCAGGCAACTTTTCAGGAGCGCGTAGCCACCGGACTTCTGATACGCGGCAAAGTCGGTATCCGGTTTCCAGGCGTGAGGATGCGGACTGGCTTTCACCGACGCTGCGACGCTTTCAACCGTCGCTTTGAAGGTCTGGACATGACCGACCGCGCAGACCGGTGCGCGGTCGCACGCACCCATGCATGGCGCGCGGACAACGCGTACGTCTCTGCCGAGCTTGCCGCACAACTCATTCAGCAACCGCTCGGCACCCGCCATCGCGCACGACAGGGATTCGCATACGCGCACCGTGATAGGCGGTGGCGGCGGCTCGCCCTCCTTCACCACGTCGAAATGCGCGTAGAACGTGGCGACTTCGTAAACCTCCGCGAGCGCCATCTTCATTTCGGCGGCGAGCGCGGCGAGATGGGCGGCGGAGATGTGACCGTAGCGGTCCTGGATGAGATGAAGATGCTCGATCAGCAAATCACGGCGGCGCGGCCGGTCAGTCAGAAGGGCGCGGACCTCATCAAGCGCCTGCGGCTCAACCTGACGACCCTTGGGCGTTCGTGGCGGACGGCGCCGGCCGCTACGTCCCGGGGCGGAACCTGCAGACCCATGATGTTCGGTGATGCTCATTGCTCCTCCACTCCAGGCGCAGAAAACCGCGTCTGAATCACAGTGTACAAGCCCCACGCCCAAATCAGGCGATAGATGGGACCTATTAAATCGGTCATTGTGCTTGTAATTTTCCGATCATCCTGCATTAATTATCTACCGTCGCCTTGTGCGTGCTTTTCAGAGGCGGCTGATTACGAAATTGGGGCATATCTGTGCACATCGGTTCCGGCATTGCTTGAAAAGCTTGAATTCCTTCTGGCGCTTGCCCGTGAGCGCCATTTTGGGCGCGCAGCCGAGACCTGTGGCGTCACCCAGCCAACGTTGTCCGCAGGGATAAAACAACTCGAAGATAGGTTTGGCGTACTTTTGGTGAACCGGGGCTCGCGCTTTCAAGGCTTCACCGCCGAAGGCGAGCGGGTGCTCGACTGGGCACGGCGCATCGTCGGTGACACTCGCGCGATGCGTCAGGAAGTGCACGCCCTCAAGCACGGCCTGGCAGGCAAGCTCCGCCTGGCGGCAATCCCGACAGCATTGGCAATGGTTGAAACGCTGACGACTCCATTTCGTGCACGTCATCCAGAAGTTCAATTCACAGTTTTGTCCCGGACCTCGATCGAAATTCTCGCACATTTGGAAAACCTCGAGATCGACGCAGGCCTCACCTATCTCGACAACGAACCGCTCGGCCGTGTCACAGCCGTTCCGTTGTACCGGGAGCGATACAGGCTTCTGGTCGCCGCCGATGGTCCGTTAGGTGACCGCGATGAAGTGACATGGGCAGAGGTCGCACAAGTCCCACTCTGTCTTCTTACGCCCGACATGCAAAATCGTCGCATCATAGAACGGCTGCTGCGCGAGACCGGCACCGATCCAAACATCACGCTCGAATCGGACTCGATGATTTTGCTTTACTCACACGTGCGCACCGGTCGTTGGGCGAGCGTAATGCCTGCCCGGCTTGCTGCATCGCTTGGCTTGACCGACGTACTCCGTGCCATACCGATCGTCAAACCAGAAGCAGCTCACACCATCGGGCTTGTGGCTCCTGCACGAGAGCCCATGACAACGCTTACCGCGGCGCTGGTAAGCGAAGCCCGTCGCATAGCTCCGCTATTAATCGACTGACGGTACTCCTTTAGTCGCATGTGATTGTTCAAGTCGGCACATAGGGCTTCGCTATAGCGAAATCGATGTCACCTATGGGACCATAGCGGTTTGGCAATTGATTCAATTTGTGTGCGTCGACACTCTCGCCCGCTCAAGCGCGCTTTGACGCGCAAATTTCCAGGGGGAGATGGTATGACGACGATCGAACGACCGTTCGTGGGCGATGGAAGCATCGTCAGCATTCTTGATCGTGAGCGCATCGTTGCCACAGCTGGCTTCAACCGTTGGCTGGTGCCGCCGGCAGCGCTTTGCATTCATCTTTGCATCGGTATGGCGTACGGATTCTCAGTATTCTGGCTGCCGTTGTCGCGCGCTATCGGTCTGAATGCTCCAAAGACATGTCCCAATTTGTCGCTCACGGCAGAGTTGTTCACCACCACCTGCGACTGGCGCGTCGCAAGCATGGGGTGGATGTACACGTTGTTCTTCGTTTTCCTCGGTATTTCAGCCGCGATGTTCGGTGGTTGGGTCGAACGCGCCGGGCCGCGAAAGGCTGGTGTTGCGGCCGCAATCTTGTGGTGCGGCGGGCTCGTGCTTGGCGCGCTCGGTATCATCAGTCACCAGTTGTGGCTGCTTTGGCTCGGATCAGGTGTTATCGGTGGATTTGGCCTGGGCCTCGGCTACATCTCACCGGTCTCGACTCTCGTAAAATGGTTTCCGGATCGCCGAGGAATGGCGACCGGCATGGCTATTATGGGTTTTGGCGGCGGCGCAATGATCGGAGCACCGCTGGCAAATATGCTGCTGAACCACTTCAAAACCGCCAACGACGTAGGCGTCTGGAAGACATTTCTTGCGCTCGCGGTGATTTATTTCTGCTTCATGATGATCGGTGCATTTCGCTACCGGATTCCTCCCGCCGGCTGGCGTCCCGACGGGTGGAAGCCGCCGAGCGAAAGCAAGTCGATGATCACCCAACATCATGTGCACCTGAAGGATGCACACAAGACGCCGCAATTCTGGCTTATCTGGTGGGTGCTCTGTCTAAACGTGTCTGCCGGTATCGGCGTGATCGGTATGGCTTCACCGATGCTGCAGGAAATCTTTGCGGGATCGCTCATCGGCCTGCCCGGGGTGAAATTTAATGCGCTGACGCCCGAACAGCGCGTCGCCATCGCGGCGATTGCCGCAGGCTTTACAGGCCTGCTGTCGCTGTTCAACATCGGCGGTCGTTTCTTTTGGGCTTCGCTCTCCGACTACATTGGCCGCAAGAATACCTACTATACGTTCTTTATCCTTGGCATCGCTTGCTACCTCCTGATGCCGTGGTCGGCAGGCCTGGGCTTGAAAGCGATTTTCGTGGCCGCGGTATGCATAATTTTGTCGATGTATGGCGGTGGGTTCTCGACCGTTCCTGCCTATCTCGCCGACATGTTCGGAACCCAATTCGTCGGCGCAATTCACGGCCGACTTCTCACCGCGTGGTCGACAGCAGGCATAATAGGCCCTGTTGTTGTCAACTATATCCGGGAGGCACAACTCGCCGCCGGCGTACCGCGTGACCACCTCTACGATTACACGCTGTATATTCTCGCGGGCATGCTCGTCATCGGGCTGGTATGCAACTATCTGGTCAAACCGGTCGATTCGAAATGGTACATGAGCGCTGATGAAGTCGAGAAACTGCAAGCCGCAAGCGCCAAAAAGGCGGCCTCGACCGGATCGCACGGCATCGGTTTCGGCGGATTGGACGCAAAGGCCGCACTATTTTGGGCCTTCGTCGGCATACCGCTGGCTTGGGGCGTGTGGATCACGCTCGTAAGCGCCGCCAAGATATTCTGATTGAGGCTCACCGCGGCACGGCAATTCGCTGTGCCGCGGCCGTTCGCGCTCACCGAATCTGAAAATCGACAGCCGCATGCTTTTTTATCGGATCGGTCGTGACTGGTGAACAATCCGGATTCCTGCGTTTAACGCACGGTACGGTCCGGGAATCAGCCCGGCAGGTGATCTACGCTGTACGCGTGCACGACGTGATCCTCGAATTTCACGAGATCGACGATCTTGCCGCCCGCATGCGGAACCGATTGGCACACCGTGGCGAAATGTCCGCTGACGTTGTTGTTGTACAAGGGGGCGGCAAGGACACTTTGCGGCTTTTCGGTTCTTCCTATTCGGTGAACCGCGTGCGGGCGGCAATGTTCAATGCAGCCATCAAATGGATTCCTTTAGAGCTCGATTAGGCGCCTGTAGCAGCGCCTAAACAGGTGCAATCGACGGCGATGGCAATGCAATAAGCGAGTCTTCTTCGAGGCGCTCTTTGTTTTTTTGCACGCGTGCGCCCTTGCCTTTGTTAGCGGCTGCACGCAGTTTCATGCGCCGCTCATAAAATGAGACGATATTTCGCGCGGTCTGCTGGCTGAGCTTCCTGTACCGCTCAAAGGCCATTGTGATGTCGTCAGGCTGAAGGTTGCGGTTTGCCGCGTACATCATGAGCATTTCGCGAGCCGTCGTCCACGAGCATCCGGCAGCCTTGGCCAGAAGCAACAGCATGTCCTCACCTTCGTCCAACAGGGCACGCTCGACCAGATCGACCGGAAAAACGCCGAGGCGGGCCAAGGCAACCACGGTTTTTTCGAAGTCCTGCGCATGTGCCGGACCATGCACACTCGCCTCGGTAATCGGACGAACATTGAAGCGGCGTTTGGCTTCACGTACTGCGACAGCATGCGCGCGGGAATTTTTACGGACTTCGCGCTGCATCGCAGTGGCTACATCATCGACAGTATCGCGGATTGCGGCGACCATCTGCGGATTGGCGGCTTCAAGTTTGGCGCGCACTTTCGACGAAGCTGCTTCCAGCAATTTGAGGAAATATTGTCGCGGGATATCGCTGCGCTCGCCGAGCGCCAGGGTCAGCTTGCGGTCATAGCGGGCGCGGGTGGTCAGCTTGCCGTAGCCGGCAAGAGAGAACCGAGCGCCTTTGTTCTTCACAACTTTGTGGACGACTCGTTGGTTTCCTCGCTCGACCAGGACATCCGTCACCTTCTCGCTGAGCTTGAGGCGCTGAGCGATCGCGTAAAGATGGTCCTGGCTTTTGGTCGTGGCGTTTTCGACGAGGTCGTCGTCAGTCAGGCGTTCCGAATGGATGAGGACAGGTTCCGCCACCTCGATCGCATCGTCGAAAGCAAGAGAGCGAATCAGAGCCGGGGGCGCGTTGTCGATGACGGCCAGCCGATGCGCAAGCTTGGCCCGCGCCTTGACCTCAATGTCGGCGGTCAGGCGGCTTAAAACATCATCGAAAAGTGCGACTTGCTCGCTGGAATAGCTGCGCGAACCAGCCGCAAAAAGGTCCGTGACGCGGTCTATGATCTTGAGACGATGCTTGGCGCTTGCTGTCGTAACCGGATCGATCAGGTCATCAAGCAGCGAGCGGCTCTCGGAGAGTGAATTTTCCTTGTTCAACGCGGCGCTTTTCGACATGGCAGTAACGGTCGGTTCGTTGAAATTTGACGGCTCTGGCTTCGCAGATGCGCGACCATGGCGGGTAGGACCCTACCGCAAAGGTCCGAAAACTCGCTGTACAACCCCGGTCAAAAAAACCGGAAAATTTTAGTCAATTTTGATGCAACCTGGCCTGCAGGCGTACGGATTGACATAAGAAAGGCCCGAGTTCGTCGGGCCTTTTCCTATTCGGGGATCCCGGGAAAGCGTTTAGAACAGACCGACGATTTTTCCGTCCCTGACATCAATCGAGTCCGCGGCAGGTACCTTTGGCAGCCCCGGCATAGTGAGAATCTCGCCGCAGATTGCCACCACAAATTCGGCACCCGCGGACAGTCGCACTTCGCGCACCGGAATTGTGAACCCTGTCGGCGCGCCCTTTGAGTCCGGGTTCGTTGAGAAGGAATATTGTGTCTTGGCGATGCAGACAGGCAACTTTCCGAATCCCATCTCTTCCCACGCCTTGAGCTGGTCCTTGACCGACTTGTCGGCCGTCGCATCATCCGCCCGATAGAGCTCCTTGGCGATTGTGCGGATTTTCTCGAACAGAGGCATGTCGTCGCTGTAGAGGAATTTCAGGTTGGCCTTGCCTTCGTCGATCACCTTCACGACCGCCCTGGCGACGTCGGCGGCGCCAGCCCCGCCCATCGCCCAGTGATCGGCCATCAGCGCCTCGACGCCGAGCGCCTTGCATTTTTCCTTGACCAGCGCGATTTCGGCGTCGGTATCAGCCGAAAACCGGTTGATGGAAACGACTGCGGGCAGGCCAAATTTCTTGATATTCTCGATGTGACGCTGAAGGTTGGCCATTCCGGCCTCAAGCGCCTTTAGATTTTCGGTTTTCAGGTCTTCCTTCTTGACGCCGCCATGCATCTTGAGCGCGCGGATGGTCGCGACCACGACGACGCAATCCGGCTTCAAACCAGCTTTGCGACATTTGATGTCGATGAATTTTTCAGCACCGAGATCGGCGCCGAAACCTGCTTCGGTTACCACGTAATCAACAAGCTTGAGTGCGGTAGTAGTAGCGACTACCGAGTTGCAGCCGTGTGCAATGTTGGCAAAAGGACCACCGTGAATGAATGCAGGCGTACCTTCGAGTGTCTGCACCAGATTCGGCGCAATAGCCTCTTTCAGCAGGGCAGTCATGGCTCCGTGCCCTTTCAGATCTCTCGCGCGTACCGGTTTCCGGTCGCGCGTATACGCGACGATGATATTGCCAAGCCGTTCTTTCAGATCATCGAGGTTGCGGGCGAGGCAGAAGATCGCCATGACTTCCGATGCAACCGTAATGTCGAAACCAGCTTCACGCGGATACCCGTTGGCAACGCCGCCGAGCGAGCACACGATCTCACGCAGCGCGCGATCATTCATGTCCATGACCCGACGCCATGCCACGCGGCGCGAATCGATGCCGAGCGCATTGCCCCAATAGATGTGGTTGTCGATCAGCGCCGAAAGCAGGTTGTGTGCCGACGTGATTGCATGGAAGTCGCCAGTAAAATGCAGATTGATGTCTTCCATTGGCACAACCTGCGCGTAGCCGCCGCCGGCTGCACCGCCTTTCATGCCGAATGATGGGCCAAGGCTCGGCTCGCGCAGGCAAAGCATCGCCTTCTTGCCGATATGGTTGAGCGCGTCGGTGAGGCCTACAGTTGTGGTCGTCTTGCCCTCTCCCGCCGGCGTTGGCGAGATCGCGGTGACGAGAATGAGCCTGCCGTCCTTCTTGCCCTTGAGTGAATTGATATAGTCCATCGAAACCTTGGCCTTGTAGTGCCCGTAAGGTTCGAGATTTTCCGGCGCGATGCCGAGCTTCTCTTTGGCAATGTCGAGGATCGGCCGTTTCTTCGCGGTCTGCGAAATTTCGATGTCGGACTTTGGATTTTGATGTTGCGAGGCGGGCATGAGGGACGATCCATCAATTGAAAGAGAAACGGGAGGGCGGGATACGGAAAATGCGGCGGATCAGCTGAACCTTGCTTTGACGGCGAGATTGGCGGACTTCGCCCATTCGCCGGCATCAATTTTTTTTCCGTCGGCAGGCTGAACGCGGGTGATCTTGAATCGGCCGTCGGCGCAAACGACCGTAAAACCGTCTGGCTCGACGGCGACGATCTCACCAAGCTTGCCGCCGATGCCTTTCGGATCGCGCGCCGGAATTGGCTTGGCATCGAAGATTTTCAGTTGCTTGCCGTCGAGCGTCGTCCATGCGCCTGGTGCCGGATTGCAGCCGCGGATGAGCCGATCGATCTGCTCCCACGGTTTGCCCCAGTCGATTCTGGCGTTCTCCGAAGTACAACGGCCCTCGTAAGTCGCCTTCGATTCATCTTGCTTGATACGCGGCGCCTTGCCCGCTTTTACCAGATCGACGCTTTCAAGCATCGCCTCAACCCCCATCGGGAAGAGGCGATCGAAATAAACCGTGCCGAGCGTGTCCGTGTTGGAAATCGGCGTCTTCTTCTGTACCAGGATGTCACCCGTATCGAGACCGTTATCGGGCCAGAAGATCGAGAGCCCGGTTTCCTTTTCACCTTTGATGATCGGCCAGTTGATGGCACTTGCGCCCCGGTAGGCAGGCAAAAGCGAGGGGTGATACTGGATCGATCCGTGCGTCGGGATGTTGAGAAAATCCTCCGGCACGAACAGTGTGACAAATGCCATGACCTGCAGATCAGGCTTGAGCGCCCTGAATTCGTCCCAGACTTTCGGATCTTTGTATGAGGCGGGCTGATAGACCGGCAACTTGGCGGCAATCGCGGCTTCCTTTAACGGATCGGCCTTCGCACCCTGTTTTTCCGGTGCAACATAAACCGCTATGACGTTTTCACCGCGCTTGAGCAGCGCTTCCAGCACGGCCTTGCCGAACGCCTGCTGGCCGTGAACCACGATACGCATCGTCAATTTCCTCCCCAACTTGCCTCAACCCGACTTGCGCCAAAGCCCGCGATGCGGTTTTGGCTACCAGTCGGGAATACCCGGGGCATATGGATGTTCTGAATGAACCCGTTCTTCGAACGGCTGCACCCGGATGTTACGAATTACGCCGCTTTTTCTTCCTTTTTCGGCGCGCTGAGAGCACCGGAGTTCTTGATCTCCGCGATCTCCCTCGCCGAGAACTTCAGCACGTCCTTGAGAATTTCGTCGGTATGTTCGCCAAGAAGAGGCGAGCGCTTCACTTCGGAAACCGAGTCGGACAGCTTGATCGGATTACCGACCGTCAGATACTTGCCGCGCACCGGGTGATCGACTTCCACCACTGTGCCGGTTTTCCGCAACGACGGCTCCTCGGCAAGTTCCTTCATCGACAGGATTGGACCGACCGGGATATCGACTTTGTTGCAGATATCCATGACCTCGAATTTCGTCTTGGTCATGGTCCATTGCTCGATGCGTTCGAAAATCTTTTTGAGCTTTGGCAATCGCGCGCGCGGGGTCGCGTATTCCGGATCGGTCTTCCAGGAGGGCTCTCCGATGACATCGCAGATTGCACCCCACACCGGCGCTTGTGTGATGAAATAAATGTAGGCGTCGGGATCCGTCTCCCAGCCCTTGCACTTCAGAATCCAGCCAGGCTGGCCGCCGCCGGAATCATTGCCAGCGCGCGGCACTGAATCGCCGAAGGGAATGCCTTCACTGTACTGGCTGTATTCGGTGAGTGGACCCGCCTTGAGACGTTGCTGGTCGCGCAATTTAACCCGGCACAGATTAAGCACGCCGTCCTGCATCGCGGCCAGCACCTTCTGCCCGCGGCCGGTGCGGTTGCGCTGGTAGAGTGCACAAACGATGCCGAGCGCCAGATGCAACCCGGTTCCGCTGTCGCCGATCTGCGCGCCAGTCACCAATGGCGGCCCGTCGCGGAAACCTGTCGTCGACGCCGCTCCGCCCGCGCACTGGGCGACATTCTCGTACACCTTGCAGTCCTCGTATGGACCGGGACCAAATCCTTTGACAGATGCGACAATCATGCGCGGATTGAGCTTGTGAATGTGCTCCCAGGTCAGCCCCATGCGATCCAGCGCACCGGGCGCAAAGTTCTCAACCAGCACATCACAAACTTTGATCAGTTCGTCGAGTACGCGCTTGCCCTGCGGATGCTTTGAGTCGATTGTGATCGACCGCTTGTTGTGGTTGAGCATCGTGAAGTACAGCGAGTCGGCACCCTTAACGTCCACGAGTTGGCCACGCGTAATATCGCCGACGCCGGGGCGTTCAACCTTGATTACATCGGCGCCGAACCATGCCAGTAACTGGGTGCAGGTGGGACCGGATTGCACGTGCGTGAAGTCCAGGATGCGTACGCCTGAAAGTGCCTTACCCGCCTGGCCCCAAGGTTTGGTCGACGGTCGCGGCAGTTGAGCGCCGCCGTTTCCTTTCTTGGAGGTCGCACTTTTCGATTTGAGCTTCACGACTTTCCTGGGTGCCGTTTTGGCTTTCCCTTTGCTTTTTGACTTCTTGCGCGTGGCCATTATCTTTCTTCCTCTCGAATTACTTTTTCTTCTGAAGCTTGCTTTGCGGATTAAGATTGCCGATGCGGCCGCTTTCGCTGCCGGCAGCAGGATCGATCACCGCATTGATCAGGGTTGGTTTGGCGGAATCCATCGCCGCATTGACGGCGCGCTTGAGCTCATCCGGACTTGTCGCATTTACGCCGACGCCCCCGAACGCCTCGATGATTTTGTCGTAGCGAGAGCCTTTAACGAACACGGTCGTCGCAGGATCGGAGCTCGCCGTATTGACGTCGGTGCCGCGATAGATGCCGTCATTGTTGAAGATAACGACGCAGACCGGCAGCTTGTAGCGGCAGATCGTCTCGATTTCCATGCCCGAGAAGCCGAAAGCCGAGTCGCCTTCGACGGCAAGAACCGGCTTCCCGGTCTCGATGGCAGCACCGATGGCATAACCCATGCCGATGCCCATGACGCCCCAGGTACCGACGTCGAGACGCTTGCGCGGCTGATACATGTCGATGATGCCGCGCGCGAGATCGAGCGTATTGGCGCCCTCGTTCACCAGAATCGCGTCAGGGCGCTCCTTGATGACCGTGCGCAGCACGCCGAGCGCACCGTGATAGTCCATCGGCGAATTATTGTTCATCAGTCGCGGGGCCATCTTGGCGATGTTTTCTTCCCGCTTCTTCGTGACCGCGGCGACCCAGTCGGACGGCGGACCCGACCAGTTGCTGCCCATAGCCGCCAGGAGAGCGGAAACGCAGGAACCGATATCACCGACAACAGGAGCCGCGATCTCGACGTTGGAATCCATTTCCTTCGGCTCGATGTCGATCTGAACGAACTTCTTCGGGGCCTCGCCCCAGGTCTTTCCCTTGCCATGCGACAGGAGCCAGTTAAGACGCGCGCCGACCAGCACGACCACATCCGAGTCTTTCAGAACCGTGGACCGTGCCGCACCGGCACATTGCGGATGCGTATCCGGCAGTAGGCCTTTGCCCATACTCATCGGCAGGAATGGCGCACCGCTCGTTTCGACGAAGGTGCGGATTTGATCATCAGCCTGCGCGTAAGCCGCGCCTTTGCCAAGAATGATCAGCGGGCGCTTGGCGCTCTTGAGCACATCGATGGCCCGCCTGACCGAATCCGGTGCCGGAATCTGTGCCGGGGCCGCATCGATTACCTTGACCAGCGATTTTCGCCCTGCGTCCGCGTCCATCACCTGGCCGAAAAGTTTTGCGGGTAGGTCGAGATAGACGCCGCCCGGGCGCCCCGACACCGCCGCGCGGATTGCCCGCGCGACGCCGATACCGATGTCCTGCGCATGCAAAATTCGGTAGGCGGCCTTGCAGAGCGGCTTGGCGATGGCAAGTTGATCCATCTCCTCATAATCGCCCTGTTGCAGATCCACTATCTCGCGCTCGGATGAGCCGGACATCAGAATCATTGGGAAGCAATTTGTCGTGGCGTGCGCGAGCGCGGTGAGCCCGTTGAGAAAACCCGGCGCCGAAACGGTCAGGCAGATGCCGGGTTTCTTTGTAAGAAAACCGGCGATCGATGCGGCATAACCGGCATTCTGTTCGTGACGAAAAGAGATGACGCGAATGCCCGACGCCTGTGCCATACGGCCGAAATCGGTGATTGGAATTCCCGGTACGCCGTAGATGGTGTTCAGGCCATTGAGCTTGAGCGCATCGATAATGAGGTGAAAGCCGTCGGTAAGGTCCTGCTCCGTTTCCTGTGCGGCTTCGGGCTTTGCCTTTACTGCTGCTTCGGCCATGGGTGTCTCCCGTCGCTTTATTCTTTCAGTCGAGATAATCGACATGACGCGCCACGTGCTCGGCAAGGCCGAGTGCATGATCGCGTACGAGTTCCTCGGCGCGGGCGGTGTCCCGCGCTTCCAGCGCTTCGATGATGTTCATGTGATCGCGAATCGAACGGTCGGCGCGGTCCTGCTCGCCGATCGTCGTACGGCGGATCATGCGCATGTGCGTGAACAGGTTTTCGGCCAGATCGATCAGCACGTCGTTGTGGCTCAGCCTGATAATAGTCTGGTGAAATTCGATGTTGACGTCGGAGTATTCGTCGAGATGCGCGCGCACCTTGCCATTCTCGAAAGTTGCAAACATCCTGCGCAGCGCCGCTATTTCCTCGTCCGTCGCGGTTTGCGTGATCAACCGCGCCGCCATGCTTTCCAGCGCCGCCCAGGCAGTGATCATCTCGATCACTTCCCGCTTGGTCTTGCGGACGACATAGATTCCTCTGCGCGGCACGGAGCGGACGAAGCCCTCGCTCTCGAGCTGCGCCATCGCCTCGCGTACGGGGGTGCGGCTTATGCCGAAATCCTGCGCCAGCTTGCGCTCATCCAGGCGGATATCGTCGCGGCTGCGGTATATGTCCATTGCCACAATCGCGTTCTTCAAGGCGGTATAGGCCTTGTGCTTGAAACTCGGGGTCACGTCGATCGGGGCAAGCGCCGGATGCGGCGTCAGCGGTGCGCGCGGAACGGCAGCACCACGGCCAGAAACACCGACGCGGCGGGGGTTACGACCACGAGTACTCATGACTGGTATACAATATGCCAGAAGGCCCGACAGGCGCAACCCGTCTGAACTCACTTGGTACCTCGGACCTATTCGGCTGGCCGCAATTTGCCCGAGCGCAACCGCGTCCAGCCGGACTGGATGACGGGCCAGAACAGCGCGATCAGTCCGAGCGACATGATCGTGCTTACAAGTCCATTGGACCAGAAGACGCCAAGGCTGCCCTGGGAGGCCAGCAGCGATTGGCGAAACGATTCCTCGGCTTTGTCGCCAAGCACAATGGCGAGAACCATCGGTGCCAGCGGGTAGTTGCACTTCTTCATGAAATACCCGGCAACGCCGAACACGAGCATCATCACCACGTCGAAGGTGTTGTTGTGCACGGTATAGGCACCGATCGCGCAGAAGACCATGATGACCGGCGCGATAACGCTGAAGGGGATTCGCAAGATTGCAGCAAAGAGCGGCACGCAGGTGAGCACTATCAGAAGGCCCACGATGTTGCCCATATACATGCTTGCGATGAGGCCCCAGACGAAGTCTTTCTGTTCCGTAAAAAGAAGAGGCCCGGGTTGCAGGCCCCAGATCAGCAAGCCGCCGAGCAGCACCGCAGCTGTCGGGGAACCCGGCACGCCAAGCGAGATCATGGGCAACAGGGCCGAAGTACCGGCTGCGTGCGCGGCGGTTTCTGGCGCAACAACGCCTTCGATCTGACCGGTGCCGAACTTGTGCCCGTTCTTGGAAATGCGCTTGGCGATACCATAGCTCATGAACGAAGCCGGCGTCGCGCCGGCAGGACTGATACCCATCCAGCAACCGATAAGGCAAGAACGCAGGGACACCATCCAGTAGCGCGGCAATTCGGCCCAGGTCTGAAAAACGACCTTGGGATTGAGCTTTGCAATCGTGCCGCGGAAGCTCAGTCCCTCTTCCATGGTGAGTAGGATCTCACCGATGCCGAATAGGCCGATAACCGCAATGAGAAAATCAAAACCGTTAAGCATTTGCTCGACGCCGAAGGTGAGGCGAAGCTGCCCGGTGACCTGGTCGAGTCCGACGGCACCCAAGCCGAAGCCAAGCATCATTGACGCGACAGTCTTGAATGGAGGCTCCTTGCTCAGACCGACAAAGCTGCAGAAGGCCAGGAAATATACGGAAAAAATCTCGGCAGGGCCGAAACGAAGGGCAAACCCCGCAACGAGCGGCGCCACCAGCGTGATCATGATGACGGCGAACAACGCGCCCACAAAGGATGACGTAAAGGCTGCAGTCAGGGCCTCGCCTGCCTTCCCATGCTGCGCCATCGGGTATCCGTCGAATGTGGTCGCGACCGACCACGGTTCACCGGGTATGTTGAACAATATCGAGGTGATTGCGCCGCCGAACAATGCACCCCAGTAGATGCACGACAACATGATGATTGCCGACGTCGGTGACATCGAAAATGTGAGGGGCAGCAGAATCGCGACCCCGTTGGCGCCACCCAGACCCGGCAATACGCCGACGATCACACCGAGTACGATCCCGACGACCATCAGGACGAGATTGAACGGTTGCACAACGACCGCAAAGCCGTGAAGCAGATTTCCAATATCTTCGAACATTTCTCTTAGTCCATCGATCCGCCGGTCATCGCGTCACGGCAGCCACCCAACTCAGTACCCCAGGAATTTTTCGAGTGGCCCCTTCGGCAAAGGCACCAGAAACCAGATCTCAAACATCAGGAAGGTAAGGACGGGCACGAGCACACCGACGACTATCGACGTCAGCCAGTGATAGTTACCCAGCCATTTCATGAACGCGATGATTAGGAGCGCAGACGCCGCGTAGATCCCAACATAGGGAATGACTGCGACATAGACTGCCGTGGGTATCACAACCGCGAGAACCTGGCGGATTTGTCCCCACTCTGCAAAACGCCCACCGTCGTCAGCACTGAGGAAAATCTTCACGAGATTGATCGCGCACGAAATCAGCACCGCCAGGCTGACGTAGAACGGAAAAAACCCGGCTCTCGGACCTTCCGCGCCCCAACCGATACCGACCTTGATGCTTCCGTAAATTCCGATCAGCGCGAGTACTGCCATAAAGATGGCAACGCCAATCTCCACGCCCCGGTGGGACGGACCCGCCCCACCGGTTTCTTTTACCGTTTGATTCATTCCTGCCTCGTTGACCGCGGTTTCGAGATGGGCCGCAGATCAGTTGGTTTTGGCGAGGAACCCCGCCTCTTTCATCAAGCCTTCATGCATTTTCTCGGCGTCCGCAACCCATTTCGCGTATTGGTCGCCGGTCATGAAAGTCTGGTTGAAGGCCCCATCGTCCATCAACTTTTTCCATTCGGGCGTTTCCCGCACTTTCTTGAACAGGTCAACATAGTAGGCGACCTGTTCCTTCGTGACGCCCGGTGGCATGAAGAAACCGCGCAGCATGAGATATTCGACGTTAAGGCCTTGCGACTTGCACGTCGGAATATCATTCCACGACATGTCACCCGCGATTTTCTCCTTGTAGTCGAGCTTCTTGCCGTCGAATACGCACAGTGGACGGAGTTTGCCGGCGCGCCAATGAGCCACTGCCTCAATCGGGTTATTCACTGTCGAGTCCACGTGCCCGCCGACCAGCTGCACGGCAACCGCACCACCGCCTTTGTACGGAATGTAGGTCATTTTCTTGCCGGTCGCCTTTTCAAGCGCGACGGTGATGATCTGATCTTCCTGCTTTGACCCGGTGCCGCCCATCTTGAACGTATTGTCCGGCGCAGCCTTGATCGCATCGATGTAGTCCTTGACGGACTTGTAGGGCTTTTCGGCGTTGACCCACAGCACGAACTCGTCGAGCGCCATCATCGCGACGGGAGTCAGATCCTTCCAGTTGAACGGGATGCCGGTCGCAAGCGGCGTCGTGAAAAGATTTGACAGAGTGATGATGAGCTTGTGGGCGTCGCCTTTGGCATTCTTTGCGGCCAGGAAGCCTTCACCACCCGCGCCGCCCGACTGATTGATCACGACAACGGACTGCTTGGACAGGCTATGCTTGGTAATGATGCCCTGAGTGACGCGGGCCATCTGGTCCGCGCCGCCACCGGTACCGGCGGGAACAATGATTTCGATCGGGTGGGTCGGTTCCCACGCTTGCGCAGGAAGCGATACCGCAACTGCGCTGCCGATGCAGAGCGCAGCGATGCCTAACGTTTTGATGGTAGTCAGCATTTCATTCCTCCCTTAAGTTCTTCCTGCGCGTCACCGGTCTTGCTGCCGGATTGGCATTACCTCGTCATCCTTATGGGCCATGGTATCCAGTCAATTCGAAATCACAAATAGCACATAGTTCAACCGGGGGATGGCTCCAAGTTGCATCCATTTTGCGCCCGGCAAAAATTATTGCAGCGCAGCAAAGGATTTCGCGGCGGAAAAGTTCTGTACTTAACCGGAACCCGGAAACTGGCCGATTATTCGGCGCTCAGAGAATCAACTTTGTCGATAGCATTTACAAGTCCAAATAGTGTTTGACCGGTCGGGCCATGACATTCCAGTTACTTTTCATTACTCCGACTGCTTGTCGATGTTCGCGGACCAATGCGATACGCCAGTCGGTAGGCGGGCGGCGAACTGACAAAGGGATCGCCTCCTGCTTCTTTAATGATCCCTCTTGCCAAGAGACGTCTGATTGCCCGTGAGACGCGTTGGTGCTCGCCCGCGAAGCCGGCATGGACTGCAAGGCTGGTCGTTGTAAGCGCGCGCCCGTCACGACCGTATCGCGCGAATATGGCAAGTAGGGTGCGTTCGTCTGGCTCGAAGGCCGCCAAGGGATGATCGTCCATTCACCCCTCCCGTTATCTTCCCGCGTGTTGACTCCTTGATCTTCTCCGGCATTGAAGCCGTTACCGATGCCAAAAATCTGGGTTTGCTGACTTCATCTCCCGTGAATGATCGAAAGTCGAACTGTTCCCCGATTTTCCAATACCTCGATGGAGACATCACTCCGATGTCGGCGAACTTTCACGTCGAGACTTGCCTCGCCCAGCCGCAACCTTCGGAGCACAACCTCGTCGAGGAAGGCGGGCAGATGTGGATTTCGCATGCGGATTTCGCCCGCATGCGGATCGAATTCGAGGCCAAGCGACGCAGCAAGCAAAGCGAACGGCGCAGCGCTTGCCCATGCCTGAGGCGAACAGGCCACGGGATACAGCGTTGGGCCACGGCCTCGCACGCGCTGCAGACCGCAAAACAGCTCCGGAAGCCTCCGAAATTCCATATAGCTGGCCGCTTCGAATAGCGCTGTGAACAGGCGCTCCACCGCAGCCTTTTCATTGTACCGGGCAAAACCCAGCGCGATGAGACTGTTATCGTGCGGCCAGATCGAACCGTTATGATACGACATCGGATTGTATCGGGATTCTTCCGATGCAACCGTTCGAATTCCCCATCCGGAGAAGAACCGGGGGCCCAACAGATTTTTCGCTACTTGGGCTGCACGTTCAGGCGAGGCTATTCCGGCGAACAAAACCTGACCCGCATTTGACGTGCGGACACGACACGGCTTTTTTTCACCATCGAGTGCGATGGAGTAGGTCTGGAGATCCGGGCACCAATATGCCGATTCGAAGCGTTCGGCCAAAAGCTTCGCCTCCGATTCAAGCCTGTCTGCATAATTTGTCTGGCCCGTCCATCGCACATAACGCGCAATCGAGCACTTGGCCGCAAAGGCATAACCCTGAACCTCACAAAGAGCGATAGGCCCTTTTGCCAGGCTGCCGTCAGCGTGGAAGACCGCATCTTGGGAATCCTTCCAGCCTTGATTGACTAATCCTTGTGTGCCTGCACGCTCGTACTCAATAAATCCATCCTGATCTAAATCACCCGCACGGTCGATCCATCGGAGTGCCGCTTCGATTGACGGCCAGAGCTGCGCAAGAGTCTGCGCATCACCCGTGCGTTCAAAATAGAGACCCGCGAGCAGTACAAAAAGTGGGGTAGAATCCACGCTACCGTAGTACAGGCCGAAAGGAATCTCGTGGAGCGCCGCCATTTCTCCACCGCGCATTTCATGCAGAATTTTTCCTGGCTGAGCATCTGCCGAGGGATCTGCCGCCTTTGCCTGGTAAACTGCGAGCCGCTTCAACACGCCACAGGCTATGCTGGGATCAAGCCACAGCATTTGCATTGCGGTAATCAGGCCGTCGCGGCCGAACGTCGTCGAGTACCAGGGAATCCCGGCATAGGGATATCGCCCCTCAGGTGTATCGGTCATGAGCATATGCAGATCGGCCATCGACCGGCACAGAACCTCATTAAAAATATTGTTCGAAGTCTCAACGGTGGTTGCGCATCGCGTGGCAGCTCTCAGCTCGCGACGAGCCGCGCGTACGCTTTGAAAAAATGGCAATGGCCTAAGGTCGCTGACGGGGTTGCAATCAACCGTAACAATGATCGATCGGGACCGCCCAGGCAGTAGATCAATCTCGTACGAGGCAGTCGTTAGGTCAACTTTTGTCGGGACTGGCTCAAAGGTCAGCGTTGTGTGTCGCAGTCTTCCGTCCAATCCCTGGTACGTCAGTGCCACGCGATCCGGTGCGATAACGTTACGCACGCTAACGCCGCGCCTTTCGCGCCGTAATCCTCGCACCTCGAAAAGATCGGCAAAATCGCTGTCGAATGCAAAGGACAGCCGCACCGCGAGCTTTCGGTCATCGTAGTTGCGCAGCCCTATACGTTGATAGGCGACACCATTCCATAAAAAGGTCGTGCGTACGATATGCACGGTGTCCTTCGGCAGGACGAGACGCTTTCCGAAAAACAAATCCGGATTCGTGAGATCGACTGTAAGGATGGCGTTGTCGTCACGAAGACTGGACCCGAGCAAAAGCGGCCGAAGATCGTTTAACGATAACTCCAACCGGGACAGGTGCCGCGTGTCAGCGTGAAAAAGTCCGTCCGGACCGTCCGTTGAAGTCCCGATATCGCCGTGACTATCAAGGACGAGAAAACTGTCCCCACACTTCAACGTCCGGCGAGGCCGTGCCGTCGCCCCGGTTGCGGGAATGTAAAAAGGAACCTCGGCCGCCGCGTCCAGGTCTCCAGGCAGATCGGCCATAAGTTTCTTTACAGATGACCCTGCAGACATGGAATTCTGTGTCATTGCCTGATTTGCCGCCTTGCGCACGGAGCAATCCGGACCGCCACGGCCGCAGCCGGGCGATGGGCCAGCGACCTCACGTCATCACGGCGACCATCTCCTTTCAGCCTCCGGGCAGTGAGGGAGCGTTGGATTGAAGGCCGTCATCGCCAACCGCCTCTGGTATCGATGCTTAAGACGATGCGCTCGCGCGCACTCACGGCCTGGCGGCGGAGTACGCGACGGGCGGGTAAATAGGTCGCCTCCGTCCGCCGTCAAGCCCTGGCTGGGGCGTGGGTTTTGATGCCAACTGGCTTGATAAAACAGGATTTTAAGGCCGCTTACCGGCCGTGATCCGGATTCCAACTTTTTTGGGCAGGGATCTTGAGCGCCGGTTTTACGACACATATCTCGATTGCCGTCCGAAACAGGCCTTCCGTGCCTGATTCAGCAACAAACTGATATGCACATGGAGGACTGCATGCAGCCCCACGCCCTTCGTAACCTTTCACTGTCAGGCGTGTCGTTATCTGAGGAATTTCAGTCAGCGCCTTCGCCGGGCCTGAGACAATAACGAACATCCCCATCGTTGCCCGGTCCCTAAGGCAAAAGAGGCGACAGGAAAAAATTCGATAGATCCAGGGCGTTCGTGGCGCAGGCTCGATTGGCTGCGTCGCTTCATTGTCAACGCTTCGCTCGATTAGAGGAAGTCTTGCCGATGAGGATAGCTCAAATAGCTCCTCTGTACGAAAGCGTCCCACCCCGATTTTACGGCGGGACAGAACGCGTCGTTTCATACCTGACTGAGGAACTGGTCCGTCAGGGGCATGATGTCACCCTGTTTGCCAGTGGCGACTCCAAAACCTCGGCCAGGCTTGTCCGTTGTTGCGACATGGCGCTTCGGCTCAATCCATCGATCCGTGATCCTCTGCCTTATCACATCATCATGATGGAGCAGGTTCGGCAGCGGGCGCACGAATTCGACATTTTGCATTTCCATGTCGACTACCTGCACGCGCCCTTGATTCGCGAGCTATCGTGCACAGCGCTGACAACCCATCACGGTCGCCTCGACCTGCCGGATCTGACGGCCTTTTACGGGATATTTCATGAAATGCCGCTGGTTTCCATCTCGAACGACCAGCGCCGATATTTGCCGCGTGCAAACTGGATCGGCACAGTTCATCACGGATTGCCAACCGATCTTCTTCCATTCGCACCTCGCGCGAGTGGCGGCTATCTCGTATTCCTCGGGCGGATATCGCCGGAGAAGCGCCCCGACCTGGCGATCGAAATTGCCTCCAGGGCCGGTGTACCGCTCAAAATCGCCGCAAAAATAGACAGGGCCGACCAAGATTATTGGGACAAAAAAATTCATCCGATGATCGGCGCCCATGCAAATGTTGAATTCATCGGCGAAATCGCCGAGCGGGAAAAGGCGCGTTTGCTTGGCGAGGCATCGGCACTGCTCTTTCCCGTCGACTGGCCGGAGCCGTTCGGGCTGGTCATGATCGAGGCAATGGCGTGTGGCACGCCTGTCATTGCGCTGCGTCGCGGATCGGTACCCGAAGTCGTGGAGGCGGGACTCTCCGGATTTGTCGTCGACAGTGTTGAAGAGGCGATCTCTGCCGTTCGCCGTGTCACAACCTTACGCCGCGCAACCGTCCGCGCAGCATTCGAACGCCGCTTTACGGCCGAGCGAATGGCGAATGACTATGTCGACATCTACCATCGCCTCATCGGGTCTCGTTCAGCGGTTGCGCGGCTTCGAAACACGACAGATAGAATTATCCGGATGCCAGTTACTCCCGATGGCGGGGCGGCATCGCCGGAGACGGGCTTGTTTCACCACCAGGCGGCATCAAAAAACGCGCCCGCGTCGTAGGTCGGACATCCTGCCCACCTTGCGAACGGCCCGTCTTCTCTTTTTTACCCTTTCGACACGAGCCACTTCGTCTGTTCGAATCGGATCACCTCGTCAAATCACTGATCCATTTAAAATATTTCCGAAGCCCTTCATCGCGGCTCCGAAAGGTCGGATGTCCAAAAGCGCCGGCGCCGCCAAGCCGGGGCTTGGCGGCGCTATTGGTTGCGGGGGTAGGATTTGAACCTACGACCTTCAGGTTATGAGCCTGACGAGCTACCGGGCTGCTCCACCCCGCGTCAAAATGCGAAGCGCGGGGCGAGACCCGCGCGTTTCGCGCGCTATGTAGCAACGGCAGTGGCCCATTGGAAGAGCCAAAATCGGCTCATTTCACAAACGTGTCATGAAACCGCGGCAAAAAAAAGCAATGAGGGGGGCAATCGATCGGGGCGACCGCGGCTTCGGCGACGGCCTTGCGGCTGCTGCGCGTTCGATTATTGCCGACGGCCGACGAGCATTGACCGATCCGGAACTCTCGCCGCCCGAGGCTGTGCACGAGGTCCGCAAGGCTCTCAAGCGCTGGCGCGCGCTGCTTCGACTCCTTAGCCGACCTCTCGGAGAGCAGGCCGACCAGATGCGTACGGAGGCGCGCGAGCTGATGCGCGGCGTCGCCGGCGCCCGGGACTTCCAATCGGCCCTGGATGCGTTGTCGGATCTGCGCAAGGCCGATTTGCCGCTGTCGCCGACATCAATCGAAACAATCCGGGCGCGGCTGACCGAAATTCGCGACGCAGCCGAGGCGAAGACTTTCACGAAATCCATGCGCGAGCGGCTCTCCCGCTATTTTGACTATGCAACGCTCTCGCTCGAGCGGTGGCCGCTCAAGGCAATCGATTTTGACACCGTCACCGACGGTTTGACGTCGACATACCGCCGCGCGCGGCAGCTGGTTCCGGACAGCTGGCCCGACGCCGAACCTGAGCACCTGCACGACCTGCGCAGACGCGTGGTTGAACACCGTCACCAGATGGATCTGGTCGAGCCGCTGTGGCCTCGCCTCGGAAAAGTCTGGGCGGAGGAAGCACAGCGCCTGCGCAACCGGCTCGGCTCCTGCCAGGATCTTGCGGTGCTGTCGAGCCTGACCGAGCCGCATCAGCCATTGGCGCCGTGGCGCTCGCGGCTCGCGCCACTGATCGCGGCGCGGCGAAACGCGCACATTAAAACCGCACAACGCCTTGCGGGTCGCCTCTTTGCCGAAAGGCCGAAAGCGTTCAGGCAGCGCATCGCCGCCCTCTGGTCGGCGCGGAACGAGAAAAACCACTGAGAAAAGCCCGGCCGTGCCGGGCTTTTCTCTTTACTGTCCGATCGATCAGGCGACCAGCGGTTTCAGCGACGGATGCTGCTTCACAAACTCGAGATTCTCCGCCCAGCTGTCGAGGCCAAACACATGCCCTGCCCGCTTGACAATCAGGTAGACCAGCACGCCAGCATAAACCAGGTGATAGTCGATGATCAGATTGTTCTTGTTTTCGATGAACGGCCAATCCATGTGCGCAAACCAGTAGATGACCATCAGCATCACGCCGAAACCGGCGCTCACGCGCACCATCAGTCCGGTGAGCAAAGACAGGCCAATCAGCAGATGCCCGTATTCGACCAGGAACGTGGTGATTGGCGCCATCGTCGGCGTTGTGAACACAACGAAGACGTTATGGAATGTCTTCGTGTGATTGAGAAATCCGACCACAGTCCAGTCGGGCACGAACACTTGATGCGAAGCGGCGTAGAGAAATGTCCACGCCATCACGAAGCGAAAGTACAGAATCAGCGTCTTTTCCATCGATGAGTTCGGCATGGTGTGAGCCCCTTTTCAGCAAAGACGAACCATGCTCATGCAGATGCGGAGCGCCCGCCTTGACTTGCCTCAATTCCAGTGCCTTTCGAAATCGCTGCAAACCGGGCCTTCATGAGGCCTTCCAGACGCACAAAGAAAAACGGCCGCCTTTGATGGCGGCCGTTTCAATAAAAATCCGATCGTGTCGAGGAGAAAAGCAATCGTCCTTGGCAGGCCTGGCAGCGACCTACTCTTCCAAGTCTTGAGACTTAGTACCATCGGCGCAGGGGAGTTTAACGGCCGAGTTCGGGATGGGATCGGGTTCAGGCTCCCCGCAAATACCACCAAGCCGGCCAAGGACGATGAAGCAGCGAATAGTGAGCAGGGAGTAGCGAACAGAACTCGGCGTCCATTCGCTATTCGCTACTCACTATTCGCAAAACTGGTCTCTTCAGTGCTTGCCAAAGCTTCCGAAGGAAGCAATGGGCATTGGAAATGAGAGCAATCAAGACAATCGAGCTATTAGTACCGGTAAGCTCAACGCGTTGCCGCGCTTACACACCCGGCCTATCAACGTGGTGGTCTACCACGGCTCTCAAGGGAGAACTCGTTTCGAGGTGGGTTTCTCGCTTAGATGCCTTCAGCGATTATC
>DASRGR010000038.1:0-172175 GCA_035650955.1 Pseudolabrys sp.
TCGGGCGTGACCTCGATCGAGTTGGTCGAGCTGTAGGACGGCGTCGGCACGATCGTGTGGCCGCGTTTCGCCAAAGCCTCGAGGATTTCCGGCGCAAAGCCAGGCTCCACGTAAACTTCGTCGGGCTGCCACTGGTGATGCAGCCTGGATGCACCGACGGCCCGCTCGATCGGCAAATGAAAATCGATCGTGTCGATGATGATCTGCAGCACCGCGGTGATGATCCGGCTGCCGCCGGGCGAGCCGGTGATGAGGAACGGCTTGCCGTCCTTGAGCACGATAGTCGGTGTCATCGAGGAAAGAGGACGCTTGCCGGGACCCGGCAGGTTCGCGTTGTAACCGACAAGGCCGTATGCGTTGGCCGTTCCCGGTTTTGCGGTGAAATCGTCGAGCTCGTTGTTGAGCAAGACGCCGGTCCCCTCGGCGACGAGACCAAGCCCGTACGAGAAATTCAGCGTGTAGGTGTTCGATACCGCGTTGCCGTCCCGATCGATGACTGAAAAGTGCGTTGTGTTGCGCCCTTCGAAGTCGGCAGGCCTTCCGGCCCGAATCTCGCTCGACGGCGTGGCGCGCGCACCGATCCGCGCGCGCAGGGACGCCGCATATTTTTTCGAAATCATGCCGGCGACCGGGATATTGACCGCGTCCGGATCGCCCATGAACACGGCGCGATCCGCGTAGGCGCGCTTCATTGCCTCGATCATGTCATGGAGCGCCTCTTCACGCGCAAGTTTTGCCAAATCGAAGCCTTCAAGAATATTGAGCATCTTGATGAGATGCACGCCGCCGGATGATGGCGGCGGCATCGAGACGATGTCGTAGCCGCGGTACGTGCCGCGCACCGGCTTGCGCACCACGGCGCGGTAATTTTTCAGATCGTCGGCCGTCATGATGCCGCCGGCCTTGCGAACGCTGGCGGCGATCTTCTCCGCGACCGGGCCCTCGTAGAATCCTTTCGGCCCGTCGCGCGCAATCGCGCGGAGCGTCGCGGCAAGATCCGGCTGCAGCAGATCCTGACCGGGCGCCAGCACGCTGCCGTCACTGTTGAGGAAAACCGGCGCGCTCGAATGCCAACGCGCGATGCGTTCCTGTGCTTGCGGAAGTGTATCAGCAATGTCGTCCACGACGTCGACACCGTTGCGGGCAAGCGTGATCGCCGGCGCGATGAGGTCGGCGAGCGACAGCTTTCCGGATCCGTACTTCTCGTGCGCAAGGGCAAGCCCGGCAACCGTGCCCGGCACGCCGACCGACAGCGCGCTGTCGCGCGACTTCTTCGGATCGGGGCCACCCGCGGCATCGAGGAACATCGTCTCGGTCGCGGCCGCCGGCGCGGTTTCGCGATAGTCAATGGCGATATCCTCGCCGGTCCTGGCGAGATGGATAACCATGAATCCGCCGCCGCCAATATTGCCCGCGCGGGGATAGGTGACCGCGAGCGCAAAGCCCACGGCCACCGCCGCATCGACGGCATTGCCCCCGCGATCGAGCATCTCGATGCCGATGCGGGCAGCGCGGCGCTCCTGCGCGACCACAACGCCGTTGCGGGCATGGATCGACTGAGCTGGCGGAATTTCCGGCGTGCGTGAAACGGGGGCGACCTGGCCGAGCGCCCATCCGCCTGAAAGCAGCGCAATGGTGAAGGGAACGATGTGCGGGAAGCGAAAGGTCATTCACTCGTCGTAGCCGGGTTACCCGGCCATCCCGGTAACGATTGCGACAATGGTGGCTATAGAAACGGGATACGCGGGACAAGTCCGCGCATGCGGTTAAGTCGGGCTTATCGCGCCTGCCCGTGATAGACGGTATTCGGCCGCATGTCGGTTGCAGAAGCGACGCGATTCGACATGTTGAAGAAGCCGGCGACCGCGGAAATGTCCCAGATATCGCGGTCGGTGAATCCGACGCGCCGCAGCCGCTCGCGGTCCCCTTCCTCGACGTTCCAGGGCGAGGCGGTCAGTTTGACCGCAAAATCGAGCATTGCGCGCTGGCGCTTGTTCAGGCGCGCGACGCGGTAATTCATGACGAGGTGTTCCCCGAGCAGCGGATTGCCCGAATATTGCCTGACGGCCGCGCCGTGGGCGGTAAGGCAGTAATAGCAGCGATTCTGCGATGATACGGCGACGGCTATCATTTCGCGCTCGAGCTTGGAAAGACCGGAATCGCCGAGCATCAGGTCGTTGTACATGGCGACGAAAGTTTCCAGCTTTGCCATATCGAAGGCGTAGGCGAGGAGGACGTTCGGCACAAAACCAAGCTTGTCCTGGCATTTCTTGAAATAGGCAGCCATTGCCGGCGACAGCTTCGCCGGCTCGAGGTTGAGCGCGATGACCGGCGTATCGTCGGCGACCGCCACGGAAACGGGCTTGAACGTGGCCGGTTTCGCGGCCGGCCTTGGCGGCACGGCCCTGCCACCCTTGATGGCGTGCAGGACAGGCTTGGCCCGTCCGGGCTTTGCAACTGCGGTCTTTCCGGCGGGCTTTGCAGATTTATTGGCCTTGGGCATTTCCACGTCCCTGATGTTCGACCCTCACCGGCTTTAGCCTACAATGTTATACGCACGTGCGATACGATCGGCCGGGTGACCTTTCGCCTTTTATTTCAGCGAGTTAATGGACAGAACACGCGAGATTTGCCGCGTTGTCGCCACGCCGTCACCAAATAACGTCACCAAAGGCGCATTACTCTCGACGTGTGCGGGCGGAATGTGAAAACTTCGGTCTGCCTCGATCGATTCCCTCGCGCACGATGCCGAAACTTTGCGAATGGCTTTCGGACAAGATCCTGCGCCAATGGCAAGCGCACGAGGTTGCATGACCGCTTCCGGCAGCAGCGAGGACACCGCCACCCGCGCCACCATCGAACGGGCCGGCGCGATGCTTGGTCGGCGCCGCCCCGAAATTTCGGAAAAATTTGTCGTGCAGCTTTACGGCCGCGCGGTCCCGGAAGACGTCATGCGATATGCCGCCGACGATCTCGCGACGCTGGCGGCCGGCGCCTATGACTTCATTGCGGACCGCGCTCCGGGAAAGCCGAAGGTACGCTGTCACACCGTCAGGCTCGAGCAGTCAGGCGATCATAACGCTGTCACGGTCGTGGAGATCGTCAACGACGACATGCCGTTCCTGGTCGATTCGGTGATGGGCGAGATCGCCGAGCGCAAACTCGACGTCCGTCTTGTCGCACATCCCGTTTTCGGCGTTCGCCGCATCGGCAACCGGCTGACCGCAATCGACGTGCCGGATGCTGCCACCGCGCGCGAAAGCTTCATCGTTATTCATTTGTCGCCGATCAGCGACGATACCTGCGCGGAGCTCGCACGTGCGCTTGAGGTGGTGCTCGGCGAGGTACGTCTTGCGGTGCAGGACTGGCGGCCGATGCGCGAACGTGTGACCGCCATTATTGCCGAGCTGAAGGCAAACCCGCCGCCGCTGCCGGTCGATGAAATCGCCGAAGCCATCCAGTTTCTGGAGTGGCTGCTGGCCGACAACTTCACCTTCCTGGGTCTGCGCGATTACAAGGTCGACGCCGAGGCATTGAAGCCGGATTTTGAAAGCGGGCTTGGCATCATGCGTTCGCGCGAATTGCGCGTGCTGCGGCGAGGCAACGAGCTTCTTGAATTCACCCCGGCGATCATGGCCTTCCTGAAGGAACCGCGGCCACTGATCATCGCCAAGGCCAATGTGCACTCGCGCGTGCACCGGCGGGCCTACCTTGACTATGTCGGTGTCAAGCGCTTCGACGCCGCGGGCAAACTCGTGGCTGAGCACCGCGTCATCGGGCTGTTCACGTCGACGGCCTATACGCGCGGTGCGCACGGAATTCCGTACCTGCGCCGCAAGATCGCCGCCGTCGAGAGGCGCGCCGGCTTCGATCCGAGCAGTCATTCAGGCAAGGCCCTGGCGAACGTGCTGGAGCACTACCCGCGCGATGAGTTGTTCCAGGTCGACGAAGAGACGCTGTACCAGTTTTCGCTGGCGATCCTGCAACTCGCCGAACGCCCACGCGTGCGCGTGCTTGCGCGCCGCGACCGTTTTGATCGTTTCGTGTCGGTGTTGGTGTTTGTACCGCGGGAACGCTACGACAGCGGTATCCGCGCCAAGATCGGAGCCTATCTCGCAAATGCTTTTATCGGCCATGTTTCGGCCTTCTATCCGTACTTCCCGGATGAAGGAGCGCTCGTGCGCGTCCACTTCATCATTGGGCGCTCCGGCGGGCCGACGCCAGACGTGGATCGTGCAACGCTCGAGCGGGAAGTTCAGTCGATCGTCCGGACCTGGGCCGACGGACTCAACGACGCGCTGGCCATGGTCAATCCGCCTGAAAAGGCGCGCGAGCTGTTCACGCGCTACAGGGATGCGTTCTCCGAGGGTTTCCACGAGGCCTACGCGCCCACCGTCGCAGCGGGTGATATCCGCGTCATCGAGGATCTTGCGGACGAGCGGCCGCTTGCCGTCGATTTCCATCACCGCGTGGAGGAAGACCGGGAATCTGCCGGTTTGAAGGTTTGGAGCTACGCGCGGCCATTGCCGCTGTCGGAACGGGTTCCCGTTCTGGAAAACATGGGTTTTCGGGTCGTCGACGAGCGGACATATCACATTGGGGGCAAGGACCACGCCGGCGTGTGGCTGCACGACATGCTGCTCACGCGAGCCGACGGCGGCGTGATTGACCTCACCGACGGCGGCGCCCAGCTCGAGACGGCTTTCCTGATGGTGATGCGTGGGGCGGCGGAGAACGACGGATACAATGCATTGACGCTGCACGGACGTCTTGCCTGGCGTGATGTCGCCCTCATCCGCACAATCTCCCGGTTTCTGCGCCAGGTTCGCGTGCCTTATTCACAGGACTACATGTGGGCGACGCTGGTCAAGCATTCGCGAGTCGCCGCCGGCATCGTCGAACTGTTTCATGCGCGTTTCGACCCGGACGTGGCGGGCAATCGCGCGGAGAAACAGGCCGCGATTTCCACGCGGCTGGAAGAGGATCTACAAAAGGTCGAGAGTCTCGACGAAGATCGCATTCTTCGCCGCTTCATCAACGCAGTGCAGTCGGCGATCCGGACGAATTTCTACCAGCTCGACAAGGATGGTCAGCCGAAATCCCTGATCTCGGTCAAGTTCGAAAGCCGCAAGCTGACCGACCTGCCGTTGCCACGCCCGCTTTACGAGATTTTCGTCTACTCGCCACGTGTCGAAGGCGTACACCTGCGCTTCGGCAAAGTTGCGCGCGGCGGCATACGCTGGTCGGACCGGCCGCAGGATTTCCGGACCGAGATTCTCGGACTGGTGAAGGCACAGCAGGTCAAGAACGCGGTGATTGTTCCGGTCGGCGCCAAAGGCGGCTTCGTTCCGAAGCTGATGCCAAAGGGCGCATCGCGCGAGGTGGTACAGGCCGAGGGAGTCGCGACCTACAAGCTTTTCATCTCGTCGCTGCTCGACATCACCGATAACATTGGCTCCGACGGGAAAATCATTCCGCCTGCGAACGTCGTCAGGCATGAAGGCGATGATCCCTATCTCGTTGTGGCGGCCGACAAGGGTACGGCGACGTTCTCCGACGTCGCCAATGCAATTTCCGTCGAGCACGACTACTGGCTCGGCGATGCTTTCGCGTCAGGCGGCTCGGCCGGTTATGACCACAAGGCCATGGGCATTACCGCGCGGGGCGCCTGGGAAGCCGTGAAACGTCATTTCCGCGAGCTTGATGTCGACATCGGCAGGACTCCATTCACCGCGGTCGGTGTCGGCGACATGTCGGGCGACGTTTTCGGCAACGGCATGCTGCGCGAGGATACGATCAGGCTGCTGGCGGCGTTCGATCACCGCGATATCTTCATCGATCCGGATCCCGATCCAAAGAAGAGCTTTGCCGAACGCAAGCGGTTGTTCGCGCTGCCGCGATCGAGCTGGCAGGATTACGACAAGAGCCTGCTTTCCAAGGGGGGCGGCGTCTATCCGCGCGCGTCAAAGGAAATCCGGTTGAGTTCCGAAGCGCGAAAGATCTTCGGAGTAGGCGACTCGGTGACCCCGCAGGAGCTGATGAAAGCCATCCTCCGGGCACAGGTCGATCTCTTGTTCTTTGGCGGGATAGGAACTTATGTCCGCGCGTCGAACGAGAGTGACGAAGCTGCCGGCGACCGTGCCAACGACGCAATCCGTGTCACGGGGGCTGATCTCAACTGCAAGGTGATCGGAGAGGGTGCCAACCTCGGCATGACTCAACGCGGCCGCATCGAGGCCGCCCAGCGCGGGATAAGGCTCAACACTGACGCAATCGACAATTCCGCAGGCGTCAATACCTCGGACGTCGAAGTCAACATCAAGATTGCGCTTAGCGGGCCGGTGCGTTCCGGCGCACTTACGATGGCAAAGCGCAACACGTTGCTTGCGGAGATGACCGATGAGGTCGCGCGGTTGGTTCTACGCAACAATTATCAGCAGACGCTGGCGCTTTCACTGGCGCAGCGGCGTGGGCTTGAGGATCTCGGGTTCCAGCAGCGCCTGATGCAGACACTCGAGCAGCGTGGCGAGCTCGACCGCGCGGTCGAGTTTCTTCCCGACGACATGACCCTCGGCGAGCGACGCAAGCGCAACGTCGGACTGACGCGGCCCGAGCTTGCCGTGCTGCTCGCCTACGCCAAGCTTTCGCTCTACGCCGATCTGCTCGAGAGCGCCGTCCCGGACGATCCCTATCTTGGGCGGGAGCTGAACCGCTATTTTCCGAAGGAGATGTCGGAGCGCTATGCCGATGCGCTGCAGGCGCACCGGCTTCGTCGCGAGATCATCGCGACGCAGCTGACCAATTCTATGATCAATCGCGGTGGCGCGACGCTTATCGTCAGGATCGCGGATCAGACCGGCGCCGGGCCGGCGGCGATCGCCGCCGCCTTTGCCGCGGTTCGCAACAGCTACGACCTAATCGAGCTCAACAGCGAGATCGATGCACTCGACAACAAGGTTCCCGGGAAGATCCAGCTCGATCTTTATGCCGCGGTACAAAACCTTCTGCTCGACCGGTTGGTCTGGTTTCTGCGCAACGTCGACCTCGCGCAGGGGCTCGAGAACGTCATAGGGCACTATCGCGACGGAATCGGCCAGGTCGAAAAGGCGCTCGATCAGGCATTGTCCAGGCCCGCCGCCGCCGCGCGCGACGCGCGCTTTTCCGACCTGAGCCGGGCCGGCGTGCCCGAAGCGCTCGCGCGGCGCGTCGCCAACCTACCGGTTCTCAAAGCGGCGCCCGACATCACGCTTGTTGCAGCACGTGCCGGCAAGCCGGTTGCAGAGGTCACCGCCACCTATTTCGCGACCGAAGCTTTCTTCCAGCTCGATAGTGTCGCCGATGCCGTTCCTGGCATCGTCGTTTCCGATTATTTCGACCGGCTCGCGCTTGATCGCGCGCTGGATTCGATCGGCGATGCCGAGCGCCGCCTTACTGCAGCCATGGTGGCGAACGGGCACGCGGGCGCCGATGCGGTGGAGGAATGGGTGCGGCCGCGGCAGGCCGAAGTCGAGCGAATCCGGTCCGCGATCCATCAGATCGCCGGTTCGGGGCTTACGCTGTCCAAGCTGTCGGTGGCGGCGAGTCTTTTAGGCGACCTGGCCCGGCAGTAGGGGCCCGCTGTCAGTGCCTGAAGTGTCTCATTCCGGTGAAGACCATAGCAATGTTATGTGCGTCGGCGGCCTCGATAACCTTCTGATCGTTGACCGAACCGCCCGGCTGGATCACGGCTGTAGCGCCGGCCTCGACCGCGACCAGTAGACCATCGGGAAAAGGAAAGAAGGCGTCGGAGGCGACCACCGCGCCTTTTGTAAGCGGCGCGGAAAGTTTTTGCTCCTTTGCGGCGTCCTCCGCCTTGCGCGCGGCAATGCGAGCCGCATCGACCCTGCTCATCTGCCCGGCGCCGATGCCGACGGTCGCGCGGTTTTTCGCATAGACGATGGTGTTCGATTTCACGTGCTTGGCGACGCGGAAAGCGAAACGCAAGTCGGCAATCTCGTCACTGGTCGGCTGACGCTTGGTCACGACGTGGAGCTGCATCTCGTCGACGATGGCATTGTCGCGCGATTGCACGAGGAAGCCGCCAGCGACGGATTTGAAGGTCAGCCCGCCGGCGCGCGGATCGGGCAGTCCGCCGGCAACCAGCAGGCGGAGATTCTTCTTTGCCGCGACGATCCCGACCGCTTCCTCGGTTGCATCCGGCGCGATGATGACCTCTGTAAAAATCTCCGTGATAGCCCTGGCCGCTTCCGCATCAAGCGTGCGGTTGAGCGCGACAATGCCGCCGAATGCCGACGTCGGGTCGCAGGCGAGCGCCTTGCGGTAGGCATCGAGGAGATTGTGTCCTTCCGCGACGCCGCACGGATTGGCGTGCTTGACGATCACGCAGGCGGCGGTGTGGTTCGGGTCGAACTCGGCGACGCACTCAAACGCGGCATCGGTATCGTTGATGTTGTTGTAGGAAAGCTGCTTGCCCTGCAGTTGACGTGCCGTGGCTACTCCCGGCCGTTTGCCCGGCAGGCCGTAAAACGATGCCGTCTGGTGGGGGTTCTCGCCATAGCGCAGCGTCTCGATCAATCTGCCGCCGAAAGTGCGGTACTGGGGCGAGTCGTCATGCAAAGATGCGGCGAACCAGTTCGAGATCGCCGCATCATAGGCGGCCGTCCGTGCGTAGGCTTTTGCCGCAAGCTTCCGGCGCAGATCGAGCGTCAGCATGCCACTGTGCGCCGCCATTTCGTCGAGGATCTTTCCGTAGTCGGAAATGTCGACGACGACGGCGACATCGAAATTATTCTTGGCGGCTGCACGTATCATCGCCGGACCGCCAATGTCGATATTTTCTATGCACTCATCGAACGAGGAGTCTTTTTCCACCGTTGCTTCGAATGGATAGAGATTGACCACGAGCAGGTCGATCGGTCTGATGTGGTGCTTTTCCATTGCAGCAACATGGTCCTTGTTGCCGCGAACCGCGAGCAGCCCGCCGTGCACAGTCGGGTGGAGCGTCTTGACGCGGCCATCCATCATTTCGGGAAAACCGGTGAGATCGGCGACGTCGATCACCGTGAGGCCGGCATCCTTCAACGCCTTGGCGGTGCCGCCGGTTGAGACGAGCTCCACGCCGAAGCCGGCAAGCGCACGTGCAAATTCGACAAGCCCGGTCTTGTCTGAGACCGAGAGCAATGCGCGGGTCACGCGACGCGGGTGGCTGGCCATCAGGGACGAGCTAGCACATCAGGCGGGCAAAAGTGTATTCGGCTCTGCGGTATGCGGGCGCTGCATCCACAAGCATTGCTTTCAGAGCGGCAGTTCCGGCTCGTGCGTGCGGTCGGGCCGTGCCTCCGGTGTCGCCGGCGGCGTGTGACGGAAATTCCAGCGGACGCTGTCCTGCTGGCCGATGCGGCCATAAATGACGATTTGAACCGTCCGGCGCGGTCCATCGGGGCCGGCCAGGAACACGCTTTCCTCGATTTCAACCGAATCGGCCAAGGTCGCGAAAGTCCAGACCTCCCGGTCCGGCAGGAGCAGAATAACGCCGCGTCCGTCGGACAGGCGGCTCGCTTTGATTGCCGGATGGAGATGAAACCGGACGGCGAACTCAGGGCCGTCGCCGGAACGGGTCATGCGCCCCTCTGCCGGCGTGAAGCTGTCCTCGCCATCGAGCACGCGACCGTCGGCGCTCAGCCGGATGGCGCGGTGATGAATGACACCGTAATCGCCGGCGTATCCATCGTGGAAGGCCTGTAATGTGGTGCCCCCGGAATCGCGCTGCACACGCACGTCGTGCGGCCCTGCCACGATCGGAATGCCGCCGAGAAGCCGGCGCGTCGCGTTAGATTCGAGAAAAAGGCAGGAGGATTGATCGTCGATCGTCACCGTCGAGTGTGCAGGTGTCGCTCGCGCCACTTGCCGCCAGTTCTCCTTGTTGACGGCCGGCAAGCCACAATTGATCACCAGTCTTTGCTGCCTCCACGACATCTCGAATGAAAGGCAACCGGCATGCGCTTCCTGACTCACCACAACCGGTGGAGGCCTGCCGGTGTCCATAAGGAGTGCGGTCTGGCCCGCCTCGATCCGCTGATAGCCGGAGTGCGGCGCGTTCGAAACCGGCGTGCCGCGCGCATCGTCGTAGGCAAGGATCGTGGCCAGCAGATCGACGGGCGTCGGCCCCATTCCATTGAACTGGGCGAAGTTCCCGTCGCCGTGCCGGAAAAAGCGTAACATAGGCATAATCCGGTCGATGGCGTTGTTGAGCGCCTGCGGTGGCTGCAACTGGCGCGCGGAAAACAGCTGGCGCAAAGGCAACAGGTCGGCCAGCAATTCGATGAGTGTCCCTGGATTGCGGCTGATGTGGCCGCCGTCGGGCAGGATCTGCGTGCGCAGTTCTTCGATAAGCCGACGCACGTTGCCACGCAGGTACCCTGACTGCCCCTGCATGCAAAGGGTTGCATAGGTGAGCGCGATCACTGCCTGCAGGCGCGGGAGCCCGTCTCTTGCCTCGTAGAGGGTGTGGCGCAGGTACCGGACCTGGCGTCCCAGGCTGCGGATAAAACGCCGATAGAAGCGCGCATCCGCATCCTGCAAGATGAATGGCGCCTGACTTAGCCAGCAGATCACGCGGCGGGACAGGATGTCGGATCTCCAGCCGATCGGGTGCCATCTGCCTTGTGCGCTGATCCAGTCGTCGATCAGGGAACGCGCATTGGCCCGGGTGATCGCGGAATCGGCGGCACGAAGATGGCGCATCCAGACGAAACCAAGCAGTGTCGCCGCCCATTCCTCGGACGGTGGCGTCATCTCGAAAGGCGAGCGACGGTCGCAGATCACTATTTTTCCGGCAAAGGCAAATCGGCCACCATAGATTTCGCTTGCACGGGTGGCATCGGCTGTGCGCAGGTCCTGCGGCGCGATCACCAGCCTGTCGGCCTTTGTCGAAGCAAAGCGCCAACGCAGCAACGGATGCGCATTGATGCGGCCAAGCAGTCTACGGAAAGCGCGGCGCCCGATGAGCACGGAGAGCCTGGCCCGCTCCGCCACCGAAAGCCGCATCATCAATCCGTTCGTTCCCTGGCGCGCGTACCGGACTGTAGGCGCGGTCGACACGATAGCGAAGGGCCGGGAAAGCGCCAATATCTTGGCCTTCCCACGGATTTAGGCCGCTTTGCGGGCAATGCGCGCCGCGTAGAAACCATCGAGCCCACCCCAGCGCGGATCCGAATCAGGCAGGTGCATTGGCAGCGTGCGCAGGTCGCCGTTACCGGTCACGAATTCAGCACGGCCGAAAGTATCCGCGGGTGTGAGCGGATTGCGGATAACCCGCGGATCGCGCGCGAGCAGGGCGGCGACTTGATCTTCTCCTTCTTCCGGCTCCAGCGAGCACACGCAGTAAACAAGCGTGCCGCCGGGCTTAAGCATCTCCACCGCGCGGTCGAGCAGCCGTTGCTGCAGGGACGTGAGCGCGGCCAGGTCAGATTCGTTCTTAAGCCAGGGCACATCGGGATGACGACGGATAGTCCCGGTGGCCGAACACGGAGCATCGAGCAGTACGGCATCGAATGGCCCGCCCTGCCATTCCAGCGCATCGGCGGCGACAACATCGGCCTTAAGACCAAGGCGCATGAGGTTTTCGCGCAGGCGGTTGAGTCGCTCCGCTGAACGGTCGACAGCGGTCACATTCGCACCTGCAAACGAGAGCTGTGCAGTCTTTCCACCCGGCGCCGCGCAAAGGTCGGCAATTTGTGCGCCGCGCACGTCACCAAAGAGATGTGCCGGCAAGGCGGCGGCAGCGTCCTGTACCCACCATGCGCCTTCGGAAAACCCGGGCAGGAGCGAAATCGCCCCGTGTGCAATTGTGCGCACTGTTCCTGTGGGCAGCACGCGCCCGCGCAGCCGCTCCGCCCAGGATTCGGCATCGTCCTTCACGGTGATATCGAGCGCCGGCTCATGGCCGATCGCGGCCGCGATCGCGCGGGCGGTCTCGCGACCGTATGCTTTGCTCCAGCGCTTGAGCAGCCACTCGGGCGTGTCGCGATCGATGTCCCCGGCCGCCACCGACCCACCTTTCTGGGCTACCCGGCGCAGGACGGCATTTACGAGCCCGGCATAACGGGCCGCGCGGCGGTCTGCCTGCGCGAGACGCACCGACAGGTCGACGGCGGCGTGGTCGGGGACTTCAAGCCAGAGAATCTGGGCGGCGCCGAGCAGGAGAATGGTCTCGGTTCGGGGGGCATCGCCGGGGAAACCCTTTTCGAGAAAGGCGCCGAGCAGATGGCGCAGGGTGCCCAAGCGTCGCAGCACAGTTGCCGTCAGGCGGCGTGTCAGGGCCCGATCGCGGTCGGCAAGGGCGGGCAGGCCCGGGTGTGCGTTCTTGCCCGCGAGCAGGTCGTCAAGCGCGATGCGCCGCCTCAAAACGCCGTCAAGAATGTCTGCGGCGATTCGTCGGGCAGCAAGGCCGGGGACTTCCGGTTGCGGCGAAGTTCGCGGTCGCGCCATATCCCGATCGTTGCCGGCCAATTGTGTCCAGGTCGCGAACTTTGACAAAAATTACCAACAACGCACAGCTTTTCGCCCGCCGGTTGCGCCGCGGGAAAAATCGAAATGGTGCAAAGCGTTCCGGCCGGAGCTCACGCTCCGGCTTTCGCCGCCTTCTTGTTCTGCCGGTTCTTCACCAGGTCGTCGACCACCGCCGGGTCGGCGAGGGTCGAGACGTCGCCGAGATTGCCGTATTCGTCTTCGGCAATCTTGCGCAGGATGCGCCGCATGATCTTGCCGGAGCGCGTCTTCGGCAGGCTCGGAGCAAACTGGATCAGGTCCGGCTGCGCGATCGGCCCGATCTCCTTGCGCACCCAGGCGACCAGCTCCTTGCGCAGGTCCTCGCTCGGCTGCACTCCCGCCATCAAGGTGACGTAGGCGTAGATGCCCTGGCCCTTGATGTCGTGCGGGTAACCGACGACGGCAGCTTCCGAACATTTCGGATGTGCCACCAGCGCGCTCTCAACCTCCGCAGTACCGAGGCGGTGGCCGGCGACGTTGATGACGTCGTCGACGCGGCCCGTGATCCAGTAATAGCCGTCCTCGTCGCGGCGGCAGCCGTCGCCGGTGAAGTACTTGCCGACATAGGTCTTGAAGTAGGTGTCGACGAAACGCTGATGGTCGCCGTAGACCGTGCGCATCTGCCCGGGCCAGGCATCGGCGATGCACAGGTTGCCCGAGCCGGCGCCCTTGATCTCCCTGCCCTCGGCGTCGACGAGCATCGGGATGACGCCGAAGAACGGCCGTGTAGCCGAGCCCGGCTTGAGCTTCGTCGCGCCCGGCAACGGCGTGATGAGAATGCCGCCGGTTTCGGTCTGCCACCAGGTGTCGACGATCGGGCAGCGGTCCTCTCCGACCACGTGGTAGTACCACTCCCACGCCTCCGGATTGATCGGCTCGCCGACGGTGCCGAGCAGACGCAGGGATTTGCGTGAGGTCTTCTTCACCGGCGCGTCGCCGCCCTGCATCAGCGCGCGGATTGCGGTCGGCGCGGTGTAGATGATGTTGACCTTGTGCTTGTCGCACACCTCCCAGAAGCGCGAGGTGCTCGGATAATTCGGCACGCCCTCGAACATCATGGAGATGGCGCCGTTGGCGAGCGGGCCGTAGACGATGTAGCTGTGGCCGGTGACCCAACCGACATCGGCGGTGCACCAGTAGATGTCGCCGTCGTGATAGTCGAACACGTACTGGTGGGTGATCGCGGTGTAGACGAGATAGCCGCCGGTGGTGTGCAGCACGCCCTTCGGCTTGCCGGTCGAGCCCGAGGTGTAAAGAATGAACAGCGGGTCCTCCGCGTTCATCTCCTCGCACGGGCAGTCGGCGGGCACGGTCTTGGCAAGCTCGTCGTAATAGACGTCGCGGCCCGCTTTCATGTTGACCTTACCACCGGTGTGGCGCACGACGATCACGCTCTTGACGCCGCCGGCCTTGTCACAGGCGGCATCCGTGTTTTCCTTGAGCGGAATCTTGCGGCCGCCGCGCACGCCTTCGTCGGCGGTGACGACGACGTCGGACTTGCAGTCGCTGATGCGGCCGGCGAGAGAATCCGGCGAGAAGCCGCCGAACACCACCGAGTGAATGGCACCGATGCGGGCGCAGGCGAGCATGGAGATCGCGGCCTCCGGGATCATCGGCATGTAGATGGTGACGCGGTCGCCCTTCTTGACGCCACGCGCCTTGAGCACGTTGGCGAAACGGCACACCTCGGCGTGCAGCTGCTTGTAGGTGAGCTTCTTGTCGACCTTGGGATCGTCGCCTTCCCAGAGGATCGCGGTCTGGTCGCCGCGCCTGGCAAGATGGCGGTCGACGCAGTTGTAGCAGGCGTTCAGTGTGCCGTCCTCGAACCATTTGATCGAGACGTTGTGCGGGTCGTAGGAGGTGTTCTTGACCTTGGTGAACGGCTTGATCCAGTCGATGCGCTTGGCCTGCTCGCCCCAGAAGCCGTTCGGATCCTTGATCGAACGGTCATACATTTCCTTGTATTTGGCGTCGTCGGCGAAGGCGCGCTTTCGCCATTCAGCAGGCACCTCGTAGATCTTCTCGGACATTTGACGGCTCCTCCCGCCCGCTGTTGCTGCCGCGGGCTCACGCTATCCTATTATGCGACGGCGCCTTTCATCGCGACAAGGCTGACAAATTGCCACTTTGGTTGCGGATTCGGCGCATTTTCCGGGGGCCTTCAGCGCCCGAACCAGCCGATAATCGCCCCCATGACCAGCATGGCACCGAGCCATGCGGCACTGTCGATGACGGTCAGCAGCGGCCTGCGGTTGCAGAACGCATTGTTGGCGGCAATCGTGGTCACGACAAACCCGAGCCAGCAGAACGCTCCGGTCATGAGCCCGGCCCGGACAGTGAACGTATTGAGGTGCACGAGGATTCCGTAGAGCACCCAGGCCATGACCAGCTCGCCGACGAAGACAAGGACAAAGGGGGCCGCCGCCGCGGCGCCTGACTTGCCCGCCTGCTCGGCTTTGCATTGCTCCGGGGTCTTGCCCTGCGCCGCGATCCACTGCCGGCCCAGGCTGGTGTAGTAGATTGCGCCGAAGACCCACGCAGCGACGGCCGCAAGGAGAATAGACAGGAAGTTCGCGTGCACGAAGTTCACGGGCATCTCCATCGTCACGCGGAAGCCGGCGGCGGCTCCGCCTTCCGCTCCGACAGGTCAGCCTTTCAGGCCGCCCATTCTACAAACGAAATTCCACTCGGTGTCGCTGACCGGCTGTACCGACAGGCGCCCATACTTCACCAGCGCCATGTTCTTGAGTTTCGGCTCGGCCTTAATCGCCGAGAGCGTCACCGGCTTCGGCAACGGCTTTTCCGCCACCGCCGTCACGGCGACCCACGGCTCGCCTTTGCCGGCCGTCGGATCGGGAAATGACTCCTTGGCCACCTTGCCGATACCGACAACCTGTTTTTCGTCTCCGGTGTGATAGAAGAAAAACCTGTCGCCTTTTTTCATTTCGGTGAGATGGCGACGTGCGGTGAAGTTGCGCACGCCGGTCCAGGCATCGCCTTTGGATCCGCGTTTGGCCAGGTCGTCCCAGGAGTATTCTTCGGGTTCTGTCTTCAGCAGCCAATACGCCATTTTCACGCTTCCGATTTAAGCGGTCTTGTCAGCAGCGATTCGATAGCCTCATCAACGCCGATTGTCCCGGCGAGGATCGCGGCAACCGCGCCGCAGATTGGCATCTCGACGTTCTTTGCGCGAGCCATTTCCATGACCACCGGGGCCGTAAAAACGCCCTCGGCCAGCTTGCCATGCGCAGCCGTATCGGGCTTTTCACCTTTTCCGAGCGCGACGCCGCAGGAGAAGTTCCGCGACTGCGGCGTGGAACAGGTCAAAACAAGATCGCCGAGACCGGACAGGCCCATCATTGTCTCGGTCTTTGCTCCATACGCCTTGCCGAAGCGAACCAGTTCAGCAAATCCCCGGGTCGTAAGAGCCGCCGAGGCGCTGGCGCCGAGCCCGCGCCCGGTGACGATTCCCGCCGCGATGGCGAGCACGTTCTTCGTTGCGCCGCCCAGCTCGACGCCGCGCACGTCGGTCGAGTGGTAGGGGCGAAAGGCGCCGCCGTTGATCGCATGCGCGAGCGCGACCGCGATGCCTCGTTGGGTCGATGCGATCGTGACCGCCGTCGGCAGTCCGCGCGCCACGTCGGCCGCGAAGCTTGGGCCAGATAGAATTGCAGGCACCGCCGCAGGCGCGCACTCGGCGATGATTTCGGTCATGAACTTGTGCGTGCCGCGCTCGATGCCCTTGGCACAGGCGACAAAGGGAACCGCCGCAGGCAGGAGCTTTGCGGCAGAACCGGCGACCGCACGCATCGCCTGTGCCGGCACGACCGCCAGAACCGCATCGGCGCGCACCGCTTCTGCGAGATCTCGCGTCAGCCCGATCCGCTCGTCGAGCTTTACGCCGGGGAGAAAAAGACTCTCGCGGCTGGCCGATAAATGCTCGGAATTCCTCGCATCGAACTCCCACAATGTCACATCGCGTCCGGCGCGGGCGCAGGTGAGTGCCAGCGCCGTTCCCCAGGCGCCGCCGCCGAGCACTGCGATGCGTTGGAGGCTCATGCCGGCATGCCCAACCATGCGGTTATTTATATGCAGCTGTGCGCCGTCGCGCGCCCTCGGCGGCGGCGATCTCGTCCAGCGGCCAGCGCGCGCGCGGTGCGACATTCATGGAATCGACGAGACCGAGCGCCAGCCGCTCGCAACCGGCCCACGCGATCATCGCGCCATTGTCGGTACACAGATCAAGCGGTGGCGCAACAAGCGTGGTGCCGACCTCGAATGCCAGCCGGTTGAGCGCGCGACGGATCGCCTGATTTGCGGCGACGCCACCGGCCGCGACAAGCGCACTGGGCGTGCCAAATTGCGTACGAAAGAGCTGCAGGCCCGCGCGCAAACGATCGAACACGACGTCGACAATCGCCTGCTGAAAGCCGGCGCAAAGATCGGCAACATCCTGATCGCTGAGCGGAGCGATCTTCTCCGCCTCCAGCCGCAATGCAGTCTTCAGGCCGGAAAGCGAGAAATCAGGCTCCTTGCGACCGTGCATGGGCCGCGGCAGGTTGAAGCGTGTCGGGTTGCCGCGCATGGCTTCTCTTTCCACCTCGGGACCGCCCGGGTAGCCGAGCCCGAGCAGCTTTGCCGTCTTGTCGAACGCTTCGCCAATCGCATCGTCGTGCGTCGTGCCGAGGCGCGCGTAATCGCCGACCCCGCGCACCGCGACGATCTGGGTGTGCCCGCCCGAGGCAAGGAAGAGGCAGTAGGGAAAGGGCGTATTGTCGGTGAGCCGCGCGGTCAATGCGTGCGCCTCAAGATGGTTGACCGCAATCAATGGCTTATTCTTGACGAGCGCAATCGCCTTGGCGGTGGTGAGGCCGACTATCACGCCGCCGATCAGCCCCGGGCCGCCCGCAGCGGCGACCCCGTCAATGCCATCATAGTCGCAGCCGGCCATCGTCATGGCCTTGGCGATGATATCATCCAGAACTTCCACATGGGCGCGCGCCGCGATCTCCGGCACCACGCCGCCGAATGCGGCGTGCTCGCGCACCTGCGACAGGACCACGTTGGACAGAATTTTGCCGCGGCCGCTCTCGGAACGCTCGACGACAGCCGCGGCGGTCTCGTCGCAGGTCGTTTCAATCCCAAGAACGATCATGATTCCTCATCCAAAATCCGCCGGTCGGGGCAAGCGAGGTGACGGCAGCTTAAATAATAGCTAGTCCTGACGACAGGGCCGGCCCCGGTTCCGGCCTAGCATTGCGAGGTTATATGGCGCAATCGGCAGCGTCCCTGCGCATCGGCACGCGCGGCAGTCCGCTTGCTCTGGTGCAGGCACATATGGTGCGTTCGCGCCTGGCCGCTGCCGCCCAGGTGAACGAGGACGCAATCGAGCTTGTCACCATCCGTACCACCGGTGACGTGATCCAGGATCGTTCGCTGGCAGAGGAGGGTGGCAAGGGACTGTTCACCAAGGAAATCGAGGAAGCGCTGCTCGAGCGCCGGATCGATCTTGCCGTGCATTCCGCGAAAGACATGCCGACAATTCTGCCCGACGGGCTCGTCCTTGCGGCCTGTCTGGAGCGCGAGGATCCGCGCGATGTTTTCATAAGCCGCAAGGCGCGTTCGCTCGCCCATCTTCCACGCGGCGCCAGCCTCGGTACAGCATCGCTTCGCCGGCAAGCAATAGCAAAGCGCATAAGACCCGATCTGCGCGCTTCGCCGCTGCGCGGGAACGTCGAGACGAGACTGAGAAAGCTCGAGGCAGGCGAGGTGGATGCCACACTGCTTGCGCTGGCGGGATTGAAACGTCTCGGACTTGAAGCGCATGCGACTGCGATCATGAACACTGACGAGTTCCTGCCGGCCGTCGGCCAGGGCGCGATCGGCATCGAGACACGCGAGGACAGCACGCGCGTCCGCGATCTTCTTGCCCGTATCGACCATGCCGACACCTCGCACGCGGTCGCTTGCGAGCGCGCCTTTCTTGCTGCGCTCGACGGCTCGTGCAAGACGCCGATTGCGGGCCACGCGACGATCTCGGGCGAGGCCCTGCAATTCCGCGGACTGATCGCGCGGCCTGACGGCAGCGCGGCGCACGACATCGCCGGTACCGGAAGATGCAGCGATGCGTCCACCATCGGCACGGAGGCGGGGCGCGAACTCAGGCACCGCGCCGGACCGGGGTTTTTCGACTAGTCATGCGCGTCGTTGTCACCCGCCCGCACGCCGACAGCGAGCGCACCGCGGCCGCGCTGGAACGGCTTGGACACGAGGCACTGGTCGCGCCGCTGATGCGTATCGAGCCCGTCGATGCGGATCTGGCAGGCCGGTGGAGTTCGATTGCGATCACGAGCGCCAACGCGCCGGCGGCGATCGCAGGGCACGCGGGCGGTGTCGCATTGACGAGGCTGCCGGTATTTGCGGTCGGCGCACGCAGCGCGGAAGCTGCGAAGCACGCGGGATTTGCCGACGTCAGCTCTGCGAACGGCGACGTCAACGATCTTGTGCGTCTTATCGCCGCGCGCTGCGCGGGGGCGAAAACGCCGCTGCTTTATCTCGCCGGCGAGGATCGCGCCGCGGATCTGGTCGCAGAGCTATCGGCGCGCGGCGTCGTGGCCGAGATGCGGGTCGTCTACCGTGCCGTGCCCGTACCGTTTCCGACGGTGCTTGCCGCCGCGCTCGAGGCCGGCGACGTCGATGCCGTGCTGCACTTTTCCCGCCGCAGCGCCGAGCTCTTCGTCTCAGGGGCACGGGCAGCGGGCGTTGCCGGCCCGGCGCTGGACGTGAGGCATCTTTGTTTGTCGGCGCAGGTCGCCGAAGCACTTGCCGGTGCCGGCCGTGTCGCCATAGCCGCGCGCCCCGATGAAGCTGCGTTGATCAACCTTTTGCAGGCGTAACGGCTTGATTGTTGGCGTGCCAAGGCCATTTGCGTTATTTCCTGCCTGGCGGGGTTGAGCCGATTCGCTGAAGGAAACGCGCATGTCGGACAAGCGTACCACGCCGGGCCCTGCCGAAGGCGCCGGACGCCGAAAGAGGCCGGGTCCGACCATCGATCTGCAGGCAACCGACGTATCGCCGGAGTCCTCGGCGCGCGAAGCGGATGACGTCACCGACGCCAGGTCGCCTGACGCGCCTGCTCAGGACCATCAGACAGAACCTGCCGGGCCGGAACACGCGCCAGGTGGCGACGACGGGCGATGGAATTGGCAGGCGATCCGGGACCTGACTTTTGCCGGGGTTGGCGGTGCGGCGGCGGTGATGGCCGTCCTGATCGCTCTCTGGTTCGCCGGTCTCATACCCGTCCGTTTTGCCGGTCCAGCCGCTGTCGATCCTGCCGTGCTTGCCTCGCTGAACGAGCGCATGGCGCGTATCGAAGCCGCACCGGCAAGGCCCGCGCCGGGCGATCCGGCCATCGCCGAACGGATGTCGGCTGCAGAAAACGCGATGCGATCGCTCGGCATTGCGCTGACGGCGCTCAACAAGCGCAGCGACGAAATCGCCGCGCGCGCGGAGGCGGCAGAAAAGGCAGTCACCGAACTGCGCGATGCGGTGCAGGGTCTCGCCAGAAATACACCGGCCGGTCCGACGTCCGCCGACGTCGACGCCCTGCAAAAGCGCGTGGCTTCGCTCGATCAGGCCATAAAGACGGCGGCCGCCGACAGGCCGGCGCGGCTTGCGCTCGCTGCCGCGGCGCTGCGCGATGCCGCCGTGCGCGGCACGCCGTTCGCTGCCGAGCTCGAGGAGGCAAAGTCGCTCGGGGCGGGTGAGAAAAGCCTGGCTCCGTTGCTTCCGTTTGCCGCGAACGGTGTGCCGACTGCCGCTGCCATGTTGCAGGATCTGCGCACGGTGATCCCGGCGATGGTGAAGGCGTCCGGCACGCAGGCGTCACCCGGCGGTTTTCTGGATCGCCTGCAGGCAAATGCCGGCAAGCTCGTGCGCATTCGTCCGCTCGACGCACCTGCGGGGAACGATGCGGCAGCGGTTCTGGCGCGGATAGAGGCGGCCGCGGCGCGCGCCGACATCGACGCAGCCTCGACCGACCTGGCAAAGCTCGACGCGGCGACGCGTGCGCCGGCGCAGCAGTGGATCGCCAGGGCGGAGGCGCGGCAGGCTGCGATTTTGGCCGCCCGCCAGTTAGCCGCCGATACGCTGCACGCACTCGGCAAGCGGTGAGGGCGGGATGATCCGGACCATCCTGTTCCTGATTTCCGTTACCGTGATCGCGTGGGGATTTGCCTGGGTCGCCGATCGCCCGGGTGAGGTTGCCGTTACCTGGATGGGTTACCGCGTCGAAACGTCGGTGGCAGTGGCCGCGCTCGCGGTTGCTGCTCTCGCGTTCGCCGTCATGCTGGTCTGGTCGCTCATACGCGCCATCCTGCGCTCGCCCGAGCAGGTATCGCTGTTCTTCCGTCACCGGCGGGCTATCAAAGGCTATCTTGCGATCAGCCGTGGACTGATTGCAGTCGGGGCCGGCGATCCGCGGCTCGCGCGAAAATCGGCCGATGAAGCGGCGCGGCTTTCACCGGGCGATCCCCTGGCTTTGCTGCTGCGGGCGCAATCGGCGCAGATGGCCGGCGACGGCGTCGCGGCCGAGCGGGCGTTCCGCGAGATGAGCGCGCGCGGAGATACCAAATTGCTCGGGCTTCGCGGCCTCTATATCGAGGCGCGTCGCCGCAATGACGCCAACGCGGCCCGGCTCGCAGCCGAGGAGGCCGCGAAAGTGCAACCCGGAGTGGCCTGGGCCGGACTTGCCCTCCTCGATTACCGCTGCGCGGCAAAGGACTGGGCCGGCGCCCTCGACGCACTTGATCACATGAAGGGCACGCTCGAGAAGGCCGACTATCGCCGCAAGCGTGCCATTTTGCTTGTTGCCCGCGCGCAGGCTCTCGAGGACACCGATCGCGACACCTCGCGCGCGCTTGCGCTTGAATCGGTGAAACTTGCCCCCGACCTGGTTCCAGCTGCGGCGCTGGCCGGGCGGCGCCTGTCTGAATCGGGCGATGTCCGCAAGGCGAGAAAAATTCTAGAGACGGCGTGGACGGCCAATCCGCATCCCGATATCGCCGAGAGCTATGCAAACCTCCGTCTTGGCGACAGCGCACGCGAGCGCCTCGCGCGCATGCAGAAGTTGGCCGAAAAAGTTCCAGGACAGCGCGAAGGTGCGCTTGCGGTTGCGCGCGCTGCACTCGATGCGCGCGAATTCGCGACGGCGCGTGCTGCACTCGCGCCGTACCTTTCGGCGCCGACACGCCGCGTTGCAACGCTGATGGCGGAAATCGAAGACGCCGAGCAAGGCAATGAGGGACGCGTGCGGGAATGGATGTCCCGGGCGGTTCGCGCGACCGGCGATCCGGCATGGACCGCCGACGGCGTGGTGTCCGATCGCTGGTTGCCCGTATCGCCCGACGGGCGTCTCGATGGGTTCGAATGGAAAGTTCCATTGGCGGAGATTGGGGGCACGCGGCCTGTGATCGAGGCTGCGCCGCCGGTTGTGGAGCCGATCGTACTGCAGGCACCGCAACCGAAACCCGACGCGCCGCCGCCGCGAAAATCCGCGAAACCCAAACCCGCGAGACGTACTCCGGTCGAGCCGGTAATTCCGCTCGTGCATGCGCCGGACGATCCCGGGCCGGAGCTCGGTCATGACGGTGATCCGGTGCCGGAAGCGCCGGCGCCGCAGGGCGATGCCTGGCATCGGATTCGCAGGCTGTTTCGTTAAGCACCAAAACGGCACGAAAGCCGTATTGCTTGCCAAGGGCGGCCAGCGCCGATATCAGTGGCGCGGTTTTCAGCCGGCGTAGCTCAGCGGTAGAGCATCCGCTTCGTAAGCGGGTGGTCGGGGGTTCAAATCCCTCCGCCGGCACCATTTTGGCGCGATCAGCAGCGCAATATCCCGTGCTCTTTTGCGCCCACATCCAATTGCTTGAAATAGTGCAATAATTTATGATTGACACGCGTGGTTGGGAACGGGGTGTGGCTGCAGGGCTTGCACGATTTGTCTGTCATTCTCCCGCACCGATAACGTAAGATATTACAAGAGGGATCAGTCACTTCGTCTGCAGAGTAGCCCCATGGCCAGACCAGCCGTCATTCTCGTTGGCGCCGATAAAGGTGGCGTTGGTAAGACGACCGTTGCCCGCACCTTGATCGACTATTTCGGTGCGCACCAGACGCCGACTCGTGCGTTCGACACGGAAGCGCCGCGTGGAACACTCAAGCGGTTTCACCCCGACCTCACCGAGGTCGTCGATGTGACGTCCGTCTCCGATCAGATGAAGATTTTCGACACCTTGGGCAGCGCGGACGCCAAAGTGACGGTCATTGACGTGCGGGCGGGCCTGCTGTCGTCGACGCTGCAGGCGCTGACGGAAATCGGATTTCTCGAATCGGCGAAGAAAGGACAGATTACCTTTGCGGTCTTTCACATCCTCGGTCCGTCGATTGCCTCGCTCGAGGAAATTGCCGAGACGGCGCGGGTGGTCGGCGACGCCAACTACTTCCTGGTCAAGAATTTCGTGAACAACACGACATTCTTCGAGTGGGATCCAGCGACCTACAATTCCTATTTCAAACGGATCAAAGGCGCCGAAGAGATCACCATTCCGAAGCTGAACGAGATGGCGTACGAGCAGGTGGAAGTGGCAAGCGTGCCTTTCGTTTCGTTTGTCGGCAATAAGGGCCCGAAAGGTGAGGCTGCCAACTACTCATTCGTTCTTCGAGGGTATGTGCGCCACTGGCTCGGCAACGTCTGGGGCGAATTCGACAAGGTGAAGCTGGTCGACCTCGTCTCGCCAAAGGTGCAAAGCAACGTCCGTCAAGTCGCCAGCTAACAGCGATCCAGGTCGCGCCAGCTTAGTGCGCGGCGTCCGGTCAGGTGATGTCATTCCGCAGTTCCATCACCATCGTCGCATCGCCGCGGCCTCGCGTCGGAAAAACATTGGTTGCGCGGCTGCTGACCGACTTTCACAGCAGTGAAAATCGCGCCGCAATAGCCTTCGATCTCAATGCGGGAGAGCGAACGCTGGCGCAGTTTTTGCCGGGACAGACGGTGGCGGCTTCGGTCCGCGACGTCAACGGGCAGATGGCGCTGTTCGACCGCCTGGTGACAGGCGACGACGCGGCGAAGATCATCGACCTCGGTCATGATTCCTATGAATTGTTTTTCACGCTTGCGCACCAGATCGGCTTTGTCGAGGAGGCCCGGCAGCGCTCGATTGCCGTCGCAATCCTGTTTGCGGTGACTCCGGATCAGACCTCGGTCTCGGCCTATCGCAGCCTGCGCGAGCGCTTCGGGCGCGCGATGCTCGTTCCCTTGCACAACGAATTGCTCGGATCTGCCCAGCACCGCGACAAGTATCCGGCAAACGGCAGCGGGGCGGTGACGGTCCGACTGCCCGCGCTTGCACCCGGCCTGCGGAAGCTTATCGATACACCGCCGTTCTCGTTTGCGAATTCGAGCATGGCTAATGCGACCGGCGTACCGCTGGACGCCCACATCGAGCTGCAGCGCTGGTTGCGTCGAATTTATCTGGAATTCCGTGAGCTCGATCTGCGCCTGCTGCTGGCCGATCTGCGATCTTCGATCCGGTTCGGGTCGTAATCAGCCCGGTTTCCGGCGGTTTCGACCCGAATACCCGGCACGCAAAAAAGTTTGGAACGTAAGCCGCTTTGGCGCGTTGCTTCCGCCAGGCTTTCCGGTTTGCACCCGAGCCAAGGAGGTATGCCATGTGGCTCACGCTGTTTTGCGTCGTCATCAGCATTTCCCTCGGCCTCGCTTTGGGGGCGATGGTGGTGGATTCGTACGAGGAGAACGCCGGGAGCTGATTGCTTTCATGAAAAAGTCAGGGCGGCCGCGAGGCCGCCCGTTTTTTTGCCGGCGCAGGCGTCCGGGAACTCTGCAATAATAGGCGGCATGCCGCCGTTGATCGTTTCGAGGCGTTTCGCGCCGCTCTTCTGGTGCCAGTTTTTTGCAGCGTTCAACGATAATTTCCTGAAGACCGCCCTGGTCTTTGTGATCCTTTTCCATTCGAGCGCGAGCGACGCCGAAGCCCTGATTACCTTCGCGAGCGCGGTATTTATCGCGCCGTACTTCCTCCTGTCAGCGCTCGGCGGTGAGTTCGCCGACCGTTTTGACAAGGCCCGCGTCGCCCAGGTTCTGAAATTCGTCGAGATCCCGGTCGCCATCCTTGCGGCGTGGGGCTACCTGGAAAGATCGCTTCCGGTACTGTACACAGCGCTGTTCGGGTTCGGCGTCCTTGCCGCGCTGTTCGGCCCCATCAAATACGGCATCCTTCCCGACCACCTGCGGCGCGAGCAGCTGCCGGCCGGCAACGCGCTAGTGGAGGGAGCGACCTTCATCGCCATCCTGCTGGGGACGATCGCCGGGGGCCTTGCGGCGCGCGGCGAAGGGAGCCCGCCGGTCTTTGCCGCGCTCATCATCGGCTTTGCGATCGCGTGCTGGCTGTCGGCCTTGCTGATTCCGGTAACGGGGGAAGGCGCACCGCATCTGAAGATATCAGTCAATATTCTCGAGTCGACGGCCGCACTGATCCGCCACCTTCGCAGCGATTTGCGCCTGTGGTGGGGCGCGATGGTGACGAGCTGGTTCTGGCTGACAGGGATCGTGGTGCTGTCGCTGCTGCCGCCGCTGATCAAGACGCTTATCCACGGTAACGAAGACACGGTTACGGCCTACCTTGCGATATTCACGGTTGCCGTCGGCGCAGGGTCGGGCCTTGCTGCCGCGATTGCCCGTGGCCGGATCGTGCTCAGGACGACCGTCGGCGGCGCCGTGCTCATCGGAATTTTTGCAATCGACCTCGGCGTGAACACGTTTGCCGCGGGCGCGACCGGGCCGCTCCAGGGCCCTGCGGCGGTATTTTCATCGACTGCGGGCATGCGCACGGCCGTTGATCTTTGCGGGCTTGCCGTCGCCGGCGGACTTTTCATCGTGCCGGCTTTCGCCGCCGTGCAGGCGTGGAGCGAAGCAGGCTATCGCGCGCGAACCGTTGCCGCGGTCAATGTTCTCAATGCGGCAGCAATGACCGGCGCAACGATCATGGTCGCGGTCATGCAGAAATACGGCGTGACAGTCCCGGTGCTTTTCCTGCTGATCGGCGCGGCAACGCTCGTCGTGGCGCTGGCGATCTGGTGGACGATGCCGAAGTCGGCGTAGCTTATTTCCGCATCTTCAGAACGCGATCGACCATCTCCCCGGCAACGCCGAGATAGTTTGCCGGGTCGACGAGCTTTTCCAGTTTCTTGCGGTCGGCGTGTTTGCCGATCTCCTTGTCTTCGGCAAGAAGGTCGATCAGCGGCCGGCCCGTTTTCACCACCTCGCGGCAGATGTCGTAGACAAGATCGTGCGCCTTGTTGCGCCCAAGATATGCGCCAAGGCCCATCATCACCGCTTCCGACATGATCAGCCCCTTGGTGATGTCGAGGTTCTGGCGCATTTTCTTCTCGTCAACCTGCAGGCCTTCGACGAGGAAGCGCGTCTGCGCCAGGGCGCCGGCGGACAGCATGAATATCTCCGGCAGCGCGATCCATTCGATCTCCCACGGGCCCGTCGAACGTTCGTGGTCCTCAACCTGCGCCTCGAGCAGCGCCGCCACGAGCTGGCGCACCATCGCCGTCTGCGCTGTGATGTAGACGGAGGAAATCGGGTTGCGTTTCTGCGGCATCGTCGAGGAAGAACCGCGACCGGCGTGGAACGGCTCGTACACCTCCTCGACCTCGGTCTGCATCAGCAGTTTAACGTCGAAGGCGATCTTGCCGCAGCTTCCGGTAACGAGGCCGAGGAAGCAGCCGACTTCGGCAATGCGGTCGCGCACCGTGTGCCAGGAAATCTCCGGCTGGCCGAGCCCGAGTTCCTTCATCAATGCGTCCTGCACCTTCAGGCCTTCCTTGCCGAGCGACGACAGCGTGCCCGCCGCACCGCCGAACTCGCCGACCAGGACCCGTGGCTTCATTTCGGCCAGGCGCTGCCTGTGGCGCTCGAACGCGGCGAGCATGGTCGCCATCTTGTAGCCGAAGGTAATGGGCACGGCCTGCTGCAGGTTGCTGCGCCCGGCCATCGGCGTATCGCGGTATTTCTTCGCCAGCGTCGCAAGTCCGTCGCAGATTCCGCCGATGTCCTTCTCGATGATCGCGAGCGCCTCGCGAATCTGCATGATCGTTGCCGTGTCGGTGATGTCCTGGGTCGTTGCGCCCCAGTGCGACCATTCGCCGAGCCCGTTTTTGCAGAGCTTCACGAGCTGCTGAACGACCGGCAGAACCGGATAGCCGATCTTTTCGGTGGCTTCCTTGAGTCTTGCCATGTCGATCTTGTCGACCGAACAATTGCGCACGATTTCAGCGGCCGCCTCTTTCGGAATGATGCCGAGACCGGCCTGCGCGCGTGCCAGCGCGGCCTCGAAATCGAGATATTTCTGCACGCGGTTTTCATCCGAGAAGACTTTCCGCATGGCCTCCGTGGTGAAAATGTCGCGGAACACTGCTGAATCGAGGATCGTTGAAGGCATTCGGGCTCTCCTGTCGGTTGCACGTTAGCGGTTCGGCTCGCCCGATCAAGCGCGTGTGGCATGCAGGCGCCGCAATGCCGCGCCGTTGCGGCCATGCAGGGTCGTTGCTACGCTTGATACAACGTCTTCAAAGAAATGTGTCGGGGAGGATCAGCCATGCCGATGTCCATCGACCGTCGCCGGCTGCTTGGCGGCAGTGCAGCAATTGGTTTGGCCAGCGCGTTTCCGCGCCGGCTGCGTGCGCAGGAACCGCGCACGAAGATCCGTGTCGGGCTGGTGCGTCTTATCTCATCGGGTCCGATTTTCATCGCTGAGGCAAAGAACTTCTTCGACAAAGTCAATCTCGACGTCGAGCTCAAATATTTTGCCGACGGAGCCCTGGCCATGCCGGCGCTTGTTGCCGGCGAACTCGACCTGACTGCTTCCACGTTGAACGCCGGGCTCTTCAACGCGGTTGCAAAGGGCGCTCCATACAAGCTTATCCTCGATCGCGGCATCGAAAAGCCCGGCTCCGGCTCGATGACGATTGTCGCCAGCAATGCCATGCACGAGGCGGGGTTCACCGCGACGGACAAGGCGAAGCTGCTCAAGGGCAAAAAAATCGCAATCCAGGCGCCCGGCAGCATCGACCAGTATCTGTTCGGTCGCGCCGCCGAGAACGCCGGCCTCGATCCGACAAGCGACCTGAACTGGTCGAGCGGCATGCCCTATCCTGACATGATCAAGCTGATGGGCGCGGGGCAGGCCGACGCCGCGAACATCCCGGTGCCGCTCGCCTACCTCGCCGAGAAGAACAATGTCGGCAAGATCATCGGTGCCGGTTCGGATATCGAACCGAACGCACAGCTCGCCTGCTGGGTCATGTCCTCCAAGTTCCTCTCCGAGAACAAATCCGCAGCAGTACGTTTCGCAATGGCACACACGCACGCGGGACGATTGTTCAACAAGGCTGCGGCGGCCAAGGAACCTGATGTGATCAAGATCATCTCGGATGCGACCAAGGTCCCGGCTCCCTTGGTGGAGCGCGCGGCTCCCCGCTGGACCTGGTTCGACGAGCGCGGGATGCCGAATGTCGACTCCTGCGTCGATCAGGGGAAATTCTGGAACAAGCTCAAGCTGGTCAACGCCACGGTGACGAAAGAACAGCTGTTCGACCTGTCGCCGGCAACCGAAGCCGACGCGAGGCTGAGCAAGAACAATCCATTCACCTGATCGCCTCGAACTGGTATGCCGGCGGTCGCGATCGAGTTCGATGACGTGGGGCTGAACTTTGCGCCTGCGTCCGCCTCGCCGACGGTTGCGCTCGAGGCCGTGAGCTGCGGCTTCGAGCCGGGCAAGGTAACGGCGCTCATCGGCCCAAGCGGTTGCGGAAAGAGCACGCTGCTGCAGATCGCGCGCGGGTTCCTGGAGCCGACGCGCGGGGGGCTGCGTTTTCTCGAACGCTCCAGCGGCACGGCAACGGTACGGCCCGCAATGTCGACGGTGTGGCAGGCATTCAATTTATTCCCGTGGCTGACGGTCATCGACAACGTGGCGTTCGGCCTTGATCTGGCCGGCGTCGCGAAGGATGAACGGGACGTCCGTGCCCGCCGTGCAATTGCCGCGGTTGATCTCACCGGGTTCGAAGATCGTTATCCGCGCCAACTGTCGGGCGGCATGCGCCAGCGGGTCGGGTTGGCCCGCGCGCTGGTGATGGAGCCGGAGGTCCTGCTCCTCGACGAGCCTTTCGGGGCACTGGATGCGCAGACCCGGCTGGTGCTGCAGGAACAGCTGGCCCGGCTGGTCGAGACCAGCGGCACCACGGCAATCCTGGTCACGCACTCGATCGAGGAGGCAATTTTGCTCGCCGATACGATCCTGGTGATGACGGCGCGGCCGGGCCGTATTGCCGCCCGTATCGAGGTCGAGCTGCCCCGGCCGCGCAGCGTGGCAACCACGCGGGATCCGGGCTTTTCCGCCTTGTTCGACCGCATCTACGGCCTGCTGCGCGATGAGGTCATGCGCGCCATGATCGGCGGGCAGGGGGAGGCTCAATGAGCATATCGCCGGCCGCAAAAAATGCATCGCGGGGAGCGAAGCGCGGGTACGCGCTGCTCGACGATCCGCGCGTGCTCGGATGGGGCTCGATTGTTGTGGTGTTGATCGCGTGGGAGCTGGCCGCGCGGCTGTTCAACGTGTCAGCTCTTTATCTGCCGCGACCTTCGCAGATCGTCGTCGCGCTGGTCACGTTGTTCGGCAGCGGAGGTCTTGCCTATGATCTCGCTGTCACGCTATGGCGGATTTTTGCCGGGTTTGCCATCGCGCTGGTGAGTGGAACGCTTCTCGGGCTCTGGATTGCAACGTCGTTCCGCGCCCGCGCGGTCGCCGACATGTTTATCGCCGCGCTTTACCCGCTTCCGAAGATCACGCTTATTCCGCTACTTATCATATGGCTCGGCACCGGCGGACCGTTCATGCTCACGATCAGCTTTCTGGGCGCGATTTTCCCGATCGTCATCAATACCGTTCTCGGCGTGAGCCAATGCGATCCGGGACTGGTCCTCGCAGCACGCGACCTCGGAGCGACGCCGCAGCAGATCATGCGCCGGGTGCTGCTGCCGAGCGCAATTCCGTCGATCTTTGCGGGCGTGCGCCTGGGGCTTGGCGTTTCGATCATCCTCGTTGTTGCGGCGGAAATGGTGGTCGGAAAGGCCGGACTGGGAGCACGGCTCTATCTCGCCGGGCAGATTCTGGAAACGGAGCAGGTCTTTGCCATACTGATTGTCCTGGCCATGCTGGGTATCATCGTCACCAAGGTTCAGGACGCGGTGGATGCCGTGCTCGGCAATTGGCGCGTGGATTGAGATATTCAGGAACATCCGAAGGAGTGCTCATATGACCGTAATGACAAAGCCGGAAAAGACTTTCCGCCTCGAACCCGTGCATCCCAAGCCGGAAGAGGCGCACACGATGCCTTATGCACCCGCCATTCATATCGTCGGGGCATGCGACCTGATGTTTGTTTCGGGCGCTACTCCGTCGCCGCTTTATCACAAGCATCCGCACGTCGACGAAGAGCACGTGCATCCCCACTCGATCGAGGAACAAACCGAGCGTGCGATGGCTGCGATCAAGTCGATCCTCGATCATGTCGGCGCAAGCTGGCGCGACGTGGTGAAAATCACGAAATATCTCACCGACTTCCGTGACGCCGATGCCATGCATCGCACAATGGGCAAATATTTCGGAGACTGGCGGCCGGCGAGCACCACGGTGTGCATCAATCAGCTGTCGTCCCCGGGAGCCCGCGTCGAGCTCGACATGATCGTGGCACTGCCGAAGAAGGCGACGTGACGCTTTCTCCGCATCTCAAGCGCATTGTGGATGCCGAATATCCGCGTTTCTCCGATCAGGAGATGACGCGTCGACGCGCGGCCGTCGAGGCACTGCTTGCGCAGGCCGGGTGCGATCATCTCATTTTTTGTGGCGCAAACCGCTTCGGTTCGGTGGTGCAGTGGCTTACGCAATGGCCGGTGACCGCAGAGGCCGTCGGGGTTTTCACGCCGCGCGAGCGCGATGCGCTGTTTGTGCAGTACGTCAATCATGCGCCACAGGCATCGATTCTGGCCGATCAGGCCGATGTCGCGTGGGGCGGAGAATCGTCGATCGCCGCGGCAGTCAAAGTACTGGAGCGGCGGGGGGCCCGCGAAAATCGCGTGGCAACGATGGGCCCGGTAACAGCCGATCAGCACGCGGCGCTGTCGGCGAAGTTCGGCAAGCCAAAAAGCCTTAACCGCGAATACACGCGCCTGCGGCAGGTGAAGTCAGCCGAGGAGCTCGATTGGCTGCGCATCGGTGCGCATTTCAGCGACCTCGGCATGGCGGCGCTGCGCGATGCGGTAAAACCCGGCCTGAACGAGCGCGAGCTCGGCGACCGGGTCGAGCGCGCCTACGTTTCACACGGTGCAACAAACATCATTCACTACATCGGCACCACGTCGATGCGGGCGCCGGATCTGGGCGTGCCGCGCCAGTTTCCGCGCATGCGCCGCGTGCAGATGGGCGACGTCGTCGTTGCCGAAATCACCGCGGCGTTCTGGGACTATCCCGGCCAGGTTTTGCGCAGCTTTGCGTTGGGAGAGCCGAACAGGCTCTATCGCGACCTGCATGCGGCGGCGGATGCTGCGTTCGACAGGATAACGTCGGTGTTGAGAGCCGGCACGGTGCCGGAGCAAGTGATCGAAGCCTCGGGCGTCATTGAAGAGGCCGGGTTCACGATCATCGATGATCTGCTCCACGGCTACGGCGGCGGTTACCTTCCGCCGATTCTCGGCTGCAAAAGCCGCCCGGCAGGGCCGGTGCCCGCGGACCCGTTCCGGGCGGGACAGACGGTCGTCATTCAGCCGAACGTGGTGACGCGCGACGGAAAAGCCGGTGTGCAGACCGGTGAGATGGTTCTCGTCACCGAAACCGGCATTGAGCGGCTGCATTCCTTCCCGCGCGGCTTCCAGCTCATTTGAGCTGCTCGACCATCCAGTCCGCGCTTTGCGAGCGCCAGCGGTAGGCCCGGTTGGTGGCGATGTGATTGCCATCCTCGATCATCATCAACTCGACCGGCCCCTTGGCCTCGCGCGCCAGACGCTCGGCGTCTTTTGCGGGAACGATACGGTCCAGCCGGCCGTTCACGATGAAAAGCGGGCAGGTGATGTTCTGCGCCACGCCTTCGAGTGAAAGCGTGGCGGCATTCCTGCGCGCCTCCTCCTGCGTCTTGCAGTGGCTGCGCACGCGGAATGCCTCGCGCGTCAGCTCCGGCAGCCCGTCCCAGGCGGCGCCCCAGTCGAAGGGGCCGCCGAGCGCGATGCAGGCCTTGATGCGCCGGTCGAAGGCCGTGGCGCGCGGGGCGTAATAGCCGCCGAGGCTGACGCCCCACATGCCGATCCGCCTTGCATCGAGATCGGCACGCTTCTCGACGAAGTCGAGCACGGCCTTGACCGGCACCTCGTAGTCACCGCGGATGGCGAAGTCATATTGCGCTTCGCCTTGCCCGGGACCTTCGAATATCAGCGTGGCAATGCCGCGCGCGAGGAATGGCGATTCGTAGGCGTCGCCTTCCTCCTTGGTCGAATCGAGACCGACCGCCATCACCACCACCGGAGGGTGCTCGATACCCGCAGGCTTGCGCAAAATGCCGGCAAGCGTCTTGCCCTGGTAGGGAATATCCACGCGCTCGCCGGGCGGGCGAAGATAGGGAAGTGCGGCCTGCCGGCACTCGATCTGCTTTTTGTGCGCGACTTTCATCTGCGCCTGATCGTGCACGAACAGGAATGATGCGAAATGATAGTAGACGCCTGCGCGCTGCAGGCATTCGCCGGCGGTCAGCAGGCGTTTTTTTGCGAGTGCCTCGCGCCCGAGCTGCTCGTGGTGCGCGGCGCGCGCCGACCACGCACTGCACCACTCATCGTATGACGCGATTGAACTGGTCACTTCCTCGAAATCCGTGAGGACGACGCCGTTGGCAACGAATCGCGGGCCCCAATGGGCAACGGCAGCCTTGAGGCGGGGATCGGAAGACATGCGCCTTTTGTCCTTGCTGTTCGGTCGGGTCAGTTTGTCTTTTCGTCGCGACGATACCAGGGCATGAAACGCCGCGTGCTCCAGTTTACCAGCACCTCGAATCCGACACCGAAAGTCGCCAGCAGGAGCACGCCGACAAAGGCTTCGTTGTGATGGTAGGAGCGCGAATTATAGAGAATGTAGTAGCCGAGCCCGCCGATCGAGATGAAGAACTCGGCGACGACTGCGCCGATCAGCGCCCGGCCGGCCGCGAGCCGAAAGCCCGCAAGCAGGTATGGCATCGACGACGGCAGGACAATTCCGACCAGCATGCTCATCCGATCCGCGCGGAACGAACGCGCGACTTCCATGTATTCGCGCGGCACCGAGCGTGCGCCATCGGCGACATTGACGATAATCGAGAAGATCGCAGCAAAAATGATCGTGGCAATGCGGGTCGCGCTGGAGTAGCCGAACCAGAGCGAGAACAGCGGCAGGACGATGATCATAGGCATCGCGTAAAAGCCGTTCACGTAGTGGCGGATGGCACGGTCGCAGGCCTGACTGCGGCCGATAAGGAGGCCGATCATCGTCCCGAATGCCAGGGCAATCGCGAGACCTTCGGCGACGGCGGTGAGTGTCGCGCCGGTCGCCTTCAGAAAGCCCGGATCGGTGATGACGCGCGGGACCGCCATCATCACGGTGCTCGGCTTTGCGACGTAAGCCGGCGCCAGCGCGCGCACGACAAATTCCCAGACCAGCAGTAGGGCAAGGCCGGTCAGCAATCGCGGCAGGAAAGTCGTGCGCAGCCGGTCGGCCAGGGGCGGGCCCTTCGGAGCGGCCACAAGCGGTATGGAGACATCAACTGCGGATTCGGCCACGGTCAGTTTCTCCAGCGCGCGAAGCGGTGCTCGATCGCAAGTCCCAGTCGCATCAGTCCGACGCCGACGAGGCCGATGACGAAAATCGAGGCGAATACACCGGCAGTGTCGAAATTCTGCGATGCCCCCATGATCAGCTGGCCGAGCCCGGTTGAACTCAGAAAGAACTCGGCGGCAACCATCCCGACCAGTGCGCGGCCGATTGCCTGACGGACTCCGGTCATCGTGTAGGGCAGCGTGTAGGGAAGCATCACCTCGCGCCACAGCGCCCATTCGGTTGACCGGAAGGACTTGGCAACCTCGATCAGCTCGGGCCGGATGCTGCGTGCGCCTTCCACGGTGTTGTAAAGCACGGGGAACACCGCAAACAGAAACACCACGAGGACCTTGGGCGCGAAACCGAAGCCCATCAGCGACAATATGAACGGGATCAGTGCGACGAGCGGCGTCGCGTATATGATCATGATGTAGGGCTCGATGCCGACGCGCAACACGCGAACACGCGCAAACAGCATACCGAGCGGCGTGCCGATCAGCAGCGCGAGGACGAAACCGGTAAAAAACAGCTTCGCTGAGTCGGCCAGCTGCGGAATGAAATCGCCGGCGACGACCAGTTGCCACAGCCTGCGAAGCGTCTCGCTGAACGACACCATGAACGCCGCGCTGGTGCTGCGCCCGGCGGCTTCCCAAAGCGCGAGGCCGACGAGGAGGCTGATCCAGAACGGGCCGTAACGGCGGATACCGGTGTTCAGCACGTTATTGCTCTCTTTTTGGCGCTGAAGCGTGTCGTGCCGATAGCGTGCGCAACACCCCAATCCTCTCCTGCCGGAGAGAAGAGGCCAAGAGCCGGTTTAGCGAACCGGCAGCTTCACTTCACCATCGCGTTGGCATCTTTCCAGACGCTCGTATCGACGAGGTTCTCGAATGTCACGGGCTCCTTGTCGGGCTTGATGGCGCCGATCTTTTTCATCAGCTTGGCGGTAGCCTCGAGCTTGCTGCGGGGCAAACCGTCGTCCTTGGCTGCCCAGAACTCGATGTCAAGAAAGGCCTTCAGCGCTTTCTTGTTCACTTCCTTGCTGTGTCCCGTATTGGTGGCAACTTCGGCAACCGCGTCGGCATTCTTCGGGTCCTGCATGAAGCGGGCGGACTCGATCATGGCCGCAACAGCGCGCACGAAGGCTTCGCGGTTGGCCTTCAGGTTATCCTTGCGCGCAACCAGCATCAGATAGTGGCTAGTCGGATTGGTATTCTTCATTGCCAGCAGAATATTGAGCGGTTTGCCCTGGGATTCGATTTCAGCAAGGTCATCAAGGTGCAGGACCGCATAGCGGAGGCGGCCGGCGATGAGCGCCGCGCCCGACTGCGAGCCGAGCGCAACTTGCTTGACGTCCTCGATCTTCACGCCGGGACATCCGGAAGTCAGCATCGAGCGCAGCGCAACCGAGCGCGCGCCATTGATGGAGTCGACGCCGACGTCTTGACCGGCCATGTCCTTGCAGGTCTTGCCGGTCTCGCCGGCGACGATCACCCAGTCAGGATTGGGCATCCCGTAGAGCGCAACCAGAGGCACGTCGGCGTTGGAAATTTGGTTGATCACGGGTGGAGTAGGTGACCAGGCCATATCGATGTCGCCGGCCACGACCGCGCGCGCCGCAGCGGTGCCGTTGTCGAAGGGCCGGATTTCGACGTTGGCGCCGTGCTTTTTGAAAAAGCCCTGTTTCTCGGCAACATAGGCAATCGTCACCGAGAATATCGGCGGAATTCCCGGCAATGCGATGACAAGCTTTTTGCCCTGTGCCGCGGCCGGTCCCCCGCCGAGCATGGCGCCCAAAAGCAGGCCGCCGGCCACCAACGAGATGGTTCTGCGGATCATGGAATCCTCCCTTAAACTTTACTCTTTTTGTTCAACGTTCCAGGTGGAATTCAGCCTCGCGAGCTTCACGCATCAAAGTGCCCCACACCCTTTCGCGCAGCTCTGCAAACCGCGGCTCTCGAAGGGTCTCACGCGTGCGTGGATGCGGAAGGTCGATGGTGATCGTCTCGTGAATGCTTGAGGGACGGCCTTTCAGTACGATCACCCGGTGACCGAGAAGAACGGCCTCCTCGATCGAGTGCGTGACGAAGATCATGGCCGTAGGCCGCTGCTCCCAGATGCGCAGCAGTTCAAATTGCAGGATTTCGCGCGTCTGCGCATCGACGGCGGCGAACGGCTCGTCCATCAAGAGAACGTTCGGCTCGACGGCAAGCGCGCGCGCAAGGCCGCAGCGCTGCTGCATGCCACCCGACATCTGGTAGGGAAACGCGTTCTCGAAGCCGCCAAGCCCCACGAGTTTGATGAAATCCGGTACCTTGCGCTCGATCTCAGCCTTTGGTGCGCCCGCCATGCGCAAGCCATATGCGACGTTTTCGAACACGGTCTTCCAGGGGAAAAGCCCGAAATGCTGGAATACCATGGCGACACCGGCGATCGGTTCGGTGACGCGTTCCTGTCCGACCCAGATCTCGCCGGCGTCGTGCGGCAACAGCCCGTCGATGCAGCGAAGCAGCGTGGTCTTGCCACAGCCGGACGGGCCGACAACTGCGACGATTTCCCGCTCGCCGACGTCAAAATCGATATTGCGGAATACTTCCAGCGGGCCGTAATGCTTGCCAAGGCTGCGAACCATGATACGCGGCTTGCCGCTGACAGCCTGCGACCCAGGTGCCTTGCGGACGACGGGTGCCGTTGTTGCCTGACTTGTCACTCTGCTGCCTGTCTTGCGGGTTTTGAATTGACCTTCGCCCAGTAGTCTTCGGCCTGTTTAGAGCGCTGCAGAGCATCGAGGGTCTCGAAGCCGGGTGCCATCGACGCATCGGTTCCTGCCATAACCTGATGGTGCTCGATATTCAGCGTGCGCAACCAGCGCTGCTGACCCATCGTGATTGCAACGAAATATCCGATTTCAACGAGCTCAGGCTCGCTGAAGTGCTTGTGCAGGCGGTTCCACAATTCGTCCGTGGCAGGCAGATCCCAGGTGATCGCTTCGGCATAGGCCAATGCGGCCTTTTGCCGTTCGTCGTATCGCGTCGACGACTCGAAATTGATCAGGTCGGTATAGTCATCTTCCTTGAGACCGGATTTTGCCGCCTTGATGGAACGTTGATTGCCGCAGAACTCGCACAGTACCGAGCGCGAGACATAGATGCGGCACAGCTCCTTTATCTTGTGGTCGGCGACACCATTCTTGAATACGTCCCGCCAGGTATTGGCGAAGGACCAGAAGACTGCCGGCACATGCGCACGGACAGCTTGGCTTTCCGGACGCGGCGTTCCCTCGCGCGCGCAACGTTCGAATTCGGCGATCATTGCAGGGTCCCCGATCGTCGAGGGATCAACATAGCTAATGCGAGGTTTCGACATCGTCGTGAATCTCCCGGAAATCATGGACGCGCGTCGGCGCTCACCGGTTGCGGTGGCCGCGCATGTTGCCGCAACGTCGCGGTACGAGCAACGGCGGACACATTGCAATTCGGTAACCCTGCCTTCGTCATGGTTGTCGCTCGCAGGCGAGCGTAGCGCTCGTGCATGTGGGCAAGAATTCCATGCGGGCCGGGCCTTTCGGCCTGCGGCGCGCGTATCACACTGAATCGACTCTTACCAGCGACGGCAGGATACCAATTAGTATTGTTAATGCCATGCAAGGTTACTCTAAAGTTTACTCGAATTCGGATACCACATTTAAACGCTACAAGTTCATGCGCTCTTCAGCATAGGCACAATTGCGACAGTGATTTTAGTAATTCAATACTGCATCGCCCCTAGTGTTTGTTCCGAATAGACCGGGGAGTGAGTTCGGTCGCGTCAAACGGGGCTTGTTGTCGTGCGTGCCAGTACCATCGTCATGATCGGGTTTGCCGTAGTTTTCGGCTTGCTCGCGGTATTCATCGCTCAGGTCTGGCTCAACAACCAGGCCAATATGCGGGCGAAGAACGTCGAGCCGGTGAAAACGGTCGCCTCGCAGACCATCGTGGTCGCGAAGCAGCCGCTGCGGTACGGTACCGAACTTTCGGCCTCGATGCTGCAGGAAGTGCCGTGGCCGTCTGACGCTCTGCCCAACGGAGCGTTTGCGAAAATCCACGACATCATGGCCGGCGGCCGGCGCGTCGTACTGGCGGCGATCGAGCCGAACGAGCCCGTGCTTGCGCTCAAGATCACCGGCCCGGGACAGCGGGCAACACTTTCTGCGCTCGTCAAGCCGGGCATGAAAGCCGTGACGATCCGCGTCAACGATGTCGAGGGCGTTGGCGGCTTTGTGTTGCCTGGCGATCATGTCGACGTCGTGCTTACGCGCCAGATCGACAAGGGATCGGCGACGACGCAGGTTGTCTTGCAGAATACGCGCGTGCTCGCGATCGATCAGATCGCTGACGAGCGCGCTCAGAAAGCAACCGTCGCAAAGTCCGTGACATTGGAAGTCGACACTGTCGATGCCCAGAAACTCTGGCTCGCATCTTCGGTCGGCAGTCTTTCGCTGCTGCTGCGCAAGGCTGGTGAGACCGCCGAAGTGCGCACGCGCAAGGTCACGCTCGAGGATTTGTCAACGCATGAGCCTGTCGCGGACAAGGGAGCTACGACAACCGTCGTCGTCACGCGCGCAGCTGCAAAGCAGGAATACACGGTTCCGGCCGAAGGACGTCGTGGGGTCTCGGCTGAGACTGAGCGAAGGAGTGTCGCCTGGTAAGCCCGGGCTTGGGATCAATCGAGGGGTGGGGAGTGTGTCGTGAAAAAGCACAATGAGACGATGAATGCCGGCTTCAGCTGGCGGATTGCGGACAGGGCCGCGAACCAGGGCAACTGGTTGCGCGATCTTGCGATTGCTCTGGCTGTCGCGCTTGCGGCGTCGATTCTTGGGATGATCGGCGATGCCTATGCACAGGGCAAGACCATCCAGATCAGCGGCAACAATCGCACGGTCATGGTGACTGTGCCGATCGGCAAATCAGAAGATGTGCGAACGGATACCAGCTTTGTCGACGTGGTGGTCGGCGATCCTGACGTTGCCGACGTCAATCCACTGACCGACCGCGCCCTGTCCATCCTTGGCAAGAAGATCGGAACCACCCGCGTATCGGTATACGCCGAAGGCAAGAAGCTGGTCGGCATCTTCGATGTCGAGGTCTCGTATGACATCACACGCCTGACGAACGAGTTGCGTCGGCGCTTCCCGCGCTCGCAGATCCAGGCGTCGACTGTCAACGGCCGCATCATGCTGTCGGGCGAGGTTCCCGACGCGGCGACACTCGACAAGGCCGTGACCATTGCACGCCAGTTCGGGCCTGGAATCATCAACTCGGTTTCCGTGATGTCGCCACAGCAAGTGATGCTTGAAGTGCGGTTTGTCGAGATTTCGCGCACCGCGAGCCGGGAATTGGGCGTTCAGTGGAATCGGTTCGGCGAAAGCACGATTACCAATATCGGCAACCGGGTTTCAGCGAACAATCTGCCGTTGAGTGCATCGTCGATTGCCGCGGAAACTGCGGCCGGCGTTCTTTCGAACGCGTCGCCGTTCGGCTTTCTGGTCGGCCGGTTTGTCGCGAACGGCGCCAGTACTGACGTGCTGATCAACGCACTCGAAGAGAAAGGCATCGCCCGCAGTCTTGCCGAGCCCAACCTGGTAGCCCTTTCCGGGGACACAGCAAGCTTTCTCGCGGGCGGTGAGTACCCGATTCCTGTTTCGGGCTCCTTCGGCAACGTAACCGTCGACTACAAGAAATACGGCGTCGGCCTTGCTTTTACGCCGACCGTGCTCGGCCAGAACCTGATCAATCTGCGGATAGAGCCGGAAGTCAGCCAGATCGACACAACTCACACCGTATCGGTCAGCAACGGCATTTCGGTGCCGGCGCTCATCGTTCGACGTGCGTCTACCACGGTGGAATTGCGGGACGGTCAGAGCTTCATGATCGGCGGCCTTCTGCAAAGCGACAACAAGAACGCGATCGAGCAACTGCCCTGGCTCGGCAGCGTGCCTGTGCTCGGTGCGCTGTTCTCCAGCAAGTCGTTCCAGAAAAACGAGACGGATCTTGCCATCATCGTTACGCCGCACATCGTCCGTCCGGCGCGGCCCGGCGATGAGATCAGGACTCCGGCCGACGATACGCTGTCTCCGAGCGACGTCGATTTCTTCCTGCTCGGAAAGACCGAGGTGAGGCGGGAAGAGGCCCGGGCGCTTACGCCGGCGACTGCACGTATCGCCGTTGCCGGTGATCGACCGTTCACCGGTCACATGCTCGATATGCCGAAAGGGGAGTCCAATGCGGCCATTCAGTAAAGCGATACGCACGATCGCTGTTGCCACCGTGCTTGCCGCTCTTTGTGGCTGCTCGGAATATCTCGATCGCCGTGACACGATTTCCCGGTCAGGCGGCAATGCGGTCGCGGCGAACGTGGCTACGCATACGGTCGATCCATGGCCGCGTGCGAGCGCGAACCGCGATATCGCGTTCAACGGTGCGAGGATCGAAAGCGCGTTCGCGCGTTATCGCAATAACCGGGTCACAGCGCCGCGCGGTATCGGCACCTCCAGCACGTACCAGGACGCCGCGCCCGCTGCCGGATCCAACTCCGGCCCGGTCGGACAACCTGTGACAGCGCCGGCGGCACCGGTGAAATGAACGAAGCTGGACTACGGTCAGGCCATGCGGATTGGACGTAATGCCGGTACGAATCGAACCCGCGTGGTGGTTCTGACCGCCGACGCGGATTTCGACCGCTCTGTGCGTGAGACGTTCAGTGCGTCATCGGCGATCGAACTCTCGGTTGCGTCCGGACATCTTGCCGATCAAGGCGAGACACTTAATGTGTCGGATGCAACGGTGGTCGTGGTCGATCTTGATGCAGGCCGTGCCGACGAGATGGCCGCGCTTGCACGCCTGATGGCGCGCATCGGCAATTGGCCGCCGGTAATCGCGGTCACGCAGGTATTTGACGAAAATGTCGCGCGCGTCCTGCTGCAGATGCGGGTTGCAGACTTCCTGGTGAAGCCGGTCGAGCCGATCGATCTGGTGCGGGCCTGCGCGCGCGTTGCCAAAGGGGCCGGCGGCGGTGCCGAGCCGACAGAGGCCAAGATCTATACGTTTCTCCCTGCGGTCGGCGGTGCCGGAGTTACGACTCTTGCGGTGCAGACCGCAATGATCCTGCTCAACAGTGGCGGGCCCCGCTCGAAGCCTTCGACGTGCCTTGTCGACCTCGATTTCCAGCACGGCGCTGTCGCCGACTACCTCGACCTCGAACCGCGTCTCAACCTGGCTGAAATCGAACCGCGGCCGGATCGCCTCGACCGGCAGCTGCTCGAGGTGATGCTCTCCTATCACACGAGTGGTCTGGCTGTTGTAGCGGCACCGAATCGTCCGGCCGAGATGCGTTCGTTCGATCCCGATGTCGTGACGCGCCTGCTCGACCTGGTATCAAGCAACTTCGAATATGTCGTATTCGACATGCCGCGTACCTGGTTTTCGTGGACCGATAGCGTACTGCTCGGCTCCAATAAATTGTTCATTGTCAGCGAAACCACCGTTCCGGGCCTGCGCCATGCCAAGCAACTGGTTGCGGCGATCAGGGAGCGGCTGGGCGAGGGGCCAAACCCGCAAGTCATCGTCAACCGCTTCACTCAGAAAATGTTTGATTCCGGTTTGCGCCGCGGCGACCTCGCACAGACGCTTGGCGATGCTTTCCTGTCAGCCATACCCAACGACTACGCCCTTGTCCGCGAAGCGATCGATCGTGGCGTTCCGCTCGACGAAGTAAAGCCCGGCAACAGGATAACCGCCGAGCTCAAGAAACTCGTCCTGGATTCTGCGGCACCCAAGGCTGCCGGTGGCGGCCAGTCGATGCCGTTCCTGAAGAAACTCAAGCTCTCGATGGTGGGTTAAAATGGCAGGCCGTTTTTCCGCTCGTCGCGCTTCAACACCGGAGACACCGCAACAGGAAGAACCGCCGGCACTCGAAGGCGTATCCTGGACGGTTTTCCCCGAATCGGGCAGCGAACAGAGCGCTACTGTCACGCCGGCAGAGAATCCATTGCTGAGCGACAAGCTCCTCGATGCCAAGGTGCGTCTGCACCGGCGTCTGATCGAGGAAATAAACCTTTCGGCGCTGGACAAAGTTCCGGAAGAGGAAATCCGGCGGCACGTGCAGCAGCTCGTCTCGCAATATGTGCTGGTCGAGCGCCTGCCTCTCAACACACAGGAACTGAGCGATTTCGCTTCCGAAATCCTCGACGAGATGACGGGCCTCGGCCCGCTTGAGCCGTTGCTCAAGGACCCGACCATCAACGACATCCTGATCAACGGCCATGAGTGTGTCTACGTAGAGCGCGCCGGCGTGCTTGAGCCGCTATCGGTCCGTTTCAAGGATGAGCAGCATCTGTTGCGCATCATCAACAAGATTGTGTCCGCGGTCGGACGCCGCGTTGATGAATCACACCCACTCTGCGACGCGCGCCTTCAGGACGGTTCCCGTGTCAACGTCGCCGTGCGTCCGATCGGCGTCGATGGGCCGCTGGTGTCGATCCGCAAATTTTCGAAGAAGCCGTTCAACCTCACCAAGCTGGTCGAGGTTGGCGCACTCCGTCCTCCGATGGCAGAGTTGCTCGCGGCCGCAGTGAAGTCGCGCGTCACCACGATCATTTCCGGCGGCACCGGCTCCGGCAAGACCACGATGCTCAATGCGTTGTCGGCTTTCATTTCCGAAAAGGAACGCTTGCTGACGATCGAGGACGCCGCCGAGCTGCAGTTGCAGCAGCCGCACGTGGGCCGGATGGAAACGCGCCCGCCGAATATCGAAGGCAAAGGTGAAATCCGTCAGCGCGAACTCGTGAAAAACGCACTCCGTATGCGCCCCGACCGCATCATCCTCGGCGAGTGCCGCGGCGAAGAAGCGTTCGACATGTTGCAGGCCATGAACACGGGCCATGAAGGCTCCATGGCCACTATCCACGCCAACACACCGCGTGATGCGTTGTCGCGTCTGGAACAGATGATCGGCATGGCCGGTCTGCCGATGACCGTGGCGTCGATTCGCAGCCAGATCGCGAACGCCATCCAGCTTATCGTCCAACTGCAGCGCCAGTCGGATGGCAGGCGCAAGGTCACCTCGATTGCGGAGGTCACCGGACTTGAGGGCGACATCATTCAGATGCAGGAAATCTTCAAATTCGTGCGCACCGGCACCGGTCCCGACGGTGCCGTGCAGGGTCACTTCCAGGCGACCGGCGTGCGTCCGCGGTTCCTTTCGCACCTTGCGAACTTGGGGATCAAGATTCCCGGCAGCTATTTCGATCCCTCGCAGCCGCTCTGATCGGTCATGTCCAATTTCAATTCGATCTATCTGTTTTACATTTTCATCGGCCTTTCGGCAGCGATGTTTGCAGAGGGAGTCTACCTCCTCGTCTACAGCAATGCGTCCTACCGCAAGAAGATAAATCGCCGTCTCAAGGTGATGTCGGACAAGACCGATCGTGAAAGCGTTCTTGTCCAACTTCGGCGCGAACGTGGTCTGACGAGCGGCGGCGAATACCGCCTGCCGATCATCAACCTCAATCAATTGCTGCTCCAGTCGGGTCTTTCGATCGGTTTTGGGCGCCTGATCCTGATCATTCTGCTCGGCATGGTGGCGATATTCATTGCGGTCATGATGTTCAATGGCCGGCTGTCGCATGCATTGATCGCCACGCTTGCCGGGGGCGCGATCATACCATTGTTGGCCCTGAGATTCCTGCGCAGTCGCCGTCAGAAGAAGTTTGCCGCGCAATTTCCGGACGGCATTGACATTATTGTCCGCTCGCTGCGTGCAGGTCATCCGGTGCCAATCGCGATTGCGATGGTGGCCAAGGAAATGCCGGACCCGATCGGAACAGAATTCGGCATCGTCTCGGATGAATTGACGTACGGCTCCGAACTCGAAACCGCAATGCGCAATCTGTATTTCCGCGTCGGTACCGACGACCTGCCGCTGTTCGTCACCGCGGTAGCCATCCAAAGGTCGACGGGCGGCAATCTGGGCGAGATTCTTGAGAATCTTTCCTCGGTTATTCGAGAACGATTCAAGATGCGCCGAAAGATCCGTGCGCTCGCCGCCGAAGGTCGCGCCTCGGCGCTTATTCTTTCTTCGCTACCGATCGCCCTGTTTACGATCATTCAGGTTCTTGTCCCCAGCTTTTACGCCAGCGTTTGGGATCAGAATCTGACGAAAGTTGCCCTGACTCTTGCAGGTTGCTGGATGGGCGTCGGCAACTTCATCATGTACCGCATGGTCAACTTCAGGATCTGAGCATGGACACGGTCGTCACCGTATTCCGCGACATGTTTCAGGACAGCAATGCCATGCTGGTGGGATTGCTGGTGTTCCTCGCGGCCGGCACGCTGGCCTTCTCGGTCATGGCGACGATCCGTGTTCGGGGTTCCGTCAAGCGGCGCACGGCGCGCATTCTGACTGACGAGGAGCGCAAGGCAAATCACGCCCGGTCGCTGCAGTATTCCAGCCAGAAGACTGTCGCCAGGCTTATCGAGTACACGACCAAGCACTACGCGTCGGCAAACGAAGAGAACATGAAAGTGCTGCGGCGCCGGCTGGTCCAGGCGGGGATCTACGATCCGCGCGGCGTCGCCTACTTTTTCATCGCACGTACTGCACTCGCGGTCGGTCTCGCCGTTGCGATTTTCATATTCCTGCCGCTCGTGAGACCGGCCGGCGGAACGCTTTTCTCGCTGTTGGTAATGGCCGGGGGAGTCGCAGGCTATGTGGCCCCGAGCATCTACATCGACAAGCGCATTTCCGCGCGCAAGCTCGAGCACCGGGCGGGCTTTCCGGATTTCATGGATCTGCTCGTTGTGTGCGCGGATTCAGGGCTCTCGATGGAAGCCTCGCTCGAACGCGTGGCCCGCGAGCTCGGGCCAAGCTATCCCTCGCTTACTGCGAACATCCATTTGACCAACCTCGAGATTCGTGCCGGTCGGCCGTTGAAGGATGCGCTTGAGCATTTTGCCGAACGTCTTGCACTCGAGGAGTCACGCGCGTTTGCAACCCTGATCAACCAGTCAATCGATCTCGGCTCGAGCATCACCGAAGCGATGCGCGTCTACAGCGACGACATGCGCCACAAGCGTCTCTCGGTGGCGGAAGAAAAGGCGTACGCACTGCCGGCCAAGCTGGCCGTACCGATGATGGTCTGCATCTTTCCCGTGCTGTTCGTGGTTATTCTGCTGCCTGTGATCGTGCGACTGCATGTGGGCGGCTACTTCTGACCGTCACCGGCCTGCCGGTCGTGAAATCCCGTCAAGGTGAAGAATTCTTAACCATCCTACCCTAGCCTGACGGCGTCCCGTTTTTCGGGCGCTTCCGCAAGGCTTTGACATGCTTATTGGAATTGCCCGACCAGTGATTATCGCCGCTGCCGGTTTGTGGCTGGCGGGATGCACGACCTCCTCAAGCTTTTCGAACCTGTTTGGCCCAAAAACACCCGGCGCCGAGGCCTCCGCCTCGGCCCAGGCCGACGACATGACCGAATCGCAATCGGTCACCGAAAGGTCGGCGCCTGTGACGGCAGTCGAGGACTCGACCGGCTCCGTCAAGCCCGCGCCCGGGGCCCGTTTGCTTGGCAGCGACCCCTATGACGACCTTAGCCTTGGCAAGAAGCACTACCGCGCGAATAATTTTGGTCTTGCCGAGAAGCATTTCCGGCGAGCCGTCGAGAAACATCCACGCGATGCTGAAGCCTGGCTGGGCCTTGCGGCGTCTTATGACCGGCTGCGCCGGTTTGATCTTGCCGACCGCGCCTACGCGCAAGCCATAGGAATTCTCGGCCCAACCGTCGAGATTCTCAACAACCAAGGCTACTCGTACATGCTGCGCGGCGATTACAAACGCGCACGCGAGACGCTCGCTGCCGCCCGGCGCAAGGATCCGAATAACAAATACGTGCAGAACAATATGCGCCTGCTCGAAGAGAGCTACCGCAAGGGCAAATCTGTCGAGTAATTCCGCACGTTTACGCCGTCTCGACCCCCCACAAACCCGCGGGATGTGCGAATATTTCCGGACAGCCGGGGTTGATCAGGTATAAGACCCACACGGCCTTTCGCCAGGTTGGCCCAGTCGAATTCCCGCAACAAGGGAAACATCGAAGCATTCAAGGGGGGATCAATGATGTCCGTGAAACACGGCAAATCCGCAATGTCACGCCGGACGCTGCTGAAAGCGGGCGTGGCGATCAGCATGTTTCCCGCGCCGCAGGTGCTTGCGCAGTCGCCCGAGCCGCTCAAGGTCGGTTTTCTGACAGTTTTGACCGGGCCGCTTGCTGCGGGCGGCAAGCAGCAGGAGGAGGGAGCCGCGCTGTTCCTCAAGGAACGGAACGGCATGATTGGCGGGCGCAAGGTTGAGCTGATCACACAGGATACCGGCGGCAATCCGGCGCTCGCCAAAACCAAACTGCAGGAGCTTGTCGAACGCCACAAAGTGGCCGTGTCGATCGGTCCGTTGGCCACCAATGAAGCCATTGCGATGGACAACTATGTCCGTGACACGAAGGTGCCGCTTATCACCACGACATCGGCGGCAACCGTTGATCTGAAAAGCCACGCGGTGAATCCCTGGGTGCTGCATGCGTTCGGTACCGCGCCGCAGGTCACCTATCCGCTTGGCGACTACGCTGCAAAGACGCTCGGCTTCAAAAGAATTACGATCGTGGCGGAGGACTTCACCTACGGTCACGAGGGCGCGGGCGGTTTCCAGCTCGGCTTCGAGGGGGCCGGCGGCAAGATCGTCCAGAAGCTATGGCCGCCGCTCAACGCGCCGGAATACGGTCCGTATCTGGCTGCCATCAAAAGCGACGTTGATGCGATCTACATGGGTTTTGCGGGTAGCAATCCGCTGCGTTTCCTCAAGCAGTACAGCGAATTCGGCCTCAAGGGAAAAATCGCCGTCCTCGGCAACACAACGAGCACCGATGAGGGCATCCTCAGGGTGATGGGGGAAGAAGGGGTCGGTGTATTCACCGGCGGCTGGTATGCGGCGGGGCTCGACACGCCCGACAACAAGAAATTTGTTGCCGGCATCAACGAGGCGTACAAGCATGATCCCGGTTTTTATACTGCGGGTCCTTACACGGCGCTTCTCATCATCGAGGAGGCCTTGAAGACCACCGGCGGCAAAACCGACAATGCCGCGGCGTTCCTCAAGGCGATGCAAGATGTCCGTCTTACCCACGGCCCGATCGGTCCCGTGCGGCTCGACGAATACGGGACACCAGTGCTCGACATCCACATCCGCAAAGTGGCGCGGGTTAACGGGAAGCTCACCAACACCATCATCAAGACCTATCCACAGGTCAGCCAGTTTTGGACGTATGATCCGAAGCAGTTCATTCAACAACCGGTATTCTCACGCGACTACCCTCCGAGCAAATACCTGGAGTAGACCGGCGGGGCGGCTCCTGGCTTGATGCGGAATACGGGCGCGCGGGTATGATGGCGATATGAGCACCGCGCGCCCAGTTGCCCTCATCACCGGAGCCTCAGCCGGAATCGGAGTAGCGCTCGCGCGCGTATTCTCCAGGCAAGGGTATCGTCTTGCGCTGGTTGCCCGGCGTGAGGACAGATTAAGGTCGCTCGCCGATGAGATTGCTGCCACCGGTGCACAGCGGCCCATCGTCATTGCCTGCGATCTCTCGAAGCCAGGGGCCGCGCTGCAAATCCGCGAAGCACTGACCGCGGAAGGCGTCGAGCCGCAATTCGTCGTCAATAATGCCGGGTTCGGTCTGGTAGGACCAGCGACGGCACGAGATCGAGACGAACAACTGCAGATGATCGATCTGAATATACGCGTGCTGACCGAATTGTCGCTTGCTTTCGTCGACAGCCTCGCCCGGCACCGCGGCGGGCTTCTCAACGTCGGTTCGATGGCCGGATTTCTTCCGGGACCGGGCATGGCGGTCTACTACGCGACCAAAGCCTATGTGCTGTCGTTGACCGAGGCGTTGCACAGCGAACTCAAGCCGCGCGGAATAAGGGTTGCCGTGCTGTGTCCGGGTCCGGTGCCGACAGAGTTTGCCGCGCGTGCCGGTATCAGCGACCGCAGCATGGCGCCCGGTCTACTCACAAGAACGGCCGACTACGTCGCGGAGGCGGGCTATCGCGGGCTGATGAGCGGGCGCCGTACGATCGTGCCGGGCTTCCTCAACAAACTGGCAACCATGCTGATCCGCATCGTCCCGCGCCGGCTGCTGCTAAAAGTCGTTGAGTCCCGGCAGAGTCGTCGAAGGTCGGCGCGGGAGGCATAGCGGGTTTCTTACGCCGCCATATTTGCAATTGCTCCGATTGCCAGTAGTAAATGACCGGCGCCTGAAACTGCGCCGAGTCGCCATGTCGAAGCAGCCCGTACTTCTCATCCTGCATCAGGAGCACTCATCACCCGGCCGTGTCGGTCAGGCTCTGGTGAACCTCGGTTACCCGCTCGATATCAGGCGCCCCCGTTTTGGCGACCCGTTGCCGGAAACCATGGAAGGGCATGCCGGCGCCGCAATTTTCGGCGGCCCGCAAAGCGCGAACGACAGTGAAGATTTTGTGCATCGTGAGATCGATTGGATCGGCGTGCCGCTGCGCGACAGGAAGCCCTATCTCGGAATTTGCCTTGGGGCACAGATGATGGCGCGCCACCTCGGTGCGCGCGTCTATCCGCACCCGCAAGGACATGCTGAAGTGGGCTATTATCCCATTCGTCCAACGGAGGCTGGGCGCAGAATCTGCCCCGAATGGCCGGACCACGTGTATCAGTGGCATCGTGAAGGCTTCGATTTACCGGCGGGCGGCGAGCTTTTGGCGGAAGGTGATGCCTTTTCGGTCCAGGCCTTCCGCTTCGGCACCGGGTATGCGCTGCAGTTTCATCCCGAAGTGACGCATGCGATGATGTATCGCTGGCTGGTTCGAGGCGCGCATCGTATGGAATTGCCCGGAGCCAAGCAGCGTCACGAACATATCGCCGATCGCGCCGTTCACGATTACGCATCGCGTAACTGGCTGGATACTTTCATCGTTCACTGGCTAGGACTTTCATCCGCCAAAGAAGCCGACCACAGCGTGGTTCGAACCGGCGATGACGCATAGGAGCGCCGAACAAGCCTGCCCCCGGTACGTCCACTCGTACCCAAGAAGACTGGATGGTGGAGCCGAGGGGATTTGAACCCCTGACCTCCTCATTGCGAACGAGGCGCTCTCCCAGCTGAGCTACGGCCCCGCCAATGGCAACAATGCGTTGCATGAAATGCGGCGAGTGGGGGCCATTTAGGGCCAGGGGTATTGCCTGTCAAGAAGACGCCGTTGCCCGTGACCGCAACGGACTTCGGCTTGTTCAGCGCCACTCCAACCGCTAGTTTGCGCCCGGCTTGCGAACGGGCGGACAGTCATGCGCGCATTACTCGATATCATTCTTCTGGTTCTGCAGATCTACATCTGGCTCCTGATCGCGGCCGCCGTCCTGTCATGGCTGGTCGCCTTTAATGTGGTGAACGCCCGCAATCAGGTCGTGGCTACCGTCGGTGATTTCCTTTACCGTATTACTGAACCGTTCTTGCGGCCGATACGCGCGATGCTGCCCAATCTTGGTGGTATCGACATATCGCCGGTGATCCTCATCCTGATCATCCTGTTCCTCGAGAACGTCATCATCCGGTACATCTACCCGAACGTGTTTTAGCCCATGGCGCCGGTGCCCTGGTCGCCAGTTGCCGGAGGCATCAGTCTCATCGTTCGCCTGACGCCAAGAGGCGGCCGCGACGCCGTCGACGGCATCGAGACTATGTCGGACGGAACGGTTGTCCTTAAAGTCAGAGTGCGGGTCGCGCCAGCCGAAGGACAGGCCAATGCAGCGCTGATCGGGCTTATCGCCAGAACCCTGGGCGTCCCACCGCGCGACGTGAATCTGGCGACCGGCGCGACGTCCCGCGTGAAGCGGCTGGTCATTTCGGGCAACGGCCCAACGCTGATCGCGGCGCTGGAGAAAATCTCCGCATCGCGCTAAGGCTTCTCCGCAAGGGCAGCGGACGATGACGGCGCACATCATTGACGGAAAGACGGTCGCCGCGGATCTCCGCGGCCGGATCACCGACTCGGTGCATCGGCTGCGCCGTGACCGCGGCATCGTGCCAGGGATCGCCGTCGTTCTCATCGGCGACAATCCGGCGAGCCAGGTGTACGTTCGCACCAAGTCCAAGGCCGTGGCCGAGGCGGGAATGAACGCCTTCGATCACAAACTGCCGGCGACTACGGCGGAAGCAGATCTGCTCGCGCTTATCGGCCGGCTCAACGCGGACGAGGCAGTGAGCGGCATACTCGTGCAACTGCCGTTGCCGAAGCAGCTCGACACGCAAAAAATCATCGCAGCCATCGATCCGGCCAAGGATGTCGACGGCTTCCATCCGCTCAATGCCGGCCGGCTGGCGAGCGGCCTGCCGGGCCTTGTTCCATGCACCCCGATGGGCTGCGTAATGCTGGCCAAGACCGTGCACGACTCGCTTGCCGGGCTTGAAGCGGTGGTGATCGGACGCTCGAACATCGTCGGCAAGCCGGTTGCGCAATTGCTGCTGGCGGAAAATGCGACCGTAACGGTGGCCCATTCGAAGACAGCCGATTTGCCGGCGGTGTGTCGCCGTGCCGATGTGCTCGTCGCTGCGATCGGACGCCCGGAGATGGTCCGCGCCGACTGGATAAAGCCGGGAGCGACCGTCATCGATGTCGGCATCAACCGCGTGCCGGGCGACGGTGGCAAATCGCGGATCGTCGGCGACGTCGCTTATGCGGAAGCGGTTGCTATTGCAGGTGCAGTTACGCCGGTTCCCGGCGGTGTTGGACCCATGACGATTGCATGCCTGTTGCTGAACACGTTGCGCGCCGCCTGCGCGCAAAAAGGTCTGCCCGAACCGAAGGTCTGACTAGGCCTGCCAGGCGTAGGCGACCTTATCGAGCGTCTTCGCTCCGAAACGCTCCGAGGAGCGCGCCACTGCACGACCGCCGAGCGCGCGATAAAACTCCATCGCCGGCTCGTTGTCGGAAAGCGCCCACACCACCAGGCTTTTCAGGCCGCTCTGATTGAGATCCTTGCGTGCGGCGGTGAACAACCGGCGGCCGAAACCGAGTCCCTGGAACTCGGGTCGCAGGTACAGTTCGTAGATTTCCCCATCGTAGAACAAACTGCGCGCACGGTTGCGCCCGTAGTTGGCGTAACCCGCGACACGTTCGCCGAATTGCAGGATCGTGATGCGGCTGCCTTTACGAATGGCGGCATCCCACCAGTCCGGTCCGCGGCGGTTGATCAGCTTGTCGAGCTCGTTGCCCGGAATGATGCCCTGATAGGCGGCGCGCCAAGCTTCGTCGTGCGTCTCGGCGACTTCGACCGCATCTGAAGACTTCGCGCGGCGAATCTCTATGAGGGTCGTGCTCATGTCGCGATAGAAGCAACGAAATTTCCGGCCTTCAAGCCCTATCGTTAACGATGGGTTAATGGTGTGGATTACTGGTCACAGCTGGCAAAAAGTCGAGGGTTGGACCGGCAAATGATGTCTGAGGCATCAGGCCGCGCCGCCGAATCAGCCGGTTCCCACGCCGCTCCGAAGCTGCCACTCCGGCATCGTCCGGTGATTCGAATCAAACCACGGAAGGCGTCAAACCGCCTCGGCTTCCTTTTTCCGCTCTTCTTTCTTGCGATCGTTTTCATCGAGCAGTTTCTTGCGCAGCCGGATGGATTTTGGCGTCACCTCGACCAGCTCGTCATCTTCGATGTAGGCGAGCGCCTTCTCGAGCGTCATCCGGATCGGAGGCGTCAGCCGCACCGCTTCGTCCTTGGATGTCGTGCGGATGTTGGTGAGCTTTTTCCCTTTCAGCACATTCACCACGAGGTCGTTGCCGCGCGTGTGCTCTCCCACGATCATTCCATTGTAGACCTTCCAACCCGGCTCGATCATCATCGGGCCGCGATCCTCCAGATTCCAGAGCGCGTAGGCCACGGCCTCGCCCTGGTCGTTGGAGATGAGAACGCCGTTCCGCCGGCCCTGGATCGGCCCCTTATAAGGCGCGTAGGCGTGGAACAGGCGATTCATGATGGCCGTGCCACGCGTGTCGGTCAGCAGTTCTCCCTGATAGCCGATCAGGCCCCGTGTCGGGGCATGAAAGACAAGACGCAGGCGCCCGCCGCCGGAAGGCTTCATCTCCAGCATCTCGGCTTTGCGTTCCGCCATCTTCTGCACGACGATTCCTGCGTGCTCCTCGTCGAGGTCGATGACGACTTCCTCGACGGGCTCCAGCGTCTCGCCGGTGGCCGGATCTTCCTTCAGCAATACTTTCGGACGCGATACCGAGAGTTCAAAGCCTTCGCGCCGCATCGTTTCGATGAGGATTCCGAGCTGCAATTCACCGCGTCCCGCCACTTCCATCGAGTCCTTGTCGTCGGATTCACGAACCCGCAGCGCCACATTGCCTTCCGCTTCGCGCAGCAGGCGGTCACGGATCATGCGACCGGTGACCTTGTCGCCCTCTGTGCCGGCAAGCGGGGAATCGTTGACGCGGAAGATCATGGCCAGTGTCGGCGGGTCAATCGGCTGCGCCGGGAGCGGCGTATCGACCTCCGGCGCGCAGATCGTGTTTGAAACCGTGGCGCTGGGCAGCCCCGCAACTGCAACAATATCGCCGGCCTCCGCCTCCTCGACGCCCGTTCGTTCAAGGCCGCGGAACGCGAGCAGCTTGGTGACACGGCCGGTTTCGACCAGATTGCCCTCGCGATCCATCACCTTGACGGGCTGGTTCGGCTTGATCGTCCCGGATGTAATGCGACCCGTAACGATGCGTCCGAGATAAGGATTGGCCTCGAGAATGGTCCCGAGCATGCGGAACGGGCCATCCTCGACGTGCGGCGGCTTCACATGCCTGATGACGAGATCGAATAAGGGGGCCATCGATTCCTTCGGGCCTTCCAGCGCCGGTGCCATCCAGCCTTCCTTCGCCGAACCGTAAAGAATCGGAAAATCGAGCTGCTCGTCGTTTGCGTCGAGAGCGGCGAAAAGGTCGAAGACCTCGTTGACGACCTGCGTCGCGCGCGCGTCGGCGCGATCGACCTTGTTGATAACGACGATCGGCTTGAGGCCCATCTTGAGTGCTTTGGAAACCACAAACTTTGTCTGCGGCAAGGGACCTTCGGCTGCGTCGACGAGAACCAGCGCCCCGTCAACCATGTTCAAGATACGTTCGACCTCGCCGCCAAAATCGGCGTGCCCGGGCGTGTCCACGATATTGATGCGCGTATCCTTCCAGACGACGGACGTTGCCTTCGCAAGAATGGTGATGCCACGCTCGCGCTCAAGGTCGTTGGAATCCATCGCGCGTTCGACCACGCGCTGGTTTTCCCTGAACGCGCCGGACTGCTGGAGCAGGCGGTCGACCAGCGTTGTCTTGCCGTGGTCGACGTGCGCGATGATGGCAACGTTGCGAAGATCCATTTCAGGTTCCGGAAAATCAAAGCGCGGGCCCGTTCGGGGCCCGCGACGCGGCGCTTTTGCACTGCAATATAGTCAGGCCCGCCGGGGATGCAACCGTTGGCGCCACGTCGCCGGCAAACGCGGTTAAGCCCCCGCCGGGCGACTCCATGGCCCGATCCGGACGCCGCCCGGCAAGGCTTCGTGCAGCATCATCATTTCGGCGATGGTTTCGCTGGTGACGAGGCCGACCAGTTTGCCGCTGGCATCCGTTACGCCGACTGCCGGTGCCGATTTTTGCTGCAGCAGCTTGAATGCCTGCTCGAGCGTGACACGGTGGCCGATGGTCGGGAATTCCGCCGTCATCGCGTCGGCAACACGAACATCCGGACCATGCGTCTTGATGGCGCGGATCAAATCGCCGCGGCCGAGAATTCCAATAGGCTTGTCGAATTCGTCAACGACCGGAAATTCACCCTGGCTGGTCTGCAGCAGCGTCTGTATCGCCTCATCGACATGCGCCTCCGGTGACAATGTCGCGAACTGCGTCATCATCGCGTAGCTGACGGGGACACCACGTGAAGCGGCCCGCAGGGCGACCAGATGTGCCTCGGACGATGCGGCCAGATACACAAAGATGGCAATGAATATCAGGATCGGGTTGAACATCAGCCCGATAAAACCGAGCGCAAAGGCGACGAACTGACCGATGGAAGCAGCAATCTCGGTTGCACGCACGTAGCCGAAGCGGCTCGCCAGCAGGGCGCGCAATACGCGGCCGCCGTCCATCGGGAACGCCGGGATCATGTTGAAGAGTGCCAGAAAAAGATTGACCGATGCCAGGCGGTCGGTCAGCGGAATTCCCATATTATCGATCGCTGCGGCCGCGCGTGTCTGCAGTTCCGCGCCGAACAGATAAACAAGAATTCCCGCAATCACGATATTGACCAATGGTCCTGCGATAGCAATCAGGAACTCCTCCCACGGCTCCTCGGGAATGCGCTCGAGCTGCGCCACGCCGCCGATCGGCAGCAGCGTCACGTAAGGCGTGGGCACTCCGAATGCCCGGGCCGTGAGAATGTGTCCGAATTCGTGCAGAAGCACGCAGAGGAACAGGAGCACCATGAAGATAAGGCTGTCCCATGCTGTGGCCGCACCGCCGGACGCGTAGCTTGCCGCGAAGATCCAGGCGAGAAACAGCAGGAACGTCAGGTGCACGCGCACCACAGTGCCGGCAACTTTGCCGATATTGAGAGACCAGGACATGAAAGCCTCGTATGGTCGGTATCTGCCTCTATGAGGTAATATCAACAGTAACGTATTGCGAGACCGCGGTGTCCGGCGAGGGGTTAATTCGCAAATGGGCGATACGTACGCCAAAGTGAAAGTCGCGGCCGTTCAGGCCGCCTCCGTGTTTCTCGACCGCGAGGGCTCGACCGAAAAAGCGTGCCGGCTTATCCACGACGCCGGGCCAGTAAGGGATGCGGGGACAGAACGAGGTTGATCATGAGCGCCAGACTTACCGGAGAATCCCGACAATCGGCGCTGACCGGACTCAAGGGTTGGTCGGAAGTGCCGGGCCGTGACGCCATAACAAAGAAGTTTGTGTTCAAGGATTTCAACGAGGCCTTCGGATTTATGTCCCGCGTGGCGCTCGTGGCGGAAAAAATGGACCACCACCCCGAGTGGTACAACGTCTACAAAACGGTTGAAGTCACGCTTTCCACGCACGACGCGGGCGGGTTGACCGACCGCGACGTGAAACTCGCCGAGGCGATGGACAAAATCGCCGCATGACCGCCACCTTGCAGGCGGCCGATTTGCCAACCACATAATCACGCATGGGGTTTTCTTCCGCGCAGGCTGCGTTTTCGCGAGCCAGGACCGATGAAGCAGCATTTCGGCGCCAGTTCTGGCGCAAGGTGCAGGGTGCGGCCGCGTCAATTCCTTTCGCGGAGGATTTGCTGGCGGCGTACTATTGCGCTTTCGATAGCAGCACGCCGACGTCGGTCAAGGCGGCTCTTTTCGGCGCGCTCGCTTATTTCGTTCTGCCGACCGACGCCATTCCCGACTTTTTGCCGGTGCTTGGGTTCACCGATGATGCGGCCATCCTTGCCGCAGCCATCAAGCTTGTGGCCGATCACATTCGCCCGGAACATCGCGACGCCGCGAAACGAATCCTCGCAGATCTCAAGTGAATCCTGGCCCAGGAATTACGGCCGCAGGATCACTTTTCCCATCACCTGTCTTGCAGCGATTGCCTTGAGCGCGGCGGGACCTTCCGCCAACGGGTAGACCGCGTGAATGTGCGATGACAATTTCCCCTGCACGCACCAACCAAGCAATTGCTCGGTATTTGCGCGATGGCCCACCGGATCGCGGTCCATCCAGGAACCCCAGAATACGCCGACGACGTCGCATCCCTTCAGCAGCACGAGATTGAGCGGCAGTTTCGGAATTTCGCCCGCAGCGAAGCCGACTACGAGGAAACGGCCCTGCCAGGCAATCGACCGCAACGCGGCCTCGCTATAACGTCCGCCCACCGGGTCGTAGATGACGTCGGCTCCCCGCCCGCCCGTCAGGCGACGAAGCGCCTCCTTGAGATCATCATTTGCGTAGTTGATTCCGGCATCCGCGCCATGTTGGCGTGCGAAGGCCAGCTTCTCGTCGGACGATGCGCAGGCAATGACCTGCGCGTTCATCAGCTTGCCGAGTTCGACGGCCGCGAGACCGGCACCGCCCGAGGCGCCAAGCACGGCAAGTGTCTCGCCGGATCGCAGGCCGGCACGATCCTTGAGTGCGTGAAATGTCGTGCCGTACGTCACACAAAGTCCCGCGGCCCGATCGAAATCAAGTCCGTCCGGTATCTTGATGAGCTTGCCGGCTGGTGCTGCGATCTTCTCACGTGCCGCGCCGTGGGTGAGGCAGCCGATGACGCGGTCGCCGGCCTTCACTGACGTCACGCCCGAGCCGACGTCTTCTACGATGCCGGCAAATTCCGCGGCCGGTGAGAACGGAAGCGCCGGCTTTGTCTGGTACTTGTTTGCAATGATGAGGGTATCGAAGAAGTTCAACGCGGCTGCACTGATACGGACGACGGCTTCGCCGGGCGCAGCGATCGGATCGGGAATCTCGGCAACCTCGAGGTCGTCGGGCGTGCCGTGGCGGGTGCAGAGCAGGGCTTTCATGACCTCACGGGCGCTGGGATTGCCGGGCGGCGCTGCCGGCTCTGGCGAGCGGCAGATTACCGCCTTCACATTGCCGCCATTCGCCGATAATGGGCTAGTATCCAGCGATTCTTTATGGGGGCGGATCATTAACCGTCAATACGTCACCGGTAGAACCCGATGAATATGACCGCATTGCTTCGCTCTCTTGTCGCTCTGATGGCCGCCTGCGTGTTTGCCTCGTCGGCAGCAGCGCAACAGAAGAAGGCCGCGGCAAGCCCTACGGATCAGGCCGTTCTTCTCGGCCAGTTCGGCGATTGGGGTGCATACAGGGCCTCGCCCGGCGGCAAGAAGATCTGTTTTGCCCTCTCCAAGCCGACGTCGGCCACTACGGATCCGGCCGGCCGCAACCGCGATCCATCATACGCATTTGTGTCGACGCGGCCGTCAGAGAAGGTAAAGAATGAAGTATCGGTGATCGTCGGCTATCCGCAGAAGCCCGGCCACGACGCGACCGCTACGATCGGCTCCGCGACCTATCTTATGTACACGCAGAATGACGGTGCTTGGGTGAAAAATGCTGCCGAAGAGGCGCAAATGGTGGATACCATGCGCAAGGGGGCGGACATGGTCATCAAGAGCGAATCGTCCCGAGGCACCAAGACGACCGACACGTATTCCCTCAAGGGCATCGCGCAGGCCCTCGACAGAGTTGCCGAAGAGTGCAAGTGACGCAGCCGGCGGGGCGTTTGCTGGCTGCATCGGCATGGCAAGACCGGGCGATTCAGCTTAGATACACTGCGCAGTTATAGCAGGTTGCCGGGATCGGCCGGGCAACGAAGGCTGTCGCCGCTCCGATGTGATGATTGTGCCGCCGTCAGGTATCGACGCTATCGAGAAGACGCCGCTCGAGCGCTATGTGGCGCCCGAGAGGCCTTCGCTCGTCGGCATGACGCGCACGGAGCTGGCAGCTGCGTTGGGCGGGCTGGGCGTTCCGGAGGCGCAGCGCAAGATGCGCGTGCAGCAGATCTGGCACTGGATCTACTTCCGCGGCTTCACCTCGTTCGACGAGATGACGAGCATCTCGAAGGAGCTGCGTGCGAGCCTCTCCGGACGTTTCACCCTTGCGCGGCCCGAAATTGTCGCCGAGCAGCTTTCGGTGGATGGCACGCGCAAATGGCTTCTGCGTCTGCCCGGCGAGGTGAGGGGCGAGCGCCCGCACGAAGTTGAGTGCGTGTATATCCCCGATACCGAACGCGGCACGCTGTGCGTATCGAGCCAGGTCGGCTGTACGCTCAATTGCACGTTTTGCCACACGGGCACGCAGCGCCTCGTGCGCAACCTTACGGCAGGCGAGATCGTCGGCCAGGTCATGGTCGCGCGCGATCGTCTTGGGGACTGGCCCGGGGGTACACGACCAACGGACGGTGTGGTGCCGGCGGGTGACCGATGCGTCACCAATATCGTGATGATGGGCATGGGCGAGCCGCTCTATAATTTTGAGGCGGTTCGCGACGCATTGCTCATCGTGGCGGATGGCGAGGGTATCGGCATCTCGAAGCGCCGCATCACGCTTTCCACCTCCGGGGTCGTACCCAACATTCATCGGACGGGCTCCGAAATCGGATGCATGCTGGCGGTGTCGCTGCATGCGGTCCGCGATGAATTGCGCAATGAGCTTGTGCCCCTGAACCGGAAATACCCCATCCACGGGCTGCTGGAGGCGTGTCGCAACTACCCGGGCCTCTCCAATGCAAGGCGTATAACGTTCGAGTACGTTATGCTCAAAGGCGTGAACGATTCGATCCAGGATGCAAAAGCGCTGGTGCGACTGCTGAAAGGCAGTCCTGCCAAGATCAATCTCATCCCCTTCAATCCATGGCCGGGCAGCAAATATGAATGTTCGGACTGGGAGCAGATCGAGAAATTTTCTCAGGTCGTTTTCGATGCCGGCTATGCATCGCCGGTGCGTACGCCGCGCGGACGCGATATTCTGGCCGCCTGCGGCCAGCTCAAGAGCGCGAGCGAAAAACTGTCGGCGCGCGAGCGCATGGCATTGCGTGCTATGGCGATGGTGGAGTGACGGGACGCTCTGGATATTGAAAGGCTAGTGCAACGACATGTCGCTCCTTGGCCGGATCATTGTCATTATTTTCGGGCTGCTCGTTTCCATCGTCGTTGCCGGTGTTGCGCTCACGATTGGCGTCGTTGCACCGGACTGGGCCGGCGTCGAATCTGATCCATTCGAGCGTGTGACATTCTTTGTCGTCTCGTTTTTTGCCACCAGCTTTGTCGGCGCGGTCGCGATCTTACCGGCCATGCTGGTGATCGTGGTGTCGGAAGCGGCGCGGATGCGCAGTTTTGTCTACTACGGCGCCGGCGGCGCCCTGGTTGCCCTTGCGGCCTATTACGGGTCAGACATCTCGGTGCAACTCGAGAACACGACCGATGTGCCGCCGGTGGCGAATGCCCTGCAGCTGGCCGCGGCGGCGGGAATTCTCGGCGGACTGACCTACTGGCTGATTGCCGGCCGCACCGCCGGCCGATGGCGCGAGCAGCGAATGCCGTCTGCCTGACCCGGGCAATGGCACCAAACCGGCTTTCTATTTTCCGGGCTGTCGGCTAGACGAGCCCGCATGAACCGCACCGGACTCGTAATCGCGCTTGCCGTTGCCGTTGCCGCCGGCGCGGCATTTGGAATTTTTCCCCGGCTCGATCTGGAGGTCGCGCGGTACTTTTACGCATTCGAGGACGGCAATCACAACATGTTCGCGTTGCGCATCTACCCGCCGCTGATGCGCGTGCGCGACACCGGACTATGGATCGGCACCGTGCTGATTGCACCGGCCGTCGGTGCGCTCATTGTCAAGCTGCTGCTGCCGCGGCGCAGAATGCTGATGTCAGGCCGCGCGGTTTTGTTTCTGATCACGACAATGGCACTTGCACCTGGATTGCTGGTGAACGTGCTGCTCAAGGACCACTGGGGCCGGCCACGGCCGATCGATGTCGTGCAGTTCGGAGGCGACCAGCAATTTGTGGCCTGGTGGGATCCGCGCGGCGACTGTCCGTCCAACTGCGCTTTCGTCTCGGGGGACGTGGCGGGCGCGGCCTGGACACTGGCCCCGGCCGCGCTGGCACCACCGCAATGGCGTGCGCTCGCCTATGGTGCGGCGCTCGCATTGGCTGCTGTGATGGGGGCCACCCGGATCATGGCCGGAGCGCATTTTCCGTCGGATGTCATCTTCGCCGGCATATTTACCTTTTTGATTATCTGGGTTGTGCATGCGTTCATCTATCGCTGGCCCCGCACGCAGGTCTTCGACCGGGACGTCGAGCGGGCGCTCGAGCGTGTGGCCATGCCTGGCTACGATTTTATCATTGGGCTGTTTGGTCGGAGCCGGCAGAGGAAGTAAGGACGTCGAGAAGGACGCGCTTTGCGGCGGTTGCCTTTGGCCCTATAGTCCGCCGCGATTTTTCAACGCAGCAGTCATCCAATGGCCGACGGCAAGACAAAGAAGACCGTTAAGAAAGTTGTGCTCGCCTATTCCGGCGGGCTCGACACCTCGATCATTCTGAAATGGCTGCAGACCACCTACGGATGCGAGGTGGTGACTTTTACTGCCGATCTGGGGCAAGGCGAGGAGCTGGCACCTGCGCGCGAAAAGGCTCTGCTTCTCGGCATCAAGAAAGAAAACATTTTCATCGAGGATCTGCGGGAAGAATTCGTGCGGGACTATGTATTTCCGATGTTCCGCGCGAACGCGCTCTACGAAGGGCAATATCTTCTCGGAACGTCGATTGCCCGGCCGCTGATTGCCAAGAAGCAGATCGAGATTGCGGAAAAGGTGGGTGCCGACGCTGTTGCGCATGGTGCCACCGGCAAGGGCAACGACCAGGTGCGCTTCGAGCTGACTTACTATGCTCTCAAGCCCGACGTAACGGTGATTGCCCCGTGGCGCGAGTGGGACCTGACCTCACGGTCGAAATTGATCGAGTTTGCGGAGAAACACCAGATTCCGATCGCCAAGGACAAGCGGGGCGAGGCGCCGTTCTCGGTCGACGCGAATCTTCTGCATACTTCGTCGGAAGGAAAAGTGCTCGAAGATCCGGCCCGGGAAGTCCCGGACTATGTGTTCTCGCGCACCGTCGATCCGGAAAAGGCTCCTGACAAGCCGACAACAATCACGATCGATTTCGAGAAGGGCAATCCGGTTGCGATCGACGGCAAAAAACTGACACCCGCCGCATTGCTCAAGCAGCTCAACGATCTCGGCAGAGCCAACGGCATCGGACGGCTTGATCTTGTCGAGAACCGCTTCGTCGGCATGAAGTCGCGCGGCATGTACGAAACGCCGGGCGGTACGATATTGCTGGCGGCGCACCGCGGCATCGAATCGATCACGCTCGATCGGGGTGCGGCACACCTCAAGGATGAGCTAATGCCGAAATACGCCGAGCTCGTCTACTACGGCTTCTGGTTCACGCCCGAACGCGAAATGTTGCAGGCCGCAATCGATAAGAGCCAGGAGCTTGTGGCTGGCAGCGTCAGGCTGAAACTCTACAAGGGCAGCGTTGCGGTTATCGGGCGCGAAAGCAAGTATTCGCTTTACGATCAGGATTTGGTGACATTCGAGGAAGGCGCCGTCGCCTACGACCACCGCGATGCCGAAGGCTTCATCAAGCTCAATGCGCTGCGGCTTCGCACGCTCGGCAAGCGGCGGCGCAAGCTCAAGCTGGACTAGGTGGAGGCGGTATGGCGAGACTTGCGGCAAGCGCCTGCGTGCTTTCGGCGCTCATGACCAGCCTGGTCGGCTGTTCCAGCAGCAGCTCCAAGCAGCCCGAGGAGAACCCCAACGTCTTTCCGACCGACTACAAGAATGAAATTCTCGCCACGATGACGGCGACGCTGGAGGACCCCACCAATGTCCGGGGCGCCTTTATCAGCGACCCCGTTCTGCGGCCCGCGGGCAAAGAGGAACGATATGTGGTCTGCGTCCGCTCGGACTCGCGTAACGCCAACAGGCACTACACCGGGAGCCAGGATCGCATCGGCTATTTCTATGCGGGCCATCTGAACCAACTGGTCGATGCCACGAAAGAGCAGTGCGGCAACGCCGCGTACAAACCCTTCCCCGAGCTGGAAAAGCTCTGCCAGGCGAAGAAATGCATGTAGCGGTTATCGCGGCCCGTCACTGCAGGTGTCCTGCCGCGGCCTCTGTCGTCTCGATATCGGTGTGAACGAAGCGTCGCTGCGGCAACAGAGGCAGATTGCGCCGCTTTTTGTCCTCGATTTCGTCGATTGCCTTCTGCAGTTGAACAAATCGCACCGGGGTAATCGGGTGATCCGTCGCGACACGAATGCTCTCCGGGTCCTCCAGCGAGAGCATGCGCCAGATCTCTTCCGAGCCGGCAAGATCGTAGCCCGCTCGCGCAGCGTAATAGGCGCCCACATAGTCGGCCTCCCGCTCGAATGCGACACTGAAGGCACGCGCGCCCACCTGGCTGAAAACTCTGGAAAAGACACCCCAGGTGGGGATGCCGCCGAGCGTGATGCTGGCATCAGCGACCGCGCCGCCGAGCCAGCCAATGATGGTGTTCGCGCGCCGCTTGTACACATGGCCTAAATTGGCATGTGCCAGTTCGTGGCCGACGATGAGCGCGAGCTGCGCATCTGTCAGGGCGACCCGCAATATACTTGAGGAGATTGCGATGCCGTCGTCGGTCGTGAACGCATTCACGCTGGAATCGACCTGAAGCTCGATTGGAATTGCGCATGCAATCACCGGAACGACGGTGTGAATCCGGTCGACACCGTCGCGGCGGACAAGGACCTGAATCGGCCGTTCACCGTTATTGCGGACGAAACCGGCGATCCATCCGGCCGTACCCCGACGCGGAACTGCCTCGTTGTTGAACGTGAGAATGCGGTCGCCGGGCCTGATACCTGCGGTCGCGGCCGGTGACATCTCCGCGACCGAAAGCACCGTGGCACGCGTCCAGCTTACCGACAGCGCGTCGTGCGAATACGGACGATATCGGTGCGGCAGGCCTGATGCAGTCGCAGCGTATAGACCGATCTGGGCCCAGGACCAGTTCTTGCAGTCGTCACGATTGGCCACACGCAGGCGAAACGCGACATTGTGAAGACGGTTGAGCTGCGTGAAATAGCTGCGCAGCTGAGCAATCTGCTGTCTGCGTTGCTCAGCCTCGACTTCGCCGATCGGTAGCGTCGGCAGCCTGGAGACTGGAGCGCACGAAACAAACGCAAGAAATACATGCAACAGCAGAAACAAACGGCAACGCACGCATAAGACCTCACGAACCAGGCTGACGTTGCACAACCTGCGTTGCGACCTCAACCAGCGTTTGTAGGAGGTCGATAGTCAGTTCATTCTTTGGTGGAACAGCGAAGCTGCGCACGTCGCCGAGAGCAAAAAGCTCGTCGCGCGACGCGGTAGGCAAAACGGCAATGCCGGAGGATGTGCTAAAGCTGCCGGTCGACCAGCGCCTTTTTCAGCGTGGCAATTTCCTTTGCCGGGTTGAGACCCTTAGGGCACGCCTTCGAGCAGTTCATGATCGTATGGCAGCGATAGAGCCGGAACGGATCCTCGAGGTTGTCGAGCCGCGCGCCCGTTGCCTCGTCGCGGCTGTCCTGGACCCAGCGGTTTGCCTGCAGCAGTGCGGCTGGGCCGAGATAGCGGTCCGAATTCCACCAGTAGCTCGGGCAGGACGTCGAGCAGCAGGCGCACAGGATGCATTCATACATGCCGTCGAGCTTGGCGCGATCCTCGTGCGACTGTCGCCACTCCTTTTCCGGCGTGGGTGTCGAGGTCTGCAGCCAGGGCTCAATGGAAGCGTACTGTGCGTAAAAGTTCTTCAGATCGGGCACCAGGTCCTTCACCACCGGCTGATGCGGCAGTGGGTAGATCTTCACCGGCGCCCGTGCGTCGTCGATCGCCTTGGTGCAGGCGAGCGTATTGGTGCCGTCAATGTTCATGGCGCAGGAACCACATACCCCTTCGCGGCACGAGCGGCGGAACGTGAGAGTTGGATCGATATTGTTCTTGATCCAGATGAGCGCATCTAGAACCATCGGACCGCAATCGTCGCGATCGACATAGTAAGTATCGATGCTCGGGTTCTGACCGTCCTCCGGGTTCCACCGGTAAATGCGGAACTCTGTGAGATGTGTCGCATGCGCCGAACGCGGCCAGGTCCTGCCTTCGGTGATCTTGGAATTGCGGGGTAGGGTGAATTCGACCATGGCAAGTTTCCGTTAGTAGACGCGCGCTTTCGGCTCGATATACGCAACGTCATTGGTCAGGGTGTAGGCGTGTACCGGACGGTAATCGAGCTTGACGTTGCCCTTCGCGTCCATCCACGCCAGCGTATGCTTCATCCAGTTCTTGTCGTCGCGATCCGGAAAATCCTCGCGTGCGTGCGCGCCACGGCTTTCCGTGCGGTTTCTCGCGGAATCCATGGTCACCACGGCCTGCGCCAGGAGGTTGTCCAGTTCGAGCGTCTCGATCAGGTCGGAATTCCAGATCAGTGAACGATCGGTAATGCGCAGGTCGCTCATGCCGGCATGCACGTCGTGGATGAGCTTGTGGCCTTCTTCGAGGACATCGCCCGTGCGGAATACTGCGCAATTGGTCTGCATGACCTTCTGCATACGCAGCCGCAACTGTGCAGTGGGAGTACCACCTGCGGCATTGCGGAACTTGTCCAGTCGCGACAGGGCGTGATCGGCAGAGTCTTTCGGCAGCTCGGGCTGCTTTTCGCCCGGAGTGAGCAGCTCGGCGCAACGATGCGCAGCCGCACGGCCGAATACAACCAGGTCGATCAGCGAGTTGGAGCCGAGCCGGTTTGCGCCATGCACCGAAACGCAGGCCGCCTCGCCCAGTGCCATCAGGCCGGGCACCACGGTGTCGGCGTTACCATTCTTCTTGGTCAGCGCCTCGCCGTGATAGTTCGTCGGGATACCGCCCATGTTGTAGTGCACGGTCGGTAGCACCGGGATCGGCTCGTGCGAGATATCGACGCCTGCGAAAATGCGCGCCAGTTCGGCGATACCGGGCAGGCGTTCGTGCAGCACCTTGGGATCGAGATGGTCGAGGTGCAGGAACAGATGATCCTTGTTCTTGCCGACGCCACGTCCTTCGCGAATTTCTATGGTCATGGCGCGGGATACTACGTCTCGTGACGCCAGGTCCTTGGCCGAGGGCGCGTAGCGTTCCATGAAACGTTCACCCTCGGAGTTCACGAGATAGCCGCCTTCACCGCGCGATCCTTCAGTGATGAGGCAGCCCGCACCGTAGATGCCGGTCGGATGGAATTGCACGAATTCCATATCCTGCAGCGGCAGACCTGCGCGCAGAACCATCGCGTTGCCGTCGCCCGTGCAGATATGTGCCGAGGTACATGAAAAATACGCGCGCCCGTAACCGCCGGTGGCGACGATGACCATGTTGGCGCTGAAGCGATGAATGGTGCCGTCGTCGAGGTTGAGCGCCACCACGCCACGGCACCGTCCCTGATCATCCATGATCAGGTCGATGGCAAAATATTCGATGTAGAATTCGGCCGCATGGCGCAGCGCCTGCCCGTACATGGTGTGCAGCATTGCGTGGCCCGTACGGTCGGCGGCGGCGCAGGTGCGCTGGGCGGTGCCCTTGCCGAAATGGGTAGTCATGCCACCGAACGGGCGCTGGTAGATCTTGCCATCCTCCTCGCGGCGCGAGAACGGCAGACCCCAGTGCTCCAGTTCATAGACCGCCGCCGGCGCGTTGCGGCACAGGTATTCGATGGCGTCCTGGTCGCCGAGCCAATCGGCGCCCTTGACGGTGTCGTACATGTGCCAGCGCCAGTCATCCTCACCCATGTTGCCGAGCGCGGCGGCAATGCCGCCCTGCGCCGAAACGGTATGCGAGCGGGTGGGAAAGACTTTGCTTATGCAGGCAGTGCGCAGACCGGCTTCGCTGCATCCGACCACGGCACGCAGACCAGATCCGCCTGCACCGATCACGACGACATCGTAGCTGTGATCTTCGATCGGATAGGCGCGCCCGTTGATTGCAGGAGCGCCGTTCGATTTTCCATTTGTCGCCATGTCAGACCCCGAACGACAGCTTCAGAATGGCGTAGACGCACGCGAGTCCGATCGCAAACACGAAAAACGTGTTGGCCATCAGGCTCAGGAGCTTCCACTTGTCGTCATGCACATAGTCGAGGATGATTTCCTGCATGCCGATCCACATATGGTAGACGGCGTTGATGATGAACAGCAGCAGTACGATCGAGACGATCGGCGAGGCGAGAATCTGCACGACCGCGGCGTGGCTGCGTCCGAGCAGCGCCATGACAACAAGCAGCAATCCAATGGTCAACGGGATTCCGGCAACCGACGTAACGCGTTGATGCCAGAAATGTCCCGTACCGGAATGGGCAGCGCCCAGTCCGCGCACGCGGCGCATGGGCGTTCGCAAATGCGAGGCCTCTCTCATCGCGGACCTCCCATGGCAAGATACCCGATAACCCAAACGATGAGGGTAAGCGTAATCGAGCCGACAAGAGTCGCGAGCGTCAGGAATTCACGCTCGGCTGGTTCGAATCCGCGCACGGTGTCCCATATCAAGTGACGAATACCGCCAAGCATGTGGTGGATCAGGGCCCACGTGTAGCCGAACAGCACAAGCTGGCCGATCACAGTGCCCATGAACCATTCGAACCCGGCATAGGCGTTCGGACCGCTGGCTGCGGCGAGGAGCCACCATGCGAGCAGCAGCGTCCCGAAGTAGAGGGCAGCGCCGGTGAGGCGATGGACGATGGACATGACCATCGTGAGCATCGGCTTGTAGATCTGCAGATGCGGCGACAGTGGCCGCGCACGTTCCGCGCCTGTTGCTGGTGCCGCCTCGACCTCGGCCATCATCAACCTCCCGAAAACCTGTATGACCTGCCCCGTTGACGCACGTCCGCCCGCTGCTGAGCGCTCACGAAGTGCCGCCAGGCGATAAAAGCCTGATTGGGGGGCACAGGACCGGTGGACACGACTGGACGCGCAACATTGCCCTTGACCTGGACCCGCAAGTCGCTACTTCATGATCGGCGAAGCTTGGACCCGAAAATAGCTTGTTGCAATATGCTTTCTGTGTAGCCTGCCTTCGTGAAATAAGAAGGTAGCCAATGCGCTTCGATTTCACCGACCTCAATCTGTTCCGGCACATCGTGGAAGCCGGCAGTATCACGCACGGCGCAGCCAGGTCGAACCTCGCCCTCGCTGCAGCCTCGACCCGCATCCGCAAGATGGAACTGGCCTTCGGCACGCCTTTGCTGGTGCGTGGGCGGGCCGGTGTCAAGCCGACGGCCGCAGGACGCACATTGCTGCAGCACGCGCGCGGCATCCTGGCCCAGACGGAGCGCCTGCAGGAGGATCTATCGCCCTACGCCCGCGGGCTCGCCGGTCAGGTCCGCGTGCTTTCGAATACGAACGCGCTCACTGAATTTCTTCCCGAGACGCTGAGCTCGTTCCTGATGGCTTATCCCGACATCAGCGTCGACCTTGAAGAGCGGCTCAGCGACGAGATCGTCGGTCTGATCGCGGAAGGTCATGCCGACATCGGCATCGTGGCTGGGACGGTGGACTATGGCGGGCTCAGCACGTTTCCGTTCCGCAGCGACCGGTTTGTGCTGGTGGTTGCAAAGAACCACCCGCTCGCAAACCGCTCGCGTATCGGTTTCGCCGAAGTTCTCGATTACGACATGGTCGGCCTCGACCGTGCCAGTGCGATCCAACGGTTCCTCGCGGACAAGGCGAACCGCATCGGCCGGCCCCTGCGTTTGCGGGTGCAGCTGCGCAGTTTTGACGCCATCTGCCGGTTGGTGGAATGCAACGTCGGCGTCGGCATAGTTCCGGAAACGACCGTGCAGCGAACCGAGCGCACCATGGCGATCAGCGCCGTCCGGCTCACCGATCCATGGGCCTTGCGTGAGCTGACGATCTGCGTTCGCGATGTCGATGCACTGCCGCCTTATGCGCGACAACTTGTCGATCACCTGAGGGCGAGTGTGTGATCTAAACTGGCATCAATACCCAGTAATCCAGGTCAAGGATCACCGCCGGATCGTAGTTGTCGCCGCTTTTGAGCGGAAAGTCGGTGCATGGCCGGTCCTTGGTGGCAATCGTCCGCAGACGTAATGCTCCGACATCCTTGCGGCCGGGGATACCGGCACTCGCAAGCACTTCCGACCAGGCGAAAACCGTGTTGCCGGCAAAGAGCGGCGCAACGTGTCTGCCGCCATTGATTGCAGCCACGTGAAACGCATTGCCCAGACCGTTGAATGACAATGCCCGGGCAAGCGAAATTGCGTGGCCGCCGTAGATCAGCCGGCGCCCAAAACGACCGGTGCTTTCGGCAAATAGGTTGAAGTGGATCCGCGCCGTGTTCTGATAGAGACGGGTTGCGATCTGATGCTCGGCCTCTTCGACCGTCACGCCATCGACGTGATCGATCCGGTCGCCGACTTTATAATCGCCAAAGCGATAGGGGCTCCCTGCGAGCGAGGTATCGTAGGCCGCGGTGTCGATCCTCGGACATGCACCCGCGAGCTGCTCCGGCTCCACTGCACCGGGAAGCTGAGGAATTGTCTCTGCCGGTGCGGGCGCCGTCTCGTCGCGCTTTCGCACCATGACCCACCTTGCAAAGTCCAGTACTGCATCTCCCGTTTCGTCGAAACCCCGGGAACGTACATAGACGATGCCGGTTTTCCGATTGGAGTTTTCCTTCAGCCCGATGACCTCGGAGATGGCGGTAAACGTGGCGCCCGGAAAAACCGGCTTCAGAAAGCGGCAATCGGCATAGCCAAGATTGGCAATCGCGTTGAGCGAGATATCCGCAACCGTTTTGCCAAAAACGACGTGGAAAACCAGCAAATCGTCGAGGGGCGAGCGCGGATAGCCGATTTTCTGCGCAAAAACGTCCGAGGACTGCACGGCAAAACGGGCGCCGAATAGGCCGTTGTAGAGTGCGACATCGCCGACCGTGACGGTGCGCGGCGTCGCATGGCGGATCCTCTGACCGAGCCTGAAGTCCTCGAAAAAATTGCCTGGATTCGTCCTCCCGGAGGCCGATGCGCTCACAAATCTGCTCCTCATTCGTTCGCTCGCAGCTATTCTCACAAAAGCGTGAGCCGAACGCCAGCTTGCAGCAACGAGAAACTGATGAGGACGTGTTCAGTGTCCGTGATAGCGCAGTGACCGCATACGACCCCTTGGAGGACACCCATGAAGAAGAACGCGCTTGTGCTTATGGCGATTGCGGTCAGTCTGGTTGTTGCCCCGCTTGCACCCGCTGCCTTCGCCGACGACATGAAGAAGGACACGATGTCCAAAGACAACATGTCGAAAGATTCGATGAAGAAGGACACGATGGCCAAGGATGGAATGTCCAAGGACGCCATGTCCAAGGGCACGAAGAAGGACGATATGTCGAAAGACGGCATGAAAAAATAACCGCCGGGCGGCCGGGCCAGCGCATCCGCGGGCCCGGCCGCGTCGTATATTCGTCGAGAGCGAGGATAAGGCGATGACCCTTGAAACCATCGCAATGCCATCAGCCCGCGCGACGATCCACCCGCGCTGGGTCCGCGTATGTCACTGGATTAATGCATTGGCGATTCTGGTGATGATTGGCTCCGGCTGGCAGATCTACAATGCGTCCCCGCTGTTCGGTTTTTTGGTCTTTCCGCGCCAGATCGCACTCGGAAACTGGCTCGCCGGTGCGTTGCTCTGGCATTTCGCCGCGATGTGGATCCTGGTCGTCAATGGCATCGTTTACGTCACGCTTGGCATTGTGACTGGGCGCTTCCGCCGCAGGCTGCTGCCGATCCGGACGGGCGAGGTGGTTGCCGATTTCAAGGCGGCGCTCACGTTCAATCTCGCGCACGATGACCTTTCGCGTTACAACGCCGTTCAGAAGCTCCTCTATGTGGGGGTCATCCTCGCGGGTGTGGTCATCGTTATGTCCGGCCTCGCCATCTGGAAGCCCGTGCAGTTTCAGGAATTGACCGCCTTGTTCGGCGGCTACGAAGCCGCCCGCTACGTCCACTTTTTCGCCATGACGGTGATCGTCGGCTTTCTCATCGTGCACGTGTCGCTCGCATTGATCGTGCCGAGGAGTTTGCGGGCCATGATTACCGGACGATAGGAGAGTTCGATGCGACGGCGAAGAATCATCCCCGGTGTCGATCCGAAGCTGCTCATAAAGGACGCGGCCAGATTGATGCCGGATGCCAGCCGTCGCGCCTTCCTGCGCGGGGCGGCAAGTCTCGGCGCACTTACCTTTCTGACTGGCTGCGACATCATCGACGGCGATACCGCCGAAAGCGTGCTGCGCAAGGTTTCCGAATTCAACGATGGGGCCCAGGCGGCGCTGTTCAGCCGCACCAAGCTTGCGCCGACATACCCTGAAAGCGCCATCACACGTCCATTTCCGTTTAATGGCTATTACGATGAGGACGAAGCACCTGTGGTGGACGGGGCAACCTACAGACTGGAGGTGAGCGGCCTTGTCGAAAACAGGAAATCCTGGACGCTCGAGGAATTGCACGCGCTGCCGGAGGTGTCGCAGATTACCCGGCATATTTGTGTTGAAGGGTGGAGTGCCATCGGCTCCTGGCAGGGCACGCCGCTGTCGGAGTTCCTGAAACGCATCGGTGCCGATACGCGTGCCAAATATGTCTGGTTCAAATGCGCCGAGGGCTACACGAATACGATCGACATGCCGACGGCCCTGCATCCGCAGACGCAGATGACATTCAAGTTCGATAACAAGATATTGCCACGGACCTACGGTTTTCCCATGAAAATCCGAATTCCCACAAAGCTCGGCTTCAAGAACCCGAAGTACGTGGTGGCGATGGAGGTCACCAACGTCGACAAGGGCGGCTACTGGGAAGACAAAGGCTACAACTGGTTCAGCGGGCTCTAAGTGATCCGACAGCGCGCTTTCACTGATTCAAAGAAGACGCTTGCCGGGTAAGATTGGCGCGAAGCTGAGCGATCATGTCGCTGCAGGTCGGCAAGTGGGGTTCTTCCGTATCGAGAATCTGCAGGAATCCTCGCGTCTTGAAGGCACGCACGACCGAACTTTTAATTGCATCGGTCCCGGCGGCGCTACAAACAATGTCGATCAGTCGCTCAAGGGCGTGCAGACGACCCAAGAGGTAGTCATTCTCGCGATAAGCGCGCGAGAGGAAGGCGGCAAACTGATTGAAGGCGGTCCCCTTCACGGAGAAGGATCCCATTTGCTCCATGACGTGGGCATCCTGCGCGCTGATTCGATCAACGCGAATTTCGTTGAATTCCCCGGCTTCCCGCCAGGGCAGCACCGGAAACGTCAGGACGTCCCAGAAAGGAAAGCCGAGATAATTGACAAGCACCTCCTCCAGGCCACTGCGTGGCCATCCATTGGCCTGGGAGAGGAGGAGATCGACATCCCGAGTGCTGGCATTCAGATCGATGACCAACCTGAGCCTGTCTATAAGACGATCAAGTTGCGCGCGATGGCGGGCAGCAAATGACTGAGCGTAGCCTCCGATCTCCCTGACTTCCGTCGGGGACGGACCTACCCGGAAGATGTCTTCGACCAGGTCAGACGACGCCACATCGTCATGCACCGCATTTACCTTGCGGTCCAATGCTTCGAGGCAATCGTAGAACCGGCGCTTGAGGCCGTCGACCGCCTGGCCATCGAGTTGCTCCAGGCCCGGCGATCCGACTCTCTGATAAAGCCGGTTTTGACCTTCAATGAGGAATCGCAAACGGCGCCGTCGATAGTCGACATCGAAAGCGAGCAGGAAAGCTACCCATTTTTCACTGATGCCCTGAGGCGTCGCGGCTTCCAACTGCAGCAATTGATTGTCCGTCGGCGTATAAGTCACGCCGGCTTGTATCGCCCAGGCGTCGATGCTTTCGGCGATCGAGCGTCCGAATGGCGAATCCGGACGGACACCTCGGATATCCATGATCAAACGGCTGACGAAATCACGGGCCGATGCGAGCTTCAGCCGTACGTAGGCTTCGTAGGCGAAGCCCGAGTCACGCGCCGCCTTGACATTAGCCTGTTCCCGCCAGCCCTGAATGTTGTCGGCGGTCACCGGTTTATCATGGCGGACGCCCATGACCTCGGTGACCAGCCGGGCAATGTGCGGGCGCGCACTATCGACAATGGCCCGTAATCGGCGCGCCCGCTCGTTGAAACGGGCAATCCGGATTAGTTCTTCCGTTATTGGCTCGGCCAAAGGAATGTCAGACAGCGCTCCCTTCAGCGTCGAGAAAAAACCCGGCGTGCCATGGTGGACAGGCGAGCCAGCCGGCGCGGGATTTGGATCGATGTAAATGACCCGCCGGTCTACCTCGCGATAAGCGGGCCTTCCGCGGATCGCCTCGATGGCTTCCCGGAAGGGCCGGCTATTCAGGACACTGCCGTCAATAAACGGAATGGATGCCACGTCGACGTTCATCTGCTGATAGTGCTCGAAATTGCTCGCAATAAATTCCGAACGGCGTGGCCAGGTCGCCCCACGCGCGCGCACGAGCTGGTCCATTTCCAAAATTTGCGCCGGCGGAAAAGCGCCGGGTATTGACGATGTCGCACGCGCCGCGAATGCCAGCCCTGGCGCGTTCGCCAGTTCAAAATCGCTTTTCACGCTACCGCTTGCCTCGCGCCGGTATCGGAAGCGCAGCACATGACGATATTCGCGCTCGTGGACGACGGGAGGATCGTGAATCTGCATGAGTTGATGGCGACCGTAAAAATCGGTCACTGTCACAAACAAGTCGAGCCCCTGCCCGGTAGGCAGCAAGGACGATCCGCGCTCGCGCGGCGCACCCATTGCGAGCACCGCGTCATACATCAATTCCGCCATCTTCGTTCCATCGAGCGGCGGCTTGAACCAGCGAGAGCGCATAAAAAGCGAGAGCTTGGAACGGATCTCCGGATCGCTCACGAGCCTCAGGCGGGTGAGCCCAGCCGCCCAGAAAAATGGCCGAAGAAACCACTTGCTCCAGCGGCGCGCCCTTGCCTCGGGCGCGAGCAGTACCGTCACATCGGCATTGTCGAGCCAGAGATCGCGCAAACGACCCATCGGCAGATCGTGACTGAGAGCCCGTGCCAGCATGGTGCTGTTGATCCCGCCGGCGGAAGCTCCTGCCACGATGTCGACGATAACCCGCAGCTCGAGCGACTGACCGATCTCGCGCAGCAGGTCAAAATAAACGGCTTCGGAATCGTATTCGGGATCGGCAGCATCGTGTCGGTCGAAAAAGCTGGAATGTGCACGTTTGCTTCTGTCGGTAACGGCGTGAAGCGCGCTGGACGCCCGCGTCAGTTTCAGGAATTCCTTGGTGATGCCGTGCATATAGACCGCGAGCGAAACGCCACCAAAGCAGACGAGCGCAATGCGGAGTTCTTTCTCGTGCAAGGCAAGTGCCCTCGGAGCATCATTCCATACATAATAATAACGGGACTCGACACCCGTTAAGAGGCCGGTCTGCTTGAACGACGTTCGCTGGGCTTGCCTCGCGATAAGCGGACTTCCCTTGCCAATCGCCGCGCGGCCCATTAGCAATCCGCGCGTGTCAGTAACGGCGAGGGGTAAATGGCCACCCACAAACTGCTTCTGCTTCCCGGCGACGGAATCGGCCCCGAAGTCATGGCCGAGGTAAAGCGCGTCATCGAGTTTTTCAATAAGAACGGTCCAGACAGGTTCTTGACAGAAGAGGCGCTGGTCGGGGGCTGCTGCTACGACGCGCACAAGGTTGCCATCACAGATGCCACTATGGAGAAGGCAAAAGCGGCGGATGCCGTGATCTTCGGCGCGGTCGGCGGTCCGAAGTGGGACAAGGTGCCTTATGATGTGCGTCCCGAGGCCGGTCTGTTGCGCCTGCGCAAGGACCTCGACCTTTACGCCAATGTGCGCCCGGCGATCGTTTACCCGGCGCTTGCGGATTCCTCTTCGCTCAAGCGGGACGTTGTGGAGGGTCTCGACATCATCATTTTGCGCGAGCTGACCGGAGGCGTTTATTTCGGCGAGCCGAAGACGATCACCGATCTCGGCAACGGGCAGAAGCGCGCGGTCGATACCCAGGTTTACGATACCTACGAGATCGAGCGGATCGGCCGCGTGGCTTTCGAGCTGGCGCGCAAGCGGCGCAACAAGGTCACCTCCATGGAAAAGCGCAACGTCATGAAGACCGGCGTCCTGTGGAACGAGGTGATGACGCAGTTGCACGCACGCGAGTTCAAGGACGTGCAGCTCGAACACATGCTGGCAGATGCCGGTGGAATGCAGCTGGTGCGCTGGCCCAAGCAATTCGACGTCATCGTGACCGACAACCTGTTCGGTGACGTGCTGTCGGACATTGCCGCGACGCTGACCGGCTCGCTTGGCATGTTGCCGTCCGCTTCGCTCGGCGAAACCGACCCCAAGACCAGGAAGCGAAAGGCGCTGTACGAGCCGGTGCACGGGTCCGCACCCGACATTGCCGGCAAGGGCATCGCGAACCCGATCGCCATGATCGCGTCATTCGGAATGGCTTTGCGCTATTCGTTCAATCTCGGCACTCAGGCCGACTGGATCGATCAGGCAATTGCGGCAGCCCTCGCCAGGGGGCTGCGCACCGCCGACATCAAGTCGGAGGGCACAGAGGTCGTATCGACGGCGGCAATGGGGTCGGCGATTCTCGCCGAACTGGAAAAGCTCGCCGCCTAGGCCGGCGACGGATGCCAAATCAAAACGCGGCCTTTTGGCCGCGTTTTTGTTTCAGTACTTGAGCCAGGGATTGTTCCTGCCCGGCAACGTCCACGGTCCGGGAAGCGCCGACTGGGTGTTGTAGAGACCTGCCGATGTATTGTTGATCACGCTTCCGGCATACTGGTTCGGATTTTCAACGTAGCCGGTATTGCCCACCCGTTCGCCCGGGAAAGTCTCCGTTCCGGGATCGAGGTAGGAACGTTTCTGAATGATGACCCGGGTGCGCGTGCGGCCATCCTCGTCGCGGCTGATGACGACCGTGCGGTCGCGGTTATAGGTGACGGCGCGCTTTTTGGTCTGGCTGGTCTGGGCATCCGCGGACGCGGCCAGCAGGGCCAAAACACCGATCACGGCAAACGTCCCGGCGACGGCTTTCATTGTCATTTGATCCTCGAATTCCGGCTCAGTGATGCAACGCAGTCTAGCGGGCTTCCGTTTCGTGGCATAGGCCCCCGGAAGATGTATATGCCTGAAATTTCTTAAAAAAAGACCCCGCCGCGACGGGCGGGGCTTGCGTGATGATGGCGGGCGGCAGATCGCGACTCAGATTCCGTAGTTTTTCTTCAAGTAGTCCGCGATTGCTTTGGCGTCGGCATCGTCGATCGGGGCGCCGTAGGCCTTGATCATTTTCGTCACTTCCGCATCCCATCCGGCCGCGTTGAGGAATGGCGAGTTCATCGGGATATAGGCCAGAGTATGACAGGCTTGGCAGTTGGCCTCGACCTTGTCGAGTCCCGGAGCCTTTTTCAGCTGAACCGGTCTGTCTTGAGCCGCCGCCGGGAGCGCAACCAGAACGGCGATGAATGCACTTGCAAATGCGCGCATGGTCGATCTCCCTAGCCCGCCGTCAGCGTTATGTTTTGCATGACATTGTTGTGGTAGCCCGCGCCATTGAAAATGAGTTCGGAAACCTGGGTCTGGCCGAGCCTGTTTGTAGCGTTGACCATCACGGTATTCTTACCGCGCTTGGCCGACAGTTCGAAACTCCAAGGTCGGAATGCGAACCGGCCGAGATCCACGCCGAGCTTTGCGGCGGCCCAGGTCTTGCCGCCGTCGAGGGATACATCGACGGAACGGATGCCGTAGCCGCCGTCCCAAGCCTGGCCGCTAACCGTGACCTTGCCCGTCTTGATCTTGTCGCCGTCCCGATGGCTGGTGATGAGCGAGTTCACGACCATCTCGGTGATGGGTGTAGTCGTTGCGTTTTCCTGGCTGAGGAAACGGTCTCTCACAGGAAATTTGCCGACCGGAATGCGATAGGCCGGATTCATCCAGAAGTCGACCAGCGGCTTGGTAAGTGCGTCGATAGTGGTGACGTGCTTCATCCAGTAAGTGCCCGTCCAGCCGGGAACGACGATGCGGGCCGGAAAGCCGTTCCAGTGCGGCAGCGGCTGTCCGTTCATCTCATATGCCACGATCGTGGATTCATCGATCGCCTTCCAGACTGGGATGCTTTTGACGAAATCGGGCGTCTTGTTGACCACAGGTCCGTCGGCACCTCCGAAGAAAATCTCAATTGCTTCTTTCTTCAGTCCGACTTTATCCAACACGTCTTTCAGCTTCGCGCCTTTCCAGCGCGCGCAGCCCATGGCGCCGTAACCCCATTCCACGCCCGCGACGTGCGGTCTCGACAGCCCACGGCGGTTTCCTGAACACTGGTTGACAGCCACGACTTCAACCGCAGGCAATTTCTTGAGGTCGTCGAGCGTCAATTCGGCCTTGCCATTGGCGCCGTCGCCGCCAACGGCGATCTTGTAGGTCTTGGCGTCGACATTCGGGATGTCCGCCAGGTGATAGCGCACAAAAAACTGATCATTCGGTGTGATCGGTGTACGCAGGTATTCGAGCGGTGCTTCGTAATTCGGCGGACGATCGGCAAGCTGAATCAGCGGCTTCTTTCCCGGCAGCGTGCCCATGGTGGCAATGCTTGCGACGCCTTCCGGTACACCCGGCGTGAGCCTTACGCCGGCGGCCTCCGCCGCGGAAAATTTCAATCCGGATATTGCAAGCGCGGCGCCAGCGCCGGCCGTTTCGAGCAGATGACGTCGTGTAATCATCGTTTCCTCTCCCCAGAGGTTCCCCTGAAGCCGGTCATCACCCGTCACTTCAGATATTCTTATTGGAATATGATCCGCCGATTTCCTGCACCGGTCAATTGAATCTGCACCGTCCGCGTGTACGGCCTGGCACGCAATCTCATCGAATGGGACTTTGCGCCGGGGCGGGCGTCGGTTCAGCGTCCGATGCGCCGCGGCAGCGGGCGATTGGCAAGCGCCTTCCAGAGGAGATGATATTTCGGCGTTGGCGCCAGGATCGGATCCCTTTGACCGCAATAGCTGCGGTTACGCTCGGCTTGCGCGAACAGTGCGCCGACCTTCGGCTCGCTGCCTGCGGCCAGCAGCGTCAGCCGGTCCAGCGCGCAGGCCAACGTGGCCAGTTCGATGAACTCCGCGCCACCATGGCAGAACCAGCCCGACAGCTGCAGCCGCGGATCGGCAAATGCGCGAATGAAGGCCAGGCACTTTCTGGGGGTGCCTTCCGATGTCGAGAAAAAATAAACGGACGCGGGACCGAACTTGCTTGCCAGTGGCTGCTCGGCGGCCCTTATCTCGATCGGACCCAAGGCGAAAGCGCTTGCCGCGATTTCGGTGACAGGCTCTGCAAAACGCTCGATTTCCGACCCCGGGCGGTAGATCTCGACGTGCAGGTAGGGTGCTGCGCTGTCGGATTCACCCAATTCAAGAATATCCTTACGTCCTCCACCGTCGGCATGGCGGCGGATGGCGTATGAAGCGGGCACGTCGGCCGCTTCAGGAATCGACAGGGCGAACGCAGGGAAGGGCTTTTCGATCTCGATCCACTTCGATTTATGTACCGGGCTGATGCTAGTGATCGATTTCGGCGATTGAGAAAGATGCGCAGCTGCCATGGACAACAGCGCGACAGCACCCAGATATGCGAGCAGGCGCACGAAGCTCGACGGCAGCTCATCACGCCATGAGTACAGGGCGGGGTGCATGTAATCGTCGTTGACCGGGTTGCCGTTGTGTTGCGCGCTGTTCTCGCTTAGAAGCGCTGCCAACCGGTTGCCCCTCAGCGGAGGCCCGGTGGTAAATCATTCCGGAGCGTTAACAATGGGTTACAAGGTCGCCGTGGTGGGTGCCACCGGCAATGTCGGGCGCGAGATGCTCGACATTCTGGCCGAGCGCAATTTTCCCGCCGACGAGGTGGTCGCCATCGCGTCGCGGCGTAGCCAGGGGGTCGAGTGTTCGTTCGGCGACAAGACGCTGAAGGTCAAGGCGCTCGACCACTATGATTTTTCGGACGTCGATATCTGTCTGATGTCGGCGGGGAGCGCCGTATCGAAGGAATGGTCGCCGAAGATTGCGGCGCAAGGCGCGGTGGTGATCGACAATTCATCCGCCTGGCGTATGGACCCCGACGTTCCGCTGATCGTGCCCGAGGTGAACGCCGATGCAATTGCGGGCTTCACCAAGAAGAACATCATCGCGAATCCGAATTGCTCTACCGCCCAGCTCGTTGTGGCACTCAAGCCGTTGCACGAGCGGGCGAAGATCAAGCGAGTCGTCGTGGCGACCTATCAATCGGTCTCCGGCGCCGGCAAGGAGGCGATGGATGAGCTCTTCTCGCAGAGCAAGGCGGTATTTACGCTCGACGAAGTGGAAGCGAAGAAGTTTCCGAAGCGGATTGCGTTCAACGTGATTCCGCACATCGACGTCTTCATGGAAGACGGGTACACCAAAGAAGAGTGGAAGATGGTGGTCGAGACCAAGAAGATTCTCGATCCCAAGATCAGGCTCAGCGCGACCTGCGTTCGCGTGCCGGTTTTTGTCGGCCACTCCGAGGCCGTCAATATCGAGTTCGAACAGCCGATCACCGCGGACGAAGCACGCGAGATCCTGCGCAATGCTCCGGGCTGTCTTGTCATCGATAAGCGCGAAGATGGTGGCTACGTCACCCCGTACGAATGTGTAGGCGAAGATGCGACTTACATCAGCCGCATTCGCGAGGATGGAACGATCGAAAATGGCCTGCAGATGTGGGTCGTATCCGACAATTTGCGCAAGGGTGCGGCGCTCAACACCGTGCAGATCGCCGAGTGCCTGATCAACCGCAAGCTCATCCAGGCCAAACGCCGGGCTGCGTAAGCGCGCCCGGACTCCGCAAGGCGGCTGCCGGCTACGATGCGCGAGCCGAGCTGTCCTGTGCACGAATGTGCTGCGCGAGCTCCTGGAAGTTGGCGAGCGCGGCGTGGCGTTCGTTGTAGAAGCGGACGAGGCGTTGCGCGGTCGCTGTCTGCAGGCGTTCGAAGCTGTGACGCGCATTTTCAATCGCCTGCGGCGAAAAACGGAGGACCTTGCGTCGCATAATGCAAATGTGCTTGGCGGTCGGCCACGACAGACCGGCGGCTTTTGCCAGGATAAGCGCGAAGTCGTTTTCAGGTCGGCTGTCATTCATGACGCTTTCGACAAGCTTGATCGGCGCACCGGACAGGGAGGACAGTGCTGCGACCGTATCTTCGAATTTTCCGTTTTTCGCGTATTCGCACACGGCCGGATCGACCGGCGCGCCCGAACGCTTGAGGATGTCGAACCGCGCTGCGGCCTCGCGGTAGTCGCGAACGGCCTTTGTTTGGCCGGACGGATCCTGACCGGTGATGTCGGTCAGCACTTTATGAACCTCGTAGACCGCGTGCGGATTGCTTGCGGCCAGCTTTTCGAAGACGACTTCCGATGCCCGGGCGATGAGGGAATTGAAATGCTCCTGCGGGATATCCTTGCGCATTGATACGCAGATTGCGAGCACCTCGTCGTTGATCGACCGATCGACCAGTTTGGTATAGCCCGCGTCGGAAAATCGAGCGCCTTCATTGCGGGTGACCGAAAGAACGACATCGCGGTTGCCGTGCGTCACCAGCGCATCACTGACCTTCTCGCTGAGTGACGGACGCTTTGAGATGGCAAGCAAACGATCCTGCCTGTTTCCGCTTGCAATCGACAGCAGGTCCTCGTCGGAGAGCCTGTTGGACAGGCTCAGGATCGGGCCCGCGACCTCGATTGATTCGTCATGCGCAAGGTTGCGCACGGTCTTCAGCGGCGCGTTGGAAACCGGAGCCAATCGATGCGCAAGCTCGGCCCTGGCCTTGATCTCGATCCTTTCAGCGATGCGTGAAATGACCCCGTCGAAGAGGTCGACGTGCTCTTCGGAGTAGCTGTCCGCACCGGCGAGGAACAGATCGGTGACCCGGCGAAGAATGTCCGCCTGCTTGTCGGTCGATCCCGATGCGAAGGTCCCCTCGATTTCAGCGATAATCGACCGCTCTTCGATCACGGCTTCGAACGTTCCCGCAAATGAGATGTCCGCCAGCTGTAGCGCTAGGTCATTACCATCGCGTTAGGGAGAAACGGCGGATTCTCGCTAACCACGATTCGCGTTGCGGGTCGGATTCACCGGAAAAATCCGTGCCGATACGGTTAAGACGAAGTAAGTCGTTGGACGGGTCAGAAACGGGGCGGAGCCATCACCCGCATGTGTTCGTCCTTGGCAACCTGGACAAACTGTCCCGTGGCGGGATCGCGCACCGAAAGTTGACCGGTGGCCACACCGAAATAGGCTGCGTGCAGCGTGAGCGTGCCGCGTGTCACCCGATCCTTGATCCACGGGAATGTCAGCAGATTGTCGAGCGTCTTGACTATGGACGCCTGCTCCAGCTGCGTCAGATATTGGTCCAGGGAGCGATTGCCGCGCGGACCGATTTCGGCGGCCGCCGGTGCGATGAGCGCCATCCATTGCCCGATGAAATCGCCGGGCGACAGCGGCGCTGCCTCCGCCGCGTAGGCGCGGATGCCGCCGCACTGGGCGTGACCGAGCACCACGATGTGCTTCACCTTGAGCGCCTGCACTGCGAATTCCAGCGCCGCCGAGACAGCTCGTTGCGCGCCGTCGACCGTATAGGGTGGGACAAGATTTCCGATGTTGCGTACGACGAACAGCTCACCGGGTCGTGCATTGAAGATCACTTCGGGTGAAACGCGTGAATCGCAGCAGCCGATGACCATGATCTCCGGTGCCTGTCCTCTTTCAGCAAGGGTCAGGTAACGGTCCTGCTCGTGACGCAGCCGGCCGAGCAGGAAGGTGCGGTAACCGTCAATGAGTTGTTCGGGAAACGGCATAATTTGTCACCGGTGAACCGTTGGTCACACAATCATGCTCCCGCCGCGTTTGGCAACCTGTGGCGGGCGAGAGTGGCGCACGTGCATTATGGACGGTAGGATTTCATGGAGGAGTGTCCGGATGACTATCCGCCCGCGCCGCAGCGTTCTGTATATGCCCGGTTCCAACAGGCGCGCCCTGGACAAGGCAAGGACCCTGCCTGCCGACGGCGTGATCCTCGACCTTGAGGATTCGGTCGCCCCCGACGCCAAGGACGTTGCGCGCCGGCAAGTGGTGGATGCGGTGAAAGCGGGTGGTTTCGGTCCGCGAGAAGTTTTCATTCGTATCAACGGTGTCGATACGCCATGGCACGCGGACGATCTTTCCGCGGCCGCCCATGCCGCGCCCGACGCCATCCTGGTGCCCAAGGTGTCGAGCCCCGAAACGCTGGAACTGATCGGCCGCCGTCTGCTTGACATGGGTACCGACCGCAGGACGCGGGTATGGGCAATGATCGAAACGCCGCTTGCGATCTTCAATATTCTCGCGATCGCAGCCGCGGCGCGCGATTCGGAAACGCGCCTGTCCGGGTTCGTCGTGGGCACCAACGACCTCGCCAAGGACACACGCGCGCGCCTCGTGCCGGGTAGGGCGCCGATGCTGCCTTGGCTCTCCATGTGCGTCGCCGCCGCGCGCATCCACGACATCGGCATCCTTGACGGCGTCTATAACGACATCGGTAATGCGGCTGGATTCGACAAGGAATGTGCCCAAGGCGTCGAATTCGGGTTCGACGGCAAGACGCTGATCCACCCCAGTCAGATTGAACCCTGTAACAAGGCATTCTCGCCATCGCCGGCCGAGGTTGAGCAGGCGCGCAAGTTGATCGCGGCATTCGATTTACCCGAAAACAGGGGAAAGGGTGTGGTCGCGATCGACGGCCGCATGGTCGAGCGCCTGCATGCCGACATGGCGCGGCGTACCGTTGCGATCGCGGAGGCAATTGCGGCCCGGGCCTGAAACGTCCACAGGCGTAATTGTTCGACGGCGGGAAATGTCGCAGGATGAATCATGATCCGCCATTGGCAATCGATCGCGGTATCGCTCGCGGCTCTCTTGTCCGCGCTGCCGCTCGCCATTGCCCGTGCCGAGCCGCCGGCGAGTCCCGTCAAATCCGGCTCCGCCGGTTGCACCCGCCCGGATTTCCGCGTCGTACTTGACGTGGGCCACACCGCAAAATCACCCGGGGCAAAAAGCGCCCGCGGTGCCGACGAATATGATTTCAACCTGCGGCTGGCCAAAGAGATCGACCGGGCCCTTCTGGAGGCGGGCTTTGCCAAGACGGTCCTTTTGGTAAGCGACGGGCGCGCCAACCGGAGCCTTTACGCCCGCGTCGCGCGTGCCAATGAGCTGTCGGCGAATCTGCTCCTCTCAATCCACCATGATTCGGTCCCCGATCGGTTTCTGGAAAAGTGGGACTACAACGGCAAGCGGCAGACGTTCAGTGATCGGTTCAAAGGTCATTCCATCTTCGTTTCCAACGACAATCCCGATCCAAAAGACAGCCTATTGTTCGGCAGCATGCTCGGCCGGCAGTTGAAAGCGCGGGGCCTGGAATATACGCCGCACTATACCGAGAGCTTCATGGGCCGCTGGCAACGCAAGCTTCTGGACGCCGACGCCGGTGTCTATCGCTACGACACACTGTTCGTGCTGAAAGAGACGCAGATGCCCGCTGTGCTTCTCGAAGCGGGCTCGATTGCGAACCGTGATGAGGAATTGGAAATGGCGTCGCCCGAGCGGCAGCAGCTGATCAGCGCGGCAGTGGTTGACGCCGTCGACAGTTTCTGTGTGGCGCAATCGTACAAACCCGCTTTGCAGGTCGCGCAACGCTTGAAAACCAGGCACGCGCTGTCGGCACATTCGCATCGGCGTGCGCGCACCGCCAGTGCCGTGCCGCCTGCGCCGGTCCCGCAGTCAACCCTCGATATACATTAGCAAAGGCAGCGTCGGCTTACGCCCATGGCCGTGCTGCGGCGGCACTCTTCTCGTAACTTGCGATCTTGCTCTGCTTCTGGAGGGTGAGCCCGATATCGTCGAGGCCGTTGAGCAGGCAGTGCTTGCGGTGCGGGTCAATCTCGAAATGGACCACGCCCCCGTCGGGACCGCGGATTTCCTGCTTCTCGAGGTCGATGGTCAGTGTCGCATTGGCGCCGCGTTCGGCGTCGTCAAAAAGTTTTTCAAGATCCTCAGGCGACACGCGGATCGGCAGCAGGCCGTTCTTGAAGCAGTTGTTGTAGAAAATGTCGCCGAATGAAGTCGAGATGACGCAACGGATGCCGAAATCCATCAACGCCCACGGCGCGTGTTCGCGCGAGGAACCGCAGCCGAAATTGTCTCCCGCGACCAGAATCTTGGCCTTGCGGTAGGCCGGCTTGTTCAGAACGAAATCGGGATTTTCGCTGCCGTCGTCCCTGTAGCGGCGCTCGGAAAACAGACCCTTGCCGAGACCGGTACGTTTGGTCGTCTTGAGATACTGCTTGGGGATCACCATGTCGGTGTCGACATTGATGATGCGCAACGGCGCCGCGACACCTTCGAGTGTTGTAAATTTTTCCATGGTTCCCGGACTCCCGGTTGGTCGGTCGATAGGCCTTTTCTTAAGACGCCCACCGGACCGGTCAAGGGCCATAACGCGCAGGTAGATATGCGTTTCGGCCCTGTCTCTCCTCACGCGACTGCATGTTCGTGCTTGAACCTTGATTCCCGCACCACATTGCACACCTGCACGCTGTATTCGGAATAGTAAATCTCGCGCGCCTTTTTCTGTGCTGCGCGATGTTCGGAATTCATGCGCCACGCGCGCATTCCCTCTTCATGCTCGAACTCGACAATAGTAACCCGCTCCCCGTCGTCGGCGAAGAATCCCTTATGTGAAATGTAACCAGGCATGGTTTTCGCCAGCTCGACCATGCGATCGACAAGGGCGACGTAGTCCTCACGTGCACCCGGGCGCAGGCGGGAACGGAAAACAGTCACGATCATGGTGAATCTCCTTGCCGTTCGATGGTCGTGCAGTCGGGCACGCCCGACCAATTCATATTTTGAATGAGCATCATCGTGATTTCAGATCGACCTCATTCAGCGCTTGCTTCGATCGCCTCGATATCTTCGTCCGACAGGCCGAAATGGTGTCCGATTTCGTGTACCAGGACGTGCGTGACGATTGCACCGAGCGTATCCTCGTGCTCGGCCCAGTAGTCGAGGATCGGACGCCGATAGAGCCAGATCATGTTGGGCATCACTTCCGGAACCGATTCCGACTGAAACGGCAGCCCGACGCCCTGGAACAAACCAAGCAGGTCGAATTCGCTCTCGGCCTGCATGCTGTTGAGGACTTCATCGGTCGGAAAATCCTCGACGCGAATGACGAGGTTGTCGCAAAGGTCGCGAAAGCGCCGCGGCAGCCGGCCATAGGCCTCCGATGCGAGTGCCTCGATATCGGACAAGGTTGGCGCCGCCAAGCCGTGCCAATCGCGGAATTTACCTTTCATGGCAACGTTGTAAGGGAGGTTCACGCGGCGACCAAGCGGTTGACGGCATGGCCGCAGATGCGCAACGGTTGGCGGTCTGGCGCGAGGCGAAACCGGCGATGTGGCGAATGGCAGCGCGGTTGGTTGGGATCGGTCTGGTTTTGCTGATGGCCGCGTCATTGCCGGCATCGGCCCAATCCGTGCGCTGTGACCAGATGCGATCCTCACCGGATTGTCCTGATCGTGCAGCGCAGAAAAAGCGGCCCCGCGTTACGATTTATCCGCGCCGCGTCTATCCGGGGCCGAATGCAAAGCGCCAGTGTTACGCCTGGCTTGCACAGGAGTACCGCGTGAGCGGTCCGGTGATCGTGCCGCAGATGCGTTGCTGGTGGGAATAGAGAAGGCCCCGGCACTGATATATATTGAAAGTGGCGGGGTGGCATCGGAGGTACGGCGATGTCTCGACTCTCGAAATTTCTCACAGGCGCCGCGCTGATCATCAGTATTGTCGCGTTCATGCCCGGCAGTGCGGATGCGCATTGGCGTGGGCGTCACTGGCATGGCGGCTGGGGTTGGGGTCCGGCGTTCGGGTTTGGAATTGGTTGGGGCTGGGGCTACCCCTATGCCTACTATCCGGGCCCCTATTATTACGCGACGCCTTACTACGCGGGTCCGGCCTGTGGCTGGGCGCGCGTGCGCGTGTGGCGCAACGGGCATTGGGTGTACCGGCGCGCGTGGCGCTGCTGGTGATAAAAGGCCCGCCAGGAGGCACGGCCTTTTTGACCTCGACCGGATTTACGGCGGCGCTATTTCCACTCGCGCACGTCAACGAAGTGGCCGGCGATTGCCGCGGCCGCGGCCATTGCCGGCGACACAAGGTGGGTACGGCCCTTGTAACCTTGCCGCCCCTCGAAATTTCGGTTCGACGTCGAGGCGCAGCGTTCTCCGGGCCGGAGCTTGTCCGGGTTCATCGCGAGGCACATCGAGCAGCCTGGCTCGCGCCACTCGAATCCTGCCGCCTTGAAAATCCTGTCGAGACCCTCGGCTTCAGCCTGCATTTTAACGAGGCCCGAGCCGGGTACAATCATCGCGTTGACATTGGCGTTGACCGTCTTGCCCTCGACCACGCGAGCCACCGTACGCAGGTCCTCGATGCGCGCATTGGTGCATGAGCCGATAAACACACGATCAATCCTGATGTCGATGATTTTCTCTCCGCCCTTGAGGCCCATGTATTCGAGCGAGCGCTCCGCCGCTATGCGCTTCTTCTCATCCTGAATCTCGGACGGCACCGGCACTTTGCCGGTGATCGATGTTACCTGCTCGGGGCTGGTGCCCCAGGTGACCAACGGCGGCAGCTTTGCGGCGTCGAGTCTGATCTCGCGGTCGAAGTTCGCACCATCATCGGAGTGCAACGTCTCCCAGTAGCGCATCGCTTCATCCCAGGCCTTTCCCTTCGGCGCTTTCGGCTTGTCCCTGAGATAGTCGTAGGCCTTTTCGTCCGGCGCAATAAAGCCTGCCTTGGCGCCGGCTTCGACCGACATGTTGCAGATCGTCATGCGGCCTTCGATTGAAACAGAGCGGATGGCCTCGCCTGCATATTCCAGGGCGTAGCCGGTGCCGCCGGCGGTGCCGATCTCGCCGATGATGGCAAGGATAATGTCCTTTGCGGTGACGCCTGGCGGCAACTTGCCGTCGACCACCGCGCGCATGTTTTTCGATTTTTTCTGGATCAGCGTCTGCGTCGCGAGGACATGCTCGACTTCGGACGTACCGATGCCGTAGGCGAGCGCGCCAAAGGCGCCGTGCGTTGCAGTGTGGCTGTCGCCGCAAACGATCGTCGTCCCGGGCAGGGTGAATCCCTGCTCGGGGCCGATGATGTGAACGATACCCTGGCGTTTGTCGAACTCATTGAAGTATTCGATACCGAATTCCTTCGCATTCTTCGCGAGTGCTGCGATCTGCTCGGCGCTTTCAGGATCCGGATTCGGCTTGGTTCGATCCGTCGTCGGAACATTGTGGTCGACGACCGCCAATGTCTTTTCCGGAGCATGAACCTTGCGGCCCGCCGCGCGCAGGCCCTCGAAAGCCTGCGGCGAGGTGACCTCGTGCACCAGATGACGGTCGATATAGAGGAGGCAGGTTCCGTCCGGTTGCTCGTCAACCAGATGATCGTCCCAGATTTTATCGTAGAGCGTGCGTGGTTTCATGATATCGACTTTGCTCAGATAGGATGGAATACGACTCGCAGGCGTGCGGCATTGCCGCCGTGATCAAAGGCCTGCCTGTACCGCCGCCGTGAGCCGGCCAAAGAACCGCCACGGAAGGCGCGTGTGGTCGATCAGGACAATCCGCTGAGCTTTGGAAACCATGACTGCTATATAGCCAATTGGCCGAGCTTCGACAACGAACGACCACCCAGGAAAAAGGGCCGCCGCAGCGGCCCTTTCATCCAGAACAAGCCCATCCAGAACAAGCCGAATATTATTCGGTGGCGGTTGCAGCCTCAGCGCCTTCCGGTCCGCCGGCACCCTGCGCCTCGGAGATACGCGCCTTCTTGCCGCGCAGACCGCGCAGGTAATAGAGCTTGGCGCGACGCACCTTGCCGCGGCGCACCAGCTTGATCGAATCGATCATCGGCGAATAGAGCGGGAACACGCGCTCGACGCCCTCGCCGTATGAAATCTTGCGCACGGTGAAGTTTTCGTTCACCCCGCGCCCCGACCGGCCGATGCACACGCCTTCGTAGGCCTGCACGCGGGTCTTGTCGCCTTCGATGACCTTGACGTTAACCAGGACGGTGTCGCCGGGCTGAAAGTCCGGAATGTCCTTGCCGGCGGAGAGCTTCGCGATCTGCTCTTTTTCCAGCTGTTGGATGATGTCCATTGTGAATTCTCCGTCGGCAGCGCCAGCAACCGGCGCGCGGTCCTGATCTGGTCTGAATGGGTCGGCGAGCTTGTATTACAAAGCTTTCGGCTTGTCACCCTTCGGATTAGGGCCGATTTTCGCTGCTTTGCGGGCCTGATAGGCCGACCAAAGGTCGGGCCGGCGCTCGGCCGTGAGCCGCTCGGCCTCCGCGCGGCGCCAGGCCTTGACCTTGGCGTGGTCGCCCGAGGTAAGCACCTCGGGGATCGGCTCGCCCTCGAACACGGGCGGCCGCGTGTATTGCGGATATTCCAGCAGCCCGTCGGCGAAGCTTTCCTCGGCGGCGGAGGCCTCCTTGCCAATCACCCCGGGCAGCAGGCGCACGCAGGCGTCGAGCAGCGCGAGTGCGGCGATCTCGCCGCCGGAAAGTATGAAATCGCCCAGCGAAACCTCTTCCAGGCGACGCGCCTTGATCAGCCGCTCGTCGACGCCTTCAAAGCGCGCGCACAAGATGACGACCCCCGGGCCGCGTGCGAGCCTTGCCGCGTAGCTTTGCCGCAGCGGAACCCCGCGCGGGCTCATCAGCAGACGAGGACGCGTGTCGTGCGGCAGGCTGTCGAGCGCATGCGCGAGCACGTCGGCTTTCATCACCATGCCGGGGCCGCCGCCGGCGGGCGTGTCGTCGACGGTGCGGTGCTTGTCACTCGCATGTGCGCGGATGTCGACTGTATCCAGCGACCAGACTCCCGACGTCAGCGCCTTGCCGGCAAGACTTTGCGCCAGCGGCCCCGGAAACATGTCCGGGAAGATGGTCAATACGCTTGCGCGCCACATGCTCATTCTTCCCGCGCCTCGATTTCGACCGGCCGTACAAGCACGATCTGCTTTGCCTCCAGATCGATCCTGGGGACCGTCACGTCGTTGAAAGGCAGTATCAGCGGCTCACCGCTGCCCACCGGCATGATCTCGATGATGTCACCTGCGCCGAAATTATGCAGCGCATGAACCGTCCCGATCTGGACGCCGTCCGGCGTGACGGCGTCGAGCCCGATGAGGTCGGCATGGTAATAGGTATCGCGGTCGTTGATCTTCGGCAGCCGTGAGCGCGGGATGTAAAGCTCAAGATTGCGCAATTGTTCCGCGGCGTTTCGGTCGCCCACTCCGGAGAGACGTGCGACGAAATGGTCCTTTGCCGCGCGCAGGGACTCGATCTCGAAGCGGCGCGTTCCGTCTTCCGTTTCCAGCGGACCGTAGGTCGCGACCGCCGCGGGATCTTCGGTGAAAGACCACAGCTTTACCTCGCCGCGCACGCCATGCGCGGCGCCGATGCGGGCAACGCAGATGCGCTCGGCCACGGCAGCGGCGGCGAGCCTTTAGCTCGCCGCTGGGGCCGGCGCGGCTGCCGCCGGCTTTTCCGCCGCCTTGCCGCCTTCCGCCGCGGGTGCGGCGCCGGCGGCTTTTGCCGCCTCTTCTTCCTTCGCCTTGCGTTCCTTCCGCGGGATCGCCTTCTCGGGATTGTTCCGCTTCGGGCGCTTCAAAATTCCGGCGGCATCGAGGAAGCGCATCACGCGGTCGGACGGCTGCGCGCCTTTTTTCATCCAGGCCTGAACCTTTTCGAGGTCGAGCTTGAGCCGTTCGGTGTTTTCCTTCGGCAGCAATGGATTGAAATAACCGAGCCGTTCGATGAAGCGGCCGTCGCGCGGAGCTCGATTGTCGGCGACGACGACGTGATAAACCGGCCGTTTCTTCGTGCCGGCACGGGCGAGACGTATGACGAGAGACATTCTATCGGTCCTTTCTTGCTCTATAGGTCGAAACTCACTTCTTCTTTCCGAGTCCGGGCGGCAGGCCGCCCGGCAATCCTGGGAACTTTCCGCCCAGGCCAGGCAGGCCGGGCATGTTCGGGGGCAGCTTCGGCATGGCCGGCGGCAAGGAGCCGCCGACGCCCGGCATGTTCGGCGGCAGCTGGCCGCCGGGCATTTGTTTCGCCATTTCCGCCATCTGCTCGGGCGACGGCATGCCGGAGCCGAATCCCATCGCCTGGGCGAGGCCGGCGAGCGGGCCACGTTTGGCGCCGCCCATCATCTTCATCATGTCCGCCATGCCGCGGTGCATCTTCAGCAGCCTGTTGATTGCCTCCGGCGTGGTGCCGGAGCCCGCGGCGATGCGCCTCTTGCGGCTCGCCTTGAGCAAATCGGGGTTCCGACGCTCCTTCGGCGTCATCGAGTGGATGATCGCGATCTGCCGCTTGATGACGCTTTCGTCGAGATTCGCCGTGGCAAGCTGATTCTTCATTTTGGCGATTCCGGGCAGCAGGCCCATCAGCCCGCTGAGCCCGCCCATGGACTGCATGTGCACGAGCTGCTCGCGCAGATCGGCGAGATCGAAGGCGCCCTTGCGCATCTTCTCTGCCGCGCGCATCGCCTTTTCGGCATCGATGTTCGCCGCGGCCTTCTCGACGAGCGCGACGATGTCGCCCATGCCGAGGATGCGGCCGGCGATACGGGCGGCATCGAAATCCTCGAGCGCGTCGAGCTTTTCGCCGGTGCCGATCAACTTGATCGGTTTGCCCGTGACGGCTCGCATCGACAGCGCCGCGCCGCCGCGGCCGTCGCCGTCGACGCGTGTAAGAATGATGCCCGTGAGGCCAACCCGCTCGTCAAACGAACGCGCCAGGTTGACCGCATCCTGGCCGGTGAGGGCGTCGGCAACCAGCAGCACCTCGTGCGGATCGATCGCGCGCTTGACCTCCGCCGCCTCGCTCATCATCGCGTCATCAAGCGTCGTGCGTCCGGCCGTATCGAGCATCACGACGTCGTAGCCGCCAAGCTTGCCGGCCTCGATCGCGCGGCGGGCGATCTGCGGCGGGGTCTGACCTTCGACAACAGGCAGCGTGTCGATCTGCACGTCGCGGCCGAGCACGGCGAGCTGCTCCATGGCCGCCGGACGGCGAACGTCCAGCGAGGCCATCAGAACCTTCCGGCGCTGCCGGTCGGTGAGCCGCTTTGCGATTTTGGCAGTGGTCGTGGTCTTGCCGGAGCCCTGCAGGCCGACCATCATGATCGCGACCGGGGGCGCGGCATTGAGATCGATGCCCTTGCTGTCTGCGCCGAGCGTCGCGACAAGCTGGTCATGAACGATCTTCACGACCATCTGGCCGGGCGTCACCGATTTCATCACTTCGACACCGACAGCCTGCTGTTTCACGCCGTCGACAAAGGCGCGCGCGACGTCGAGCGCCACGTCCGCTTCAAGCAGTGCGCGCCGAACCTCGCGCAACGCAGCATCGACGTCGGCTTCGCTGAGCGCGCCGCGGCGGGTGAGACGGTCGAGAATGCCGCCAAGTCTTTCCGACAACGAGTCGAACATCGGTCTCCAAACACTTTTGCGCCCGAGGGCGCATCGCGCTGTCGGGCGGTGGCCTCCGGCCTCCTGACGGACCGGTCGGCGGAACTGGGATTTCACGTCTCTATCGAGAACGCGCGGAACCTAGGGTCCGTGCATCGTTAAGTCAAGCTAAGGCGGATTTACAGCGCCAATTCATAGCTTACCGTCACCACGGCCCGTAGCGTCTGCTCGCCTGGCGCGACGGGCACGGCGCCGGCGCGCACGGCCTGCATCGGCCGCGGTGGCGGGGAGGAACCTTCTTCCGTGATCGAGACCACGCGGCCAAGCTTGGCGCCGGCTGCCTTGGCGTAAAGCTCGGCCTTACGGCGCGCGTCGGCAATCGCATCGTCGCGGGCCTGATCGAGCAGCTTTGACTGCTCCGAGACGACGAATTCGATACCCGACATCTCGTTGGCCCCGGCGGCAATGGCGCGATCAAGCACTGACGGCAATTTGTCGATATCGCGAATGCGGACCGTCACCTGATTGGTGGCCTGGAAGCCGGTGAGCCTTGCGGTGCCGCCCTTGTTCGGATCGTACTGAGGCTGCAGCGACAGCCGCGACGTCTGGATGTCGCGATCGGCGATGCCAGTCTCCTTGATCGCGGCGAGCACCGCGGTCATCTGCCTTGCATTGACTTCACCCGCTTCGCGCGCGGTCTTGTCTTGACTGCTGACGCCGATACGGATCATCGCGGTGTCGGGCGCAACCGCAACAGTGGCCTCGCCGGTGACCGTCACCAGTTTTTCCGCTGCATGCGCTTGGGCAAAAAGTACCGTGCAGGCGAATAGAATTGTGAGTGTCCGCGATACGATCATTATTTCACCGGTACAAAGACGTTCACCACCAGCTTGTCAGGATCGCTCTTCACCGGATCAGTGGTGTACTCCTCGATGAAGAGGTCCTTGGCCTCGAGTTGCTTGTCGTCAAGATAGTTGGTGATCGCTTCATAGGTCGTATCCATGGCATCGTAGGATCCGCGGTGAACAAACTTGTAGGCCTTGCCCGATGGCGCGGGCCCGACGGCGATATCGCCTTTGGGAGGATCCCTGGGTGTCTCGCTGACAGGCAGCGCGGCCTGATAGGAGAAACCGGTGTCGTCGGTTTCCGTATAGACGGTAAAGGCGGGGCCGGCCGGCTTGATATTCTGCTTGTCCAGATATTCGTGCAGCGACTTGAACGCGTCGACAAGCGTATCGAAAGCCGTGTCCCACTTGGTGTGGCCCTTCAGATAGATCATCGTGCGCTCCGGCAGGGTCACCTGTTCACCGAAGGCATCGCCCGGCTGTAACGGCGATGGCGACGAAAGACCCCTTCCCGGAGGCGGCATCGGCTCGGCAGCATCGGGCTTGGGCGCAGGATTCTGGGCCACCGCTGTGTCGGCAACGAGCGGCAATGCCAGGACAGCAAACGTCAGCAAAAGCTGAAGAGGCGACATCACGGTTCTCCGTCGTTCGCGGCGGCCCGGCGATTCGCCAGCATTGGTGCGCATCCTAGCATGGCCTCTGGCCAATCCTCGCCTATTCGCCATATAAACCGGGCAAAACGCGGGCAAAGCACGATATGGGCGCACTCGCCAATCAGTCCTTCGTGAAGATGAACGGCATCGGCAATGAAATCGTCATTGTCGATTTGCGCTCGCGTGGCGGCAAGATCGAGCCCGAAGAAGCGCGCGCGGCCGGGCGGCAGGGCGGGGCACCCTACGACCAGCTTATGGCGCTCTATACGCCACGCACGCCGGGCACCGATGCCTTTATCCGCATCTACAACAATGACGGATCGGAAGCAGGCGCCTGCGGGAACGGCATGCGCTGTGTGGCGGATCTCGTCGCGAAAGAGAGCGGCAAGGACGCGCTCACCTTCGAAACGACGGCGGGGATTCTCAACTGCTGGAAAGACGCGGGCGGCATGTTCACCGTGGACATGGGGCCGCCGCGTTTCAAGTGGAACGAAATTCCTCTGGCCGAGGAATTCCGCGATACGCGCGCGATCGAATTGCAGATCGGTCCGATCGATAAGCCCGTTCTGCATTCGCCCTCGGTCGTGAGCATGGGGAATCCGCATGCGATCTTCTGGGTCGACGATGTGAATGCGCACGATCTCGCGCGCCTCGGGCCCTTGCTCGAAAATCATCCGATCTTTCCCGAGCGCGCTAACATCACGCTGGCGCAAATTGTTTCCCGTGATCACGTCATCATCCGTACCTGGGAACGCGGCGCAGGCCTGACCAAGGCGTGCGGCTCGGCCGCCTGCGCGGCTGCGGTCGCGGCCGCGCGACTCAGGCGCACCGGGCGGAAGGTAAAGGTCACGCTGCCCGGCGGCGAGCTGACGATCGATTGGCGGGAGAAAGACGATCACGTCCTGATGACCGGGCCGGTCGAATTCGAGTTCGAAGGCCGGTTCGACCCGGCGCTTTTCGCCAAGGCGGGTGCGTCGTGAGTGTCGATGTCGTCACATTTGGCTGCCGGCTGAACGCCTACGAGTCGGAGGTCATAAAGCGCGAAGCTGTGGCGGGCGGCATCAGCAACACGGTCATCATCAATACCTGTGCCGTCACCGCGGAAGCAGTGCGGCAGGCAAAACAAACGATCCGGCGCGTCAGGCGCGAGCAGCCGCAGACGCGGATCGTCGTAACGGGTTGCGCAGCGCAGACCGAAGCCGGAAATTTCGCCGCGATGAAGGAAGTCGACGGCGTCGTCGGCAACGAGGAAAAATTCCACCCCCGCACTTGGGCTTCATCGGGAAAAATCGCCGTTTCCGACATCATGACAGCAAGGACAATGCATCCGCATGTCATCGACAGCATCGAGGGGCGGGCGCGTGCTTTCGTGCAGGTACAGAACGGGTGTGATCATCGCTGCACGTTCTGCATCATTCCTTACGGCCGCGGGAATTCGCGCTCGTTGGCGATCGATGCCGTCGTGTTTCAGGCGCGGCGGCTCGCTGCCAACGGCTATCGCGAGATCGTGCTCACGGGCGTCGACATCACGAGTTACGGCGCCGACCTGCCCGGTTCACCGCGGCTGGGCACCCTGGTCAAGCGTATTCTCAGTGACGTGCCGGATCTGGCGCGTCTGCGGCTTTCATCGATCGATTCGGTCGAAACCGATCCCGATCTGCTTGACGCGGTCGCCAACGAGCCGCGCTTGATGCCTCATCTGCATCTGTCCCTGCAGTCCGGCGACGATCTCGTTCTAAAACGGATGAAGCGTCGACACACACGCAGCGATGCAATTTCGTTCTGCGAGCAGGTGCGCCGGTTGCGGCCCGATATCGTCTTTGGCGCCGACATCATTGCGGGTTTTCCGACCGAGACGGAAGATATGTTCCGTCGCTCGCTCGATCTCGTCGATGAATGCGGCCTCACCCAGCTTCATGTTTTCCCGTTTTCGCCGCGACCCGGCACGCCCGCCGCGCGCATGCCGCAGGTCGACCGCGGCCTGATCAGGGATCGGGCGCGCCGCCTGCGCGAAAAAGGCGAATTTGCGTTGAGTCGTCATCTCGATCGCGAAATCGGCCGCCGCCGGCGCGTTCTGGTCGAGTCGCGGGCGCTTGGCCGCACCGAACAATTTACGCCGGTGCGGCTTGGTGCTCCGGTTGAGCCAGGTGTTATTCTCGATCTGACGATCAAAGCACACGATGGCCGGCAGCTTCTGGCCGCTTAACGCATGATCCCGACAATCGACCGGCTTTCGGATAGGATCATGCGCAAATCGCCAATAAGGAGACAAAGATGGCCTACCGCGATCACCTGATCACGACGATGGATCAGCTCCAGTCGCTCTACGGCGAAAGGCTGGGAGCTTCGGTGATCAAGGAAATCGATCACATCAATGGCGCCTACCGAAGAATGATCGAAGTGGCTCCGTTCGTTGCCGTCGCGACGTCAGGGCCGGAAGGGCTTGATTGCTCGCCGAAGGGAGATGCACCCGGATTCGTGCGAATTCTCGACGAGAAAACACTCGCGATCCCGGATCGTCCCGGCAACAACCGCATCGACGGGTTTCGCAACATCATCCGGGATCCGCGCATCGCGCTCCTGTTTCTGATCCCGGGCGTCGGCGAAACCTTGCGTGTGAACGGCCGCGCGTCGATTTCCATCGATCCCGAGCTGATGCAAAGCTTCGCAGTCAAAGGCAAGCAGCCGCGTTGCGTGCTTATCGTGCACATCGAGAGCATCTATTTCCATTGCTCGAAGGCAATCGTGCGCTCCAAGCTATGGGACGAGGCGACGAAGATTGATCGCAGGAGCCTACCCTCGACCGGCACCATTATCGCCGAGCTGAGCCAGGGCAAGCTTGGCGGCGAGGCCTATGATCGCGAGGCACCTGAGCGCATCAGAGCGCAGCTCTACTGACCTCGCCGGTCCAGGTGCAGGCGCTCAACATCTTCCGCATATGCTCCGGCACCGGCGCAGTCACTTTGACTGCCGGCTTGCTTTTTGAGATCGGCACCGTCACCTCGCGTGAGTGCAGATGCAGCGCCAGCGCATCGCCGCGCGCTGATTTTCCGTAGATGCTGTCGCCGACGATCGGCCACCCCATCTCGGCGCAATGGACCCGCAGCTGATGCGTGCGCCCGGTGATCGGCTCGAGTGCAAGCCAGGCGAGACCCGGTCCACGTCCCAGCACCTTCCAAGTGCTGGTTGACGGCAGCCCGTGACTGTCGGCCTTCATCCACCAGCCGCGTGACTCGTCCCGCTTGGAAAGCGGGATATCAATGCGGCCTTCGGCCTCTTCCGGCCCGCCCTCGACGACGGCCCAGTAACATTTTCCGACCTTGCCCTGCTTGAAGAGCTTGCCGAGTAACGCGAGCGCCTTGCGGTGACGGCCAAGCACCAGACAGCCTGTGGTATCACGATCGAGCCTGTGTGCGAGCGCCGGTCGGCGCGGCAGGCCGAACCGCAACGCGTCGAAGTAGTCCTCGAGAGCCTCGCCACCCTTCGGGCCACGGTGCACAGGCAATCCCGCAGGCTTGTCGACCACCAGCATCAGCCCGTCGCGATAGAGCAGGCGGGCAAGCATCTCTTCCGGTGTCATGGTCACTTACCAAAATTTGCCGAAACGGCTATCACGGACGCCGCATGAACGACAGCGTGCAAAGCGAAGGCTGGTGGAGGCGCCTGAGCGGCGGGCTCAGGCGCACCTCGTCGTCGCTTGGTTCCTCGATCGCGGCACTGGTGACGAACCGTCCGCTCGATCCCGAAACGCTTGATGCGCTCGAAGACGAGCTGGTTCGCGCCGATCTTGGCCAGGACCTCGCCGCCCGTATCGTCGATATGCTCGGCCAGGGCCGTTACCCGCAGGGAATTTCACCGAACGAGGTCAAGGCAGTGCTTGCCAGCGAGATCGAGAAGGCGCTGGTGCCGGTCGCCAGGCCGTTGGAACTGACGGCGCGCCCATTCGTCATTCTGGTCGCCGGCGTCAACGGTTCCGGCAAGACCACGACAATTGGCAAGCTTGCCGCCCGCTTTCGCGCGCAGGGAAAGAGGGTAATGCTGGTTGCAGGCGATACTTTTCGTGCTGCCGCGATCGATCAGCTCAAGATCTGGGGCGAACGCACGGGCGCAAAAGTGGTCGCGCGCGAACCAGGCTCCGATGCCGCAAGCCTTGCCTTTGAAGCAGTCACAGCAGCCAAGGTTGAAGGCACTGATGTCGTTCTGGTCGACACGGCGGGGCGACTGCAAAATCGTGCCGAGCTGATGGGTGAACTGGAAAAGATGGTGCGCGTCGTGCGCAAGGTCGAGCCAACGGCGCCCCACGCAGTGCTTCTTGTCCTCGACGCGACGGTGGGTCAAAACGCGCTGAGCCAGGTGGAGATTTTCGGCAAGATCGCGGGCGTTACCGGCCTGGTGATGACCAAGCTCGACGGGACCGCGCGTGGCGGCATTCTTGTTGCAATTGCCGAAAGGTTTGGATTGCCCGTGCATTTCATCGGTATCGGCGAAGGTGTGGACGACCTTGCGCCATTCACGGCTCGCGACTTCTCACGTGCCGTGGTGGGTCTTGAAGATTGAGACAGGGCATGAATGCAGAAAAGACGCGACTCAATCCGCTGTTGAAGCTGGTGCTCGACATCGGGCCGCTGATTCTGTTCTTCGTCGCGAATTCTAAATTCGGGATCTTCGCCGCGACCGGCGCTTTCATGGTCGCGGTCCTGATCGCACTGGCAATCTCTTACGTTATGACGCGGCATATCGCAGTCATGCCGGTGGTTACCGCCGTCGTCGTGCTGATCTTCGGCGGGCTGACGCTGATTCTGCATGATGAACTGTTCATCAAGCTCAAGCCGACCATCATCTACGTGTTGTTTGGCGGCACCCTGCTTGGCGGGCTCCTGCTCGGTAAACCGTTACTTGGCATCGTATTCGATTCCGTCTTTCACCTTCAGGAAGAAGGCTGGCGGAAGCTTACCTTGCGCTGGGCGCTGTTCTTTTTCGTGCTGGCAATTCTCAATGAGATCGTTTGGCGGACGCAGACGACGGATTTCTGGGTCAGCTTCAAGCTTTTCGGGGCAGTGCCGCTCACGTTTCTTTTTGCCGCTTTGCAATATCCGCTTTTGATGAAATACGGCGTCGATAAGAAATCCTGACACGAGTCATGCTTTCCTCCCGTGCCTGGAGATCGATCGTGGCCGGCCTGTGTGGAAGTGCGGCGCATTCCGTGCTGATGGCGGTGAAATCCTGGTCCGGTGTGCTGCCGGGCTTTGAGCCTTACAACGATCTGCAGGCGTTGCTGGCTTCGATGGCCGGCGGCTCAATTCACCCGGTTATTCCGTGGGCACTGTCGTATTTCAATGGCTCGGTGGTGCTCGGATTTCTGTTCAACCGGCTCCATCGTCACATTCCGGGCCGTACGGCACTTGCGAAAGGACTGGGATTCGGGCTGGCCATCTGGATTGTGATGGGGCTGACGTTCTTTCCTGTCATCGGCAAAGGGCTCTTCGCGCTGGGCGCCGGGTTCGGACTGAAGCCGGTGTTTTTTTCGTTGCTCATGGTGCTGACCTACAGCATCACCCTCAGCAGCGTATACTTCGTGTTGCGCCTGCCGGGGCGGCCGTCAGCGTCCTAACGCAGCGCCTTTTCAATTTCCGGTATGAGCACGTGCGCTAGATTGTCCGCCGTGATCGGCCCGACGAGCTTGTAGGCGATACGCCCGTCGCGGCCGACAAGGAAAGTTTCCGGTACGCCGTAGACGCCCCAGTCGATCGAAGCGCGGCCGGTTTCGTCCCGTCCTGTCGCGGCGAAGGGATTGCCATAACGGTTGAGAAAACGACGGGCGTTGTCGGGCGCATCCTTGTAGTTGATCCCGACGAGCCGGATTCGCCTGTCCCTCGACAATTGCTCCAAAAACGGCACCTCGTCATGGCATGGAACGCACCATGATGCCCATACATTCACCAGCGTCACGGCATCCTTGAACGTGTCGTTGCTCAGGCCCGGCACGGGCTTGCCGTCTCGTTCGAGACCGGGCAGGGGAGGCAAGTCCGTCGCCGGGATCGGGCGGCCTATGAGGGCTGAGGGAAGGCGGGACGGATCACCGGCACCCAGACGATAAAGGAAAAGCGCGGCCACTGCGACGAACGCGGCCAGCGGCAGAAAAACGAGAATGGAACGGCGCGTCCTGCCGTTACCCTCGCTCGATGCGTCAGTCATTGACCTTACGCTGCGCGCGGCGTGTGATGCCGCGCTCCTCGAGATCGCCGAGAATTCGGCGTTGGGCCGAATAGTCGAGCAGCACCCATGCGATGAGCGCAGCTATGACGAACAGGGTTGCCGCATAGGCGGCAACAATAAAATCAGCGTGAGGTCCGAGGTTCATGCATGCATCTCCTGCGCCTGCATCAGGCGCATACTGCGCACGCGCCGTCTCAGGATTTCATTGCGCATGATCGCAAGGTGCAGCGTGATGAAGAGACACACGAATGCCAATGCCATGATCAGCAGCGGCGTGAGCAGGGAGGGGTCGATCGTCGAGCCGCCGATGCGAAGCACAGAGGCGGGCTGGTGCAATGTATTCCACCAGTCCACCGAAAACTTGATGATCGGAAGATTAACCGCACCAACCAGCGACAGAATCGCGGCCCCGCGCGCGCCGCGGCCAGGCTCTTCGGCGGTCCAGTAAAGCGCGAGTACGCCGAAATAGAGCAGCAGCAGTATCAGCATCGAAGTCAACCGCGCGTCCCATACCCAATATGTGCCCCAGGTCGGCCGGCCCCAGAGTGAGCCGGTGACGAGGCAGATGAAGGTGAATGCGGCGCCGAGCGGGGCGGCGGCTTTGCCCGCGACGTCCGCCAAAGGGTGCCGCCAGACCAACGTGCCGAGCGCGGCGATGCTCATCAGCGCCCAACCGAACATTCCAAGCCACGCGGCAGGTACGTGCAGGAACATGATCTTCACGGTGGCACCTTGCTGATAGTCATCGGGAGCATTTATCGCGCGATAGAGTCCGATCGCGAACAGTATGACGGTGGCTGCCACCAACCATGGCAGCACGCGCTCGACGAGGCGCAGGAAACGCGTGGGGTTGGCAAGATCGATTACGGCCATACGGAATCTCTTGTCATTATGTCATTCAAGTCCGTGGCGCAGGGCCGCAGCTGCGGCAATTGGGCCAAGCACCAGGCTTGCCATGCTTATCGCACAAAGAATGGTGAAAGCGGGGCCGAACGGTGTGGAGCCGGCAACTGCTGCGTTTGCGGCAGCCACCCCGAAAATCAACACCGGCACGGTGAGTGGCAGCACCAGCACCGCCAATAGCAATCCGCCGCGCCGCAATGCAACGGACAACGCAGCGCCAACGAGACCGATAAAGGTCAGGGCTGGAGTGCCGGCAGCGAGCGTCAGGGAGATCCACCCTGTTGCATGCAGATCGACATTGAGCATCAACCCCAGCAGCGGGGCGATCACCACCAGCGGTAATCCGGTCGTGAGCCAGTGTGCGACGGCTTTTGTTGCTACCGTCAGTTCGAGAGGCGTTTTGCCCATCATGAGGAGGTCGAGGGATCCGTCTTCGTAGTCGGCCGCAAAAAGGCGATCGAGTGCAAGCAGGCTCGCCAGCAGGGCGCCAAGCCAGAGAATTGCCGGACCGATCCGCGCAAGCAATGCGAGGTCGGGTCCGACAGCAAAAGGCGCCATCGTGATCACGATCAGAAAGAACAGCGCGCCCATGAGAGCGCTGCCACCGATTCGAACGGCAAGACGCATATCGCGGATCAGGATTGCGACAAGCGGACTCATGACGTGCCCAGCCCGAGCTCGCGCGCCCGTTCAAGACCGATCGCACCGTGTGCGGCCGCAACGATCAGTCCGCCGCCGGCAAGATGATTGCGCATGAGTTCCGAAAGCCGCGCCTGCGAGGATGCATCGAGCGAGGATGCCGGCTCGTCGAGCAACCAGATCGGGCGCGATACGGCGACAAGACGCGCGATCGACAAACGCCGGCGCTGGCCGGCGGAGAGATAAGCGGCGGGCAGGTCGGCAAGACGCCCAAGATCGAGTGAATCGAGTGCAGCCTTGATGTCATTGCCAGATCCGAGAAACCTCGCCCAGAACCGCAGGTTTTCGGCCACCGTCAGCGATGGCTTCATCGCATCCTGATGGCCGAGGTAATGCGCCTGTTCGGAAATTGGAGCATCGGTTGCGCCGCCATGCAGTGCCAGGCGTCCGGCGGCAATACGGACCAACCCGGCAATCATGCGGAGCAGTGATGACTTCCCGGCGCCGTTGGGGCCGGTGACGATCAATGCCTCGCCCGCGGGCACCTTGAAGCTGATGCCCTGGAATACCTGGCGCCCGCCCCGGCAGCAGGCCAGTTCGTCAGCCCAAAGTTCCATCACGGCCGCCAGGCGCCCGGCTGGGTGCGCGGCCAATATGCGGAAAACCCCAGTAATTTTCGCATCTTCGGCGAGAATCTCGGTGAATATGGCGTCGCGCGCGAAAAGACCTTATAAGCCCCGACTTGCGACGTTACGTTATTCGAATTCGGACGCAAGTCTCGCCAGCCGAGAAAAACATCGCCTTGCCAACAACTTAGTCCGAACCAGCGCCGGTCGTCCGGCCGGGAATGGAAACAGCCAATATGACTTCGCTCGACAGCTTTAGGTGCTGCAAGACCCTGCAGGTTGGTAGCAAGAGTTACGCCTATTTCAGTCTTCCCACTGCCGAGCGAAATGGGCTCAAGGGCATCTCGCGTCTTCCCTTCTCCATGAAAGTTCTGCTGGAGAACCTCCTGCGCAACGAGGATGGCCGCTCGGTCACAAAGGACGATATCAAGGCCGTCGCGGAATGGTTGAAGACAAAGACATCGGACCGCGAAATTGCATTTCGGCCGGCCCGCGTGTTGATGCAGGATTTCACCGGGGTTCCGGCCGTCGTCGATCTTGCGGCCATGCGCGACGCGATGAAGCAGCTTGGAGGTGATCCGAAAAAAATCAATCCGCAGGTTCCGGTCGATCTCGTTATCGATCACTCGGTGGCGGTGACGTTCTTCGGCAACAACCAGGCGTTCAAGAAAAACGTCGAGGAGGAATACCGGCAGAATCAGGAACGTTACAAATTCCTGAAATGGGCCCAGCGATCCTTTGACAATTTCAGCGTTGTTCCGCCCGGTACCGGCATTTGCCATCAGGTCAACCTCGAATACCTGTCGCGCGTGGTGTGGAACCGCAAGGACAAGATCAAGATCGACGGCAAGCAGGCGACAATGGAGGTCGCCTATCCGGACACGCTGGTCGGTACCGACTCGCATACGACGATGGTCAACGGCCTGTCCGTGCTTGGCTGGGGCGTCGGCGGCATCGAAGCCGAAGCGGCCATGCTCGGCCAGCCGCTCTCGATGGTGCTGCCCGAAGTGATCGGCTTCAAGCTGGTCGGGAAATTGAAAGAGGGCGTAACCGCGACCGATCTTGTGCTCACGGTGACAGAGATGCTGCGCAAGCGCGGGGTCGTCGGAAAATTCGTCGAGTTCTTCGGCCCCGGGCTGGCCAGCTTGACGATTGCCGACCGTGCGACACTTGGGAACATGTCGCCGGAATACGGCGCAACTTGCGGCTTCTCGCCCATCGATGACGACACGATCCGGTATCTCAAGGACACCGGCCGCCCGCCTGAGCTCGTTTCGCTGGTCGCCGCCTACGCGAAAGCGCAGGGCATGTACCGCGTGAAAACGACACCCGATCCGATATTCACCGACGTGCTCAAGCTTGAGCTGAGCTCGGTCGAACCGTCACTCGCAGGGCCGAAGCGCCCGCAGGACCGTGTCGCGCTCAAGGAGGTCAAGGCAGGTTTTGCCGCCTCCATGGACAAGGAGTTCGGCAAGAGTGCCGAGGCGAAGAAACGGGTGAAAGTGCCGGGCAAAAATTACGATCTTGGCCACGGTGACGTCGTCATTGCGGCGATCACGTCCTGCACCAATACTTCCAACCCGAACGTAATGATCGGCGCCGGATTGCTGGCGCGCAAAGCCGTTGCGAAAGGGCTCACGTCCAAACCATGGGTCAAGACGTCGCTTGCTCCTGGTTCGCAGGTCGTCGGCGAGTACCTGGAAAAATCGGGGCTGCAGAAGGATCTTGATAAGCTCGGCTTCAACCTGGTTGGCTTCGGGTGCACGACCTGCATCGGCAATTCCGGCCCGCTGCCGCCGGAGAATTCGAAGGCCATCAACGACAACGACCTTGTTGCCGCCGCGGTGCTGTCGGGCAACCGGAATTTTGAAGGCCGCGTCAACGCCGACGTTCGTGCCAACTATCTCGCTTCGCCGCCGCTGGTTGTCTCTTATGCGATTGCCGGCTCCATGAATGTCGATGTCGCAAAGGAGCCGCTCGGCGTCGATCAGAAGGGCAAGAAAGTCTTCCTCAAGGATATCTGGCCGTCGAACAAGGAGATCGGTGACTTCGTCGCCAAGAACATCACGCGCCAGATGTTTTCGAAGAAATACGCCGACGTGTTCAAGGGCGATTCGAACTGGCGGAAGATCAGCGTCAAGGGCGGAGTGACCTACGACTGGGACAAGAAGTCGACCTACGTACAGAATCCGCCGTATTTCGTCGGGATGGGCCGCCAGCCGAAGCCGCTCGAGGATATTGTCGACGCGCGTGTTCTCGCCCTGCTGCTCGACTCGATCACGACCGACCACATTTCGCCGGCGGGCTCGATCAAGATCGATTCGCCGGCCGGCAAGTATCTTATCGAGCACAAGGTGAAGCCGGCCGACTTCAATCAGTACGGCACGCGGCGCGGCAACCATGAAGTGATGATGCGCGGTACCTTCGCCAACATTCGGATCAAGAACCAGATGGTCCCGGGTGTCGAAGGTGGCGTCACAATCCACTATCCGTCGAAACAGAAGATGACGATTTACGACGCCGCCATGAGGTACAAGGCCGACAGGGTTCCGCTGGTTGTTTTTGCCGGCAAGGAATACGGCAGCGGCTCTTCGCGCGACTGGGCGGCCAAGGGCTCCGTTCTACTCGGGATCCGCGCCGTGATCGCGCAATCATTCGAACGCATCCACCGCTCCAACCTGGTGGGCATGGGCGTGATGCCGCTGATCTTCGAAGAAGGTACGTCGTGGCAATCGCTCGGCCTCAAGGGCGACGAGCAGGTCACGATCCGCGGCCTCCACGGGGAGCTCAAACCGCATCAGCGGCTGATTGCCGAAATCGTATCCGGGAACGGTACGCTCAAGCGCGTGCCGCTGATTTGCCGTATCGATACCCTGGATGAGCTCGATTACTTCAAGAATGGTGGGATTTTGCAGTACGTACTGCGTCAACTGGCGGGCTGACCGGTATTTTGTTAACGGTCAGGGCCTAATGTGTAAGTCACCGCGAAGTGAGTAGCGGGTGATCGAGGGGGCGACCTATAACGCGCTTGCGAGGCAGGGGATCGCGGGATCGATATGAACTGTCGCCACATCACCTTTGCAGTCGCCTTCCTGTTCGGCTCCATGGCAGCACCGGCGTCGGCTGAGCCGCGCGCCGTCGTCGAGTTATTCACCAGCCAGGGTTGCTCCTCGTGCCCCGCCGCCGACAAACTGCTCGGCGATCTCGCGCGAGATCCATCGCTGATCACGATGAGCCTCGCCGTCGACTACTGGGATTATCTCGGCTGGAAAGACACACTGGCCCTGCACGGCCACACAAACCGGCAACGCGCCTATGCGGAAGCGCGCGGCGACCGCGAAGTGTATACGCCACAGGTCGTAATCAACGGCATTGCGCATGCGCTTGGCAGCGACAGGTCCGCAATTGAAAAAGCCATTGCCCAGACGCGGCGCAATCCGGCGACGCTTTCATTGCCCGTCACGATGAGCGTGGCGGATGGCAAGGTTACGGTGAATGTGCCGGACGCTCCGGGCGACAAGCGCAGCGGCGAAGTCTGGCTCTGCCCGATCACGAGTAAGGTCGATGTGCATATCGGACGCGGTGAAAACCACGACCGTACTCTGAGCTATCACAATGTAGTGCGGCGCTGGATCAAGCTCGGTGACTGGAACGGCAAGGCGGCGACCTACAGCATTGCACTGAGTGAAATTCCCAAGGGCAACCCCAAGGGCGACGACTCGCTCAAGGACATCGACCGGCTCGATGTCGTGGTGCAGAGCGGCGTCGCTGCGAAGCCCGGTCTGATACTTGGCGGCGCGACGACCGGCTGCTGCACATCTCCGTCGAACTGATTTTTTGCAACCGCATCGAAAAAGAAACGGGCCGGCACCAGGCCGGCCCGAAGGCATTAGGGGATTGAACCGTACGCGGAACTCAACTGGCCCGGCCGATCGAGCCCCGGGGGGCTGGGGGGCTGAGGAATCCGGTGCTCGTACCGGACCGGGCCTTGAGGCAACGCCTACCTTATCCCAGTGCAGCGTGACGGGCGGTTGACCGAAATTGGGCGTTATTGTGGGAGAGTTTAACGAGTTCGTGATCGATCGGCCGCCGATTCCGCCCGTTTTTGCTGTGCTTCGGCGCTGCGAGGAAGTGCTTGCCGAGCATCGCCGGCGGCGCGATCATTATCGCCCAGCAAAAGGAGGCGCCGCATGACGTTCGGTTCCGGCGAAATCGACCCCAGCCAGTCTGTCGGGGGTGGTGCCCCGGTACGCACTGCTCCCGCTCCCGCAAATCAGGTCACATTCAGCCGCCGCGAGCTCAATCGCATTCTGGATTTGTACGGGCGCAAAGTTGCTGCCGGAGAATGGCGCGATTACGCAATCGACTTTCTCAAGGACCGGGCGGTTTTTTCCGTGTTTCGCCGCACTTCAGAAGTGCCGCTTTATCGTATCGAAAAAAATCCAAAGCTCGCCCGTCGTCAGGGCACCTACAGCGTGATTTCGGCGACCGGCCTGATCGTGAGGCGCGGCCACGAACTTGATCGCGTGCTTCGGTCGATCGACTGTTCGCTCGCACTGGTTCCGAACTGAGCGATCAGGGCGGCTTGCTGGCACCTGGACCCAGCGCCCGTTGCATCAGGACGCTGTCCAGCCAGCGGTCGAACTTGTAGCCGATGTTTTCGAACACGCCGGCATGTTTGAAGCCGGCGGCCTCGTGCAGCCCGATCGAGGCAGCCTGTTTCGAATCCCCGATGACGGCGACCATCAGGCGAAATCCTTTTTTCGTACAGATTTCAATAAGCGCGTCGAGCAGGGCCTTGCCGACGCCGCGCCTGTGCATGTCAGGCGCCACGTAAATCGAATTCTCCACGGTGAACCGGTAGGCGGGCCGCGTGCGGTAGGGGCCGGCATAGGCATAGCCAACGACCGCTCCGTCGATCACGGCGACCAGATAGGGAAAGCCATTTGTGGTCAGCTCGTTGAACCTGCGCGTCATTTCGGCTTCATCCGGCGCGGTGAGCTCGAATGATGCTGTCCCGTGATCGACGGCATAGGCGTAGATGCGCGTGATGGTGGGAATATCGGCGAGGATGGCAGGGCGAATAGCGACCGTCATGCGTCGGCGAGACTAGCAAAAAGCAAGCGCCCGGGCAGGTGCCCGGGCGCGCATTACAGATCTGCCTTCAGTGCTTATCGGCGGTCGCCCATGAAGCGCAGCAGGAACAGGAACAGGTTGATGAAGTCCAGATAGAGCGCCAGCGCGCCCATGACGGCCTTGCGGCCGGCAACCGTGCCGTCGTCATTGGCGCTGTACATCTCCTTGATCCGCTGCGTATCCCAGGCGGTCAGGCCGGCAAAGACAAGGACGCCGATCACCGAAATCGCGAACTCGAGTCCCGGGCTCTTGAGGAAGATGTTGACGAGCATTGCCAGGATAATGCCGAACAGGCCCATGACCAGGAACGAGCCTACCGGCGATAGATCCCGCTGCGTGGTGTAGCCGTACAGGCTCAAGGCTCCAAATGACGCCGCCGATATGAAGAACGTGCGTGCGATCGAGCCGTGAGTGTACGTCAGAAACACCGACGACAGCATTACACCGAGCAGGCCGGCATAGACCATGAACAGCATGAGTGCCGTGCTCGGCTGCAGGTTGCCGATTCGGAAGCTCATGAAGAACACCAGTCCAAGGGTGCCGAGGAACAGTATGATCGTCACGGGGCCGCCATAGAGGGTCTGCCCGAATGGGGTCAGACCGGTCAGGCGACCGGCCGTATCGGTGACTGCGGCAGCGTTGAAGACAAGCCAAGCGACGACGCCGGTCAGAGCGACGCCGGCGGCCATGTAATTGTAGACGCGGATCATGTAGGCGCGCAGGCCTGCATCGATCGCGATAGCACGCGCGGCGCCGAAGCCGCGGGCTGCTACGTTACGGTCGTAGTCCGACATCGAAGTTTCCTCTCTCATGTCCCGGCCTTCGCCGGTTAAACGTCACGCGCGACGGCGTAGTACCGCCGCGCTCGTGTTCCGAATCTAGTGGTTGGACAGGCTTGGCGCCAGATATGGCCTGATGATGACCCTGCACCATTGAGAAATTTTAACCCGGGGCTGGAATATAGCCCAAAAGCCCCTGCCGGAGCCTGCGGGCGGGGAGCACGCGGCGGAATGTCGCAAAATCTACAGATTCCGCAGCACAGGGGCCGGTTTCTGCCCGAGGGCCACGAATGTCCCGGCAAGGCCGAGGATGACGGTAACCATGACCGCCGAACCTGCCGCTGCCAGCGCCGGCCAGGGCAGCCAGGAAAACGGCAGGTGCATCAGCTCCGCCACAATGAGCCAGGCTGCGAGCGACCCGGCCAGAACTCCGAACAGTGCCGTGGCCGATCCGATCAGCAGATATTCGATGCCGAAGGCGGATATCAGATGCCGCCGTGTGGCACCGAGCGTCTTCAGAATTACCGCGTCATAGACGCGGTGGTGGTGGCCGGCCGCGAGTGCGCCGCCGAGCACGAGTGCTGCGGCGACGAGTGTAACGGCGCTGGCGCCGCGTATGGCCAGGACGAGATTGGCAACGATACTTCCGACCGCCTCGAGAGCTTCCTTGACGCGCACCGCCGTGACCATCGGAAACGACTCAGCCACGCTCCGGATCGTCGAAGCCTCCTGTGACGGCGTCGCTCCGCCGGGATAGGTCAAGGTTGCAAGAAGCGAGTGCGGTGCTCCGGCAAATGCGTTGGGTGAAAACACCATCACGAAATTGATGCCGAGGCTCTCCCAGTCGACCAGCCGCATATTGGCGATGGTGGCCGTCACGTTGCGGCCGAGCACATTCACGGTAACCGGGTCGCCCAGCTTCAGGCCCAGACCGTCGGCAATCCGCTTCTCGAACGACACCAGCGGCGGTCCATTGTAGTCCGGCCCCCACCATTGCCCCTCGACCAGCCGCGATCCGGTCGGAATGTCGCGGGCGTACGTGATCCCGCGGTCGCTCTGCAGCACCCAGGCTGCGTCGTCCCGCGGTCTGATGTGCTCGGCTGGCGTGCCTCCGGCGGAAACGATGCGGCCGCGCAGCATCGGCACATCCTCGAGCTTTGCCGACGGCGCATGCGTGCGAATGAAAGTTTCGAAGCGCGCGGCCTGATCGGAAGGGATGTCGAGGAAATAGAACGACGGCGCTCTTGCCGGCAATTCGTTCGAGAATTGCCGGCGGAGATTGCCATCGATCTCGATAACGGTCACAAGCAGCGTGATGCCGAGGCCAAGCGACAGCACAATCGTCGGTGTGAGCGCGCTCGGACGGTGGATATTGGCGACTGCCATGCGCAGTCCTGTCGAATGCAAACGCGGCACGCGTCTGGCGGCCATCATCAGAAGCGCCGCGATCACACGCAGCAGCACAAAGACCGCCGCAGCCGTGGCGACGTAGATAACCGCAACGCGCCGGTCGTATGCCAGCAGCACGGCCAACGCTGCAAGGGCGATAACGGCAAGGCCTGCAAGCGCGACGTAGCGTTTGCGGGGCCAACGCAGCTGCGGCGCTACCATGTCGCGAAACAGCGCGCCAACCGGCACGTCATGCGCCCGCCCAAGCGGCCAGAGAGCGAAGGCAAGCGCCGTGAGCACGCCGTAGACCATCGCCAGAACGAGCTCGACGGGGTGCAAAGCCGGCACAATCGGCAGGGGAATGAGCGATCCGAATGTCCACGCGACCAGGAAGGGCAGGGCGGCACCAGCGGCGGCGCCGATGGTGCCCCCGGCAAGCGCGAGCAGAGTCACCTGCGAGAGATAAATCATGAAGATGCGGCGGCCGCTGGCGCCCAGAGCCTTCATGGTAGCAATAGTGTCGCGCCGGCGGTCGAGATGGCTTTTGACCGCATTGCCGACGCCGACGCCGCCGACGAGAAGCGCGGTCAGGCCAACAATGGTGAGAAACTGGGTAAACCGCTCAACGTTGCGTTCGAGCCGGGGAGACGCGTTGCTCCGGCTGCGGATATCCCAGCCGGCTTCCGGCAATTGCGCGCGCGCCTGAGCCGCAACGGCCCTTGCCTTGTCGTCTGATGCGTCGTTGGCCGGGAGGCGCAATCGATAGTGCCAGCGCACCAGGCTGCCCGGTTGCAGCAGGCCGGTTGCGCGCAGCGTGTCCTCACTCACCAGCAGGCGCGGGCCAAAGCCGATGCCGCCGGCGAGCTTGTCTGGCTCGCCGGTGAGCACGGCACGAATTTCGACTGTGGTGTTGCCGATCGTCAGCCGTGCGCCAGGCTTGATTTCCAGCCGGGCCATGAGCGTCGGGTCAGCCGCGGCGCCGAACACGCCGTCACGCCGGGACAGCACGTCAGAGAGAGGCTCCGCCGGATCAAGAACGGCTCTTCCAAACAGCGGATACGCCGCATCGACGGCCTTCATTTCAACGAGGGTCGCCTCGCCGGCCGCGGTACGGGCCATCGCACGCATGGTCGCAATGGTCGAGGTCGTGCCGTGCGCCTCGAGAAAAGCCCGCTCGCGCGGTGCTGCCTCGCGCTGGATGAGCGTGAATGCGAGGTCGCCACCGAGGATCACCTGGCCTTCGCGCGCAAGACCGTCTGCAAGACTCGCCGCGAGAGAGCCGACGCCGGCAATCGCCATGCTGCCCAGCGCGATGCAGGCGATGAAGACGTAGAAGCCGCGGACGCCGGCGCGCAGCTCGCGCAGAGCGAAGCGCAGCGGGAGCCATCGGCCGCCTGATCTCAGTTCCGCCGAATTCATGGCCCGGCCGCCCCGTCGATCCGGCCAGAGCGCAGGCGCACCACGCGGGCGCAACGCGCAGCCAACGCGGGATCGTGTGTAACCAGCACCAGCGTAGACCCGCGCCTGGCATGACCGGCAAAAAGAAGATCGATGATCTGCTTGCCGGTATCTTCGTCCAGGTTTCCCGTCGGCTCATCCGCAACGACAATGGCCGGGTTCGGCGCCAGAGCACGAGCCACCGCGACACGCTGCTGTTCGCCGCCGGAAAGTTGTGCGGGGTAATGGTCGAGCCGGTCGCTAAGTCCGACGGCAGCAAGCTCATCGCGCGCCTGCGCATGAGCGTTGGCAACACCAGCCAGCTCCAGAGGCACGGCGACGTTTTCGAGCGCGGTCATCGTCGGGATCAGGTGGAACGACTGGAAAACGATCCCCACATGCCGGCCGCGAAATCTGGCGAGCGCGTCCTCGTCAAGCACACTGAGGTTCTCGCCTGCGACGGTCACGGTCCCGGTGTCGGCACGCTCCAGACCGGCCATCACCATCAGCAAGGTCGATTTGCCCGAGCCCGAGGGGCCGACCAGGCCGATTGCCTCGCCGCTCGCTATATGCAGGTTGATGTCTTTGAGGATATGAACACGGGCCGCCCCCTGCCCGAGCGAGAGATTTACACCGGCAAGCGCAATGGCCGGCCCCGCCTGGGAGTTATTCGTCATGGGACCTCGTTTTCCGCCGTATCGCTCATATGGGAGGAACCCTACCCGGGTCCAGCGCCTCGCTGCCTTGCTGCTGGTCACGTTCTTTTGTGTGGCCGCGCCGGCAACGGCCGCCGATGCGGCGGACAAACCGGTCCATATCGTCGTCCTTGGCGATTCACTGAGCGCAGGCTTCGGCCTGCCGGCCGAAGCCGCATTCCCGGCCAAGCTGGGAAAGGCGCTCAGCGCGAAAGGCGTCGCCGTGACAGTCACGAATGCCGGGGTGTCCGGTGACACGGCATCCGGCGGGCTTGCCCGTCTCGACTGGTCCGTTCCGGCGGGGACCGACGCCGTCATCCTTGAGCTCGGAGCCAACGATGCCTTGCGTGGCCTTGACCCGAAGGTGACGAAAACAGCACTCGATGCAATCCTGCGCAAGCTCGCCGATCGTCGGATTTCCGTGCTGCTCGCCGGCATGCGGGCGCCACGCAACCTCGGTTCTGATTATGCGCGTGATTTTGATGCAATTTATCCGGCGCTTGCCTCGACTCACCCGGTTGTCTTTTATCCCTTCTTTCTCGATGGCGTGGCCGCAGATCCAAGGCTGAATCAGAGTGACGGCATGCATCCGAACGCCGCCGGTGTCGATGAGATCGTTATGCGTATCCTGCCGCAGGTTGAAGAATTGATTGCCAAAGCACGTGCCGCACGTGCGTTGTGAATGGAAGTCTGTCATGCCACGTCTGTTCACAGGGGTCGAAATTCCTCCGGATATAGGTCAGGCACTGGCGAGCCTGCGTGGCGGTCTTCCCGGCGCGCGCTGGGTCGATCCCGAGAACTATCACCTGACCTTGCGATTTATCGGAGACGTCGACGATGCCGTCGCGCACGAGGTTGCTTCAATGCTCGGGCGTGTCAAACGCGGCCCCTTCGAGCTTTACATGGAGGGACTCATCTCGTTCGGTGGCCGCAAGCCCCGCGCGGTCGTTGCAAGCGTTGCACCGGCGCAAGCCTTGCTTGACGTGCAGGCGGAGCACGAGCGTCTGATGCAGCGTATCGGGCTCGAACCGGAAGGACGGAAGTTCACCCCGCATGTGACGCTGGCACGCTTGCGTGAATCGTCGAGTCAGCAGGTTGCCGAATATCTGTCGGCGCGCGGATATTTTCGTACGTCGCCCTTCCGTGTCTCGCGTTTTGTGTTGTTTTCGTCGCGCGCATCAACCGGCGGCGGACCATACGTGGTCGAGGCCGGCTATCCGCTCGCCGGTTGACGCTTATGCCGGATTGAATAACCGCGATTGCGCATCCAGGATAGCCGTCGCAACGCCGTGTGCGTCGGCAACAAGTTCGCGTGTCAGCGACAGAAAGGTGAACCGTGGCGGGTCGACTTCGCCGACCACGCTGCCGAAATCGAACTTGAGATCCGCTTCGAATTTGCGGGCGAGCTGCTGCATGCGCCGGTTGTCGGCCAGGCAGTGCATTCGCAGCAGCTTGATGCCACGGTTGCGCGCGCTCAGGAGCGTGCGCTCAAGCAGTGCCGTGCCGACGCCCTGGCTCTGCCAAGGCAACTCGACGCTGAGTGCAGCTTCGCCTTCGCGCCCGAAACCCGAAGTAACCGATCGGAGTTCGGCGGCCCCGCGCAGGACACCGTGGACAAAAAAGCCGTGCACGACCACGGCGACGTTGCCGGCTGAGGCAGCGTGGCGCTCAATAAATTCATCGGAAACCGCGCCGGAAAACCGCCGGTTGCGACTTTCGCGGTCAAGGCGAAGCAGGTGGTCGCGATAGGCGTCAGTTTCGCCGATCCACAATTTTCGAACCACGCCGGCATCGGGCAAAGGCGCATCCATATCGGGTCTCCTCAATAAGCATTGGCCGCCCGTGCTTGGTCGCGTTTCCTGCTGGCGTTATCCGGTGTGCCGGGAATCGCCTCTGACAAACAATATGGTGCATTGCAGCAAAAATTCGACTGCCAAATCGATCCGGAAACCCTTTCCCGCGAAAAATGCATAGCTTCCAAAGGATTACCGCAGGCATTGTTTGCAGCATAAACCCACGGTGTTGGCCGCCGATTTACAGGCGGCGGCGTTCACCCTAGGTCTCGCAAGCACGCCCTCGCCGTCTCCTGGTCCATGCCTGAAACCTTCAGCACACGCTACGCGGCACTCGTCGCCGCCGGAAAGATCGAGGCTGATCCTGGCCAGGCCATTTTGGGCCGGCGGTTGACCGCTCTCGAGCAACGCATCGATCAGCATCGGCTTGCGCGCAAGTCGTCATCCCTTGGCTGGCTGTTCGGCAGGCGCGAGCAGGCCGGCGAGCCGCTCAGGGGCCTCTACGTTTACGGAGAGGTCGGTCGCGGCAAGACCATGCTGATGGACCTCTTTTTCGAGACCAGTGCGGTCGTGCGCAAACGTCGCGTCCATTTCCACGAGTTCATGGCCGATGTGCACGAGCGAGTTCACGTCTATCGGCAGGAAATGAAGAACGGGGAGACGAACGGGCACGACCCGATTCAGCGTACGGCAGCCGCAATCGCGGAGGAAAGCTGGCTTTTGTGCTTCGACGAATTCCATGTCACCGACATCGCCGATGCGATGATTCTCGGCCGGCTGTTCACGCGGCTGTTCGAACTCGGCGTGGTGGTGGTGGCCACGTCCAATCTCCCGCCGGGCGATCTTTACAAGGACGGGCTCAACCGTGCGCTGTTTCTGCCCTTCATTGCGCTGCTGGAGCGCCAGTGCGAAATCGTGCGGCTTGAAGCGCGGGTCGACTTCAGGCTGGAGAAGCTGACCGGCGTGCCGACGTGGTATGTGCCTGACGACGCCAGGGCCGATGCGGCGCTTGACGAGGCGTGGCGGCGGCTTGCCGGCAATCATTCAGGGGCGCCGCACGAGCTGATGGTCAAAGGCCATGCGGTGCGCATACCGCAGGCGGCGATGGGCGTGGCCCGATTTTCCTTTGACGACCTTTGCGCGCGGCCGCTTGCCGCGGCTGACTATCTAAAGATTGCCCATGAATTCCATACCGTGATCGTCGACCACATTCCGATCATGGATTTCCCGCAGAGGAACGAAGCCAAGCGCTTCATCATCCTCGTCGACACCCTGTACGACAATGCGGTGAAGCTGCTGGCCTCGGCACAGGCGCAGCCGGAGGGGCTGTACGTCGCGACCGAAGGATATGAGGCCAACGAATTCAGACGCACGGCCTCGCGCCTGATCGAGATGCGGTCCCAAGCCTACCTCGGTCTGCCGCACGGGCCGAGGCAGGGTCTCGACTTCAATGCACAGGATATCGTCGAGACCTAGCCGCCGAATTTCACTCTGGACTCCGGAGCTGCCGTTTGCTGGTATAATGTATACAAGACACGTTACCCCCATTCCTCATGGCTTTGGCGCCTTGCCGGGCCACGCCTAACCGTTTAACCACCACGCGGCCGCACTCCGCGGCAGCAGCACTCGAGAGTTTTCCCACTATGGCGCGTAACAAGATTGCGTTGATTGGCGCCGGCCAGATCGGCGGCACGCTGGCTCATTTGATCGGTCTCAAGCAACTCGGCGACGTCGTGATGTTCGATGTCATGGAAGGCATTCCGCAGGGCAAGGCGCTCGACATTGCCGAGTCGTCGCCCGTCAACGACTTTGACGCAAAGTTCGTCGGCACCAACAGCTACGAGGCCATCGAGGGCGCCAACGTCTGCATCGTCACCGCGGGGGTCCCGCGCAAACCAGGGATGAGCCGGGACGATCTGCTCGACATCAACCTCAAGGTCATGGGGCAGGTGGGATCAGGCATAAAAAAGTACGCGCCTGATTCATTCGTCATTTGCATCACAAATCCGCTCGACGCGATGGTCTGGGCGCTGCAGAAGAGCTGCGGATTGCCGCAGCACAAGGTGGTGGGCATGGCGGGCGTGCTGGACTCGGCGCGCTTTCGCTATTTCCTCGCCGACGAATTCCACGTTTCAGTCGAGGACGTCACCGCGTTTGTGCTCGGCGGACACGGCGACACCATGGTGCCGCTCATTCGCTATTCGACGGTCGCCGGGATACCGGTGCCCGATCTGGTGAAGATGGGTTGGACGACGCAGGCGCGCGTCGACGAGATCGTAAAGCGCACGGCCAATGGCGGCGCCGAGATCGTCAACCTGCTCAAGACCGGTTCGGCTTTCTATGCGCCGGCCGCTTCGGCGATCGCGATGGCGGAAAGCTATCTCCTCGACAAGAAGCGTGTGCTCCCGTGCGCCGCCTGGCTCAATGGCGAATACGGAATCAACGATCTGTATGTCGGTGTGCCGGTCGTGATCGGTGCCAAGGGCGTCGAGCGTATCGTCGAGATCGAGCTCAACAGCGGCGAGCGGACGATGTTTGAAAAGTCGGTCGCCGCCGTGCAGGGCCTGGTCGAGGCCTGCAAAAAAATCGCACCCAGCTTGGGGAACTAGCGAACAGTGAAGCGGCCAATAGTTCGCGATTCGCTGCCCACCATTTGCACCGGGAAGGCCCATGAATATCCACGAATACCAGGCTAAAGCCGTCTTGCGCGAATTCGGCGTGCCGGTGCCGCGCGGCGTTCCGGCGTTCAGCGTGGACGACGCGGTGAAAGGCGCACAGGAACTCGGGGGCCCGGTCTGGGTGGTAAAGGCGCAAATTCACGCCGGCGGCCGCGGCAAAGCCGGCGGCGTCAAGGTCGTGAAGTCAATTGACGACGTGAAAAAGGAGGCGTCGCGCATTCTCGGCTCGACGCTCGTGACGCATCAGACGGGTCCGCAGGGCAAGAAGGTCAACCGCCTGTACATCGAGGAAGGATCGGCCATCGACCGCGAGTTCTATCTGTCGGCGCTGATCGATCGCGAGACCTCGCGCGTCGCCTTTGTCGTCTCCACCGAGGGCGGGATGGATATCGAGGAGGTCGCGCACAAGACGCCCGAGAAGATCCTCACATTCTCCGTGGATCCGGCCACCGGAATCATGCCGCACCACGGTCGGCGTGTTGCGCAGGCGCTCAAGCTCACCGGCGATCTTGCCAAGCAGATCGAAGCGATCCTGCCCAAGCTCTATGCGGCATTCGTCGAGAAGGACATGAGCCTGCTCGAGATCAATCCGCTGGTTGTCACCAAAGACAACAAGATCATCTGCCTCGACGCGAAGGTCGGCTTCGACGGCAACGCGCTTTATCGCCACGCCGACGTTGTCGCGCTGCGCGATCTGACTGAAGAGGACGAGAAGGAAATCGAGGCGTCGAAATACGATCTCAACTATATCGCGCTCGAGGGCTCGATCGGCTGCATGGTCAACGGCGCCGGCCTCGCTATGGCGACCATGGACATCATCAAGCTCTACGGCCTCGCGCCGGCGAACTTCCTCGACGTCGGCGGCAGCGCCACAAAGGAAAAAGTGACCGCCGCGTTCAAGATCATTACCTCCGATCCGAACGTGAAGGGCATCCTGGTCAACATCTTCGGCGGCATCATGAAATGCGACGTGATCGCCGAGGGTGTCGTTGCTGCGGTGAAGGAGGTTGGTCTCAAGGTGCCGCTGGTTGTTCGCCTTGAAGGCACCAATGTCGATCTCGGCAAGAGGATCATCACGGAGTCCGGCCTGAACGTGACCTCGGGCGACGACCTCGACGACGCCGCGCAGAAGATCGTAAAAGCCGTGAAAGGTGCCGCGTAATGTCCATTCTCATCGACAGGAGCACCAAGGTCATCTGCCAGGGTTTCACCGGCAAGAACGGTACCTTCCACTCCGAACAGGCCATCAAGTATGGGACCAAGATGGTCGGCGGCACGTCACCGGGTAAAGGCGGCTCGACCCACCTCGACCTGCCGGTGTTCGACACGGTTGCCGAGGCGAAGGAAAAAACCGGCTGCGACGCGAGCGTCATCTACGTGCCGCCGGCCGGTGCCGCCGACGCCATCTGCGAGGCGATCCAGGCGGAGATCCCCCTGATCGTCTGCATCACCGAGGGCATCCCGGTGATGGATATGGTCAAGGTGAAGCGCTCGCTCAGCGGTTCGAAGTCGCGACTGATCGGCCCCAATTGCCCGGGCGTGATGACCGCGGGCGAGTGCAAGATCGGGATCATGCCGGGCAACATCTTCAAGCCCGGCAAGGTCGGTATCGTCTCGCGCTCCGGCACCCTCACTTACGAGGCGGTGTTTCAAACCAGCCGCGAGGGCCTCGGCCAGACGACCGCCGTCGGCATCGGCGGCGATCCGGTCAAAGGCACGGAATTCATTGCAGTTTTGGAAATGTTTCTCGCCGATCCCCGGACCGAGTCGATCGTCATGATCGGCGAAATCGGCGGCTCGGCCGAAGAGGATGCGGCACAGTTTCTCAAGGACGAGGCCAGGCGTGGGCGCAAAAAGCCCATGGTCGGGTTCATTGCCGGGCGCACGGCGCCCCCCGGGCGCCGCATGGGCCATGCCGGTGCGATCATCTCCGGAGGGAAAGGCGATGCCGAATCCAAAATTGCGGCAATGGAATCGGCGGGAATCAGGGTATCACCGTCTCCCGCCCGGATCGGTAAAACGCTGGTGGAAGTCCTGAAGTCCTGATTCGGTGTTAGGTCTTTCGTAGACTTACTGACGTCATAAATAGAGTTAAAACAGCCACACGACGCTGCGGCCGGCCTATCGGTTCTGTGCCGCGGTGAGGCGCGGGATTTCAGGCCGCGCAAGGATCAGACCATGTCCCGCCAGGACGCCAACGCCATATTCGCCAACACGTCATTCCTCTACGGGGGCAATGCCGCCTATATCGAGGATCTTTACGCCAGGTACGAAACCGACCCGGCTGCGGTTGATGCCGAGTGGCGCGCTTTTTTTCAGAGCCTGAAGGACGAGAAATCCGACGTCGTCAGAAACGCCCGTGGGGCCTCGTGGAAGAAGCCGAACTGGCCGCCGCGCGCGACCGGCGACCTCGTGGCCGCCCTCGATGGTCAGTGGGCTGAAACGGAAAAGAAAATCGGCGAGAGAATCTCGGCAGCAGCGCAGGCGAAGGGCGTCGCGCTTTCGTCCGCGGACGTCATGCAGGCGACACGCGACTCGATCCACGCCCTGATGCTGATCCGTGCCTACCGCATGCGCGGTCACTTCCATGCCAAGCTCGATCCGCTCGAGCTCGAGCCGGAAAAGAACGAGGAGGAGCTCGATCCGCGGTCCTATGGCTTCACCGAAGCCGATATGGATCGCAGGATATTCCTCGACAAGGTGCTGGGTCTCGAATTTGCTTCGATGCGCGAGATCGTCGCCATCCTGCGGCGCACATACTGCCAGACACTCGGCGTCGAGTTCATGCACATCTCGAATGCCGAGCAAAAGAGCTGGATTCAGGAGCGCATCGAGGGGCGCGACAAGGAGATCACCTTCACCCGCGAAGGCAAGCGCGCGATCCTCAACAAGCTGGTGGAAGCCGAGGGTTTCGAGAAATTTCTCGACGTCAAGTATACGGGCACCAAACGCTTCGGTCTCGATGGCGCGGAGGCCCTGATCCCGGCGCTCGAGCAGATCATCAAGCGCGGCGGCAATCTCGGCGTGAAAGAAATCTGCATCGGCATGCCGCATCGCGGCAGGCTCAACGTGCTGACGCAGGTCATGGGCAAGCCGCACCGGGCGCTGTTTCACGAGTTCAAGGGCGGCTCCGTGATGCCGGACGAGATCGAAGGCTCCGGCGACGTCAAATATCACCTCGGTGCCTCCTCGGACCGCGAGTTCGACAACAACAAGGTGCATTTGTCGCTGACGGCAAATCCGTCCCATCTCGAAATCGTTGATCCGGTGACGCTCGGAAAGGTCCGCGCCAAGCAGGACCAGCACGGCGCTGCTCCGGATGAACGCACGATGGTGCTGCCGCTCCTGATTCATGGAGACGCGGCTTTCGCCGGCCAGGGTGTGGTTGCGGAATGCTTCGGGCTCTCCGGTCTGAAGGGTTACCGGACCGGCGGCTCATTGCATTTTATCGTCAACAATCAGATCGGATTCACGACCTATCCGCGCTACTCGCGCTCCTCTCCCTATCCGTCCGACGTCGCCAAAATGATCGATGCGCTGATCTTTCACGTGAACGGCGACGACCCGGAAGCGGTTGTGTTCGCTGCGAAGGTGGCGACCGAGTACCGGCAGAAATTCCAGAAGCCGGTCGTAATCGACATGTTCTGCTACCGGCGCTTCGGTCATAACGAAGGCGACGAGCCGTCGTTCACCCAGCCGCTGATGTACAAGAAGATTCGCGCGCATCCGACGACGCTGGAGATTTACAGCAAGAAGCTGATCGGCGAGGGGATCGTTACCGAGGGCGAAGTCGAGAAGATGAAAGCCGACTGGCGTTCGCGCCTCGACGCCGAGTTCGAGGCAGGCCAGGGCTACAAGCCGAACAAGGCCGACTGGCTCGACGGCCGCTGGTCCGGGCTCAAGGCTGCGGGCGACGCCGACGATCCACGGCGGGGAAATACCGGGGTCGAGTCTGCAACGCTGCGCGAGATCGGCAGGAAGATAACGGTGGTCCCGGAAGGCTTCGCGGTCCACAGAACCATACAGCGTTTTCTCGAACACCGCGCCAAGGCGATCGAGAGCGGCGAAGGGATCGACTGGGCAACGGCCGAAGCCCTCGCGTTCTGTTCATTGCTGAAGGACGGGCACCCCGTGCGGCTGTCCGGCCAGGACAGCGAGCGTGGCACGTTTTCACAGCGTCATTCGGTACTTTTCGACCAGAACACCGAAGAGCGTTACACGCCGTTCAACCATCTCGGCGATCCGCAGGCACGGTACGAGGTGCTCAATTCAATGCTGTCGGAGGAGGCCGTGCTCGGCTTCGAGTACGGCTATTCCACGGCAGAGCCGAACGCCCTGACCCTGTGGGAAGCCCAGTTCGGCGATTTTGCCAACGGCGCGCAGGTCGTGTTCGACCAGTTCATCTCGTCGGGCGAACGGAAGTGGCTGCGCATGTCCGGCCTGGTGTGCCTGCTGCCGCACGGCTACGAAGGGCAGGGCCCCGAGCATTCCTCGGCGCGGCTTGAGCGTTATCTGCAGATGTGCGCGGAAGACAACATGCAGGTCGCCAACTGCACGACGCCCGCAAACTACTTCCATATTCTGCGGCGCCAGCTGAAGCGCGAAATCCGCAAGCCGCTGATCCTGATGACGCCGAAATCGCTGCTCCGGCATAAGCGCGCGGTCTCGCGTCTCGACGAGCTGGCCAGCGGGACGTCGTTTCACCGGCTCCTGTGGGACGACGCGCAGCTTCTTCCGAATGAGAAGATCAAGCTCGTCGCCGACGACAGGATCCGCCGGGTCATCATGTGTTCGGGAAAGGTCTACTACGACCTTTACGAGGAGCGCGAGAAACGCGGCATCGACGATGTCTACATCCTGCGTATCGAGCAGCTCTATCCCTTCCCCACCAAGGCGCTGGTCGCGGAACTGTCCCGTTTCAAGCAGGCGGAGATGGTCTGGTGCCAGGAAGAGCCGCGCAACATGGGCGCCTGGTTCTTCGTGGACGTTTTCCTGCGCTGGATTCTCAATCAGATCGGCGCCAAGCACCGCACCTTGCGTTTTGCGGGGCGCCCGGCCTCCGCCTCGACCGCGGTCGGGCAGATGTCGAAGCACCTCGCGCAGCTCAAGCAGTTCCTTGACGAGGCGCTGGGGTAGATTAATCAGGCCGGACGTGACGAACGAAAGGTAAGACAGGTCATGGCTGACATCCGCGTGCCGACGCTCGGCGAATCCGTGACGGAAGCAACCGTCGGAAAATGGTTCAAGCAGCCGGGCGACGCGGTGGCGGTGGACGAGCCCCTGGTCGAGCTTGAGACCGACAAGGTGACGCTGGAGGTGCCGGCGCCCGCGGCGGGCGTGCTGTCGGATATCGCGGTCAAGAACGGCGACACGGTCGCCGTCGGTGCCCTGCTCGGCCAGATCAAGGAGGGAGCCGGCGCTGCGCCGAAGCCGGCCGCGGCGGTGAAAATTGCCGAAACGCCGAAACCCGCGCCGGCGGCGGCAAAGCCGGTTGAAATGCCGGCGCCGCCGTCAGTGCGCAAGATGGCGGCGGAGAGCGGCATCGATCCCTCGAAGGTCAGGGGCACGGGTCTGCATGGGCAGGTCACCAAGGGCGACATGCTGAGCGCGATCGAGCGCGCCGCGGCCCAACCGACGCCTGTTGCCGGGCCGGTGCAGATGCGGGCGCCGTCGCCGGCCGACGATGCCGCGCGCGAGGAACGCGTGCACATGACCCGGCTGCGGCAGACGATTGCCCGCCGTCTGAAGGATGCGCAGAACACTGCGGCCATGCTCACGACCTTCAATGAGGTCGACATGAGCGCGGTGATGCAGTTGCGCAACCAGTACAAGGAGCTCTTTGAGAAGAAGCACGGGGTGAAGCTGGGCTTCATGGGCTTCTTCGTGCGCGCCTGCATCCAGGCGCTCAGGGAGATTCCCGCCGTCAACGCCGAAATCGACGGGACCGACATCGTCTACAAAAATTACTACCATATCGGCATCGCCGTCGGCACCGACAGAGGCCTCGTCGTGCCGGTGGTCCGCGACGCGCATACGATGTCGCTCGCGGACATCGAAAAAACCATCGCCGATTTCGGCCGTCGCGCGCGCGACGGCAGCCTGAAGATCGAGGAAATGCAGGGGGGCACGTTCACCATCACCAATGGCGGTGTCTACGGCTCGCTGATGTCGACGCCGATCCTCAATGCGCCACAGTCCGGCATTCTCGGCATGCACAAGATCCAGGAGAGGCCCGTGGTGGTAGCCGGAAAAATCGAGGCGAGGCCGATGATGTACCTCGCGCTGTCCTACGACCATCGCATCGTCGACGGCCGCGAGGCCGTCACCTTCCTGGTGCGCGTGAAGGAATGCCTGGAGGACCCGGCGCGCGTGGTGCTGGATTTGTAAGCTGATGGCCTACGACGCCTACGATCTCATCGTCATCGGCACCGGGCCCGGCGGCTATGTCTGCGCCATACGCGCGGCACAACTCGGGCTGAAGACGGCGGTCGTCGAGAAAAACGCGACGTTCGGCGGCACCTGCCTCAACATCGGTTGCATCCCATCGAAAGCACTTCTGCATGCATCCGAGCTTTTCGAGGAAGCCGGCCACACGTTCAGCAAAATGGGAATCGCCGTCTCTGCGCCGAAGCTCGACCTCAAGGCGATGATGGCCTTCAAGGATCAGGGCGTCGAAGGCAACGTCAAAGGTGTCGAATTTCTGCTGAAAAAGAACAAGGTCGACACTTTTCACGGCACGGGACGCATCGCCGCGCCCGGCAAGGTCGAGGTCAGGGTCGCTGACGGCAAGGCACAGACGCTCGAAACAAAATCCATCGTCATCGCCACGGGCTCCGACGTTGCACGATTGAAAGGCATCGACATCGACGAGAAGCGCATTGTGTCCTCGACCGGCGCGCTGTCGCTGCCGGAGGTGCCGAAACATCTGCTCGTGGTCGGCGCCGGGGTCATCGGGCTCGAGCTGGGCTCCGTCTGGCGCAGGCTCGGCTCGCAGGTTACGGTTGTGGAATTTCTCGACAGTGTTCTGCCCGGCATGGACGGCGAAGTCCGCCGGCAGGCGCAGAGGCTGCTGGAAAAGCAGGGAATGACCTTCAGATTGTCGTCCAAGCTCACTGCGGTCGATTCATCCGGCAAGCGACTGAAGGCGACCGTTGAGCCCGCAAAGGGCGGCACGCCGGAAACAATCGAAGCCGATATCGTCCTGGTTGCGATCGGACGCGTGGCGTACACCGAAGGCCTCGGCCTTCGTGAGGTCGGCGTGAAGCTCGACGAGCGTGGCCGCGTCGTCGTCGATCATTACTATGCGACGAACGTGCCCGGCATCTGGGCGATCGGCGACGTGATCGCCGGCCCTATGCTGGCGCACAAGGCCGAGGAGGAGGGTATCGCAGTTGCGGAAATACTGGTGGGGCAGGCGGGTCACGTGAACTACGACGCCATTCCGAACGTGGTCTACACCTATCCGGAAATTGCGACCGTCGGAAAAAGCGAAGAGGAATTGAAGACTGCCGGCGTCGCCTACAATGTCGGCAAGTTTCCATTCACGGCCAACGGCCGCGCCAAGGTTAACCTGACCACGGACGGCTTCGTGAAAATCCTTGCCGATGCCAAGACCGATCGCGTGCTCGGCGTGCAGCTCATTTGTGCCGATGCAGGTAACATGATTGCAGAGGCAGCCATCGCCATGGAATTCGGGGCGTCGGCGGAAGACATCGCGCGGACCTGCCATGCACATCCGACGCTACCCGAGGCGGTCAAGGAAGCGGCGATGGCGGTGGCGAAACGTACCCTACATATGTAGCCTCGGCGTCCTAGGAATAAGCGGGGCAGGGGATGGCCAAAGGTCACAAGGACAAAGTAGCCGTCATTACGGGTGCGGCAGGCGGTATCGGACAGGCCTTTGCAAAACGGCTGGCCGAGGACGGCGTTCATATTGCGGTCGTCGACCTGGGTGACGGCAGCGCGACCGTGAAGATGGTTGAAGCCGCCGGCCGTCAGGCGATCGCGGTCAAGTGCGACGTCGCTTCGGAAGCATCCGTGGCCGCCATGGCCAGAGAGGTCGGCAAAAAATTCAGCAATGTCGACATCGTGATCAATTGTGCCGGTATCTTCCCGCAGAAGAATTTTCCCGAGATGACGTTCGCCGACTGGCGCCAGGTGCTGTCGATCAATCTCGACGGCACGTTTCTGGTGACGGCGGCCTTCGTCCCCGGCATGCGCACGCGCAAATGGGGACGCGTGGTGAACATGGCCTCCAGCACGCTCGGCTCGGTGGTCACCGGTTTTGCGCACTATGTGGCGAGCAAGGGCGGTATCGTCGGTTTCACGCGGGCGCTCGCAACCGATCTCGCGCCGGACGGGATCACCGTCAACGCGATCGCGCCGGGACTGACACGGTCGCCGGGAACTTTGGTGCGCGCGCCGCGGCCGGGGTTCAGGACCATGGATGAAGAATTCGCCGCGGTCGCGCAAATGCAGGCGATCAAGCGCGTCGAAGTGCCCGAGGATCTTGTCGGCGCCGTCTCGTTCCTGACGAGCGACGATGCTGCTTTCATGACCGGGCAAACGCTGAACGTGGACGGCGGCCGCGTCCGGTCTTAACGCAGCCGGCAATCCGATAGCATTTTACGGTAAGTTGCTACCGGACTGGGTATTTATACGGACCCTTAATGGGAGCCTGTAAACCGCGGCAATTGACCCCGATCAATGTGCCGGCCGTCAACAGGGACAATAAGAGCAAGTCTCCATGGGTCAGGAAGCTTGCAATGCGCATTTCTACTTTCGTTGAAAGGGCCGTTCGTAACCGTGTCGTCCGGGTGTCGCTTGCGACTCTCTTGCTTGCGGCCAGCGCCTGGGCGTTCGGTCCATATGTCGGTTCAAGAGTCGGTTCTTCCGCGTTCGTCAATGCAGAGCTTACGCGCGTCACATCGCCTTTTGCTGGACGCCTGACGACGGACCTGCCACGTCGCGGCGAATTTATCGCACAGGCGCGAACAGTGACGCTTGTTGAAGCGCTTGCTCCCGACCAGCGTCACCTCTTCGATCTGCGGCAGCAATACACGGTCGCCAACGAGCGTGCTCAGCTGACTCGCGCGCAGCTCGATGAGATCAAGAGCGTAGATCACGGGCTCGGCGACCGTGCCGAGGCCTACAAGACGGGCGTCGTCAATCGCATCAGCCGCGAGATCGAGGAAGCGAGTGCAGAGAATGCGGGCTGTCTGGCAGAGGTCGAGCAGCGCCGTGAAATCGGCAGCCGTATGGAACAGTTGACCAAGCTGGGTACCGCTTCGCAGATCCGGTCAGCCGAAGCACTGGCCGTTCAGGAGGCAACGAATACACGATGCGAAGTCGCGCTGGCGCGCGTCAAACGGCTGAAAGTCGAGCTGGAATCGGCAGAGCGCGGGGTTTTCCTGCGAGATGGTGCAAACGATGTCCCGTACTCGCAGCAGCAGCGCGATCGATTGATGTTGCGGCGTCAGGAACTGGAAACGGAACTTCTTAACGAGACATCCAAGGCGCACCAGCTTGCTGCGGCCATCACCGAGGAGTCGGAGCGGCTTACGCGCAGCAACAGTTTCAAGCTGCCGTTGCCTGCCGGCAATGTCGTCTGGACCACAGGGGCAAGTCCGGGGTCTACGGTCGTCGAAGGGCAGTTCGTGATGGACTTGGCCGATTGCGGCCACCGGTTTGTTGCCGTCGAGCTGCCCGAACGCGCTTTCGAAAAGATCAAGGCAGGCGATCGTGCTTCCATCCGGCTGGTCGGCAGTGACGCTTGGGTCGAAGGCTATGTACGGCAGGAGCGCGGATCCGCCGCGCGTGTGGACGACAGGCTGCTGGCCGCAACAGTCGCCAAGCCAAGCAGCGGGTCCATCAGCGTCGAAGTAGAGATACCAGCCGAAGCGTGGTCGGAGGATCGACACGGCAACTTCTGCGACATCGGCCGCCTGGCAGAGGTGCGGTTTCCGCGGCACGGAATCAGCTTCTCGTCCATGGCGCGATATCTTTTAGGCGTACGGCCGGCCGCAGCCACCGCTGCGAGCAACTGACGTGTGGATCGAGTCACTATCGGCGTGGGAGCTGATGGCACCCACCCTGTTCGTTCTTGCGACGGTTTACTTGCTTGGACCCGCCCTTCCCTTGCGACGATCCTGGGCGCGTTCGCTCATAGTCGCCTTCATTGGTATCGTGCTTGTCCGCTACCTGAGCTGGCGCCTCTTCGAGACGGTCTGGCCTGCAGACGGGTCTTGGTACGAAGTCGGCTGGATCTGGTTCTGTTTTGCTGTCGAGCTGCTGGCGCTGCTCGATATTTCCATCCTGTATCTTACTTTTTTGCGGGTCACCGACCGTCGTCCCGAGGCCGACCGTCACGAGGCTCGGCTGCGCGATATCGCGTCCGATCGGCTGCCGTGGGTCGACGTTTTCATCCCGACCTATAACGAGCCGTTTGAGGTGCTCGAAAAGACCATCACCGGCGCACTTTGCCTGGACTATCCCAACTTCCGGCTTTGGGCTCTCGATGATGGCCGCCGACCCTGGCTGAAAGAATTTTGCGAGGCCAAGGGCATCGGCTACCTGACCCGACCGGACAACGCGCACGCCAAGGCCGGCAACATCAACCACGCGCTTGCCAAAACGAATGCGGAGTTCGTTGCAATTTTCGACGCCGATTTCATTCCGCAGCGGAACTTCCTGATGCGTACCCTCGGATTTTTCGAGGACCCCAAGGTCGGAATCGTGCAGGTGCCTCACGCGTTTTATAACAACGATCCGATGCAGGCCAACCTTGCACTACGGCGCAGGCTGCCGCACGACCAGAGCCTGTTTTTTGAATCCATTATGCCGAGCCGGGATGGCTGGGATGCCGCATTCTGCTGTGGCTCGAACTCCGTCATACGACGTGCAGCGCTGCACAGCGTCGGCGGTGGTTTTCCCACCGAGTCTCTGACAGAAGATATCCTTCTGACCATTACCCTTCTGCAGCACGGTTATGTGACACGCTATCTGTGCGAGCGCCTTGCCTATGGCCTCGCGCCCGAAAGCATCGACGCATTCTTCGTCCAGCGTCAGCGCTGGGCACGCGGTGGAATTCAGACGCTGTTCCTCGCCTCCGGTCCTTTCGGTCGCGGGTTGACCCTTGCGCAACGGCTGATGTTTCTGCCCACTCACTGGTTGTCGCAGAGTCCGGCAATGATGCTTGCGCTCATTGCACCGCTGGTTTTTCTGTGGACCGGCATTCTTCCGTTCGTGCATGTCACGACAGAGGCCGAGATCTACTATTTTTTCCCGACGATCATCGCGCTCATGGCCGGTGTTTGGGTATTCGCCCCTGCACATTTTTCGCCTTTGGCCGCCTATGTGCTTGCCACATTTCAGAGCTTCAGGATGCTGCCCCATGTGGTGCAGACCCTGTTTCGTCCATTCGGGTACATCTTTAAGGTGACTCCCAAGGGGCAAGGCAGCGGCTCGCAACATTACGCGCTGGGCATTTTCTGGTTCGCTGCCGTGCTGATAGCGCTCACGATCATAGGCCTGATCTTCAACACCATCCCCGAGTATCAGATAGTGCCTACGGGATTGTTGCCGATCGCGGCGTCGCTCGCCGGGCTCAATGTCATTGTGCTGTTCTTTGTCTGCATGCTCGCACTGCAGACGCCTGTTCGCCGCAGCGAGGAGCGTTTCCGGATCGACGAGCCGGTCTCACTTTTCAGCGGTGACGGCGCTTGCATCGAGGGCCGGATGACGGACATATCGCTGTCGGGGATAGGCGTCGTCGTTGCGGATCGGCGCCGCATCCCCGAAACGGGCGAAAAAATGCGTGTCCATCTGGCGGAGGTCGGCTTTGTGGCTGGCTCGGTTACGCGTGGCAAGGGCAATTTTATCGGCATCGAGTTCGATTTGCCGGTATCGCTGGAGCGTGACTTGCTCATCCGGAAGCTTTTCACCGCGGGCCGCGATGCGGTGTCCGTGTCGACCTCGGCACTGACGGCGACAGCGATGATGTTCAAGACCGTGTGGTCGCAGCGGAATGTCGCATCGAATACCGGTGCTGCCGGCGAAGACGATCGGCTGGCGGCGGTTGCAGGCAAATTGCCGGCTCAAAGCCTCGTTATCGCTCCACGGCATGCGAAAATCCGCCTGGCGGAAATCAGCGACCAGCGGCGGCTCGCGGCCTGATCACGCCAGATGAATTGCGTGCGGCGCCCATAGACCGAGCGCCATGAATCCCAGACCGAAAATGCCGATGGTGCCGGACAGCCAGCCGAGCATAACCATGCCTGTGATGACTTCCGCCGAAGCCAGCACGATTCCGATCTGGAATGCGGCCGAAGCGAACTCGTACTGGTGATATCGCGCAAGCCACAAGTCACGATCGTGTTCGTATTTTTCGGCGAGCGCCCGCAGTTCTTTCCGGCCATCCTGTTCCCTAGGGTCGGATTCGTACCGGTTCACCGTATTGCGCCATGTCTCAATCTGCTTGGCGATGGCGGCCTTGCTTTCCTCGTTCGTTATTGACGGAAGCTGGGCTGCCAGACCTTCGGCGGCGGTGCGCAATGCAGTCTGCCGGATGGTCTTGGCCTGAAAGAAGTTCCAGGTGTCGGAAGCCTTGATGTTGTCCGCGATCGCGGCTGTCTGGGCGCTTTTACCGAGCGTTTCGGAAAACGCGAGAAACAACGCGAGAACAGAGATCAGCAGCGCAATCTTCTTGTTGGAGTGTGCCGCATGTTCAGCATGTTCGGCATGCTCAAGATTCTCGTGCGCACCCATTGCCCTCTCCCGTTACGGTCTCACGATGACAACAGAGTGGGGCAAGTGCAAGAGGTTGACTTAAGCGCGCGGGTGCGCGCTGTCATAAACTTCAAGTAAACGCTCGGCATCGACGCCCGTGTAGATTTGCGTAGTCGATAGCGAGGCATGTCCGAGCAGTTCCTGGATCGAACGAAGGTCGCCACCGCGGGCAAGCAAATGTGTTGCAAATGAATGCCGCAAGGCGTGCGGTGTGGCGGTGTCGGCCAGCCCGAGTGCACCGCGCAGCCGTGCCATAGCCAGCTGCACGATGCGCGGTGACAGCGGTTTTCCCCGGATCCCGACGAACAGTGGTCCGCCGGGCGGAAGCTCGAAAGGACAGAGCGCGGCATAGTCGGCAACAGCCTTGGCAACGCCCGGCAACACCGGGACCATTCGCGTCTTGTTGCCCTTGCCGGTGACGACGATAATGTCGGAATTGCCGGTGATGTCCCGGCGTTTCAGTCCGAGAGCCTCGGAAAGCCGCAGGCCACAGCCGTAAAGCAACGAGAGAACGGCTGCATCGCGCGCGATGACCCAGGGTTCGCGTGCTTCGCCCTCGCGTAGGCCCGTGCGGGTGATTTCCCTGGCAGCCGAGACGGCAAGCGGCTTCGGCAACGTTTTTGGAAGTTTCGGCGTCCGCACGGCCGCAAGCGCCGCGACCCTGCCTTTGCCGTTGCGCTCAAGAAAGCGCGCAAAAGACCGACAGCCTGCCAAAGTCCGCATCAGGGAGCGATTGCCGGCACCGTCGCCGCGCCGCGATGCCATGAAGGCGCGGATATCGGCGGGCGTAAGGCGGGAGAGTTGTTTCAGGGTCGGAGCACCGGCGAGATGTCCGGTCAAGAAGCGTAGGAACTGAGTTACGTCGCGCCCATAGGCATCCAGCGTCTTTTTGGACATCCGGCGCTCGGCGCCGAGATAATCCAGCCATCTTGCAATTTCGGCACCAATATCAGGCGCGACGTGAAACTCGCTCATGGCGGCAAGAGTGACACTGCTTTCTTCACCCTTCCTTAAAGCTCCGGAATCGGCCAGACCTGAACACATGAGAACACGCGTTGTCGACATTCTGGTGCCGGTTGCGCTCGACCAGACCTATTCCTACCGGGTGCCGGCGGGGCTGGATCTACGGCCAGGAAACCTCGTTGCGGTATCGCTCGGCGCCCGCGAATGCATGGGCGTGGTCTGGGCCGAAAATCCTGTGCCAAATCCGCGGCTGCACAACCGTCTGAAAGATATCGACGAGATACTGGACGTGCCGCCGCTGAAGACGGAATTACGCCAGTTTGTCGACTGGGTCTCCGCCTATACGCTTGCCTCGCGCGGCATCGTGCTGCGCATGGCGCTGCGCATGGGCGAGCATCTTGGTCCGGGACGCGAGCAGGTCGGCGTTCGGCGGTCCGGTCCAGCGCCGCGACGGATGACTGCGGCACGCGCGCGCGTACTCCACCTTTTGGCCGATGGACTGACTCGCCCGAAGGGCGACGCAGCGAAGGAGGCCGGAGTCAGCGCAAGCGTTATCAACGGTCTGATCGATGAAGGCGCGCTGGAAACGATCGTGCTGCCCCCCGAGCCCATCGCGCAACCACCGGATCCTGATTTCAGCAAGCCGGACTTCTCGCTCGCGCAGCTTGCGGCTGCCGACAGCCTGCGCACGACGGTCGGGCAGGGCGGCTATACCGTGACGTTACTCGACGGCGTCACTGGCTCGGGAAAAACCGAGGTCTACTTCGAAGCGGTCGCCGAAAATATCCGGCGCGGACGCCAGAGCCTGATCCTGATGCCCGAGATTGCGCTCACCGCGCAGTTCCTCGATCGTTTTTCCGGCCGCTTCGGGGTCTGCCCCGCGGAATGGCATTCGCAGGTTTCGCCGCGCAAGCGCGCACGGACCTGGGCGGCGGTCGCCGCAAACGAAGTATCGGTGGTAGTTGGCGCGCGCTCGGCGTTGTTCTTGCCCTTTGCCGATCTTGGCCTGATTGTGGTCGATGAAGAGCATGACCCCGCCTACAAGCAGGAGGATGGCGCCCATTATCACGCCCGTGATATGGCGGTGGTGCGCGGCTCAATTGCCAAAATCCCGGTGGTACTTGCGTCGGCGACGCCCTCTGTCGAGTCGGCAGTGAACGCGCGGCGCGGCCGCTACCGGCATGTGCATCTGCCCGAGCGCTTCGGCGGTGCGCACATGCCGTCCATCGAAGCAATCGATATGCGCCGCGAGGGGCCGCAGCGCGGACGCTTTATTTCTCCGCGTCTTGCCGAGGCAGTTGCGATATCGCTGACCAGAGGCGAGCAGGCATTGTTGTTCCTCAATCGCCGCGGCTACGCGCCACTCACGCTGTGCCGGTCCTGCGGCTTTCGCTTCCACTGTCCGAATTGCGATGCGTGGCTGGTGGATCATCGTTTCAAGCGCAGGCTTGTTTGCCATCACTGCGGCTATTCAACGCCGCCACCCGCGCAATGCCCGAACTGCCACGCCACCGAAAGCCTTGCGGCAATCGGCCCCGGTGTGGAGCGGCTCGAGCAGGAGGCGGCCGAGCTTTTCCCACAGGCCCGTATTCTTGTTCTGTCGAGCGATCTCGTCGAATCGGTCGAACGTCTGCGGCAGGAACTTGACGATGTGGCGTCTGGACGCTTCGACCTTATCATCGGCACACAACTCGTCGCCAAGGGCCATCATTTTCCCAAGCTCAATCTCGTAGGGATCGTTGATGCCGATCTCGGCCTCGGCAATGGCGATCCGCGCGCGGCGGAACGCACGTTCCAGTTATTACATCAGGTGGCCGGCCGCGCCGGCCGGGAAGAGGGCAGGGGCTTTGGCTACCTGCAGACGCATCAGCCCGATCATCCGGTAATGCAGGCGCTTATTTCCGGTGATCGCGAGGCTTTCTACAAAAACGAGATCGAGCAACGCGAGCGCACAAATTACCCTCCGTTTGGCCGACTGGCGGCGCTTATCGTCACCGCCAACGAGCGGCACAATGCCGAGGCCTATGGCCGGGCGTTGGCCACGGCTGCTCCGAACGACGAGCAGGTCCGCGTGCTCGGTCCCGCGGAGGCACCGATCGCCGTGGTGCGCGGCCGCCACCGCTTTCGGCTTCTGGTCAAATCTCCACGCGCATTTGACCTGTCGGCATATCTGCGGATCTGGCTTGCGGCAGCGCCAAAGCCACGCGGCAATGTGCGGCTGGAGGTCGACGTCGATCCTCAGAGCTTCTTCTGATCCTTACGACGCGAATTTCAGCCCGGCAATTCCGCAAACAATCAGGCCGATACATACGAGGCGCAAAGCTGTCGCGGGCTCGCTGAACAGGAATATACCAAGGGCCGCCGTGCCGACTGCGCCGATGCCGGTCCAGACCGCGTATGCCGTGCCTACGGGCAGACTTTTCAACGCAATGCCGAGCAGCACGAGACTGAGTGCCATGGCTGCCACGGTGAGCAGCGACGGAAACAACCGGGAAAAGCCCTCCGTGTATTTCAGCCCGATGGCCCAGGCGACCTCGCACAACCCAGCGAGAAAAAGACAGAACCACGCCATTTTGGCCTCCTTCGTGTCGCGCGGTCATTCGGGCATTTCATCGTGACGCACATTGGGCTGCAGCAGCACGCATGCAGCGGCGGCGAAAATCATCACGAAGCCGATGATGTCCGGCACAGTGAGATGCTCGCCAAGCAGCAAAGTTGAACAACTGACACCGATAATGGGAACCAGAAGCGAGCCAAGCGATGCTGTCATCGTTGGCAGCTTGTGCACGATCGACCACCAGAGAAAGTGTGCAAGCCCGACACCGAACAGCCCGCAATAGATGACTGCGATAAATGTCTCGGTGCGAATGGGCCACAGGTGCGGATAGCCTTCATAGATGACAGTGCCGATTCCGACGAAGCCAAACCCGAAAACCAGCTGCCAGGCCGCGTTCGCGAGCGGCTCGATCGTCACCTGAGCCCACTTGATGTAAACCGTCGCAACAGTCCAGGCGAGCGCGCATCCAAGTGAATAGAAGACGAAGGATGGAATCCCATCCGCGAACAGGGGCCATACGAGCACTGCCAGCCCGATGACGCACAGGCAGAACGCGAGGGCGCGCACTGCGGTGAATTTCTCCCCGAGCACGGCACGGCTGAGCAGCGTCGTCCAGATCGGCATCGAATACGTGATGATGATCGCCCGTGACGTCGCGCCGTTGAGCTGGGCAAAGCCCGAGAAAATCTGAAACGCGGAGACGTTCAGAAAGCCGGCGATCATGATGTGCACATGCTCGCCGCGCGGTATCCGCAGGTTGTGACCGGTGACAGCAGCGGCGACGAGCAAGGTGACCGCGCCGATGCTGGAGCCGGCAAAGCGCAGGCTCCAGGGGGAAATCTCGCGCAGGGCAAATGCCGCGGCGATCCAGTTCAATCCCCAGGCGAACGCCAGCAGCACGACCAGCAGCCTGGCGGTCGCAGCAACATCTGCTTTCGCGTTCCGACGTGACATTGAAATGTGGAAGTCCGGCCGGGCAAGGTAGTGCAGCACGCTATAGCGCGCCCGCCCGTAAGGCGAGGTAATCCTGCGATGCAAATTTAACGTGCCGTGCGTCGCCGCGACGAATGGCCGCCTTGTTGCGCCGCCATGCTTGCTGTGTTAGCTAGCCGTCGATTTCAGGGGGTTTCCGCGGGCTTCCGCGACGTTCCCAGGGATCGGAATTCCCTCTTGGATTCCAATGGTTTGCGCTGCCCCTGCGCGGCGGCGTGCGGCCTGCGAATGAAGTAAAGGCAACGAGCGTTCCCGTGGCAGGTGAAGATCACACCATCTCTGGCATGGCCGGCCGTTATGCGACGGCCCTGTTCGAGCTTGCGCTCGAAACCAAGGCAGTCGATGCGGTCAAGAAGGATCTCGAGCAATTCGATGCACTCGTTGCGGGCAGCGCCGACCTCAGTCGCCTGGTCCGCAGTCCGGTCTTTGAGGCGGACGAGCAGCTCAAGGCGCTGTCGACCATACTGGGCAAGGCCGGCATCGGAGGCCTCGCCGCGAACTTCCTCAAGGTCATCACCACGAACCGGCGCCTGTTCGCCGTGCGCGACATGATCCGGGCGTACCGCGCGCTGGTCGCCCGTCACAAGGGCGAGGTGACCGCCCAGGTGACCGTCGCCGAAAAGCTCAGCGACGGACACCTCGAGGCGCTCAAAAGCGCGCTGAAATCTGTTACCCACGGCAAGGACATCGACCTCGACGTCAGGATTGATCCCGCGATTATCGGCGGTCTGATCGTGAAAGTCGGAAGCCGGATGGTCGACAGCTCGCTCCGTACCAAACTCAATTCGATCAAGATAGCGATGAAAGAGGCCCGCTGATGGATATCCGCGCCGCAGAAATTTCCGCCATTCTGAAAGAGCAGATCAAGAACTTCGGTCGGGAAGCCGAAGTCTCGGAGGTCGGCCAGGTGCTCTCCGTCGGCGACGGTATTGCCCGCGTTTACGGTCTCGACAACGTTCAGGCCGGCGAAATGGTCGAATTCGAGAACGGCGTGCGCGGCATGGCGCTCAATCTCGAGATCGACAATGTCGGCATCGTCATCTTCGGCAACGACCGCGAGATCAAGGAAGGCCAGACGGTCAAGCGCACCGGCTCGATCGTCGACGTTCCCGTCGGCAAGGGGCTTCTCGGCCGCGTCGTCGATGCCCTCGGCAATCCGATCGATGGCAAGGGTCCGATCAAGGCGGAAAAACGCGCCCGCGTCGACGTGAAGGCGCCCGGCATCATCCCGCGCAAGTCGGTGCACGAGCCGATGGCGACCGGATTGAAGGCGATCGATTCGCTGATCCCGATCGGACGCGGCCAACGCGAGCTGATCATCGGCGATCGCCAGACCGGCAAAACCGCGATCGCGCTCGATACGATCCTCAACCAGAAGCCCCTCAACGCGCAGCCGGACGAGAAGATCCGGCTTTACTGCGTCTATGTTGCGGTTGGCCAGAAGCGTTCGACCGTCGCCCAATTCGTGAAGGTGCTCGAGGAGCAGGGCGCGCTCGACTATTCCATCGTCATCGCGGCCACCGCGTCAGATCCCGCGCCGATGCAGTTTCTGGCGCCCTTCTCCGGCTGCACCATGGGCGAGTTCTTCCGCGACAACGGCATGCATGCCGTCATCATCTATGACGATCTGTCGAAGCAGGCCGTTGCCTACCGGCAGATGTCGCTGCTGCTGCGCCGCCCCCCTGGCCGCGAAGCTTATCCCGGAGACGTATTTTACCTGCATTCGCGCCTGCTCGAGCGCGCAGCCAAGATGAACGACGATAACAAGGCCGGTTCGTTGACCGCGCTTCCGGTCATCGAGACACAGGCGAACGACGTCTCCGCCTATATCCCGACCAATGTCATCTCCATCACTGACGGGCAGATATTCCTGGAGACCGACCTGTTCTACCAGGGCATTCGCCCGGCGGTGAACGTCGGTCTCTCGGTGTCGCGGGTGGGATCGTCCGCGCAGACCAAGGCAATGAAGAAGGTCGCGGGCCGCATCAAGGGCGAGCTCGCCCAATACCGCGAAATGGCCGCGTTCGCGCAATTCGGGTCCGACCTCGATGCGACGACCCAGCGACTTCTCAATCGCGGCGCGCGCCTGACCGAACTCCTCAAGCAGCCGCAGTTTTCACCGCTGAAGATGGAAGAGCAGGTCTGCGTCATTTATGCGGGCGTCAACGGCTATCTCGATCCGATCGATGTCGGCCGCGTCCGCGCTTTCGAAACCGGGCTGCTGACGTTGCTGCGCACCAAGCACGCCGACCTGCTCGACAGCATCCGCAAGAGCGGCGACCTTTCCGATGCCGATGCGGCCAAGCTCAAGAGCGTGGTCGACGGCTACGCCAAGACGTTTACGTGACGGTGGTCTAAAGGAGCACATCGGGGACCGTTCGACATGGCCAGCCTCAAGGACATGCGCGTTCGCATCGCCGCCACCAAGGCGACGCAGAAGATCACCAAGGCGATGCAGATGGTTGCGGCCTCCAAGCTTCGCCGCGCGCAGGCGGCCGCGGAAGCGGCGCGTCCTTACGCCGAGCGCATGAGCAAGGTGCTGGGGTCGATCGCGGCTGCCGTCGCCGGCAGCGATTCGGCGCCGAAGCTGCTCGCCGGCACCGGGTCCGACAGGGTGCATCTGCTGGTCGTCTGCACCGCCGAGCGGGGCCTGTGCGGTCCGTTCAATTCCTCGATCGTGCGGCTTGCCCGCGAAAAGGCAAACGCGCTCACCGGCGAGGGTAAAGAGGTCAAGATCCTGTGCGTTGGCCGCAAGGGATACGATCAGCTGCGACGCCTGTACGGCAAGCTGATCATCGATACGGTCGAGTTGCGCGGGGTGCGCACGATCGGCTTCGAGCATGCCGAGTTGATCGCCAACAAGGTTGTCACGCTGTTCGACCAGGGCGCCTTCGACGTCTGCACGCTCTTTTTCTCGCGCTTCAAGTCGGTGATCGCGCAGATTCCGACCGCGCAGCAGGTCATCCCGCCGGTCTTCGAAAAAGCCGGAGAAAATGGCGCCTCGGCCGCCTACGAGTATGAGCCGGAGGAAGAAGAGATTCTCGCCGAGTTGCTGCCGCGCAATCTCTCGGTCCAGGTATTCCGGGCGCTGCTGGAAAACGCCGCTTCCGAGCAAGGCGCCCGGATGAGCGCGATGGATAATGCCACGCGCAACGCCGGCGAGATGATCCGCAAGCAGACGCTCACCTATAACCGCACGCGCCAGGCGATGATCACCAAGGAGCTGATCGAGATCATCTCCGGCGCCGAAGCGCTCTAATTTCGTAACGAGGACGACATGGCTACACCCAACGCAGTCGGAAAAATCACGCAGGTTATCGGCGCCGTTGTCGACGTGCAGTTCGAGGACCACCTGCCGGCGATCCTGAACGCACTCGAGACCAACAACGGCGGCAACCGCCTGGTGCTCGAGGTCGCGCAGCACCTTGGTGAATCGACGGTACGCACGATTGCGATGGACTCGTCCGAGGGGCTCGTCCGCGGTCAGGAAGTCACCGACACCGGCCAGCCGATCGCGGTGCCCGTAGGCAATGAGACGCTCGGCCGCATCATCAACGTCGTGGGCGAAGCCGTCGATGAGGCGGGCCCGGTCAAGACGAAGGAAAGGCGGGCGATCCACCAGCCGGCGCCCTCCTACGTCGAGCAGTCGACGGAAGCACAGATTCTCGTCACCGGCATCAAGGTCGTGGACCTGCTCGCTCCCTACGCCAAGGGCGGAAAGATCGGCCTGTTCGGCGGTGCCGGCGTCGGCAAGACGGTGCTGATCATGGAACTGATCAACAACGTCGCCAAGGCGCACGGCGGTTACTCGGTGTTTGCCGGCGTCGGCGAGCGCACGCGCGAAGGCAACGACCTTTATCACGAGATGATCGAGTCCGGCGTGAACAAGGATCCGAAGAAGGGCTCGGTCGAAGGCTCGAAATGCGCGCTGGTCTACGGGCAGATGAACGAGCCGCCAGGCGCCCGTGCGCGCGTGGGCCTCACCGGCCTGACCGTTGCCGAATATTTCCGCGATCAGGGCCAGGACGTGCTGTTCTTCGTCGACAACATCTTCCGGTTCACGCAGGCCGGCTCGGAAGTGTCGGCGCTGCTGGGCCGCATTCCTTCGGCGGTGGGCTATCAGCCGACGCTTGCGACGGATATGGGCGCGCTGCAGGAGCGCATCACGACGACGACCAAGGGCTCGGTCACATCCGTGCAGGCGATCTACGTTCCTGCCGACGACCTCACCGACCCGGCGCCGGCGACATCGTTTGCGCATCTTGATGCGACGACCGTGCTGTCACGCGACATCGCGGCAAAGGGCATATATCCGGCGGTCGATCCGCTCGATTCGACCTCGCGCATGCTCTCGCCGATGATCGTCGGTGAAGAGCACTATGCGGTCGCCCGCCAGGTGCAGCAGATTCTCCAGCGCTACAAGGCGCTGCAGGACATCATTGCCATCCTGGGCATGGATGAGCTTTCGGAAGAAGACAAGCTTACCGTGGCGCGCGCACGCAAGATCGAGCGGTTCCTGTCGCAGCCGTTCCACGTCGCCGAGGTGTTCACCGGCTCGCCCGGAAAACTTGTCGATCTCCAGGACACCATCAAAGGCTTCAAGGGCCTCTGCGAAGGAAAGTACGACCACCTGCCCGAGGCTGCCTTCTATATGGTCGGCACGATCGAGGAGGCGGTCGAAAAGGGCAAGAAACTGGCGGCTGAAGCGGCCTGACGTGGGCGAAACAGTGATATGGAGTAGCGAATAGAAACGGGGATAACGGCGGGCAGCTATATCGCCACTCGCTATCCACTATTCGCTAAAGCATCATGGCCACATTCCATTTCGAGCTCGTTTCTCCGGAGAAACTGCTTTTTTCCGGCGAAGTCGAACAGGTCGACGTGCCCGGGGCGGAAGGCGATTTCGGTGTGCTCGCCGATCACGCACCGATGGTGACCACGCTGCGGCCCGGCATCCTGACAGTGCACGGCGCAGGCGGCGCGCAGAAGATTGTCGTTCTCGGCGGGTTTGCCGAAGTGTCGTCCGGGGGGCTGACGGTTCTGGCCGACCTCGCCGAAGCAGTCGAGAGCATTGATCGCGCCGTTGTGACGGCAAGGATCGGAGAGCTGGAAAGCCGGATCGCCAGGACCGAGCCGGGATCGGAGCTCGACAAGCTGATCACGCGGCTCGACCACTACAGGGACGTCGACCGGCACCTTACCGGCACCGCGATGCATTAGCCTAGCGCGCGAAGCGCTCGAACTCTCTTACCACACGTTCATAAGTCGGTCGTTTGAACGGGATGACCAGTTCGGGCAGCTCACGCATGGCAACCCACTTCCATTCGACGAATTCCGGTTTGTGACCGCCGCCGGGCTGCGCAATGTTGATCTCGCCCTCGCTGCCGGTGAAACGAAGCGCGTACCATTTCTGCTTTTGCCCGCGATATTTGCCGCCCCAGGCCTCTTTTGCCACCTTGCGCGGAAGATCGTAGGTCAGCCACTCGGCGATCTCGCCAAGCTTCTGCACCGAGCGGATGCTGGTCTCCTCGTACAGCTCGCGCAAGGCAGCCGCATAGGGATCCTCGTTTTCGTCGATGCCACCCTGCGGCATCTGCCACACGTGGGTGGCATCGACATGCTCGGGTCCATCCGTCCGCCGCCCGATGAAAACAAGCCCGGCGCGATTGAGAACCATCATGCCGGCGCAGGGACGGTATGGCAGGGTTTCGAAAGAGGGCATGGTCTGGCAGGCGGACAGTGAAATGGCGAATGACGGGCTGGCGGCCCGTCCCAACATAGGCATTCTAGTCGCTGCGCGCCATTCCCCGGACGCTTTATGACGACTTGGCCTTGATCGCCACCATGGTGATCGGCACCAGTATGACGCCCTTCGATTCGGCCTTTTTTATCCATTCGGCGATGCGTGCAATCGTGTTCGGTTTTGCCGTTGCATATCCGACAGCAATACCGCTGTCGCGCGCCTTCATCTCCAGCCGTGCCAGCGCGTGATCGATTTCTGTAGCGGTCGGCACCGTATCGAGCACGACATCGGCCTTGGCAAACGGCAGGTTTTGCGTTCCGGAGAGCTGCCCGGCGATGCTGCGCGACGATGAGCCGTCATCCACGTAGATCAGCCCGCGCTTGGCGACGTCGCGCAATATAGGCGACATGCTCTGTTCCGAGGCGCTGAACCGCGCACCCATGTAGCTGATCAATCCGACATAGCCCTGGAAACGGCTCATCAGCCAATGGAGCCGGTCGATATTCTGTTCCGGCGTCAGCGAAGTAAGCAGCGTTTGCGGACCGGGATCGTTGTCGGGATAGTCGAAAGGCTCCATCGGTACCTGGAGCAGAACCTCGTGCTTGCCGGTCCGGGCGCGCTCGGCGAGCTTCTCGAGATCGGCGCCATAGGGCGCCAACGCGAATGTCACCGGCGAGGGAAGTTTCGCAAATGCCTCGGCGGTTCCTGACGCGCTTATTCCGAGCCCGCCGACGACAATGGCAACAAGCGGGGCGTCCTTCTTTTCGGGCGGCAAATCGCGCGTTTGCGCATAGCGTGTCGACGGACGGCTGCCATCCGGACCCACTTTCGGAATCGAGCCGTGCCGCGTCGCCTCGAGCAGTTTAGCGTCGAGGAGCGGCATGGCGGCATTGGCGCTGTTGTCCGGAATAATGACCTGCTGCCGCGTGCCGCTTGATCCGTCAATGATGGTGACCGTCTTGGAGCCCGGTGGCGGTGCGGCGGCCTTTGCGGAGTCCGGCGTTTTGATTGCGATATCGTGACCGGGCGCCTGACTGACTGCTCCGTCGCCTTCCGCCTGCGTCGGCGCAACGAGCTTAGTCGCGACGACTGCGACCGGCTGACCTCCGAGGGGGTCGTTGACGAACATCGCCCATCCGACGACCACGAGGCCCGACAATCCGAGCACACCCGCCAGCATTTGCGGCCCAGTGACGGGCAGTTTGAAAAGCTGCTTTGCTTTGCCCAGGCCAAGCGGCGCGTTCAGGTCATCGGAGGCCACGGCGACGGACCCTTGCGAATCATCGGCGGAGTCTACCACGCGACGAATCCATGCCGGGTGGCCGCCGACGTCTGAAAAGCCGATGGGGCGGCCCTCGGGGGCCGCCCCATCGGCATTCGGTAGCTCACCCGCGATCAGTTCGGGATCGGCGACTTGGCATTCGGCGGGAAGGCCGAATTGACCTGCGTTCCGCGCAGCAGGTCGAAGGCCATGTGGAGTGCCTTATCGTTCTTCGGGTCGGGGGGAATGTACGACTGCGAGCCCGTTTGCTCCTTGCCGGCATCGCCCTTCAGGTGACCCCGCAGGGACGCCTCGCCTTTGGTGTCGGTCTTTGCCTTGAGATCATCCGGCACGTCCTGCAGGACCTCAATGTCCGGCGAAATCCCCTTTGCCTGAATCGAACGGCCCGACGGCGTGAAATAGCGCGCGGTCGTGAGGCGGAGGGCGCCGTTGCCCGAGCCAAGAGGGATAATGGTTTGCACCGATCCCTTGCCGAAGGAACGCGTGCCGATCACGGTTGCACGCTTGTGGTCCTGCAGTGCACCGGCGACGATCTCAGAGGCGGACGCTGAGCCACCGTTGATCAACACGATCAGCGGCTTGTTCTTCGTGAGATCGCCCGGACGCGCGTTGAAGCGCTGCGTCTCTTCGGCATTGCGTCCGCGTGTGGAGACGATTTCGCCCTTCTGCAGGAACGCGTCCGATACCGAGATGGCCTGATCGAGCAGGCCACCCGGGTTGTTGCGCAGATCGAGCACGAAGCCCTTCAGCTTGTCGTCGGAAATCTTTGCACTGATGTCCGCGATTGCCTTTTTCAGGCCTTCGGTGGTCTGCTCGTTGAACTGTGTGAGACGGATGTAGCCGATGTCGTCGCCTTCAACCTGCGAGCGCACCGAGCGCACGCGGATGATATCGCGCGTGATCGAGACTTCGATCGGCTTGTCCTGGCCCTTGCGCATGATGGTGAGTTTGATCTTGGTGTTCACCGGTCCGCGCATTTTTTCGACGGCCTGGTTCAGGGTAAGTCCCTGCACCTGCTCGTCGTCGAGCTTCGTGATGACGTCGTTGGCCAGGATGCCGGCTTTGGCTGCCGGGGTATCGTCGATCGGCGCCACGACCTTGATCAGGCCATCTTCCATCGTGACTTCAATTCCAAGCCCGCCGAATTCGCCACGGGTCTGGACCTGCATGTCGCGGAAGCTCTTGGCATCCATGTAGCTCGAGTGCGGATCGAGGCCGGCAAGCATTCCGTTGATAGCCGTTTCGATCAGCTTGGCATCGTCCGGCTTCTCGACGTAGTCGGCGCGTACGCGCTCGAACACGTCGCCGAACAGATTGAGCTGGCGGTACGTATCTGCCGCCGCCGCTTTGGCAGTCGCGCCCACGAGCACCATGCGCGGCTGAACCGCGAGCAGCGTCATTGCCGCTCCCGCTGCCGCGCCAAGAAGAATGAGTGAGGTCTTGCGCATCATCCGCGAACCTTTTCGCCTTCGCCAGTCGCCCACCATGGGCCTGGATCGACGGGAATCCCGTCCTTTCGAAACTCGACGTAGAGCACCGGTTGACTGGTACCTGTCGCGAGGATGGCGGCGATATGGGAGCCGTTCCCCATGACTGCAACCGGTTCCCCGGTCAGCACAAACTGCCCGAGGTCAACTGATATCCGATCCATCCCGGCAAGCAAGACATGATATCCGCCGCCGACATTAAGGATCAATAGTTGCCCGTATGACCGGAACGGACCGGCATAAACCACCCAACCGTCGGCCGGTGCGGTTACCTGGGCACCGGCACGGGTAGCGATGGAAATGCCTTTTTCGGAACCACCATTGGCGTCCGGCGCACCGAATTCCTTCAATTTCACGCCATTAACCGGAACCGGCACTCGGCCGCGCAGGGATGCGAAAGCAACGGCCGGCGCCAGGCGCCCGGGATCCCTGAATGCTGACAGTTCGGGACGGCTGTCCCGCGCCGCCTCGCGCACTTCACGTGTCGCAGGTTCCAGTCCCTGCTCGAGCTTGACGATCAAATCCTTGAGATTGTCGACCTGGCGTGCCAGCGCGCCTGCGCGCGATCGTTCGGCTTCCAGAGCCCGTTCTCTTTCGGTCAACTGCTTTTGACGTTCCTCGACAAGTACCGACATGCGCGCGCGCTCCGCGTCGAGTGCCGCAATCTCCGCCTTCAACTGCTCGCGCTCCGCGTCAATCTTTCGCCGCACCGCCAGCAGTTCGGACAGATCGCTTGCCAGCGATTCCACCTCCTGGCGCATCTCGGGCAGCACCGCGCCGAGCACGATTGCCGTCCGCACCGATTGCAGTGCATCCTCGGGACTTGCAATCAGTGCCGGCGGCGGACGCCGGCCCATCCGTTGCAGCGCGGCCAGGACTTCGCCGATCACCGCGCGGCGTCCGTCGAGCGACTTCCGAATGTTCCGTTCCTTGTCATCGAGAGGCTTCAGACGCTCCTGGGTCGACTCGACCTTTGCTTCGACGCCGCGCAGCCGCGATGCGGTGTCGATCAGATCTTGATTGAGTTTTGCACGGTCGGCCCCGATCTGCTCGATCTCGCGTCTAAGGGCGGCTTCCGCTTCCGCGGATTTGCGCTGCTCGTCACGCGCAGACTTCAGTTCTTCGTCCCTCTGTTTCAGAATTTTCAGGGGGTCCGCGGTCTCGTTCTGGGCCGCCGGGGCGGATTGTTCCTGCGCCAGCACCGCGGCGCCGAGCGTCACGGGCAACACAAACCCAAGGCCCGCAATGATTGCGGCGCGCGCATCGGCACTACCGAATCCCCCGAAGCAAATCATCGGCGGCACGTTACGCCCGCAGGTTTGAACGACAAGTTCATTTTGCAGCGAACCTATCGGTCCGGATTGCGACCAAATCGGGGTGACGCTTCATAATATATCGCCAAATTCAGGCCCGATGATAAGGATGGCCGGCAAGAATGGTGGTTGCGCGGTAAATCTGCTCGAGCAGCATGATGCGGACGAGCTGATGCGGCCAGGTCGCCGCGCCGAAAGACAGGCGTAAACTCGCCTTCTCACTCAGGTTCGTCGCCAGACCGTCTGCCCCTCCGATCAGGAAGACGACTGCCGGCCGGTCGTTTTCCCGCCATTTGGCAAGCTGGGCCGCCAGCGCGGCGCTGTCGAGATCTTCGCCGCGGGAGTCGAGGACGACCACTACGGCGTTTTGCGGAATGACGTTGGCAAGGGCAATCGATTCCTCGAGCATGCGCTTGCCGGCATCGCCAGCGCGACTTTCCCGGATTTCGACGATTTCAACATCGCGCAGGCCGAGATGCCGGCCCGTTTGCGCGGCACGCTTGCGGTAGCGCGCACTCAGTTCGGATTCCGGGCCCTGCTTCAGACGCCCGACGGCGGCAACGACGATGCGCATCGTGCCGCGCAGACTATCAGCCCGGGCGCCGCGCGTCCCTGCTTCCGGCAGCCCACATCTTTTCCAGATTGTAGAACGCGCGGATTTCAGGCCGGAAGACGTGCACGATGACGTCTCCCGCATCGATCAGAACCCAGTCGCCCTGGCGCATTCCTTCCACGCGGACGCGGGGGCCGCCGGCGCCCTCGATGTCCTTGATGATGTGGTCGGCAACAGCGCTGACATGACGTTGCGAGCGGCCGCTGGTCACGACCATGTAGTCGCCTATGGAGGATTTGCCGGTGAGATCGATGACGACGCTGTCCTCGGCCTTCATGTCTTCCAGACGCGCGAGGACGGTTCTAAGTGTCGCCTCGGCAGACGGATGCCGGGAGACGGTTTCGGGCTTACGACGCGGTGCCCGAGAGAGTGCAGGTGTGCTCAGGGTGTCAGATCCTTTCCTTGCGTTGCACCCACCCCGGCTACGCCGGGGCTTCAATCAACATAGTTACCTCGTTCGTCTCTTGCTACCCCGTTTGCGGCGGACTGCTGCGGTATAGGCGCGTGTCTTTCCACGTCTTCCGGCGCTCGATGCCGGGCGTTTTGATGCCTTCGACGCCTTGCGTCGCGACGAGCGGTGCCGCCGCCGCAACGCGCGCAGGGCGGTTGAGGACAATGGCGACTTGAGGCCGTGCAAAAAGGTCCAAGCCGGCGCCTTGCGGCCGGGAAGCGACGCGGCGGCGTGTTCGGGGATGCGGACGCGGGCGAAAGCATTGCCCGCCGGACTGGCGGCTGCGTAGAGACTTGGACCCAGGCGGTCGATAACGACAATCGGCACCGACTCCGCAATTTTGCGCCATTTCTGCCAGCGATGAAAGCTCCGCAGATTGTCCGCGCCCATAATCCAGACGAATCGGACACCGGGGCAGCGGCTCAGCAACCACGATATCGTATCGTAAGTGTATCTCGTCTTAATGACAGCTTCGAGCCCCGTCACATCGATTCGCGGGTGATGGGTAAGAGCGCGCGCGGCGGCAAGACGATCCGGCAGCGGGGCGAGACCCTGGGTGTTTTTGAGCGGATTTCCCGGGGTGACGAGCCACCAGACCCGGTCGAGCTTGAGGCGCTTGAGAGCAAGAAGAGTCGCCCCAAGATGGGCCTGATGCGGTGGATCGAAAGTTCCACCGAACAGCCCAATCCTCATGCCGGGCGCATGCGGAGGCAGTAAGCGCTCGGACGTGTCGGGTTTCTTTACAATCACGGCCTCGTCTGACCGCTTCCGTGGATGCGATATTTGAAGGTGGTGAGCTGATCCACGCCGACAGGGCCGCGCGCATGCAGCCGTCCGGTGGCAATACCGATCTCGGCGCCGAAGCCAAATTCGCCGCCATCGGCAAATTGCGTTGAAGCGTTGTGAAGGACGATGGCCGAATCCACCTCGCGCAGGAACTTTTCGGCGGCTGCCTGATCCTCCGTGATGATCGCGTCGGTATGATGCGATCCGTAGCGTTCGATGTGATCGATCGCGGCATCGATGTTGTCGACGACTTTGACCGCAATGATGGCATCGAGATATTCGGTGCCCCAGTCGTCTTCGGTCGCGGCCTTGACCTTTTTGTTCGTTGCCATCGTTGTCTGATCGCCGCGGATTTCACAGCCGGCGTCGATGAGCATCTCGACCAGCGGCTTGAGATGACTGTCCGCGCAGGCTCGATCGACCAGCAATGTTTCGGCCGCGCCGCAGACGCCGGTGCGGCGCATTTTTGCGTTCAACACGATCTTCCTGGCCATATCGAGCGAGGCTGCCTTGTCGACATAAACGTGGCAGACGCCCTCGAGGTGCGCAAATACCGGTACACGCGCCTCCGCCTGGACCCGTGCAACCAGTCCCTTGCCGCCCCGTGGCACGATCACGTCGATATTACCGTCGAGTCCGCCCAGCATCAGGCCAACCGCCGAGCGATCGCGGGTCGGGACGAGCTGAATTGCGGTTTCGGGCAGGCCGGCGGCGCGCAGGCCCTCGCTCAGCGCAGCCAGGATGGCGCGACTGGACCGCATGCTGTCCGATCCGCCGCGCAGGATCGCGGCATTGCCTGATTTCAGGCACAGCACGCCTGCGTCCGCCGTTACGTTGGGTCGGCTCTCGTAGATGATACCGATCACCCCAAGCGGCACGCGAACCCGTTCTATCTGCATGCCGTTCGGCCGCCGCCACGATTCCGTGACAGTGCCCACGGGGTCTTTCAGACCCCGCACGACATCGATCCCGGCTGCAATGGCTTCGATCCGCTTGGCATCAAGCGCGAGACGATCGAGGAACGCGCCCGAGACCCCGCCCGCGCGCGCCTCGGCCACATCCTCGGCATTTGCTGCAAGAATGGCCGCGGCCTGAGATCGTACGGCCGCGGCCATCGACCCAAGAGCACGATTTTTCTGCTCCGCGGACGCAAGTGCCAGGATCCGGGCGGCCGCCCGGGCACCCCGGCCGATTTCGCCCATTGCCGCGGCGATATCGCCTGATCCCTCGATGCTCTTGAGCGGTGCGGTCATTTTCGCAAGAAGCCGTGAAATCCCTTGTTCTGAGGCACTTCCTATCACGTCGGGTGTCGGGCCGCGAGGTCGGGCCGGGCCGATGCATAGCAGGTTCGACCCTGGGGATAGCGTGGACAATCGGTGGTGCCACGCAACCGTATAATTAGCTGCACATTGCAGTGTCAGGGTGGCGGCATTTTAGGAGGTAGTCATGGCGTACGGTTCAGGTCGCATTCCGAGCCGGTTTCCTGTCGGCACCAAATTCGTGATCGAGGGAAAGCCCCGCGGGAAAGGGCAGGTACAGATATCAAGCAGGTATCTGGAATTCCCCGATGGCACGTTTTTTTCGCTGCCGGCTCGCTCTGGCAAGCGCAAAACGGTCAGGCCAGCACGGCATTTGCGCCGCATACGGGCCCAATGACCTACCAGGTCGGCCAATGGCCCAGGCGCCGTGGTCTTATGGACGACGGCCAGCAGCCAGCAGCCAGCAGCCGGGGTTTCGCATTGTCGGCTCGGCCAGTGGCCTAGCCGCGATATGGCCATGTTCCGGCTGGCGGTGGGCGCTACTCCCCGCCGAGAACAAGGTCGTCGCGATGGATCATCTCGGTCCGGCCGGTATAGCCCAGGATGAGAAGCACATCCGCTGACGAGCGTCCTTTGATTTTTTCCGCATCCTCGGCGTCGTAAGCGACAAGTCCACGGCCGATCTCATGCCCGTCGGGGCCGCGCACCACGACAGCATCGCCGCGCCCGAAGCTGCCGTCGACCTTGATCACGCCCGCCGGCAGCAGACTCTTGCCGTTGCGAAGCGCACGCACGGCGCCGGCATCGATCATCAGCGCGCCACGCGGCTCGAGGGAGCCTGCAATCCATTTCTTGCGTGCGGTCACGGGGTTTGCCGGCGTCAGGAACCAGGTGCACGCCGCACCGTTCGCAATCGCCTGCAGAGGGTGCAGCACACGGCCTGATGCGATCACCATATGTGTCCCGGCGGTGGTGGCGATCTTGCCTGCCTCGATCTTGGTCAGCATGCCGCCGCGCGCGAGTTCCGAACCCGACGCTCCGGCCATCGCCTCGATCTCGGGCGTTATGCGGGAAACCAGCGGCACCAGCCTGGCGCCGCTTCCGGCAATTGGCGGCCGATCATAAAGGCCGTCAACGTCGGACAGCAGCACGAGCAGGTCGGCGCTCATCATCGTGGCAACACGGGCGGCGAGACGATCGTTGTCGCCGTACCTGATCTCGGTCGTGGCGACGGTATCGTTTTCATTGATCACAGGCACGCTGCGCCACTCGAGGAGCTTCGCGATCGTCGAGCGCGCATTGAGATAGCGGCGGCGCTCTTCCGTATCGCCGAGCGTCACCAGCACCTGGCCGGCAGTGAGCGAATGCGCACCGAGTGCCTCCGACCACGCGCGCGCAAGCGCAATCTGCCCCACTGCGGCGGCTGCCTGGCTGTCCTCGAGTTTGAGGGCACCCGGCGGCAGTTTCAGAACAGCACGGCCGAGAGCGATTGCGCCCGAGGAAACGACCAGCAGATCGCATTTCTGCCGGTGCAGACCGGCGATATCGGTCGCCAGCGAAGCAAGCCAGTCGCGCTTGAGGCCGCCGGCGGAAGAATCCACCAGCAACGAAGAGCCGACCTTCACCACGATACGGTGGAAGTCCTTGAGCAACGGCGGTTTCGACATGGCTCCGGCGACAGACGTCATTGAACGCGCCGTTGTCTAGCACGGCGAAAATAGTCCGTCAGGGCCAACTCGGCGCCGGGTGGATCGTACCCGGCGATCTCATGCTTTTCCGGTTAATGCCAATTTCACGCGTTCCGGCGTGAACGGGACGGTTCGCAGCCGTGCACCCGTGGCGTTATAGACGGCATTGGCAAGAGCCGCTCCCACGGTCGTGCAGGCCGCCTCGCCGGCGCCCATGGGTTTTTCCGTCGGCCGATTGATGAGATCGATGTCGATCTTCGGTACGCCGGAGAAACGCAGGATGGGGTAGCTCCCCCAATCGACGCTGAGAACGCGCGCGCGGTCGAACGTAACCTCTTCCATCAGCACACGGCTCAGGGTTTGCAGGATGCTGCCTTCGATCTGGGCGCGCACGCCGTCGGGATTGATGATCTGGCCGCAATCGTGTGCGCAGGCGACGCGCTCGACCGTGATACGGCCGCTCGCCCGCTCCACGGAAACATCCATGCCCATGCCCACGTAGCTTTCACTGTGCTTGTAATGGACGAAGGCAATGCCGCGCCCGCGCGCAACGGCGTTGTTTGCGCTCGCGACCTGGTAAGACTGCGGCTGCCACTTCATCAAGGCTGCGGTGCGCCTGATGACTTCGATCGCGCGCGGGTCCTTCAGGCCGCGCAGCCGGAATTCGACCGGGTCGACGCCGGCCGCGGCCGCAAGCTCGTCGACGAAGCTCTCGACGGCGAAACAATTCGCCGGCTTGCCGGGTGAGCGGATCGGTGCCGGACGCAGCGGCGCGTCCTTGAGCCAATGCGCGACCACCTGCATGCTCTCGGCCGAATAGGGAGGATCACCGTTCTGCGAGATAAGGCCGGTGTTCAATCCCGGCACATGATCAAGACCGGCAGCCTCCGGCGCGAGCAACGGGATATTTGGCAGTCCGCGCGTCGTCTTCGGGATCCACAATTCGGTCCGCCAGTCGAGAATACGTCCGTCGGCGGAGACCGCGCCGGAAATGGCGATCAGCTGCGGTGGGCCTTTCGGATCCCAGCCAAGCTCGTCTTCCCGCATCCACTGCACGCGCACCGGGCGCCCGACGGCGCGTGACAGGATCGCCGCGTCGGCGGCCGCATCCTCGTGCCCGTTCATGCCGTAGCAGCCGGATCCCTCGAGATAAATCAGGCGCACCTTGTCCAGCGGCAAGCCGAGGAACCGCGCGAATGTCTTCTGATTTCCGTGCGTGCCCTGCGAAGCGGTCCATACCGTCGCCGACTCGCTGTTGACGTCGGCGATCGCACACGATGGCCCGATCGAGGCATGGCTTTGCATCGGCCAGTAATAGGTCGCGGTGAGGGCCTTGGCGCCGTCCGGCCGCTGCGCGGCAGGATTTCCCTTATTGACCAACGTTTCGTCGATGATGCCTGGCTCGTTTCGTAACGAGTCGACGAGGCTACCCTGCGCAGGGAGGCCCGTTCCCTCGCTCCATTGGGCGCGCAGCGCCCGCGATGCGCGAACGGCATTCCACTCCTCGTCCGCAACGACCGCGAGCAAGTCCTTTACGCGCACGACCTTCGCACCGGGAATGTCCTTAATCGAGGATTCGTCGACGGACACAAGTTTCGCACCCACGGCTGCGGGCCGGATCACGCGGGCATGCAGCATATTCGGCACGGCAAAGTCGTGCATATAGGTGTGCGTGCCGAAGCACTTCGCCGGAACGTCGGGCCTGGGCAGCGGCTTGCCGACGATGGTGTAGCTCGCCGGGTCCTTCAGCGGTGCTTTTGGGTCGAGCTTGAGGTCGAACTGCTTCCCGGCGATCAGGTCGGCAAAGGACAATCCGGCGCCGCCGGACTTTGGCCTGACCATGCCGCCGGCGGCCTCGAGATCCTCAGGCCTGGCATTGAGCCGCTGCGCGGCCAGCTCTACGAGGGCCTTGCGTGCGGTCGCTGCCGCTTGCCGAATTTGCATGCCGCCGCGCTGGATTCCGTTGGAACCCGACGTGCGGCCCTGATCAGGCGTCAGCGCTGTGTCGCCTTCGATGAATGTGATCTTGTTGACGTCGATCCCGAGTTCCTCGGCGGCGATCTGCGGGATGGCGATGCGCAATCCCTGGCCCAGATCGACCTTGCCGCAGAACAAGGTCACCGTGCCATCGCCATTCACCGCCAGGAAAGCATCAACCTCCTTGGGATCGAGAACGCGTTTTGCGACGGCGGCACTTTGCGCGCGCACGCGCGGTGACAGTCCGGCGAGCGCAAAGCCGACGGTGATCGCTCCGCCCTTGAGGACGGTGCGGCGGGAGACCCTGGATGTCCTGACCGGCGCGTTCATGTCAGCCTCCCTGTCCTGATGCCGCCATGACGGCGCGCACGACTCGCACATGCGAGCCGCAGCGGCAGAGGTTGCCGTCGAGAGCGTTCCGGACGTCTGCCTCGCTTGGGGTCTTGTTCGTCTGCAGCAATGCGGCCGCGCTCATGATCATCCCGCTCGTGCAGTAGCCGCATTGCGGCACCTGCGCGTTGATGAAGGCGGTTTGCAGCGGGTGCGGTTTTTCCGGAGAGCCAAGCCCCTCGAGGGTGACGATCGGCTTGCCCTGCGCGTCGGCAACCGTGGTCTGACACGATCGGGCCGCCGCACCGTCAATCATGACCGTGCAGGCGCCGCACTGGCCCAAGCCGCAGCCGAACTTCGCTGCCGTCAGACCGAGCTCACGCAACACATAGAGAAGTGGTTTGGCGGCATCCGTCGCTTCGACGGTTTGCGCACTGCCGTTGATGCGCAATGTGTAAGAAGCCATGTCACCGCTCCGTTTCCCCCCGCGGGACCCACCAGGAGTTTCCCACGATACTATGGCCGACACGCATGGCCGTGCCTAGGCGGGGAAGGGCGAGAGGGTGCTCACAAGAACTCACAAATTTGTGCCCTCGCAGCTGCGGGGCACGGGTGTTGGCGCGGACTAGGCATGGTGTTGGTGCGGTCTTGGTACGGATCAGGCGCGGACTCGATGCGGAACCCGGCGCTGCCAGACTGGCGCGCCGCACCGCAACGCAAATCAAAATAGTCCCTGAAAGGCGGCGCATGGTACTATGTGACCGGGGTCGAAGCGATGCGGCTTGCCGTTTATGGTGCCGTGCTGGTGATTGCGCTTGGCAGCGTGCTGCTGGGCCTGGACAGGATTCCGGCGCCGATGTCCCCCATGGTCGATACCGTTGCGGGGCTGCAAGCTGCCGTGCCTCCGCCGCCCCCTGCGCCGCCTTCCGCTCCGACTGCGACAATGGGCGCGCCCATTGTTCCACCGGCCCTTTCGCCGCCGGCGAGTCCAGCTGTTCCTGAAATACCCGCGGCTGCCGCAAGGGCGGCGGTGCCGGTCGCTGCGCCTGAACAGCAAGTGCACTGCAATGTCAGTGCGTGCACGGCCGCCTACCGCTCCTTCCGCCCGTCCGATTGCACCTACCAGCCAACCGACGGCCCCCGGCGCCTCTGCACCAAGTAGGCTCCTGGAATTCAACCTCGGTGCCCGCAGACAGGGACACGGGCGTGGAACCGGCATACCGTCGCCGGCGTTTCGTTTGGGCATTTCCCCTTCACCTTGGCCCGAACGATGCAGTTTCTCGTCTACCTTGCGGTTCTCATGGTTTCGGTCAGCACGGTGCTGCTGGAAATTCATTGGCTTACAACTCCGCCACCGCAGCCAAACCCTGCGCAGGGAGCCAGTGTGGCCCGCCCCAAGGCTGAGGGACCGAACGCGGAGCTCAGCTCGATCTATCCCAAGAGGCTGGAGCCAACGCAGCCGACAGCACAAAGCAATGGCGCGCCGACCACTTCCGGGAAAGCACCGGCAGACGCCGCAACGTCGTCGTCGGACAACGCCCGGAATGCGCAGGCATATGCGCCGGCGCCGTTGCAAAACGATGAGGGTGCACCCGCGAGGTCCACTAATCGCTGCGACATTCAGGCTTGTGCGGGTGCCTACAAGTCGTTCCGCGCGTCAGACTGTACCTATCAGCCGTTCGAGGGTCCGCGCCGCGTTTGCAGCAAGGTACCCGGGCAGCGCGCCGACCGCGAGCAGGCCGAAGGGCCGCGGTACCGCGCGGGCAGCAGCCACGAGGATCTGCGCGAGCCGAGCCGGCGCGCGCGGCGCGATTCCGAAGAGGACGACGACGGGGCGGACGATATGTTCCGGTTCCGCTGGCGCCGGCCCTGGTAGGCGCGCGGTTCCGCGCTCGCGTTCAGTAGATGACCACCGATCGGATCGATTTGCCTTCGTGCATGAGGTCGAAGGCCTCGTTGATCTTATCCAGCGACATGGTGTGCGTGATCAGGTCGTCGATATTGATTTTGCCCTCCATGTACCAGTCGACGATCCTGGGCACGTCCGTGCGACCGCGTGCGCCGCCGAAGGCCGTGCCGCGCCAGACACGTCCGGTAACGAGCTGGAACGGGCGCGTCGAGATTTCCTGACCGGCGCCGGCGACGCCGATGATGATGCTTTCACCCCAGCCACGGTGGCAGCATTCGAGCGCCTGTCGCATCGTCTGTACGTTGCCGATGCACTCGAACGAGAAATCCGCGCCCCCGTCGGTCAGGTCGACGACGGCCTGCACGATCTTGTCACGGCCGATCTCGTTCGGATTGATGAAATGGGTCATGCCGAACTTCTCGGCCATGGCGCGCTTTGCGGGGTTTGTGTCGATGCCGACAATCCTGTCGGCGCCGACCATGCGCGCGCCCTGGATGACGTTGAGGCCGATGCCGCCGAGGCCGAATACCGCGACGTTGGCTCCGGGCCACACTTTCGCGGTGTTGATGACGGCGCCTATGCCGGTGGTGACGCCGCAGCCGATGTAGCAGATTTTGTCGAACGGGGCGTCCTGCCTCACCTTTGCCAGCGCAATCTCGGGCAACACCGTGAAATTGGAGAAAGTCGAACAGCCCATGTAATGGAACACCGGGTCGCCGTCGCAGCGGAAACGGCTGGTGCCGTCCGGCATCACGCCTTTTCCCTGGGTCGCGCGGATGGCGGTGCATAGGTTGGACCGGCGCGACAGGCACGTTTTGCATTGCCGGCACTCCGGCGTGTAGAGCGGAATGACATGATCGCCGGCCTTGAGCGTTGTGACGCCCGCACCCACCTCGCGCACGATGCCTGCGCCTTCGTGACCGAGGATTGCCGGAAACAATCCCTCGGGATCGGCCCCCGACAGCGTGTAGGCATCGGTATGGCAGATGCCGGTTGCCTTGATCTCGACCAGGACTTCGCCTGCCTTCGGCCCCTCGATGTCGATCGTCTCGATGCTGAGCGGTTCTCCCGCCTTCCAGGCCACCGCGGCACGGGTCTGCATAGACGTCTCCTTGACTTTCCCCGCGTCCGGACGACGCGGCTTCGGAACGTTATCGTGCGATGCGCCTAACGCAATTGTCGCCTGGAATTCAAATGGCTTCGACGGGCGTCGCAGCCGTCTCGCGCGCCTGTTCAATGATTTTCATGAGCGCACGCAGGGCATCCTGCACGCCGTCGCCGGACTGTGCCGACAGCACCAGCGGCGTTTTCCCGCAAGCCTTTTTCAGCTTTGCACTCTGCGATTTGATCGCCTCTTTCGTCATTGCATCCGATTTGGACAGCGCGACGATCTCGGGCTTGTCGGTCAGCCCGTGGCCATAGGCTTCGAGCTCGCCGCGGACAATCCGGTAGGCTTCGCCGGCGTTCTCGCCCGTGCCGTCGACGAGATGCAGGAGGACGCGGCAGCGCTCGGTATGACCAAGAAAGCGGTCGCCAAGGCCCGTTCCTTCGTGCGCGCCCTCGATCAACCCGGGCAGGTCGGCGAGGACAAATTCACGTCCGTCCACGTCGACGACGCCAAGCTGCGGATGCAACGTGGTGAAGGGATAGTCGGCGATCTTCGGTCTGGCCGCGCTGACCGCGGCGAGGAACGTGGACTTCCCGGCATTCGGCAGACCGATGAGACCGGCATCCGCGATGAGTTTCAGGCGCAACCGGATCGTGCGCTCTTCCCCAGGTTGCCCCGGATTGGCATGGCGCGGCGCCCGGTTGGTCGACGATTTGAAGTGCGCGTTGCCAAACCCGCCATTGCCGCCTTTCGCGATGATCACGCGCCGGCCAACTTCGGTCAGATCGGCAAGCAGGGTCTCGCCGTCCTCCTCGTAAACTTGGGTGCCGACAGGCACTTTCAGGACGACATCCTTCCCGTTGGCGCCCGCGCGGTCCTTGCCCATGCCATTGCCGCCGCGCTGCGCCTTGAAGTGCTGCTGGTAGCGGTAGTCGATCAGCGTGTTCAGGCCGGTGACGGCCTCGACCACGACGTCGCCGCCCTTGCCTCCGTCGCCGCCGTTGGGGCCGCCGAATTCGATGAATTTCTCGCGCCGGAACGACACGCAGCCGTTACCGCCCGCGCCGGACGCGATGTACACCTTGGCCTCGTCGAGGAATTTCATGACGGCGTCATACACTACCAGCCACGCGCCGCGAAGGCGGGTCGCCGGTAACCCCGACGGCTACCGGAGCGCCCGCTTTTGCATGCGGTGACAGCCGGACTTGCGGGCAATGCCCCGTTACGACACCCGCTTTGCCCGGCCCCACGTCTTGAGCGCCGACCAGATTCCCCGTTCGAGACGGAACCGGTCAATCGGAGCCGACGACTTGATCGCGTTGATCCGGTAGAGACCTACACCGGTCCACTGGAATCCGCATTTCTCCAGCACCCGCCGGGATGCCGGGTTGGTCACGCGCGCACCAGCCTGGAGGGCATCGTGTGCCAGGTCGGTGAACGCATAGTCGATCAGGGCGTGCAGCGCTTCGGTCGCATATCCGTTGTTCCAGTAGGGCACGCCCAGCCAGTAGCCGATCTCCGGCGTCTGGTCGTAGTGAAACATGATCCCGCACGCGCCGATGATCGTCTCGTCGCGCAGCGTAATCAGGTACGCCGCTTCGCCATCCTTGCCGGCGCCGGCAATGAACTGCTCGGCGTCCGACACCTTGTACGGATGCGGGATGCGCGCGGTGTTCTCCGCGATGCGGCGGTCGTTGGCGAGCGCTGCTACCGCTTTAGCGTCCTCGAGACGCGCTGCGCGCAGGACAAGGCGCTTGGTCTCAAGGACGGGGATACTCGACTCACGAAATCTTCCGGTTGGTATTTCTTCCAGCAGGGTCATGGCACGGGCTCCAGGTTGAGAAGTTGAGAGGGGGAGCCGGTCACCCGTCTCCCCCTCTCAGAGCCCTTGCGAGGCCCCGCCGGTTTGACTGGATGACCGGCGGACCTCGGATTTGTCCACCGTCTTACTCGGCCGCAGCCTCCGTCATCGGTACAACGGATACGTAGGTGCGGCCTTTGGCTTTCGTTGCGAACTGAACCTTTCCATCAATGAGCGCGAAGAGGGTGTGATCCTTGCCGACACCGACATTACGGCCGGCATGCCATTTGGTGCCGCGCTGGCGCGCAAGGATATTGCCGGCGAGCACGATCTCGCCGCCGGTCGACTTCAAGCCGAGCCGCCGGCCTGCCGAGTCGCGGCCGTTACGCGAAGATCCGCCTGCCTTCTTGTGCGCCATAGTCGTTCTCTGATGGTCTCTCGAATTCTGTTACTCTGTACACCGATTCCGTGAAGGAATCATCTCACTTCTTTTTGCTCTTGCCCTTCGTAGCCGGCTTGGCCGGCTTTTTTGCGGCGGCCTTGCCCGGTTTTCCGGCCGTCTTCGCCGGTTTGGCCTCCGCGGCCGGGGCCGCTTCGGCCTCCGTGCGGGGTTTTGGCTCGCGCCTTGGCCGCGGCGCGGCGGTCATTGATGGGCGCGCTCCGCCGGTCAGAATTTCGGTGATGCGGACCACCGAGAATTCGTGGCGATAGCCGCGCTTACGGCGTGAATTCTTGCGCCGGCGCTTCTTGAAGGCGATCACCTTGTCGCCGCGCGTGTGCTGGAGCACTTCGCCGGCAACGGTGGCGCCCGCAACGGTCGGCGTGCCGAGCTGCGGCGTGTCCCCGCCCACCACCAGCACCTCGCCGAACTCGACGATCTCGCCGGGCTGACCATTGACCCGGTCGACCCGGATCACGTCTTCGGCGGCAACCCGGTACTGCTTCCCGCCGGTCCTGATGACTGCGAACATCTTTCGTCCTCGTGTTCGATCCCGGTGCTCGGACCGTTCCGGACCGGCTTCTTTCAGTCGGTTTGTTGTTTGTTTTTAAGGGCTTAAATCTGCCCTCGAAAAAGCACGCGGACCCAAAGGCCCGCGCGCGCCATGCTTATGGCGGGGAAACGCGTGCCCTGTCAAGAAAGCCAGCCGATGCCGAGGCGAGCGGTTAATGCGCGGCCCTACGTCTCGCTCTTGGCCGGTGCGCCGTCAGACCAGACCGCCGTATCGCCCTCTGCGCCAGACTGCACCAGGCGATATCCGACCCCCAGCTCGGTTACGAGAATTTTTGGACTGTCGGGGTGTGGCTCGATCTTCTGCCTCAGCTTGCGCACGAAGATGCGGAGGTAGTGCGTGTCGTGCACATGGATCGACCCCCAGACCTCCTTGAGCAGGTGCTGGTGGGTAACGACATTGCCCGCGTGCTGCGCCAGCACCTGGAGCAGGCGATATTCCTTGGGTGTCAAAGTCAGCCGCTTGTCGTTAAGAAATACAGCGCGTGCGGCGAGGTCAATCATGAGGGGGCCGGCCTTGACCGTGGGCTCGCCGGACACCGCCCGCATCTGTCGCCTGAGCGCGACCCGAACGCGCGCCAGCAGTTCCGCCATGCCGAACGGTTTCACCACGTAATCATCGGCGCCAAGTTCGAGCAGATGCACCTTCTGTGCTTCGGCTGACCTGACGGACAACACGATGATCGGCACACTCGACCATGAGCGAATCCGTTCGACAACGTCGGCGCCGTCCATGTCGGGCAGGCCGAGATCGATGATGGCGAGATCAATCGGGCGCAAAGTCGCGGTGCGGATTGCCTCGGCACCGGTCCCCGCCTCGTGGACGACAAACCCATTGAGCTCGAACCCCGTCCGCAGGAAGCGGCGAATCTGGATTTCGTCGTCGACGACCAGGACAATGGGAGAAGGTTCACTCATCGGCACCGCCTTCCAGCTGTGGCAGGGCGGCCTGTGAGACGGGCAGGTCGATCGAAACCGTCGTGCCAAGTCCTGGGCCCTCGCTGGCTGCGGTCACCTTGCCGTCGTTGACGCCGATGAAGGCGTTCGCGATCCACAGGCCCAGCCCGGAACCGCTCGTTGTTGCTGCGTGCCGCTCGCCGCGTGCAAACCGGTCCCAGATCTTGGCCGCTTCGGTCGCCGTCAATCCGGCGCCCTTGTCAGTGACGCTGATGTTCAACCGGCCGTCTTGCGTCCGCGCCGAGACTTTTATCTGCGATCCGGGCTCGGAATATTTCACGGCGTTGTCGAAAATCTGCACCAGCGCCTGCTGCACCAGCACGGGGTCGACGTGGACCAATGGCAGATCCGACGGCACATCGGCTACCAGTTGCCGGTCCGAAAGGCGATGACGGCAGCGCTCCACCGCCGAATTGATGATGTCAGCCGGATCCGCCCATTCGACGTGCGGCTTGATGCCGTCGCTGCTGATGCGCGTGGCATCCAGCAGATTCTGGATGTCGTTGTTGAGACGTTCCGCTTCGTCACGCACGTCGTGAACGAGAGCAGTCAGCTTCTTTTCCTGGCGCAACGCGGGAGCAGCGCTCAGCACTGTTGCGGCGCCGAGGATGGAAGCAAGCGGAGTACGCAACTCATGACTGACCGATCCGATCAGGGCATCACGCAGCTGATCCGTCTGCGAGCGCATGCGTGCTTCGCTGATCGCATGGGCAACGCCGAGCCGTTCCAACGTCGCGGTCGCGTCGGCCAGTACTGCGTCGACGCGGATGCGCAACTCGTCCGAGCGCTCTTTTGATTCGCGGCCGAGATTGATGGCGAGCACGCCGAACTCGAGACTTTTCGGCGACACCGCGCGGACGAGCCAGATTTCCCCACCCTCGGCCGCAACCATTGCACCGCCGACAGTGTCGCGTCGGCCCGATGCAACCTCGACCACCTCGGTGAGAACCCGCTGCGGCACGATCATCCCGGCTCGCCGGCCGCTGCTTTCGGACGCCTCACGTGCACTCGCAAACAGCACCACATTGCGCTGCATGATGCTGGCAAGATGATCCTCAATGGCCGCGTGAATGTCGGAGACGTCGAACGCGACAGCAAGCCGCCGCGAAAACGCGTAAAGATCGCGCAGGTCGATTTCCCGCTGTCGCGCCATCTCCAGTTGCCGCTTGAGGCGGTTGGCCAGCTGGCTGACGGCCACGGCAACGAAAATGAACAGGAACAGGTCGATAACTTCCTGCGGGTCCTTGACGCGGAAGCTGTAGGCGGGCGGGTAGAAGAAATATGCTGAAGCGAAGAGACCGCAGACAGCGGCCACGAGCGCCGGGACGATTCCCCAGCGAGTAGCCGCGATTACCACCGGGATCAGGTACACGATCGAGCCGTGCTCGAGCCCGCTCTCCCAGACCAGCAGGAACAAAATGATCGTCAGGCCGGCGACAAGGGCTAGCGTGAACGCGATGCCCGGTAGCTGCTTCCGGATCGGGTCGATTGTAGTCGTGTTGCTCACTGCGCCGCCGTCGTGGTCGAAGACATCAGTATATGCCGCGCGACCCTTGTTTGTCTTGGCACGCTTGGTTAGATAGCGCCGGTCCGTTCCAGGCCTTTAGCGGCCGGTCTCGGGCTCCGGAGAGGTGGCTGAGTGGTTGAAAGCACCGCACTCGAAATGCGGCATACTCGCAAGGGTATCGGGGGTTCGAATCCCTCCCTCTCCGCCAGATTGCGTTGACATCACTACTCCACTTTCAGTCCCAGCTTCTTCACCAGGCCGCCCCACTTCTTTTCGTCGCGCTCGATATCGGCGGCATAGTCTTCCGGGCTCCCCGGCAACGCTTCGGCGCCCTCCGTCGCAAGTCGGTTACGTACCTCTTCGCTTGCGAGCGCGGCATTGAGCTCCTTGTTCAACCGCACAATGATCGCAGGCGGGGTTCCCGCCGGCGCTGCCAGCCCGTAACGCAGCGCCACATCGAACCCGGGCACGCCGCTTTCCGCGAGCGTGGGCAGCTCCGGCAACAGACCGGAGCGCTTTGCACTTGTGATTGCCAGTCCGCGCAGCTTTCCAGCCTTTACATTGCCGAGCGCGACCGGAATCGGAAGGAACATCATCGGAATATGTCCACCGAGCAGATCGCTGATGGCCGGGCCATTGCCTCTGTAGGGTACGTGCTGAAGCTTTATGCCGGTCTCAAGCGCGAGATATTCGGCGGCAAGATGGTTGACCGTGCCGACGCCTGGTGAGCCATATTGCAGCGGCGGTGAGGCGCTCTTGGCGTACGCGATCAGTTCCGGGATCGAATGCACCGGCATGGACGGATGCACGACAAGGACGTTCGGTGCCGCCCCGATCATGCCGATCGGGGCAAAGTCCTTGCGCGGGTCATAGCCGGCGCTGGCATTCATGGCCGGCGCGATCGCCATCGTGGCGGTGTAGCTGAGAAGGATCGTGTAGCCGTCCGGAGCGGCCTTTGCGACTGATCGCGTTCCGATTGTGCCCCCGGCGCCGGCGCGATTTTCCACCACGATCTGCTGGCCGAGCGAGGCCGAAAGCTTGTCCGCGACATTGCGGGCCATGACCGTCGTGCTGCCGCCGGGCGGGAATGGCACGACCAGCGTGACCGGATGCGATGGATAATCGTCAGCGCGGCCGGTGTCCGGCGAGCCTACAAGGGCGATGAGCGCGAGCGCGCTGAGCGAGATGATCGGGAAACCGCGCGGGTTCATCGGGCCCCTCCATGAGCTTGGGCGCTGGGAAAATCATACAACCGCGCGGGATTATCGACGAGGATGGCCTGCCGGTTGGCGGGCGTCGTCCATTCGCAAAAAACCTGCAGCAGGCGTCCGGCGTCCGGTACCGGCCCCTCCGGACGCGGGTGTGGCCAGTCGGTTCCCCAGACAAGGTTTTGCGGATTGGCAGCGACGAGCGCATCGTGAAAGGGGCGGGCCTCCGCATAGTCGGGCGGCGTGGCGCCCAACCTGTAGGTGCCGGACAGTTTCGACCACAGGCGTCCTTCTTCGACGCCGCGTAACAGGGCCTGGAAGCCGGGATGGCCGGTGCCATGATGATGCTCCATGCGCCCCATGTGGTCGACGACGACCGGCAAATTCACGCGTGCAAGCATAGGCAACAGTTCGGGCAGGTCGCGGGTATCGATCCACAATTGCAGGTGCCAGCCTAGGTCGGCCATTGCAGGGAGCAGCGGCTCGATCTCCCTGAGCGTCACGCCGTTCTGATAGTAGGGCTTGCCGTCGCGCCGGAATTCGTTGGCGCGCAAGCCGCGCACACCGACCGCGTGCCAACGCTCCAGCGTCGCGGCGTCCAATTCGGCGCCGCCAACGGCGACGCCGCGCAGCCGCGAGGGCACGCGCGCCAGCGCGTCGAGCATGGCACGGTTGTCGCGGCCGTACGCGCTGGGCTGTACGAGAACGCCACGGTCGAAGCCGAGCCGGTCGAGCAGCGCAAGATAGGCCTCAAGCGGCGCGTCGTCCGGCGTATAGCTTCGCGGCTCGGCATAGGGGAAGCGCGCGGCCGGCCCGAAGACATGGCAGTGGCAATCGCAGGCGCCTTGCGGCAGCACGCCGCTCATTGCGGCGTGATCCCGGCAAGCTTGGCCGCCTCGCGCATCTTCTCGTAATCGGCGCGGATAAATTCGGCGAAGCCCTCAGGCGTCATCTGCCCGGCGGTAGCAATTTCCGAACCCATGTCGCGCAGCTTGTCTGCCGCTGGACCACCGGCAAGGCCTGCGGAGATTGCTTTCTGGAGGTCGGCAATGATCGCAGCCGGCGTGCCGGCAGGCGCGACAATGCCGATATAACTTTGTGCGGTGAAATCCTTCACGCCGCTCTCGATGAAAGTCGCAATGTCGGACGCGAGCCTCGACCGGCTGCTTGCCGCAATGGCGATGATACGTGCCTGGCCGCCCTTATGCAGTGGCAGAGCGGTGGAGAATTCCGTCATCGCCGCCTGGATATTGCCGGCGATCAGGTCGGGCATCAGCGCGCCGCCGCTGCGGTATGGTACATGCACGACGTTGGCACCGGATGCGGCCTTGAAACGCTCGAGCGTCATGTGGGTGGCGCTGCCGACGCCGCTGGTGGCGATGTTGATCTGCGCCTTCTTCGACAGCGCGATGAGCTCGGCGACGGTCTTTGCCTCGACCTTGTTGCTGAGAATGATGACGTGCGGCACGTAGCTCGTCAGCGCCACGGGCGCGAAATCCTTCAGCGGGTCGTAGCCGAGCCTGGCCTGGACGAAAGGATTGACGGTGAGCGGTCCGTTCGATCCGACAAGCAGGGTGTAGCCGTCAGGCGCGGAGCGGGCCACGGCTTCGGCACCGACACTGCCGCCGGCGCCCCCGCGGTTATCGACGACGACTGGCTGACCGAGAGCGCTCGCGATGCGATCACCCACCAGGCGCCCAACAATGTCGGCGTTGCCACCGGCGGCAAACGGCACAATCAGCCGGATCGGTCTTTCGGGATATTTCGCATAGGCGGCCCGCGGAAACAAAGTGAGCGCGAACGCGCATCCAGCGTTGGCAATCAGGGTACGGCGCGAGATCGACATGGAAATCCTCATTGTCGGAAAATCTAATCGGATTGAGACGCCACTATTCCTTCACCGCTCCGGTCATGGCCGAGACGTAGTGTTCTACGAAGAAAGCGTAGAGAATGACGAGCGGCAGGGAGCCTGCGAGCGCCCCGGCCATCAGCGAACCCCAGCGGTAGATGTCACCGTCAACAAATTCGTTGACGATTGCGACCGGCACTGTCTTGTGCGCCGTCGTGGAGAGGAACGTCAGCGCGTAGATGAACTCGTTCCAGCACAGCGTGAAGCAGAAGATGAAAGCGGAGATCAATCCGGGAACGGCGAGCGGCAGCACGATCTTCATCAGGATCTGCCATCGGCTCGCGCCGTCGATGAGCGCACATTCCTCGAGTTCGAACGGGATGGTCTTGAAGTAGCCCATCAGCAGCCAGGTCGAAAACGGGATCAGGATCGTCGGGTAGGTGAGGATCAGTGCGAACGGCGAATCGAACAGTCCGTACTGAAAAACGACCGTCGACAGCGGGATGAACAGGATCGATGGGGGCACCAGGTAAGCCAGGAATATCGCGCCTCCGACCCAGGACGCGCCGCGGAAGCGCAGGCGCACGATGGCATAGGCGGCGAGCACGCTGGCGATGATCGACAGGATCGTCGCGCCGATCGCGACGAACATCGTGTTCCAGAGCCACAGCGGGTAGCTCGTCTGGAAAAGGAGATTGTAGAAATGCTTCAGCGTGGGCGCGGTCGTCCAGAACGGGTTGACCTTGTCCATGTCGAGCAGCTGATCGTCCGGTTTGATGGACGTCAGTGCCATCCAATAGAAAGGGAACAGCAGGACCAGAAGGATGATCGAAAGCGGCAGGTAGAGCGTCACCAGGCGTCGTGGCAGCGTCTGCAGATAGCTCATGCCCTCGCTGTGGTCAGCGGTTGCGGTGAGTACCGCGCGCGGATCGGATGCCTTTCTGGCGAGCGCGTCAGTCATTGCTCTCGCCTTGTTGCCACTTCCGGCGCTGCAGGCCGAACCAGGAGATAAGGATTGCACCAAGAAGGAACGGGATCATCGCCGTCGAAATTGCCGCACCTTCGCCGAGCTGGCCAGCGATGATGGCGCGCTGATAGGAGAGCGTTGCCATCAGCTGTGTCGCGTTGACTGGCCCGCCACGGGTCAACACCCAGATCAGCTGGAAATCGGTAAAGGTGAACAGTACCGAAAACGTCATCACCACTGCAATGATCGGCGTCAGCAGCGGGTACGTGATGTAACGAAAACGTTGCCAAGCGGTGGCGCCATCGATGGTTGCCGCTTCATAGAGAGACGGCGATACGGTCTGCAGACCCGCCAGCAGCGTGATCGCAACGAATGGTACGCCGCGCCAGATGTTGGCGAAAATGACCGACCAGCGTGCGTTCCACGGGTCACCAAGGAAATCGATATTGGAGGAGATCAGCCCCAGATTGCGCAGCGTCCACGAGACGATCGAGAACTGGCTGTCGTAGATCCACCAGAACGCGATCGCAGACAGCACCGTCGGCACGATGAAAGGGATAAGGACAACTGCGCGCAGGATCGCCTTGAACGGCAGATTTTCATTGAGCAGCAGCGCCAGGTAGAGGCCAACCGCGAATTTGATGGTGCTGGCAACAATCGTGTAGAGCAGGGTGTTGAAGACCGACAGCCAGAAGATGCTGTCATCCGAGAGCCACTCGTAGTTTTCGACACCGACAAATATGCCGCTGCGACCGATCTTGGCGTCGGTGAAAGACAACCAGACGCCGAGACCGAGCGGATAGGCGAGAAACAGGATGAGAAATGCCGCCGCCGGCAGCATGAACCAGATGCTGAGCCAGTTGCGATTGGTCTTGAGACGGTCCCACGCGGTCGCTTCACGAAGCGCGGCCTTGCCTGACGATTTCAATGCAATGTCGGCCATTCATCCACTCATTAAACGTAACTGTCATGGCCGGATATCCGGCCATGACATCTTGTTTCAGCAATCGTACCGGCGACTGCGAGGCGATCACCGATAGATTCGCCGCAATTGCCGGTCGGCGATCTTGATCGCACCCTTGGCGTCTTCGCGGCCGGTGCAATAGGCAGCGAACATGTCGAGCACGACGAAATCGGCAATGGCGCTTGCCGCCTTCTCACCGACCGAGCCGAGACCGCCGGCCGTCAACGTGCGTTTTGCAACGTCGCGGAAGGGCGTCGTTTTGCGGTCGGCGGTCCAGACCGGATTTGCATCGTAGGCATTGAGGCAGTGCGTGAGGTAGCCCTTCGATGCCGTCAGCCACTTATTGAATTGATCGGCTTCGAGCATATAGGCCATCAGTGCCTTACATGCCTGCGGATACTTGGTGTACGTCATCGCCATCAGCGGGAACATCAGGTGGAATTCGGTCGGCTTTCCGACCGGGCCAACGGGCCAGAGCGCGTGATCCATGTCCTCGGCGATCTGTTTCTTGGTCGCGTCGTTTTGCGCCGCGACATAGATCGAGATGCCGTTATTGGTCCAGTGAATTTCGCCGCCGAGAAACGCCTTGTTGTTGAACGAGTCGTTCCATGATGCAGTGCCGGGAACGTAGTTCTCGTAGAGTGCCTTGGCGAAATTCAGCGCTTTCTCGGTTTCCGGTGAGTTGATGATGACCTTGTCGTTCTTGTCGACGACATTGCCGCCGAAGGCCCAGAGGCACCAATAAACCCACGCGTTGCCGTCGCCGGACGCATGTCCGAGCGCCATGCCTCCCGGCGTGCCCTGCGCCTTCATCGCCTTGGCATAGGCGAGGAACTCGTCGGTCGTTGTCGGGAACTTCGAGAAGCCGGCTTTTTTCGACGCCTCGACCCGGTAATTGAGCAGGTTGCCGGCGTAGCAGACCGGAATCGCGATCCACTTGTTGCCCGTGCCTTTGCCGTAGGTGACGGCAGTCGGTACCCAGCCGCCATATTTTTTGCCGAGATAGTCGGCGACATCGGTGACATCGAGACATTTCTGCGGGAACAAATGCGGCAATGAATAAAGGCCCCAGAAAAGGTCCGGCCCCGCACCTGTGTTGGCTGCCACCGAGGCCTTGGGCTGAACGTCTTCGTACGATTCGCGCGCGATCGTGATCTTGACGCCGGTTGCCTTGGTGAAGGAATCCATCAGGGCGACGAAAGCGTCGTCTTCCGATTGCACGAAATATTTCCAGCGCAGGATCGACAGCTGCGCGCCTTTCTCCGGCTTCCATTGTGAGGACTGCGCCCAAGCCCTGGCCCAATCAAGCAGTGCCGGACCGGTCAATGCGCCGGCCGCGGCCGCCGCCGTCCCGCCTTTGACGAGAGTGCGGCGTGTAAAATAGGTCATGATCTGCCTCCCTTTCGTTTTCAGTTGCCGAGACGCTTACCCGTCGTCTCGTCGAATAGGTGAATGAGCCTCGGGTCTGGCTTAAGCCGGATCTTGTCGCCCGGCTTGAACTGGTGCCGTTCGCGGAAGACGGCGATGATCTCACTGTCGCCGAGCCTGGCGACCACCTGCAGCTCGGATCCGGTCGGTTCGACAACCTGAACCACGGCGTCGATGCCGTCGTCGGATAAGAAGAAATGCTCTGGCCGCACGCCGTAAATAGCAGGGCGACCGTCGCTTCCGTTCGGTGCGCTGCCGAGCGTGAATTTAACGCCGGCACGCATTTCGAATGTTGCGACACCGTTCACGCTGATACGGCCCTTGAGCATGTTCATTGCCGGTGAGCCGATGAAGCCTGCGACGAACAGATTGTCAGGGCGGTCATAAAGGTCGAGCGGCGCGCCGATCTGTTCGACGCGGCCATCGTGCATCACGACGATCTTGTCGGCCATCGTCATCGCCTCGATCTGGTCGTGGGTGACGTAGATTGTCGTGGTTTTCAGCCGCTGGTGCAGTTCCTTGATTTCCGTCCGCATCTGCACGCGCAATTTGGCGTCGAGATTCGAGAGCGGCTCGTCAAACAGGAACACCTGCGGGTCACGGACGATAGCGCGTCCCATCGCGACGCGCTGGCGCTGTCCGCCCGACAGCTGACGCGGGTAACGCTGCAGCAGTTGCGACAGGCCGAGGATCGCGGCAGCCCGATTGACGCGCTCGTCGATCTCGCTCTTGCGCGCACCGCGCAGTTTCATGGAGAACGCCATGTTGTCCGCGACGGTCATATGCGGGTAGAGCGCGTAATTCTGGAATACCATTGCAACGTCACGCTCTTTCGGCGGCAATTGATTGACCACGCGATCGCCGATGCGGATTTCACCTCCGGTGATGTTTTCAAGGCCGGCGATCATCCGCAGCAGGGTCGACTTCCCGCAGCCGGATGGTCCCACAAGAACGACGAATTCCCCGTCGCGGATGGAAATGTCGACGCCATGTATGACGGGCGTCGCGCCAAATGCCTTTCGTACGTCGCGGATCGCGACCGAAGCCATTCGTTCCTCCCGGGCGGTGAGGGCCGCCCAACGCATTTTCTTCTTGGTTGTCAGTACCGTGTACCCGGACGCCGCCGCCCCGGAACATCCGTGTAGGCCCAAATCATCCCGCTTTCGACCCACGAAAAGCAAGCCCGACGTGGGTAGGGCCCAGCAGCGGCAGGCGGGATGGACGGCTAGAGCGCCATGCCGCCATCGACCAGATGCGGCTGACCGGTGATGTAGCTCGACTCATCCGATGCCAGGAAAACAGCGAGTGCTGCGACTTCCTCGGCGGTGCCGAGCCGGGCCATCGGCTGGCGGGCGATAAAATTCTTGCGCACCTGCTCGAGTGGGGCCCCTGTCTGTCTGGCGACGGCCTGCACACGCTCTTCGAAAGACGGCGATACGATCGTGCCCGGGCAGATCGCGTTGCAGCGAATCCCCTTGGTGATGAAATCGGCGGCGACGGCTTTGGTGAGCCCGATCACGGCAGCCTTGGTCGCGCCATAGACGTACCGATTGGGCAGGCCTTTGATGGAGGACACACCCGATGACATGTTGACGATCGAGCCGCCACCATTTTTCAGCATGGCAGGCAGGAATGCCTTGATGGTGCGGTGCATGGATTTGACATTGAGGTCGAAGGAGAAATCCCAGTCCTTCTCCGAGCACTCGAGCACCGTGCCCTGATGCACATGGCCCGCCACGTTCGCCAGCACGTTGAGGGCGCCGAATTCCTTCTCGACGGTTTCTGCAAAAGCATTGACCGCTTCGGTGGAAAGAACATCAAGCTTTGCGGTTTTTACGGCCTTCAGGCCAGCAACCTTGTCGCCGGCGACATCGGTTGCGATAACTTTCGCACCTTCCGCGATGAACGCTTCGGCGATTGCCCGGCCGATCCCCTGACCAGCCGCGGTGACCAGCGCCAGCTTTCCCTTCAATCGGTCGCTCACGGGAAAACGCCTTTCAATGATTGTCGCGCGCGACGCCGTTCTGGGCAACGCGCTGATACTTGACCGCGGGCTTGAGAACCATGCCCTGTGCCAATTGATCGACCATCGAGCGCTGGATTTCCTGCCATGGAGTCTGGCTCGGCGGATACCGGTACCCGCGCTTCTGCAACGCCGCGCGGCGCCGCGCCAGTTCCGCTTTCGGGATCAGGATGTCGGCGGTGCCTTTGCGCAGGTCGATGCGGACACGGTCGCCGGTTTTCAGCAAAGCAAGGCCGCCGTTCGCGGCGGCTTCCGGCGATGCATTGAGGATCGATGGCGAGCCCGATGTTCCCGACTGGCGTCCGTCACCAATGCAGGGCAGCGAGGTGATGCCTTTTTTGATCAGGGCCGCCGGCGGCTGCATGTTGACCACTTCCGCCGACCCTGGGTAGCCGATGGGACCCGCGCCGCGGATGAACAGCAGCGTATGCTCGTCGATCTTCAGCGAAGGGTCGTCGATGCGGCGGTGGTAGTCCTCCGGTCCGTCGAAGACTACGGCGCGGCCCTCGAATGCGTCCTTGTCCTTCGGATTGGACAGATACCGTTTGCGGAATTCGTCCGAGATGACGCTGGTCTTCATGATAGCCGAGTCGAACAGGTTTCCCTTCAACACCTTGAAGCCGGCCTGTTTTTTTATCGGCGAACGGTAAGGCCGGATGACGTCGGAATTCGTGCTCTGGGCCCGGTTCACGTTCTCGCCCATGGTCCTGCCGTTGATCGTCAAGGCGTCGGCATGGAGGCGCCCGGCTTTGAGCAATTCGTGCATGACGGCCGGCAGTCCGCCGGCGCGGTAATATTCCTCACCGAGGTATTTACCGGCCGGTTGCATGTTGACCAGGAGCGGCACGTCGTAACCAACTTTCTCCCAATCCTCGATCGAAAGCTTCACGCCGACATGCCGCGCTATTGCATTGATGTGGATTGGTGCATTGGTCGAGCCGCCGATTGCGGAATTTGCAACGATGGCATTCTCGAACGCCTTGCGTGTGAGGATGTCTGACGGCTTGAGGTCCTGCTCAACGATCTCGACCGCGCGCACGCCGGTGTCATACGCCATTTGCGCACGCTCGCGATAGGGTGCGGGGATCGCAGCACAGCCGGGCAGCGACATGCCGAGGGCCTCCGCGAGCGCATTCATGGTCGAAGCCGTACCCATCGTGTTGCAATGGCCGACCGACGGCGCGGTGGAGGCAGCGATCTTGATGAATTCCTCGGCATCGATACGCCCGGCCGCCATTTCCTCGCGTGCCTTCCAGATTGCGGTGCCTGAGCCGGCGCGCTCTCCTTTCCACCAGCCATTGAGCATTGGTCCACCGGAGAGAACGATCGCAGGCGTGTTCACCGTCGCCGCGGCCATCAGGCACGCTGGCGTTGTCTTGTCGCAACCGGTCATCAGGACGACGCCGTCCAGCGGATAGCCGTAAAGCACCTCGACAAGCGAAAGATAAGCGAGATTGCGGTCAAGCGCGGCAGTGGGGCGCTTGCCCGTCTCCTGCATCGGGTGACAGGGAAACTCGAAGGCGATCCCGCCCGCGGCGCGTATCCCCTCGCGTACGCGCCCGGCGAGCTCGAGATGATGGCGATTGCAGGGCGACAGGTCCGAGCCGGTCTGCGCGATGCCGATGATCGGCTTCCCCGACCGCAGCTCCGCCGGGGTCAGTCCGTAGTTGAGGTAGCGCTCGAGATAAAGCGCGGTCATGCCGGGATTGTCCGGGTTGTCGAACCAGAGCTGCGACCTCAGCCGGCGCGCGGGTTTTCGGGTGTTTTTCGCCATGTCCTGTCCAACCGTGTGTCGTGGCCGGACATAGATGATCGCAACGCGGCAGGAACCGCAAGCAGCGCGCCGTGTACAAGCAGTGCGCCCTGGGCCGCGGCTACTTCGTCTCCAGCACGACGACCCCGTTCCAGTCGGCGGGCGGCGGGTCGTTCTCGAAAATACGGATGCGGTCGGAATAAAGGTCGAACAGATGCGTGAGGCCGAAACTCTCGCCGAGCTTGCGGCAGCGTTCGATCGACTGCGCCGCGCCGGCAAAATCGCGCTGCCGAAACCGCGTGAGCAGATCGTTGACGTCCCTGCGCAGCTGGCCAAAACGGTCGCTGCCCGCGATCTCGCCGCCGCCCAGGACGGTGTACACCGACTCGGGCTCGGTTTTTCCCTTCACCGTGATGCAGTCGAGCTCGAGCACGGCAAACTTGTCGCCGAGCGCCGACGCCGTGCGTGATCCGAGAATGACCGGCAGGCCGTAGTTCTTCGACTGCCCTTCCAGGCGCGATGCCAGATTGACCGGATCGCCGAGCACCGAATAGTTGAACCGCAGATCCGATCCCATGTTTCCGACCACGCACCGGCCGGTATTGATGCCGACGCCGACCTTGATCGGGATGAAGCGCTGACCGGTTTCTCTTGCCTGCTGCTCGCGCTGGCTGTTGAGCGCGTCGACGCGCCGGAGCATTTCAAGAGCGGCGTTACAGGCGTTGATTTCATGGTCGGTGTCGTTCAGGGGCGCGTTCCAGAACGCCATGATCGCATCGCCCATGTATTTGTCGATCGTGCCCTTGTGCTCGATGATGGCGTTGGTCAAGGGCGTAAGAAAACTGTTCATCAGCGACGTAAGGCCCTGCGGATCGTTTTTGTACAGCTCCGATATTGTCGTGAAGCCGCGCACGTCGCTGAACAGGATGCTCATTTCACGCTCTTCTCCGCCGAGGACGAGCTTGTCGGGTGATTGCGCAAGCTGTTCCACGAGTGCGGGCGAAAGGTATTGACCGAATGCCGAGCGGATGCGGCGGCGCTGCGCCTGCTCGCTGATGTAATTGCTGAATACGAGCGTGAGGTAGACGAGAACGCTCGACAGGAGCGGATAGGTGAAATCGAACAGCAGCCTATTCTGGACGTAGAAATACCACGAGGCGCCCATCGATATTGCGACAATCGTCGCGCCGACCACGAGCAGCACGAGCGGATTCAAGGTCGGCGCGAGCCAGATGATGACGAGGCCCAGAAGAAGCGCTGCAAACAGCTCGACGCCCAGCGCGTAGTTCGGCGAGGACAGGACGGAATTCGTCAGGATGCTCTCAAGCACCTGGGCGTGGACTTCCACCCCCGGCATCAGGGGATCGACCGGAGTCGTCTTGGAGTCGAGCAGGCCGACGGCCGACGTTCCGATCAACACCAGGCGCTGTGCCACCCGGTCGGCCGGCGCCCGACCATCGAGGATGTCGACGGCCGGCACGTAACGCGCCTTGTCATGCGGCGCGAAATGGATCCAGAGCTGGCCGTTGCGATCGGTCGGGATCACAAATCCCGGCACGGCTGCGCTCTGCACGCCGGCGCGATCCGAGCGGATCAGCACCGTGCTGCTGCCGCTCACGACCCGCAGCATCTCCAGTGTCAGCGACGGCATGATCGTGCCCTGCGCCTGCATCACGACCGGTACCCGGCGAACGATGCCGTCGCGTTCGGGACGGATGGTGAAAAGGCCGCGACCGCTGGCAGCCTGTTCGAGGGTCGGAACATTGCGCAGCAATCCCGGAAAATTGAGAAGGAAAGGCCGCGCATCCGTGCCCATGGTTGCGATTCCGATCGGTATCTGAGGACCCTGGGTCTGGGCACCGGGGAAGGGGAGGCCCGATTCGCCAAGCACGACGCGCGACTTGCGAAACGCGTCCGCGAGCACCGCATCGTTACTCGGCATGGCGCGCAGCTTTGTGCGGGTAGCCTCGTCCAGATCGCGGAAAGTATCCGCCGCGATGCCCGGCGACATCCGGTCGGGTTCGGGAAAAACAACGTCGAAGGCTATGACCAGGGCGCCCATCTGGGTGAGCCGCGTGATCAGGTCGGCGATGCGCGTCCGCGGCCATGGCCACTGGCCGAGGCTGTTCAGGCTCTTCTCATCGATGTCGACGATGACAACCGGGCGCTGCGTCGCCTCGCGCGGATGCAGCACCTGGAAAAAGTCGAAGGTGCGGACGCGAAGCTCCTGCAGCAGGATAGGATCGCCGAGCCGCAGCGCCGCCAGCCCGACAAGCAGTAAGAAGGCCAGCCCCCTGGCGAAACCGATCCGTCGCGCCAATCGTGCAAGCCGCGTCATCGAGAATTGCCTGCAACCGGGCGAAGCGACACCCCGGTCATTTTTCCCGGAATGCCCGCATGAACTGGTCCGTGAGAGGCTTGATCAGGTAAGACATTACGCTGCGTTCGCCGGTCTGCACGAAAGCCTCGACTGGCATGCCCGGGATGAGCTTGACCTCGCCAAGCCGTGCGATTTCGCTTTTCGTCATCGCAATTCGGGTATTGTAATAGCTCTGGCCCGTGCGTTGATCCGTCGTGGTGTCCGCTGCGATGCGCGTGATCGTTCCGTTGATTTCCGGTGTCGTGCGCAGGTTGAACGCCGAAAAGCGCAGCAATGCCGACTGGCCGACCTGAATCTGGTCGATGTCGCGCGGGTTGATCTTGGCCTCGACCTGCAGGTTGTCGGATTCCGGCACGATCAGCATGATCGTGTCGCCGGCGGGAATGACGCCGCCGACAGTGTGCACCTTTGATTCCAGTACGACACCGTCCTGCGGCGCGCGGATATCGATACGCTTGAGCTGATCCTCGGCGGCGACCTTGCGCTCGACGAACTCGCCGTATTTGGCGTCGACTTCGCGCATGTCCTTGGCGACCTCGCTGCTTAGATCCTGATCGATCTGGATGATCTGCAGCTCGGTCTCGGAAATCTTGCCCTTGGTCTGCGCGACCGCAGCCAGCAACTGCGCGCGCTCTCCCTCGAGCCGGGCTGCGTCACGCTCGAGGGCGGTCAGCCGCGTGATCTGCACGAGGTTGTTCTTCCAGAGCTCGCGTACGCCGTCGAGCTCCTTGCCGATAAGGGTGATTTCGCGGGCCTTTGCCTCCTGCTGCGCACTCAGACCGCGGATTTCCTCCTCGAGCTGCGTGATTCGCTGCCGCAATTGAGCCTTCTGTCCAAGCCGCGCGTTCCGCCGAAGCTCGAACAGCCGCCGCTCGTTCGCGATGGCGATCGCGACAGGAGCATCATCGGCGTGAGCCAGCAGCATGCGGGGGAAAGTTACGGATTCCGCGCCGTCACGCTCGGCCTCGAGCCGCGCCTTGCGCGCGGTCAGTTCGTCCAGGCCTTTCGTTACGATGGCGAGGTTTGCGCGCGTGATCGTGTCATCAAGTTGTACGAGGATGTCACCCGCCTTGACCCGGTCGCCGTCCTGGACGTGGAGTTTGCCAACGACACCGCCGGTCGGATGCTGGACCTTCTTCACGTTCGAATCGACGACGACCGATCCCTGCGCGATGAGCGCGCCGGCGATCTGTGTCGTCGTCGCCCAGCCGCCGACGCCTCCGGCGAGCAGCAGCACGATTATGCCGCCGGCCAGCAGGTGACGGTGAATGGAATCCCGGGCACTTCCCGGCGCGGCGGGGGGCAGGAGCCGCGTGACCCATTTTTCGAGACGCTCGTTGATCACGAAAACAAACTGCGGGATCTTCATGCGCTTGCACTCCCGCTGTCGGGGACGACTTTAAGCGGCCGTGGTACCGAAACGGGTCGTTGCAATACCTTGGCCAGCACTTCGTCCTTCGGCCCAATCGCCTGGATACGCCCCTGGTTCATCATCAAAAGATGGTCAACGCCCGCAATTGCGCTCGGCCGATGCGCGACGACAACGACAATACCTTTCCGCTCCCGGATGCCGAGGATCGCCTGGGTCAGCGCCTCCTCGCCGTCTGAATCGAGATTTGAATTCGGCTCGTCGAGCACCACGAGGAAAGGGTTGCGATAGACGGCGCGCGCAAGGGCGATCCGTTGCGCCTGGCCGGCGGACAGGGCCGAGCCCTGCTCGCCGATCTGCGTGTCATACCCGGAGGGAAGGCGGACAATAAGGTCGTGCACGCCGACCGCCTTGGCTGCCGCAATCACGGCTTCGTTGTCGGCCTGCGGCTCGAAGCGGGCAATGTTCTGCGCCACCGTTCCTGCGAGCAGCTCCACGTCCTGCGGCAGATATCCGATATGGCGTCCCAGAAGATCCGGGGCCCATTGATCGAGAGCCGCGCCATCGAGACGCACATTCCCGCGCACCGGTTGCCAGACGCCGACGAGCAGGCGGGCAAGCGACGACTTGCCTGAGCCGCTCGGGCCGATGATGCCAAGTCCCTGGCCGGCTTCGAGGGCAAATGCAATGTCCTGCAATACGAGCTTGGGCACGCCCGGCGGGGTCGCGCTGACGGCCTCGATCGTCAAGCGTTGCACCGGCGGCTGCAGCTTCATCGGCACGTCTTTCACGGGCAATGCCGTCAGAAGCTTGTTCAGGCGCTGCCAGCTCTGCCGTGCGTTGACGAATCCTTTCCAGTGCGCGATCGCGAGGTCGACCGGCGCCAGCGCCCGCGCGCTAAGGATCGACCCGGCGATAATGATGCCCGCGCTCGCCTCCTGTTGTATGACGAGATAAGCGCCCACCGCGAGCACGCAGGATTGGAGCAGCATCCGGAAGACTTTGGAAATCGCGCCGAGACCGCCGCCAAAGTCGCTCGCCTCCTGCTGGTTATGCATGTACTGCCGGTTGATCTCGCTCCATCGCGCGGCAATGCGGCCAGCCATTCCCATCGCCACAAGCGCTTCGGCGTTGCGCCTGCTTGCCTCGGCGAGACTGTTGCGCGCGATGGCCGCCTGCGTCGCCGCCTTGGTGGGTGCACGCATGAGAATTTCGGTCAGCAACGTGAGCGCGATCAGAATGATGGCGCCGGCGAGCGCCGTCAGCCCGATGAGCGGATGAAAGGCAAAACAGATCGCGAGATAGAGCGGGATCCAGGGGAGGTCGAACAGCGCAACCGGACCCAGGCTCGACAGGTAGGAACGGACGGCATCAAGATCGCGGAGCGGCTGCGTTCCGTCGGTCTGCCCGCCGGTGCGCAGGGGGAGACGGATGAGCGTGTCATAGACGCGGCCACTGAGCGTTTCGTCGAGCGCGCCGCCGATGCGCACCAGGATGCGGCCGCGGATCGCATCGAGTACGCCGAGAGCAGCGAACAGCACGACGACTAGAATCAGCAGGCCGACGAGGGTCGGCGTGCTGCGGCTGGGGAGCACGCGGTCGTAGATTTCCAGCATGAACATCGCGCCGGTCAGCATCAGCATGTTGCTCATGCCGCTGATGACCGCGGTGCCGTAGAACGCGCCGCGACATGCGGAGAGTGCTTCCGCGAGTTCGGAGCGAACCGGGGGGCTTCGATCGGATTGGCTACGCTGCATCAAACCAGTACCCTGACCAAATACGGGCCTCGGCCTTGTTCAGGGTTACCCCAATAGCCGAAAATCCAGGTCCTTCAGGTCAAATATGGCACGAATGCCGGAATTTGTCGCCGGACGCGAGAAAGCAACGTTAATGGCCATCCCAGCGTGCCTTTATGCGATGGGGTGCGTCGACAGGAACGTCCATAGCGGTCCGCTATTCACGATCGCGGCTAGGTGTGGTGGAGAATGTCGCTTCCGCTCAAATTGATGTTCGTGCCGGTCAGGTGGATCTCCATGTCCACGTGGTTC
>DASRGR010000039.1:0-3823 GCA_035650955.1 Pseudolabrys sp.
CGCCGCGGCACAGGATCAAAGCAGGGACCCGGGCCGCATGACACCGCCGCCTTCGGCCAGCAAAGGGATTCCGCAGGCGCCGGTCGGTCACCGCCAGCCGACGCAGCGCTCGTTGCCGCCGGCCGTGCGCAAGGAAGAAGATGCCACGAAGCCGTCCGATCCGCTGGGACCCATTCCGAACATCTGCAGGAATTGCTGAGAGGGCCGCGGCGGAATTACGCGCGCTCCACTTTTGCTGCGTAGCAGCCCGGCGCGGCGAAATGGATGTGAAGATAGTGCACGCGCGGATCGGCGAGCTGCCGGTCGATCGCCTCTTCCAGCCAGATGCCTTCGATCAGTTCCCAGCCGGCCATCATTCCGTTGCCGTCGAAGGCGCGCACAGCGAGCGTCCGCCGGCGCAGCTGGTCGGGAACGTCATTCACGGCGTCGAACGTCTTCTCGCCTTTGCGCACGTAGATCGCGAAACGCATGCGATAGGGCGAGGCGACAGCGTGATGCTCGTAGTTGACCAGGATCACCTCGTCGCCCGGCGCGGCATCGGTGAGGCTGACGCGGCACGGGTGCGGGCCGTCGGCAACCTTGCGCAGCGCGCCCTGCGCCGCGAGCTCGCCGTCGGCAAGCGCGAAAAGATGCGCGAACTGTGCGGCCTCGAGGCCGCGGATGCGGAAATTCATGGCGTCCTCCGTGCTGTCGTGGAGGACAATGGGTTCGCGGCCGTCGTGGAACCACCCGGTTTCGGCACCCGATTTCTGTGAAATCGCCCGGCGCGGTCGTCTACTTTGTCTTGCTTGTCATCGCTCCAGCAACAACGTCTGATTTTATTCCCTCAGCACATGATTTTGCGGACCGGGTAGCGGGCAACCTTTTGCTTTGGAAAACAGATGACATGGAGACCTGGGAACTACCGAGAGCTGCAACATTGAAGTCTCAATAAATATGCTTGTAACGGACTTTTATTGCTTTCCGTTACGCCGCGCGATGCACATCGATACTACAGCGCCTTATTGCTCGCCTTCACCGCGGCCTGATCCACATACACCTCGCCGCCCATCGCCTTAAACTTCTCGCTCATCTGCGCCATCCCCGCCTCGGCCTCATCCTTCGAGACGGCGCTTCGCGCCTCCTCAGGATGAGGGTAGAGGGCGGCTTTCTCGTTGTCGCCGAGGCTGTCGGCATAATCCCTTACATCCTGCGTGATCTTCATCGAGCAGAACTTCGGGCCGCACATGGAGCAGAAGTGCGCCACCTTGTGCGCCTCCTTCGGCAGCGTCTCGTCGTGATATTCGCGCGCCGTGTCCGGATCGAGCGAGAGGTTGAACTGGTCGACCCAGCGGAACTCGAAGCGCGCGCGTGACAGCGCGTCGTCGCGCAGCTGCGCGGCCGGATGGCCCTTGGCAAGGTCGGCGGCGTGCGCCGCGATCTTGTAGGCGATGACGCCTTCCTTGACGTCGTCGCGGTCGGGCAGGCCGAGATGCTCCTTCGGCGTCACGTAGCAGAGCATCGCGGTGCCGAACCAGCCGATCATCGCGGCGCCGATCGCCGAGGTGATGTGGTCGTAGCCGGGCGCGATGTCGGTCGTCAGCGGGCCGAGGGTGTAGAACGGCGCCTCGCCGCATTCCTTCAGCTGTTTCTCGACGTTGACCTTGATCTTGTGCATCGGCACGTGGCCGGGGCCCTCGATCATCACCTGGCAGCCCTTGGCCCAGGCGATTTTCGTGAGCTCGCCCAATGTCTCCAGTTCGGCGAACTGCGCGCGGTCGTTGGCGTCGGCGATCGAGCCCGGACGCAGGCCGTCGCCGAGCGAGAACGACACATCGTATCTGCGCATCAGGTCGCAGATCTCGTCGAAGCGCTCGTAGAGGAAGCTTTCCTTGTGATGCGCCAGGCACCACTTGGCCATGATCGAGCCGCCGCGCGAGACGATGCCGGTGACGCGGTCGGCGGTCAGGTGGATGTAGGGCAGGCGGACGCCGGCATGGATGGTGAAATAGTCGACGCCCTGCTCGCATTGCTCGATCAGCGTGTCCTTGTAGACCTCCCAGTCGAGCTTGACGGGGTCGCCGTTCACCTTCTCCAGCGCCTGGTAGATCGGCACGGTGCCGATCGGGACCGGCGCGTTGCGGATGATCCATTCGCGCGTGGTGTGGATGTTGCGGCCGGTGGAGAGGTCCATCACCGTGTCGGCGCCCCAGCGGATCGCCCACACCATCTTCTCGACCTCTTCCTCGACCGAGGAGGTCACGGCGCTGTTGCCGATATTGGCGTTGATCTTGGTGAGGAAATTGCGGCCGATGATCATCGGCTCGAGCTCGGCGTGGTTGATGTTCGCCGGGATGATGGCGCGCCCGCGCGCGACCTCGCTGCGCACGAACTCCGGGGTGATGAAGGCCGGCACCGATGCGCCGAAACTTTCGCCGTCGGCGAGAGCTGCTTCCGCGCGCTCGAGCATTGCCTTGCGGCCAAGATTCTCGCGCTCGGCGATGTAGATCATTTCCCTGGTGATGACGCCGGCGCGCGCCCATTCGAGCTGGGTGAGGGGGTGTCCCGTCATTCCCGGTTCGCGGCCTTCGGCCACGCCCCGCCACGGCTTCGGCACGTTCGGGAAGCTGCGCGCGAGGTGCCTGCCGGTGACGTTGCCGTTGTCGACCGGCTTGACCTCGCGGCCATCATATTCCTCGACGCCGCCGCGCTCTTTCACCCATGCAAGACGCGTGCGCGGCAGGCCCTTCTCGACGTCGATCGTGACGTCCGGATCAGTGTAGGGACCGGTCGTGTCGTAGACCGGCAGCGGCGGCTCGCCCGAAGAGGCGTCGAGCATGATCTCGCGCAGCGGCACGCGCAAATCGGGCGCGGCGTCGGGCCGCGCATAGACCTTGCGCGAGGCGGGCAGCGCGCCGGTCGTGACTTTCGGGGCGACGAGATCGGCTGTGGTCACGGGCTTGTTCATGCTCTTGTCTCCGTTGTGCTAGCCGTGACGCTCACGCCACGTAGCCCTTGAATGTGATGAAGCCGCCGAGCGCGAGCAGGACGATGCCGGCGCCGATGAAAAATCCGCCGTTCGAAACGATAGCGCCGGCCATGAAGGCGGAAAACTGCGGTGCAACGATGCGAAAAGCGCCGGCGCAGGTCAGGAACCATCCCACGGCAGTGACCGCGCTGCGCCAGTCCCGCGTCCACACGTTGTGGACGTTGAGGATATAGAGGCCGGCAACAAGGCCCAGGATTCCGGAAAAATAAATGAAGGGGAGGCCGCCGACGAACTGCGCCGCCATTTCGTGGTAGCCGGGCTGATTGACCAGCATGCCGATACCGATGGCGGCCAGCACGGGCCCGACCAGCCTTGCGATGATCAGCGACTTGTCCATCGAATTGTCCTGTCCCTTCGCCGGCATGACCCGGATCAGGTTCAAAGGGTTTTTCTCAGCCCGAAACGGAGGCACCCCTCGGAACAATGTTTAATGTATGCGCGCGGGCCGGGCTGTCAATGTGGGCCGGGTTACTGTGAACCGGGCCCCGACACCGGGGCGGGATCAGCCTTTCCACTCATTCCCACGAAAGCGGGGCTTTGCCGGATCACCGCCCCGGGGATGACCTGACGCCGCTCATCCCCGCGAAGGCGGGCCCCGGCACTCTGCGCGGACATGAAACCGGATTGCCGCTGGCGCGGGAATGAGCGGCACAAGTGATGCGTCGCCCTCAGTTCGGCGCGCAATACAGGTCCGCCTCTCATCTGTTCTCGCGCGCCGGAATAAGCGGTGGCGTGGCACGGCGTCAACCGCGCGCCTTTCGCCGTCATCGAAACCAGCAGAGGAGCGCCGTACGT
>DASRGR010000040.1:0-58337 GCA_035650955.1 Pseudolabrys sp.
GAGAAGCCTGATGTGCTGGCCATGGAGTGAGTAAGGGCTTACTGCGCTTGAATCTGCTTGATCGCTTCGCCGAGCAGCTCGGTCATCTTCTTGCGAATGTCCTGCTCGCTCTGCGAAATCTTGGCGTCCTGCAGATCGCGCACCACCTTGCGGAACACGTCGTCGTCGCCGGACTCCTCGAAATCGGCGAGCACGACTTCCTTCGCGTAAGCTTCCGCGTCCGCGCCGCTCTTGCCGAGCAGGCCCGCGGCCCACAGGCCGAGCAATTTGTTGCGGCGGGCCATCGCCTTGAAGCGCAGCTCTTCGTCATGCGCGAATTTTTTCTCGAATCCTTCTTCGCGCTTGTCGAACGTGGTCATCGGCGGCCTCGTGGCGTTCGTAATTTCATCACAATTTGAGTTATGTCGTGCGCTTTGCATACCGAGCGGGGGGCGTCAAGGCAACTGGCTACGCGGTCGCCGGGCTCCAAAACTTCCGGTGGATGCGTCAGGGGCGGGGCGATTGTGCTGCCGGGACCGATGGGCTAGGTTCGCCCTCACGCGGATCGCTCGCAGTTGTCTCTTGTGAGTCGCGCCTTCCGCTTCAAGCCGCGGACACACGAAAACTTTACAACGGGAGCCCGGCCGCTATGGACACTCACCAACCACGGTACACTCCGATGAGCCGACGCCGCCGCATTTACGAAGGTAAGGCGAAGGTCCTTTATGAGGGCCCGGAACCTGGAACGCTCATTCAGCACTTCAAGGACGATGCGACCGCATTCAACGCCAAGAAGCACGAAGTGATCGACGGCAAGGGCGTGCTCAACAACCGCATCTCCGAATACATCTTCCAGAACCTGAACGATATCGGCGTGCCGACGCATTTCATGCGCCGGCTCAACATGCGCGAACAACTCATTCGCGAGGTGGAAATCATTCCGCTCGAGGTCGTAGTGCGCAATGTCGCGGCGGGTTCGCTCGCGACCAGGCTCGGCATCGAGGAAGGCACGCAATTGCCGCGCTCGATCATCGAGTTCTATTACAAGAACGACCAGCTCAACGATCCGATGGTGTCGGAAGAGCACATCACCGCGTTCGGCTGGGCGACGCCGCAGGAGATCGACGACGTGATGGCGCTCGCGATCCGCGTGAACGATTTCCTCTCCGGCCTGTTCCTCGGCGTCGGCATCCGTCTCGTCGATTTCAAGATGGAATGCGGGCGCCTTTGGGAAAACGACCTGATGCGCATCGTGGTCGCGGACGAGATTTCCCCGGATTCGTGCAGGCTCTGGGACATCAAATCGAACGAGAAGCTCGACAAGGACCGCTTCCGCCGCGACCTCGGCGGCCTTCTGGAGGCCTATACCGAGGTGGCGAAACGCCTCGGCATCATGACCGAAAACGAGCGCCCGCAGGGCTCCGGCCCGGTTCTTGTGAAGGGCTGAAATTTGGACGGGACGGCGCATTGAGAGCGCCGCCAAACGATGCTACGCGGGGGCGAAATCGCCCCCGTTTTCTTGCGAATCGCTCTGGTCGCCCATGAAAGCCCGCGTCACCGTCACGCTGAAATCCGGTGTTCTCGACCCGCAGGGCAAGGCGATCGAAGGCGCGCTGAAATCGCTTGGCGTCAACGGCGTTGCGAGCGTGCGCCAAGGCAAGGTTTTCGACATCGAGCTGGAAGGCTCCGACAGGGCGAAGGCCGAGGCCGCGCTGAAGGCCGCGGCCGACAAGCTTCTCGCCAATACCGTGATTGAGAATTACCGCATCGAGCTTATCTGACGCGCGAGAAATGAAATCCGCTGTCCTCGTCTTCCCCGGCATCAATCGCGAGCGCGACATGGCGCGCACGCTGAAGCTCGTGTCCGGCAACGAGCCTGCGATGGTGTGGCACACCGAGACGTCGCTGCCGGCGGGTACCGATCTCGTGGTCGTGCCCGGCGGATTTTCCTATGGCGATTATCTGCGCTGCGGGGCGATCGCGGCGCGCTCCCCGGTCATGGATGCGGTGCGCGCCTTCGCCGCCAAGGGCGGGCTCGTGCTCGGCGTGTGCAACGGATTTCAGATCCTGTGCGAGTCGGGCCTTCTTCCCGGCGTGCTGGTGCGCAACCAGAACCTGAAATTTATCTGCCACGACGTGTTCCTGCGCGTGGAGAATTCCAACACGCCGTTCACGCGCGGCTACAACGCGGGTCAGGTGATCCGTGTGCCTGTTGCGCATGGCGAGGGGAACTATATCGCCGATGGAGAAACCATCGCGCGCCTTGAAGGCGAGGGGCGGGTTTTGTTCCGCTATTCGTCGCCCGACGGCATCATCGATCCGAACTGGAACCATAACGGTGCAATCAATGCGATTGCCGGCATCCTGAACGAGCGTGGTAACGTGCTTGGAATGATGCCGCATCCTGAAAATCACGTCGAAGCCGCGATCGGTCCGACCGACGGGCGCGGGTTATTTGCGGGGCTGGTCGAGACCCTGGAGCACGCTGCGTAACCGTGATCCCGAACGACGTCCGCATCACGCCCGAACTGGTCGCAAAGCACGGCCTCAAGCCCGACGAATATGATCGCATCCTGAAGCTGATCGGGCGTGAGCCCTCGCTCACCGAGCTTGGCATTTTCTCGGCCATGTGGAACGAGCACTGCTCGTACAAATCCTCCAAGGTCCATTTGCGCGCATTGCCGACCGGGGGGGCTTGGGTCATCCAGGGTCCAGGCGAGAACGCCGGCGTTATCGACATCGGCGATGGCCTTGCCTGCGTATTCAAGATGGAAAGCCACAATCACCCAAGTTACATCGAGCCGTACCAGGGAGCGGCGACGGGCGTCGGCGGAATTCTGCGCGACGTATTCACGATGGGCGCACGGCCGATCGCCTGCCTCAACGCGCTGTCGTTCGGCTCGCCGTCGCACCCAAAAACGCGGCATCTCGTTGCCGGCGTGGTGGCCGGGATCGGCGGCTACGGCAATTCCTTTGGTGTTCCCACGGTCGGTGGCTCGGTTCGTTTTCATCCGCGCTACGACGGCAACTGCCTCGTCAACGCCATGGCGGTCGGTATCGCGCGCAAGGATCAGATTTTCTATGCCGCCGCTTCCGGCGTCGGCATGCCGATCGTTTATCTCGGCTCGAAAACCGGGCGCGATGGAATTCACGGCGCCACCATGGCTTCGGCCGAGTTCAGTGAGGATTCGGAAGAGAAGCGGCCGACCGTGCAGGTCGGCGATCCGTTCTCAGAAAAGCTCCTGCTCGAGGCCTGCCTCGAGATCATGCAGAAGGGATGCGTCATTGCCATTCAGGACATGGGCGCCGCCGGCCTGACCTGCTCGGCGGTGGAGATGGGCGCGAAGGGAAACCTCGGCGTCACGCTCGATCTCGACAAGGTACCGTGCCGCGAAGAGGGTATGAGCGCGTACGAGATGATGCTCTCGGAGAGCCAGGAGCGCATGCTCATGGTGCTCAAGCCGGACAAGGAAAAGGAAGCCGAGGCAATCTTCCGCAAATGGGGGCTGGATTTTGCGGTTGTCGGCGAAACGACGCCGTCGCAACGGTTTGTCGTCCGCCACGGCGGCGAGGTCATGGCCGATCTGCCGATCAAGGAACTCGGCGACCAGGCGCCGGAATACAGGCGGCCCTTCGTCACCGCGGAAAAGCCGGCCGAAGTCGAAGCCGAGGACGTGCCGGCGCCGGTCGGCACGATCGAAGCGCTCGAAAGGCTCCTAGCCAGCCCGGATCTCTGCTCCAAGCGCTGGGTGTGGGAGCAGTACGACCACGTCATTCTCGGCAACACGGTGCAACGGCCAGGCGGCGATGCCGCGGTCGTGCGCATCGAGGACGGACCGAAGGGGCTTGCGCTCACAACCGATGTGACCCCGCGCTATTGCGAGGCCTACCCCTTCGAAGGCGGCAAGCAGGCGGTGGCGGAATGCTGGCGCAATCTTACGGCTGTCGGTACGAGGCCTCTCGCCATCACCGACAACCTCAATTTCGGCAATCCCGAGCGGCCCGAGATCATGGGCCAGTTGGTCGGTTGCATCCGCGGCATCGCCGAAGCCTGCAAAGGACTCGATTTTCCGGTCGTGTCCGGCAACGTGTCGCTCTACAACGAAACCAACGGCCGGGCGATCCTGCCGACACCGTCGATCGGCGGCGTCGGGCTGATCGACGACTTCACGAAATCGGCGACACTGGCCTTCAAACGTGCCGACGAAACGATCCTCCTGGTCGGGGAGACCACGGGCTGGCTCGGGCAATCCATGTATTTGCGCGAGTTGTGCGGCCGGGAGGAGGGGGCGCCGCCACCTGTCGATCTGGTCGAGGAACGCGAGAATGGCGATTTTGTGCGAGCGCTGATCCTCGACGGAACCGTGACGGCTGCGCACGACCTTTCCGATGGGGGCCTCCTCATCGGTCTTGCCGAGATGGCGATGGCATCCGGGATCGGCGCGCGGCTCGAGGCAGCGCCGTCCGACATTCCGGCCCATGCCTATTGGTTCGGCGAGGACCAGGCGCGCTATGTTGTCACGGTGCCGGCGGCGAAGGCTGCCGCCGTGATGGCGCGGGCAAAGGATGCCAATGTGCCGGTGTGGGCAATCGGCATAACTGGCGGCGATACGTTGACGCTCGCTGGGGAGCGTCCCATCCTAGTCACGATTCTGAAGGAGCGTTTTGAATCCTGGCTGCCGGCCTATATGGCCGGCGAGCGCTGAAAGTTGCGAGGGGCAGCCGATGGCCATGGATGCCGTTGAAATCGAGCGCCTCATAAAGGCGCACATTCCCGACGCCGAAGTCACGATCCGCGACCTCGCCGGCGATGGCGACCATTACGCGGCGACGGTCATTTCCGCCTCGTTCAAGGGTAAATCGCGGGTGCAGCAGCATCAACTGGTCTACGAGGCGCTCAAGGGACAGATGGGCGGTGTGCTGCATGCGCTCGCGCTGCAGACAGGCACGCCGTGACCGTGTCCGATCGCGGCGTCCGGGTGCTTGCGCCGAAAGGCGCGATTGAGCCGACCGGCGCCTGGAGCCTCGGGGTCCGAGCCGGCGACTTTGTATTCGTTGCCGGCATGCGCGGCATCAACCCGGCGAATAACAGCCTGGTTGACGGCGACGAAGCGCGCATCCGGCAGGCCTTTATGAACATGAAACTGATCGCGGAATCGGAAGGGGCAAGTCTCGCCAACTGCGTGCGTCTTACCGTCTTTGTCACTGACATGGGCCGGCTGCGACCGCTGGTCAACAAGGTGCAGGAAGGCTTGTGGTGTGGTGGACCTTATCCCCCGCGGACAATCGTGGAGGTCGCGCGGCTCAATCAGGACGATATTTTCGAGGTCGAAGGCACATTTTATGCCCCGAAAGGCCGCTAAATGCGGCCAGAGCCCTTGGGTTGGCAGTAACTTTTTTGCTACATATATCGGCAAACGTGGCGGCGTATGGCGCCCAACAGGACGGATATCCATGGGTATAGAGCAATTCATCGACAATGAAGTGAAAGGAAACGACGTGGTGCTGTTCATGAAGGGCACGCCGCAGTTTCCGATGTGCGGCTTCTCCGGCCAGGTCGTGCAGATCCTCGACCATCTCGGTGTCACCTACAAAGGAATCAACGTGCTGGAGTCGGACGAAATCCGGAACGGTATCAAGACTTATTCGAACTGGCCGACAATCCCGCAGCTTTACGTGAAGGGCGAATTTGTCGGCGGCTGCGACATCGTGCGCGAGATGTTTCAGGCCGGCGAATTGCAACAGACCCTGAAGGAAAAAGGCGTCGCGGTTCGCGAGACTGCCTGAGACGCGGCCCCTCAGGGGTCCGCAACATACCGGTAAGCTCTGTCCTTGCGCTCGACCGTTCCCACGCCCGGATAAGGCAGGTGGAAGCCGATCAGTCGTGAGCGGTCGGTGGCAAGCCGGTCGAGCAGCTTGCGTCTGGTGGCGATGGCCTGGTCTGGCACGTGGTCCGCAACGGGTTTCCACTCCGGATGCTGGAATGAAATGAGCGGATGGGTGAGGGCATCGCCGCCCACGATCAACCCGTCGCCGCCGGCGATCTCAAGCGACAGATGGCCTTGGGTATGCCCGGGCGTGTCGACAACACGCACACCGGAGACGATCTCGTCGCCACCCTTGACCAATTTGACCCTGCCTTTGATTGCCGCGTAATTGCGCCGGGCACCGGTGACGAACCCGGCCCGTTCGGCGGGCAAGCCGCGCGCTGCGTTTTCGCCGGTCCAGAAGTTCCATTCCGCGGCGCCGACGTAAAACGTCGCCCCGGGTGTCACCAGTTCATCGAGATCGTCGACGGCGCCCCAAAGATGATCGGGATGCCCGTGAGTGAAGACCACCTTTGTGATCTTCGACTTGTCGATGCCAGCGGCCTTGAGGTTGTTCCATAGCTTTCCGGCCGTCGGCATGAAGCGGTCGCCCGACCCCATGTCAACGAGGATCCACTCGTCATTGGAACGGATCAGCGTCACGTTGGTCGGCGAGTTATATTGCCCACCGGTCTGGCCGGCCGCCCTGAGGAGTGCCTCACGTTCCGGGGCTGGCGCATCGGGTGCGAGAAAGCTTGTAGGCAGGACCAAATGACCATCGCTCACGACCGTTACGTCAAATATGCCGTGCGTGAACGAGTAGGATGAGGCGGCTAGAGCAGGCAGGGCGCGCGCCGCAATGCCCGCAGCGGACGAGGCGAGAAATGCGCGGCGGCTGAAATTCAACATTTACGAATACGAACCAGGCGATGGCGGAGGCTCACGGCCTTGTATGCCAAAGCGGCGCCGCCTGCCACCTTCGTGAGGCGCACACCAACGCGGGTTCCGTGGGTCAGCGGAGACGGTTCATCAACAAGTAGATGACGCCCAAGACCAATGCCAGCCCTACCAGGCTCGGCGTTGGGACAGAATTTGCAAACTTCATCACATTGTCGGCGACCGACACGACAAAGCCCCCGGAGCCTTGTCCGAGGATCAGATAGATCAGCATGATCGCGAGAATGCTGACGAAGCCGAGTTCGACGACTTCCCACAGAATCTGTTTCGCGTAGGCCATGTTGGCCAAGAGTTTGCGCATGACGGAACCTCTTGATGACACGTACGATCAATGGGTGAGGAGCAGAGCTCCTCACCCCGATTGCGTCAGCGATTCTGTCTAGACTGAACGCACGCTTGGGTCAGGCCATCTTCCGGTTCGAGAACAGCCACAGGACGATCCCGAGTGTGATTAGACCGACGAGACCGTTGCCGCCCAGATCCTTTACCCAGCCCATAATGTTTGCTGTCACGGCGCCGAAGAACGGCAGATTTGAGCCGACCAGCAGTGAGAGCACGATCGCCAATGCCAGCAGCATCAGCGCTAATTCCGTCAACGCTCCGATCCACTCTTTGAGAGTATCGATCCCTTTCATTGCGGAGTCTCCCTAGGCATGTCCTCACTGATTCGAGGACCGCGCGTCGTTATTAGCGCTTTTCGCCTACTAAATGTAGAGAATAGTCGCAATCTGGCCACAAAATAACCTGTGCAATTCGTCTTTAGTCGGGGATAACTCCCGATTCGCGACTGACTTGGCACGGGGGCCCGTTCAACCGATTCGCCCGATTCAGGCCGGCCCGAAATGACGTGGCCGGCGCTAAGCCCTCGCGCCGGCCACAATCCTTTCAACCATTCCTCAGTCGTCTATCGCGAATAATATTCAACGACCAAGTGCGGCTCCATCTGCACAGCATACGGCACGTCGGACAAGGCAGGCACGCGCGTGAGTTTGGCCGTCAGTTTTGAAGCGTCGACCTCGATATAGTCTGGTACGTCGCGCTCGGCCAATGCCTGCGCTTCCAGAACCAGCGCGAGTTGCTTGGATTTTTCCTTAACCTCAACAACGTCGCCGACTTTCACCCGGTAGCTGGGGATCGTGACACGCTTGCCGTTCACCTTGATGTGGCCGTGGCTGATGAACTGGCGCGCGGCAAATACCGTCGGCACGAACTTGGCCCGGAAAATCACGGCATCAAGGCGCCGCTCCAGGAGGCCGATCATATGGGCGCCACTGTCGCCCTTGAGCCGCCGGGCTTCCTGATAAATGCCCCGGAACTGACGCTCGGAAATATTGCCGTAATAGCCGCGAAGCTTCTGCTTCGCCTTGAGCTGCACGCCGTAGTCGGAGAGCTTGCTCTTGCGCCGTTGGCCGTGCTGGCCGGGGCCATATTCACGCCGGTTGACCGGACTTTTAGGTCGACCCCAGATGTTCTCGCCCATCCGGCGATCGATCTTGTATTTTGACTCCATGCGCTTGGTCATTCGCGTCCTCGATTTTGCGGTGTTGTTGAGGATCGCGCCCTCCTTTGTCCCGGCAGGGCCGGAACCGACAGGCTGGACCTCTAAAGCGCAAGGTCCTGCCGCGGGTCGCGAAACGCCGCGCCGGCCATTAAACGGCCGGCGTGGTAGCGGGTTTCTAGGGCGAAACCACCTTTTCTGTCAAATTCCATGGGTTTGGAAAGATTTAACGGCGGTCATGATCTCGTTGCGCAGCGGCCATCGATCGAACGCAAGGCATGGGGCAGTTCGCAGAACAGCCGCAGCGTGAGTTTGGCCCCAGCCTTTTATCCCAGCCTTACGGATTGTCTGAGCCATACCGGGCATGAGATCGGCGAGCCGTTCGCGGCGATGGGATCGATTGCGGTGATTGCCGACATGGTGTTGTTCGGCGGGTCGGTGCTGCGACGTCGTCACACCGGAGCCGTGCAATCTGCGCCGCGACCGACACTGGCGTCGGCGGAATGAACTTTCGGCCCTGAGCAGCGGCCGTCGTAAGACCGCCTTGCCAGCCGCCCGGCGGCGCGGCATCTTGATGGCCATCAGGCCGGGCCCCTCTGGCAGCCATTGTGGTTGCGATGTCGGACTGATTGATTGTGGAGGGGCCGATGAGCAGCCTTTTTACTCCCGACGCCATTGCCGCACTCCTCGAAGTGATGGCTATCGACTTGGTGCTGGCAGGCGACAATGCCGTCGTCATAGGTTTGGCCGCGGCCGGGCTGCCAGCCGAGCGCCGCCCGCGGGTCATTCTTGTCGGCATCATTGCCGCGACCGTGCTGCGGCTCGCGTTCGCCGCGGTCGCGGTACAGCTGCTTGCAATAATCGGGCTATTGCTTGCCGGCGGAATTCTGCTGTTGTGGGTGTGCTGGAAGATGTGGCGCGAGCTGCGCGGCCCCGGCGCCAAAGACACCGAGGCCGCGCTCATGGGGCGCAAGGCCCATGTGCCGCACAAGACGTTCGCGCAGGCGGCGGGACAGATCATTGTCGCCGACGTGTCGATGTCGCTCGATAATGTGCTCGCGGTTGCAGGGGCAGCACGCGATCATCCGGTCGCGCTGATTTTCGGCCTCGGTCTTTCGATCGTGCTGATGGGCGTTGCGGCCGGGTTCATTGCGCGACTGCTCAACAGGCACCGGTGGATCGCCTACCTCGGGCTGGCAATCGTTCTCTATGTCGCGGTGGAAATGATCTGGCGCGGATTTTGGGAGGTCGAGCCGCACCTGTTTGGCTAGAAGCCATAGCGCGCCAGCGCGGCAGCAAGCTTGGTTGACGGGGTACGTCCGGACGTAAATTGCATATGAGGGCTTTCCGGCTGTCCGCCGTTCGGCCGCGCGCGCATCAGATCGGCAACACGACGGGCGATGGCCGGGGCGGGGTCGAGCCAGGTGACGGGCCAGCGCGCGTTCGCCTGGAAACGCTCGAGCAACAGCGGATAGTGCGTGCAGGCCAGCACGACCGTATCGGTGCGCCTCCCGTCCTTTTCGATGAAGCAGCGAGCAATTTCGCTGGCGATCGCGGCATCATCCACCGGCGTGCCGGCAAGCTCGGCTTCCGCGCACGCGGCAAGCCGCATTGATCCGACGAGGTGTACGTCGCAACCCGCGCCGAATTCGCGAATGAGCGCATGCGTATACTCGCGTCCGACCGTCCCCTGGGTACCCAGCACGGCAACGCGCTTCGTTGTGGACTGCGCGCAGGCCGGTTTGATGGCAGGAACCGTCCCGACGAAAGGCACCCGGAAGCGGGTGCGCAATTCGGCGAGTGCGAGAGTTGAAGCGGTGTTGCAGGCCACGACGACAAGGTCGGGACTGTGCTCCGCGATCGCGCGGCCGAGCACTTCGACGACCCGCTCGATCAGCCGTTCTTCATCGAGATTGCCGTAGGGAAATGCGGCGTCGTCGGCGACGTAAATGAAGTTGGCATCGGGCCTCGCTGTTTTCACTTCCCGGAAGACGGTCAGTCCGCCGAGGCCGGAGTCGAACAGCAATATGGTTGGTGCTAACGCCATCGCGGCCGGACGGAATTACGTGGGTCCAAACACCCGCCTGAAGATGGTGTCGACGTGTTTGAAATGATGCTCGAGGTCGAACTTTGCCTCAAGTTCCTTATCGGTCAGCTTCGCTCGTACATCCTTGTCGGCTTTGAGCAATGAGAGGAAGTCGCCTTCGCCGCTCCAGACTTTCATCGCATTGCGCTGCACAAGGCGATAGGCGTCCTCGCGAGGCATCCCTTTCTGCGTCAACGCGATCAGCACACGTTGCGAATGGATGAGCCCGCCGAGCCTGTCGAGATTTTTCTGCATGGCGGCAGGGTAGACGATGAGCTTGTCGACGATCGACGCCAGGCGCGCGAGCGCAAAATCCAGAGTGATCGTGGCATCCGGTCCGATCATGCGCTCAACTGACGAATGGGAAATATCGCGCTCATGCCACAGCGCGACGTTCTCCATTGCCGGAAGGGCGTAGGCGCGCACCATGCGGGCAAGCCCGGTGACATTCTCGGAAAGGACCGGATTCCGCTTGTGGGGCATCGCCGAGGACCCCTTTTGCTTCTCGGAGAAGTATTCCTCGGCTTCCAGCACCTCGGTCCGCTGGAGGTGGCGGATCTCGATCGCCAGCCGCTCCATCGAGGAGGCGATCACCCCCAGTGTGGCGAAATACATCGCGTGGCGGTCGCGCGGGATGATCTGGGTCGATATGGGCTCGACCGCAAGTCCCATGGCTTTTGCAACATGGGCTTCGACACGCGGATCGACCTGGGCGAAGGTGCCGACGGCGCCGGAAATCGCGCATGTTGCAACCTCCTTGCGCGCAGCGACGAGGCGCTCGCGCGCCCGCGCAAATTCGGCGTATGCGTAGGCGAGCTTCAGGCCGAACGTGGTCGGCTCCGCGTGGATGCCGTGCGAGCGGCCGACCGTTGGCGTGAGCTTGTGTTCGAACGCGCGGCGTTTGAGGGCGGCGAGCAGGGCATCGAGGTCGGCGACCAGGATGTCGGCGGCCCTGGTGAGCTGCACGTTGAAACAGGTGTCGAGCACGTCGGACGACGTCATGCCCGAATGAACAAAACGCGCCTCCGGGCCGATGATCTCGGAAAGATGCGTGAGGAACGCGATGACATCGTGCCGGACCTCGGCTTCGATCGCGTCGATCCGCGCGACGTCGAATTTGGCCGATTTTCCCTTTTCCCAGATCTTTCTGGCGGCATCGTTGGGTATGGTGCCCAGCTTCGCCATTGCATCGGCGGCATGCGCCTCGATCTCGAACCAGATGCGGAATTTGGTCTCCGGGGACCAGATGGCGGTCATCTCGGGGCGGGAATAGCGGGGGATCATCGCGCGGTCGGGACCTCCGGGAAGGAACTAGCACGATGCGGGGTTCCGTCAAACCGGCCCGCAATAGGCGTCACGCTCTTTCTATTCCTTCCGATTAAAATCATGCGTTGCGACAACTTCGATTTCCGCTCCCTGCATATTGAAAAATTCACTCAGCTTCGTGCGCGCACGCGCGGTGATTCTGACAGATTGGCGCAGTCGTCCGGGCGAAAGGGGTTCCACGTTCTGTCTGACCGCCACTTCCTCCAATCCGGCAGGTTTCTGAATATTTTTCCTGAAAATCTCGCCGGCAATGACGTCGGTGTTGCGCGCGAGGTCCGGCGCCTGCGACAGCGCGACGGCTGTACGGTCTGCTGCCGCAGCGACTGCGGCCTTGGTCGAACTGACCTCGCTCATTTCACCGAGGTAGAGCCAGCCGATGAAGCCGAGAGCGGCAATGGCCACGATCAGCGTGATCTTGTTCACGCCGCTTCCCCGCGCGCGAGTGCCGCGGCCTGACGGATGGCCGCGATATTGGTCTTGTAGCTGCCGCCTTTGAAAATGGCCGAGCCGGCGACCAGCACATTGGCACCGGCCTGCACGACGCGTCCGGCGTTGTCTGCCGTCACGCCGCCGTCGACCTCGATGTCGATCGGTCGGGCGCCGACGAGCGTGCGCACCTCGCGCAGCTTGTCGATCGCTGCAGGGATGAAAGCCTGCCCTCCGAAACCGGGATTGACCGACATGATGAGAATGAGGTCGACCAGGTCGATGACGTGCTCGATGCTCGACACCGGCGTCGCGGGATTCATGGTCACGCCGGCCTTCTTTCCGAGTGCGCGAATTGCCTGCAGCGAGCGATGCACGTGCGGTCCCGCCTCGACGTGGACGGTAATGATGTCGGAGCCTGCTTTGGCGAAAGCTTCGAGATAGGGATCGCAGGGCGCAATCATCAAGTGAACGTCGAGAGTCTTTTTGGTCAGAGGACGTATCGCCTGCACGACCGCCGGACCAATCGTGATATTGGGCACAAAGTGTCCGTCCATCACGTCGACGTGGATCCAGTCGGCGCCGGCGGCTTCGACCGCGCGGATATCATCGCCCAGTCTTGCGAAATCGGCCGAAAGTATCGACGGCGCGATGATAAGCGGGCGCATGGACGGCCTCCGGACGCGTTTCGGGTAACACGCGCCGCCCCGACGGGCAACGCCGCCCTCCGGTCAATGCACTGTCTTGTTTAACGATTTGCCGAGACGCGCCGTGCCAGCGGCCTCAGAAGGTGCGGCAACAGGTAGATCGGAAACTGCGCCAACGCGAAGTAGAGCCAGGCGAGGTCCGGAACCACGAAACCCGTGGCCGCCAGCATCAGGCCGATATTGCGGTTGCCGGCGATCAGGCCGATCGCAAACGCGCGCGCCGGACCAGCCCGCACGAAGACGGCGGCGGTAAGAGCGATCATGGCGAGCGCCAGCGCGAAGGCGAGAGCAGTCAGGGCGATAACCTGCAGCGGGTCGGCACGGAAGTGGTCGACGACCCCGTCCATCGCGGCGATCGCAAACATGGACATGGCCAGCATGCTAAGCCCGTCGATGCGCTCGCGCTGCGCCTCGACAAAAGCGTCGCCACACAGGCGGCGAATCACGGTGGCCGCAAGTGCACAGCCGGCGATGATGGCCAGCAGCCGCAGGCCAAATCCGACCGGCGAGGCGAGTGCGGTCCCAAGATAGACGTGGGTAAACAGACTTGCGGTCAGCGGCGTGACGGCGGTCGACACGATCAGGGTTGCGAGCGTCAGTGCCACATCCAGCCCCAGCACGGCGGCAAGTGCCGGCGACGACATCAGGCCCGGAGCAGATATCTGCAGCACGAGCATGAAATAGAGTCCGGGTGCGAGGTGATCGAGGCCGAATGCAATGAATGCAGCGCCAAGGATCAGCGGGACGACCAGCATGACCCAAGCGCTCGCTGCGGCGATCAGTCCCGGACGTGTCCAGTGCGCCCAGAGTTCCTTCGGGTTCACGCGCAGAAACGCAAGCGTCAGCATCACGATAATGGTTTCGCCGAGGTAGGGCTTGAAGGTCCGGGAGAGGAACGGCACGGCCAGGCCGATGAAGATCGACGCTGCGGCCACCGCTGTGCCATGGCGTCCGGCCAAGGCCAGCGCGGCCGCAGGCAGCCTCAACCATTGCATTGCGGAAAACTCCGGCGGGCGTGAGCCGCCTTGATAGCGCCTTGCGGCCTGATGATCCATATAGAGCGAGCGGCAGCTGCGCAGAGGCAGGTTGAAATGGCACGAACTGATGCGATGGTTCTTGGCGCCGGCATTGTAGGTGTTTCCGTTGCGTTGCACCTTGCAAAGCGCGGACTCAGCGTTGCACTGGTCGATCGCGCCGGTATCGGCGAGCAGACCTCATACGGCAACGCCGGGGTGATCGAAGGCAATACGCTCTTTCCGCCCGCCTTTCCGTCGGATTTTGGCGCGCTTTTGCGCATCGCATTCAAACGTGCGAGTGAGGCCAACTATCATACGTCTTTTCTGCCGAAAGTCGTGCCCTGGTTGCTGGCATTCCGTGCCGCGTCGCGTCCGGAACGCCTGGCAGAGACGGCAAGATTGATCCGCCCGCTGTTTTCGCACGCGGTGGTCGAGCACGAATTGCTGATGGCAGAAGCGGGCGCGACGAAATATCTGCGCAAGACCGGGTGGCTCAAAATCTACCGCGGCGAAAAAAGCTTTCGTGCGCTCGCGCCTGAAATGAAAATTGCCGCCGATTTCGGGCTGCCGCTGCAGGTGCTGGATGCCATCGGTGCGCTCGCGCTTGAGCCGTCGCTTCATCGGGCGTTTTCGCACGCGGTGTTCTGGCCGGAGGCGGCAAGCATCAGCAATCCGCTTGGCGTGACAAGGGCCTATGCGGCCTATTTCGGTCGGCTTGGCGGCGTCTTCCTGCATGGCAATGCGCGCACGCTCCATCGCGCCGGTTCCGCATGGCGTGTGGAGACGGACCAGGGTGCGCTCGATGCAAACCAGTGCGTGATAGCGTTGGGTCCCTGGGCGCCGGACCTGCTCAGGCAGCTGGGTATCAGGCTGCCGATGGCGGTCAAACGTGGCTATCACCGCCACTTTCACCCGCAGGGCAATGCCGGGCTCACGAGGCCGGTTCTCGATGCGGAAGCTGGCTATGTGATCACGCCGATGGAGCAGGGCCTGCGCATCACGACCGGTGCCGAGTTCGCGGCGCGCGATGCGCAACCGACCCCGGCCCAGTTCGACCGCATCATGCCGCGCGTGCGCGAGCTCTTTCCACTCGGCGAGCGCGCGGATCACAAGACCTGGATGGGCAGCCGTCCGTGCTTTCCCGATTCACGGCCCGTCATCGGCCGCGCGCCGGGGCTGGCCGGGCTTTGGCTCGCCATCGGCCACGCACATTGGGGACTTACGCTCGGTCCCGCCACCGGCCGTCTGATCGGCGAAATGATAGCGGGCGTCACTCCCTTCTGCGACCCGTCACCCTTTCGTGCCGAGCGGTTCAGCTAGCGCGCGCCGGCGCAATGTCGCGAAAATCGTAACGGTCGCGGATATAGGTATTAAAGAACGCGTCTTTTGAAAAAGAAGACTGGAATGATGCCGCGACCTCGGCCGGCACGTCGACATACTCGGAGACGCGGCCGGTCACAAATGTGATCGTAAGCCGCTCGCGTGCGTTGTCATATTTGATGTCGGCGACGGCAGTTGGCAGCATGACCGTATAATGCATAGACCATCACGAGGTTCTGGAGTCATGCAAAGCGATCACGCCAGCTTTGCAGCGCGCCATCGAACGGTAACCTTGTCGCCTCATACACACCGCGCGCGACGGCGCGAGCGAGAACATTTGCGGCCAACGTGCCGAGTTCGCTCAGAGAGAAAATCGGGTCGGGCAAGGGTTTTGCACCCATGCTCGCGGCGAATACCACGTCTCCATCCAGCGGCGTGTGCACGGGGTAAATTGCGCGCGACAGGCCGCTTTGCGCCATCACGGCGAGCCGCTTTGCCTGCGCTTTCGTGAGCCGGGCATCGGTTGCAACAACGGCGAGCGTTGTGTTTTCGCCCGGCGCGCCCTTGCTGCGGAACGCCAGAGCGTCGGCCGGAAACGCCGCGGGCCATCCGAGCCCGCCGAACTCCTTGTTCTGCTCGAATGGTGCCGCCCAGAAATGCGGGCCGTTCCCGATGGTCATGCTGCCGGCCGCGTTGGCGGCGGCGATCGCGCCGACGGTCAGTCCGCTGCGTGTTTTGGCGCTGGCCGAGCCTATTCCGCCTTTGAAATTGACAGTCGTTGCGCCGAGTCCCGCGCCGACGCTTCCGAGGGCAAAATCCTCGGCGGCGCTTTTTGCGGCTTCGTAACCAAGCTCTCGGTACGGCGGAAACCGCCCCCAGTTCTTGTCGCCGCCAGAAAGCAGGTCGAACAGGATCGCGCCAGGCACAATCGGAACGCGTGCATCGCGCACCTGAAAGCCACGGCCCATTTCGCGCAGCCAGGCCTGAACGCCTGAGGCAGCGTCGAGGCCGAATGCCGAGCCTCCAGACAGGACGATGGCATCAATGCCCGCCACCGTCTGGGCCGGGTCGAGCAGGGCGGTCTCCCGGGTGCCGGGGCCGCCGCCGCGCACGTCCACGCTGGCCACGACAGCCTTGTCGAACACGATTGCGGTAGCGCCGGAACCGAGCCTGGCGTCGCCGGCGTGACCGATACGTATGCCTGGAATATCCGTGATCAGATTGCGCAAGGGCGCCTCCTGAAACGGCAGCGGAAACGATTTAGCCCGGGCCGTCAATCGTCCACTTCACAAGCCGATCACTTCGAGGTCAGCCGGGCACCGGCCGGCTTGCCACAGCCATACCCGCTGGCGCATCTAGGGCGCATGAACACCGACGTCACCTTCATCGCCGCTCTGGTCGCGGGGCTGGTCAGTTTCCTGTCGCCGTGCGTGTTGCCTTTGGTGCCGCCCTACCTGGTGTTTCTGACAGGCGCATCGCTTGAGCGCTTTGCCGACAAGGAGCCGGAGCCGCGGGTCAAACGTGAGACGATAATCGCCGCCGCGCTGTTCGTTTTGGGCTTTTCCACGGTGTTTATCGCGCTTGGCGCCAGTGCCAGCGTCGTCGGCTCGCTCGTCCGCGCTTACTCGGGCCCGCTTTCGGCTGTTGCGGGCATTGTGATCATCATCATGGGCCTGCACTTCCTGGGCATAACGCAGATCGCTTGGCTGCATCATCAGAAGCGGCTGGATGTCGCCAAGCCGGTGGGCCTGTGGGGCGCCTATGTCATAGGCTTGGCCTTCGCCTTTGGCTGGACGCCGTGTATCGGACCCATCCTCGCCGCCATTCTGGCGGTGGCCGCGTCGGAACAGACGGTGACGAAGGGCGCAAGCCTGCTTGCCATCTATTCGCTCGGTCTCGGAATTCCCTTTGTCGTTGCGGCACTGGCGATCGAGCCGTTTGCGGCATTCCTTGCCCGTTTCCGAAACTATCTTCACCGGGTCGAACAGATCATGGGAGCCCTGCTTGTTCTGACCGGAATTGCGTTCCTCACCGGTAACGTCAATCAACTGAGCGTGTGGCTGCTCGAAACCTTTCCGGTTCTCGGCAGGATCGGCTGAAAGGAGAAGGCCCGCCGGCGGGCGGGCCTTCCTGGACGCAAAGTCGTTTCATTTCACCTTGCTGCAGTCCGATCCCGGACACTCGACGTAAGTGATCTTGCCGCTGCCGTCCTTCTTCCAGATGTACATCACATAATCGAGTTTGGTGATGTCGCCTTTCTTGTCATAGGAGATATCGCCGAGAACCGTCTTGAAGTGCATGCCCGAGTGCATTTTCTCGGCGACCTTTTTGGGATCGAGAGATTTTGCAGCTTCGGCAGCCTGCTTGATGATCTGCACGCCGGCATAGCTGTAGAGCGTGTAGGCTTCCGGCTCGAACTTCTTCGCGCGGAATTCCTCAACGACCTTTTTTGCCTCCGGTTTGTTGCGCGGATCCGGGCCGTAGGTCATCAGTGTTCCTTCAACCCCGGGTCCGCCGATGGCTGCAAATTCATCCGAGGTAATGCCGTCGCCACCCATCAACGGCGCCTTCACGCCCTGGTCGCGCATCTGCCGGACGATCAGGCCGCCTTCGGTATAGAGGCCGCCCCAATAGATCAGGTCGGCGCCGGATTGCTTGATCTTGGAGACGAGTGCCGAATAGTCCTTTTCACCCGTATTGACGCCTTCGTAGAGGACTTCCTTGATCCCGCCTTTGTTGATCGCCTTCTTTGTCTCATCGGCAAGGCCTTTGCCGTAGGTGGTCTTGTCGTGGACGATCGCTATCTTCTTGCCCTTGAAGTGCTTCACGATGTACTCGCCGGCAACGAGGCCTTGCTGGTCGTCGCGGCCGCAGACGCGGAAGATGTTCCACATCTTGCGCTCGGTGACCTTCGGATTGGTTGAGGCGGGCGTGATCTGCAGAATCCCGTTCTCCTGATAGACCTCGGAGGAAGGAATCGTGACCCCGGAATTATAGTGGCCGATGACGAATTTCACGCCGTCGGCGGCAAATTTGTTGGCAACCGAAACGCCCTGCTTGGGGTCGGACACGTCGTCACCGTAGGAGACCACAATCTTCTGGCCGAGGATTCCGCCCGCCGCGTTGATATCGGCGGCGGCCTGGTCGACACCATTCTTCATCTGTGCGCCGGTTGCGGCGCTTGGTCCGGTGATGGGACCGCCCACGCCGAATTTGACCTGGGCGATTGCGGTGCCCGCCGTCGCCATCGCAAAACCGAGCGCAAAACCGAGCGTGGTGATTTTTTTCATAGCCTGTTCCCCCTCCAACTGGAGCCGGCACTCTGCCTGACGCGATCTTATGTCAGGGCAATTTGCGGCGCCAGCGCATCAGGCCGGCCGGTTCGTTGAGCCAGCGATATTGCGAGACCATGCGCGAGGCGCGTGCGGCCCTGAAGCCCAGAAATCCGAATGCCAGGCAGAAGGCCGTGTCGACCAGATAATAATGCAGCGACAGGAAGGTCCCGCCGTAAAGGCTGAAATGGATAAAGCGCACCGCGCCTCCCAGAATCAAACTGTATGCGACAACCTGCCACCATGGCCGCCAGGTGGCGGCGATGGCGCGCCCGGTCAGCGTGGCGGCGCCACCGCCGAGCAGGATCGTGACCAGCAGGAACACGCCAAGAGATTGTTCCTCGTAAAGGAAGTCCGGGATCGCGAAGGTGGCGGTTTCGTTCAATGCCGGCCTCCCTCGAGATAGGCCGCTTTGATTTCGGGATGCTCCAGCAGATCGCGTCCGGTACCCGACAGCGTGATGTTTCCATTGACCATTACATAGGCCCGGTGCGCGAGCTTGAGGGCGTGATAGGCATTCTGCTCGACCAGAAATACTGTCAGGCCGCTTTCCGCATTAAGCGTTTTTATGGTGTCGAAGATCTGCCGCACGACCAGCGGGGCAAGGCCGAGCGACGGCTCGTCGAGCAACAGGAGGCGCGGGCGCGCCATCAATGCACGGGCGATTGCGAGCATCTGCTGCTCGCCTCCGGACAGCGTTCCACCACGCTGGTGCATGCGTTGCCGCAGCCGGGGAAACAGCGTCAGGACCCGATCGAGATCGCGGCGGAATTCGGATGGGTCCGCGACGACCGCGCCCATTTGCAAATTCTCAAGAACCGACATGCGGGAGAAGATGCGGCGCCCTTCCGGTGCCTGGGCAAGCTTGAGGTGCGCGATTTCATGCGTCGGTAGTCTCGTGATATCGTGTCCGGCAAAGTCGATCGTGCCTTCGCTCGCTCGCGGATTGCCGCAAATCGTCATCATGAGCGTGGACTTGCCCGCACCGTTTGCCCCGATGAGCGTAACGATCTCGCCCTCGTTGACTTCCAGATCGACTCCCTTGAGAGCCATTACGCGACCATAAAAGGTCTTCACACCGCGCACCGTCAAAAGCGGCGTCGTCATAGCCCGACCTCCGCCTCGACTTTGGCAACATCCTTGTCGACTACGCCAAGATAGGCCGCGATCACCTTCGGATCGTTGCGAATTTCATCCGGGGACCCGTCGGCAATCTTCACGCCGTAGTCGAGCACAACGATGTGATCTGAAATTTCCATGACCACCGACATGTCGTGTTCGATCAAAAGGATCGAGATCTTGTGCTCCTGCCGAATCCTGAGCAGCAGTTCGTTGAGCTCCGCGCTTTCGCGCGGATTGAGGCCTGCAGCCGGCTCATCGAGGCAGAGAAGGGAAGGTTCCGTGCACATCGCGCGTGCGATCTCGAGTCGCCGCTGGGCTCCATAGGGAAGGTCGCCTGCGGCATCGTCGGCGCGTGACATCAGGCCGATGCGGTCCAGCCATTCGCGCGCTCGCTCGACCGCGGCACGCTCGGCAGCTGCGTAAGACGGAAAGCCGAGCACGCCCAGCAAAGTATAGCCGGAGGCGAGCATCAGGCGATTGTGCTGCGCGACGAGAAGATTTTCGAGCGCGGTCATGCCCGGAAAAAGGCGGATATTCTGGAACGTACGCGCGATACGCGCCTGCTCCGCGACGAGGTAGTCGGGCATCCGCTCCAGCAGGTAGAGACCGCCGCCGCCGCGCTTCATGCTGCGCTTGCCGCTTGCGGTGAGGGTATCGAGCCACTCCCACGCGCTGGCCGCGCCGTGGCGCAGGGCAAGCCGTCCTTCGCTCGGCTTGTAGAAGCCCGTTATGCAATTGAACACGGTTGTCTTGCCCGCGCCGTTGGGTCCGATCAGTGCCGTGATGTCTCCTTCCCGCGCGTCGAATGACAGGTCATCGATCGCCACGAGGCCGCCGAACCGCATCGTGAGATGCTCCACCTGCAGCAACGTTTCAGGTGCAATCGCCATCAGCCGTGCCCCTCTTTGACGAGGTCGGCGCCTATGATCTTCCGCTCCCTGAGGACAAGCGAGGGCTCCCGCGTCGCGATCAGTCCTCGCGGCCGCCAAATCATGATCAGCACCATGGCGAAGCCAAACAGAAGCATGCGGTATTGCGTCGGGTCGAAGGTCGGTCCGAAGACCAGCTTCAGGAAATCGAGATCGCGCATGATCTCGGTGCCGCCGATCATCACGAGTGCAGCGATGGCAACGCCAACCTGGCTGCCCATGCCACCGAGGACGACCATCGAGAGAATGGTGGCGGACTCGAGAAATGTAAACGAGTCGGGCGATATGAATCCCTGCCGCGCAGCGAAGAACGAGCCCGCAAATCCGGCGAACATCGCGCCAATCGCGAAGGCTGTAAGCTTCGTATTCGTCGTGTTGATGCCAAGCGAGCGGCAGGCGATCTCATCCTCACGCAGCGCTTCCCATGCCCGGCCAACCGGCAGGCGGCGCAGCCGCACGGTCACGAATGCGGTCAGCAGCGCGAGAGCAAGGATCAGGTAATAAAGGAATATTGTGCGATAGATCGGCGAGAACTCGAGGCCGAACACCGCAGCAAATCCGTCTTCATCGGCTGTGAACGGAATTCCGAAAAATGTCGGACGCGGAATGCTGGTGATGCCGGCATAGCCGTTCGTCAAGTCCACCCAGTTGATGAGCACGATGCGGATGATCTCGCCGAAGGCAAGCGTCACGATCGCAAGATAGTCGCCGCGCAGGCGCAGTACCGGAAAGCCGAGTAGAATTCCCCAGAACGATGCCAGAATGCCGGCGAGGGGAAGAAGAAGCCAGAACGAGAGGCCGAAGGTCTTGGCGAGCAGCGCGTACGAATAGGCTCCAACGGCGTAAAATGCGACATAGCCGAGATCGAGCAGGCCGGCGAGACCGACGACGATATTTAGCCCCCAGCCGAGCATCACATAGATGAGCACCTGGATGCCGAAATTGTCGATCCATTTGACCGCACGACCAAAGCCCGCGGTCGTTATGACGATGGCCGGATAGGCGATCATAAAACCGATCGCAAACGGGACGAACCACTTGCCGAGCCGTGTACGCCACTTGGGGACGTCGGCCTTTGCAGGCCGGTGCGCGCGGCTGGCCAGCCATGGCTCAATTAGAAGTGAATAGGCGAGACGGCAAAGCGCGGCCAGGGCGGCGATCGCAAAGAGCAGCGGCCATCGCGTCGCCAGGATCAGCTCGTTACGGATATTGGTGATCGTCTCAAAGCCGACCAGCGGGAGGAACAGGCCGAGCGCAAGCAATCCGGTCAAGGCCGCGTCGCGGAAGGCGCGGGCCAAGTCGACGCGCTCTTGTTGCGCGCCGCCCGGCATGTCAGACCTTTTCGACATCCGGCCGCCCGAACAGGCCCTGCGGCAGGAAGATCAACGTGATTGCGAGGACCGAAAAGGCGGCGACGTCCTTGTAGTCGATCGAAAAATACGCGGACCAGAACGTTTCGATCAGTCCGATCAGGATACCTCCGATCACCGCGCCGGGAAGCGAACCGATGCCGCCGAGTACGGCCGCCGTGAATGCCTTGACTCCCGGTACGAAACCATCGGCGAAGCTGACGACGCCGTAGTACATCAGGTACATTGTGCCGGCGACGGCAGCGAGCGCGGCCGCGATAATGAAAGTTGCTGAAACGGTGCGGTCGACATCAACGCCGACGAGCGCGGCCATTTTCTGGTCCTGCTCGCAGGCTCGCTGGGCACGGCCGAGCCGTGTCTTGGCGACGAGATACCAGAAGCAAATGAGCATCGCCGCCGTAACTACCCAGATGATCAATTGTTTGAACGACAGCGTGACCGGATAGTCGTTCTGCGTAAACAACACGAATTCACCCTGAACCATCGGCGGGATCGATTTGTTGCGCGGACCTTGCGTCACCTGCACGAAATTGGACAGAAAGATCGACATGCCGATCGCGGAGATCAGCGGGGCGAGCCGGAAAGACCCGCGCAGGGGTCTGTAGGCGAGACGTTCGATCGTCCAGTTCACGAGCGATGTGAACAGCATCGCGACGAGAAGCACGATCAGCAGAGCCAACGCTATCGAGGAGATGCCAAGGATGGTGGTCAGGATCAGAAAAGCAACCAATGCAATGAATGCCGAGACCATGAACACATCGCCATGGGCAAAATTCACCATGCCGATGATGCCGAACACCATGGTGTAGCCGATGGCGATCAGGCCGTAGATTGAGCCCAGGGTGATGCCGTTGATGAGCTGTTGAAGGAAGACTTCCATGCCGTCCCCGCTCCTGCCTAGGTCGTCCGGCCAACGACCAACAGGCCCCTCGTAAAAGGCTTAACAGGGCAAGACGCGACCGGCAACGGCGCGCCGTGTCGCCGTTGTTGATTGAACGCGTGGGTGTAACCCGACTGAACCGGGAGCCGGGGAGCACGTGAGGGCCGGGAAATCGGGAACCGCAGGCCCTGACGGTCCGCTGAGGCATGAAGCATCCAACCATCGGCTCACGACAGTTGCGGCGCACGGGATCCGGTGATCGCAGATGAATCGGCCGGCGAACCGGGGTTTCGCGACGTCCCGCCCGCGGTAGCTATCGAAACCTGTCTGCAATATGCTTGGCGCATGGGTAACGTCACGGCACTGCCGCTGTTTCATCTATACGGTGATCCGCCGGATGATTCCGCCTTTGACTTCATTCATATTGAAACGATTGCATCCCGATCCTCGGTTCACGATTGGACGATTCGTGCCCACCGCCACCGCAACCTTTTCCAGATTCTGCTGATTGAGAAGGGCGGAGGTGAGATGAATTACGAGACCAGTACGGCCGCCTTCGCGGCGCCCTCCGTAATTCTGGTACCGGCGACGACGGCGCATGGATTTCGCTTTACGCCGCAGCTCACGAATGGATGGGTCGTGAGCTTTACCGAGGATGTCGCCGATGCCCTTGGCGACCAGTCCGGCGAAGCGCTTGCACGGCTGAAGGCCGTCGCGGCGGAACCGATACTGCCGCTCACTGAGGCGGTGGAGATGAAGCGCCTGTCGGCGCTGTGCGTCGACCTGCACGAGGAAAGCTCGCTCGCGCGCGAAGGTTACCGGCTTGCGATGCGTGGCGTACTTGCGCTGATCGCCATTGAAGTCGTGCGACTTGCGGTTAGTCGGGCGCGGAGTGGAACGGTTACGCTCTCGCGATCCGATGCCCGCGTGGACGCGTTGCGACGTCTCGTGGATGAGCATTTCAGGAAAGAGCGGCTCATCAGCTTCTACGCCGAAAAACTGGCAATGACCCCCGACAGGCTCAATGACCACGTCAAACGTGTTACCGGCGTCACGGCGGGTCATCTCATTCGCCAGCGCGTTCTGACCGAGGCCAAGCGGCAGCTGGTATTCACCAACCAGGCCATCCACGAGATCGCTTACGATCTCGCATTTTCCGATCCTTCGCACTTCACCCGTTTTTTCCGCAAGCAGACCGGTATGACACCGCAGGCATTTCGCGATGGCCGCGGGGGCTGATCACGTCTTCGTGTGCAGCGAGTCGTGCCGAATAAGCACCGCCGCGACCTCGGCTCCCAGCAATTCCGCAAGGCCTGAAATCCGCATCTAGGGGTCGCTGCGTGGAACTCCCACTCGATTTCTGAGCGCCTTTTGCGCGGGAACCGGGCGATTGGTTAATCGCTCAAGGTTAAGCGGCGCGCCGGTAAGGTAAAATTTTGGTTTCTTTTGAAATTCGATTTTGAAGGGTCTAGCCATGGATGCTCGGCCAGGGAGGGAATCGTGCAGAAAATTTCCACGGTCACCGCATCCGTTATCGTGCTTATCGCCTTCTATTTCACGCTGTCATGGGGCTACGAAGCGCTGCGAATTCTGACCTCGCCAAGTTATGGCCTTGAGGACGTGTGGCGCTCGCAATTTCTCTTTGGCATCGGTCGCGTGTTCGACCTCGGTCCAGTCGGCTTGATCAAGCTTGCTGCTTTTTTTGGAACGCTCAAGCTCGCTGTTGCCTGCATTTGCGCGTTGCATATTGCGGATCGAGCGCGGTGCCTCATGGACGGCCAGCCGAATTCTGAAATTCTGGAAGGCGGGCTGATCCTGGTGGTGCTGATCAGCATTGTTTCGGTTGGTCCTGCATCCTGGTCGCACAGCACCGACTTGATGCGCGAGCATGCCTATCAGCTTCTGTTCGCCGCTCTTGCGACCGGTCTGTGCATATTCGAGCGCAGCCATGCACGTCGCGCCGAGCCGGCTGCCGCCGAGGTGCCATCGCGGCCGCAAGTCTGACGCTGGCGCACTCGAAAGCCGGCGCTCCGCCCCTGTGGGCTATTTCGGCCGCGCCTCACGTAGACCGCGATCGGCAGGCTGCAGTTTTCCGGAGCGTCCGTCTTTGACCGCCTGCACCAATGTTAGTGCAGCGTTGCGGACGTCTTCCTGGAAATCGACATCCTTGTCCAAATCATCGTGGCTGGTGGCGTAGGGCGTCAGATAGCCGACATAGCGATCGATCAATGCGAGGTGTCCGGACGGGATCATTCCGATATCGCTCATCCAGTCCGAAAGAATGCGGCGAAGGTTCTCCGTCCCGGCGGCATCGCCGTGCACGACGACCGAGAAAACACGGCCGGCCAGATGGCGCGGGTAAGGCCAGCCGGCCAGCTCCAGCCTTTTCGCTTTCGTCGGATCTTTTCCGCCGGTCGAGGAGAGATCCGGATTGCCGCCATCGGCGCAAACCAGGCGGTCGATCATCAGCTTGAGTGAGGAGGGGGCCTGGTACCAGTTGACCGGGCACACGATCATTACGCCATGTGCCGCGACCCATTTGGGATATATCTCCGCCATCCAGTCGCCGGACTGGCCAAGCGCATGGTTCGGATAGCAGCTGCACGGCCAGTGACAAAGCGGCTGCGCGGTCGATACGCAGGCTTTGCACGGGTAGATCACCTTACCGTATTCGGCGGAGAGTCGCGACAGGTCGAGGATGTCTACCTGGAAGCCAGGGGTATTCTCGATGACCTGCTTTGCCAGTGAGACCATGCGCCAGGTTTTCGATATTTCTCCCGGGCAGGTCTGATCATTGCGTGACGAGCCGTTGATGATGAGGATTCGGGACGGTGATGCCGCATTCTTGTGGGCCGCTTCGGCGGCCTGGATATTTGCGCGCGTCTGCAGCCACTCGATCGGCACAGCGAAATCGGGGTCGGCAAATCCCTTGCCGGCTTTCTGCGTGCGCGGCGACTTGTGATATTCGTCGTAGGCAGTCCAGGCAGTTTCTGCAATTTTGTCGAGTTCGCGCGCCAGCGGCTCAAACGCTGGATCGTAAAATCTCGCCAAAAAGCGCTTCTTGAATTCCGGTTTGTCGAGCTGAACGCTCGGCATGCCTTTCCGCACCTTGATCCCGGCCATGATCGCACCCCATTGCGTGGGTCATGGCAGGCATTCAAGCGCTTTCAGCCCGAAAAGACGAGAGTGCCGCCGCAATGCGGCGGTCATTTCGTTTTGGTTGTTTCGGCGATCACTTCTGCAGCTTCCTTGAATGCATGGTTGGCGGCCGGCACTCCGCAGTAGATCGCCTGCTGCAGAATGATTTCCTTGATGTCGTCAGGCGTAAATCCTCCTTCGGTGAGGGCCGCGCGCACGTGCATGCGGAATTCCTCCCACTTATCGAGGGCCAGCATCGTTCCAATGACAAGAATTCGCCGGGTGCGCTCATCATAATGCGGGCGCGTCCATATCTCTCCCCAGGCCGTGCGCGTGATGAAATCCTGGAACTCCGCATTGAATGCCGTCTTTTTGGCATTGGCACGATCAACCCAGGCATTGCCCAGCACCTTGCGACGCCTGGCCATACCGCGCTCGTAGCGTTCCTTGTCATCCATCGCACGTCTCCGTCAGTTGTCACGCGCGGAGGAAGTTGAGAACGGTTTCGATATATTGCTTCGGCTGTTCGACGTTCGCGATATGGGCGGCGTCAATACTGGCGAGCCTGGCTCCTTTGATCTGTTTCTGAATCGCTTCGCCGGCCGAGGGGGGAGTCGCCGGATCGTGCTTGCCGACAATGACCAAAGTAGGGGCGGTAATTCGTGGATTGGACGTGGTGAAGTCCATGTCGCGAATGGCCTCGCAGCTGGCGATATAGCCGTCAGGGTTGGTGGCAAGGAACATTTCGGTCATGCGGGCGATTGCCTTGGGAGCGCGTGCCCTGAAATCTTCGGTAAACCAGCGTTCCATGGTTGGCCCGACAAGCGGACCAAGACCTTTTTCCCGTACAAGCCTGATGCGGTCGTTCCATGGCGCTTTGTCGGCGTAGTGAAAGTTGGTGTTGGAGAGGATCAGTTTGTCGATGCGGCTTGCGGCGTTTGCACCGAGCCACTGTCCGACCATGCCGCCCATCGATAGTCCGCACCAGTTGATCGTCCTGATGTTCAGCGCATCGAGAATCGAAAGCACGTCACGGCCGAAGCGCTCCATTGAGTAGGGGCCTTTCGGTGCGCCGGACTTGCCATGGCCGCGACGGTCATAGCGCACCAATCTGAGATGCTTGGCGAATTCCGGAGCTTGGTCATCCCACATATTCAAGTTGGTGCCGAGTGAGTTCGACAGCATCAGCACCGGGGCTCCCTCGCGGCCCTCGACCTCGACATGAATTGGACAGCCGTCGTCTGCTTTGATCACCGGCATTGAAGTCCTCCCCTGAAGGCGCATTTTCGTTTGCGGCCTTGCCTTGGCGCACACCCATAATGCGCCTGAGGCAGACTGCAAAGCTCTTTTCATGAGCCTCGCGAGGGATTAAGTCCGTTGGGAGTATTGGTTCGACTGTAAAGGAGACGCCGGATGGCTATGACGATGACCGGGGAGGTTCAGCTTCCGGCGAGCCGAGAAGTCGTCTGGGCAAAGCTCAACGATCCCGAGGTGCTCAAGATTTGTATCCCCGGTTGCGAGGAGCTCAACAAGACGTCCGACACGGAATTTCAGGCGGTCGCGACGACCAAGATCGGGCCGGTGAAAGCGCGCTTCAAAGGCAAGGTTCATCTTACGGACCTCGACCCACCCAACGGGTACAAGATATCCGGTGAAGGTGATGGGGGCGTGGCCGGCTTTGCCAAGGGAGGTGCCACGGTTGCCCTCTCCGAGAAGGACGGCGGGACGCTGCTCACTTACAACGTGGAGGCGCAGATCGGCGGCAAGCTGGCTCAGCTTGGCCAGCGTCTCGTCAACGGCGCGGCCAAAAAAATCGCCGATGAGTTCTTTCAAAAATTCGCTGCGACGGTTGGAAATCCCTGATGGTCGGGCGATCACCGCAGTTTGAAGCGGATTTCGTCGCTGGACTCCCTTGACCCGGCACATAAACGCGGTTCAGACTTATTCGGGGTTCCGGGGCGTGATTGGGTCGAAATCGCCTCGATTCCGCATGCAAACCGCCGCCGGTTGGGCTAAAGGGGGCGAAAAGAGGGCCTTTGGCCCCAAATTGGGAGGAAGGTCATGCCTGCCGTGTCCATGACGGTGAATGGCAAAGCTGTCACCGGCGACGTCGAAGCACGCACGCTTCTGGTGCAATTTTTACGTGAGAATTTGCGCCTTACTGGCACGCATGTCGGCTGCGACACGTCGCAATGCGGCGCCTGCGTCGTCCACATTGACGGTATCGCCGTCAAGTCGTGCACCACGCTCGCCCTGCAATGCGAGGGTGCAAAGATCACCACCATCGAGGGCCTTGCCGAGCCGAATGGTCCCCTGCACCCAATGCAGGAGGCTTTCCGCGAGCACCATGGGTTGCAATGCGGATTTTGCACGCCCGGCATGATCATGGCTGCACTCGATATCGTGCGCCGCCACGGCAATGATCTCGATGAGCGCACAATTCGTGAGCAACTCGACGGCAATATCTGTCGCTGCACCGGCTATCATAACATCGTCAAGGCGATCGCAGCGGGAGCGAAAGCGATGGCGAAGAGTGGTGCGCGTCAGGCTGCCGAATAACGTCGGCAAGTCCAAGGGAGGAGACCGCCATGAGCGCGACCGGTATCGGCGCGGCGGTGCGTCGGAAGGAAGACCTCCGCTTCATAACCGGCAGAGGCCAATACACCGACGATGTAATCCGTCCGCGGGAAACGAGAGCAGTGTTTGTGCGCTCGCCGCATGCGCACGCGAAAATCAAGACGATCGATGCCAGCGCGGCAAGGGCCTCGCCCGGCGTCATCGCCGTGCTCACGGGCGCCGAGTTGGCAAACGACAAGATCGGCAACCTGATTTGCGGCTGGATGATTCACTCTAAAGACGGCACGCCGATGAAAATGGCGCCGCACCCGGCGCTGGCCGTCGGCAAGGTCAACCACCAGGGAGACGCCGTCGCTGTCGTCATCGCCGACACGGAAGTGCAAGCCCGTGATGCGGCCGAAAAAGTAAAAGTCGACTATGAGCCGCTCCCTGCGGTGACCGACCCGGCGAAAGCAAAGTCCGGACCGCAAATTCACGACGTCGCGCCGAAGAATACCATCTACGAGTGGTCGCTGGGCGATGCGAAGGCCGTCGATGCCGCTTTCGCGTCCGCCAGGCACGTGACGAAACTCGATATCATCAATAACCGGCTGGTGCCGAATGCGATCGAGCCGCGCGCCGCGCTCGCCGAATACGATGCCGGCACGGATCAACTCACGCTTTGGAATACGACGCAGAATCCGCATGTGTCACGGCTGGTTATCGCCGCGTTCGTCGGCATGGCCCCCGAGCATAAACTGCGCGTCATCGCGCCCGACGTCGGCGGCGGCTTCGGGTCGAAGATCTTCATCTATCCGGAGGAAGTGGTCTGCCTGTGGGCGGCCCGTAAAGTCGGGCGGCCGGTCAAATGGACGGCGGAGCGCTCGGAATCCTTCCTCACCGATGCGCACGGCCGCGATCACGTCACGCACGCCGAACTTGCGCTCGATGAACATGGAAAAATCCTAGCGATGCGTGTGAAGACAATCGCCAATCTCGGCGCCTACATGTCGACCTTTTCTTCGTCGATTCCGACCTATCTCTATGCAACTCTGCTGTCCGGTCAGTACGACATTCCCCAGATCTACTGCGAAGTCGATGCTGTCTATACAAACACGGTGCCGGTTGACGCCTATCGCGGTGCAGGTCGCCCGGAAGCGACATTCGTTGTCGAACGGCTGGTCGAAGTTGCTGCGCGGCAAATGGGTATCGACCCGGCGGAATTGCGCAAGCGCAACTTCATCAGGTCGTTTCCGCATCAGACGCCCGTCATCATGGCCTACGACACCGGCGACTATAATGCGTCACTTAAGAAGGCCCTCGAGCTTGCCGACGTCAAAGGGTTCAACAAGCGGCGGCGCGAGGCGGCGCGCCATGGGAAGCTTCGCGGACTCGGCTATTCGACCTACATCGAAGCCTGCGGTATTGCGCCGTCGCAGGCCGTCGGTTCGCTGGGGTGCGGTGTCGGCCTGTGGGAAAGCGCCGAAGTCCGGGTCAACCCGACCGGTAGCGTGGAAGTGTTGACCGGAACGCACGCCCACGGTCAGGGCCATGAGACGACCTTCGCCCAGCTCGTATCGGAACGGCTGGGCATCCCGTTCGAGAATGTCTCCATCGTGCATGGCGACACCGACAAGGTGCAGTTCGGGATGGGCACTTACGGCTCGCGTTCCGGCGCTGTTGGAATGTCCGCGATCGTAAAAGCGCTCGACAAGATCGAAGCCAAGGCCAAGAAGGTCGCCGCGCATATGCTCGAGGCGGCGGAAGGCGACATTGTTTTCAAGGATGGAAAGTTCACGGTTGCTGGCACCGACAAGTCGGCGGCGTGGGGCGACGTCGCGCTCAACGCCTATATCGCGCATAAATTCGTGGGTCAGGAGCTCGAGCCGGGATTAAAGGAGACGAGTTTTTACGACCCGACGAATTTCACATTCCCCGCCGGCTGTCACATCTGCGAGGTCGAAGTCGACCGCGAGACCGGCAAGACGGAAATTGTCAACTGGACCGCAGTGGATGACTTCGGGACCGTGGTCAATCCGATGATTGTCGAGGGTCAGGTGCATGGCGGCGTTGCGCAGGGGATCGGGCAAGCCCTCCTCGAGGGCGCCGTTTACGACAAGGACGGTCAGCTGGTGACCGGTTCGCTGATGGACTACTGCATGCCGCATGCGCACGATCTGCCGTCGTTCAAGGTCGGCCTTACCGAAACGAAGGCGCCGTCAAATCCGCTCGGCATCAAAGGATGCGGCGAAGCGGGCGCCATCGCCGCGCCTGCAGCGGTCATAAACGCCATCACCGACGCCATCGGCACAGAGGATATTGCGATGCCCGCAACCGCGCAGGCGGTCTGGGCGGCACTTAAAAATGCGCGACCGCGCGAGGCTGCATAGTTACGGAGAGCCAGATGTACAATTTTACCTTCCATCGTCCGACGACCGTGCGGCAGGCGGCCGGTCTCTTGGCGCGCAATCCCGATGCGAAGCTTTTGGCGGGCGGGCATTCGCTCCTGCCTGTCATGAAGCAGCGTCTCGCACAGCCTTCTGCCCTTATTGACTTGTCTCTGGTCGAAGGATTGAGCGGCGTCGAACAGAAGGGACGATCGATCGTCATCGGTGCCATGACGCGCCATGCCGATGCGGCCAATTCCCCCGTGCTTCAGCAACTGTTGCCGGGCCTCGCGTCCGTGCCGGCTTCAGTCGGCGATCCGCAAGTGCGCAATCGCGGCACGATTGGAGGCTCGATTGCGAACAACGATCCGAATGCCGATTATCCGGCAGCGTGCCTGGGTCTTGGCGCGACGATTATCACCAACAAGCGCCGCATCGCAGCTGACGATTTCTTTACCGGCATGTTTTCGACCGCGCTTGAGGACGGCGAGATCATCACCAAAATCAGCTTTCCGATCGCCAAGAAGGCGGCGTACGAAAAATTCAAGCATCCGGCATCGGGCTTTGCGCTCGTGGGCGTATTCGTGTCGAAACGCGGCTCCGACATACGTGTTGCGGTAACCGGCGCGGGAGCCAACGGTGTGTTCCGTGTGAAATCGTTTGAAGAAGCGCTCAAGAAGCGGTTCGCCGCCAAGTCGATCGAGGGCATGACCATACCGGCGACCGGCATGAACAGCGACATTCACGCCAGTGCCGAATACCGCGCGCATCTTGTCGGCGTGCTGGCGCGCCGCGCGCTCGCCAAGGCGACCGCCTGACATCGATGAGGCAATTGGTCCCGCAGGGACCGGACGACCGCGTTTGCTGGCAGGGTCGACGAATATTCTGCCTGTCAACGTGTGCGAGAACTTTCCGGTGCTTTTGCTGATGTTGACCGCTGCGGCAATGGCACTGGTGCGCCTGTGGGGCCGGCGCGCGCTACTTGTCGGGTCGGTCCAGCTCTGCAAGCAGATCGTGCAGGTCGAGCGGGTTCGTGTACATCTGCAACGAACCGTCGGGCTTCTTCGGCCATTTTTCCTTCGGGCGATCCCAGTATAGCTCGACGCCGTTGTCGTCCGGGTCGCGTAGGTAAAGGGCCTCGCTGACGCCATGGTCGCTCGCACCCTCGAGTGGAATTTTCGCCACAATGAGGCGCCGCAGCGCATCGGCAAGCAGCTTGCGGGTCGGATAAAGAATGGCCGTATGGTACAGGCCTGTCGTGCCGGGAGCGGGCGGCGACCCGCCGCGGCTCTCCCAGGTATTGAGGCCGAGGTGATGATGATACCCGCCCGCCGAGATGAACGCGGCGCCTGGGCGGCTGGTCGTCAGAGTAAAACCCAGCACGCCACAGTAAAAATCGAGGGCCCGCTGCAGGTCGGCGACCTTAAGATGGACATGGCCGATCCGCACCCCCGCGTCGATGGTGGGGAATTGCAAAGCCTCTTTATCAAGGCTTTCTGGCTTGATCATGGGTCAATCCTGGCTCTCTGGGCCTTCGTTCCCCACATGTATGACATGCGCATGGTAGGATAAAGTCCCCGCATGACTGACAAGACCCTTCCGGATTCCATCGATTCGACCCTCGCCCTGCTGGCCGAGGCCGACTACATCGCCGACCGCTCGCTGGCGACCGTGTTGTACCTGGCACTCAAAATGGGCAGGCCGCTGTTTGTCGAGGGCGAGGCGGGCGTCGGGAAGACCGAAATCGCCAAAGTGCTGGCTACGACACTGGGGCGTCGACTCATTCGTCTGCAGTGCTACGAGGGATTGGACGTCTCCGCCGCGGTCTATGAGTGGAATTACGGTGCGCAAATGATCGCAATTCGCCTCGCAGAGGCGGAAGGTGAGGGCGATCGCACGCGTATCGAGCACGACGTGTTTTCGGAGCGCTTCCTCATCAAACGTCCATTGCTGCAGGCGCTCGAGCCGGATCCCGCCGGACCGCCGGTACTGCTGATTGACGAGATCGACAGGACCGACGAGGCCTTTGAAGCTTTCTTGCTGGAGGTGCTTGCCGATTTTCAGGTCACGGTCCCGGAACTTGGAACGGTGAAGGCGGCCCGGCCGCCGATCGTTGTCGTTACGTCAAACCGCACCCGCGAGGTGCATGACGCACTCAAACGCCGCTGTCTCTATCACTGGCTCGGCTATCCGGACGCCGCACGTGAATTGAAAATACTGCGCGCAAAGGTGCCCGGCATTGCAAAGAAGCTGTCCGAACAGGTCGTCGCCTTTGTGCAGGCACTGCGCAAGGAGGATCTGTTCAAGTCGCCGGGCGTTGCCGAAACGCTTGATTGGGCGAGCGCCTTGACGGAGCTTGACGTTGTTGCGCTGGACCCCGCAACGGTATCGGACACTCTCGGTGTGCTTCTGAAGTATCAGGACGACATTGCGCGGCTGGATGGTACCAAGGTCAAGACGCTGCTCGACGAGGTGAGGTCGGAGCTAAAAGCAGCGGAGTAACGTCATGACCGCGCCTGAAGGTCGTCTCGCCGAAAATATCCTTTACTTTGCGCGCGCACTGCGTGCCGCGGGAATTCCGGTCGGGCCGGGGTCCGTTCTGGACGCGCTGGAAGCGCTTAATGTGGCGCGTGTCGGCGCACGCGAGGATTTTTACTGGACGCTGCACGCGGTCTTCGTGAAACGGCACGAGCATACGATTTTGTTCGACCAGGCATTTCGAATTTTTTTCCGCAAGCGGGGCTATATCGAGAAGCTTATTGCGTCGATGAGCCCGAAAACTGCAGCCCCGGACGCAAGGCCTCCGGCGCCGGGAGCACAGCGCATCCAGGAGGCGCTGTTTTCCGGGCTTGATGAGCACGCAAATGAGTCGGATGTCGAACTCAATGCACGGTTGACGGTTTCCGACCAGGAAGTACTGCAGAAGAAAGATTTTGCGCAGATGACCGCGGCGGAAATCGCAGCCGCGAAGGATGCCATCGCGCGTCTGGCACTGCCGCTCGACGAGGTGCGCACGCGTCGTCTGGCGCAGAACCGTCATGGCCATCTCATCGATATCAGGCGCACGTTGCGTGCCAGCATGAAGGCCGGCGGCGCGATTATCGACCTTAAGTATCTTGGGCCCCGCGTGAAGGAGCCGCCGATCGTCGCGCTCCTCGACATTTCTGGCTCGATGAGTGAATACACGCGGCTCTTTCTTCATTTTCTGCACGCCGTTACGGATGCTCGAAAACGGGTGACGACGTTCCTTTTCGGGACGCGCCTGACCAACGTCACGCGCGCAATACGCCAGCGTGATCCCGACGAAGCGCTCGCGGCCTGTTCGGCGAATGTGGCGGACTGGTCCGGCGGCACGCGCATTGCCTCATCTCTGCGTGTCTTCAATAAACAGTGGGCACGCCGGGTACTCGGACAGGGCGCGGTCGTGCTGCTGATCACCGACGGACTCGAGCGCGACGCGGACGAGAAGCTTTCTTTCGAGATCGACCGGCTGCACCGTTCATGCCGCAAACTGATCTGGCTCAATCCGTTGCTGCGTTTTCAGGGCTTCGAAGCCCGTGCCAAGGGTGTGCAGGCGATGCTGCCGCACGTTGACGAGCTGCGCCCCATCCACAATCTGGATTCGATGAAAGAACTGGTGCGCGCCTTATCTGGTACGGCAGTTGGAGGCTACGACCCGAAATATCTGCTGAAGCAGGTTGCCTGACGGAGGATCCCGATGCTTTCTCGCGATGAAGATATTCTTAAAGCCGCCGAGGAGTGGCGGAAAAGCGGTCGAGGTGTAGCGCTCGCGACCGTTGTCGAGACGTGGGGTTCGGCACCGCGACCGGTCGGTTCGAATCTCGTCATCGACAACGAAGGTAATTTTCTGGGGTCGGTGTCCGGCGGCTGCGTCGAGGGCGCGGTTGTCACCGAGGCGATGGATGTGATTGAGAGCGGTAAGCCGAAAATGCTCGAATTCGGGGTCGCGGATGAAACCGCGTGGAAAGTCGGCCTTTCTTGCGGCGGTACCATCCGCGTCTATGTGGAGAAGGTGAGCTGACGTGAAGCTCGATGTCCTCCATGCCCTGAACGCCGAGCGCGCGGCACGCCGTGCGGCGGTGCTGGTAACCGAGATCGCAAGCGGCGAGCAGCGGTTGGTCAAGGCCGCCGATGTTGCCGGGGACCCGTTGAAGGCGGTTCTCGACAAGCGGTTGCGCATGGCCAAGAGCGGCATGGAGGACACGCCACAAGGGCGGTTTTTCCTCACCGTCTACGTTCCGTCTCCGCGCCTCGTCATCACCGGCGCCGTGCACATCAGCCAGACACTCGCGCCGATCGGGCAACTGCTGGGCTATGATGTGACCATTGTTGACCCGCGCACGGCTTTTGCCTCGATCGAGCGATTCCCCGACGTGAAGGTCATCGCCGAGTGGCCCGACGTGGCGCTGCCGCCGCTCGGTATCGACCACTACACGGCCTTCGTGGCATTGACCCACGATCCGAAGATCGATGACCCGGCGCTCAAGCATGCGCTTGCGCGTGATTGCTTCTACATTGGGGCCCTCGGCTCCAAAAAGACGCATGCTAGACGCGTGGAGCGGCTGAAACAGGCGGGTCTGACTGACGCAGACATCGCCCGCATCCACGCACCGATCGGCCTCGACATCGATGCCGTGTCGCCGGCCGAAATCGCGGTTGCCATCATGGGTGAAATCACCAAAGTGCTCCGGCAGAAATCGGAGGCGGCATGAAATTTGGCCCGGTGCCAGTTGCGGAAGCGTTAGGCGCCACAGCGGTGCATTCGATCCGGCAGGGCGATTTCGTGCTCAAGAAGGGCACGTTGATCGGCCCCACAGAGGTGGCCGCCCTCAAGGCGGCGGGCGTAAAAGAAATTACAGTGGCGCGGCTCGAAACCGGCGACGTTTCAGAGGATCAGGCGGCGGCCGAGATTGCTGAAGCGATCAGGGGCGAGGGCGTGCGCACCGACCGGGCATTCACCGGCCGTTGCAACCTGTTTGCCGAGCGCGCCGGTGTCCTGGTGGTGGACCGCGGTTCGGTCGATGCCCTTAACCGCGTCGACGAGGCGATCACGCTGGCGACGCTTCCGGCGTTCAAGCCGGTCGTCGAAGGTGAAATGATTGCAACCGTGAAAATCATTCCGTTCGCGGTGGCAAAGGCCGCGCGTGACCGGGCGCTAGGCGCGGCTGCACAAGCCAGTCCCGTGATCCGCGTCGCGCCCTACAGGGTCCGCAAAGTCGGCATCGTGTCCACGCTCTTGCCGGGGCTCGCCCCGAAGGTCATTGAAAAGACCCTAAAGATCACCGCTGCACGTATTGCTCCTGCTGGCGCTATGATCATTGCCGAACGGCGGGTGCCGCACGAGCAGGCAGCGCTCGCGCGCGCGATCGACGAAGTCCTCAAAGCCGGTGCCGAACTCGCGATCGTGTTTGGCGCGTCGGCCATAGCGGACCGTCGCGATGTCATCCCGGCAGCGATCGAATCCATCGGCGGTGAGATTGAGCATTTCGGAATGCCCGTCGATCCGGGAAACCTGATGCTGATCGGGAATGCGCGTGGGCTGCCGGTCCTTGGCGCTCCCGGCTGTGCACGCAGTCCGAAAGAGAACGGATTCGACTGGATCCTGATGCGTCTTCTCGCCGGGCTTCCGGTCACGCGCGAAGACGTCACTGGAATGGGCGTCGGCGGGCTACTGATGGAAATTGTTACCCGGCCGCAGCCGCGCGAAGACCGCGCTCCGCAGATTGGACGGCGCGTTGCCGCACTGGTGCTTGCGGCAGGCCGTTCGACGCGGATGGGCGCGGTCAACAAGATGCTCGCCGAGATCGGCGGCAAGCCCCTGGTGCGCATTGCCGCCGAACATGTGGTCGCCTCGCAGGCCCAACCGGTCATCGTCGTGACCGGGCACGAGCGCGAGAAGGTGGAAGCGGCGCTTAAGGGTTTGCCGGTCCGCTTCGTGCACAACCCGGACTATGCGGACGGTCTTGGTACGTCGCTCAAGGCCGGCATCGCCGCCGTGCCGGAAGAGGCGGATGCCGCGATTGTCTGTCTCGGTGACATGCCGCAGGTCGATGCGACGCTGATCAACAAGCTGATCGGGGCATTCGATCCCGAACGCGGCGCTCTCGTGGTTGTACCGAGCATCGACGGCAGGCGCGGCAATCCTGTCGTGTGGTCGCGCCGTTTCTTCCACGATCTGATGTCGATTCAGGGCGACATCGGCGCACGCCACCTGATCGGCAATTATGCCGAGGCGGTCGTCGAAGTGCCGGTCACCGGCGAAGCGGCGCTGATCGACGTCGACACTCCCGAGTCGCTATCCGCCGTCAAGGCCGAAATTGAGCGGGCCTGAGATTCGAATCATTGATCGTGTGGCGCGACTCACTCCTAGCTGGCGGCGACGGCAGGGAAGGGCGATGAGCAACGTCTATGCCCCGATGATGCGCGCGCTTGTGATCGTGGCCTTGGTGCTTGCGACGGCCACCCTGATGCTTGTTGTCGTCAATACGGCGCGCGCCGGCGGCGGGTCAATTTTCGCTGCCCTCGTGTAACCCATTGACTTCATTATAGACTTTTCTTTCCGGAAGCGCGTTCTTGCGCACGGCGCAGCGTTGCCCTATTTTATGACTGACCAGTCAGTCAAGGATACAAATCATGCGTCGTGTGTCGGGGTTGCGAAAGTCGGCTGCCGATCGTGCCGTTCGGCGCAAGCGCGCTTCGGAAGCGGCCCGTACAGGCCGAGGGCCGCAGGCTGTCGCCCGCAAGGCGCGCAGCGCCGAACGCCGCGACGCAATCCTGGCCGCTGCGCTCGACGAATTCGCCAGCCGAGGTTTTGAAGCGGCGCGGCTCGACGACGTGGCCCGGCGCGCAGGTGTCGCGAAAGGCACCATTTATCTTTATTTTCGCGACAAGGAGAGCCTGTTTCAGGAGCTGATCAGGGCGATGCTGACGCCCCTGGTCGGAACAATCGAAGCGATAGGGCAGGCCGACGTGCCAATGACGGTGCTGGCCGACCGCATCGCCGACCTGTTCGTGCGCGAAGTTTACGAAACCAGACGCAAGGATGTCGTGCGGCTGATGATTTCGGAAGGCCGCCGGTTTCCCAAGCTCGCCGAGTTCTACTACCGAGAGGTTCTTTCCCGCATCATCGGCGCGGTGCGCGCGGTGTTGCAGCGCGCCGCGGCACGCGGCGAGGTGCCGGAAGGCCTTGCTGATTTCCCGCAGATTATCGCTGCGCCAGGGCTGGTTGCCATCGTCTGGAACGGATTGTTCGAACGGTTTGAACCGCTCGACGTTCGCAAAATGATGAGAACGCATCTCGAGCTTTTGTTCGCGCCGAGGAGGCTGCCATGAACAGGTCCCACCTCGGCGCTTTGGTGTTACTGCTGGCCGCGCTCGTACTCGCCGGTTGCGACAACAACAGTGAGCGGATTCTGCAGGGCTGGGTGGAAGCCGAGCTGATCTTTGTTTCGTCCGACGAGCAGGGACGCGTCGAAACACTCAAGGTACGCGAGGGCGATCACGTCAAGAAGGGCGACCTGCTGTTCACCGTCGATGACGACCTGCAGAAAGCGGAGGTTGTTGTCAGGACCACGGCCGTCCTGAATGCACAGCAGGCTTTCGATCGCGCCAGGGAACTGCTGAAGTCGTCGGCGGGCACGCAGAAGACATATGATGATGCCGAGGCCGCGCTGCGCCAGGCGAAGGCCAATCTAGAATGGGCACAAACACGGCTTGCGCGACGCAACGCCTACAGCCCCGGTGACGCCACTGTCGAGCAGATCTACTACCGTCCGGGCGAGACGGTTCCGGCTGGCCGGCCGGTCGTCGCCCTGTTGCCTCCAGGCAACCTGAAGATCCGCTTCTTCGCCCCGCAGTCAATCCTGCCTGAACTCAAATACGGCGACAGTATCGGGATATCCTGCGATGGCTGCGAGAAGGGTCTGACCGCGAGCATCAGCTTCATCGCGCGCAGCGCGGAGTTCACGCCGCCCGTGATCTACAGCATGGAAGAGCGCGCCAAGCTCGTTTTCCTGATCGAGGCCCGGCCCGAGCATCCGGAGAAATTCCGCGTCGGTCAGCCCGTGACAGTCACCCTGCCGCAAGGGACTTCGAGATGAATTCGGCCGACATCGCCATCGACGTGCATGGGTTGACGAAGAAATTCGACGGCCGTGCCGTGGTGCGCAATCTCTCGATGCAGGTCAAACGCGGGACGATCTACGGCTTTCTTGGGCCGAACGGGTCGGGCAAGACCACGACCATCCGCATGCTCTGCGGCCTGCTCACGCCCGATGAGGGGACCGGCACCTGCCTCGGCTACGACATCCGTACGGAAACCGACAAGATCAAGCTGCAGGTCGGGTACATGACGCAGCGTTTCAGCCTGTACCAGGACCTGTCGGTGCGGGAGAATCTGGAGTTCATCGGCCGGATCTACGGGCTTGCGCAGCCGGTTGCTGCGGCGCGTGCGGCGATCGAGCGCCTCGGCCTGTCCGGCCGCGAGGATCAGCTGGCAGGCGAACTGTCCGGCGGCTGGAAGCAGCGGCTGGCGCTCGGCGCCTGCACGCTGCCCAGCCCGAGGCTGCTGCTGCTGGACGAGCCGACCGCCGGCGTCGATCCGAAGGCGCGGCGCGAGTTCTGGAACGAAATCCATGCACTTGCCGCCGAAGGGCTCACCGTCCTGGTGTCGACGCACTACATGGACGAGGCTGAGCGCTGTCACGAGATCGCCTACATCGCCTATGGCGAACTCCTGGCGCATGGCACGGTCGAGCAGGTCATCGAAGCCTCACACCTGACGACGTACATCGTCGGGTCGCAGGACAGCGATGCGCTCAGCACTTTGGCAGCAGAGCTGAACAAGAAGCCCGGCGTCGACATGGTGGCGCCATTCGGCACCAGCCTGCACGTGTCGGGACGCGATGCCGCCAGGCTCGAGACTGCGATCGCGCCGTATCAGAAGCGCAAGGGCCTTGAATGGCATCGCTCCGAGGCGTCACTCGAGGATGTGTTCATCGATCTGATGGGCAAGGCACGGGACAACTTTCAATGACGCATCTCCTGCCGGCACAGGCGCCGCGCCGTGTCCGCGGCACTTTCTGGAGCAGAACCTGGGCGGTTCTGGTCAAGGAATTCATCCAGCTCAAGCGCGATCGCGTGTCCTTCGCCATGATCATCATGGTGCCGCTCATACAGCTGCTGCTGTTCGGTTACGCGATCAACACCAATCCGCGGCATTTGCCGACAGCAATCCTGTTGCAGGAAAACAGCGACCTTGGCCGGTCGATCCTGGCGGCGCTAAAGAACACCGACTATTTCCGCGTCATCGAGCAGCCGCGCAGCGAAGCCGAGCTCGACGAGATGCTGGCGTCCGGGAAGATCCTGTTCGGGATCGAGATCCCCCGTAACTTCGAGCGTTCGGTACGGCGCGGCGACAAGCCGGCGATGCTGATCATTGCCGACGCCACCGATCCGGTGGCCGCAAGCGCGGCCGTCAGCACGCTCGGCCAGGTGGTGCAGACCGCGCTGTCGCATGACCGCGGTATCCCGGTGACGGCGTCGGCGCCGTTCGAGATCAGGACGCACCAGCGTTACAACCCGGCCGGCCTGACCCAGCTCAACATCGTGCCCGGGCTGGTCGGCACGATCCTGACCATGACCATGCTGATCTTCACCGCGCTGTCGGTGACCCGCGAGATCGAGCGGGGGACCATGGAGAACCTCTTGTCGATGCCGATCACGCCGGTCGAGATCATGCTCGGCAAGATCATTCCCTATATCATGGTCGGGTTCATTCAGGCAGCGATGATCATTGGCATCGGCGTACTGCTGTTCGGCGTGCCCATTCTCGGCAATCTCTTTGCGCTGGCTGGCCTGAGCACGCTGTTCATCGCCACCAACCTCTCGATCGGCTACACGTTCTCGACCATCGCGCAGAACCAGCTGCAGGCGATGCAGATGTCGATCATGTTCTTTCTGCCGAATATTCTGCTGTCCGGGTTCATGTTTCCCTTTGCCGGCATGCCGACCTGGGCGCAATGGGTCGGCGAAACGCTGCCGCTCACGCACTATCTTCGTGTCGTACGCTCGGTGATGCTGAAAGGCTCATCGATCGCCGACCTTCACTACGACGCGGCCGCCATGTTCGTACTGATGCTTGTCGCGATGACGATCGCGGTCACCCGCTTCCGGCGCACGCTCGACTAGGTCATCGCCGCGCGAGGACGCTCAAGCGCACATAGGGGCCCGATCGTCCGTCGGAATCCCTCGCCCAGCCGACGGCCGCCGACCATTCGGTGTCCTCGGCCTTCATGCTGGTGATATGCGCGCCCAGCCGCGCGTGCCTGTAACCGTCGGAGCCGAAGTACTGGATCTCCGGTCCAATATAGAGGCCGCCCAGCATCTCCTCGATCAAGCGCCAGCCGTAGGCGATACGCGCCGCGCCGCTGGTTGCAATCGAGGACAAGGAGACGTCGCCGGCAATCATGGTCTGCGCGGTCGGTTCGCACCAGACTTCGGCCGCTATGCGGAGGCCGTATGAGGTGCCACGCAGGCGGTTGCCGGGATCGTCCGGCCACAGGGAGTGCTCCTGGATTTCCGGCCCCATGAAGACTTTGAATTCAACGTCGCCGCGCTTCATGCGCCAGCCGGGCAGGACCTGCGTAAGTCCTTCGGCACCGATGACACGTTCGCCGTTGAGATCCTGAGCGTTGTACCGATAGATTCCGGCCGAGAGCATCACCTTCAGCAGAAGCCCATCCTCATCGAGGCCGCTCGGCGCGAAGACGAAGCCGCCATAGGCGAACGCGCCGTTGTGCCAGATGTCCCGGCCGGAGAAGAGCAATATGCGCGCGTCGTCAGCCTCGGCGGCACTTGCCGGACAAGCCGGCACGCAACTGCAGCAACAAAGGAAAGCCGCAACGGCGCGGGCCGTTGCGCAGACGCACCTCCAACAACGCACAGGCAGGACCCTGACTTTACGTACAGAAACGCTATAAACCGAAGGTAGATGATGGCCATGGTACAACCAACAGTCGAATGGATGAGGAGCCGTTAGGAGAAAGCGCACTCAGTAGGTATATGCATGTCGGAGATTCACCCGCGCCGAATGGGAAATTGCAAATGAGTGCCGCAACCCAAGCCCGCCGAACGACCGATGACCTGGCGCGACGGAGGTCGATCGCTTTTCTGAACTGGGCGCATGCGATCGATCATTTCGTTCTGCTGATCTATCCGACGGTCGTGATCGGGCTGGAAACCGTCTATGAGCGCTCCTACAGCGAGCTTATCGCGCTATCGAGCACCGCCTTCGTTGCGTTCGGCGTATTCTCGCTTCCGGCCGGCTGGCTCGCAGATCGCTGGAGCCGCCGCAACATGATGGCGGCTTTCTATGTCGGCTGTGGACTGTCGCTTGCCGCCGCAGGCCTTGCGCCGAACCTCACGACGCTCGCCATAGCGATGTTCGCGCTCGGCATGTTTGCGTCGATCTATCATCCTGTCGGTATGGCGATGCTGATCGAAGCGTCCAAGGCGCGCGGCCGCACGCTCGCCTTCAACGGCGTGTGCGGAAATCTCGGCGTATCGCTTGCCGCCGGCATCAGCGCGGCGCTTACGACCTGGCTCGGCTGGCGGGCCGCATTTTACGTGCCTGCCGTGCTTCTGGTTGCGACCGGCATTGTCTATGTGTGGCTCACGCCCGGCGACCGTCACCACGCCAAGACCCGCGAAACCTCGCCCGCGGTTCCGCTCACGCCGCGCCTTGCGGTGATGCTGTTCGGCCTTTTCATCGTGATTGCGCTGAGTGCCGGGTTGACGTTCAACGTGCTCACCATCGCGCTGCCGAAGATCGTCGACGAGCGGCTGTCGAGGGACATTCCGCTGCTTCTCGTCGGCAGCATTGCAACCGCGGTGCTCGTGTGCGGAGCACTGGCGCAGCTGATCGTCGGGCGCGTCGTCGAATGGGTGCAGCCGCACACGATTTTTGCCGTCGTCACCGGGTTGGGATTTCTCGGCAACCTCTGGGCCGCCTATGCCGGCGGCATCGCGCTGCTGATCGCGCTAGCGATTGCGATTGCCGCGATCTACGGGCAGGTGACCGTCAACGACATGATCATGGCGCGCTACACCGCCGACGCCTGGCGCGGCCGCGTCTATGCGGTGCGCTATTTCCTGCTCTTCATCAGCGCCGGCGCGGCGATCGGGATGATCTCGCTGCTGCACGAAACCGGCGGCTTTGTCCTTGTCCTCGGTGTCAACGCCGTCATTGCGCTGCTGCTGTTCGTTGCAACGCTCGCGCTCGTGGCAATGATCGTGAGCATCGAAGGCAAACAGCGCAAACCGCAGCCGGCGGAATAGGTCAGAACAGCGGCGGAATGAGGTCGGTGACCTTCACCGGCAGCCGTTTCTTCACGTGAGCGACGATGCGGCTGCGATGGCACGTTTTCGGATCGCGGCAATAGCAAAGCAGGGCGATACGCTTGCCCGAGCGGATCATCGCCGTGAGCTCGCGCAGTTCCGCCTGCGCCGCGGCTGTCTTGATGTGCTTTTCGTAGATTTGCCACAGCGCATCGGTATCGCCGCCGCGCGCGGCGGCGCGCCCTTCCGCAGGCGTACCGAGCTTCTGCAGATGCACATAGCCGATCCCCGCCTTGTCGAGTGCGCCGGCAAGCTGCGTCTTGGAAAAACCAGGCCGCCGCGATGCCGCAACCGCGCGCGTGTCGACCAGCAATTCGATTTTCGCGCGCTTTAGCTCGTCGAGCACGGCGGCTGGCTTTGCCTGCTCGTAGCCGATCGTGAACAGCGGGGCGGCTTTTGCCGATTTCTTCTTCGATGGGGCTTTCATTCCAATCTTTCGATCAACGCCATCGCAGCTGCCGGCGCGCGCAGTTTCGCCTCGTGAATGAAATAGATGAACGTGTCGCGCGGCTGTTTCGGCGCGCGCTTGCCGTCAACGAGCGGCAGATCTCTCGGCTCGCCGCCTTTCGCCCAGGTCTTGGCGCGCTCAGCCCAAGCATCTAGTGCTTTTGGCGGATAGCCGGCTTTCAGTTTCTCGTCGCCTTTCTGCAGCCGCGCATAGACGAAATCGGCGGTGACGTCCGCGATCTCGGTGTATTTGTCGTGCTCGGCATAGACGATGGCGACGCCGAACTTGCGCGCGAGCCCAATGAAGGCCGGGGTCTTGAAGCTGTCATGGCGCGGCTCGACGACGTGCCGCAGCCGGCGGCCGTCGAATGTCTGCGGCAGCAGTTCGAGGAATCCGGCGAAATCCTTTTCATCGAATTTCTTGTAGGGCGTGAACTGCCAGAGCAGGGGACCGAGGCGGGTGCCGAGTTCGGTGACGCCGGAGTCGAGAAACCTCCTGATCGAATCGCCGGCCTCCGCCAGCACGCGCCGGTTCACCACGTAGCGCGGACCTTTTACCGAAAAGACAAAACCGTCGGGCACGTCCGAGGCCCACTTGCGAAACGTTGCCGGTGTCTGGGTGCGGTAGAAGGTGCCGTTGATCTCGATCGAGGTCAGGTGGTTCCCGGCGTAGGACAGTTCCTGCGCATGCGGCAGGCCCTTCGGATAAAAGACGCCGCGCCACGGCTCGTAGGTCCAGCCTCCGATTCCGACGTAGATTCGGGCGGTCGACTTTGTCATGCCGATGTCATGTCGGAGATGTAGGGTGTTTTGCAAGTGGCGATGAGTCTAGTCTTCGCCATCGCGGCCACTGCGGAGAGGCGACGCCGGATGAACGCGCGCCTGTTCGTGTGGTCGTTCTTTTTGTGCCGCGTCCGCCGGCGAAGCAAGAGGCCCGGGAAATCCCGGGCCTCTGCATTTTCGTGTGGATGCGGATCGATCAGAAATCCGATCAGAAATCCGATCAGAAATCCATGCCGCCGCCCGGCGGCATGGCCGGCATCGCTTCCTTCTTCTTCGGCAGCTCGGCGACCATCGCCTCCGTGGTGATCAGCAGTCCCGCGACCGAGGCCGCATCCTGCAGCGCGCAGCGCACGACCTTGGTCGGGTCGATGATGCCCTTGCTCACCAGGTTGCCGTACTCGCCCGATTGCGCGTCATAGCCGTAGGAGTACTGGTCCTTTTCGAGGATCTTGCCGACAACGACCGAGCCGTCGGCGCCCGCATTGATCGCGATCTGGCGGGCCGGGGTCTGGATCGCCTTGCGGACGATGTCGACGCCGTGCTTCTGGTCCTCGTTCTCGGTCTTGACCTTCTTCAGGGCCTCGACCGCGCGGAGGAGGGCGACGCCACCGCCCGGCAGGATGCCTTCCTCGACCGCGGCGCGGGTCGCATGCATCGCGTCATCGACGCGGTCCTTGCGCTCCTTCACCTCGACCTCGGTGGCGCCGCCGACGCGGATCACCGCGACGCCGCCGGCGAGCTTGGCCAGCCGCTCCTGCAGCTTTTCGCGGTCGTAGTCGGAAGTCGTCTCCTCGATCTGCGCCTTGATCTGCGCCACGCGCGCCTCGATATCGGACTTCTTGCCGGCGCCGTTGACGATCGTGGTGTTCTCCTTGTCGATCATCACCTTCTTGGCGCGGCCGAGCATGGCGATCGTGACGTTCTCGAGCTTGATGCCGAGATCTTCGCTGATCGCCTGACCGCCGGTCAGGATGGCGATGTCCTGCAGCATGGCCTTGCGGCGATCGCCGAAGCCTGGCGCCTTGACCGCCGCGACCTTCAGGCCGCCGCGCAGCTTGTTGACGACGAGCGTGGCAAGCGCCTCGCCTTCGACGTCCTCGGCCACGATGAGCAGCGGCTTGCCGGTCTGCACGACCGATTCAAGCAGCGGCAACAGCTCCTGCAGCCCCGACAGTTTCTTTTCGTAGATGAGGATGTAGGGGTCCTCCATCTCCGTGCGCATCTTGTCGGCGTTGGTGATGAAGTAGGGGGAGATGTAGCCGCGGTCGAATTGCATGCCTTCGACCACGTCGAGCTCGGTTTCGAGCGACTTTGCCTCCTCGACCGTGATGACGCCCTCGTTGCCGACCTTCTGCATGGCCTTGGCAAGGAAATCGCCGATCTCGCGGTCGCCATTGGCGGAAATGGTGCCGACCTGGGCGATCTCCTCGTTCGAGGTGACCTTCTTGGAGTTCTTCTTGAGATCCTCGACGATCGCCTCGACGGCGATATCGACGCCGCGCTTGAGGTCCATCGGGTTCATGCCCGCGGCAACCGCCTTTGCACCTTCCTTCACGATCGCCTGTGCAAGCACGGTCGCGGTCGTGGTGCCGTCGCCGGCAAGGTCGGAGGTCTTGGACGCGACTTCACGCACCATCTGCGCGCCCATGTTCTCGAACTTGTCGTCGAGCTCGATCTCCTTGGCGACCGTGACACCGTCTTTGGTGATGCGCGGTGCGCCGAACGACTTGTCGAGAACGACGTTGCGGCCCTTCGGGCCGAGCGTCACCTTCACGGCATTTGCCAGAATGTCGACGCCGCGCAGCATGCGATCGCGTGCGTCGACGGAAAATTTGACGTCTTTAGCAGCCATTGTTTGTGTTCCTCTGATCTGAAGTTTGGGTCGGCGGCCTTAGGCGGCCTTTTTCTTGGCGGCGCTGCCGCCCTCGATGACGCCCATGACGTCGGACTCCTTCATGATCAGGAGATCCTCTCCGTCGATCTTGACCTCGGTGCCCGACCATTTGCCGAACAGCACCGTGTCACCGACTTTCACGTCGATCGGGATCAACTTGCCGTTTTCATCGCGGCCGCCAGGACCGACGGCAATGACTTCACCTTGCGATGGCTTCTCCTTGGCGGTGTCCGGAATGATGATGCCGCCGGCGGTCTTCTCCTCGGCATCAATGCGCTTGACGACAACGCGGTCGTGAAGCGGACGGAACTTCATGGCAGTCCTCCTAAGATGTTGAACAATATAGGCTTTCAGGCAGCTGGCAGGACCCCCAACCAGCTCCTGGTGGCCCACATGGGTGGCGATTTTTTCGCCCGCAAGGGGCGTCGGAGAAATTTTTAGCACTCATCGTGCGCGAGTGCCAACAAGTACTGAAAAGTCAGTCATTGCAATGGTTAACGGCGACGTGATGGAGCGAACGACAGACGCGTGTCGTTACTCCCGGCGGCGCGGCCGAAGGCCGGCCGCCAAGGTTGTTAGCAGGTGAGAGGATCTGCTGCTATCGCCTTGATTTTAAACAGCTTGTTCACTATTTCGGCTTGCAATAAAGGCTGCCGGAAACGGAAACTCGCGGTCCGACTCGCCACGGAGGACGACATGGTTTCAGAGGATTTCCGCAAGCAGGTCAGTGGCTACGGTCTGACCACCGCGCACATCCTGTATCGCCGCCCCGATCATCGCTGGCTGTTGCAGTCCTACGTCTGGCAGAACTACGACCTGTTTCCGGAATTCCCTGAGCTGCATCGCTTCCTCGCCTTCTGGAAGGAAAAGCTCGAAGGTCCGCTGCACTCGGTGCGCGTCGCGCACTGCAAGCTGATCAAGCCGGCGGAGCTTCGCGCGATCAACGGCGAATTCCGCTTGCACTGAGAGCGATCGCGCGACACCGCCTCTCACGCCGGGCTTGTTCCGGCCATCCCGATGCATAGGCCAATGCCTCGCACCACGTCATTACGCGCGACATAGAATTTGTCGCCCGCGCCGCGGGCTCCCACCTTCCGGGTTCGCGTGCTGCGCACGCACCCCGGAATGACCGGGTGAGGACCAGGTTCACTTGTCAAACAACCGCCTCGGTTTCGAGGCTGCCACGGGCAAGCCAACGCTCTGCCGCCCGTATTCTTGGTCGAGGCCCGGGCGGGCCGGTCGTCCCTTTCTCATGATGACGCCCCTCGATTGAGCAGGATGGATGTGACAATGATAGGAATATAGCCAAGCGCGGGTTGCGCGCAGAAGTGTCCTCCCTGAGAATGGCCTGCTTAAGGAGAACACGAATGGCGCGCATCCGCTTCGATTTCGGCACGCTCGCGCTCGATGCCGAACTGCTCGACACGCCCACCGCGAAGGCGATTGCGTCGGCGCTGCCGATCACATCGTCGGCGCTGACCTGGGGCGAGGAGGTCTACTTCGACGTGCCGGTTGAAGTGAAACGTGAAGCAAACGCGCGCGCCGTGGTCACGCCCGGCGAAGTCGCCTATTGGCCGGACGGACCGGCAATCGCCCTCGGCTTCGGACGCACGCCGATCAGCCAGGGAAACGAGACGCGACTGGCAAGCCCGTGCAATATCTTCGCGAAGGCGCTCGGCGACGTGAAGGTCCTCGGAAAGGTAAAAGCCGGAACGAAGGTCGAGGTCAGGGTGCTTGAATAAGCGGCCCGGCGGATCGAATATTCCTCGCAGGCCGGCGGGGTTAGACGAGTGTGCGCAACCAACAGGTGAACGCCATGGCTGACGCTTTGCGGGATGACAGGATCTTCGTCGGCAAGAGCAACAAACCGGAATATCTGGCGCTCAAATTCGCGAACCGTCACGGACTGGTCACCGGCGCGACAGGCACCGGCAAGACGGTGACGCTGCAGGTCCTGGCGGAAGGTTTTTCCCGCGCAGGTGTTCCCGTTTTTGCTGCCGACATCAAAGGCGATCTGTCGGGCGTGGCGGCCGCCGGCGAGGCCAAGGATTTCCTGGTCAAGCGCGCCACCGACCTCGGCTTCAAGTATCAGCCCGACGAATTTCCGGTGGTGTTCTGGGATCTGTTCGGCGAGCGGGGGCACCCGATCCGCACGACCGTTTTTGAAATGGGGCCGTTGCTGCTCTCGCGCATGCTCGACCTCAACGACGTGCAGGAAGGCATCATCAATATCGCGTTCCGTTTTGCCGACGACGAATTCGGCTCGAGCGATGCCGAGAACAAGGGATTGATCGACCTTAAGGACCTGCGCGAGCTGCTGTCGTATCTGTCGAAGAACGCAAAGGAGATCGGCGCAAAGTACGGCAACGTGGCGACAGCGACGGTCGGCTCGGTCCAGCGCCAGCTGCTCGTGCTCGAGAACCAGGGCGGCGCAAAGTTCTTCGGCGAGCCGGCACTCTCGATCGAGGACATGATGCGCACCGACCGCGACGGACGCGGCATCATCAATGTCCTCGCCGCCGACAAGCTGATGGAGAACCCGCGCCTCTACGCCACGTTCCTGCTGTGGCTGATGTCGGAGCTGTTCGAGTCGCTGCCGGAGGTGGGTGACCTCGACAAGCCGAAGCTCGTTTTCTTCTTTGACGAAGCGCATCTGCTTTTCAACGAGGCGCCGAAAGCGCTGCTGGAAAAGATCGAGCAGGTCGTGCGGCTTATTCGATCCAAGGGTGTCGGGATCTATTTCGTGACGCAGAATCCGCTCGACGTACCCGACAAAGTCCTGGCGCAGCTCGGCAACCGCGTCCAGCACGCGCTGCGGGCCTTCACGCCGCGTGACCAGAAGGCCGTGCGGGCGGCGGCCGAGACGTTTCGCCCGAACCCGAAACTCGATACCGCCAAGGTGATCACCGAACTCGGCAAGGGTGAGGCGCTGGTGTCGTTCCTCGAGGGCAACGGCACGCCCAGCATGGTCGAGCGCACCCTGATCTGCCCGCCGACGGCGCGCGTGGGCCCGGTCACGGCTGCGGAACGCAAATCGGTCGTCGGCAAGAGCCCGATCCGCGGCAAATATGACGAGACCATCGATCCGGAATCGGCTTACGAAATCTTGCAGGGGCGCATGCAAGGTCGTGCAGGCGCGCCGGAAGTGCCGGCGCCCGACAGTGGCAGGCAACGTCCCGCCCCGGCGCCGGAGACTCCGTCGTCCGGCGGCGGCTGGGGCGACGTGCTTGGCGGCGTGCTCCGCGGCGGCTCCTCGGGCGGACGCTCGCGGCGAATGTCGACCGGCGAGGTCGTGGTCAAGCAGGTCGCGCGCTCGGTCGCTTCCCAGGTCGGGACCCAGCTTGGCAGGGCGCTGGTCCGCGGGCTGCTCGGCGGGCTCGGCGGCGGCCGCCGCTAGGAGAAGCCACGCGCGTGCCGCGATCCTCGGCTAATTCGATTGCTGCCCGTCGGCGTGCCGACGCGCCATGGACAGGGTGAGATCCCACGCGTTGCGGACGTTCACGATGGTGAGCGCCAGCAGGGCGCCGGCCAGCACTTCGGGCCCGTAAGTTCTTTCGCCGTAGATCATGAAGCCGGAAACCGCCAACGCGAGGTAGGCCGCCAGCGGCAGCAGCCCGTAGGCGAAATAGTCCAAGACGTACTGTGTCCAGTCTCTGCGTATGACCTGAACGGTGACGAGCACGGACACGATGACGCCGACGGCAGCCGTCGCTCCGATCAGCGCCGAAAAGAACACCGGTCCGTGCGACGGTATCAGGCAGACCGCGGCAACGAAGAACACGCTGGTAAAATGGATCACCACCGGACTCATGAAGGTGCGCGTCGGGGCCTGATGTCTGCTGCTCAGGTAGCCGGCGCCAAGCGACACCGCCACGAAAAGAAGCGCGAGCACGGTCGCGGCGGCGGTGCCGACGAGAAGATAGAACTCGTGCCACCCGTGCAGCGATTCCATTCGGTCAGCCTCGTCCGACGAACGGCATCTTGTTGGCCATCACGGTCATGAACAGGACGTTCGTATCGAGCGGCAGGCTCGCCATGTAGACGACGGCGTTGCCGACGTGATCGGCCTCCATGCGCGGCTCGATCATCTTGCGCCCGTCCGGCTGCAACACGCCGTCGCCCTGGACCATGCGCTCGGTGAGCGGAGTCGCGGCATTGCCGATGTCGATCTGCCCGCAGCAGATGTCATATTGCCGGCAATCGAGCGACGTCGATTTCGTCAGCCCGGTCACCGCATGCTTGGTCGAGGTATAGGCAACGGAATAAGGTCGCGGGGCGTGCGCCGAGATCGATCCGTTGTTGATGATGCGCCCGCCGCGCGGCTTCTGGTCTTTCATGATTTTGATGGCTTCCTGCGTGCACAGGAACATGCCGGTGAGATTTGTCGCGACCACGTTCTGCCAGGTTTCGAACGGCAGATCCTCGAGCGGCACCGCCGGCGCGCCGATGCCGGCATTATTGAACAGCACATCGAGCCGGCCGAAGGTCGATTTGATCGTGGCGAACAGCGACAGGATCGACTCGCGCTTCGATACGTCCGTGGGAACGGCCAGCGCCTGCGCGCCGACCGCGTTGATCTCGCCCGCGGCCTTGTCGAGCATCTCCTTGCGCCGGCCGGCGAGAACGAGGCTGTAACCGGCTCTCGCAAGCGCAATGGCAACCGCCCGGCCTACGCCGGTTCCGGCCCCGGTCACCAGCGCGATTTTTGCGGAAGCAGCCATCGGATGTCCTTTCTCGTGAAAAAGTCGGGACGTCCGCAATATCACAAAAGCGCGCGTGCGCCATCACCGGCGGGAGAGGCGCTGCGCCGGCCGGATGACCCGCGTCAGCTCGCCAGGGCGGTGGGGATTTCGCCTGGCTTTAAAACCCCGGGTGAATAAAGGCGGGCCGAGATTTCGGCGACGCTCACCGGCCGTCCGAAGCGATAGCCTTGCATCGAATGGACGCCGGCCGCGCGCAGGAACAGCTGCTGGTCGGCGGTTTCGACGCCTTCGGCTGTCACCTTCATGCCGAGGCCGCGGCCGAGGCTGACGATGGCGTGCACAATCGCCGCGGCGTCCGCCGCTTTCTCGATCGAGCGCACGAAACTGCGGTCGATCTTAAGCTTGTCGAACGGAAATCGGCGCAGATACAGCAAGCTCGAGTAACCGGTGCCGAAATCGTCAAGCGCAAGCCGGACGCCGAGAGTCTTCAGCCGGATCATCGCGGCTTCGGCCGTGTCGACATTGCCGAGCAGGACGCTCTCGGTGAGTTCGAGCTCGAGCCGCGAGGGGTCGAAATTGGTCTCGCGCAGGATGCGCTCCACCACGTCGACGAAGTCGATACGGCGGAACTGCAACGAGGATACATTGACAGCGATGGTCAGTTCAGGCCAGGCCCGCCCGTCGATGCAGGCGCGTCGGAGAACCCAGTTGCCGAGATCGATGATGAGGCCGCTGTGCTCGGCGATGGCGATGAACTCGCTCGGCGGGATTTCGCCGCGGGTCGGATGCTTCCACCGGCAGAGCGCCTCAACGCCGACGACGGTCTCGCCGCTCTTGTTCACGACAGGCTGATACAGGAGCTGCAGCTGGCCGGATTCGATCGCGTCGCGCAGATCCGCCTCGAGCAGCTTGCGCGTGGACAGGTCGGCGTCCATCGCGGCGTCATAGATGCAGGCGCGGTTGCGCCCTTCGTTTTTCGCACGATAAAGCGCCATGTCGGCGTAGCGCATGATGTCGGTTGCGGTGCCGCAGTTCTTGTCGATGACGGCGATGCCGACCGAGGCGCCGATAATGATGTTCTGTCCGCCGATCGAATAGGGCGAGCAGATCGCTGAGATGATGCGTTGTGCGAGCAACAGCATCTTCTCGTCATCGCCGGCAACCGAGGAGATCACCGCGAACTCGTCGCCGCCGAGGCGCGCGACAAGGTCGCCGCCACGCAGAGTGTGCGACAGCCGCAGCGTCACGTTGCGGATCAGCTCGTCGCCGACATGATGCCCCAGCGTGTCGTTGACGTCCTTGAAGTGGTCGAGGTCGATATAGAACACCGCCGCTGGCGCGCTGCCGTTGCGGACCTCCTCGATGACGGCCTCGAGGCGTTCGCCGAAGAAAATGCGGTTCGGCAGCCCGCACAGCGGGTCGTGCATCGCAAGATGACGCAGCCGCGATTCGCCCGCGGCGATGGCGGCCGCCGTGCGGCGCATGTAGCGCAGCACGAAAGCGGCGAGCAGCGCAAAGCCTGCCAGCGCGACCGCGATGAACGGCACAACGTTGTGCACGATCTCGGCACCGGGCTGTTTCGGCGTCCACGCGAAGCGGGCAATCACGCCACCATCGGGACCGGTGAGATCGTATGCGAGGTCGCCCTGCGGCACCGGCATCTGATCGACCTTGCGCAGATTGACCAGCCGCAGCTGCGTCGCGATGCCGGACAGCGCGGCATCGTCGATGAACTTCACCGACATGATGATCGGCGCTTCGCCGTCCACCGACTGGGGAATTCCGTCGACCGGGCCGACGGCGACTGCGGCGATGACGGCTGGCTTGCCCATGACGCGGCGGATCACTGCCGACTGCGGATGTGCGCCGCCTTCGGTCAGGCTGGGCTGGCTGAGGCGGATCGCGCCTTGCAGGGTGGGATCGCGGCCCCGCATATACTCGAGCACCGAGGCGAAATCCGAACGCGCGCTGGCGAGCCACTTGGCATCGGCGGCGCGGTTGCCGAGCAGCGAATAGATCACCTCGTCGTCGTGGTCGAAAACGAAGACGTAGTCGTGGTCGAAATAGGTCTCCAGCCAGCTGCCGACGCGATCCCTGGCCCAGCCTGGGTTGAAGGAACGACGGATGTTCTGAATGGTCGCCGGCGACGATGCGACGCTTTCCACTTCGCGCAGCACGCGCTCGCCGTAGTTGGTGAGCGCGCGCGAGAACAGCTGCCGTTCGTGGTCGATTGCGACGACGTCGGCGCGTTGGGCGGACGAGAGGACGGCGACGACGATGCAGACGATCGCCACGGCGACGATCACGCCGATCGGCACCACGACGCTCAGACGCGCGCGGTCCCAACTGGTGTATGGCCGCGCGTCGGAAGCACGCGGACGAGCGACAGCCGGCACGGTGAAGTCCCTTAAGGCGTCCTGCCCATTGCGTTTTTCGGCCCGGAAGCTAGGGAACAAAGCTTGCTATTAGCTTGCGTTTTACTCGACTCGTGCCTATCCGGCGGCCAAAAAAGGCAATTCGGCCAGTTCTGTTAACCGACGGTAAAAGTAGAAGCAGAGCCGATAGGTCGTTGTAAAAACTGGGTTTCCCTGTGGACCGCCCGACGCCGAGATGGTCCGCTGTGAATGAAGACATGCACGGCGCGAAAGGCAGTCGTCCGGCATACGCGCAGATCCTAAAAAAGCGGCCCGACCCGTCCGGAGCCGCCTTGGGGGAATGCGGCGCGCGAGGCTGCGTTTCGTCGGCACACGTGACGTGCCCGCGTGCCGGCGATGGCAGCGAGGCGGCTTGAGCGGGTGGCGCGGTCACGCTACGTCTTGAAGGGTCGTTGACAAGGACGCCGTCATGAGTGCCAAGCCCGACATCGTCACCGCAGCTGTGCTCGTGATCGGCGACGAAATCCTCTCAGGTCGGACCAAGGACAAGAACATCGGCTACATCGCCGACTACCTCACCGCCATCGGGATTGATCTGAAGGAGGTGAGGGTAGTTGCCGACGAGGCCGTCGCGATCGTCGAGGCGCTCAATGCCCTGCGCGCGAAGTACACTTACGTCTTCACCACCGGAGGCATCGGACCCACGCATGACGACATCACCGCCGATTGCGTGGCCGAGGCTTTCGGCGTTCCACTGGAATTTCATCCCGAGGCTGTCGCCATCCTGAAGGAGCGTCTGGCAAGGATGGGCGGCGAGCTCAACGAGGCGCGCATGCGCATGGCGCGTATTCCGAAAGGCGCCGCGCTCGTGGCCAACAAGGTTTCCGGAGCGCCGGGCTTCTGGATTGGCAACGTCATCACCATGGCGGGAATTCCGGCGGTGATGCAGGCAATGCTCGACGAGGTGGCTCCCAGGCTCAAGACCGGCACAAAGCTCCTGTCCGAGACGATTCGCGCGGATGCCAAGGAAGGTGACGTCGGGACCGAGCTCGGCGCCATTGCCAAGGCCCACCCGGCGACGATCATCGGAAGCTATCCGTTCATTGACGAAAAGAACGGCCCGAACACCAATATTGTCGTGCGCTCGCGCGATGCCGGCGAGCTCGCGGCCGTGAAGGCGGAAGTGGAAGGCATGCTGCGCAAAGTCAAGGCGCAGCTCGCCGGCACGTCGCGGTGATCAGGGCACTTCAGGGCACCTGGGAGACCATCTGCTTCGCCAGGAACGGCTTGAGAAATTCGAGCACGACCAGAACGGCTGCTCCCACGCCCAGCGTGACGGCAAGATCGTCGGCGTGCAGGGGACCGAACCGCAGCAGGCCGGCTACGACGGGGACGAGAAGCGAGAGAGCGAGAATCGTCGAAACAGCAGCCAGCACCCACGTGAGCGCGGGATTTGGACGCCGGAATGCGACGATCAGCGATGCGCTGAACGACCGGTTCACGAAAACCAGGCCGACAATCGCGAATACAAGAGAAAAGAACGCGAGGGCGCGCACCTCGTCTTCCGGCATTCCGCGCGCGTGCGCGAGCATGAAGATTCCGGCGACCAGCCCGAACGCCAGTACGCCCTGGACCAGGCTCCAGATGGCGGACCTGCGGGAGAACAGCGGCTCGTTCGGCGCACGAGGCGGCCGGCGCATGACCGCCTCTTCTTCGGTTTCGGCCTCGAAGACGAGCGAGCACACCGGGTCGATCACCATTTCAAGAAAGGCAATGTGAACGGGCCCCAACAGGACCGGCAGCCCGAACACCAGCGGAAGAAGAGCAAGACCGGCAATGGGAACATGGACGGCAAAAATAAATCCCATCGCCTTGCGCAGATTGTCGTAGATTCGCCGTCCGAGACGGATGGCCTTGACGATGGATCCGAAATCGTCGTCGAGGAGCACGATCGAGGACGCTTCGCGCGCAACGTCGGTGCCCCTGCCGCCCATTGCGATGCCAATATCGGCTGCCTTCAACGACGGCGCGTCGTTGACGCCGTCTCCGGTCATGGCGACGATTTCGCCGTTCGATTTAAACGCCCTAACGATACGGAGCTTCTGCTCCGGCATGATACGTGCGAACACGGTTGCCGCGTAGACGCGCTTGCGCAACTCGGCATCGGACAGCTTTTCGAGTTGCTCTCCCGTCAGCACGTCGTGGACTTCAAGTCCTGCTTCGCGTGCGATTGCGCGCGCCGTGGCCGGGTAATCTCCGGTGATCATCACCACGCGAATACCGGCCGACCGGCACTCGGCAACGGCCTCGGGCACGCTTGCCCTCAGCGGATCGGCCAGTCCCACCAGCCCGAGAAACTCGAATTCGAAATCGTGCTGCGACTTTGGCCAGTCCGTGCCGACATGGGTCGCCCGCGCGACACCAAGGACTCTCAAGCCCTCTGCCGCCATGGCATCAGCGTCCTGCTTGACTTTCTTCGTGGACGCAGGCGACAGGCGGGAAAGATGTGCCATGGCTTCGGGCGCGCCCTTGGCTGCCACGACGAATTCAGTCAGCCGGTCTGCCGGCTGCCAGACCTGCGTCATGGCCAGGAGATCAGGTTTGAGTCCGTAAGCATGCGCCAGGGTCCAGTCGGCGCCAGGCGGCGGGCCTCCGAGCCTGACGTGCCTGCCGAGGTCGTGAAACGCTTTCTCCATAGGGTCGAACGGGTCGCGGGCGCTGGCGAGAACGGCCGACTCGACGAGCGTATGGAACGCGTCCGGAATCTCGTGGTCGGCTGCGGCCGGACGTCGCCATATGCTTCCGCTGACCGAGCGCAGTTCGACGGCGGTCATCCGGTTCTCTGTCAGTGTCCCGGTCTTGTCGCTGCACAGAACGGTCGCCGAGCCAAGCGTCTCGATCGCGGTTGCGCGGCGGGTAAGCACGCGCGCCTGGGAGATACGCCACGCCCCCATTGCCATGAAAACCGTAAGGACCACCGGAAACTCTTCCGGCAGCATCGACATGCCAAGCGCAATCCCTGCGAGGGTCGCTTCAAGCCAGCCGCTTCGCATGAAGCCGTGGAGGAGAACGGCCAGAACGCTCACCGCCGTTCCGGCTACCGCGAACGTCCGGACGAGCCGCCGCGTCTGTGCCTGCAGACGAGGTGGCTCGGTTTCGATAACCGTCAACGATTGTCCAATTTGTCCGATCGCGCTGCGCGGTCCCGTCGCAACAGCTTCGCCGATGCCGCTCCCGCGCACCACCAGTGATCCGGAATACGCATAAGTCTGGTCATCTCCTCCCGGGCGCACGTCCGCCGTGCTTTCCTTTGCATCCGCGGCGAGCTTTCTGACGGGAATGGATTCACCGGTCAGCAGGGACTCGTCCGTGCGCAAGTCCTGAACCTCCAGGAGCCTGATGTCGGCGGGGACGCGGTCACCCTCCACGAGCACGACAAGGTCGCCGCGTGCGACCTCGCGGCCGGCGATACGCCTGCGTGTCCCGTCCCGGATCACAAGGGCACGCGGACTTGTGAGGTCACGGAGCCTTTCCAAAACCCTTTCCGTTCTCGTTTGCTGGATGACCGTAATGAGCACGGACAGCGTCGCAAATGAGAGAAGCATCAGGGCTTCCGCGAAGTCGCCGAGGATCAGGTAGATCGCTCCGCCCCCCAACAGCAGGGCGAACATCGGTTCCTGCAGGATGTCGCGGACGATGCCGAAGGGAGTCCGCTTTTCCGGTCGCGGCAGCTCGTTGAATCCTTCCGCTTTCAGTCTTGACTGAGCCGCGGCTTCGGTGAGGCCATGTCGGGAAGCGGGACGTGAATCCACGAATTCTTCCTCAATTTCTGATGGCACCGGTGCCCGCCGGTCGCCATGCAACCTTATCCCTCTTGCGGCAATAGAGCATTCGCGGCGGCCCCGCTTCAATCGAGACCTGAAATCTGCTTTAGCTCTGTGCGAAAGAGGGGTTCCTGATGGCGAGCGATGTCGCACCGCGTCCAGAGAAGATCTTCCCGGTGTCCTGGGACCAGTTTCATCGTGACTCGCGGGCGCTCGCATGGCGGCTGCACGAGGCCGGACCGTTCGAGGCGATCGTCTGCATCACGCGCGGCGGCCTGGTGCCGGCGGCGATCGTCGCGCGCGAGCTCAACGTGCGGATGATCGAGACCGTGTGCGTCGTGAGCTATCGCGACTACCGAAACCAGGGGGAACTCTCGGTCCTCAAGGGAATCTCGCCCGAGGTGAAAAAGCTGCATTCGCAGGGCAAGCGCGTTCTGATCATCGACGACCTGGTCGACACGGGCAACACGGCGCGTGTCGTCCGTGATCTCATTCCGGACGCCCATTTCGCAACGGTTTACGCCAAGCCTATGGGCCGTCCGCTCGTCGATACCTTTATCACCGAGGTATCGCAGGACACCTGGATCTATTTCCCATGGGACACCGGCCTCGCGTTTCAACCGCCGATCCGCGAAGGCGGCGACTGAGCAGGCACAATCCGGGAGGAAAACGATGCTCACACGACGGCATCTTCTTGGAAGCACGGCGGCGGCCGCAGTCGCCGCCGCTGTCCCGCAGGCTACGGCGCAGTCCGGCTATGCGAGCCAGCCGGTGCATATTCTCGTCGGATATGCGGCAGGAGGCGGCGTCGATATCATCGCCCGCCTGCTGCAGGACCCGATGAAGGCGGCGCTCGGCCAGCCGATCATTGTCGAGAACCGTGCGGGCGCGAGTGCGATGCTGGCGACCGCAGCCGTCGCGAAGGCCGCCCCCGACGGTTACACGCTGCTTGCCTGCGCGTCCGGCGAAGTCGCCATCAATCATTTCCTGTTCAAGGAAAAGATGACCTACGATCCCGCGAAGGAACTGGCGCCGATTGCGCTCGTCGGTATCGTGCC
>DASRGR010000041.1:0-112908 GCA_035650955.1 Pseudolabrys sp.
AGCGCCAACCTGATCGAGAGCGGCCAGGCGATCACCAGCGGGGCGACCATCGATCTCACCGCCGCCACCGGCGGCACGACGCATATCTCGTCCGCCGCCGTCGCGCTGTCCGAGACCATCAATGCGGTCAACGATGCGCCGGTTGTCCAGCTCGTCGATACCCTGACCCGCGTACCGGTGCCGATCGACGTGGTGGGCGGTACCGTTCCCGGAACCGATCCGCTTGCCATACATGCGATCGCGCCGGACATGAGCGGCGACGGCCGTTACGTCGTGTTTTTCAGCACTGAGTTCGTGCCGGCTTCAGGCGGTAACAATGACTCCCCGAAGGGCGATATTTTCTTCTATGACCGCCTGACGGATGAGACAAAAGTCCTCACCGACACCGCACATATTCCACTCGGGCTGCGTGAAAGCGGTGAGCGGTTTAACGGTTTCTCCATAAGCGGCGACGGCGGTTACGCCGTGTTCGTTGGCAAATACACGGTGACCGATCAATTCGGTTCGCACGATGTGAACAAAGTGTACGTCTACAACCGCGCACTCGATCAGGTTACGCTGCTGACGGACAAAATCACGCACGCGACCGTAACCTCGGACGATACACCGCAGGTCAACGGCAGCGGATCGCTTATCGCGCTGGCTCGTCACGACAACACGGGCATCAACCACATATCCGTCTATTCCCGCGACGGATCGCAGCTGACGGACATAACGACGGCCCGCGCCGATATCCCGGACACCCTCAATCAGTTCCAGAATGTCGCGATCAGCAACGACGGCCGCTTTGTTACGTTCTGGGCCTACGGGGTTGACACCAATTTCCAGCCCACCGGCCTGGCGACCCTGTTCCTGTTCGACCGTCAGTTGGACACTGCCAACGCCATCGCCCAGGCAACGGCGACCGATGATCTGTGGGAAGCTTCACTCAGCCGCGACGGGCATTTCGTCGTTTTCCAGAGCGACCAGAATCTCGATGGCAGCGATACCAACGGCAAGATCGATATCTACGTCTACGATACTGTTGCCCACACGACCCAACGCGTGTCGACCGATGCCGTCGGCACCTTGGCAAATGACGACAGCATTCGGCCGAGCATCAGCCCCGATGGCCGTTTCGTCACTTTTGCCAGCAATGCGACCAACCTGGTGTCGGGCGACACCAACGGCCAGCCCGATACTTTCGTGAAAGACCTGCAAACCGGATCGATTGAACGTGTGTCGGTCGCGGTCGACGGCACGCAAGGCAATGGAGACAGTTCGCTCGCGTCATCGATCGCCGGTGGCGGGGTAGGCACTTTCGTCACCTTCGGCAGCACGGCATCCAATCTGGTGCCCGGCGATAACAACTCGGCGTCTGATATTTTCGTGCTTGACCGCTCGGGCGGTACTGCGGGTCAGGTGACCGAAGACTCGAGTGTGACACCGGCCGGGACGATTTCGACCCACGGCAGTTTTGCGTTTTCTGACATCGAACTGACGGATTCCCACACCGCGACCGTCACCAACGTTTCTGTCTCCCTGAGTGGCGGCGCGTCGGCGGACTTCATTGTGCCCGGCGGGCTCGGCACCTTTACGCCGACTATCATGGAGAATACCGGCGACGCAGACCCCTTCGGCCAGTTGTCCTGGTCCTTCACCATCGATAACAGCGCGCTGGCCCTGCTCAACAGCGGCCAGCGCGTGCAGCAGACCTATACGATCGAGATCAACGACGGCCATGGCGGTGTGACGACACAGGACGTCACGCTGACGCTTGTGGGGGTCACGGACCAGCCGACGCTGACCATGGACGTGCTGACACCCAACGGAATGTTTGCACCTGGCGATGAACCCATTCAGCAGATGGGCTCCGGCACCGTCCAACCCGGCGGCACGTCGACGCAATTTACGATCATCAATGGGGGCGCCAATCGAAAATTCGTCTTTGACGGTTATGGTTTCACCTTTGACCTAAGTGGCGCGCCAACCGACGGGGTCATCACCGCAATTCACGAATTTACGAACGACGTCGTGCCTGTGCCGCTGATTAATTTCTCAGGCGTCGGGGTCGACGCAGCGGCGTGGTATGCTGCCGTGGTCGAGGCGGCCTCAAACGGACCCGGTGGGCCAGACCCGTTGGTCGATGCATTGACCGGCTCGTGGGCCTTCAATTTCGTCGGCGGCGCCGGGCCCGATAATTTCGTTGGCGGCAGCCAGAACGACACTGCGAGCGGCGGCGGCAGCGACGACTTCCTGTTGGGGAGCACCGGCAATGATTCGCTATCCGGTGGAGCCGGCAACGATACATTGGGGGGTGGCGCGGGCTTCGATCAGCTCAACGGTGGCGACGGCCAGGACGTGGCGATCTATTTCCATCCCACCGAGGGCGACGCCAACGCGATCGGGCCGGTCGACGTTCAGCTGGCGCCTGGAGTTGTCACGACCTACACCGACGCGACCAGAACCACGATCGACAGTGTCGACACATTGCGATCGGTTGAGCGCATCGTCGGCACCAATTTTAACGACACCTTCAATGCAAGCGGCTTCGGCTCAAGCTCGATTAATGCGGGCAGCATTGGCACAGGGGCGGCGTCGGATGGCACGCTAAATGAATTCGAGGGCTTGGGTGGAAACGACTCCATCGCGGGCAACGGCAACACACGGGTGAGCTACGAACACGCGCTGGCCGGCGTGACAGTAGTGTTCTCTGCTCCGGGGGTCGCGACCGTTACCGGCGATGCATCCGTCGGCACCGATACGATCACAGGCGGCGTAAACCGGGTGCGCGGCTCCAATTTCGTCGACGATTTTACGGGCAGTAGCGGGAACGAGATATTCGAGGGCAAAGGCGGCGATGATTCCATCAATGGCGGCGCCGGATTCGACACCGCGGTCTATGCTTTCGAAGACACTGCGATCAATGTGCAACTCGCAGCCGGTGACGTGTTCGGTGGGGTCAACACCGGCCACGATACACTGCATTCGGTCGAAGCGGTCTCCGGCACCGATTTCGCCGACACGTACAATGCTGTTGGCTTCAGTGGCTCGAGCGCCAACGCCGGGAGTAGCGGCACCTTCAATCGATTCGAAGGCCGGGGCGGCAACGACACCATTACCGGAAACGGTAATACTCAGATTGATTTCGCCAACGCGCTTGCCGGCGTAACGGTAACCTTTACCAGCCCGGGGGCCGGCACGTCGCATGGAACAGCGGCTGGTGATATTGCCGATGTCGGCACTGACACCTTTACTGGTGTCATCGGCGTTCGCGGCTCGGATTTCGACGATGTGATCGGCCCCGATGCGGGAGACAATATCATCGACGGTCGTGCCGGCAATGACATCATGCAAGGCGGCGCCGGCAATGACTCGTTGACGGGCGGCAGCGGGATCGACCGCGCGATCTACACGGATGCCACCGGTCCGATTGTGGTCGATATGGCAGTTGCCTCCAACAATGTGACTGGTGCCGGAATTGGCAATGACACGTTGTCTTCTGTCGAATCGGTCCGGGGCAGCGCTTTCGGCGATTCCTACACGGCCCTCGGCTATACCGGAGCGAGCGCCATCGGCAGCATCCCGGCGAATTTCAATGAATTCGAGGGGATGGGGGGCGATGACAGCATCACCGGTAATGGCAACACAGTCGTCTCCTACGTCAATGCAGCCGCTGGTGTGACGGTTGATCTAAGCCTGGTAACTCTCCCTGGCTCGACGGGGCAGGCACATGGAACAACTCCGGGCGATATTGCGAACATCGGCACCGATACATTTTTCGGCGGCGTGCAGCTCGTCCGTGGCTCCTCGTTCGACGATGTCATCGAAGGCAGCAACAATTTTTCCGGCCCCGAAGTCTTCGAGGGCCGTGGAGGTAACGATTTTATCGACGGCCTTGGCGGGTTTGATCGAGTGCTCTATGAATTCCGCCTGGATGACGTGACCACGTCCGGCGTGATCATCAACCTTGCAGCGGGGACGGCCACCGGCGATCCCTCGATAGGTACCGATACGCTGCGATCGATCGAAGCCGCACGTGGCACCAAGTTTGCCGATGTTTTCGATGCCACCGGGTTCACGGCGTCGAGCACGAATGCCGGCAGTGCCGGGGTCAATAATACCGGCGCGGCGCTCAACGAGTTCGAAGGGCAGGGCGGCGACGACCTCATTACCGGCAATGGCAATACACGGATTTCCTATATCAACGCCACGGCGGGCGTGACGGTCGATCTCGCCTTCGGAACGGCGACAGGGGATTCATCCGTCGGCCACGATACGATCACGGGCGGAGTGAATTCCATCATCGGTTCGAACTTTGCCGACACGTTATACGGCACCAGCAATTTCACTCCGTTCACCTCCGAAATATTCGATGGCGCCGGCGGCAACGACATCTTTATCGGTCGCGGCGGGTTCGACATGGCGGTCTACAATGCCGATACTGGAACCACGTCCGGCATCCTGGTGAACATGGCGGCCGGCACCGTGATCGGCGATGCCTCGATCGGCTTCGATACTCTGAATTCGATCGAGTCTGTCCGCGGTACCAACTTTATCGATGTGTACGATGCGAGCGGCTACAACGGCGCCTCCGACGACCTCCCGTTGGCTACAACATTCAATGAATTCGAAGGAATGGGCGGTAACGACGTCATCACCGGAAATGGCGATACCCGCATTTCGTATGTCAGCGCGTCGGCCGGTGTCACCGTCGACCTCAGCGCAGGCACAGCCAGCGGCGATGCATCGGTTGGGTCGGATACAATCTTGGGCGGTGTCAGCCGCGTCCGCGGCTCAAACTTCAACGATACGCTGACCGGCAATGGCGGCAGCACGCTTGAAGGTGGTGCGGGCGCCGATCATATCATCGGGCAGTCGGGCGGTTCGGATATCGCCACCTACGATCATGCGTTGGCCGGAGTGACCGTCGACCTTGTAACGCCCGCACTGAATACTGGTGATGCGGCGGGCGATACATTCAATTTCATTTCCAATCTTCGTGGTTCGAGTTTTGACGACAATCTCAGTGGCGACGCAAATCAGAACAAGCTCGACGGCGGATTGGGCGGCAACGACCATTTGACAGGCCGGGGCGACGCCGACACGTTCATATTCCGCGGCGGCCACCTGACGATCACCGACTTCAACCAAGGGAGCGGCAGCTTTAATGTCGCGGAGGGAGACCTGATCGATATCAGGAATTTCAGCGGTGGCGCTCAGATGACTGATGGCGATCTAAATGCTCTCATCGCGACAGCAACTGGAAACCAGCTCGACTTTGGTAATGGCAACGTCATCGAGGTGGCAGGTATTATTGATGTCCACACGCAACTGACGGCGGCCAGTTTCATCCACTTGTAAGATCCGGCCTGCGGAAGCTCCGCCGGAGGCAGCAGCACAGCCCATTAATTTTTTGCTGATGCTTCCGGCCTTTCACGGGTCCCGAACCCTCGATTTTTCAGGCGTTTCCGCTTGACTTGGCGGAGTCGCGCCGATACATACCCCACACTTTTCGGCAGGCGGTGAGCTTTGCTTGCTCGGAACGGCCACCCGGTTAACCCTTTGAGAACGTTGTGTTTTCTCAAGGCTCGATCGGCACAGCGCCTCGACGAATGAAGCTCAGACGCTGCCTCTGACAGCACCTGTCAGACTTGGGAGTGAACGGCCGCGGTGCTTAACCGCAACGCGTCCGTCCGAACGGAAGAGCGCCCTGCCGCGATAGGCGGCTGGCGCGATTTCGTTTTGCGCGTGGGAAAGTCGCGCAACGCTGACTGATGCCGGGACGATGAGCCCGATTAAGACGCGGACGAGGGTGATGTCCGCACAAAATGAACGAGGGGCGGTGCGGACATTGCGTCCGTGCAGCATCCCAAACTGAAGGTAGCGAAGGCAAATATGCCGACGATCAACCAGTTGATTGCCAAGCCGCGGCACCCGCTCAAGGCCCGCAATACGGTACCGGCTCTGCAAGCCTCGCCGCAGAAGCGCGGGGTCTGTACGCGCGTCTACACAACCACGCCGAAGAAGCCGAACTCGGCTTTGCGCAAGGTGGCGAAGGTTCGGTTGACCAATGGATTTGAAGTGATCGGCTACATCCCGGGCGAGGGCCATAACCTGCAGGAGCACTCCGTCGTGATGATTCGTGGCGGCCGCGTGAAGGACCTCCCGGGCGTGCGCTACCACATCCTGCGCGGCGTGCTCGACACGCAAGGCGTGAAGAACCGCAAGCAGCGCCGTTCGAAATACGGTGCGAAACGGCCCAAGTAAGGATCAGCGCCATGTCCCGCCGTCACGCCGCCGAGAAACGCGATATCATCCCGGATCCGAAGTTCGGAAACGTCGTCGTCAGCAAATTCATGAACGCCATCATGTACGATGGCAAGAAATCGGTGGCGGAAGGCATCGTCTACGGTGCGCTCGAGATGATCGAGGGCAAGACGAAGCAGAACCCGCTTACCGTGTTCCAGCAGGCGCTCGACAACGTGATGCCCTCGATCGAGGTGCGTTCACGCCGTGTCGGCGGCGCAACCTACCAGGTGCCGGTCGAAGTGCGCACGTCACGTCGCCAGGCACTCGGCATTCGCTGGATCATCGCTGCCGCGCGCGAGCGCAACGAACGTACGATGACAGAGCGGCTCTCGGCCGAGCTACTCGATGCATCCAATAACAGGGGAAACGCAGTCAAGAAGCGCGAGGACACCCACAAGATGGCGGAAGCCAACCGGGCCTTCTCGCATTACCGCTGGTGACAGCAGAAATTTAAGGACTGACCGCCTATGCCCCGCAGCCACCCAATCGAGGACTACCGCAACTTCGGCATCATGGCTCACATCGATGCCGGAAAGACCACGACGACCGAGCGGATCCTCTATTATACCGGCAAAAGCCACAAGATCGGCGAGGTGCACGAAGGCGCCGCGACGATGGATTGGATGGAGCAGGAGCAGGAGCGCGGGATCACGATCACGTCGGCCGCGACGACCGCATTCTGGAGAGAAAAGCGCCTCAATATTATCGACACACCCGGGCACGTCGACTTCACCATCGAGGTTGAGCGTTCGCTGCGCGTGCTGGACGGTGCAGTATGCGTCCTCGATTCAAACCAGGGCGTAGAGCCGCAGACCGAGACGGTCTGGCGTCAGGGCGACAAGTACAAGGTTCCGCGCATCGTTTTTGCCAACAAGATGGACAAAATCGGTGCCGACTTCTTCAAGTGTCTCGACGACATCAAGACCCGCCTCGGCGCCAAGCCGGTGGCCATCCAGCTTCCGATCGGAGCTGAGCAGAATTTCAAAGGTATTGTCGATCTGGTGCGCATGAAAGGCGTCGTATGGGACGATGAATCGCTCGGCGCCAAGTACCATGACATCGATATTCCGGCCGACATGGCCGATCAGGCCAAGAAATACCGCGAAGAGATGGTCGAAGCGGCAGTCGAACTCGACGATGCTGCAATGACCGCCTACCTCGAGGGCAAGGAACCCGACGAGGCGACCCTCAAGAAACTGATCCGCAAAGCCGTCATCAGCGGCGCGTTCTTCCCCGTGTTGTGCGGTTCCGCATTCAAGAACAAGGGCGTGCAGCCGCTGCTCGATGCGGTGGTCGACTATCTGCCAAGCCCGCTCGATGTTCCGGCAATCAAGGGTGTGGATGACAAAGGCAACGAGGTCGTCCGCAAGGCCGACGACAAGGAGCCGATGGCGCTTCTCGCCTTCAAGATCATGGACGACCCCTTCGTAGGCACCATCACCTTCTGCCGCATTTACTCCGGCACGCTCACCAGCGGCACCGGCGTCATCAATTCCACGAAAGAGCGTAAAGAGCGCATCGGCCGCATGTTGCTGATGCATGCGAACAACCGCGAGGACATCAAAGAAGCCTACGCCGGCGACATCGTCGCGCTGGCGGGGCTCAAGGAAGTTCGCACCGGCGATACGCTGTGCGATCCCGCAAAGCCGGTGATCCTGGAAAAGATGGAATTTCCCGATCCGGTCATCGAGATCGCGATCGAGCCGAAGTCGAAGGCCGATCAGGAGAAGCTCGGTGTGGCGCTTGCCAAGCTCGCGGCCGAGGATCCCTCATTCCGCGTCTCGACCGACCAGGAGAGCGGACAGACGATTCTCAAGGGAATGGGCGAGCTGCATCTCGACATCAAGGTCGACATTCTCAAGCGCACTTACAAGGTCGACGCCAATATCGGCGCCCCGCAGGTGGCGTTCCGTGAAAAGATCACCCAGCGCGTCGAACACGAATACACGCACAAGAAGCAGACAGGCGGCTCCGGTCAGTTTGCCGCGATCAAGATCATCGCCGAACCGACGCCGCCCGGCACGCCGTTCCAGTTTGAGAACGAGATCGTCGGCGGTGCCGTGCCGAAAGAGTACATCCCGGGTGTCGAGAAGGGCCTAGAGAGCGTGCTGGGCTCCGGCGTCGTCGCCGGCTTCCCTGTGGTCGATCTCAAGGTGACGCTGATCGACGGCAAGTATCACGATGTCGATTCGTCGGCACTCGCTTTCGAAATCTGCGCGCGTCAGTGCCTGAAGGAGGCGCTGCAGAAGGGACGCCCGGTTCTGCTCGAGCCGATCATGAAGGTCGAGGTGGTGACGCCGGAAGACTACACCGGTTCGGTCATCGGCGACCTCAACTCGCGCCGCGGGCAGATTCAGGGGCAGGACATGCGCGGCAACGCCAACGTGATTAACGCAATGGTGCCGCTGATGAACATGTTCGGCTACGTCAATAATCTGCGGTCCATGTCTCAGGGCCGCGCCACGTTCACAATGCAATTTGATCACTACGCAGAGCTGCCCGCGAACGTATCAGCCGAAGTGCAGAAGAAATTCGCGTGACCGGGAAAGATAACAGAAGGATCTGAACGGAGAGTTCCATGGCCAAAGAAAAATTCCAGCGGACCAAGCCCCATTGCAATATCGGGACGATCGGTCACGTCGACCACGGCAAGACGACGCTGACAGCGGCGATTACCAAGGTGCTCGCCGAGAAGGGTGGCGCTACGTTCACTGCCTATGACCAGATTGACAAGGCGCCGGAAGAGAAGGCGCGCGGCATCACGATTTCGACCGCGCACGTCGAATATGAGACCGACAAGCGCCATTACGCCCACGTGGACTGCCCCGGCCACGCCGACTACGTGAAGAACATGATCACCGGCGCGGCGCAGATGGATGGCGCGATCCTGGTGGTTTCCGCCGCCGACGGCCCGATGCCGCAGACCCGTGAGCACATCCTGCTCGCCCGCCAGGTCGGTGTGCCGGCGCTCGTCGTCTATATGAACAAGGTCGACATGGTCGATGATCCGGAGTTGCTTGAGCTCGTCGAGCTCGAAGTGCGCGAATTGCTGTCCAAGTATAACTTCCCGGGCGACAAGATTCCGGTGATCAAGGGCTCGGCCCTCAAGGCGCTCGAAGGCAGCGACGAGAAACTCGGCAAAGAGTCGATCCTGGCGCTGATGAAGGCGGTGGACGAATACATTCCGCAGCCGGAACGCCCGAAGGATCAGCCGTTCCTGATGCCGGTCGAAGACGTGTTCTCGATCTCGGGCCGCGGCACCGTGTGCACCGGCCGCGTCGAGCGCGGCATCATCAAGGTCGGCGAGGAAGTCGAGATCGTCGGCATCAGGCCGACAACCAAGACCGTCGTCACCGGCGTCGAGATGTTCCGCAAGCTGCTCGATCAGGGCGAGGCCGGCGATAACATCGGCTGCCTGCTGCGCGGCACCAAGCGCGAGGAAGTCGAGCGCGGTCAGGTGCTCTGCAAACCCGGCTCGGTAAAGCCGCACACCAAGTTCAAGGCGGAAGCCTACATCCTCACCAAGGAGGAGGGCGGACGCCATACGCCGTTCTTCACCAACTATCGTCCGCAATTCTATTTCCGCACCACCGACGTCACCGGCGTCGTGCATCTGCCGCAGGGCACGGAAATGGTGATGCCGGGCGACAATGTGGCGATGGAAGTGCACCTCATCGTGCCGATCGCCATGGAAGAGAAACTGCGCTTCGCCATTCGCGAGGGCGGCCGCACCGTCGGCGCCGGCGTCGTGGCGAGCATCATCGAGTAAGCGAATAGCGAGCCGGCGAATAGCGAATAGACCCATTTGCTGTTCGCCGCTCACTACTCGCAGGCAAGAGCCGAGCGGGTTGATTGGAGAAAGAGACTGAAATGAACGGCCAGAATATCCGGATCCGGCTCAAGGCGTTCGATCACCGCATTCTCGATGCGTCGACGCGGGAAATCGTGAACACGGCCAAGCGCACCGGTGCGCAGGTACGTGGGCCTATCCCGCTGCCGACACGGATCGAAAAGTTCACGGTGAACCGTTCGCCGCATGTCGACAAGAAGAGCCGCGAACAGTTCGAGATGCGCACGCACAAGCGCTTGCTCGACATCGTCGATCCGACACCGCAGACCGTGGACGCGCTGATGAAGCTCGACCTCGCCGCCGGCGTCGATGTCGAGATCAAGCTGTAAGGCCGGGGTGGGAATAGCGATGCGTACGGGCGTAGTAGCTCAGAAGGTCGGAATGACCCGGGTGTTTACCGAGGCCGGCGAGCATGTGCCGGTGACGGTGCTGCGGCTTGCGCAGTGCCAGGTGGTTGCTCACCGGACCAAGGACAAGAACGGCTACGTTGCGCTGCAGCTCGGCTCGGGCCCGCGCCGCGCCAATAACATGAGCAAGGCCGATCGCGGCTATTTCGGCAAGCAGAAGGTCGAACCCAAGCGCAAGCTCGCCGAATTCCGCGTGACCGAGGATTCAATCATTCCCGTTGGCGCCGAGATCACGGCCGATCATTTCGTGCCCGGCCAGTTCGTCGATGTCTGCGGCATCACGATCGGCAAGGGCTTTGCGGGCGGCATGAAGCGGTGGAATTTCGGGGGCCTGCGTGCCTCGCACGGCGTTTCGATCTCGCACCGGTCGATCGGCGGCACGGGCGGTCGTCAGGATCCCGGCAAGACGTTCAAGAACAAGAAAATGCCCGGTCATCTGGGTGTCGAGCGGGTGACGACGCTCAATCTCAAGGTCGTACAAACCGACGTGGAGCGCGGCCTCATCCTGGTCGAGGGTGCCGTGCCCGGCGCCAAGAGTGGCTGGGTGACGGTGCGCGATGCGGTCAAGAAGAAACTGCCCAAGGAAGCTCCAAAGCCCGGCAAGTTCCGTGTCAGCGAAAGCGCCGAGCCGAAGCCCGAGAGCAAGCCGGACGCCAAGTCTGCCCCGAATGCCGCGGAAAAACCGGCCGCCGCACCTGCAGGCGAGGCAGCCGCTCCCGCCGCGAAGGAGGGTGCGTAACATGGAAATGAAGATCACCACCCTCGAAGGGAAGGAAGCCGGTTCGATCCAGCTGCCGGATTCGATCTTCGGCCTCGAGCCGCGGACCGACATCATCCAGCGCTGCGTCAATTGGCAGCTCGCCAAGCGTCAGCGCGGTACGCACAAGACGAAGGGCCGCAGCGAAATCTGGCGAACCGGTAAGAAAATGTACGCGCAGAAAGGCACCGGCGGTGCCCGTCACGGCTCGGCGCGCGTTCCGCAGTTCCGCGGCGGCGGCCGGGCCTTTGGTCCGGTCGTGCGCAGTCACGCCATTGATCTGCCGAAAAAGGTTCGTGCGCTCGCGCTCAAGCACGCACTGTCGTCGAAGGCCAAGGATGGCGGCATCATCGTTCTCGAAAAGGCGTCTGTCAAAGATGCCAAGACGAGGGTACTCGCCAAGCAGTTCGGCAAGCTCGGGCTCGAAAACGCCCTGATCGTCGATGGTGCCGAGATCGAGGCCAGCTTCCGCACCGCGGCCCGGAATATTCCGAATATCGACGTGCTTCCGGTGCAGGGCATCAATGTTTACGACATCCTGCGGCGCAAGACTTTGGTGCTGACCAAGGCCGCGCTCGATGCGCTGGAGGCGCGATTCAAATGAGTACCAGTGATCCGCGCCATTACGACGTCATCATCGCGCCGGTGATCACCGAGAAAGCGACCATGGCGTCGGAGTACAACAAGGTGACGTTCAAAGTGGCGAAAAACGCCACCAAGCCGCAGATCAAGGAAGCGGTGGAGAAGTTGTTCGACGTGAAGGTCAAGAGCGTCAACACGCTCACGCGTCCAGGCAAGTGGAAGGTTTTCCGTAATCGGGTCGGGCAGCAGTCCGACTCCAAGCGCGCGATCGTGACCCTCGAAGAGGGGCATAGGATCGACGTGACTACGGGCTTGTAAGGGGAGCGTAGCGATGGCGTTGAAAACCTATAATCCGGTGACGCCAGGCCAGCGCCAGCTGGTAATCGTCGACCGCTCGACCCTGCACAAAGGCCCGCCGGTGAAATCCTTGACTGAAGGGCAGACGTCGACCGGCGGGCGCAACAACCACGGCCGCATCACCTCGCGGTTTCGCGGCGGTGGCCACAAGCAGGCCTATCGGCGGATCGATTTCCGGCGCCGGAAATTCGACGTGCCGGCGACCGTCGAGCGGCTCGAGTATGATCCGAACCGCACGGGCTTCATCGCGCTGATCAAGTACCAGGACGGCGAACTCGCCTACATCCTGGCGCCGCAGCGTCTTGCGCCGGGTGACACCGTCATCTCGTCGGAGCATGCCGACGTGAAGCCGGGCAACGCCATGCCGATCGCGAATATCCCGGTCGGCACGATCGTGCACAATGTCGAAATCAAGATCGGCAAGGGTGGGCAGATCGCGCGCTCGGCGGGCAGCTACGCCCAGATCGTCGGTCGCGACCAGGACTATGTCATCCTTCGTCTCAACACGTCGGAGCAGCGCCTGGTCCACGGCCGCTGCATGGCGACGGTCGGGGCTGTATCGAACCCCGACAACATGAACACCACTATCGGCAAGGCGGGTCGTCAGCGCTGGAAAGGCCGTATGCCGCACAACCGCGGCATCACCATGAACCCGGTCGACCACCCGCACGGTGGGCGCACCAAAGGCGGAAAGCACTGGGTCACGCCCTGGGGCTTCCCGACCAAGGGTAAGAAGACCCGCAAGAACAAGCGTACCGAGCGCTTCATTGTTGCGAGCCGGCACGATCGCAAGAAGAAGCAGCAGTAAGGATCAGGATCTATGACTCGTTCAGTCTGGAAAGGGCCGTTTGTCGACGGATATCTGCTGCGCAAGGCTGAAGCCGCGCGCGCATCCGGCCGTCATGAGATGATCAAGATCTGGAGCCGCCGTTCGACCATTCTTCCGCAATTCGTCGGTCTGAACTTCGGTGTCTACAATGGGCAGAAGCACATACCGGTGCTGGTGACGGAGGAAATGGTCGGTCACAAGTTCGGCGAGTTCGCGCCGACCCGGATGTTTTACGGCCATTCGTCCGACCGCAAAGCGAAGCGCGTCGGCGCGCCTGCGGCTCCGGGGGCATCGGCAGCTGCACCGGCTGCTCCGGCGGCCCCAACGGCAGGTTAAGGGATAAAGAGCAACGTCATGGGCAAACGCCAACGCGAACGTGACCTCGGCGAGAACGAGGCCAAGGCTGTGAGCAAAATGCTGCGGGTTTCGCCGCAGAAGCTCAACCTTGTCGCGCAGCTGATCCGCGGCAAGAAGGTTGCGAGCGCGCTCGCCGACCTCGAGTTCTCGCGCAAGCGGATCGCAAAGGACGTGCGCAAGTGTCTCGAATCGGCGATCGCCAACGCCGAGAACAATCATGACCTCGATGTCGACGATCTTGTCGTAGCCGAGGCGCACGTCGGCAAGGCGCTCGTGATCAAGCGTTTCACTCCGCGCGGCCGCGGTCGCGTCGGACGTATTCTCAAGCCATTTTCTCACCTGACCATCGTGGTGCGTCAGGTCGAGGCGCGGGCGGAAGCCTGAGGAGTAGACGATGGGTCAGAAAGTCAATCCGATCGGGCTGCGTGTCGGTATCAACCGCACCTGGGATTCGCGCTGGTTCGCAGGCAAGGCGGAATACGGCTCGCTCCTGCATGAAGACATCAGGATTCGCGCCGAGCTGATGAAGCAGCTCAAGCAGGCCGCAGTGTCCCACATCGTGATCGAGCGCCCGCACAAGAAATGCCGCGTTACCATCCACTCGGCGCGTCCGGGCGTGGTCATCGGCAAGAAAGGAGCCGATATCGAGAAGCTTCGCAAGTCGGTGGCCAAGCTGACCGAGAGCGATGTTGTCATCAATATCGTCGAGATCCGTAAGCCGGAGCTCGATGCGCAGCTGGTCGCCGAGTCGATTGCTCAGCAACTCGAGCGGCGTGTTGCATTCCGGCGCGCCATGAAGCGCGCGGTGCAATCGGCGATGCGCCTCGGCGCCGAAGGAATCCGCATCAACTGTTCGGGCCGCCTGGGCGGCGCGGAAATTGCCCGCATGGAGTGGTATCGCGAAGGCCGCGTCCCGCTGCATACGCTGCGCGCCGATGTGGATTACGGCGTGGCCACCGCGTTCACGACTTACGGCACATGCGGCGTGAAGGTCTGGATCTTCAAGGGCGAGATCCTCGAGCACGATCCGATGGCGCAGGACAAGAAACTTGCCGAAGGCGAGGGCGGACGCCCGCGCCGAGAAACCGCGGCTTAAAGGAATCAGAGTTCTAGATCATGCTGCAGCCGATCCGCACAAAGTTCCGCAAGGCGCATAAGGGGCGCATTCACGGCTTTGCCACCAGCGGCACGACGCTTGCCTTTGGCCAGTATGGCCTCAAGGCGCTCGAGCCCGAGCGTGTGACCGCGCGCCAGATCGAGGCGGCACGCCGCGCGCTTACGCGCTTCATGAAGCGGTCGGGCCGCGTCTGGATTCGCGTCTATCCGGACGTGCCCGTGTCGAAAAAGCCGATCGAGGTGCGTATGGGCAAAGGCAAGGGGACGCCGGAGCTCTGGGTCGTACGGGTCAAGCCCGGGCGCGTTCTTTTTGAGGTGGATGGCATTCCTGTTTCGGTCGCCCGCGAGGCTCTCGCCCTTGCGGCGGCGAAGTTGCCGGTCAAAACCCGGTTTATCGAACGTATTGCCGAGTGATGACCATGAAAGCTGCCGACGTAAGAGCAATGACGCTCGATCAGATCGATGACGAAGTGCTGAAGCTCAAGAAGGAGCAGTTCAATCTGCGCTTCCAGCGGGCAACCGGTCAGCTTGAAAACACAGCACGCGTGCGTGTTATCCGGCGCGACATCGCTCGCATGAAGACAATTGCGGCGCAGAAGCGCGCCGGCATGCCTGAGCCGATAGCGAAGGCGTCTCCCGCGCCGAAGGTTGAGAAGACCGAGAAAAAGTCAAAGACCGCCAAACCGAAGGCTGCAGCGAAGCCGAAGTCGCGCGCCAAGTCGAAGTCGAAGGAATAAGGGGTTCGAGATGCCGAAGCGTACGCTCCAGGGCGTTGTCGTGAGCGACAAGCAGGACAAGACCGTTGTCGTGCGTGTCGACCGGCGTTTCACGCACCCGACGATGAAGAAAACCATCCGTCGCTCGAAGAAGTATCACGCGCACGACGAAGCCAACACTTATTCGGTTGGTGATGTGGTGTGGATCGAGGAGCGTCGACCGATCTCCAAACTCAAGCGCTGGGCAGTGATCCGGGGCGAGAAGAAGCAGAAAGTTCAGTAAGCGCGATGAGCGACAAGACAACGAGAGCCGCATCATGATCCAGATGCAAACCAACCTCGACGTGGCCGATAATTCCGGCGCGCGCCGCGTCATGTGCATCAAGGTGCTGGGTGGCTCGAAACGGAAGTACGCGACTATCGGCGATGTGATCGTCGTATCGGTAAAGGAAGCGATTCCGCGCGGCCGCGTGAAGAAAGGCGACGTTATGAAGGCCGTCGTCGTGCGCATTGCCAAGGACATCAAGCGTCCGGACGGCTCGGTCATCCGTTTTGACCGGAATGCGGCGGTGTTGATCACGCCGCAAATGGAGCCGGTCGGCACCCGTATCTTTGGGCCGGTGCCGCGCGAGCTGCGCGCCAAAAATCACATGAAGATCATCTCGCTGGCCCCGGAGGTGCTGTGATGGCAGCCAAGATCCGCAAGGGCGACAAGGTGGTCGTGCTCACCGGCCGCGACAAGGGCCGCACCGGCGAGGTCATAGAGGTACGTCCGGCCGAAAACCGGGCGGTGGTGCGCGGTATCAACATGGTCAAGCGCCATCAACGGCAGACCGCACAGCAGGAAGGCGGGATCATCTCCAAGGAGGGCTCGATCCATCTGTCCAACCTCGCACTCGCCGACCCAAAGGACGGTAAGCCGACCCGCGTCGGTTTCAAGTTCGTCGGCGAAGGCGATGCACGCAAGAAAGTGCGCATCGCCAAGCGTTCAGGAGTCGAGATCGATGGCTGACACGCAGCAGCAGACCGAAAGCAAAAAGCCGAAGCCGCCGCAGGGTGCCCCGAAGGGCGCCAAGGAGGGTGCCGCGCCCAAGGGCGCCGAAGCCAAGGGCGGCGAGCCGAAAGTGAAGAAGCCGCGCGAGCGCTCGGACTATGTTGCGCGCCTGAAAACCCATTACGAGCAGGTCGTGCGCGGCGAGTTGTCGAAGAAGTTCGGCTACACCAACCGCATGCAGGTTCCGGCGATCACGAAAGTCGTACTCAACATGGGCATCGGCGAAGGTGTCGCCGACCGCAAGAAGGTAGACAACGCCGCTGCCGACCTCTCGCTGATTGCCGGCCAGAAAGCGGTGATCACCAGATCGCGGAAGTCGATCGCGACCTACAAGCTGCGTGACGGCCAGCCCATCGGTTGCAAGGTCACGTTGCGCAAGGCGCGCATGTACGACTTCATCGACCGGCTGGTGAATATCGCGCTGCCACGCGTTCGCGACTTCCGCGGCCTCAATCCGAAGAGCTTTGACGGCCGCGGCAACTACAGCCTCGGTATCAAGGAATACACGGTTTTCCCGGAGATCGACTTCGACAAGGTTACAGATACCTGGGGCCTCGACATCACCGTTTGCACAAGCGCGCGCACCGACGACGAGGCGCGAGCGCTGCTCACAGCGTTCAACTTCCCGTTCCGGCAGTGAGGGTTTCCTCATACGCGGAACCGCAAGGAGTGAAAGTATGGCGAAGAAAAGCTCGATCGAGAAGAACAACCGGCGGCGCAGAATGGCCAAGCAGTATGCCAACCGCCGGGCAAAGCTGAAGGCGATTGCGCACGACAAGAAGCTGCCGATGGAAGATCGTTTTGCCGCATCATTGAAGCTGGCGGAGTTGCCGCGAAACTCGTCCAAGACGCGCATTCGCAACCGCTGCGAGCTGAGCGGGCGTCCGCGCGGCTATTACCGCAAGCACCGCCTGAGCCGTATCGCATTGCGCGATCTCGGATCGAAAGGCCTGATTCCGGGCCTTGTGAAGTCGAGCTGGTAGGAGGGCGTGATGGCAGTCAACGATCCGATCGGTGACATGATCGCGCGCATCCGCAACGCTCAGATGCGCAACAAGTCGAAAGTCTCGATGCCCGGCTCCAAACAGCGCGAGCGGGTGCTCGAGGTGCTCAAGTCGGAAGGGTTCATTCGCGGCTACACCACTGTTGCGCATGCGAACGGCCGGTCCGAGCTCGAGATCGAGCTCAAGTACTTCGATGGCGAGCCCGTGATCCGCGAGATCGAGCGGGTCTCCAAGCCGGGACGCCGTGTTTACGTGGCCGTGCGCAATCTGCCGCGCGTCAATAACGGTCTTGGGGTTGCGATCCTTTCAACTCCGAAGGGCGTGATGGCTGACCACGATGCCCGTGAGGCCAACGTGGGTGGCGAAATCATCTGCACGGTGTTCTGATGTCGCGTATCGGCAAAAAAGCAGTGGCGGTTCCGACGGGCGTTACCGCGAACGTCGACGGACAGACGGTCAAGGTCAAGGGTCCGAAGGGCGCCCTTCAGGTTGTTGTGCACGACGACATCGCTGTCGCCATGGACAAGGCCGGGATCAAGCTCGAGCCACGTAACGAAACGAAGCGCGCGCGCTCGATGTGGGGTACCTCACGCACGCTCGTAGCCAACCTGATGGCGGGCGTTACCAAGGGATTTGAAGAACGCCTTGAAATCACCGGCGTTGGCTATCGTGCCGCCGTGCAAGGCAAGACCCTGCAGTTGCAGCTCGGCTTCTCGCACGACGTTAATTTTCCGATCCCGGATGGGATCGCGATCGCGACGCCAAAACCGACGGAGATCGTCATCAGCGGCGTCGACAAGCAGAAGGTCGGCCACGTCGCCGCCGAGATCCGCGGATTCCGTCCGCCAGAGCCCTACAAAGGCAAGGGCGTGAAATACGTGAATGAGTACATCTTCCGCAAGGAAGGGAAGAAGAAGTAGAGGGCGCGGCATGTCGAGATTGACTGACCGAACTGCGCGGCGGACGGCGACGGTGCGCCGCAAGATCAGGCTCGCGGCGCACGGGCGCGTGCGGCTCTCGGTGTTCCGTTCGTCAAAACACATCTATGCGCAGGTCATTGATGACAACAAGGGTGTGACCATTGCCGCAGCGTCGTCTCTTGAGAAGGCGATGCGCGAAGGCGCAAAGACCGGCGCGAACATCGCGGCGGCAAAGGCTGTCGGCAAGCTGATCGCCGAACGGGCAAAGGAAAAAGGAATTAAGGACGTCGTGTTCGACCGCGGCGGATATCTCTATCACGGACGCGTCAAGGCGCTGGCAGACGCCGCGCGTGAAGGCGGACTCAACTTCTAACGGAACCAACACAAATGGCACGGGAAGCCCGAAGGGAACGAGAACGCGGTGAGCGCGAGGAGCGCGACAGCGAGTTCATCGACAAGCTGGTGCACATCAACCGCGTGGCCAAAGTGGTCAAAGGCGGCCGTCGATTCGGTTTCGCCGCCCTCGTCGTCGTGGGCGATCAGAAAGGCCGGGTCGGCTTCGGTCATGGCAAGGCACGCGAGGTGCCGGAGGCGATCCGCAAAGCGACCGACGCCGCGAAACGCGGCCTGACCCGCGTTCCGCTGCGCGAAGGCCGAACGCTGCATCACGACGTGCTTGGTCGGCATGGTGCTGGCAAGGTGTTCTTGCGCGCGGCGCCTCCCGGCACCGGTATTATCGCCGGAGGCCCGATGCGCGCCGTCTTCGAGACTCTCGGCATGCAGGACGTCGTTGCCAAGTCGCTCGGGTCCTCCAACCCGTACAACGTCGTGCGGGCGACCTTCGATGCGCTCAAGCATCAGGATTCGCCACGTGCGGTCGCGGCTCGCCGCAACATCAAGGTTTCGACGCTCCAGTCCCGACGCCGCGATAGCGATGCCGAGGCGGCGACTGACTAAAGGAATTTACGCATGGCTCAGGGAAAGACGATCAGGGTCGAACAGGTGGGTAGCCCGCAACGGCGCCACTTCGGTCAGCGCCAGACGCTGATCGGGCTAGGTCTCAACAAGATCGGACGCGCGCGCGATTTGCCGGACACGCCGGCGACCCGCGGCATGATCCGCAAGGTGCAGCACCTGGTGCGCGTAGTCGGGGACGCGAAGTGACCGTAGGTCATGGCCGGGCTTGGCCCGGCCATCTCGAGAAAGAAAAATGAGGAGCACGATGAAACTCAACCAGATCGCCGACAAACCAGGCGCGCGCAAAAAGCGCATGCGCATCGGGCGCGGCATCGGCTCAGGGATGGGTAAGACCGGCGGCCGTGGTGGCAAGGGCCAGACCGCACGCACTGGCTACCGCAATAAGGGTTTCGAAGGGGGCCAGATGCCGCTGCATCGGCGGCTGCCGAAGCGCGGTTTCCGCAATACCCCGTTTGCCACCGCGCTCAACGAAATCAATCTTGGCAAGGTTCAGGCTGCGATCGATGCCGGCTTGATCGATACCAAGGTACCGGTCGATGCCGCGGCCATGGTGAAGGCCGGCCTGATGCGCCGCGAGAAAGGCGGCGTGAAGCTTCTTGGCGACGGTGAGATCAAGGCCAAGGTCGAATTCTCCGTCTGGCGCGCCTCCAAGTCCGCGATTGCCGCGGTCGAGAAGGCCGGAGGGTCGGTGAAGGTTCTCGCCCCGCCAAAGGAAGAAGATGCGGTTCCCAAGGGGAAGAACAAGCGCATGGCCCTGGAGGCGGCGAAAGGTGGAAAGGGGGGCGACAAGCCAAAAAGCGGCAAGCCCAAGGGGCAAGCAGAAGGCGAGCAGAGCCCCGCCGGGTGAAGAGGCTTGGGGATGAGGCTTTTCAACGCCGATCCCGGGCTACCGTTCGTCGGGTCGTGGCATATCTAGAGGGTGGCGAAAGCCAGATGCCCCTCGTACGAGAGGGACAGCGGCGGGTAGGGTTGGGGGCTGAGGGAGCAGGCGATGGTTTCGGCAGCTGAACAACTGGCAGCCAATCTCAACTTCTCGGCGCTCGCCAAGGCCGAAGAGCTCAAGAAACGAATCTGGTTCACAGTCGGCGCGTTGCTGGTCTACCGGCTCGGCACCTATATCCCGCTGCCCGGCATCGATCCCAACGCCTGGTCGCAGATTTTCAACACCCAGTCCGGCGGCATCCTCGGCATGTTCAACATGTTCTCCGGGGGTGGCATTCATCGGATGGCAATATTTGCACTCAACATCATGCCGTACATCTCGGCATCGATCATCATTCAGCTGATGACGACCGTCTCGCCCACCCTTGAAGCGCTGAAAAAGGAAGGCGAGCAGGGCCGCAAGATCATGAACCAGTACACACGGTATCTCACCGTGCTTCTTGCGGCATTCCAGGCCTACGGCATCGGCATCGGGCTGCAGGGCACCGGCAGCGTCGTTTCCAATCCCGGCATCTTTTTTCTCGTATCGACCACGATCACACTCACCGGCGGCACCATGTTTCTGATGTGGCTCGGCGAGCAGATCACCGCGCGCGGCATCGGTAATGGCATTTCGCTGATCATTCTGTCGGGTATCGTGGCCGAACTGCCATCGGCGATCGCCGGGACCCTCGAACTCGGACGCCAGGGCGCCTTGTCGACCGGATTGATTCTTGCGGTGATCGTGATGGCGGTTGCCGTCATCGCCTTCATCGTTTTCATGGAACGTGCGCAACGGCGCCTTCTCATACAATATCCCAAGCGCCAGGTCGGAAACCGCATGTTCGAGGGCCAATCCTCGCACCTGCCGCTCAAGCTCAATACGTCGGGTGTGATTCCGCCGATCTTCGCTTCGTCATTGCTGCTGCTGCCCACGACGGTTGCCAATTTCAACGCCGGGCAGGGTCCGAACTGGCTCACAACGGTCACGACGCTGCTTGGGCACGGACGACCGCTGTTCCTCATCCTCTACATTGCACTCATCGTCTTCTTCGCGTTTTTCTACACTGCGGTCGTCTTCAATCCCACCGAGACGGCGGACAACCTCAAGAAGCACGGCGGATTTATCCCGGGAATCCGTCCCGGAGAACGGACGGCCGAATACATCGACTATGTGCTGTCGCGTATCACGGTTATCGGCGCTCTCTATCTCGCCATTGTCTGTCTGGTTCCGGAAATCCTGATTTCATACGCCGCGGTGCCTTTCTATTTCGGCGGCACCTCGTTGCTTATCGTCGTCAGCGTGACGATGGATACGGTAGCGCAGATCCAGGGCTATCTGCTCGCGCACCAATACGAAGGCCTGATCAAGCGTTCGAAGCTGCGAGGGCGGACGCGATGAGGTTGATCCTGCTCGGCCCGCCGGGGGCGGGGAAGGGCACGCAAGCGCAGCGCCTGATCGCCAAGTACGGGATAATTCAACTGTCGACCGGCGACATGCTGCGTGCTGCGGTCGCCGCCGGGACGCCAATCGGTCTGCGCGCGAAGAGCATCATGGACCGCGGGGAACTGGTGCCTGACGAGGTCGTCGTTGCAATCATCGCCGAACGCATTGACCAACCCGACGCGCGGCGCGGGTTCGTACTCGACGGGTTTCCGCGCACGGTTCCGCAGGCTGAGGCCCTGGATCGATTATTGGCCGAGCGCGGCCTGAAGCTCGATGCGGTGATCGAGCTCAAGGTTGACGAGGGCATCCTTCTGCAACGCATCGAAAAACGCGTTGCCGAAATGACCGCACGCGGCGAAAAGGTACGGGCCGACGATAATCCCGAGGTGCTCAAGGGGCGGCTTGCCGCCTATCGCGCCCAGACGGCTCCGCTTGCCGGCTATTACGCCGGGAAGGGCATGCTCAGAAGCGTCGACGGAATGGCGTCAATCGCCGAGGTTGCCGCAGCCATTGACCGGCATCTGGCCGAGGCAGGCTCGCCAGAGGCCAAGCTCGAGCGTCGGCCAAGGCAGCGGCGCCGTAAGGCAAGGCTGGCAAAGACGGCCAAACGTGCGACCCGTAAGGGCGGAACTCGTCGGAAAAGACCGGGAACGGCTGCCAGACGCGCTAAAAAAGGGCCCGGGCAACGAAAAAAACGTACCCGGCGGAGGTTGACGAGAGCGCGATGAATCCCTTAATAAGCTGCGCATTCAGGAGTTTGACGCGATGCCGGGCCCCAGGAAGGTGGGGACGGGCGTCGTGTTACGCTTTGCGCTATCCCCTTCACGGGACTTGGAAATCCGGCGCGCTCGGCGTCGTCGGTCGATATAGGAGAGGCTAAGTGGCTCGTATCGCGGGCGTCAATCTACCGACCAATAAGCGCGTGGTGATCGCGCTTCAGTATATTCATGGCATTGGGCCCAAGATCGCCCGAGATATCGTGGGCAAGGTTAATCTGCCGCCGGAGCGCCGGGTATCGCAGTTGACCGACGCCGAGGTGCTGCAAATCCGCGAGATCATCGACCGTGACTACATGGTTGAGGGCGATCTGCGCCGCGAAGTGCAACTCAACATCAAGCGCCTGATGGACCTCGGCTGTTATCGCGGCCTGCGCCATCGCAAGGGGCTGCCCGTCCGCGGTCAGCGCACGCACACGAATGCACGCACCCGTAAGGGGCCGGCCAAGACGATCGCCGGCAAGAAGAAGACACCGGGACCGACTTGATAACAGGATAAGCCCTCTGGCCGGTTACGGCTTGCGGGTACGAAAGGATTGGGAATGGGAAAGGAAGCCACTCGCGTCCGCCGGCGCGAACGTAAGAATATCGCGTCAGGCGTCGCGCATGTCGCGGCCTCTTTCAATAATACCATGATCACGATCACCGACGCCCAAGGCAACACGATTGCTTGGTCGTCGGCCGGGACCATGGGTTTTAAAGGTTCGCGGAAGTCGACCCCGTATGCCGCGCAGGTGGCTGCTGAAGATGCCGCCAAGAAGGCGCAAGAGCACGGCATGCGCACACTCGAGGTCGAGGTCTCGGGCCCCGGTTCGGGACGTGAATCGGCGCTGCGTTCGCTGCAGGCGGCCGGCTTCACAATCACCTCGATCCGCGACGTGACGACGATTCCTCATAACGGCTGCCGGCCGCGCAAGCGCCGGCGCGTGTGATTGTTTTCGCGCGGGGAATATCCCGCGCGCGTTCTACCGCCGAAATTTTCCCCACACGGCGGGTGGGGTGCGCTAGGCGCGAGAAGGCCGCGCCGCTGAAAAGGTGAAGACGTGATCCAGAAGAATTGGCAGGAACTGATCAGGCCGAACAAGCTCCAGGTCTCCGCCGGCGCTGATGCTGCGCGGGTGGCGACGGTGGTAGCCGAACCGCTCGAACGTGGCTTCGGTGTCACGCTGGGCAACGCGTTGCGCCGCATTCTGCTGTCCTCTCTCCAGGGCGCGGCGGTGCAGTCGGTGCACATCGATGGCGTGCTGCACGAGTTCTCCTCGATAGCCGGCGTGCGCGAGGATGTCACCGATATGGTGCTCAACATCAAGGACATCGCCATCAAGATGCAAGGCGAAGGTCCCAAGCGCATGGTGGTGAAGAAGCAGGGGCCCGGCACCGTCACGGCTGGCGACATCCAGACCGTCGGTGATGTCGTGGTGCTCAATCCGGACCTCGTTCTGTGCACGCTCGACGAGGGCGCCGAGATCCGTATGGAATTCACGGTCAATACCGGGAAGGGCTACGTGCCCGCCGAGCGCAACCGCCCCGAGGACGCACCGATCGGTCTTATCCCCGTCGACAGTCTCTACTCTCCGGTGCGCAAGGTTTCCTACAAGGTCGAAAACACCCGCGAGGGCCAGATTCTCGACTTTGACAAGCTGACCATGACGATCGAAACCAATGGCGCCGTGTCGCCTGAAGATGCACTCGCCTACGCCGCGCGAATTCTGCAGGATCAGCTCAACGTTTTCGTGAATTTCGAAGAGCCGCGCAAGGAAACCGCCGCGGAAGCGATCCCCGATCTTGCGTTCAACCCGGCCTTCCTCAAGAAGGTGGACGAGCTCGAATTGTCGGTGCGTTCAGCCAACTGCCTGAAGAACGACAATATCGTGTACATCGGCGATCTGGTGCAGAAGAGCGAAGCTGAGATGCTGCGAACGCCGAACTTCGGACGTAAGTCGCTCAACGAAATCAAGGAAGTGCTGGCGCAGATGGGCCTTCATCTCGGCATGGAAGTGCCGGGCTGGCCGCCGGAAAATATCGAAGAGCTCGCCAAGCGCTTTGAGGATCACTATTGACCAGGGGGCAGTGGTCAGTAATCAGTAATCAGACCGTTCTGATTGCTGATAACTGATGACTGATTACTGAGACATGCGTCACGGGAAGGTTCACCGCAAGCTCAACAAAAAGCCCGCGCATCGCCGGGCCATGTTTGCGAACATGGCGGCGGCATTGATCAAGCACGAGCAGATCATCACCACGCTGCCGAAGGCGAAAGAGCTTCGACCGGTAGTGGAAAAGTTGGTGACGCTTGCCAAAAAGGGCGGCCTCCATGCACGCCGCCAGGCGATTGCCGAAGTGCGCGATGTCACGCAGGTCAAGAAGCTGTTCGACGTGATCGGGCCACGCTACAAGGAACGTAATGGCGGCTATACACGGATCATGAAGGCCGGGTTCCGTTATGGTGACAGTGCCGCGCAGGCCGTCATCGAGTTCGTTGACCGCGACGTCGAGGCCAAAGGGAAGGATTCGGGACCGGTGCAGGAGAAAAAGACCGAGGAGGCGGCGCCCGCCGCGGCGTGAGTTTTCGAGTTCGGTTTCGGGGGGGGCGGCAAAGCAGTGCCGCCCTTTTCGTTTACGGGCCCGTAGTGATTATGAAACAGGGGTGAAGTACCAGACTTCGTGGGAGACTTTCATGGTATTCCGTGCCGTTTTTCTTGTGGGTTTGTTGGGTACCTCGTTGGTTGGCTCGGCCGTCGCACAAACGGCGAATTCGGATCTCGTCAAGCGCGGCGACTATCTGGTCAATGGAATCCTGACCTGCGGCAACTGCCACACGCCGAAGGGCCCGCAGGGCGACATCACGGACAAGGCGTTTTCCGGCGGGCTCTCTTGGGATGAGCCGCCATTCAAGGTAACGGCGCCGAACATTACCCAGGACAAGGAGACCGGTATCGGCAGCTACAGCGACGCCGAGCTCAAACGAGTATTGCGCAAGGGCATCAAGAGAAACGGTGTGCCGGTCGCTATGATCATGCCGAGCGGTTTCTACGAGATCATGACTGAGCGCGACCTCGATGCGGTTATTGCCTATTTGCGGACCATCAAGCCGGTGAAGAACACCGTGCCCGAGCCCGTCTACAAGATCCCGCAAGGCCATCCTGTCCCGCCTGGCGGCGACAAGCCCTTCACCGAGGCGACATTGGGCGACAAGGTCAAGAAGGGCTTCTATCTCGTCACCATCGCCCATTGCATGGAATGCCACACGCCGATGGGGCCGCGCGGACGCGAATTTGCAACCAAGCTCGGTGCTGGTGGTTTTGAATTCCCCGGACCCTGGGGCGTTTCGGTATCCCGCAACATCACCTCGAGCAAGACCAAGGGCATCGGCGCCTGGACGGACGACGAGATCAAGCGGGCGATTACTACGGGGATCAGCAGGGACGGCAGCAAGCTCAAGCCGCCGATGGGCTACCACTATTACGCGACCCTCACGCGGGACGATCTGGACGCGATTGTTGCCTATCTGCGCACCGTCCCTGCCATAGAATAGGGGACGGCCTTCATTTAAGGCCGCAGGACGCTTATATCTCGCTGGCTCTGATGCCGCGGGGCACTCGGCCGTGGCCCGTCGGCGGCCCGGGCTGTGGGCCTTGTGCCAAGCGTCGACGTTTTGCATTAAGCCGGGCGGGCGAAAAAGCCCGACCACGATCAAACGATACCACCGGGATTCAAACCCATGCGCGCCGTTCGCCTGATCGCCGTTCTGCTCGCCGCGTCGATTTCGGCGACCGCCGTTGCGCAGGAGCGACGCATTCCGACGCAGTCCGAACTGCGTCTGTCCTATGCACCCGTGGTCCGGCATGTGGCGCCGGCCGTGGTGAACGTCTATGCCGCCAAAGTCATACAGAACCGCAACCCGCTGCTCGACGATCCGATATTCCGCCGCTTCTTCGGCGTCCCGGGCGGGTCGGGCAGTCAGGTGCAGCGGTCGCTGGGATCGGGAGTTATCGTCGATGACGTTGGGCTCGTTGTCACGAACAACCACGTCATCGAGGGCGCCGACGAGGTGAAGGTGTCGCTCGCCGACAAGCGTGAATTCGAGGCGGCTCTCGTGCTCAAGGATCCGCGGACCGACCTCGCGGTCCTGCGCATCAAAGATGGCCGGGAGCGATTTCCTGTTCTCGACTTTGCCGACTCCGACGCCCTGCAGGTCGGGGACATCGTCCTGGCAATCGGCAACCCGTTCGGCGTCGGGCAGACGGTGACGCACGGAATTGTGTCGGCGCTTGCGCGAACGCAGGTCGGCGTCAGCGACTACCAGTTTTTCATCCAGACCGACGCCGCGATCAATCCGGGTAACTCGGGCGGCGCACTGGTGGATTTGACGGGCAGGCTCGTCGGCATCAACACCGCGATATTTTCGCGCTCTGGCGGCTCTCAGGGTGTTGGCTTTGCGATCCCGGCGAACATGGTGAGGGTCGTTGTCGCCTCTGCCAGGACAGGCGGAAAGGCGGTGGCGCGGCCATGGCTCGGTGCCAAGCTGCAGGCGGTCACGGCCGACATTGCCGACAGCATGGGGCTCAAGCGGCCCGCCGGCGCGCTCATCGCAAACGTCCTGCCCAACAGTCCGGCTGCGCGCGCCGGACTCAGGCCCGGAGATCTGATCGTATCGATTGACGGTCAGGAGGTCGACGACCCTAACGCCTTCGATTACCGGTTTGCCACGAAGCCGCTTGGCGGCAGCGTTCGTCTTGGTATCCTGCGGGGCGGACGGGAGCAAAATGTGACCGTCGCGCTGCAAACCGCACCGGAGACGCCTCGGAACGAGATCGTCATCCGCTCGCGCTCGCCGTTTTCCGGGGCAAGAGTGGCCAACCTTTCACCGGCGCTTGCCGATGAGCTCCAGGTCCGTAACGCTGAGGAAGGGGTCGTTATCGTCGATGTCGAAACCGGCTCCTATGCGAGCAATCTTGGCTTCCAGCGCGGCGACGTGATCGAAGAGGTCAACGGTGAGCGCATCGCCAGGACGAGCGATCTCGAACGGCTCAGCCGGACCCAGAGCCGCGCCTGGCGCATCGTGATCGTCCGCAACGGGCAGAAGATCTCCGTCGTATTCGGCGGGTGAGGAGCTGAAAAAGATCTCCGTCGTATTCGGCGGGTGAGGAGCTGAAAATGGCTGCCCGTCCGAAAGCCAGCGGTCCCAGTCTCTTCGCCGCCGCCAGCCTTGAGAAGGATGTGCCGCGCCCCCTCGCGGACAAGCTCAGGCCAAGGCAGCTCGACGAAGTCGTCGGGCAGGATCATCTGCTGGGCGCTGACGGCGCGCTCACACGCATGCTGGAGACGCGCTCTCTCGGCTCGCTGGTATTCTGGGGACCGCCCGGAACCGGAAAGACCACCGTTGCTCGTCTGCTGGCACAGGCGACGGACCTCCATTTCGAGCAGATTTACGCGATCTTCACCGGCGTGGCCGATCTCAAGAAGGTCTTTGAAGAGGCGCGCCACCGGCGCGAGACCGGGCAGGGCACGCTGCTCTTTGTCGACGAGATACACCGGTTCAATCGGGCACAGCAGGACAGCTTTCTTCCGGTCATGGAAGACGGCACTATCGTTCTGGTCGGCGCCACCACCGAAAATCCGTCGTTTGAACTGAATGCTCCGCTGCTTTCGCGTGCACGCGTGCTCGTTTTCAGACCGCTCGACGCAAATGCAATCGAAAGCCTGCTCCGGCGCGCCGAGCAAATTGAAGGCAAGCAGCTGCCGCTCGACGCTGAGGCGCGTGCATCCCTGATCCGCATGGCCGACGGTGACGGCCGCGCCGCGCTCACTCTTGCCGAAGAAATCTGGCGGGCCGCGCGCCAAGGCGAAAAGTTCGACAGCGCAAAATTACAGGAGATCGTACAGCGGCGCGCGCCGATCTACGACAAGAGTCAGGACGGGCACTACAACCTCATCAGCGCGCTGCACAAGTCGGTACGCGGTTCCGATCCGGATGCCGCACTCTATTATCTCTGCCGCATGCTGGATGCCGGCGAGCCGCCGCTGTACATCGCACGGCGGGTGGTGCGCATGGCGATCGAGGACATCGGGCTTGCCGACCCCCAGGCGCTCATCATCGCCAACGCCGCCAAGGACGCGTACGATTTTCTGGGTTCACCCGAAGGCGAACTCGCGATCGCGGAGGCGGTCATCTACTGCGCCACCGCGCCGAAGTCGAATGCCGGCTACGCTGCGTTCGGCGCGGCCATGCGCACGGCAAGGGAAGCCGGCTCATTGCTGCCGCCCAAGCATATCCTCAATGCGCCGACGAGGCTGATGCAGGACGAGGGCTATGGGCGAGGCTACGCCTACGACCACGATGCTGAGGAGGCCTTTTCCGGCCAGAATTATTTTCCCGAGGCGCTGGAACGGCAGAAATTCTATAACCCGCCCGAGCGCGGCTTCGAGCGCGAGATTAGGAAGCGGCTCGAGTATTGGACAAAGCTGCGGAAAGAGCGGGGCGGGGAATGAGCCGCGGAAAATCGGGCCCGCGTCAGCCCGGCGGCGGCCGCCAGCAGGCCGGACCGCGGCAATGGCGCCGGCCGGAAGCCAAATATTCTGGCCGTCGTGCCGAGGTGCGGGCGGTGAAAGCGGCGAGTTTCGGAGGACGGGGGCCCGAGCCGTCACCCGGCAAGGCGCGCCAGGAGCGCGCGCCCCAGGCTGGCGGAACGGAGTCAACGCAGTTTGCACGGGGCGTCCAGACCGTTGCCGTAACCGCCGACGAAGCCGGCATGCGCGTGGACCGTTTTTTCGAGGCGAGATTCCCGGGCCTTTCCTTCAGCCATATCCAGCGCATCATTCGCAAAGGCGAAGTGCGGGTGAATGGCAAGCGCACGCAGCCGAAAGCGCGGCTTGAGGCCGGGCAGGCAGTCCGCATCCCGCCGTTGAAGGTGGATGCGCCGGCGCCGCGTGAGAGTGCGTCTGTCGCGCAGAAGGACCGGGCCTTCCTGAGATCAATTGCACTTTTCGAAGATGACGACGTCATGGTGCTCAACAAGCCGATGGGGCTGGCGGTGCAGGGAGGGTCGGGCACCACGCGTCACATTGACGGGATGCTGGAGGTGCTGCGTGGTGCCGATGGCCAGCGCCCCCGCCTGGTGCATCGCCTCGACAAGGACACCGCCGGGTGTCTTTTGGTAGCCAAGACACGTTTTGCGGCGGCGGCACTTGCCAAGACCTTTCGTTCGCGCTCGGCCCGCAAAATCTATTGGGCTTTGGTCGCCGGTGTACCCAGACCGAGGCAAGGCCGCATCTCGACGTTTCTTGCCAAGGAAGAGCGTGAGGAAGAATCCTTCATGCGCATTGCCGCCCACGGCGAAGAGGGTGCAAGCCATGCCGTGACCTATTACGCCGTGGTGGACACCGCGGCACAGCGCGTTGCCTGGCTCTCGCTCAAGCCGGTGACCGGGCGGACACATCAGCTGCGCGCCCACATGGCGCATATAGGTCATCCGATCGTCGGTGACCCAAAGTATTTTTCAAAGGAAAACTGGGAACTTCCGGGCGGAATGCAGAACAAGCTGCATTTGCTCGCCCGTCGGATCGTGGTTCCACACCCCCGCGGGGGTGTAATCGATATCTCCGCGCCGTTACCGCCGCACATGGCGCAGTCATGGAACCTGCTCGGATTTGATGCAAAACGCTACGATCCGATCAATGAGGCTCCCGAGGAGTAGCAGTCGCTGAGGACAATGCTTATCTGGAGAGGATGCGGAGAACCTGCGTCCTAGCGTTGGCTGCCCTGGCGGTATGTCCGGTCGCGCAGGCGTATGCTCAGGGCGGAAGCGGCTACAGCATCCTGGGCGACAACTACAGCATCATGGTGCCGGAGAAGGGAGCAAAGCCGCAGCAGCCGGAGCCCTGGCTTGCTCCGAAGTACAAGTCGCCGCGCGGTACCGTCAAACACGTCGTCATCCCGCGATCCACCACGGTGCCGCGACCGGATGCCGCAATCCCGCCGCCGATCGTCGTCCCCAAGACCGGCCGCGCCCTCCCTAATCTGCCGACGATATCGGGTTCCGGACGGGGCGGTACCGAAACGTTCCAGGATCGCGCCATGCGCTGCGCCCATCAGGCCGGCGTTTACGGCTCGGCTGCCGGCGACCGCGGTACCTACATCGGCACCTGCATCAACCAGTAACAAATCCTGACAATTCACCTGAACGGGCGGCAGGGCGGTTAGCCCGGTTTGTTCAAGTTAAAGCTCTGCTTGAGCCGCGTGCGTGGTGCAGCGGCTGGTGCCCACCGGCGCGTAGTTGTCCTTGACAGGCAACCAAAAGGTTGCATATTATTCTCGTCCATGGATGCAGTCTTCAGGGCGCTGGCCGATCCGAGCCGAAGGGAATTGCTCGATCGCCTACGCGCCGAGAATGGACAAACGTTGGGCGAACTCTGTCAGCGCCTGGACATGACGCGGCAGGCGGTCAGCAAGCATCTGGCCATTCTTGAGGACGCCAATCTGGTCGCGACCGTCAAGCGTGGCCGCGAGAAGCTGCACTACCTCAACCCGGTGCCGATCCACGAGATCGGCGAACGCTGGATCGGGAAGTTCGAACGCTCACGCCTGCAGGCGCTGAGCGACATGAAAAAAGCACTGGAGACAGGAGAGTCGTGATGGCCAGGCCGCGTTTTGTCTACGTCACCTATATCCGCACCACGCCGGAAAAACTGTGGGCGGCGCTGACCGATCCGCAAACGATCAGGAAATACTGGTTCGGCATCACGGCCGAGAGCACCTTCGAAGCTGGCGCCCCATGGCGCCTCAATTTCGAGGACGGCCGCGTCGCCGACACCGGCGAGATTCTGGAATCCGTTCCGCCGCGGCGGCTGGCGATCCGCTGGCGCAATGAGTTCAAGCCGGAACTCAAGGCGGAGGGCTGGTCGCGCTGCACGATGGAAATCGAGATGGCCGACTACTATCCGGACTTCGGCGGCAAGGCCGTGAAGCTGACCATCACGCACGAACTGGAAGGCGAGGGCACGAAGTTCATCGAGGCGGTGTCCGGCGGCTGGCCGAAAGTCCTGTCAAACCTCAAATCGCTGCTCGAGACCGGTGCGACTGCCTTCAAGGACTGAGATCGCGGGAAAAATGACCGACAAAAAACGGAGAGATGTGATGAGCAAGCCTGTGTTTGTTTACGTGAGCTATATCGCGTCGACGCCCGACAAGGTCTTCAAGGCGCTGACCGATACCGAAGCGACGGGAAAATTCTGGTTCGGCAATGCCGTGACTTCCGATTGGGCCGTCGGCTCGCCGGTCACATTCCACCGCGAGGGCAAGCTGATCCTCAAAGGCGAGGTGCTCGAATACGATCCGCCGCGGCGGCTGTCCTACACGTTCAAACCCATGCACGACGAGCTCTACAGCGGCGAGCAGCCTTCGCGCGTGGTCTTCGATCTCGAAAAGCAGAAGGACCAGGTCAAGCTCACCGTGACGCATGACGACTTTGCCCCCGACAGCAAGGTCTTCGGCAGCATCAGCAACGGCTGGCCGCTCGTGCTGTCGAGTCTCAAGAGCTATCTGGAAGCGAACCGCGTGCTCCACGCGCCCTGGTACGAAAAGCAGGCCGCCGCCGCGTCCTGAATCAGGTTTCGTAAGCGTTGCGTTAGCGAAAAGGGGGCACCCCGTGTGCCGCGCGGGGTGCCTTCTGTTTTTCACGCGGCGCTGACTTTGTCGAGCGAAGCGATATCGTCGCCGCTCAATTCGATTTGCGGCGCCCGCACGATGTCGGCAAGCTGCGCGAGGCTGGTGGCGCTGACGATCGGCGCGGTGACGCGGCCGATCAGCCAGGCGAGCGCGACTTGCGCCGGCAGCGCCTGGTGGCGGGCGGCGACGCCGTCCAGCACCTGCAAAATGCGCAGGCCGCGCGCGTCGAGATATTTCTTGAGCCGCGGCGCGCGCGCCGGATTCTTCTCGGCGTCGGCCGGCGAGCGGTATTTGCCGGTGAGGAAGCCGGCGGCGAGGCCGTAATAGGGGATGACGCCGATGGCCTCCTGCCGGCACAGTGCGGCATAGCCGGTCTCGAACTCGTTGCGGTCGGACAGGTTATAAAGCGGTTGCAGGCTCTCGTAGCGCGGCAGGCCAAGCGCCTTGCTGGCCGCGAGCGAGGCCTTGAACCTCTTGGGGGTGATATTGGAGGCGCCGACTGCGCGCACCTTGCCGGCCTTGATCAGCGCGGCATAGGCCGCCATCGTCTCCTCGACCGGCGTCACCTCGTCGTCGAAGTGGGTCTGATAAAGGTCGATGCGGTCGGTCTTGAGGCGCCGCAGCGAAGCTTCGCATTCGCGCAGGATGTAGTCCTTGCGCAGACAGCGGCCTTCGCCCATGTCCTCGCCGACCTTGGTGGCGATCAGCACCTTGTCGCGTTTGCCGGATTTCTTCAGCCAGTTGCCGATGATGGTTTCCGACTCGCCGCCCGCATGGCCGGGCACCCAGCGCGAATAGGTATCGGCGGTGTCGATCGCGTTAAAGCCGGCATCGACGAAGGCGTCGAGAATCCCGTGCGACGTCCGCTCGTCGACGTTCCAGCCGAAAACGTTGCCGCCGAGCATGATCGGCGCAAGGTAAAGGTCGGATCGTCCGAGGCGGCGCTTTTCCATGAAGGTTACATGGAGTGCCGGGTCGGGTCCGGCAATGACGGCCTAAAGGCCGGGGGTTACCGCAAACTCGCGTTGAACTTCTCGAGCGTCGCTTGGCCTGGGCAAAGCTCCTTTTCGCCGAGCGTATTGAGGGGAGCGTCGACAGTACGCAGGTGGGCATGCAGGTCTTCCGGATCCTTCTCGACGTAGAGCAGGCCCGTGACGATCTGGCCCTTGGCCGCATGATGCTGCAGAAAGCCAAGGGCCGCCGTGCGGTCATGCACGTCGTAGTCGGCGGCCAGCTTGCGCAGCGCGAGGCGCGAGCCGTCATGTTGCTCGACGATCTCGACGGTTCCCGGCTCCTGCTTCACCTCGATCGGCATGCGGCTTGAGATGAAGTCGAGGCGGTTCACGGCTTCGTTGTGCTCGCGGACGAAATCGAAACTCTTGGTCGAGCCGACGTGATTGTTGAAAGCAACGCATGGCGAGATCACGTCGATGAAGGCCGCGCCTTTGTGCGCGATCGCCGCCTTGATGATCGGGACGAGCTGCTGCTTGTCGCCGGAGAAGGAGCGGGCGACGAAGCTCGCGCCCAACTGCAACGCCATGGCAACGAGATCGATGGAATTGTCGGTGTTGATGAAGCCGCGCTTCGACTTTGACCCGCGGTCTGCGGTCGCCGAGAACTGGCCCTTGGTGAGGCCGTAAACGCCGTTGTTCTCGACGATGTAGACCATGTTGACGCCGCGCCGCAGGCAATGCGCGAACTGGCCAAGGCCGATCGAGGCGCTGTCACCGTCGCCGGAGACGCCGAGATAGATCAGGTCGCGGTTGGCAAGGTTGGCCCCGGTCAGGACCGACGGCATGCGTCCGTGCACCGAATTGAAGCCGTGCGAATTGCCGAGGAAATAGGTCGGCGTCTTCGAGGAGCAGCCGATGCCGGAAATCTTGGCGACGCGATGCGGTTCTATCGACAGTTCGAAGCAGGCCTGGATGATCGCGGCGGTGATCGAGTCATGGCCGCACCCCGCGCACAGCGTCGAGACCGTACCCTCGTAGTCGCGATGGGTGTAGCCGAGCGCGTTCTTCGGCAGGTCGGGATGATGGAATTTCGGTTTCGCGAGATAGGTCATGACGTCACCTTCATCGGCTTCACCGTCAGCTTGCCGAGGTGGTCGCCGATTGCCTTGGCAATGAAACGCGCGGTGATCGGCGTGCCGTCATAGTGCAGGATCGGCACCAGCCGCACCGGGTCGATGCCGCATTCGTTCACGATGAGCGAGCGCAGCTGGGCGTCGCGGTTCTGCTCGACCACGAAGACGAAATCATGGTCGGCGACAAAGCTGTTGACGCTCGAGTGGAAGGGGAAAGCACGCACGCGCATGCGGTCGAGCGCGTGGCCCCGCGCCTCGATCATGTGGATCGCTTCGTCCATCGCCGGCGAGGTCGAGCCGTAGTAGATCACGCCATATTTGGTCGGCTTGCCGGCGGTCGCGATCAACGGCCGGGGCACGAGATCCTTGGCGGTCTCGAACTTGCGAATGAGCCGCTGCATGTTGTCGACATACGGGGCGCCCTCTTCGGTGTAACGCGCATAGCGGTCGCGCGACGTGCCGCGGGTGAAGAACGAGCCCTTGGTCGGGTGCGTGCCGGGATAGGTCCGGTAGGGGATTCCGTCGCCGTCAACGTCGAGATACCGGCCGAATTCCTTGCCGGCCTCGAGTTCGGCCGCCGTCATGACCTTGCCGCGGTCATATTTGCGGCTGTCGTCCCAGGTGAGCGGCTTCGACAGGTGATGGTTCATGCCGATGTCGAGATCGAGCATGACGAAGATCGGCGTCTGCAGCCGATCGGCGAGGTCGAAGGCCTGCGCGCCAAATTCGAAGCTCTCCGTGGGGCTCTCGGGGAACAGGAGCACGTGCTTGGTGTCGCCGTGCGAGGCATAGGCGCAGGAGATGACGTCGCATTGCTGCGTGCGGGTGGGCATGCCGGTGGAGGGGCCGGCCCGCTGGACGTCGAAGATTACCGCAGGAATTTCAGCGAAGTAGGCGAGCCCTATGAACTCCTGCATGAGCGAAATTCCGGGGCCGGAGGTGGCGGTAAAGGCACGCGCGCCATTCCAGCCGGCCCCAATCACGATGCCGATCGAGGCAAGCTCGTCCTCGGCCTGGATGATCGCGTATTTCGCCTGCTTTGACTCCGGATCGACCCGGAACTTGGCGCAATGCCTGGTGAAGGCATCCGCCAGCGAAGAGGACGGCGTGATCGGGTACCAGGCGCACACGGTCGCGCCGCCGTAGACCGCGCCGAGCGCGGCCGCCGAATTGCCTTCGATGAAAATGCGGTCGCCGACGGCATCGACGCGCCTGAGCTTGATGCCGAGCGGGCACTGCAGGTTGAGCACGGCGTAATCGCGTCCGATGTGCAGTGCCTTCAGGTTCGGCTCGATAAGCTTGTCCTTGCCTTTGTATTGCTCGCCGATGAGTTGCTCGACGACCTTCACATCCATGTCGAGGAGGGCGGTGAGCACGCCGATATAAATGATGTTCTTGAAGAGCTGGCGCTGCCGCGGGTCGGTGTATTCGCGATTGCAGATGGCGGTGAGCGGCACGCCGATGACCGTGATGTCGTCGCGGAATTTCGAGGGCGGCAATGGCTTGGTGGAATCGTAGAAAAGGTAGCCGCCCGGCTCGATGCCCGCGATGTCCTTGTCAAAGGTCTGCGGGTTCATCGCCACCATCAGATCGGTGCCGCCGCGCGCGCCAAGATGCCCGGCTTCGGAGACTCGGACCTCGTACCACGTCGGCAGGCCCTGAATATTTGACGGGAAAATGTTGCGCGGCGCGACCGGAATACCCATGCGCATCACCGCGCGCGCAAACATCTCGTTCGCGCTTGCCGAGCCGGAGCCGTTGACGTTGGCGAAGCGGATAACGAAATCGTTTACGCGGCTGATCGGCGTGGCGGTCGGCATGAATTCCCTGCGTGAGTCATATCGAGCAAGAACTTCTGCATGTCCCATGCACCGGTCGGGCAGCGCTCGGCGCACAGGCCACAATGCAGGCAGACATCCTCATCCTTGACCATGACGCGGCCGGTCTTGAGCCCGTCCTGGACATAGAGGTCCTGCGTCAGGTTGTATGACGGCGCGTTCAACCGCTTGCGCAAGTCGGCTTCCTCGCCGTTCGTCGTAAAAGTGATGCAGTCCATCGGACAGATGTCGACGCAGGCATCGCATTCGATGCAGAGCTGCGCCGTGAAAACGGTCTGCACGTCGCAGTTCAGGCAGCGGCGGGCTTCGGCAACGGCAAGTTTCTCATCGAAGCCAAGCTCCACTTCGGCCTTGATGTCCTTGAGTGCGATCACCTTGTCGCGATGCGGCACCTTGTAGCGCTTGTCGAGTGCGATTTCGTTGTCGTAGCTCCACTCGTGGATGCCCATCTTCTGGCTCATGATCTCGACGGCCGGAGCGGGGCGGTCGGTGATGTCCTCGCCGTTGAGCATTTTGTCGATGGAAACGGCAGCCTCGTGGCCGTGCGCGACGGCCCAGATGATGTTCTTCGGACCGAATGCCGCATCGCCGCCGAAGAAAACTTTCGGATGCGTCGATGCCATCGTCCTCGGGTCGACTTTCGGCATGTGCCATTGGTCAAACTCGATGCCGATGTCACGTTCGATCCAGGGGAACGCATTTTCCTGCCCAACAGCGACCAGCACGTCGTCGCAGGGGAAATGCTGGTCGGGCTCGCCCGCCGGGACCAGCTTGCGTCGCCCCTTTGCATCGTACTCGGCCTTCACCTTCTCGAACGTGATGCCGGTGAGCTTCCCGTTATCGTGCGTGAATTCCTTCGGGACGAGATAATTGTGGATCGGAATGCCCTCGTGCATGGCGTCTTCCTTTTCCCAGGGCGACGCCTTCATTTCTTCAAAGCCGGACCGGACCACGACGTCGACCTGCTCGCCGCCGAGCCGCCGGGCAGAGCGGCAGCAGTCCATCGCGGTGTTCCCGCCGCCGAGGACGACAACGCGCTTGCCGATTTTGTCGATGTGGCCGAACGAGATGGACGAGAGCCAGTCGATTCCGATGTGGATGTTCGCCGCAGCTTCCTTGCGGCCGGGGATGTCGAGGTCGCGCCCGCGTGGCGCGCCCGAGCCGACGAAGACCGCATCCCAGTTCTCGGCGAGCAGCGCCTTCATGCTGTCGATGCGCTTGCCGCCGCGGAATTCGACACCGAGGTCGAGGATATAGCCGCACTCCTCGTCGATGACGGAGTCCGGCAGGCGGAATTTCGGAATCTGCGTGCGGATCATGCCCCCGGCTTTTGGATCCTGATCGAAGACCACGCAGTGGTAGCCGAGCGGAGCAAGGTCACGGGCGACAGTAAGGGAGGCCGGGCCGCCGCCGACCAGCGCGATGCGTTTGCCGTTCTTTTTTGCCGCCGGTTTCGGCAGCCGCGCGCGGATATCGTCCTTGTAGTCCGCGGCCACCCTTTTCAGGCGGCAGATCGCCACCGGCTCCTTTTCAACGCGCGTGCGCCGGCAGGCCGGCTCGCAGGGGCGGTCGCATGTGCGGCCGAGGATCCCCGGAAACACATTCGAGCGCCAGTTGATCATGTAGGCGTCGGAGTAGCGGCCGTGCGCGATCAACCGGATATATTCCGGTACCGGCGTATGCGCGGGGCAAGCCCATTGGCAGTCCACGACCTTGTGGAAGTAATCCGGGGCAGAAATGTCGGTATTCTTCATTGACTCCTCGAAACGCGCCCCGTTACTCCGCACTCCATAAACGGCGTCGCGTCACAGCCCCGGCGGCTTGCTTGTCCTCAGTCGGCCTTGTTTCCCGGCGCGAATCCGAGGGCGGATAATATTGGGTACCAACCCGCAAGGCTACCTATCCTTCCGTCATGGTTGCGGCCTATCAACTGCAAGTCTCAGATAGGTTTTTCGCTCCCTGAAAGCGACTCCCTGACGACCGCGGTGGGCCAATTTCGATATGCGCAGCGGCGGTTATGGCCATGGAGACAATGGGATTTGATCGGCTTGGTTCCGCCGTTGTTGCGGCGCACAATCGGATGGTCTGATGCGCGATATTTTTACCGAAATCTTCGAGATGCAGCCTCCCGACCCGATCGAGGCGGCGCGGCGCGCCATGCGCCCGGCTTTGCGCAAACGCTTCTACAAATCAGCCGACGTGGGCGAGGGTGGCGCCGTCCTCCTCGACGGGAAGCCCGTCAGAACGCCCGGGCGCCGTGCGCTGATCGCGCCGACACCTGCGCTTGCGGACGCGATTGCCGCGGAATGGGGCCAGCAAATCGAAGTCATCGATCCCGCGCGGATGCCGATTACCCGGCTCGCCAACTCGATCATTGATGCCGTAAGCCAAGCACCGCGGCCGGTCGCCGACGAAGTCGAGAAGTACCTGCGCTCGGACCTGGTGTTCTACCGTGCCGAGGGGCCGGCCGGCCTGGTCCTGATGCAGGAGCGTGCCTGGGATCCGGTCCTTGCGTGGGCACGCGATCGCTTCGGTGCGCGCTTCGTGCTGGCGCAGGGCGTCATGCATGTCTCGCAACCGCGTGAGGCGGTCGAGGTGATCCGCAGCGCCATCCCCGCCGAACCGTGGCGGCTCGGCGCCGTGTCATCGATCACGACACTGACCGGGTCCGGCCTGCTCGCGCTTGCACTTGCACATCGGGGGCTCGATCCCGGCGATGTCTGGGCGGCTGCGCATGTCGACGAGGACTGGCAGATGTCGCAATGGGGCCGCGATGAGCTCGCGCTCCAGCGCCGGGCGTTCCGCGAGGCGGAATTCCACGCGGCCGTGACGGTGCTCGCTCTGACAGGCTAGCAGCGGCTAGTGTCCCGTCGGGTCACCCTTGCGGCTTGCCTCGTAGAGGAACCACACGCGCTTTTCGGCGTCGTCGATGAAGGTTTCCAGCAGGCTTGCGGTCGCAATATCATTGTGCTCGTCGCAGACATCGTGTGCCTCGCGCATCGCCGCGATGACCCGTTGGTTATCGTCGCGCAGTTCAGCGAGCATGTCCTGCGGTTCGACATAAGGTGCGTCGTTGTCGGACAGTCGTTGACGGCGCGAAATGTCGCCGATCGAGCGAAGTGTCGGCTCGCCGATCTTGCGCACGCGCTCCGCAATAACGTCGGTCGTGGCAAAAATCTGTTCGGCCTGCTCGTCGAGCAGCAGGTGGTAGTCGCGGAAATGCGGTCCGCTGACGTGCCAGTGAAAATTCTTGGTTTTCAGGTACAGCGCGAAACTGTCGGCGAGGAGGCCGTTGAGAGCGCCGGCGATATCTTTCGCGGCATTGGCGCCGAGATCGGTGGGGGTCGCAATGCGCGGGGCCGCGCCGCGGGTGACAGCATGATTCATGGGGAGAGTTCCTTCTGACTACCCCCAAACGGTCAAGGCGGCAGAAGGTTCCGGGCCATGCCGATTTAATTTGTATCTTTTGGCGCCGCGCCTGCCTCGGCCGTGCCGGTTTTTGCCGCAATTTCCGCCGACCGCGCCTCGGCGGCACGCGCTTCGTCGGCACGCCCGAGGTCGCGCAGGAGCGAGGCGCGTGCCTCGTGCATCTTGGCCACGTCAGGCTTGATTTCGATTGCCTTGTCGACGCTGCCGAGGGCCTCTTCCAGCCGGGAAAGCTTCTTGAGTGCGAGCGCCCGGCCGAGGTAGGCCTCGGCCATCTTCGGCTCGAGTGCGATCGCACGGTCGTAGGCCGCAAGCGCCTCGTCGCCGCGGCCGGCGTCAAGCAAGGCATGTGCCCGATTGTGGTGCGTCACGCAGAATTCCGGATCGAGCGCAATCGCCCTGTCGTAACTTGCGATTGCCTCCTCGACACGGCCGATGCCATGCAACGTGGCGCCGCGGTTGAGCCAGTCGGTCGCCGACTTCGGGTTGAGAGCGACGGCGCGGTCGAAGCTCGATACTGCTTCGGCATGGCGGCCGAGCTCCGTCAGCATATTGGCACGGTTGCCGTAGGCTTCGGCGAAGTTGGTGTCGCATTCGAGGGCCTTGTCGAAACTTTCGAGGGCATCCCTGGGTTGTCCCATCCGATGCAGGGCCTGACCGATCAGGTTGTAGGCGCGTGCCTGGCCCGGCCTGAAAGACAATGAACGGCGGGCAAGGTCGATACCCTGCTGAAACTGCCCCTCGTGGCAGGCAATTACGGCGATGTAATAGAGAGCATCGGCGTTCCGCGGATCGTTGCGCAGCACCTGCGTATAACGGTCCATGGCGAGCGAAATCTGCCCGGCCCGGTGATGTACGAGGCCCTGCTGGATCAGTTCGGCGGCCGTCGGATGCTCGCTCATGCCGGCTTGTAAGCAGGGTTTTGAGGCGATGCCAAGCCCGTCCAATGACGATGAAGGGCCCTCATGGTATTCCTCTGGCAAGCCGGAATCCGGCCCGAGGGGTAGGAGCTAAATGAAGGATATCCTCGACAGACTTGAGATACGCCGTGAGGAAGCCCGCCTTGGCGGCGGCAAGGCGCGGATCGAGGCCCAGCACAAACGCGGCAAGCTGACCGCCCGCGAGCGCATTGAACTCATTCTCGACAAGGGCTCTTTCGAGGAGTTCGACATGTTCGTCGAGCACCGCTCCAACGAATTCGGCATGGAGAAGTCGAAGATTCCCGGCGACGGCGTCGTCACCGGCTGGGGCACGGTGAACGGCCGTGCGGTTTATCTCTTTTCCAAGGACTTCACCGTCTTCGGCGGCTCGCTGTCCGAGACGCATGCGCAGAAGATCATCAAGGTCCAGGATATGGCGATGCGGGCGCGTTGTCCGATCATCGGCCTGTTCGACGCGGGCGGGGCACGGATCCAGGAAGGCGTGGCGGCCCTTGGCGGTTACGGCGAGGTCTTCAAGCGCAACGTGATCGCATCCGGCGTCATCCCGCAGATCAGCGTCATCATGGGCCCCTGCGCCGGCGGAGACGTGTATTCGCCCGCTATGACCGACTTCATCTTCATGGTGAAGGATACGAGCTACATGTTTGTCACCGGTCCGGACGTGGTGAAAACCGTGACCAATGAAATCGTGACGGCCGAGCAGCTCGGAGGGGCGTCGGTCCACACGACGAAGTCGGGAGTGTCCGACGGCGCTTTCGAGAACGACGTCGAATGCCTGCTGCAGATGCGCCGGCTGATCGACTTCCTGCCGTCCAACAACGAAAGCGGCGTGCCGGAATGGCCGACGCAGGATGACGCCGACCGCGTCGATGAATCGCTCGATACGCTGGTGCCGGACAATCCGAACAAACCCTACGACATCAAGGAACTGATCCTTAAGGTTGCGGACGAAGGCGATTTTTTCGAACTGTCATCGGCCTATGCCAGGAACATCGTCACCGGCTTCGGCCGCATCGCCGGACGCACGGTCGGTTTCGTCGCCAACCAGCCGATGGTGCTCGCCGGCGTTCTCGACAGCGATGCCTCGCGCAAGGCGGCGCGCTTCGTCCGTTTCTGCGACGCCTTCGGAATTCCCATCGTCACGTTCGTGGACGTGCCCGGATTCCTGCCGGGTACCGACCAGGAATATGGCGGACTGATCAAGCACGGCGCCAAGCTCCTGTTCGCCTACAGCCAGTGCACGGTGCCGCTGGTGACCGTCATCACGCGCAAGGCCTTCGGCGGCGCCTATGACGTGATGGCGAGCAAGCATGTCGGGGGCGATCTCAACTACGCCTGGCCGACGGCGCAGATCGCGGTCATGGGGGCGAAGGGCGCGGTCGAGATTATCTTCCGCGCCGACATGGACGATCCGAAGAAGATCGCCGCGCGCACGAAGGAATACGAGGAACGCTTCCTGTCACCGTTCGTGGCCGCCGAGCGTGGCTATATCGACGACGTGATCATGCCGCATTCGACGCGCCGCCGCATCGCCCGCGCGCTCGCGATGCTGCGCAACAAGCACGTCGAGATGCCGCGGCGCAAGCACGACAATCTGCCGCTTTAGCCGGCTGCGCTACTCGCTCTTCACGCTGGCATAGACCACGCGCATCCAGTTTGTGCTGGCCTGTTCGCTCGCCTTGAACCTGGCATCGAAGTCGGCGAAGGGCCTGGCGGCGATGACATCGGCCTGGCTCTTGCCTTCCTTGATCAGCGCCAGCATGCGGTCGCGCACGGTCGAAAGCATCGCCCGGTATTCGGCAAGCTGCGCCTTGGTCGCAAGCGGTCCGTGGCCGGGCACGATTTTCGTTCCATCGTTCGCGAGCGCAAGATAGGCGTCCGAGGCGGCAATCATGCCCTTGAGGCTGCCGCCATTGGCGAAATCGATGTTCGGATAGCGGTTCATGGCGACAGTGTCGCCTGTGGAAAGCACATTGGCATCGGCGAAATACACATACGTATCGCCGTCGGTGTGGGCGTTGACCGGGTGTTTGAGTTGCGCCGCGCGGCCCTTGACCTGCAGCATCATGCCGTCCTTGTGCGTCATCGACGGCAGGGCTTCCTCAGGCGCGGGCGTATATTTGACCTCCGGAACCGCCATCGTCGTGCCTTCGCCGAGGCGTTTGCGCACGTTCTCGTGCGCGACGACAACAGTGCCGGTCTTGCTGAACGAGGCATTTCCGCCGACGTGGTCACGGTGGTAGTGCGTGTTGACGAGAAAGCGCACCGGCTGCTGTGTAACGGCGGCAATCGCAGCCTTGAGCTTCTCGTACATCTGCGGGAACTGGCCGTCGACCATGATGACACCGTCGTCACCGGCCGCGATGGTGACATTGCCGCCGAAGCCTTCGAGCATGTAGGTGCGGTTGCCGAGATCGGTGGTCTTGACCTCGATCTTCGACCAGTCAGGTCCGACGGGCGGGCCCGCCGGTTGCTGCGCAAGGGTGGGGGCCGCAAGGCATACGCCCGTGACAAGTACGGCAAGCGTGGTTTTCTTCATGGTATCTCCCCCCGAGACGCTGGCCTGGCGAGCGCCAGGCCCGATGCAGCCTCGACCGTACTAACGGTATTCGAGGACGGTTATTCCGTCATGTCACGGCTTGGTGACGCAGGCGTCCTCGCGCAGTTCGGTCTCCGCTTTACCGCGGCCGCCGGAGGTACGCTCGTAGTGCACAGGCTTGCGCGGGCGGAAAAGGCCGGGCGCACGGCGAGAGACAATTGAGTCAAAATTGCCGCACTTATCAAAGCACAAATTAGCCAGGAACCTCTTCGATCTCCCGGCAACCTTGAACATATCGGGCCGCACCGCATTTTCAGTGGGGCAGATCGAGGGTGCTTCGATGCAACAACGACAGCCAAAAGTGCTCATTGCTGACGACGCCGGCACGGTGCACCAGCTCATCCGCGACGCACTTCCCGCCGAATATTCAGCCAACCTCATTCACGCATTCGACGGTGTGGAATGCCTGCAGGCGCTCGACCACGGCGTCGACCTGGCATTCATCGACGTTCACATGCCGACCATGGGCGGCATGGACGCGCTCTGGGCCGCACGAATTGCGGGAAACAAGACGTTCGTGACACTTATCTCCGGCCGGCCCAATCGCCGCTGCATCGATCTGGCGCGGCAGCTTGACGCCTATGAGTTCCTGACGAAACCGTTCGAGAGCCGGGATATTGCGACAATTCTTTCGACCTATCAGCGCGTATCGTCTCCGATGCGGGTGCTGCTTGTCGACGATTCCGCCGTATCGCTGAAAGTGATGCGCAAGGTCCTAGCCAGTTCGATATTCCATCTGAATATCGATGAGGCGCATTCGGGTGCCGAGGCCGTCAGGCGCTGCAACACCGAACGTTTCGATGTTGTCTTTCTCGACGTGAATATGCCGGGGTTGAACGGTTTTGCGGCGCTCGCGAGACTGATGCACGCCAACCCGCAGGCCAAGGTCGTGATGATATCGGCTGAATACAACGCGATCCGCGAACGGGAGGCTTTCAAGCTCGGCGCAACCGCGGTCATGCACAAGCCGTTTTTTCCGACAGAAATCGACGCCGTGCTTCACCGGATCTTCGGCCTGCGGTCACCGAAGCTTGCGACCGAGGGCTGCGTCCGCGATTTCGGCGTCAAGATTCACGGCCGCACGATCACGATCGAGCACGCAGAGACCGGCCACGTTTACGAGTATGTCTGGTTCCGCGAGCCGCCGCATCTGCGGCTGCCGCTCGTGCGCGAGAACGAGGCCGCGATGATACCGGGGGCGGAACTGATGGCAAACGCGAAAAAGGCGGCAATGCTGGAGCTCGAGAACGCGCGGCTCCTTCCTCAAGCCGCCTGAGCCGCATGCAAAAGGCATGAAAGGCTTGCCGATGCGCCGGGAAGTACCCGCGCATCGGCTTTTCAGCGCCAGCCGCCGCCGCCATTCACGTAGACCGTGTCGGCGGTCATGAACTCGCACGCATCCGAGCACATGAACAGAACCAGTTCGCCGATCTCCTCCGGCTCGGCGAAGCGCTTCATCGGCACGTCATCGAGAAAACGCTGGACGAGCTCCGGAGAGCTGCTGGCCGCGGCCTGGAACGGCGTTCGTACCGGCCCCGGCGAGATCGACAGGGCGCGTATGCCCTGGGTCGCGAATTCGCGCGCGACCCCCATCGTCATTGTCACGACGGCGCCTTTTGCCGCCGCATAGTGCACTGACGAGCCGGGGCCGCCGCGCCGGTGCGACATGCTGCCCATGTTGACGATGACGCCGAACTTGTTGGCCAGCATGTGCGGCAGCAGCTCCTGCATGGGATAGAGCGTGCCTTTGACATTGAGATCGAAAGTCCGGTCGAACAGGTCGTCGTCGATCTCGAGAAATTTGGCGCGTCTGATCGCTGCGCCTGCCGAGTTGAACAGGAATTGCACGCTGCCGAAGCCGTCGATGGCCAGCCGGACCATGTCCTTGACGGCCGCGCGTCTGGTCACATCGATGTTGAGCGCAAGCGCCTGGCTGCCAATGTCGTTGACCTTTTCGGCGGTCTCCTTGACGCCTTTCTCGTCGATATCGGCGCATACGACGTTGGCTTTCTCGCGCGCGAAAATGAGCGCCGTGGCGCGACCGATGCCGCTTGCGGCGCCGGTGATGATGATCGTCTTTCCGGCAAAATAATCGGGAGTCTTTGGCATGAAAATTCCCACTTGTTCGTCATGGCCGGGCTTGTCAACGCAAGTCGGCCATATCCGGCTTGCGGCAACAATTGCATTTCCGCAATTCGGGCAGGCCCGAGTTGCGTATGCCATCCACGTCTTGAACAATAGCCGATATCGTAAGACGTGGATGCCCGGCCCGAGGCCGGGTATGACGATTAAACCCGGAGTGGCTCATGTCTACACCCCCGCCGATCGAGTACGCCGATGCTTCACCGCAGGTGCGGGCGGTCTTCGACGACATCAAGAAGACCCGCAACGTTCCCGACGTTAACAATTTCTGGAAATACCTCGCACGCGATCCCAAGACGCTCAAGCGCACCTGGGAGAGCGTGAAGGAAGTGATGGCGCCCGGTGCGCTCGATCCGCTCGTCAAGGAAATGGTTTATGTGGCGGTGTCGGTGACCAATGGCTGCGGTTACTGTATCGCCACCCATACCGCGGCCGCCCGCAGGGCGGGGATGAGCGAGGCGATGTTCGGCGAGCTGATGGCGGTCGTCGGGATGGCCAACGAAACCAACCGGCTCGCCAACGGCTACCGGGTTCCGATCGACGACGCTTTGAAGGTCTGAGGTTGCCTGCGGTTCCTCCGGCGTGACACAATAAGAAAAAAGAGCAGGGGGAGGACAAGAATGCTCGACAGGACGACAATCACCAGATTGCTGTGCGTTGCGCTGGTGGCGGCGATCATGCTGCCGCTCGGCCGGATGCTGTTTCCCTATGTCAGCCACGAACTGACGGGCATTCAGTTTCAGGCGATCGAAGCCGTTCTCAGCGCAACGATCGGCTTCGGCCTCTCCTCGATACTGGGCTAGCTCGTTTTGGCCGACGCGCGGCCGATTTGCCGTTGCCGTCGATGCGATCCTGCCAGGCGTTTGCCGGACGCCCTGCGGTAAATGCGGGCGCTCCGGCGCAGATGCTGCGCCGGAGCGGTTATTCCCCGGTCAATGCGGTCCTATTTCGCGCCACTTTGCGACGGCGCCGGGACTGCTGGAGCCGGCGCTGCCGGGCGCGGAGAAGTCGCGCCGGATCCCGTCGTGCTCTTCGGTGCACTGCTCGTCGCCGGCGCTGACGAGCCGCTGCTTGCGGTATCGGAATTGTTGTTCCACCCGGCGATGATCAGAAAGGCGATCAACACCAGAACGGCGACGCCCGCGATCCAGCCCCACATACCTCCGTTGCCGGTGTCACGGCGCAACACCGGATCGCTCAGGTGAGGATCGCTGTACCGCGGATCGGTAAAACGCGGATCTGTCATGACACATCCTCCTTGCATCCAAGACGCAGTATCTTCGTCTTGAATGAAGGAAACCCGCGGGACACACCGGCGGTTCCACCAACTCGCGCGTGAACCGGAACTGCGCCGTCAGGCTACCTTGACGGCCAGTCTCCATGCGCCCCAAAGCACGAAGAAAAAACAGGTAAGGAAAATCGGCAGGCTTGCTGCCTGGGACCAAATCTCGACAGTCCGGCCGATGACGTAGGCAAGTGCCTCGCCGATGGCGACAAACGCGATGTAAAAAACAAGCAGTCTCATGACTGTGAAGCCCCTGGTTGCCGCCCCTGCGACCCGCGCATAGGGGCTCATCGCAGGCCGGGAGACAAGGAAACGTGGCGTAAAAAATGGTATAGGCGTGCCGCCTTCCTGCCGTCAACAAAGCCCGCCCGTGTCATCCCAATCACCACGCCTCGCGCAAATGGCGATCACGGCCGCACCGGTCGTCTTCGTGTTGTTATGGAGCACCGGCTTCATCGGCGCGCGTTACGGTCTGCCTTACATCGAACCTCTGACGTTCTTGGCCGTGCGCATGGGGTTTGTTGTCGTGCTGATGGGAACGATTGCGGCCCTCGGGCGGGCGCGATTTCCAAGCCGGCCTGAAATCGCTCACAGTCTCGCCTCCGGTGCGATGGTGCATGGGCTCTATCTCGGGGGAGTCTTTATCGCGATCAGCCAGGGCGTGCCCGCCGGCATTTCGGCCCTGATCCCCGGCCTGCAGCCGATCCTTACGTCCACGATCGCCAACCGTTTCATGGGTGAGGCGGTTACACGTGTGCAATGGTTCGGACTGGTGCTTGGGCTTGCCGGCGTGGTTTTTGTGCTGCACGACCGGGAGATCGTCCTGGCCGGTTCGCTCCTCGGCTGGGCCGCGAGTTTTATGTCGCTGGTCGGCATCACGCTCGGCACGCTTTATCAGAAGCGCTATTGCGGCGGAATCGACTGGCGCACCGGCAATCTGGTGCAGTACACCGGCGCCGGAATTCTGTTCGCGGCCGGTGCCTTCGTATTCGAGACGCGCGAAATTCGCTGGAGCGCGGAGCTCATTTTTGCACTCGCCTGGCTGGTGCTCGTGCTTTCGATTGCGGCGATCGGGCTGATGTACTGGCTTATCCGGCGCTCGGCGGCGACGGGCTTTGCCAGTCTCTTCTACCTCGTGCCTGCGGTTACGGCGCTGTTCGCCTATTTCCTGTTCGGCGAAAGGCTCGACGCATTGTCGATCTTCGGCATGCTGATGTGCGCGGTCGGCGTCGTGATGGCCAATCGCGGCGCAGCGACGCCGGGCAGTCGGTGACCGCTACTTTCCGCGCTCGAGGACGAGCTGGGTCTGCGTCACCAGCGCGCACAGCTTGCCGTCGCCGCGCGTAATTCGCGTCTGCCAGACCATGGTGGTGCGCCCGCGGTGCAGCGGCGTGCATTCGGCCTTTGCCACGTCGCCGATCGGCACGGCGGCGAAAAAATTGGTCTTGCTTTCGATCGTCGTGGTGGACTGGCCTGGCTTGAGATTGGCAGTGGCCGCCGTGCCGCCGAGATTGTCGGCGAGCGCCATGAGGGCGCCGCCATGCAATATTCCGAACCGGTTGTTGAGTTCGTCGCGCGCCACGAGCTCGGCGGTGACCCGTTCAGGCGAAACGTGCGTGATCTTGAGCCCGAGAAATTCGGCAAATGGCGGTTGCGTATTGGCAGCTTCGTTCATTCGCTGGCTCCAGCCGGCACAGAAACAGTAAGGGCGCGGACGTTATCGTCCGCGCCCTTTGTAGGCAATGCGGGGCCGTCAGCCGCGCGGCTGCGGCACGATACGGATATACGGCCGCGGCGCCTTCCACCCTTGCGGATAGAGCTTCTTGGCTTCCTCGTCCGTGACCGCACCGGTAAGGATCACGTCTTCACCCTGTTTCCAGTTTGCCGGCGTGGCGACGCGGTGCTTGGCCGTCATCTGCAGGGAATCAAGCACGCGCAGGACCTCATCGAAATTGCGGCCCGTGGTCATCGGGTAGACAAGGATGAGCTTGATCTTCTTGTCGGGGCCGATGATGAACACGTTGCGCACCGTCTGGTTGTCGGCCGGCGTGCGCCCTTCCGACGTGCCGGTCGTGCTCGCCGGGAGCATGCCGTAGGCTTTGGAGATTTTGAGATCCGTGTCGCCGATCATCGGATAGTTCGGCGCAAAACCGACGACGTCCTTGATGTCGACCGACCATTTTTTGTGGTTTTCAACCGGATCGACGGACAGCCCGATGATTTTTGCGTTACGCTTGTCGAATTCCGGCTTGAGCCGCGCCATTGTGCCAAGCTCGGTGGTGCAGACGGGCGTGAAATCCTTCGGGTGCGAGAACAGGATACCCCAGGAGTTGCCCAGCCAATCGTGAAACCGGATTTTGCCTTCCGTTGTTTCTGCCTCGAAATCAGGTGCAGTATCGCCGATCGCTAACGCCATGACTGTTAACCTCCACGCAAATCGTTACGAACTCATTCCCTAATATAGTCGACCGTGCCGACGTGTAATAGGGCGGCCGGCAAAGAGGATCAATGGCTGCCCGGGCCTTCACCGGATAGAACAAATGCTCTGAAGGTAAAGCACCGGGTGGAAAAGCATTTTCCGGGTCCGGTGCTCGTGAGTGTTATTGGCTGGCGGCCTTGTGCTCGTCCAGTCCGACCGTGCGACCGGGAAAGCCGGCCGCGTCAAAGTAACGCGTTCGGCCAACACGCTGGCCTACCAATACCGTTGTGATGCCTGCACTGCTCGGGTGGGCACGCTCGACGAAGTGCTCAATTGGCGGGGCTGACCCTCCGGGCAGCGCCTCCGTAATCACCCTGCCGATCAGGGTGCCGCGGGTGGGAATCTTCAGGCCCAGCACGTGGGCAATGGTTTTGCCGATATCGGCGTTGCTCACCGGCGCCTCACTGACATACCCGCGTTTAAAATCGGGTCCAATCGCCGCCATGAAATTCATGGTATCGGCGCGGCTGAAGCTGCCGTGCATGCCCTGGCCCTGCTGCAAGCCCGTATCGGCGACATTGACCGCGCACAGCACCGGCTTTTCGCAACCGGTCGCGTATGACCGGAAATTGACGACGATCGACGGCTGCGGGGTTAAAGAAGAGCCCTTCATGGCGATCGCCGAGAGCGGCAACGTGCCGGGATAGGTACCGAGATCATCGTCAACAAACAGGCCACTGACGTAATCCTGGGCAAGCAGCGTCTCGACAACCTTTGCCGTGATCGTCCTGTCTTTGGCCGGAATGTAGACAAGGTTCGAGCCGCCGTTGGCGGCAACGACGACATCCGGCTTTGACGGGTCAGCGCCGATCACGCCGTTGCCGCGCTTGGGGTAGCGGCCGGCGACAACGGGCGCGTTTTCAGCGTCCGGATCGTGAAGCGGCAGCGCCATCGCTCCGGCAATGTCGATGGCGAGAAAGCCGGGCGGCAGAAGCCCCTGAGGCACGTCCTGGTAACTCGCCTGCGCGGCAGGACTGGTATTGCTTTCCTTGGAAATCGTGGAGAAGCCGTGATCGGCGGCAATCACGATATCCGTGCTGGCTGAAAGGCCAAGTTCGTCGAGCGCGGCGCGCAATTGCGCAAGATTGTCGTCGGCATTCCTGATTGCCGCAAACGACGTCGGCCCGTTGATGCCGGGCTCGACCTTCAGCAGGCTGTCGCCCTGATTATGCTGCGTGCCATCCGGATCGCGTGACCAGAACACCAACACAAACGGCTTGTTTCGCGCCTTGAACATCGGCAGCACCACCCTGGCTGCAACGTCCGCGAAATATTTCTGCTGTTCGATATTGGCCTCGGTCGTGCCGGGCGTAACGGCGTTTCCGATCTTGCCGTTGGCGCCGCGGGCGGGCGCGACAAGCGGAAGTCCGGCGGCCTTGAGAGCTTCCTGGACGGAGGCCGACAACGGAACGCCTGCCGGCCTGCCGGTTGCATCGTCGACGATGATGGTATTCTCGCCCTTGCGATCGGTGTGGTCGAACATCATTGTCGGGCCGACCTTTCCGATCGCGGCGGTGCTGAAGTTCTGGTTTCGCGCCGCGGCGAGGATTGCATCCTCGTTGACGAAATTTCCGGAGAAATGGTCGTCGATATCTCCCAGTACCGGATTGCTTTCAATGAACGGCGTCACGCTGTTCCGTGCGTGCGCGACAGGAAAGCCGACATGGATCGTGTTGCTGAAAACGCCGGTGTCGCCGGGAAAATGGCCGGTCGACAACCCGGCCGCGTTCGCCATCGTGAAAGTCGGAAACAGCGAGTGCGGATTGGCGAAATTAACCCCCTTGTCGCGCACAGCCGCCATCGCTGGCGCCATTTCCGGTGTCACGGAAAGGGCGCGTAGTCCGTCCGGTATGAACAGAACGAGATTGCGCGGGCTTTGCGCCGCGGAGGGCCCGGCCTGCAGCAGGGTCACGGCCAGCGTGGAAACGAGCGCGGCTGATCGGAAAGACATGTTGCTTCTCCCAATCTTGTTATTGTGCTTTCGCGCTGGATACGCTCACTCCAAGACACTAGTGTAACAGTCACCCGGGTCACCACGGACGCCGCCGGGCAATTGACTTTTTCATCGTGACACCGCAAGCGAAGTGTCCGGCATCTGGGGTCACCGACACGGCATGTTCAAGCGTATCCTGATCGCCAATCGCGGCGAAATCGCCTGCCGGATCATAAAGACCGCGCGAAAGATGGGAATTGGGACGGTCGCCGTCTATTCGGAGGCCGACAAGGATGCCCTGCACGTGCAGATGGCGGACAGTGCCGTCGCGATCGGGCCGCCGCCCGCCGCCGAAAGCTATCTGGTGATCGAGAAAATCATCGCCGCCTGCAGGCAGAGCGGCGCCGAGGCGGTCCATCCCGGCTATGGCTTTCTCTCGGAGCGCGAGGCATTCGCACAAGCTCTCGCCACCGCAGGGATCGTATTCATCGGGCCAAATCCGAAGGCCATCGCCGCGATGGGCGACAAGATTGCCTCAAAGAAGGCGGCTGCGGCGGCGCACGTGTCGACCGTGCCCGGGAATCTCGGCGTGATCGAGAACGAGGTGGAGGCAATCCGGGTTGCCGAGGAGATCGGTTACCCCGTCATGATCAAGGCGAGCGCCGGCGGCGGCGGCAAGGGCATGCGCATCGCGCGCAGCAAGGGCGAAGTCGCCGAGGGCTTCGCGCGGGCCCGGTCGGAGGCGAAATCGTCTTTCGGCGATGAGCGCGTGTTCATCGAAAAGTACATCACCGATCCCCGGCACGTTGAAATCCAGGTGCTCGGCGACAAGCACGGCAATGTTATCCACCTTGCCGAGCGCGAGTGCTCGATCCAGCGCCGCAACCAGAAGGTCGTCGAGGAGGCGCCGTCGCCGCTGCTTGACGCAGCAACCCGCAAGAAGATGGGAGAGCAGGCGGTCGCGCTCGCAAAAGCGGTCGGTTATGACAGCGCCGGCACGGTGGAGTTCGTGGCCGGGCAGGACAGGAGCTTCTACTTCCTGGAGATGAATACGCGGCTGCAGGTCGAGCACCCGGTGACCGAACTGGTGACCGGGATCGATCTTGTCGAGCAGATGATCCGCATTGCTGCCGGCGAAAAACTCTCGATCAGGCAAAATGATGTGAAATTAAACGGATGGGCGGTGGAAAGCCGCGTCTATGCCGAGGACCCGTGCCGCAATTTTCTGCCTTCGACTGGCCGGCTCACGCGTTACAGGCCGCCGCAGGAGGGTCGGTTCGACGACGTGACGGTGCGCAGTGATACGGGGGTCTACGAAGGCGGCGAGATTTCGCTGTACTACGATCCGATGATTGCAAAGCTCATCACGCATGCGCCGACGCGGGCAAAGGCGGTGGCAGCGCAAAGCGATGCGCTTGACGCGTTCGTCGTGGACGGCATCCGTCACAACATCCCGTTTCTTGCCGCACTGATGGCTCATCCGCGCTGGCAGGCAGGCAAGCTCTCCACAGGATTCATCCCTGAGGAGTTCCCGCACGGCTTTCATGCGCGACGACCGGAGGGCGAAACAGCGCGCGTGCTCGCTGCGGTCGCGGCTGCGATCGACCATGTGCTCGGCGAGCGCAAACGCCGCATTTCCGGACAGTTGCGCGGCAAGGCCGTCACCCGCGAGAGCGAGCGCGCTGTCTGGCTGGGCGAGACGGAAATCCGCCTGGCCGTGAACCGCGAGAATGGCGTGATCGTGGTTCGCTTTGACGAAGGCAAGAAAACTCCGTGCCTCGTCGAATCTGACTGGAAACCCGGCGTGCCGGTCTGGAGCGGAAAGGTCGACGATCGCCCGGTGTCCGTCCAGGTACGTGCCATTCCGAACGGCTTTGCGCTTTCCTATCGTGGCGTGGAGACGCGCGCCTATGTCTACACCGGGCGGGAGGCCGGCTATGCCCGTCTGATGCCGGCGAAGAAGGCTGACGATACGGGCAAGCAGGTCGTATGCCCGATGCCGGGCCTCGTTGTCTCGATTGCGGTCAAGGAAGGGCAGGAGGTCAAGGCCGGGGAAACCGTTGCTGTCGTCGAAGCCATGAAAATGGAAAACGTGTTGCGGGCCGAAATCGACGGCACGGTCAAGAAGATCAACGTCAAACCCGGTGACAGTGTCGCGGTCGATGCCGTGATACTCGAATTTGCCTGAGTCCGGCACCGTCCGACAGGAGCTCCACATACGGCGCGGCGTCGGCGGTGCGGTCGCAGCCGCGCTGACGAACGGGGCAGGGTCTGCTAAGCGGGGGCGATGACCCTGTACTTCGCCTATGGCTCGAACATGAACCGGCGGGCGATGAGACGCCGCTGCCCCGATGCGCGGGCGCTCGGTCCGGCGGTGCTCGAGGGCCATCGCTTCTTTATCGGTCTCGAAGGCTGGGGCTCGGTGGCCCCGAGCGCCGGCGGCATCGTTCACGGCGTCCTTTGGCGGCTGACACCGCGCGATATTGCGGCCCTGCACGCTTACGAGCTCGTGCACCGGGGTCTCTACGAAGTCCGCTTTTTGACGGTGCGGGCCGGAAGCCGGCGCGTGCGGGCGATGATCTACTTGCTCCGCCGCCGTGGGCCGGGAAAGCCGCGGCCCGGCTATATGGAGACGATTGCGGCGGCTGCACGCGGATGGAACCTGCCGGATTGCTATATCCGCTCGCTCGAACGCCTGTCCGCCTCCCGCTGGACGGGCTCGCGCCTCATCGACGCAGGAGACATAGCGTGAGCGACCGCATTATCCGCCATGTCATCGTGCGCGGCCGGGTTCAGGGCGTCGGTTACCGCGCTTTTGTCGAGGACGAGGCGCACGCGCGCGGTCTCCACGGATGGGTCCGCAACCGTCGCGACGGTTCGGTCGAAGCCGTCTTCGCGGGGCCTGCGGCCGACGTCAAATCAATGATCGCCGCCTGCCGCCGCGGGCCGTTCGCCGCAGAAGTCATCGCGCTCGATCAACGCGAGGGCAATGAGGCCGACCTCAAGGCAGCAGCCGCGCGCGACGGGACGTTTTCGGTATTGCCGACCGTCTGATCGGCCGTCCGCCCGAAAAGTGTCTCGAACTCGCGCCGCAGGATTTTGTCGACATCCGCCATGGAGACCCGGATTCCGAGATCGGCAAGACTGGTCACGCCGTAGCGTTTCTCGCTGACACCGCAGGGCACGATGCCGGAGAAATGCGACAGCTCCGGCGCAACATTGAGCGCCATTCCGTGCAGCGTCACCCACTGCTTCACGCGGATACCGATGGCGGCAATCTTGTCCTCGCAACCCTCGCCCTTGTCGGGCCGGCGCACCCACACGCCGATGCGATCATCACGGCGCTCGCCGACCACTTCGAAGACCGCAAGCGTGCGAATGATCCATTCTTCGAGGGTGGCAACGAAGCGGCGTACGTCGGGACCGCGGCGCTTGAGATCCACCATCACATAGGCAACGCGCTGGCCCGGCCCATGATAGGTCATCTGCCCGCCGCGGCCGCTTGTATGGACGGGAAACCGCGCATCGATGACGTCGGCGGCATTGGCGCTTGTGCCGGCCGTATAGAGAGGCGGATGCTCGAGCAGCCAGACAAGTTCCGGCGCCTGTCCCGCGGCGAGTGCGGCCACCCGCGTCTCCATCGCGGCGACGGCCTCTTCGTAGGCAACGCAGGAATCGCTCACGCGCCACTCCGCCGGTACCGATCCGGCAGGCGCGGGAAGCCCGGCAATCAAGGCGTTTCTGTCGTTAACCACTCATTCACCATACCATGGTGACCTGACACCTGCCTCGCCGGATGTCCCGGAACGCCAGGAAGGAAACAAACGTGGCCACACTCGACAAGGTCGCCGTCGATATCACCGTGGTGCTCGGCACCACATCTATGCCCATTCACCAGGTTTTGCGACTCGGCCGCGGGGCCATCATCGAGCTCGATGCGTCCGAGGAGGATGCGGTGAGCATCCTTGCCAATAATCTGCCCGTGGCCAAGGGCACGGTGGTCGTCAACGGCAACCGGATCGCCGTCAACGTGGCGGAGCTGCTGCCGCGGCCGCCGGATATGCGCTGAAGGGCAGGGCAAAGGCCCGGGCCCCTGCAAAATCCGGGCTGTGGCGGCCCCGGCGCGGGCCTTGTCCCTCTACATCCTATTTGTTACATGCACCGCCGCCAGCAGGACGCGGGGTTTTTCGAGCCCTTTCGTCCTTTCCCCATGAGCATGATGCCGAAAGGCGGGAACCGGCTTACGGACAAGATCGTGCTCGACAAAATGCGGTCGTGGCGGAATTGGTAGACGCACTAGCTTGAGGTGCTAGCGGGGCAACCCGTGGAGGTTCGAGTCCTCTCGACCGCACCAACACCAACCAAGGCGTTGGTCACGTTCTTAAGTCCAGAGCGGCAGCCTGAAAAAGCAGATGTTTGCTTTGGATCATGATCCAGACGATCGCAACGTGAGCGATATTGCCCGGTGCTTCAAAGGTATCTGCGGGCCGCGCCTGGCATGCGCTCCAGCGCAAGGACGTCTCGAAGGATGTCCGAATCGATTGCCAGCGGCTTTGCGGTTTCACCGTGCTGCGTCGGCAGGACGACGAGTTCCCCGCCAAATGCGGCAATAAAAAACTCGGCATATGCGGGCTCCGAAAAGCGCCAGTACAAAATGTCACCGTCATCGGTTCGATAGCGCAGATATCGCTCTGCGATGCCGTTGCGCGTGTGAAACTCGCGCGTCTGCTCGAGCCGCGTTCCTTTCGGCACAAAGATCTCGACAACATAGCAGTCGAGGCTGTCGGCTCGTTTTGCATTCCGCATTGTGACGAACACGGCGTCGACACGGCAACCTGCCGGGGCGCGCTGGTCCCGTATTATTGCAGATCAATGGGTTGATAGTGTCCGTTCTCGTCGAGTTGCGTTCCCCACACTTTGTTCACGCCCTGGTGCCTAGATTGCCCGAAACTGACCGGCGTTCCAAGTCCGATATCAAGGTCGCGGATGTTCTCGATCGTGGCGACCAATCTTTCGGTATCAAGCTGAGGTCCGTTGCGTTTCAAAGCCGTGATCAGGACCTTGGCGGCGATATATCCCTCGAGAGAGACATAGTCCGGCGCCTCGCCCGGGAAGTACTTGTTGAGAGCGGCTTTGTATTCGAGCACGAGAGAGGAGTGGCCATCGACCGCAGGCACGACCTGGGTCACGATGACACCTGTTGCAAATCGCTTGCCCAGCAGCATCAACTCGTTTGCCAGAGCGGTGCTGCCGACGAAGGACACGCTGGTGTAGATCATGTTCGGATAGAGGTCGCGCGTCTTTTCGATGAATTTGGCCGCCGCGCGATAGGTCGGCACCATGATCACCGCTCTGATCGGGATACGGCTCTTCTTGAGCTGCTCTACCGCGTCGTCGACATCCACCGTATTCCGTTGGTAGTTGAGCCGCAGGATTGCGCTCTCATCGCCGCCGAGCATGCGGACGGCCTTGGCGACGCCGAGGAAGCCGGAATCGCCGTATGCATCCTGCTGCGCAAACACCGCAATCTGGTTCAGTCTCAGGTGCCTGACCTTCACCAGATAGTGGACCACGGCAGCCGTTTCTTCAGCATAGCTTGCGCGATAGTTGAAGACATACCGGTCGGGCGGATCGTTTCTCAGCAAGCCGGCACCCGTAAAGGCACCGAAGAAAAGCATTTTTCGCTCGAGGGCGTACGGCACCGCGACGACGGCCGTCGGCGTGCCGACATTCCCGACAATTCCGAAAACCTGGTCTTTCTCGAAAAGATTCCGCATCGTCACGGCGGTCCTCGACGGCTCGTAGCCGTCGTCAGCCGCGATAAGCTTCAGCCGTCGCCCAAAGACCCCGCCGGCAGCGTTCGCAACATTGAACGCGGTCTCGATGCCGAGCTTCATATGCTGTCCGAGTTCCTTGGCCGGGCCGGTGAACGGCGCGGAAATCCCAAAACGGATTTCGTTCTCTGTCACGCCGCGAAACAGGTTTTTCGGCGTTCCAGAGTCGAAGGGCTGTGCAGGAGTTGGCAATGTCGCCTGTTGTGTCTGTGGGGCCGGCGGCTGCGCGGCGGGCTGCTGGGGCTGAACGGCAAGCTGTTGCGGCTGCACGGCGCCCAGCTGAGGCTGCGCGCTTACGGGGGCAGGACTGCCCGCGGTTGCAACCGCGACCGTTTTGGCAGGAACCGGCGCCCGGTCCGCTGCCGGCAATTGCTCGGGAACGACACTTCGCGCCGCAACCCGATCGGCCTTTGGTCCTGGCGCCTTCTCCGAATAGGTGTCAAAAAATCCGGTGGCCAGCTGCTGCAACGGCCTTGCGAAGATGATTAGCAGCGCCACGACGGCGGCAAACGCAACAAAGAGCGCGATCCGGCCGATCAGTCCGCTCGTTTCTTCTTCAAGTCGCACAGGTGGCTCCGGAACACGTTGCGGGGAGGAATTAAAGTCGGATACCGGCGGCCAGTCTCGATGCGGACGGGTCGGAGTCGGAATCATTGACGCAGAATCGACATATGGCGGCTGGTCATCCGTCGTCGTCGTTTGCTCGCGGAGCCGTTTTGGTGCGTAGCGCCTGTGTTCAAAGTCGTCGTCGCGCTGCGAAAAAGCCTCGTCGCTGCCCGGATTGCTCATAGTTGCCTCCTACGCAATACCATGCCTGCGGATCATCAGTTCCATTGGCAATCGTCTTTCAGTCTTCTCTGCGGGCCCCGCTTCAGTGTTGCGGCTCCACATTCGTTGACAGTTCGTCCGTCGCCGATGATGGTCCGGAAAATGCCGTCGACGACCTGCCAGCGTTCCCGCGAGAGATCGGGCTCTGCAAGGGAGCTGTGGGTCGGTAATTTATTTGATGCCCAGCGTCGATCTGCACCGGCGGATGGATCATGCGGTGGTGCACGCTCCTTGCGTCCATGCGTCGCCGCTATCTGCTTTTTTGTGCGATTGAACTTCGACGATGCGAGCCGGACGGGCCGGGGTTTCGGCAGCGCCACCTTCTCCGCTTGAGAAGGAAGTTGTTGCGCGTACAGCTCCTGATTTTCAATGCCGGTCAATCCGGCGGCAGCGACGTCGAGCGGCTTTGTTTCGGCGGCTTCATTTTTTGCGGAGCTGTCTGTCGCGTTCCACGTTAGCCGCACAGGAATGTACGACAGTGAGCGTCCATCGATATCGCGCAGTTCCGCGACAAGCTTCATAAAGCCGACGTAGCCGCGCGGCGGAATCACGTAAGTATTCGCCAGGTTTTCTATGTCGAGCCGCCACCTGCGCTCCCCGAGACTGACGCCGGATGTCAACGTGCTGCCGGCGGCCAAACCGCTGAAAATAACCTGCGTGTCGGGCGTGTAGTTCGTCACCGCCATCGAAAGCGGCAAAGGCGAGTCGGCAATTCCGATCGAATCCGTCGCCGTGACGACCGGCTTCACCAGCGGCCGGGAGGCCTCACGAAGCGCAGCGGCGGCAGCGTCGAGGCGTTCGGCAAGCGGCTCCATCGCGCGATCAACGGAGAACAGCCAGGCGTGCAGCTTAGTAAAATTGTGTGGTTCAAGCCGAACGAACGCGGTCGTGATGCAGAAAGATGTCCACGTCACTGCCGCGAATGCGCTCGTGAGCGCAATGACGCGTACCCTTCTGAGCTTGGTGTCAAAGTACTTATAGCGTCCCGCAGATGTGTTTTGCGGTGCCGAACTTCGCGTCGCGATTTCATGAATGAGCCACTCCGGGGGCCAGCAGCACATCGCGGGTGCGTCGACGCTGATCCGTTGTGTTGATGTGCCCATACGCAACCCCGAACAAACGCCAAGCTCGTGGAGTGAGCATACGATCTCTGCCCACTGCGCATACTAGGCACTCTTCTTTTGGAAACGGTGGTAGCTTGGCACTTCCGGTTCCGCGCAACGCAAAATGTCGGTCGGCCGTGCGGGCACGGAGTTGCCTCGACTGCGTCACATTTCCGCCGACTCGCTGACAAAATTCAGTCAGCCGCTGCACGACGGCCGCGCTTTAAAGGAATTAACTTCGCTTGCCGAATTTTTTTTAGCCGCGGTTCCGGACCGGTATCGGACTACGCTGATATTTGCCGGCTGCGCCGCTAAATTCCCATTCCGGGGGTGTCAGCTCCAAGAACTTTTGCAGATTTGGAGGCGGCAGGGAAAGACACGTGGCTGATTGGAATATTAACCGGCGCACGACGCCGAAAGTCACTGTGGAGTAAACGATGCGACCGAGATTCGTGCTCATTGCCATGGCGACGATCACCGTGATGGCGCTGCTGGTGTCCACCGCCGCTTACGTTTCACTTTCTATTTTCCGGGACGACATTGCGTTGCGTGAAAAGCCGGCATCGCGTTCGGCGATACGCTCGGTGCGGGCTGAATCGCCGATAGAGCCGGATGTCTCCAGTCTGTACAGGGGGGCGCACGTCATCGTCGTGTGCTCGGAATTGGAAGCAACGCAAAAACTTCAGACCCGCTGTCCCTGAACGGCCAGCGTGCCGGCGGCGTGTTAATAGAATTGTCCTTGCCGCCAGGTGCCGGCATCGACTCCGTGGTCGGTTTCGTGCAGACCGGCAACGTTCGGCCGCCGGCGCCTGCCGTTTGAAGTTTTCTTTATACGGTCGCGCATCGCGACCCGGGGCGGCGCATCCCGGTCTGCATTGGCCTTCACGACCCGTGGCCAGCCCTGCTTGTTGTACTCCGGTGAGCCCAGCAGTTCCGGCACCTGTGCCGGGCGCTCTCCGTCCGCGACGACCTGCACGACGCGATAGCCACGCTCCTTCAGCTCCTTGAACAGCGTCGGCAGAGCCAGTGCGGTGGCGGGATGAATGTCGTGCAGAAGCAGGATGCCGCGACCTTTTTCTTCGAGACGGCGTACCGCGCGGCGAACGATCTCGCGTGCGCCGATGTGCTTCCAGTCGTCGGCAACGACGTCCGCGCTCCATGTCACCAATGACCTCGATGCCAGGTAGCTCTCTATCGCGTTCGTCCTGCCGAGGCCGGGGATGCGGAAGAAGGGCGAAAGCGCTTTTGCATCACCGAGTGCGGCGTCGACCGAAGCGATGCCGCCATCCACCTGACGCTCGGCCTTCTCTTCGCTGAGACGCTGGAAACCGTATGGATGATTCTGGCTGTGCGTACCGATCGTGTGTCCGGCGTTGTAGATACGCCGCACAATGGAAGGGTAGGCGCGTGCCATTTCGCCGACCAGGAAATACGTGGCTTTCACGCATTGCGAGGCGAGGGTATCGAGAACGGCGTTGGTGTAGGGTGGGATGGGCCCGTCATCGAAGGTGATGACGACCTCATGATCGTTGAGCGGCAGCGTCTGCGCGTACTGCATGCGGCCGATACGGGCGAATTCGGCTGGGCTGATTGTCAGCGTTCGGCTGGTGCCAAGCGCATCCGGATTACCGGGGCAGGGCTCCGCGGCGGACGCGGCTACGCCTCCGGCAAGACAAAAAAACAAAACAAACACGATACGCATAAGGCCCCCCGACCTCGCGCCGACCGCCTCCAACGGGAGGCCCCCAAGACTATCGACCGCGACATTAACGGAGGATTACTCCTTGTGAATGCATTCCCGTCGTATTCCAGCGATTTTTCGGGCCATGCAGTAAATAAGCGACATGCTGCTCCTAGGTCCCGGCCGGGATGGTGTGCACCACGCGAAAACCCCGTCGTTTGAGCTCACGCAGGAAGGCCGGAAGCATCCTGGCGGTCTGTGCTTTGGTATCGTGAAAGAGGATGATCCCACGCCGGGCCCGTTCGATGCGGGAGAGCACAAGGCGCAGCTCCTGCTCGGGATGCATCGGGAGCCAGTCGCTCGCCCACAGGTCAGCGCCGAACACGACGATTCCCCTCGCGTTCAACCGGTCCAGCAGGGCCTGATTTGCGGCAAATCCGGGGAACCGAAAGAACGGTGTCACCGGCGACGCGTGGCGGCTTCCGTAGGTCGCCCGCTCGTCGGCCTCGATGCCCCTGTCGATTTCCGCCTCGGCCCTCCGTGGCGTCATGTGGCTGAGAAGCGGGTGCGAGTAGGTGTGGTGACCAAGGGTGTGGCCTTCGCTCAAGGCACGGCGAACGAGCTGGGGATGCACGGCGGCATTGCGGCCCAGCAGAAAGAACGTCGCGCGCACACATTCGGCCTTCAACGCGTCCAGTATCCTGTCCGTGGTGCCCGGCCAGGGCCCGTCATCGAATGTGAGCACAAATTCCCCCGCGTTCAGTGGAAGTGTCGAAGGAAAATGCTTGCGGCCGACCCGTGGCGTCGTTCGGGCATCGACCTCGATGATCCGTTCGGTGCCGAGCGCCTCGGGATTACCGGGGCAGGGCGCAGCCGAAGCGGCGAAAGGATAGAGGCTTGCAACCAGACAGCAGACGAGATGTCTCATGGCGAATCCGTTACACAGATTCACACGCTAGCCATTTGCCCCGCGAGTAAGGAAGGGCGTACAAGCGAGGCGCGTCCACAGCATTCAGCAGCCGTTCATGCTCGACCAGGAACAGACCAGCACGACCGAGCCTGCGCAACTTCCGCGCAACAAGGACGGATCTGTCCGCAAGACCTTCGTCAAGAGCGTCGGCCGCAGGATTGAAACGGGCGATGCGGCAGGGCTGCGGGAACTGGTAGGCGACCTGCATGAAGCCGACATGGGCGCGCTGATCGAAGCGCTGGAGCCGGAGCAACGTCCGCGACTGGTCAAGCTGCTCGGCATCGATTTCGACTTCACCGCGCTTACCGAGGTCGACGACGCGGTGCGCGAGGAGATTCTCGAAGAGTTGCCGTCTGACGCAGTAGCCAAGGGCGTCAGTGAGATCGAGTCCGACGACGCTGTCGCGATTCTTGAGGACCTGCCGAAAGAAGATCAGGTCGAGATCCTCGAACAGCTGCCGCAGCCCGACCGCGCCGCGCTCACGCGAAGCCTCGACTATCCCGAGGAATCGGCCGGTCGACGCATGCAAACGGAATTCATTGCGGTGCCTCCGGAATGGAACGTCGGTCAGGCGATCGATTACATGCGCGAGACATCGGAATTGCCCGAGCGCTTCTTCGAACTCTATGTCACCGACGGGGGCGGGCGTTTCCGAGGCGCGGTCCCGCTTGATCGATTGTTGCGCAGCAAGCGGCCGGTCCCGATTTCAGATCTCATGGAGCCCGAACGGCGTCGCATCCGTGCTGACGAGGACCAGGAAGAAGTGGCACGACTGTTCCAGCGCTACGATCTGGTTGCCGCGCCGGTCGTGGACGCCGATGACAGGCTGGTCGGCATCATCACCTTCGACGACGTTGCCGACGTCATCGAGGAAGAAGCAGAGGAAGACATAAAGGCACTCGGCGGCGTGACGCGGCGCGAGGAGCTATCGGATTCTGTCTGGAAGATCGCGCGTGGCCGTTTCAACTGGCTGTTGGTGAATCTTGCGACCGCGTTTCTCGCGTCTTCCGTGCTTGGACTGTTCGAGGGCCAGCTGCAGAAGATGGTCGCGTTGGCCGTGCTCGCGCCAATCGTGGCGAGCCAGGGCGGGAACGCCACCACGCAGACGATGACTGTTGCCGTGCGCGCGCTTGCCACGCGCGATCTGAGTGATGCGAATGCCTGGCGCGTGATCATGCGCGAGCTCATGGTCGGCCTTCTCAACGGGATCGCATTCGCGGTCATCACCGGCGCGGCGGCCTATGTCTGGTTCAAGGTGCCGGGGCTGGCCTTTGTCATCGGGCTTGCGATGATCTGCAATCTGGTCGCCGCGGCGCTCGGCGGAATTCTTATTCCTCTCGTCCTCAATCGGCTGAAAATGGATCCGGCAGTGGCCTCCAGCCCGTTTGCCACGACGGTGACGGATGTAGTCGGTTTTTTCTCTTTCCTTGGGATTGCCACCTTGTGGTTCGGGCTCAGGTGAACCGACGTTGCCGAAGTTACGACTTGTTCACCTTGTTTGCTGACCAACGCTTAAAGCGCACACCTTAACCCTGTACCGCACGACGCATCGAAGGCTGGGAGCACTCCGGTGCACGACGTCAATACTGGAGCAGGCTTGCGCCTCGATGGCTGGTTGCCGGCCTGGGCGAAACGTCGCGACTCACAACCATCAGCACCCACACCGCCCACTCCGTCCAAATGGATCCTGGCGGCGTCGCGGCTGATCGTCATCTTTGCTGCTGTTGCCGTTGTGGGCATGCTCGTGATTGCCGCAATCGGCTTCGGGCTGGCACGCAAGAGCGATGAACAGCTGGCGCTCGACCAGCACGCGGCACTGCGTAACGTCATTGCGGAATTCCGCCCGGCGTCCGAGCCGACGGTCGATGCCCGCCTGCTACGGCTGGCCGAACGTGTCCCCGGCTTGAAAAACCTGAAGTTCGAGAGCAATCCCGCCCACGATCGCGAGATGCAGCCGGTTTTGACCGCGGGCGGCCGTATTGCAGGGTTTCTGACCTGGGACAAAGGTCAACCGATGACCCAGGTCATGGGCCGCATAAGTGCGTCATTCGCCGTCGTTGCGGTTGTGTTGTTCGGATTTGCCGCCTTGTCGCTGTGGCAGCTCAAGCGCGCCCATCGGGAGGTCACCCTGACGGAAGTGGAAGCGGCGCGCGCTGCCGACGAAGACAAGCTGACGGGGCTGCCGAATCACGCAAAGACGCTGGAACTTTTGGACCTGGCACTTGCGGAACGTGCCAATGACGAATGCACAACCTTTGTGCTGATCGAGCTCGACGGTATCGATGACGTCACGGCGGCGCACGGTGTTCTCGGCAGCGACGAGCTTGTCGTGGCCATAGCACGGCGGCTGCGAGAGACGCTGCCGGAAGGCGTGACCTGCGGGCGCATCGCCGGCGACAAGTTTGCGGTCGTCATGACTGCGGACGATGACGCCGAACCCATCGTGCGCAAGGCGATCGATGCAATCGGGCGGCCCTATTGGGTCGACACGGTCGTACGTGTCGGTGCGCATGCAGGTTTCGCTCAGGCGCCCCGCCACGCCGATACGCGCGGGGAACTGACACGACGTGCCGATCTTGCGCTGCGGGCGGCGGCGAAAAAGGGTCCCGGCGCGATTGTTGCGTTCGATCTTGCGATCGATACCGTTTCTACGGATCAGAAATTCATCCACCGTGAACTTCCGCGCGCACTCAGCGCGAATGATCTCGATGTCCATTATCAGCCGATTGTATCGGCGCAGGGCGGGCGCATGGTTGGGGTCGAGGCCTTGCTGCGGTGGACCCATGTGATGCGTGGGCCCATAGCGCCTGCGGCGTTCATCCCGGTCGCGGAGCAGATGGGACTTATGGATACGATCGGCGCCTTCGTGCTGCGCCGGGCCCTGCACGAGGCCAGGCGCTGGCCGGAGGATGTTTATATTGCAGTGAATTTGTCGCCGCTGCAGGTCCGCAACGGTACCGTCGTCGATATGGTCCGGTCGGCGCTTGCCGAAAGCGGCGTGTCGCCGGAGCGGCTGGTTCTGGAAATCACCGAAGGCGTGCTCATCGACAACCCCGATGAGATGGTCAAGCGCATCAAGGACCTGCACGAACTTGGCGTACGCGTCGCACTCGATGATTTCGGGTCGGGTTATTCAAACCTGGGCTACCTGCAGCGGTTTCCGCTTGACAAGATCAAGATCGACAAAAGCTTCACGGCCGGTCTCGGTCGGTCATCCAACGGCGGGGTGATCGTTCAGGCGATGGTTGCGCTTGGCCGCGCGCTTGGCCTGTCGGTGCTCGTGGAGGGCGTCGAGACCGAGCACCAGCGCGTCCTGCTGCGCCTTGCCGGCTGCGATGAGATGCAAGGCTTCCTGTTTGCCCGGCCGGGACCGGCCGGCGCGATCGACCTGCTCCTGGAGCAGGCGAGGCAGGCGGGCAAGCCAAGGCCGGCCTCCGGCGAGCCGCTGACAGCGTGACGAACTGCTTATAAAGTCGCCCGCGGCATCGGATCGGGGCGAGTGGAGGCGGCGGATGATCCCCAATGCTTGGTCGGGTTTCGATTTCGGGCTGGGGCCCGACGTTGACATGCTGCGCAAGACCGTCAGCGGCTTCGCGCAGGATCGCATTGCGCCGCGCGCGGACGCGATCGACCGCGACAACGCCTTTCCGCGCGACCTGTGGCCGGAGATGGGGGCTCTCGGGCTGCACGGGATAACGGTCGAGGAGGAATACGGGGGCTCGGGCCTCGGCTATCTCGAGCATTGCGTCGCGATGGAGGAGATCTCGCGCGCGAGCGCTGCGGTCGGCCTGTCTTACGGCGCGCATTCCAACCTTTGCATCAATCAGATCCGCCGCAACGGCAATGAGCGGCAAAAGCGCAAATTCCTGCCCAAGCTGATATCCGGCGAGCATGTCGGCGCCCTGGCCATGTCGGAGCCGGGGGCGGGTTCCGACGTCGTCTCGATGCGTACGCGCGCCGACAAGAAGGGCGACCGCTACGTGCTCAACGGTTCCAAGATGTGGATTACCAATGGTCCCGTCGCGGACACGTTGGTGATCTATGCCAAGACGGATGTGACCGCGGGGGCGCGCGGCATCACGGCCTTCATCGTCGAGAAGGGCTTCAGGGGCTTTGCCCCGGCGCAGAAGCTCGACAAGCTCGGCATGCGCGGTTCCGACACCAGCGAGCTGGTATTCTCGGATTGCGAGGTGCCCGAGGAGAACGTCCTCGGCGCGGTCGGCAACGGGGTCAACGTGCTGATGTCGGGCCTCGACTACGAGCGTGTGGTCCTCGCCGCCGGCCCGCTCGGGATCATGCAGGCCTGCATGGACGTCGTTATCCCCTATGTCCACGATCGCCAGCAATTCGGCCAGGCCATCGGCCGCTTCCAGTTGGTGCAGGCCAAGCTCGCCGATATGTACGTAACGATGAATGCCGCCAAGGCCTACGTGTACGCTGTGGCGCGCGCCTGCGACGAAGGACGCACCACTCGCGAAGACGCGGCCGGCGCCATTCTTTATGCCGCGGAGCGTGCGACATGGATGGCGCTGGAAGCGATTCAATGTCTGGGCGGCAACGGCTATATCAACGACTTCCCCACAGGGCGCCTCCTGCGGGACGCCAAGCTCTACGAGATCGGCGCGGGGACGTCGGAGATCCGGCGCATGCTGATCGGCCGCGAAATCTTCGAAAAGACCCGTTAGATCGCGGCATTAACTTTTGCGTGCCCCGAATCAGCTAGTGCAATGGCCGATGTCATCAGCGGAGGGTCGCGGCCATGATGCGGGTGCGGCTGAAGGCGGACGGACGGATCGTCGAGATTCTTCCCGACGGTACCGAAAAAACCGTCGACCATACCGATCCGGCGCGATTTGTGCGCCACGTACGGGCGCGCTGCGGACTGACGCAAGCCGCCTTTGCCGAGAAAATCGAAGTCCCGATTGAGACTGTCCGGAACTGGGAGCAGGGGAAGCGTCAGCCGAGGGGCCCGGCGCGGGCCCTGCTCAAGCTGATCGATCAGGCGCCGGACGTCGCCTTTGCGACTTTGGGCGGACGGCGACGCTGAGTCATTTCGTCTATTCGGCCGCCGCCGGATAACGTTCGCGCGGGCTGTAACGCGCAATGCGCATCAGCACGAACATGGCGAGGAGTGTGCCGAGGTAGACGGCAAGCTGCATTTCAGTGGGCCGTTCCGTGTAGCCGATCAGGGTGTGCAACAGTCGGCCAAAGATGCTTCCCTCCGACAGGAGCCATGACGAATCCCACATGGTCTTGTCGAGCGCGACGACCAGGCCCGCGCTGTTGAGGAATTGCACCGACTGTGCCGCCATCCCGGCGGCGAGCAAGGCAATCAACCAGCTGGTGACCGAGAAAATGTAGCGGCTTGGGATGGCCAACAGTCCAAAATAGGTGAAGGCGGTAAAGGCGGCACCGGCTGCGATGCCAAGCAGACCGCCGGCCAGTAGCGCCGACCCCGATGTCCCCGAAGCCATAATTCCGTAAAGGAACAGAACGACTTCCGACCCTTCGCGCAACACCGCCAGGCCGACGACGATAGCGAGCGCCGTGAGCGGCTTGATGCCTTCGCTTACCGCTGTGCCCACGCGGCGCATCTCGTCCGCGATCTCGCGCCCGTGCCGCGCCATCCACGCGTTATGCCACATCAGCATTACGACGGCGGTGCCGAGCACACCGGCATTGAACAGTTCCTGGCCCGCACCCTGAAACGCTTCCGAGATGACCCCTGCAAATGCCGCAACGATGGCGGAGCCGGCCACGCCGGCCCCGATCCCGATCATGATCCAACGGCCACGCCCGGGAACACCACGGGTCGCCGCCATCACGATGCCGACTATCAGGCCGGCTTCGAGAACCTCGCGGAAGACGATGACAAGTGCGCCGAGCATGATTTATTCCGCGATGACGGTGCCTTTTGCGGTCGCTTCATGAAACTCGCCGAAAAAAGGGTAACGGCCAGGCTTGAGCGGCCCGATCCGTACCACGCCTTTCGACTTGCCTGGAATGACTTTCTCAACCTTCATTTCATGGCTCTCGAACTCTTCCGGCGTTGCGTCCTCGTTGACCACGGTAATCTGCACGCGTTTGTTGGCCGGCACCTTGAGCTCGGTCGGTGTAAATCGATGGTCCTTTATCGTCAGAATATAATCATCGGCCTGCGCAACCGCTGCCCCCATCACAAGCAGTCCAACCAGGCCAACAAGAACAAGGGTTCTACGCATTCGATTTCGATCCTCACTGTAGATATCGGTCCTCACAAAAGCATTAAATAGCAGCGATGCAATAGCTTTTTTCAGTCTCGAATTATTCCAATGTAAGAACCGCGGCGAAAAGCTTGCGGCACAAAGTATTGCGCCATTTGATCTACTTAAAAGTTTGCCGTGATTTTTCGACGCACCCCGCGTCATCGCTCGGTTAACGGCGGGCACGGACCCGGTTGGCAGCGAGGAAGGAGCGAGGCATTCTTCACGCCCTTCCACCAACCCTTAGCCCCAACGCTGCTGCAAGGAGATCGTGATGCAAGTGGTTGAAGCGCATGGCGCCCGTATTCCGACGATAGGACTTGGCACCATGACCCTGAAAGACGACGTGTGCGTGCAAGCGGTCAAAACGGCCTTGCAACTCGGCTACCGCCACCTCGATACCGCGGCGTTCTACGGGAACGAGAAAGAGAACGGCGAAGGCTTGCGCCAGTCCGGAGTGAAACGTGAGGACGTCTTTATTTGCACCAAGGTGCGGCAGGGCGACCTGATGCCGGATGCCTTTGCCAGGGTGCTCGAGCAGAGTCTCGCCAACCTCAAGCTCCCGTATGTCGATCTCCTGCTGATCCACTGGAACAACCCCGACATTCCGTTCAAGCTCTCAGTCGGCGCGCTTTGCAAGGCGAAGAAGGAAGGCAAGGCAAAGCATATTGGCGTCGCCAATTTTACGACGACGATGCTGGATGAGGCCTGGGCGGTGACCACAGAACCGCTGGTCTGCAACCAGATCGAGATGCATCCCTTCATAAACCAGAACAAGGTGCTCGCCGCCTGCAAGAAGCACGGCATGGCGGTCGTGGCCTATTGTCCGATCGCGCGCGGAAAGGTGCCGGGCGCTGACGCGCTCGAGCGCATTGGCAAGGCGCACGGCAAAACGGCGGCACAGGTCTCGCTGCGTTATCTGGTGCAAATGGGCGTCTGCGCGATCCCGCGCACGGCAACTCCGGACCACCTGAAACAGAATATCGAGGTGTTCGACTTCACGCTTTCGAATGCGGAGATGGCGGAACTCAAGAAGCTCAATGCGACCAACATGCGCGTCGTGAATCCGCCGCACGCGCCAAAATGGGATACACCGTGAGCCGCAACGGCGTCATATCGGCTGCGATATGGCTGCTGACGGCGACTCCTGTACTTGCGCAGGACGATAAACCGAATCCGCGCGATGTGGCGGAAATCCAGGACTGTATCAGGACCAAGGCCGGCCGGAACTGGGCGTGGGAAAGTTGCATCGGCATCGTGTCGGAGCCTTGCGTGAAGGACGAAGCAGCGATGCCTCCGTCAGAGGTGATGGCCTGCTACGAGCGCGAAAGGCTGGTGTGGGACAGCATCCTCAATGAAAGTTTTCGGCGCCTGCGCGGAAAGCTTGATGATAAGCAGGTGCGCAAGATGCGCGACATGCAGCGCGCCTGGATCGCATCGCGCGACAAAAGCTGCGATTTCTTTTACGACTACTTCGAAGGCAGTATGGCAAATGTGATGATTGCGGCCTGCCAGACTCGGGAGACGGGACGACGTGCGCTCTTCCTCCGCGGATTCGCCGATGATGCCGGGAGCAGGTGAATTCGCATGCAGTCGGTAGAAGGAAAAGGCTTCAGGTTTCCGATTGTCGGGCTGGGCACGTGGGCCCTGCGGGGACGTGACTGCGCACGGCTGACCGAGCAGGCGATCCGGATCGGCTACCGGCTTATCGACACGGCGCAGATGTACGATAACGAGCGCGAGGTCGGCGAGGGTGTCCGCGCGTCGGGCCTGCGGTCCGAGGTGACGGTCACGACCAAAGTGCAGCCGACGCTGCTCGCGCCGAGCGATCTTGAGCGCTCGGTCAAGGAAAGCCTCGCCAGGCTGCGGCTTGATGTCATCGATCTTCTCCTCATCCACTGGCCGAACCCGCGCGTCCCTTTGGCGGAAACGCTCGGCGCCATGGCCAAGATGAAGCACGAGGGTTATACGCGGCAGATCGGGGTTTCGAACTTTACGGTAGCCTTGCTCGACGAGGCCGGCAGGCTTTCGAGCGAGCCGCTCGTGTGCAATCAGGTCGAATATCACCCGTTTCTCAATCAGGACAAGGTGATTGCCGCGTGCCGCAGGCACAAGATGGCCATGATTGCGTACAGTCCGATCGCGCGCGGTGGCGCCAAAGGCGACAAGGTGCTGGAGAAAATCGGCAGGGCGCACGGCAAGACGGCGGCACAGGTTAGCCTGCGCTGGCTCGTGCAGCAGGGAATTGCCGTTATCCCGCGGACGAGCAAAATCGAGCGGCTTGAGGAAAACTTCGCATTATTTGATTTCGAGCTGAGCGATGCAGAGATGCGGGAGATTGCCGGGCTTGCTCGCCGCGCCGGCCGCATCGTCGACTGGACATGGTCGCCGAACTGGGATTGAGCGTCAGAAAAATCCCAGTGACTCACACCCAGTTCCGGCCTTGAAGCTCTGCTTCCAGCGCCTCCCGGGAATATCGATGACGTGCACCGAGCCGTCGCCTTGGCAGGCCACGAACAGCTCGTCGCCGCGATAGGCCATATCCATCGGCTGGCTGCCCACCTTGATCGCGGTCTGATCGCGGAAGGAAGGATCGATCAGGCTCACCGTGTCGCTGTTGAGGCTGGTCACGCCAAGGATATTCCAGTCGGGACTGTAGCGAGCGATCTGCGCAGGCTTAGGCACATCCTTCAGGGGGACAGTATCTCTCACGCGCTGCTTCTGCGTGTCGATCAGAAACAACACCGGCTCCTGATCGGACACCGCGATCACGGTCGCGCTGTCGCGCGAGATCGTAATACCGGCGAGCGGGTGTGACGTCTTGATTTTTCCGAGCAGCTTGCGATTGGGTAAATCGATGACAGAGACCTCTCCATCTTCCTCGTTCTCGGTATAGAGGCGGCGGCCGTCTGGCGCGATGATGAGGCGGTGAGCGTTCGTCGACCCGGAATCTATCGCCCCCACAACCTTGTTGGTTGTCCGGTCGATCATCGCGACCACTGCGGTGTTCTCGCAGGTGATATAGATCAGGCCGTCGGGGCCGAGCTTGAGCGTGTGCGGCGCAATGTAGGGGCGCAGGTCGATATCGGCGACGTGGCTGCGTCTGGCGAGATCGATGACGCAGAGCGTGTGTCCGGGGTTGGGGTTGCGGCCGTGGATGCCGTCCCCATAGATCGGCACATAGGCGCGCCCGGTGTCGGGCACGATGAGCAGCTCATGCACCGTGCGCTGGAAGCCATCGAGAACCTTTTGCGTCTCGTACGTTGCGGGATCGATGAACAGGATTTTCGCGCCCATCTTGTCGACGCCGATCATCCCGCGCACAACCCCGGTTCCCGCCATGGCCCGGCACCTCTCGCAAACTGACCGGTCCCTCATTAGCACGGCCGGCGGCAAATGGTGTAGGGAAGGGGCATGATATCGGACTCGGCCTTGGTCTTGTTCTCCGGTGGGCAGGATTCGACTGTCTGCGTCGCCTGGGCGCTCGATCGCTTCTCGCGCGTCGAGACGATCGGGTTTGACTATGGTCAGCGGCACGCTGTCGAACTCGGCGTTCGGACGGCACTGCGCCAAAAGATGGCGGCGTTGAAGGCGAGCTGGGGCGCGCGGCTCGGAGAGGATCACCTGATCGGGCTCGATTCTCTCGCTGCGATATCGGACAGTGCCCTGACCCGACCGATGGAAATAGAGATTGCGGAGAGCGGCCTGCCGACAACATTCGTTCCGGGCCGTAATCTGATTTTCTTCTGCTTTGCCGGGGCGCTGGCCTATCGGCGTGGCGTTCGCCACCTTGTGGCTGGTATGTGTGAAACGGACTATTCGGGCTATCCCGACTGCCGCGATGACACGATCAAGGCGATGCAGCTTGCGCTGTCGCTCGGGCTCGACAGGCGTGTCACGATCCATACACCGCTGATGTGGGTCGATAAGGCCGGTACATTTGCCCTTGCAGAGGAAATCGGCGGCAGGCCGTTTCTTGATCTCGTGATCGAAGACAGCCATAGCTGTTATCTTGGCGACCGCACCAAGCGCCATGAATGGGGCTACGGGTGCGGCACGTGCCCGGCCTGCCAGTTGCGGGCACAAGGTTTTTCCAAGTTCATGAGTCGAAGGAAACAATGATCAAGAACGAAAGACGCAGAACGGTCGAAGGAGTCGCTTTCCTTGTGCTGTTCTGCCTGACGATTCCCGCAGCCAATTGGATGATCGGACATGTCGGTACCGCGTGTGTGCCCAACGGGCCATGTCTCGTTCCGGTTGCTCCCGGCGTAATGGCGCCGTCAGGGGTACTTATGGTCGGCGCCGCTCTTGTCCTGCGCGATCTGGTGCAGCGACGGCTGGGTGTCGAATTCGGGATTGGTGCGATCATTGCCGGCGCAGCACTCTCGGCCGGCCTTGCGCCGGGGTCGCTGGTGCTGGCCTCGGCTGTCGCATTCCTGTTGTCCGAGTTTGCCGACTTCGCCGTCTACACGCCGCTTGCGCGCCGGCGTCTGGTCGCGGCAGTCGTCGCCTCGAGCACCGTCGGGCTCATTGTCGACTCTGTCGTCTTCCTGTGGCTGGCATTCGGCTCGCTTGATTTCCTGATCGGCCAGATCCTCGGCAAGCTCTGGATGGTTCTGTTTGCAATCCCGCTCGTTGCCTGGATCCGGCGGCGCGACGAACGGCTCGGCCTGAAACCCGCATAAAGGAAGGTCCATGGCGTCCGTGCTCGAAATTCTCCGCAACGTCACGACCGGCACCATCACGACGATGCTGCTGAAGAAAGGAATTCGCCGGTCATGGATGTCCGGTGCGATGCCGCTCGGCTTTAGCGGGAAGCGCGTCGTCGGCCCGGCTTTTACCTTGCGGTTCGTGCCCGTACGCGAGGATCTCGCGACACCTGAAAGCTGGTCGAAACCAATTTCCACGCGCGGCGCGATCGAAGCGATGCCCGAGAACTGCGTTGTGGTTGCCGATGCGATGGGTGTGACCGGGGCAGGCATATTCGGCGACATCCTGTGCATGCGCATGGTCAAGCGTGGAGTGAGCGCGCTTGTTACCGACGGCGTCATGCGCGACAAACATGGAGTGCTGGCAACCGGCCTGCCGGTCTGGTGCGCCGGCGTCGCGGCGCCGGCGTCGGTCAATCAACTCACATTCGTCGGCTGGAATGAACCGATAGGGTGCGGCGGCTGCGCGATTTTTCCGGACGATGTCATTGTCGCTGACGATGATGGCGCGGTGGTGATCCCAAAGGACCTTGTCGATTTTGTTGCCAATGAAGGCGCCGAGCACGAGCTTCTGGAAAGCTGGCTGGTGCAGGAGGTGGAGAAGGGGGCGAAACTTCCCGGTCTTTATCCACCAAATGAAGAAAACAGGAAGCGCTATGAGGATTGGAAGAAGAAACGCTGATGTTCTTCATTCTTTCGAAGACCGTCGCGTTTCTCCTTCTGCCGTCGAATCTGCTCATTATTATCGGCATCGTCGGCATCGCTCTGCTCGCACTGCGCCGTGCGCGCGCCGGGATCTGCCTCGTCGTCGCGAGCATCGGTCTGCTCGTGGCCTCCGGGTTGCTGCCGGTCGGGACGATACTGCTGCACGGGCTCGAAAGCCGGTTTCCGCCGTGGGATGCCCGGCGCGGTGCACCCGATGGCATTGTCGTGCTTGGCAATGCGATCTCGCCCAGACTGTCGCGTTCCTTTGGCGAGCCTGTCACCGGCGGGAGCGGTTCACGTTTGCTTGCCCTGGCCAGGCTCGCATTCGCGTTTCCTGGTGCGCGTATAGTCTACTCAGGCGGCGACCCCAGCCTTTTCGGCAAAACCGGCCGTGAAACGGATTTCGTCTACCCGCTTCTGGACGGGCTGGGGGTTTCGCGTGACCGGGTCCTTTTGGAGACCCGCTCGCGCAATACGGCCGAGAATGCGGCGTTCACGAAGGAGCTTGTCGGTCCCAAGCCCGGCGAGCGCTGGCTGCTGGTGACCTCGGCGCTACACATGCCGCGCGCCATCGGATGTTTCAGGAAAGCCGGTTTTCCGGTCGAGGCCTATCCAGTCGGCTGGCGCACGACGCGCGAGTTCGACTGGATCGGTACGCGGTCGCTGGCGTACGGCCTCGCCCGTGTTGATGCCGCCGCTTACGAGTGGATCGGTCTGGTGGCGTATTGGCTGACGGGCCGAACAACGCAGCTGTTTCCTTCGCCGTAGCATCAACGCTTGCGCGTTCGGCGGCAAAACACGTCGTAGATCGCGCCGATGATGATGCGCGCTTCATCGCTGGCCAACCTGTAGTAGATCGCTTTTCCGTCCCGGCGTGTCGATACCAATCCATCGGCACGCAGACGCGCGAGCTGTTGTGAGACGGTCGGTTGGCGAAGACCGAGCAGAGTCTCCAGTTCACCCACCGATTTTTCTCCCTCCGCCAGGATGCAGAGGATCATCAGACGGCTCTCGTGCGCCAGCGCTTTCAGGAAATTACTGGCGCGCGTCGCATTCTCGATCATGCGATCGAGTTCGCTGATACGAGTGCGACCTTCGAGGTGATGCAATTCCATACGTACACCAACAAATTTGACTCAGGCCCCATTCAGAATACAGACGAATGCCAATCGACGCGCAACCAATTTCCCGGCGTCAGCTGCGTTCCCGACTCGTTCCATCAACATCCAATTTCTTGATCAATGTTCCAAGCAAAGCCCAGAAATGGTCTTCGCCGGGATATCCACGAATGCGGCCAACTTCGCGCCCTTTGTCGACCAATACGAACAGGGGCGCAAGCCGCTCCCTGTCAATGAAACCCAAGTCCGGCGGCAACGGATCATCAATATCGAGACGTCGTAGAGGGACGCGCTGGCCTTCGGCGGTTTTGGAGTAAATAGGTGCGATTTCGCGGTTGAACGCCTCACACCAGATACAGCCTGCCTGCTCGAACATGATGAGCTCTGCCGCAAGCACGCCTGTCGAACTCATAGCGATGAAGACCGCTGCAAAAATCGTGCGGCTAGAAAAAAATTTTACAATTGCGCGTCGACTGGCCAATTTTATTCTCGAACGAACTCGTACGAACGAATGATGATCCGCGGTTCGTCGGCCTGACTATAGCATGGACAGCGGCTGCGGTACCCAAGGTTAGCCAAAACGGAAGTCCAGTAGATTGTCGTAAGAGCGCAGCTCGATCAGGATACGGTGGAGGAGATCGGCGTCGCGGGTGGAAATTGCCTGCGGCACAAGAGCGATACTCGCCTTGGCGCCATCAACCAGACGGCGGAAATCCGGGGATTGGCGTACTTGCTCGCCGGCAATGCCGTCACAACGGTCGAGCACGCCGCCATAGGCCGACGCCTTTCTCGCCACCTCGTCGCCGATTCCCGGTCTGCCCCAGTCAAGCGCCCGGTCGTTGTAAACCATGAGTTCGTCCATGGCTGCGTTGGCGTCGCGCACACAATCGGCGAGTACGACGATTCCGCTTGCTTTGCGCAGTTCGTAGAAATCCTTGCGAATGGCGTTGAGCCCATAGCGCGCGGCGTCAAATCGTCCGGTCTTGAGCATGAGGTCGACTCCGACGAGACGCGCGCTGACGCCGGTGAACAGGTTGCTGTAGTGCGGGTTGCCCGCAAATTCGTCGGGCCGGTCGCCGGCAAAGCGTTCGGTGAATCTGACCCAGGCATTGCGCATGCGATCGATTTCAAGGGCGGCAAGATCGGCATTTTCGGTGCGAAGGTAGCCGATGGCGACGCGGTTATGCGCGCTTACGGCTTCGATTGCGGCGTTGAATTCGCCGAGGTCCGCCGCCGGCGAATCGGAGAGACTGCAGGCGATGGCGCCGAGCAGGCATGCGAGACGGGCAACCCAGACAGGCATGACATTCACCCGAAATTGACCCACACCGGATCAGGGCTATGAATATAAGCGGAGCAGCGGCGGGCGAGGAGACGCGTTTCCGTCGTGGTTTACGGATTGCGACCATGATCGAGCGGAGAAAAGTGCTGTTTGGCGCGGCATCTTTGGCGATGCTTGCGGTCTCACGTTCCCGGGCGGAAGAACCCATCCTGACGGACGACGGGCTCTACAAGCAGCCGTGGTTCCTGGAAAGCTTTCTCGACCTTGCCGACGATCTCGAGAGTGCCGGCAAGGGGGGCAAGCGCTTTGCCGTCATGTGGGAATTGCGAGGATGCCCTTACTGTAAGGAGACGCATCTCGTGAATTTTGCACAGGCGAGGATCGCCGACTACGTGAAGACCAATTTCGAGGTGCTTCAGCTCAATATCATCGGATCGCGAAAAGTCACCGACTTCGACGGGCAGATACTTTCGGAAAAGGAGATGGCGGCCAAATACGGCGTGCGGTTCACGCCAACCTTTCAGTTCTTTGGCGAGCACGCGGCGGAGCTCAAAACTCTGCCCCCGGCGAGGCGTGAGGTGAGCCGGGCGTCGGGCTACATGCTGCCCGACGACTTCCTGGCAATGTTCCGTTACGTCAGGGAAAAGGCCTACGAGAGCAAGAGCCTGCGCGACTACCTGAAATCGCGCGCGAGCTGAAACCTTTCTCCGACGTCCCCGCAGAGGCAATATTCGGTTTCATGAATATAATTTGAACCGGCGGCCGGTGGCCGCTATGGTCGAAACGGGCAGGGGGGCGCCCCGACACGTCACTGGAGGAAACAGGAATGCGGCAGGTATCACGTCGCGGCGCTTTGGCGCTTGGCGCCTCGGGTGCGGCGCTGACCGTCATCGGCTGGAGTAAGCGCGCAGAGGCCGCGGCCAAGGAGGCCGGCGAGCAGATTGCGAAGTTCACCGGCGGTAAGACGGCCGAAAAGGGAAAGATTTCAATCGAGCTTCCCGAAATCGCGGAGAACGGCAACACGGTGCCCCTGTCGGTCTCGGTCGATGCGCCGATGGCCGCAGACAACTATGTGAGCGAAATTCTCGTCGTCGCTGACGGCAACCCGAATCCGGGCGTCGTCACTTTCCATTTGTCGCCTCTGTCGGGCAAGGCCGAGGCCTCGACCCGCATCCGTCTCGCAACGACCCAGAACATCATCGTGGTGGCCAAGACCAGCAAGGGCGAGTTCTTCACCAATCAGAAGCTGGTGAAGGTCACCATCGGCGGCTGTGGCGGCTGAACCGGAACGGCAGAAGCGGGAGAACGATCATGGCAGAAAAGCCGCGCCTCAAAATTCCGAAGGAAGCGAAGAAAGGCGACGTCATCGAGATCAAGACGCTGTTGCCCCATGTCATGGAGTCAGGTCAGCGCAAGGACAAGGACGGCAAGCCGATTCCGCGCAGGATCATCAACAGGTTCACGTGCGAGTTCAACGGCAAGCCGGTGTTCACGGCGAACATGGAGCCGGCGATCGCCGCAAATCCCTACATGCAGTTCCATGCCAGGGTCGAGGAAAGCGGCACGTTCAAATTCACCTGGACCGATGACGACGGCAGCGTCACCACCGCGGAGGAAAAAATCACCGTGAGTTAACATCTGCCGTGCAGAACACGGCGGACAATGAGAACAAGTCGTTGGGAGGATCGTATGACGCGTGGAGGGATTCTGGCCGGCGGTGCGGCCGTCGCAGCGCTTGCCGTCGCCGTTTATGTTGCGGGCGGGCCGGTCGCGGCCCAGTCAAAAAGAGAGGTTCCGCTCGACATCAAGGGCGATGCTTCTGAGCGGCCGTGGAAACGTTATGCCGGCTGGCCCACGCGTGATGAATCGAAATACAACACGCTCGGCAATCTCGCGACGCCACCTGCACCGAAGGAACCGCGCAAGATCACCGCGCCGATTGCCGGCGATGCCGCCAACGGTGCGAAACTCGTCGCAGACCGCACTCGCGGCGGATCGTGCCTTGCATGCCACGTGATGGGTCCGGCCGGTGGCGCCAACCTGCCCGGCAACGTCGCGCCCGACCTCTCGGAAATCGGTAACGCCGGGCGCGAAGACGAGTGGCTGTTCAATTACATCTACGACGCGCGCGTCTATAACCCGGAAACGGTGATGCCGCCGTGGGGGAGCCACGGCTTCTTCAGCGATCAGGAGATCAACGACATGGTTGCTTTCCTGAAGACCCTGAAGTCGCCGGCGGTGTTCAAGACAGATCTCGACGACCCGGCCAAACGCCCGCCGCCGGTCGAGAAGCGCGACAACCTCGACCCGATCGAAAATCCGGGTATGTGGGCCGTCGACAAGGCGCAGGAGCTGTGGAAGCAGAAGGGCTCGGCCGGCTTTTCCTGCAACGCCTGCCACAGCGATCCGCAGACGGAATTCAAGACCTGGGCCGCCTCGATGCCGAAATGGGAGCCGCGGCTCAAAAAGGTTCTCGGTGTCGAAGAGTTTGTCACGCGCCACGCCAGGGCGACGACCGGCGCCAATTGGCTGATGGAAACGGACAACAATCTCGCGATGTCCGTCTATTTGCGGTTTCTCGCAAACGGCAGGCCGATCGATGTCGATACCGATAGCCCCGAGGCAAAGGCCGCAATCGAACGGGGCAGGGAGCTTTCGCAGCGCAAGGTGGGTCAGCTCAACATGGCCTGTACCGACTGCCACGGCAAAGTCGCGAACCACTGGATTCGTGGCCAGTGGCTCGGCGAACCGAAGGGCCAGTACGACCATTTCCCGACGTGGCGCACGAGCCTGCTGAAGGTCTGGGATATCCGGCAGCGGTTCCAATGGTGCCAGGTCAATATCCGCGCCGATGAGCTGCCGCCGGACGCGAAAGAGTACGGCGATCTTGAATTGTACCTGGCCTCGCAGAACGAAGGCCTGAAACTGAGCGTGCCGGGCATCCGGCACTGAAGCGAGTTTGGCCGGGAGGTCGTCCCGGCCAAGCTTTTTGCCGACGATCGATGATCACCCGTCGCGAAATTCTTCAGGTAGGAGCAGCGACGGCCGCATTCGTCGCCGGCGACGGGGTATTTGCGCGCGCTTTGGCGCAGGCACGTCTCACTGAAACGGAACTGCTCAGGTTCGACGCAGTCGGCACAGTCACGCTGCTGCACGTTGCCGACATTCACGGCCAGCTTATGCCGGTCTACTTCCGTGAGCCTTCCGTGAACATCGGTGTCGGCGAGGCCAGGGGGCAGCCGCCGCATCTCACCGGCAGGAATTACCTCAGGCGCTTCGGCATACCGGAACGGTCGGCCGCCGCCTATGCGCTGACCGACCGCGATTTCGAGGCTCTCGCCAAATCGTACGGGCGCATCGGCGGGCTCGACCGGTTGGCGGCCGTCGTCAAGCGCGTGCGGGCCGAGCGCGGAAACGACAAAGTCCTCTTTCTTGACGGCGGCGACACCTGGCAGGGCTCGCTCGGTGCGAACCGCAGCAGGGGGCAGGATATGGTCGATTGCATGTCGCTGCTTGCGCCGGATGCGATGACCGGTCACTGGGAGTTCACCTACGGCGAGGCGCGGGTGAAGGAGCTGATCGATGGCCTCGGCTTCCCGTTCCTTGCGCTCAATATCCGCGACACCGAGTGGAACGAGCCGGCCTTCGAGCCGATGAAATTCTTCGAGAAGGGCGGTGTGAAGATCGCCGTGCTGGGCCAGGCGTTTCCCTATACCCCGGTCGCCAATCCGCGCTGGATGATGCCGAAATGGTCGTTCGGGGTCCGCGAGGAAGACGTGCGTACGAACGTCGAGAAGGCGCGCAAGCGCGGCGCGCAGCTCGTGGTCCTGCTTTCCCACAACGGCTTCGACGTCGACCGCAAACTCGCCGGGCGCGTTCCGGGTATCGACGTCATCCTGACCGGTCACACGCACGATGCGCTGCCGGAGGCGATCACGGTCGGCCGGACCCTTCTGGTCGCATCGGGCAGTCACGGGAAATTCGTATCCCGCCTGGACCTCGACGTCGGCAATGCCGGCGTAAAGGCGTTCCGTTACAAATTGATTCCGCTCTTTGCGGATGTCATCAGGCCGGATGCGGACATGGCCGCAGCAATTGCGAAAGCGCGCGCGCCTTATGCACGGGAACTCGCCCGGGTGGTCGGCCATTCGGAGTCCCTTCTGTACAGACGCGGCAATTTCAACGGAACATTCGATGATCTCATCTGCGCGGCGCTCCTGCAGGAGCGCGATGCTGAAATCGCCCTGTCTCCGGGCTTCCGCTGGGGCACGAGTGTCCTGCCGGGTCAGGCCATCACCATCGAGGACATTCACAATGCGACCGCCATCACCTACCCGCAGGTCTATCGCGTGGCGATGACCGGCGAGAGACTGAAAGAGGTGCTCGAGGATGTGGCCGACAATCTCTTCAACCCGGACCCGTACTATCAGCAGGGTGGCGACATGGTGCGCTGTGGCGGGCTTGGCTATGCGATCGACGTGGCGAAGCCGATCGGCAGGCGCATTTCGTCGATGAGGCATCTGAAGTCCGGCAAGCCGATCGAGCCGAAGAAGGAATACATTGTCGCCGGCTGGGCGAGCGTGAACGAGGGCACGGAAGGTCCGCCCATCTGGGATCTGGTCGAGCGCCATGTCGCGGCGAAAAAAGCGGTACGGATTGCGCCGAACTCGACTGTGAAAATTTCCGGGCTCTGATCGGATTCTATAACATTCACAAACGAGAATGTGATAAAGAGCCGCCTGCATGGCCGTCTGCCGGGAGGCGCCGATGAAAAAACCGACCGATGCACGGAACGCGACACGGCGCGGCTTCCTTGCCGGCGCAGCCGGGCTTGCCGCCGCGGGCGCCACCGGGGCGCGCGCGGACAATGTTAAAAACCTTCCGCCCAACGTGCCCGGCTGGACACGCCAGCTTGGCGACGGCGTCGGCGTGCGGGCCTACGGCAGCCCGTCGAAATACGAAAAGGACGTTGTCCGCCGCACGGTGCCGTGGCTGACGGCTACACCGGAATCGTCAGTGAGTTTCACGCCGCTGCACCAGCTCGACGGCATCATCACGCCCAACGGCCTCTGTTTCGAGCGCCACCACGGCGGCATCGCCGAGATCGACCCGGCCGATTACCGGCTGATGGTGCATGGGCTCGTGGACAAGCCGCTGATCTTCACGCTCGATGATCTCAGACGGCTGCCGCGCATCAACAGGATCTACTTCCTCGAATGCGCGGCCAATTCCGGCATGGAATGGCGCGGCGCCCAGCTCAACGGCTGTCAGTACACGCACGGCATGGTGCATTGCGTGCAGTACACCGGTGTGTCGCTGAAGCTGCTGCTTGAGCAGGCCGGTCTTAAGACGAGTGCGAAATGGGTCATGGCAGAGGGCGGGGATGCGGCGGCAATGAACCGCTCCATCCCGCTGGGCAAGGCCCTCGACGACTGCATGATCGCCTATCGCATGAACGGTGAAATGCTGCGCCCGGAGCAGGGTTATCCGGTGCGCCTCGTGGTGCCGGGGTGGGAGGGCAATGTCTGGATCAAGTGGCTGCGCCGGCTCAAGGTCGGGGATCAGCCGTGGTTCTCGCGCGAGGAAACCGCGAAATACACCGACCTGCTCGAAAACGGGAAGGCACGTCAATTTACCTTCGTGATGGATGCGAAGTCGGTGATCACCGCGCCATCGCCACAGGCGCCGGTCAGGCAGAAAGGGTTCAACATCATCTCCGGTCTGGCCTGGTCGGGCCGCGGCGCGATCCGGCGTGTCGATATCTCGCTCGACGGTGGACGCAACTGGCGCACATCGCGCATCGACGGCCCGGTCTATGACAAGGCCTGCGTGCGCTTTTACCACGAGTTCGAATGGAACGGCGAAGAGCTCCTGCTGCAGTCGCGCGCGATTGATGAAACCGGCTACGTCCAGCCGAGCAAGGATGATTTGCGCAAGATCCGCGGCGTCAATTCCATATACCACAACAACGGCATCCAGACCTGGGCGGTGCGGGCAAACGGGGAGGTCGAGAATGTCGAAGTGGGCTAGGCTGCCGCTCGCAGCCGTCACCGCGGCCGTGCTTTGCGGACCTGGCCTCGCGCAAGACAAGGAGCGATCCCGCAACTACGGCATAGGGCAGGTCGCGACCGGCGAGCAGATCGCCGGCTGGGATATCGATATCCGTCCGGACGGGCAGGGCGCGCCGCCAGGGCGTGGCTCGGTGAAGGACGGTGAAAAGGTCTACATGGACAAGTGCGCCGCCTGTCACGGCGAGTTTGGCGAAAGCGCGGGCCGCTGGCCGCAGATTGCCCAGGGTAAAGGCACGCTCGCCTCGCACGATCCGGTCAAGACCGTCGGGTCGTATTATCCGTACCTTTCCAGCGCGTTCGACTATATCCGCCGCGCCATGCCTTTTGGCGACGCCGAGTCGCTGAGCAACGACGAGCTTTATGCGGTCGTCGCCTACGTGCTCTATCTCAACGACATCGTGGACGAGACGTTCGTGCTCTCAAAAGAAACCTGGGCGCAGGTGAAAATGCCGAACAGTGGCGGATTCTTTGACGACGATCGCGAGACGAGCGAGAAAACCTTCTGGAATCCCGACCCCTGCATGAAAGACTGCCGGGGCCCGGTCGCCATCACGGGGCGGGCCGTATCGATTGACGTCACCCCGGACGAGAAGACCCAAAAGCGCGGGGTAGAGTAGCGCGGCGCCGTCATTTCGCTTATGACAGCGCGGGGTTTCGTGATCCAGCCGGGTTCTTCATGGCCAAACTCAGTCTGTCCGTCGCCGTTGGTCCGTACGATCGCACGCGTGCACTGATCGACGGAACCGTACAAATCGACGGCGTCAAGCCGGCCTGCATGACGCTTTCGCCGGAGGAAATTTTCTTCCGCGCCTTTCGCCAGGCGGAATTCGACATCTGCGAGCTGTCGCTGTCGAGCTTCACGGTCAAGACCGCGCAGGGAAACTGTCCCTATGTCGGCGTCCCGGCCTTCGTGTCGCGTGCCTTCCGCCATACGTCAATTTACGTGCGCACGGACCGCATCAGGAAGCCGGCCGACCTGAAAGGCAAAAAAGTCGGACTCCCGGAATACCAGCTGACCGCAAACGTCTGGGCCCGCGCCATTCTGCAGGACGACCATGGCGTGGCACCATCCGACATTCACTGGGTGCGCGGCGGGATTGAAGATGCCGACAGGCCGGAGAAAATAAGCATCAAGTTGCCCCCGGATGTGAAACTCGAGGACGCGCCTAAGGGAAAATCCATTTCGGCGCTGCTGAAAGACGGTGCCATCGACGGCTTCATTGCGCCGCGGCCGCCATCCTTGCCGAAAGACACCCCCAATGTCGGCTGGCTGTTTCCCGACCCGATCGCCGCCGCCAAGGACTATTTCAGGCGCACCGGCATTTTCCCGATCATGCATCTCGTCGGCGTGCGGCGCACATTGGCCGAGAAGCATCCCTGGTTGCCGGGGGCCGTATACAAGGCATTCGAGCAGGCCAAGAAGATAGCGCTTGAACAACTGAGCGACACCTCGGCAACGAAGGTGACGCTCCCGTTTGTCGAGGAGCGGCTTTCCGAAGCCCGGTCGCTGATGGGCGAGGATTTCTGGTCGTATGGCGTTCAGGCCAACCGCAAGACGCTGGAGACGTTTCTGCGCCACCATCACTCGCAAGGGCTTTCGCCACGCCTCGTGACGGTCGATGAAATGTTTCACCCCGGCACGCTTGAAACCTTCAAGCTCTAGGAAGTTGCAATGGCTACACTTCGCATCATGAGCGGCGGGGCGCCGAAGGAAATCTTTCTGGAGTTGACGCCGCGGTTCGAAAAGCAATCCGGACACAAGGCCGACTATCTATTTGCGGTGATGTCGGCCTTGCGTGACAAACTCGCCGCCGGCGAAAAGGCCGATGTCCTCGTGATGCCCACCAATATCCTGGACGCCTACCAGAAGGACAAGATCGTGCGGCCGGAAGGCCGCGCGGTGCTCGGCCTCGTGAGCATCAATGCGGTCGTTCGGGCCGGCGCCGCCAGGCCCGATCTGTCGACGCCCGAGAAGGTGAAGCAGGCGATGCTTGCCAGCCGCGCCATCACGCATGCAACGCCGGGTGCGACGCCGAGCGGCACGCACATGGGCAAGTTGGTCGAGCAGTTCGGCATCGCTGACGCGATGAAAGGCAAGATCATCCATCGCCCGGCGCTTGAAGGCGGCGTGCAGCTGGTCGCAAGCGGGGAGGCCGAGATCGGCTTTTATCCCAAGAGCGAGGTCGTCAATACCGATGGTCTGACCGTTGTCGGGCCGCTGCCGGCGACGATCCAGCTCACCACGATCTACGGCGCTGCCGTAACAACGGCCAGCGGCGCGCCGGATGCCGGAAAAGCCTTTATCGCCTTCATGACCGACCCCGCGCATCGCGCCGCCTGGACGCACGCGGGCTTCGACCCGCCCGTTTAGGCCTTCGGCGCCTTCAATCTCACGTGGATGTTTTTTTCCTGCGTGAAGGCGAGCATCTCCTCGAAACATTCTTCGCGCCCGAGCCCCGATTGCTTGAAGCCGCCGAACGGCGCGCCAAGGAAGTGCTTGCTGACCTCGTTGATCCAGACATAACCCGCCTGGACAGCGAGCGCGGTGCGATGCGCGGTCGAAAGGTCGTTGGTCCAGATCGATGCCGTAAGGCCGTATTCGACCGCGTTCACGATCTCGAGCATCCTGCGCTCGTCGCTCCACCTGAAGACGCCAAGAACGGGCCCGAAGATTTCCTCGCGCGCGATCCGGTTCTTCTCCGTGACAGCAAACACCGTGGGCTCGATGTAGTAGCCGCCCTTGAGGGCAGGATCGGCGGGCGGACCGCCGCCGCTGATCAGCTGCGCGCCCTCGCTTTTGGCAGAATCGATAAAGCTCATGACCCGGTCGAACTGTTGCCTGGACACGATCGCGCCCATGGTGGTCGCGGGATCGGTCGGAATGCCGGGCCTGTAGTACCTGATCTTCTCTTTCAGGCGCGCGATCACCGCATCGTAAATATTTTCATGGATGAAGGCGCGGCTGGTCGAGCCGCAGGATTGGCCGCACCAGGTGAAATTCATGCCGCCGATGACCGCGCCGGCGACTTCGTCCGGATCGGCATCGCCGTAGGCGATCAGCGCGTTCTTGCCGCCAAGCTCAAGCATGGTCCGCTTCACGGTGTCGGAGGCAGCCTTCATCACCGCGCGGCCCGTCGGCACGCTGCCGATCAGCGCGATCATCGCGACATCCGGGTGGCTGGCGAGCCTTTGCCCGGCCTCGCGACCGCCTGGCACGACATTGAACGCGCCCGCCGGCAGGAGGCCGCCGATCAGCTCGGCAAGCCGCAACGACGAGAGCGGGGCCTGCTCGGGCGGTTTCACCACCACCGTATTGCCGGCCGCAAGCGGTGCAGCCGATTTGCCCGCGCAGAACATGAACGGGTGATTGAACGGGATGATGCGGCCGACGACGCCCAGGGGCTCGCGGACGGAGAAATTGACGACATCCGGCCCCATCGGGATCGAGGCGCCCTTCATCTCCGTAACGAAGCCGGCGAAGAACTCCATCTGCGCGGCGGCGACCATCGCGTCGCTGACCATTTCCTTGACCGGGTTGCCGCAGTCGGCGGCATCGATCATGGCGAGCTCGTTGGCGTTCTGGCGCAGGATTTCGGCGATCCGGCGCAGGATCTTTGCCCGCTCGAGCGGCAGAACACGCCGCCACTCGGCGAATGCAGCCTTGGCGGCAGCGACCGCGGCATCGATATCCTCGGCGCCTGAATCGGCGACCTTGCCGAGGGATTGGCCGGTGCCTGGGCTGATCGTTTCGTTGAAGCGGCCGGCCTTGGGCTCGTGCCACGCGCCGCCGTAATAGGCGCCGCGGTTTTTAGGCAGCACCACGGCCTGGGCAGTCGCGGCTTGCGGGGAAACGGCGGTGGTCATGATGGTACCTGCGACTTACTTGCGCGGCGAAATCTGGATCAACTCCGCGATCTGCTGCTTGGTGAGGGGGCCCGGAATGAACTTCAGGTTCACGGCCTCCGGGATCAAAGTGTCGAGGCCGTGGATCTCGTCCGGATTGACCAGGCTCCTGGGGAAGAACTCGTCGCGCACGCGTTTGGCCAACGGCTCCGAAATTCGTGCGAACTCGGCATAGTCTTTGATGACCTGCGGGTTTGACGAGTACATATAGTCGATGCTCTCGCGATAGGCTTTCATGAAGCGTTCAATGACTTCCTTGCGTTTCACCAGCGTGTCCGCATTGGCAACCAGCACCCGGATGGTCTGACCGCGCACCAGCGCGGCGTCTGTCGCGCGAGCGACCAGATGGATCTTGCCTTCCTCCATCTCTTTGAGGCCGAACGGTGGTGCGGCCCACCCGACGTCGACCTGGTCGGTCATGACGGCGGTCAGCGTCGCGCTCGGATTGCCGGTCGGCTGCGGCTTTGCGGTCAGTTTGAACTCGTCGATGAAGGCGCGGACGACGCTGTGCGTCGACGATCCGTTGGTTGAAAATGCGATGGTATGGCCGTTGGTATCCTTGAGAGTCTTGATCGCCGGGTTCTTGGCGTACCAGTAGTCGGCGGCGCCGGTTGCTTCCGCGCCGATGATCCGTACCGGCGCGCCCTTTGAATAGGCCGCCATGGCGCCAAGCGTGCCAACGGCAAGGCCGAGGTCGACGCTGCCGGAAATAACGGGCTGCAGGGTTTCGCCGCTGCCCGAGGTATAGATCATTTCGAGCTGCAGACCATGTTTCTTGAAAATTCCTGCCTTTTCGCCGAGGTGGGTAATCGAAGTGTCCCAGTTCCCTCGCTGACCGATGGTCATTTTCACCAGATCATCGGCTGCAGCAGGCGCCGTGAGCGTCGCCAACGCGATCGCTGCAGCGGCAAGTCCAGACACATGTTTCATGGTGCGTCGCTCCCCAGGTTCGTGTTTTTCGTCAGTTTCGCCTGATATTCTCAAGGCCGCCAAGGCGGCCGACCATGGCATTGGCGCCGATCGCCAGCACGAACAGCACGATCAGCATGGCGTACATTCGCGGCATATCAAAGGTGCTGTAGGCGTTGATGATGAGAAAACCGATGCCTTTGTTCGACAGTTTGGTCTCGGCCAGAAGCGTGCCGATCAGAGCGACGCCGAGACCGAGTCTTACGCCATTGATGATCGGATGCCGCATGGCGGGAAGGTAGATCTTCAAAATCATCTGCCAGGTCGAGGCGCGGAAACTCCTGCCGACCCGGATCAACACCTTGTCGATCTGACGCATGCCGGCTGCGACCGACAGAGCCACCGGAAAGAAACAGGATAAGGTGCCAAGGGCGATCTTGGAACCCGGTCCGACCCCGAACCACATGATCATGATCGGGAAAAAAATGATCTTCGGCGTTGGGCCGAGATAGTAGAGATAAGCCTCAAAGGCCCGCGACAGGAACCGGTTGGCACCCAGCAAGATACCGACCGCGAGACCCGAAATGCCGCCGATCAGGAGCGCGGCGCCGATTTCGGCTGCGGTGATGCCCAGGTTGAAATAGTAGTCGCCGTGCGACAGCAGTTCATAAAGCGCCCGGCCGATCGCAAGCAGCGATGGAACGACGTCCCGATAAAGCCAGCCGGAGCGGGCAAGAAGTTCCCATGCGGCCAGCACCGCAAGGACGATGACGACGCGCAAGAGCGTCACCGGGCTTATCATCGGCTCCGCGGCGTCTGTCCGCGTCAGTCGATCGGTCGTAGCCATCGCTCGGCCTTCTCAAGTGCCATGAAGAACAACACGCTCACCAGGATCACGAAACAGATGGATGCATAAGTGCCGGCAAGATCGTAACGTTCGGCAAGGTCGTTGATCAGTTGCCCGAGCCCGCCGTAGTTGATCAGGAATTCCACGCCGACGATATTGATCAGGGCGAAGATCAACCCGAGGCGTACTCCGACGAAGATGGTCGGCAGCGCCGCCGGGAACATGATCTTCCAGAACTGCTGTGCCGGCGTCAGGTTGAAGCTGCGTCCGACGTTGACGAGCACCTTGCGCGTGCCGGACATGCCTTCGATGGTCTTCAGGATGACGGGCGGGAGCGCGGCGAAAAAGCCCATCATGATGATGGTCCAGGCGTTGCGACCGAAGATCACCATGAACAGCGGATAGGCAAGCACGAGGGGGGCCGCCGCCATCGCGGCGACCCAGGTTTCGCAAGCCTGCTGCAGCAGCCTGATGCGGTGCATCAGCACGCCGCCGGCGATGCCGAAGACCGTAAGCATGATTCCCGCGGTCAGGCATTCCCCGAGCGTGAGCAGAAACCGGCGCAGCACGTGCTCCTCGACGATCACCCGTCCGAAGCTGGCGACGATCTCGGACGGGGGCGGGACGATGAAACGGCTGACGACATTGAGCTGAATAATGAGCTCAACGACCAGCAGGGCGGCGATAAGCGTCGCCAGCCCGACCAAGGCGGGGAAGAGGCTGCGTCGTCCGGTTCGGTTTGACGTTGTTGCCGTCATGGCGGTGTGGCCGGATGCTCAAGCGCGTGCTTTTCCTCATCGCGCATCCCGCGGCTCGCTTCTTCACGCAGGTCGTTCCAGATCTGCGCGACGTAGCGCCCGAAGGCCTCGCTGCCGACGATCTCGGATGTGCGCGGCCGCGGCAGGTCAATGTCGACGATACGCTTCACCTTGCCGGGCCGGTAGGTCATCACGAGGATGCGGTCCGACATCTGGACTGCCTCGGTAATATTATGAGTGATCAGGAGCGTGGTCTGCTTGAGCTGCTGCTGGATCTGCAGAACCTTGTCGCCGAGCAGCAGGCGGGTTTGCTCGTCGAGCGCGGCAAACGGCTCGTCCATCAGCAGGATTTTCGGCTCGGATGCGAGCGTGCGCGCCAGGGAGACGCGCTGCCGCATGCCGCCGGACAGCTCGCCCGGGTAACGGTTTTCGAAACCTTCGAGACCGACCATTTTGATGAAATGGCGGGCACGCTCGACGCGTTGCGCCTTCGGCATGCCGACGAGTTCGAGCGGGAAACCGACATTGTCGGTGACGGTGCGCCAGGGAAACGTCGATTCCTCCTGGAACACCATCCCGATCGACTTGTGCGGGCCGGTGATTGTCTCGCCGGCAACCGTGACATTGCCGTTGTGTTGACCGAGCAGCCCGCCGATGACGTTGAAAAGAGTCGACTTGCCGCAACCGGACGGCCCGATGATCGAGAGAAATTCACCCTGCCTGACCTTAAGGGATACATTGTCGACAGCCGTAATCGGTCCCTCGGGCGTGTCGAACCGGACGACGATGTCGTCCGCCACCAGAATCGCGTCAGTGACCGAGGCGCTTGACGGCATGACGGTGCTACTCGCTTTTGCGGGTCATCGCCGCTGTCGTGGCGGCGGTGTAGCCGGGCTCGACGCGGACGTCCACAACCGCAACGGCACCCGCCTCGACCGCCGCGATGGCCTTCGTCAGCGTGGGTGAAAGATCGGCGATCGCGGTCACCGGGCCGAAGCCTTGCGCGCCCTGGGCACGGGCCATAGCGGCGAGATCGATGTCCGGGTCGGAAATGCGCTGCCCGACCCAACGATTTTCGACGGGGCGATTGCGCATGCGTGCGACACGTTCCTGGTGCAGCTCGTCGTTGAAGAACGAGCGATTGTTGGCGACCACGACGAGCAGAGGAATGCGGTAGTGCGCCGCCGTCCAGAGCGCCGTCACACCCATCAGGAAATCGCCGTCGCCGCAGACCGCAATGGGAAGGCGGCCGCTGTCTTTGAGTGCGAGCGCTGCGCCAACCGAGATGCCGGGACCGCCGCCGACACCGCCACCGCCGTCGGATCCGAGATAATCGAGTGGATGGTTGAAGGCCCAGGTTGCACCGTTCCAAGACAGTGAGACATGCGTGAGGCTTGCCGGCCTGTTTCCGACCGCTTCGCGCAGCGCAGTGGCAAGGTGATCGACCGTGACCTTGTCGCCGGCCGGTCTGGGAAACTGCTGCATCCGCGGCACGGCCGCGCGCACCGAACCCGGCCCGAGCGCCGCCAGTAGCGGAGGTACCGCAACGTCCGGCTCGCATTCGATAAAAACATCGACCGGCGGCAGACCCTGATAGTCCATGCTCCAGCCATTGTGCAGGCGATGGTCAACCGAAACTTGAATCACTTTGGCGGAAACGTCGCCGACTGCCTTGAAGGTGCCGGCGACATCGAGCCAGTCGAGGCTGAGGATAACGTCGGCAGCGCGGATCGCTTCTGCTGCTTCGGGCGCCAGCACCGTCCCGCCCGGTGAGCCGGCGTGGAGGTGGTGTGATGTCGGAAACGATGCTGCGATCTTGAGATCGGTGACGACACGCGCGTTCAAACGTTCGGCCAGCGCGATGCGCGCGTTCCAGGCACCGACATCGCGCGTGCATCGACCGGCGAGAATCACCGGATCCCTGGCATTTCGCAGCAGTTCCGCGGCCTGGCTGATGGATGTTGCGGGCGCAGCCCCCTCGACCGGTGGCATGAAGCGCTTGCTATCGACGGCAGGTACCGGCTCGGCGAGCTTGCTTTCCTGCATTTCGGCGTCGAGGTTGACGTAAGTCGGGCCGCGCGGAGCCGTGTTGGCGATCCAATTCGCGCGCAGCACCGCTTCACGCGCCGCAACCGGAGAGGCCGGTTGGTCGTCCCACTTCGTATAACCGCGGACGAGGGCGCCCTGATCGCGCGCTGTATGGATCCAGTCGATCCAGGGTCGACGTTTGACCGCATCGACGGGGCCCGTCGCGCCCAGGATCACGATTGGCATTCGATCGCACCAGGCGTTGAAAATCGCCATGGTCGCATGCATCAGGCCGACATTTGAATGCACGGCGGCGGCCATCGCCCTGCCGGTGACCTTGGCATAGCCGTGGGCGATCGCGACTGCGCTCTCCTCGTGCAGGCACAGCAGCATCTGCGGCCGCTCATTGCCGAGGTAATTGACCAGACTATCGTGCAGCCCGCGGTAGCTGGCGCCGGGGTTGAGCGCGATATAGGGAATGTCGGTTGCGCGAAGCGCGTCCGCCACGACATCGCTGCCAAAGCCTGCGGCATTGATACCGGCGGGGGCCGGACGATCGAGATCGCCCAGGCCGGGGCCGGCCGGCCGTCTTTTGACAGGTTCGACTCTGTTGCTCGACACTGCTGCTTCCGCCTTTGCCCCACGAGCGAATGAGCGGCATCCAACCGGATTACGGGCCCTGACGCAATCGGGCGAGCAATTTCAGGCCGGCATAGCCGTCGGCAGGCTCCATTCCGACCTTCTTCTGAAAGGCGATGATGGCCCTGACCGTATCGGCACCGGTGCGTCCGTCAATCCCATCGGTCCTGAAGCCATGCTCATTGAGACGTCGCTGAATCTCCTTGACCTCCTCCAGGGTCGGGGCGCGCTCGCCGCCGGGAAACTGCTGGCGGAAGGGCGGGTCACCCCTGATCAGGTCGCCAAGATGGCAAAGCGCCAACGCGTAACTCGTTGAGGGGTTGTACGAATGGACGGCACGGAAATTCTGCCCGATGAGAAATGCCGGTCCGTCTGCGACGGGAATCCAGAGCCTTGCCTGATCGCCCGGTCGGGCAAAGGCCGCCCCGTCGGCGCGATGTACGCCGAGTTCCTTCCATTTTGCATAGGGACGCATCGCACGGCTCTTTGCGAGGCGGAGGTGGGCCGATTGCACCGTCACCTCGCAACCCCAGGCTTCGCCACGGCGGTAGCTCCCGCGTTCGACCAGATAACGCGCCGTGCCGGCCAACGAGTCGTCTGGTTTGCCGAAGGGAGTGGCACGTCCGTCCCCGTCGTAGTCGACACCCATGTTCAGCCAGACTTCCGGCATCCACTGCGTATGGCCCATGGCACCCGCCCAGGAGCCGACCATCTCCTCGGGCTTGGCCCAATCCCGATCCACAAGGATGAGAGCGTTGAGCAGTTCGGCTTCCCAATATTTGCGTCGCCGCGGCTCGCCCCAGGCGAGTGCAGCGAGGGCGGGGATGATCGGCCGCATGTATTTCGGGTTGGTCATGACGTCGCCGAACGATGATTCCATTCCCCAAAGCCCAAGCAGGATGTAACGGTCGACGCCGTAGTCCTTCTCAATGCGGGTAAACAGGCCGGCATATTCCTTCGCGCGCGCCTTGCCGGTAATGACGCGCCACTCCGAGCAGCGCCGGTTGATGTATTGCCACAGGAGCTCGGTGACCTCAGGCTGCGCGCTGAATAACGCGTATACGCTCGTGTCGGGTGTCACATTGCTCATCACGCGGTCGTAGGTCTGTTCCGAAATCCCGCGTGCGAGTGCGCGCGAGCGGAAGTTCGCAACCCAGCGCGCAAATGCCGGCGGCTGTGCCGCAAGCATGACGCTGTTCGCAAAGAAGCCCGAGGCAAACGCGCCGGCGCCCAGCAGGAGCGATCGGCGGCTCAAACCTGCAGCGAAAGGAAAAAAGCGGCTTCGCGCCATGACGTCATTGTAATAGCGGAGCACGCGCGCACAATCGGCAGAATGCCGCTAGTCGTCGTGCCTGCGGCGCTTCCGGACGTGCTTGCGCTTCTTGCGGAGCTTTTCTTTCGCCTTGTGCGGTTTTTCGCGGGCCGCAGAGGCGTCCGTCTGTACCGATGCCTGCCCAACAGACGGCTGATCGGAAGGGTGGAGGATGATCGGCGGGACGCCCACAGTCACGGGAACCGGGTCGCCATCTTTGATTTCGACGCCGCGGGCGCCGATCAGCCGCTCGTAGGCGCTCACCAGTGTCATATACGGATTGACGAAAACCCAGCCGGCCTTGGTCGGCACCTGCATGTCGAAATGCAGGTGATAGGTCGTTCCGCGCTCTCCGCTGTTGTAGTTGCCGACCTTGCCGATGACTTCGCCTTCGTGCACCAGGCGGCCGCTGAGTATCCCGTCCGCGTCAAGCTGGCTGGGATTCATGTGCATGTACCGGACGCGCACGTGCGCGGCCGGCGTATTGATGAAGAGATAAACCGCTTCCTGTTTGGGCGCGCGCAGGATCAAGCCGTCATGTGCCGCCACGACGTCGTGCTGGTAGGGCTGGCAGCGGTCGGCACCGTCATTGAACAAAGAGCAGGAGCTTGGCCGTATGTCCTGTCCCTGGTGGCCTTCGCCTCCGGGGCATTGGCCGACGAAATAACGCCGGTGTTCGCAGAAATTGTCGCGCCACGGGTAGGAGTAGTTGCCGGGTGCGGCTTCATTGAAGACCAGCGGCCTGCCGTTTACGGTGCAGGAGTAGGGCTGGTCCTTGCGGCGCGGATGCCGCACTGAGCGTCCCGTAAAGTCGCAATCGCCCCAGTTGTTGAACGACTGGGAATTCGCGAAGGCAGGCGGCTCTTTCAGGGGGAAGCGCAGGCGCGCATAGATCGTATAGTCGGCCCGCCCGCCGGTTTCTTTTTTCAATCCGGTATTGGGGATCAGAAAGCCGGGACTGAAATATGTGAAGTCCCTGGACGTGTCGGCGGGCCGCTCAAGCGAAAACGCGTCGTGGGCTTGCGGTTTGTCCGATGGTTTCCCGCCGGAGAGCTTGAGTGCTCGCAGGAAGCGTTCCATCACGCGGTCGGCCTGCTTGCAGGTGAGGATTTTTCTGCGCGGCCGTGTATCCAGGCAATAGATGGCCGCGACATAGGTCGCGCCGTAGCGTTCGAAGCTGTAACGGATATAGGACTCGTGCAGATAGCGGCGGATGCCGGGAAATTCGGCTTCGAGCGATTTCACAGGCTCCCCCTCGGGCAGTGCCGGGCCGTCAAGCTCGTAGACCATGCTCAAACCGGAGAGCAGGACGTAGACAGGCTCGGCGTAGTTGATGTCGGAGAGGCCGGGGGTGCCCGGAATTGTCAGCGCAAAAGCGGAATCGTAGCCGGCCGGACCGGCCGCGAAAAACCGTGTCGCACGGAAGTCTGACCGCAGGAAGCGCTCGGCATGTTCGACGATCTTTTCAGCGGGGACGTCCGAGTGAGTCGCGCGGTCCTTGATGAAAGCGTCGACGTCGTAAGGCAGAAGAACCGGTACGGCGCTTTCGGCGATCCCGGGAAAGACGATGCCGGCGGCTGCGTTGAGCCTGGCAAAAACTTCCGAGGGCGTACCGGCCGGCCCGTCGGCAATGCTTGCTGCCGCCGCATTCCAGTCGACCTGTACGTCGGAGATCCGCGGAGTCTTCAGTTCCTGCGCTGGTGCTGCACCGGCAATCAACAGTGCACATACAGCAAGAATGGCGCGCTTCAAACCGCTTCCCCGCTTTTTCCGCGTTAGCCAAGGGCTTTGTCCGCACCGGCAGTTAAGGGCATCGAACCGCAGCATACAAGGGTCGCAGCCTGGTGTAGGGTGCGCCCGGACCACTATTCAGGGCCAATTGCCGGAGCACAGTGGAAAAATGACGGTGCGTGAAGCCAACCTGACTCCCGTCTCAAGCGCCGACCGGGAGCCGAAGCTCATTGAAAGCGGAGGCACGGCGCGGCTGCATCTGACGCTTGCGACAACCGACTATGACCATGTCCGCGACCTCGTGAACGGTGTCATTCGCCCCGAAGGCATAGCGCTCACGGCTTTCGTGCTTCCGGTCGAAGAAATCTTCTACAGGTTTATCAAAAACCGGGAATGGGACGTTTCTGAAATGTCCTTTGGCAAATTCATCGGCTATGCCTCGCAGGGCAATTCGCCGTTTGTCGGAATCCCGGTCTTTCCCTCGCGTGTGTTCCGGCATTCGGCGTTCTACATACGCAGCGACCGCGGCATCGGAACGGTGAAGGATCTTGAAGGCAAGCGCGTCGGCATTCCGGAATGGGCGCAGACCGCCGGCATTTATGCACGGGGCTTCCTGTCGGAGACGGCAAACGTCGATCTGCGGAAAATCCACTGGGTTCAGGCGGGCATGAATGAGCCCGGTCGCGAAGAGAAAGTCGGGTTCGAGCTTCCCGCCGGCATCAAATACGAGCAGCGACGCGACACCAGCATTTCGGCCATGCTGCTCTCCGGCGAGGTCGATGCGGCGATTTCGGCGCGTGTGCCGGATGCCTTCGAGAAGGGCGGGGGGAAGATCACGCGTCTTTATCCCGACTATCGCAGCGAGGAAATGCGTTACCATGCGGCAACCGGGATATTCCCGATCATGCACGTCATTGCGGTGCGGCGTGCCGTATTTGACCGCTACCCCTGGGTGGCGATGAATCTCTTCAAGGCATTCGAGGAGGCCAAGCGGCGAAGCCTGGAGCGCATCAGGGACCTGACAGCCTCACGCATCCCGGTGCCCTGGGCGCCCGCCATCGCCGATGAATGGAGCAGGAATTTCGGCAGCGATCCGTTTCCGTACGGACTTGAGGAAAACCGCAAAACGCTCGACGCGTTCTGCCGCTTCGCGCACGCGCAGGGGATCACTGCAAGAAAGCTGACGCCGGACGACCTGTTTCCGAGAGAAGTACGCGCCAGCGTCCGCGTCTAGTCTTTGGCGCGCTCTACGTATGAACCGTCGGCGGTGCTTACGACGACGCGGGTGCCGACCGTGATGTGGGTCGGGACCATCGTGCGCACGCCGTTCGACAGCTTCGCAGGTTTGAACGAGCCGGAGGCGGTCTGCCCTTTGACGACCGGCTCCGTGTCCACGATCTCGAGCGTGACCTTCTGCGGGAGCTCGATCGCGACCGGAATGCCTTCGTGCACGCTGAGGTTCACCACCATGCCTTCCTGGAGGTAGACGGACTGATCGCCGACGATGTCGGCCGGTACCAGGACCTGGTCGAAGGTTTCCTGGTTCATGAAATGAAAGCCGTCACCATCCTGGTAGAGGTAGCTGAATTCATGGTCCTCGACATGCGCACGCTCGACCTGGTCGGTGGTCTTGTATCGTTGCGACGTCTTCACCCCGTCCGAAATCCGGCGCATATCGACCTGGGTCGTCGGGGTGCCCTTGCCGGGGTGAAAATTTTCCGCGGTCAAAACGACATAGAGCTTGCCGTCGATATCCACGATATTGCCTTTGCGGAGCGAAGAAGCGATGACCTTCACGATGATGATCCTTGACCTGTTTGCGGCAGGGGGCCGCGGTTTCGGGCGCACCATAGCGATCTTCGCGGCCGATTCCAGTCTTTCCCGCTGGCCGTGAGATCGAGGTAAACGTGCCGCCGTTCTGGAGCCCGGACGCCCATGCCGGCCGCAGGCCCTTTCTGCTGGCTCGTGGCCGCATTATGGCCGCTTTGCGAAACTGGTTTGCGGCGCGGGGTTTCGTCGAGGTCGAAACCGCGGCCCTGCAGATTTCTCCGGGAAACGAGACGCACTTGCATGCCTTCGCAACCGGGCTGATCGGGCCCGACGGTGTGCAGCGGCCGTTTTACCTGCGAACCTCTCCCGAATTTGCCTGCAAGAAATTGCTCGCGGCGGGCGAGACCCGCATCGTCGAATTCGCCCGCGTATTCCGCAACCGGGAACGGGGGGCGCTGCATCATCCCGAATTCACGATGCTCGAGTGGTACAGGGCCGACGAGCCATATGAGACGCTGATGGACGATTGCATGGCTATTTTGGCCGAGGCGGCTCGCGCCGTGGGCGCGAAGCAGTTTGCCTGCCGCGGCAAGACGATCGATCCGTTCGCGCCCGCGGAACGCCTGACGGTCGCGGATGCTTTCTCCCGGTATGCCGGGGTCGATCTGCTGGCGACCGTTCGCGGCGGTAAGGGCGACCGCAACGCGCTCGCGACCCAGGCAGTCAGGGCAGGGGTCGCTATCGCCGGAGACGACACCTGGGGCGACATCGTCAGCCGCATCCTGGTTGAGCGCGTCGATCCGCATCTCGGGATCGGGCGCGCAACGATACTATATGAGTACCCGCTGCCGCTGGCGGCACTGGCGCGCGCGAAGCCCCGAAGTGACAAACTTTCCGAACGCTTCGAGCTCTATGCCTGCGGGGTGGAGCTTGCCAACGCCTTTGGCGAGCTGCGCGATGCCGGCGAACAGCGGATGCGGTTCGATGCCGCGATGGCGGAGAAGGAAAGACTCCATGGCGAGCGTTACCCTATCGACGAAGACTTTCTTGCCGCGCTGGCGCAAATGCCTCCCGCGAGCGGGATCGCGCTTGGTTTCGACCGGCTGGTGATGCTGGCAACCGGAGCTCAACGGCTCGACCAGGTCATATGGACCCCGGTCGTGGAGCCGTAACGTTAGGACAGAGGTGTATCATGACGACGCTGAGAACGGCCGCGCAGCTTTGCGAGCGCGGTTTCGTGCCGCCCGACCGCCGGCAGACGATGGAAACCGTTACGGCGCGGTATGCGGTCGCCTTGCCCGAGGCATTGGCAAGCTTGATCGACAGTAACGATCCCCATGACCCCATCGCGCGCCAGTTCCTTCCTGACGCGGCGGAACTCAACCAGCGCGCGGAAGAGCTTGATGATCCGATCGGCGACGCTGCCCACAGCCCGGTTGAAGGCGTCGTGCATCGCTATCCTGACCGGGTGTTGCTCAAGCTCACGCATGTCTGTGCCGTGTACTGCCGCTTTTGCTTTCGTCGCGAGATGGTGGGCCCCGGCAAGCCGGCACTGCTTTCGCCGCCGGCATTGGCCTCCGCGCTCGATTACATCGGCTCCAGGCCGGAAATCTGGGAGGTCATCCTCACGGGAGGAGACCCTCTGATCCTGTCGCCGCGGCGCCTGCGTGCGGTGATGAAGAGCCTTGCGGCGATCGACCACGTGAAAGTCGTTCGCGTTCATACCCGCATGCCGGTCGCCGACCCTCGGCGCGTCACCGCTGATCTGGTGCGTGCGCTGAAGACCGGCGGCAAGGCGACTTACGTCGCCGTGCACATCAACCATCCCCGGGAACTGACCAAGCAGGCCCGTGCGGCATGCGCGCGAATGGTCGATGCGGGAATCCCGCTGCTTTCGCAAACCGTGCTGCTGGCGGGCGTGAACGATACACCACAGGTCATGAGCGAGCTGATGCGCGCCTTGGTCGAATGCAGGATCAAGCCGTACTACCTGCACCACGGCGATCTGGCGCCGGGGACCAGCCACCTTCGTACGGACATCACAACGGGCCAGAAACTGATGCGCAGCCTGCGCGGGCACCTTTCGGGTCTCTGCCAGCCGACTTACGTGCTCGACATTCCCGGCGGCCACGGCAAGTCGCCGATCGGGCCGAGTTACATTGCGCAACGCGAGGCGGATGGAACAGCTGCCGTCGAGGACTTCAAAGGCGTCTGGCATCGGTATCCGATGCCACGGCGCTAGTTCCGGAAAGCCAATAGATCGAGCAGCGCGGCCGCGACAGCGAGGCTCGCAAAACCGATGAACACGACTGCGATGACGGCATGCCAGACGAAGACGGCATCGCGTCGCAGGGCCTCACCGACATGCTTGTTCTTGATCATGCCTGACGCTCCGAGGCAGAGCACTTACCAGGACGCTGCAGTGTACTCCCTACGAATCATGAGCTCTGTAACTTGTCTGTTAAAAAGAGCGTGAAATAGTGCCGCACCCATGCATGGCAGCCATGAGGTGTCCCAGATGCGCGCAAGCGCCCGGAAATTCATCGTCTTGCTGCGATACGCCGGAAAATATCTGTTAAAAGCCAGAATACCTTCCATTTTTGATCAATCTCAAAGCTTTTGACCCGACCGCACGCTTGGGTTCTTGCGGTAAACTATAAGCGACCTCAAGCGGGGAATTCCCATGCCAGGAAAGCCGGCATCTGCCGCGGGTCAAAGCCGCGCGCTTTTGATGTCCACCATCGCCTTCACCGTCTGCTTCGCGGTGTGGACGATCTTCGCGATCATCGGCGTGCAGATTAAGCAGGATCTCAATCTCAACGAGACCCAATTCGGCCTGCTCGTCGGAACACCGATTCTGAGCGGTTCGGTGATTCGAATCATGCTCGGGGTGTGGACCGACCAGTATGGCGGACGCATCGTCTACACGCTGGTGATGCTGGCAGCGGCGGTTGCAACCTATTTCCTGACCTGGGCGACGACCTATCCGCAGTTTCTTGTTGCCGCACTTTTTGTCGGAGTTGCCGGCGGATCGTTCGCCGTCGGCGTCGCCTATGTTTCGCGCTGGTATCCGACCGAGAAGCAGGGCACGGCGCTCGGCATTTTCGGTGTGGGCAATGTCGGCGCGGCGGTAACGAAGTTTCTCGCGCCATTCGTGCTTGTCGCCTACGGCTGGCAGGCGGTGGCGCAGATATGGGCCGCAGGCATCGCCGTCATGGCGGTCCTGTTCTGGTTCTTTACCACCGACGACCCTGTCCTGGCTGCGCGGCGTGCGCGCGGCGAAAAGCCGCGCAGTACGTGGCTCGAACTGGAGCCGCTCAAGAATGTCCAGGTCTGGCGCTTTGCGCTGTACTACTTCTTCGTATTCGGCGCTTTCGTCGCGCTGTCGCTCTGGCTTCCGCAATACCTGATCAACGTCTACGGGGTCGACATCAAGACGGCCGGCATGGTCGCTGCCGCGTTTTCGCTCCCGGCAAGCGTATTCCGCGCGTATGGCGGCCACCTGTCGGACCGCTATGGTGCACGCCGCGTCATGTACTGGACCTTCCTGGTCGGCATCGCATGCACTTTCGTCCTCTCGTACCCGCCGACTGACTATATTGTCCGTACGATCAGCGGCCCCCGGACGTTCCATCTTGAGATGGGCGTGGTGCTGTTCACGGTCATCGTCTTCGTGCTGGGATTCTTCATGGCCCTGGGCAAGGCGGCCGTCTACAAGCACATTCCGGTCTACTATCCGAAAAATGTGGGCGCCGTTGGCGGCCTCGTCGGTATGATCGGCGGTCTCGGCGGCTTCGTGCTTCCGATCGCCTTCGGTGCGCTCAACGACCTCACCGGCCTGTGGACCAGCTGTTTCATGCTGCTGTTCCTGCTGGTAAGCATCGCCTTGCTCTGGATGCACATCTCGATCCGTCAGATGGAACGCGGCGTGGTCGGCCCGGCTCTGGCGAAACTTCCGCAACTCCCGGAATTTCAGGAAATTCACAAGCCTGCGCATGTGGGGGCGCTTTCAGGCGCGGTTCTTGTCGACTGGCGGCCCGAAGACAGGAGATTCTGGGAAACGAGCGGGCGCGCCATCGCACGCCGCAACCTCTGGGTTTCGATCCCGGCATTGCTTCTGTCTTTCGCGGTCTGGCAGGTATGGTCGGTGGTCGTGGCCAAACTGCCGTCGGTCGGGTTCCAGTTCACGACCGACCAGCTGTTCTGGCTTGCCGCGCTTCCGGGCATATCCGGCGCGGTGCTGCGAATCTTCTATTCGTTCATGGTGCCGATCTTCGGCGGCCGGCTGTGGACCACGCTTGCGACGTGGTCGCTGATGGTTCCGGCCGTGGGCATCGGCTACGCGGTGCAGAATCCGAACACGCCGTATTTCATATTCCTTGGCCTCGCGTTGTTATGCGGGTTCGGCGGCGGCAATTTCGCATCGTCGATGGCCAATATCTCCTTCTTCTTCCCGCGGTCCGAAAAGGGCAACGCGCTCGCACTCAACGCCGGGCTCGGCAATCTGGGCGTGAGCGTGGTCCAGCTTGTGGTGCCGATCATTATTACCGTCGGCGTCTTCGGCTGGTTCGGCGGTGATCCGGCGATGGTGAAGGGGCCGGCGGGCCCGACTCCGCTGTGGCTGCAGAATGCCGGCTTCATCTGGGTGCCGTTCATCGCCGCCAGTGCTTTTGCCGCGTGGTTCGGCATGAACGATATCGCGTCGGCGAAGGCCTCCTTCAGCGAGCAGGCCGTCATTTTCCAGCGCAAACACAACTGGCTGATGTGCTGGCTCTACACCGGAACCTTCGGCTCGTTCATTGGCTATTCGGCCGGGTTCCCGCTGCTGGCCAAGACCCAGTTCCCCGCAGTGGACGCCTTGCCGTTTGTGTTCCTCGGTCCGTTGGTCGGCGCACTGTCACGCTCGGCCACCGGCTGGGTGTCCGATCGTTGGGGCGGCGGACGAGTGACCTTTGTCGTCTTCCTGTTGATGATGGCGGGTGTTGCCGGTGTGCTCTATTTCCTCGGCATCAAGGAGCAGCCGCACGCGTTCTGGGGCTTCTTTGCAATGTTCCTGCTGCTGTTTTTTGCCACAGGTGTCGGCAATGCCTCCACGTTCCAGATGATTCCCAATATCATGCGGAAGGAAATTGCCCGGCTGATGCCGAAGCTCGACAAGGATGCACAGACACGGCAGGCGGAGAAGGAATCCGCAGCGATTACCGGCTTTACGTCCGCAATCGCTGCTTTCGGAGCCTTCTTCATTCCGAAGGCCTACGGGTCGTCGATTGCCCTCACGGGCGGAGTCGAGTTTGCGCTGTGGTGCTTCCTGGTCTTCTACGTGAGCTGCCTGCTGATTACGTGGTGGTTCTACACCCGTCCCGGTGGGTTGCTTTATGATGTGGAGCGTCGATCGAGATCACGAACTGCACGATCTGCAGCTGCGCCAGCTGAATGAGGGACGACCATGAGTCATTTTCTGGACCGGCTAACCTTCTTCAACCGGACGGTGAGCAGTTTTTCCGACGGGCATGGCATCGTTACGCGCGAGGACCGTCGCTGGGAAGACGGTTACCGCAAGCGCTGGCAGCACGACAAAATTGTCCGCTCCACCCACGGAGCGAACTGCACCGGATCATGCTCATGGAAGATCTATGTCAAAGGCGGCATCGTTACCTGGGAAACCCAGCAGACCGACTATCCGCGTACGCGTCCTGAATTGCCCAACCATGAACCGCGCGGTTGTTCGCGCGGGGCGAGCTACTCCTGGTACCTTTATTCCGGAAATCGGGTGAAATACCCGCTCGTGCGCTCGCGCCTGCTCAAGCTCTGGCGTGAGGCAAGGGCGCTGCGCATGCCGGTTGCGGCGTGGGCCTCGATCGTCGAAAGCCCCGAGAAGCGTAGCGCCTATACGACCAAGCGCGGTCTCGGCGGTTTCGTGCGGGCGACCTGGGACGAGGTCACCGAGATCATCGGTGCTGCGAACGCCTACACAGTGAAGAAGCACGGTCCCGACCGCATCATCGGTTTTTCGCCGATCCCGGCGATGTCGATGGTGTCCTACGCCGCGGGGTCGCGCTATCTTTCGCTGCTCGGCGGCGTCTGCATGTCGTTCTACGACTGGTATTGCGACCTGCCGCCGTCGTCGCCGCAGACCTGGGGCGAGCAGACCGACGTCCCCGAAAGCGCCGACTGGTACAATTCGGGGTTCCTGATCCTTTGGGGCTCGAACGTTCCGCAGACGCGCACACCGGACGCGCATTTCTACACCGAGGCGCGCTATCGCGGCGCCAAGAGTGTTGTGATCTCGCCTGACTATTCCGAGGCCTCGAAGTTCTCCGATTTGTGGATCTCGGTGAAGCAGGGCACGGACGCCGCGCTCGCCATGGCTATGGGTCACGTCATCCTGCGCGAATTCTACCTCGACCGGCAGGCCGAATATTTCGAGGATTACGTCCGGCAATACACCGACATGCCGATGCTCGTGCGGTTGGTGAAGCAGGGCGGACACTTCGTACCTGATCGCCTGATGCGCGCGTCCGATTTTTCGGACAACCTCGGCGAAACCAACAATCCCGAATGGAAGACGGTTGCCTACGACGAAACGTCGGAAAGCATTGTGGTGCCGCGGGGCTCCATCGGTTTCCGCTGGGGCGAAAAGGGCAAATGGAATCTGGAGGAAAAGAAATCGGACGGTGCCGAAACTAACCTGCAGCTGACTTTTGCCAATGACAGGGACGAGCTTGCAGACGTCGGCTTTCCCTATTTCGGCAATCGGGAGCACGATCATTTCACCGGCACCAGCCATCCCGGTGTGCTGGTGCGCAAGGTCCCGGCCAAGCGTGTCAAGACGAAGGAAGGCGACGTTCTCGCCGCGTCGGTGTTCGATTTGTTCGTGGCCAACTACGGGCTCGACCGCGGCTTCGGCGGCCAGCACGTCGCCAAGTCGTACGACGAGGACGTGCCCTATACGCCGGCCTGGGCCGAACGGATTACCGGCGTCCCGCGCGACCAGATCGTGACGGTCGCTCGCGAATTTGCGCTCAACGCGGAAAAGACAAAGGGCCGCTCGATGGTGATCATCGGCGCAGCGATGAACCACTGGTATCACTGCGACATGAATTACCGCGGCGTCATCAACATGCTGGTCATGTGCGGCTGCGTCGGCCAGTCCGGCGGGGGCTGGTCGCACTATGTCGGGCAGGAGAAGCTGCGCCCGCAGTCCGGCTGGCTGCCGCTCGCATTCGCGCTCGACTGGGGCCGGCCGCCGCGTCAGCAGAACTCGACGTCGTTCTTCTACGCGCATACCGATCAGTGGCGCTACGAGACCGTGGGGATCGACGAATTACTGTCGCCGACCGCGCCGCCAGGTCCCTGGGACGGCGCGCTCATCGACTACAACGTGCGTGCGGAACGCATGGGATGGCTGCCGTCGGCGCCGCAGCTCAGGCAGAATCCGATCGAGGTCGCGAAAATGGCGCAAGTCTCCGGGCTTGAGCCGAAGGATTACGTTGCAAAGGGCTTGAAGTCCGGCGAACTGCAGATGGCCTGCGAGGACCCCGACCATCCCGACAACTGGCCGCGCAACATGTTCGTGTGGCGCTCCAATCTTCTCGGTTCGTCCGGCAAGGGCCATGAATATTTCCTCAAGCACCTGCTCGGCACGACGCATGGCGTGCAGGGCAAGGATCTGGGCGAAACAGGCAAGAAAAAGCCGAAGGAGGTCGCCTGGCACGATGACGCGCCGAAGGGGAAGCTCGATCTTCTGGTGACGCTCGATTTCCGCATGTCGACGACCTGCGTCTACTCGGACATCGTGCTTCCGACCGCCACCTGGTACGAGAAGAACGATCTCAATACGTCCGACATGCATCCCTTCATCCATCCGCTCACATCCGCGGTGGATCCGGTGTGGGAATGCAAGAGCGATTGGGAAATCTACAAGGCGATTGCCAAGGCCTTTTCGCGCGTGGCGCCTGAGGTGCTGGGTGTGGAGAAGGATGTCGTGCTCACCCCGATCCAGCATGATTCGCCTGGCGAGATAGCGCAGGCGCTCGACGTGAAGGAATGGAAAAAGGGCGAGGTCGAGCCGATTCCGGGCAAGACCATGCCCGCCGTGGCTGTCATCGAACGCGATTACCCGAACGTCTACAGGCGTTTCACCGCGCTCGGGCCGCTCATGCAGAAAATCGGCAACGGCGTGAAGGGCATGGCCTGGAACACCGAGCATGAGGTCGACCTGCTCAGGCGCCTCAATGGCGAGGTGACGGGAGAGGGGCCGACGAAAGGGCTAGCGCGCATCGAAACCGACATCGATGCCACGGAAGTCATTCTCGCGCTTGCTCCCGAGACGAACGGCGAGGTTGCGGTCAAGGCCTGGGACGCGCTGTCAAAGACCACCGGGCTTGACCACAGGCATCTCGCCATTCCGAAGGAAGACGAGAAGATCCGCTTCCGTGACGTGGTCGCCCAGCCGCGCAAGATCATCTCGGCGCCCACCTGGTCGGGGCTGGAATCCGAGAAGGTCTGCTACAACGCCGGCTATACCAATGTGCACGAACTGATCCCCTGGCGCACGCTCTCCGGCCGCCAGCAGCTCTACCAGGACCACCTGTGGATGCGGGCCTTCGGCGAGGCGCTGTGCGTCTACCGCCCGCCGGTCGATCTGAAAACCGTGAAGCCGGTCATCGATTCAAAGCCGAACGGCGAGAAACAGATCGTTCTCAACTTCATCACACCGCACCAGAAGTGGGGCATCCACTCCACCTATACCGACAACCTTCTGATGCTCACACTTTCGCGCGGCGGACCGATCGTCTGGATCAGCGAAGTCGACGCGAGGAAGGCCGGAATCGAGGATAACGACTGGATCGAGGCCTACAACCGCAATGGCGCGCTGGTTGCCCGTGCCGTGGTGTCGCAGCGGGTGAAGGAGGGCATGTGCCTGATGTACCACGCGCAGGAGAAGATCGTGAACGTGCCGGGCTCGGAAATTACCGGTCAGCGCGGCGGCATCCACAATTCGGTGACCCGAATCGTCGTCAAGCCCACGCACATGATCGGCGGCTACGCTCAACTTGCTTACGGCTTCAACTATTACGGCACGATCGGCACCAACCGCGACGAATTCGTCATCGTCCGCAAAATGGCCAAGGTCGACTGGCTCGACAAGCCGACCGCCGATCAGCCTGAACCACTGCCCGTCGCGCCCAGGATGGAGGCTGCAGAATGAAAATCCGCGCACAAGTCGCGATGGTGCTCAACCTCGACAAGTGCATCGGGTGCCATACGTGCTCGGTCACCTGCAAGAATGTCTGGACCAATCGCGAAGGGATGGAATACGCCTGGTTCAACAATGTCGAAACCAAGCCAGGCATCGGCTACCCGAAAGACTGGGAAAACCAGGACCGCTGGAACGGCGGCTGGCGGCGCAAGAAGAACGGCAGGATCGAGCCGCGGATCGGGTCGAAATGGCGGGTGCTGGCCAACATCTTTTCCAACCCCGACCTGCCCGAAATCGACGACTACTATGAGCCGTTCACGTTCGACTACGAGCACCTGCAGACGGCTCCGGAGCTGCAGGCCTCACCGACGGCGCGGCCGCGCTCGCTGATTACCGGCGAGCGCATGGAGAAGATCGAATGGGGCCCGAACTGGGAAGAGATCCTCGGCACCGAATTTGCCAAACGCTCGAAGGACTACAATTTCGAAGGCGTGCAAAAGGAGATCTACGGCCAGTTCGAGAACACCTTCATGATGTATCTGCCGCGGCTGTGCGAGCATTGCCTCAATCCGGCCTGCGTCGCAGCGTGCCCCTCCGGCGCGATCTACAAGCGTGAGGAGGACGGCATCGTCCTCATCGATCAGGACAAGTGCCGCGGCTGGCGGATGTGCGTATCCGGCTGCCCCTACAAGAAAATCTACTACAACTGGTCGAGCGGAAAGTCCGAGAAGTGCATCTTCTGCTATCCCCGCATCGAGGCCGGCCAGCCGACCGTCTGCTCGGAAACCTGCGTCGGCCGCATCCGTTATCTCGGCGTCGTTCTCTACGATGCAGACCGCATCGAGGAAGCGGCAAGCGCTGCCGACGAGCGGGACCTGTACGAGGCGCAACTCGGCATTTTCCTCAATCCGCGTGACCCGGCAGTGATTGCGCAGGCGCGCGCCGACGGCATCGCCGACAACTGGATGGAGGCGGCCCGGCGCTCACCTGTCTACAAGATGGCGATGGAGTGGAAAGTCGCATTCCCGCTGCACCCGGAATACCGGACACTGCCGATGGTCTGGTATGTGCCGCCGCTCTCGCCGATCCAGTCGGCCGCACAGGCCGGCAAGATCGGTCATGACCGCGAGATGCCGGATGTGCGCAGCCTCCGTATTCCGTTAAGGTATCTTGCCAATCTCCTCACCGCCGGCAAGGAAGAGCCGGTTGCCCTCGCGCTCGAGCGCATGCTGGCGATGCGCGCCTATATGCGCGCAAAGACAGTTGATGGCGTCATCGACGAGGCCATTGCCCGGCGCGTCGGACTTACCGGCCAGGCAATCGAGGACATGTATCACGTGATGGCGATTGCCAATTATGAGGATCGGTTTGTCATTCCCACCGCGCACCGCGAGATCAACGAGGATGCCTACGACCTGCGCGGCTCCTGCGGCTTCTCGTTCGGCAATGGTTGCTCCGGAGGCGTCACCGAGACCAACCTGTTCGGCACGCCCAAGCGCGCCAAAACCCCGATGGAGGTCATGTGATGAACAGGACCTTCAAGGCCCTTTCGGCCCTGCTGACCTATCCGACCGCCGAACTTCAGCGCGCGGCGGGTGAAATTGCCGAAGTACTGGGAGGCGACGCGCTGATCCCGGCGCCGGTACGCGAGCAGTTACTCGTCCTCGTCAGGGATATCGCAACCGGCGATCTTTATGACCTGCAGGAACGCTATGTCCTGCTGTTCGATCGAACGCGGTCGCTGTCGCTCCATCTGTTCGAGCATGTGCACGGCGAGAGCCGTGACCGCGGGCAGGCGATGATCGACCTCAAATCGCAATACGAGCAGGCGGGGCTGTTCATGAGCGCCGCCGAGCTTCCGGATTTTCTGCCGCTGTTCCTCGAATATCTTGCCACACGGCCGGCCCGGGAAGCCTGTGAGACGCTCGGTCAGCCGGCGCACATCTTCGCGGCGCTGGCGGAACGGCTGCGCAAGCGCAGATCCTCCTACGAGGCCGTGTTCCGGGTCCTGATCGCTCTGGCTGCGGCAAAACCGAAAGACGAAGACGTTTCAGTGCTGCTGCAGTCGCCCGATCCGGAGGCGTCCGACCTGGCCGCGCTTGATGCCGCCTGGGAGGACGAGCCGGTCACATTCGGGCCTGGGGCCGGCGACGGCTGCAAGGATGGCCTCATTGCGCGCATCCGCGGCGCATTGCGGCCGGCGCCCGGTGTCGAAAGTCCGTCAAAATCCACTCCACGCCGGTGAGGGCAGCCCCATGCGCGACCTGATCAACTATGCGGTGTTCGGCTGGTATCCCTATCTCTGCCTGACGGTATTCCTGCTCGGCAGCTGGGTTCGCTTCGATCGTGAGCAATACACATGGCGCAGCGGCTCAAGCCAGCTGTTGCGCCGCCGGCAGCTGGCGTGGGGCTCGAACCTTTTCCACGTCGGCATCCTGATCATTTTCTTCGGCCACTTCGTCGGGCTGCTGACACCGATCTGGGTATTCGACTTCCTCGGCATTTCGCACACGTTCAAACAATGGATGGCAATCATCGTCGGCGGCGTCGCCGGCGTGTTCTGCTTCATCGGCATCACCCTGCTTGTGCATCGCCGGCTTTTTGATGCCCGGATCCGCAAGACGTCGTCCTTCGGCGACATCGCGATCCTCCTGCTGCTTTATGTGCAACTTATCCTCGGACTGGCGACGATCGGCGTCTCGCTCAATCACCTCGACGGTCACGAAATGGTGAAATTCATGACCTGGGCACAGGGCGTCCTCACACTGCAGCCGGGAGTAGCCGATCTCATCGCTGACGCGCATCCGCTGTTCAAGGCGCACCTGTTCCTCGGAATGACCCTCTTCCTCGTCTTCCCCTTCACGCGCCTGGTGCATGTGTGGAGCGCGCCGATCTGGTATCTCGGCCGGCGCGGCTATCAGGTCGTGCGCAGCGATGGGCGCCGGCCGCCGGTTTCGGCCGGCCGGCCGGTACCTGCGGAGTAGGCGGGATGTCCTGCGCGGCGCACGTTCAACTGCCGGCGGGCAAGCCCGTGACGGTGAGCGTCAACGGCGTGGCGATCGCGCGCGATGCCATTCAGCGCGAGATGCAGCACCACCCGGCCGAAAAGCCGATTGCAGCCTGGCAGCAGGCGGCGCGGGCGCTGGTCATCAGGGAATTGCTGCTGCAGCGGGCAAGGCATCTCGGTCTTACGCCGGAGCCTGCCACCGACGGGGCAGGCCGCCGCGAGACCGATGAGGAAGCCCTTGTGCGCGCCGTCATTGAGCACGAAGTGACTGTTCCCGAACCGGATGATGAAACCTGCCGCCGGTATTACGAGCAGAATAGTACGCGCTTCCGCTCCCCCGACATATACGAGGCGTCGCATATTCTTTTTGCCGCCTTGCCCGACGACCGCGAGGGCTACGCCAGGGCGCGCGCGGATGCCGAGGCCGTTCTCTCAAGGGTAAAGGAAGACCCGACCTCTTTTGCCGCGTTCGCCAGGGCCTATTCTCGCTGTCCATCGGCGCAGCAGGGCGGCAACCTCGGCCAGATCACCAGGGGCCAGACCACTCCGGAATTCGAGCGCGCGCTGTTTGCGCTTGCCCCGGGCGAGCTTTGCGCGGCGCCGGTCGCGACCCGATACGGGTTTCATATCGTCCGGCTCGAGCGAAAAATCGACGGCCGCCTGCTGCCGTTTGATGCGGTTGCCGGGCGTATCGCCGACTACCTCCGGGAAAGCGTGCACCGTCGGGCGAGCGCGCAGTATGTCGCAAGACTGGCATCGTCGGCCCGGATCGAGGGCATCGAGTTCGCAAGCGCGGAAGCGCTGCGGGTCCACTGAGGTGAAGACGATGTTGCTCGGCGACATCCTGAGCAGGCTTGATGACGACGGCGAGGCCGCCGAAATCATTCTCGGCGCCGGCGATCTTCGGCTGCTGGCGAGAATGCGAGAGCAGGCGGCCACCGAGGGACTCGGGCTCGCGGCGTATACGAAATCGGTCGTGCAACGCTACGTCGCCGGCGCCTCCGATGAGGAATGGCTGACGGCGATGGGGCAGATCGGCCGCACGGCCGATCCGGGAGGAGCCTGGCTCAAGCGCGCGTTTGAAAGCGCGAGTCCCCGCTGAAAATCGATTGGCGCGCCCTAGGGGATTCGAACCCCTGTTACCGCCGTGAAAGGGCGATGTCCTAGGCCTCTAGACGAAGGGCGCTTGACCCTGGTCGACCGTGCAATGTGTCAGCCGGACCGGGAGAAAGAGTTTCGGGGGTATAAAGGGCTTCGCGGCCAGCGGCAAGCGAAGCCGGATTTCACCATTTTCCGGTATTCCCCATCGACTTCCAGGGCTCCTGCGGCGGTTTCGGTGCGCCCTTCTGAAGAAGTTCGATCGAGTGCCGGTCGGGCGAGCGCACGAAGGCCATGACCCCGTCGCGCGGCGGACGGTTGATCGTGACGCCGGCCTTCATGAGGCGGTCGCAGGTTTCATAGATGTCGTCCACCTCGTAGGCGAGGTGACCGAAATAGCGCGCCTCTCCGTAATCCTCGGTATCCCAGTTGTAGGTGAGCTCGATTTCCAGTCCGGGTCTGCCCACCTTCCTGCTGTCCTCGACCAGTTTCTCGTCGCCGGGAGCAGCCAGGAACACCAGGGTATACCGGTTCTTCTCGTCGACGCGTCGGCGGGTCTCTTTCAGGCCGAGCTTGTTGCAATAGAAATCGAGTGCGGCGTCCAGATCGCGAACGCGGAGCATGGTGTGCAGGTATCGCATGGGCTAAACCTCACTGACTGACTTGCGAAAGATAGACAGTATATAGCTATGATCGCTCGCGATCTTCCAACTGCAGTCTCGAGCCTTCGTGATCTGATCGAGGGAGCCCGGACGATCGTCCCATTCACCGGGGCAGGAATCTCCACCGAGTGCGGGATTCCCGACTTTCGGTCACCGGGCGGGATCTGGACAAAGAACCAGCCGATTCCCTTCGATGCCTTCATCGCCGATCAGACGATGCGCGACGAATCCTGGCGGCGGCGTTTCGCCATGGAAGACCAGTTCGGGGGCGCCAAGCCCGGCCGCGGCCACCGTGCGCTCGCGAGCCTTTATCGAGCCGGCAAGGTACCGGCTTTGATCACGCAGAATATCGACAATCTCCATCAGGCGTCGGGAATTGCCGCGAAGGACGTCGTCGAGCTGCACGGCAATACGACCTATGCCACCTGCCTGGACTGCGGCGAACGCTATGAGCTGCCCTGGGTCAGGACGAAATTCGAGGCGGCGGGCAACCGCGCCCCGGATTGCGCGTGCGGCGGCTACATCAAGACCGCCACCGTGTCCTTCGGGCAGGCGATGCCGGCCGAAGCCATGGAGCGGGCGGAGCGACTGGCCAAGGCTTGCGACCTCTTCCTCGCCGTCGGTTCGTCGCTGGTCGTGTGGCCGGCAGCGGGATTTCCACTGATGGCGAAGCGGGCGGGCGCGGCGCTCGTCATCATCAACCGCGAACCGACCGACTTCGATGACGTTGCCGATCTGGTGGTGCACAACGACATCGGCGACGTGCTCGCCCCCTTCGTCGCCCACTGATTCGGACAGTGCTGCGCTGTGTATAGAGCTGTGTGCAAGCCTATTTTGCGCTTTGCGGTTTGAGGGTGGGTGTTAAATTCGATTCCGCAGGATTCGTTGAAGCGCTCTTGAAGAAGCGCCAGGAAGACGACGGCGTGCGGGCGTCATGGCGTCGGACGGGATCGAATCGAAAATGTCTGGGACCAATCTCCGGCCCGGTACGGTCAGAGAAATCGTCGACGAAACGGCGACCAATCTCATCGAACTGTCGGGTGTCATCAAGTGGTTTGATGTCTCGAAGGGATTTGGCTTTATCGTCCCCGACAATGGAATGCCGGATATCCTCCTGCATGTCACCTGCCTTCGCCGGGATGGCTACCAGACCGCCTACGAAGGAGCGCGGGTTGTCTGCGAAGTCCTTCAGCGATCCAAGGGCCTTCAGGCATTCCGGATTGTCTCTATGGACGAATCGACCGCCGTGCATCCGGCGCAGATGCCGCCGCCGCGAACCCATGTCACGGTCGTCCCGACCAGCGGGCTCGAACGGGCACAGGTCAAATGGTTCAACCGGTTGCGCGGGTTCGGCTTCCTCACCCGCGGCGAGGGCACGCCCGATATTTTTGTGCACATGGAGACGCTCCGCCGTTATGGGTTTGCCGAGCTGCGGCCAGGCCAGACCGTGCTGGTGCGTTTTGGGCCGGGTCCGAAAGGGCTGATGGCCGCCGAGGTTCGCCCGGACGGTGGTTCGCTCGGTCCGGCGTCGCACTAGCCGAAAGGTTTATTTTCCGGTTGCCGCCGGGGACGTGGCCGCGTAAAGGCGGCTTATGGGACGCCTCGGCCCGATCGCCATTATAGTCATTGCGCTGGCCCTTGCCCTGGGGTTTGCCCGGGCCGCCGGCGAGCAGACGGTCGAAATCGCTAGCAAAACAGGCGTGCATGTCTTCCTCGTCGAGGTTGTCGACAACGACGCGGATCGGGCAAAGGGGCTCATGTACCGAAAGGAACTTCCCGAAGGGCGCGGCATGCTGTTCGATTTTCATCGCGACCAGGACGTCAGCTTCTGGATGCAGAATACCTACATTCCGCTCGACATGATCTTCATCCGCGGCGACGGTCGTATCCTCCGTATCGAAGAAAACACCGAGCCGTTATCGACCCGGTTGATACCTTCGCGCGGCGCCGTGCGCGCAGTGCTGGAAGTGATTGCAGGCACATCGCGGAAACTCGGTATCGCGCCAGGCGACCGGGTTGCCGCACCGATTTTCCGCGCACCCTGAGCCTTGCTTGCCGGGTGCAGGTGAAGCATGTAATCGAACGCCGGTTTTCCCGGCGGGGCATAGCGCAGTCTGGTAGCGCGTCTGCTTTGGGAGCAGAAGGTCGCAGGTTCAAATCCTGCTGCCCCGACCAATCGCTAAAAGCTTCATGTGCTGATGTGCGCTTGCCGGAGAGCGCATATTTGTTCGTACATTTGGCCGATAGGAAGGACGCCAAATATATAGTACCCTTCTGAAGTTCATATTTTATGATTTATACTTTCATTCTTAGACTTTATACATTCAAAGATACGGGAAAGTTATGTCTAAAGCTTGGTTATTGATCTAAGTTAATAATTAATTGCTTTGGAATTAAAGAATAATCAAGAAAACGGGGACGTCGAGCCGTCGTGCCGCGCGTAGAGTTGACCGCGAGCTTTGCCCGGGCCGCCCGATGCGGGCCGGGTCGCAGGAAGATCGATTATTTCGATCTGACCCAGCGCGGCTTTCTGCTTGAAGTGCGTGCGTCCGGAGGCAAGACCTACTATCAGCGCTACACCGACGAGCACGGCCGCGAGCGGCAGTACAAGATCGGCTCAGCCGACACGCTGACCCTGGAGCAGGCCCGCCGCAAAGGGCGCCAGGTCTGCGCTGAGGCGCTGTTGGGGGCCGACCCGCAGCAGAGACGCCGCGAACTTCGCGCGGTGCCGCAGCTTAAGAGCTTCGTCTACGAGCGGTATCTGCCTTTCGTGCAAACCTATAAGGAGAGTTGGCAGACGGACGAGACGGTGATTCGCATCCATATTCTGCCAAAGCTCGGCGGCCTCGCGCTCGACGAGATCAAGACCGACGTCATATCGGATCTGATCAATCGCATGCGCGGCGACGGATATGCTCCGGGCACCATGAACCGGGTGATCGTGATCCTGCGCTACATTTTCAATCTTGCACGGAAGTGGAAGGTGGCCGGGGTTGTCGAAAACCCGGCCTCCGGCCTGAGTGCCGGACCCGACGTGCAGCGCAACCGCTTCCTGACGGAGGCGGAGGCAGAGGCGCTCGTCCGTTCGATTCACAGTGACGAGAATCAGACGGCCGCACGATCGATCCTGCTGCTGTTGCTGACCGGGGCGCGGCGGAATGAAATAACCTTCGCGAAATGGGACTATGTCGATTGGAAGAACAAGACCTTGTTGGTCCCGAAATCGAAATCCGGCCGCGCGCGAGTCATCGCGTTGAATCAATCGGCGATGGCGTTGCTTGCGGCGATGCCTCGCGCCGCGGACAATCCGTATATTTTTCCGTCGCCCGTGACCGGCCGGCCGTCCGCGTCGCTGTTCTTTCCTTGGGATCGAATTCGCCGGCGTGCCGGCCTGCCAGACGTAAGATTGCACGATCTTCGACACTCCTTTGCGAGCTTTCTCGTCAATCGCGGTGTGTCGCTTTACGTGGTACAGGGCCTTCTCGGACATCTGCACGCGCGCACGACCCAACGCTACGCGCATCTCACGCGTGAGACGCTTATCGGCGCGGCCGATTTGATGGAAGACGTGATCGCGTTGCCCGGCCTGCGGCCGGGTGGAACCGAGAAGACGGCCACCGGCGAAACACTGTCGTAAGAACAGGCCAGACTTTTCTCACATCACAATCTGGATCCGCTCACGCGATCGCGGCATGCCGCCGCGCGAGCCGAATTCTTTGCGTCAAATAACCGGTTGCCGGC
>DASRGR010000042.1:0-48388 GCA_035650955.1 Pseudolabrys sp.
GTGATCAGATGATCGCGTGGCGGATTTTTGCCGACACCCATTCGCTGACGATCACGGTGGCGATGATGACGAGCAGAATGAGCGAGACCTGTGTCCAGTAAAGCTGCGTGATGGCGGCATTGAGCTCGAGCCCGATGCCGCCGGCGCCGACAAGACCGAGCACGGTCGATTCGCGGATATTGATGTCCCAGCGGAATACGGAGATGCCGGCAAACGCCGGCAGCACCTGCGGCACGATTCCATAGGACGTCACCTGCGCACCGGAGGCGCCAGTGGCTCGCACGGCCTCGACCTGGCTCTCGTCTATCTCCTCGATTGCCTCGTAGAGGAGCTTGGCACAGAAGCCGATCGAGCGCAGCGCGATGGCGAATATGCCGGCGAACACGCCAGGACCGATGATGGTGACCAGCATCAGCGCCCAGATCAGGGCGTTGATAGAGCGCGAAGAGACGATGATGAAAAGCGCGATTGGCCGCACCACGTTGGCGCTCGGCGTGGTGTTGCGTGCCGCGCAGTAGGCGACGGGGATCGCGAGCAGCACCGCAATCAGCGTGCCGATGGTGGCGATATTGATCGTGTCCCAGATCGGCCGACCGAGGGCGCGGATGTAGAGCCAGTCCGGCGGCACCATTCGCACGGCAAGGTCGCCCGCCTGCTGTGGCGCATCCCATACAAAGGCCCAGATGGTCTTGTCGGATATCATCTGGAAGCACCCGATGAACACTGCAGCGGCTAGAAGCCAGCACGTCCATACGACCAGCTCGGCGCGCCGGTCACGCCGCTGCCAGGTTCGCTCGCGTGCGGGTATCGTCGCCATCACTGCACCCACCGCCGCAGATAGCCGGAGCCGTATTCGCAGAACATCACGATGCCGATGATCACGATGATAATGGCGGCAGCGGAGCTGAATTCGTAGCGGTCGAATGCGGTGTTGAGCGTCGCCCCGATGCCGCCCCCTCCGACGATGCCGATCACCGCGGATTCGCGGAAGTTGATGTCAAACCGGTAGAGGCCGAGCCCGATCATGCGCGGCATTACCTGTGGCTGCACCCCGTAATTGAGCCATTGCAGCCAGCTTGCGCCCGAGGAACGCACGGCCTCGGCCTGCGCCGGATCCGTGTCCTCGATGTCCTCGGCGAGCAGCTTGCCGTAGAAGCCGATCGTTGCAAAGGAGAGCGTCACAAAGCCGGCGAACGGCCCGAAACCGAACAGCTTGACGAAAAAAATCGCCAGGATGATTTCCTGAAAGCTGCGCGATACCGCCAGCACCGCGCGGCAGAAATAGTAGACCGGCGCCGGCGCGATGTTTTTCGCCGCCCCGATGCCGACCGGAATCGAGATCGCAATACCGACCACGGTCGAAACCACGGTCATCCAGAGGCTTTCGGAGATTCCTTCGACGATTTCCTGCCAGCGACTTACGAAATCGGGCGGAAAGAATGCAGCTAGGAACGCGGCGCCGCGCGGTAGTCCCTCCCAGACGCGTGCCCAATTCACCGGCGTCGTCTCAAACACCAGGGCAAGATAGACGACGAGGCTGACGCCCAATGTCCAGCGCAGCCACGCCGACTTGATCAGCGGCGGCTTTCGCCAGGTCCGTGGCAGAGCGCCGACGTTCATCGACATCTACGTCAGTCCTGCCATCCGGTCCCGGTCGGGTCGCGGCACCTCGAATAAGACGACGTTGTCCGCCTCGTCCTCGGACGCGTCCTCTTCGACCTTGCGGATGGTCGCGGACCAGTCCTCCTCACCGTAGATCGACGTGAGCACCGCGGGAGTAAGTTTGTCAGGCGGACCGTCGTAGACGATTTCACCAAGGCGCAGGCCCACAATGCGCTCGGCAAACATCTGCGCCAGCATGACGTCGTGAATGTTGATGATCGCCGACAGTTTGCGCTCAGTACAGAGCTCCTTGATCAGCCGCATGATCTGGCGCGAGGTCTTCGGATCAAGCGAAGCGGTCGGCTCGTCGACCAGAAGCAGCTCGGGATTCTGGATCAGCGCGCGGCAGATGCCGACCCGCTGGCGCTGCCCGCCGGAGAGCTCGTCGGCGCGCTTATCGGCCATGTGATCGAGGCCGACGCGCTCAAGCAGGCGAAACGCTTCGTCGATATCGGACTGCGGGAAGCGCCGGAACCAGCTTTGCCAGAAGCCGACATAGCCGAGCCGCCCGGTCAGGACATTTTCCATCACCGAGAGTCGTTCCACCAGCGCGTATTCCTGGAAAATCATGCCCATCCGACGGCGGGCGCGCCGCAACTCGGCGTTACCGAGTCTTGTGATGTCGACGTCGTTGAGTGCGATCGATCCGGAGGTCGGCTCGACCAGGCGGTTAATGCAGCGGATCACCGTGGATTTACCGGCGCCGGACGGGCCGATCAGTGCCATGATCTGCCCGTCGGGGACCTCGATATCGATACCCTTGAGCGCGAGATCGCCGGTGCGGTAGCGCTTGGTCAGGCCTTTGATGCGCAGCATTGAATCATCCCCCAGCTGCGCGTGCCTATTTGCAGGTGTATTTCACGCCGTTCGCTTCGTCGATCTTGCGCAGGACCGCCCAGTCCTTCTTGTACTCGATCGGGATGAACTTGGCTTCCTTCCTGAACTCGGCGGCGAGAGCCGATCCCTCCCAGGGGAAGGTGAAGAAGGCCTCCTTGATCTTCTCCACGAGCTTCGGAGCGAGGTTGTAGGCGTGGCCGTAACCCGTGGTCGGAAATGTCTCCGATTTGTAGATCGAGCGGATTTTGGCCGGGTCGAAGACCTTTCGGTCGATCATACGGTTGAGCACCGAGTTCGCCACTGCGGCCGCCTCATAATCCTTGTTGACGACGCCAAGAATTGAGTTGTCATGCTTGCCGGAAAACACCGGCTCGAAGTCGCGTTTTGCCTCGAGGTTGAAATCGGCTTTCAGGATCGCGGACGGAGCCTTGAATCCCGAATTCGAGGTCGCGTCGGTAAATGCCACCTTGCGGCCCTTGAGATCCGCCGGCGTCTTGATCGGGCTGTCGGCGGGTACGATGATTTCCATCTCATAGCCGAAGCTGTTGTCCTTTGCCGCCATCATGGCAAAAGGCACATAGCCCGCGCAGTTGACGGCGGTGGCGTTGCCGCCGGCGTTGACACCTGCAACGTGCAGCCGCCCCGACCGCATGGCCTCATATTGCGCGGCGTTCGACTGCACCGGGAAGAAGACGACGCGTTTTCCCGTTGTCTTCTCGAGATGCTTGATGAACCCGTCCCACACCTTCTGATAGACGGCGGGGTCTTCGACCGGCGTGTACGAGAAGATCAGCGTTGGCGGATCGACGATCTTTTTCTGGTCCGTCGGAAGATCGGCCACGAGGTCGCCGTTGCGGTCGCAATAGAGCTTGTCGAGCGTACCGCGCGGGCAATCATCCTGCGCAAATGCGGCTCCCGCAATCGAGGCGACGCCCAGGAACGCGGCGGCGACTATAGACCGGTCGGCGGTACGCATGGCTTGTGCCCCCGAAGCTGCGTCGTCACTTGCAAGTGTATTTAACGCCGCTTGCCGCATCGATCTTGCGGATGACACTCCAGTCTTTCTTGTAGGTGATCGGGACAAACCTGTCCTGACCCTTGAATTCCGCCTTGAGCGCGGAGCCCTCCCAGGGAAAGGTGAAGAAGGCTTCCTTGATCTTCGCCTGCAGCGCCGGATCCAGGTTGTGCGCGAGGCCATAGCCCGTCGTCGGAAACGTCTCGGATTTGTAGATCGTGCGGATCTTCGCCTTGTCCACCACATTGCGTTCAAACATGCGGAACATTACTTCGTTGGCGATCGCGGCCGCGTCATAGTCCTTGTTGGCAACGCCGATCACCGAGTTGTCGTGCTTGCCGGAGAATACCGGCTCGTAGTCGCGCTTCGCGATCAAATGAAACTCCGATTCGAGCAATGCGGAGGGCGCCTTGAATCCGGAATTCGACGTGGGCGAGGTGAAGGCAAGTTTCTTGCCCTTTATGTCGGCCGGCGTCTTGATCGGGCTGTCGGCCGGTACGATGATTTCCATCTCGTAGCCGAAATTTCCGTCCTTGCCGGCCATGATGGCGAAAGGCACGAAGCCGGCGCAGTTCACTGCGATCGGATTGGAGCCGGTGTTGAAACCCGCAACGTGCAGGCGACCCGAGCGCATGGCCTCGATCTCGGCCGCGTTCGACTGCACCGGGAAGAACACGACCTTTTTGCCGGTTATCTTTTCCATGTGCTTGATGAACCCGTCCCAAACCTTGGAGTAGACCGCAGGGTCCTCGACCGGGGTATATGCAAAAATCAGCGTCGGAGGATTGACGAGTTGCTTGGGGTCGCTCGGCGTGTCGGCCACCAGGTCGCCGTCGCGGTCGCAATACGCCTTGTCGAGATCGCCGCGCGGACAATCTTGGGCGCTGGCCACGCCAATGCCACTCAATATGAGTATGAGTGCGACGAAGACGCTCGCGATGATGCTGAATAGCCGTGCCATGTTTGCTCCCCCGGCGGTTGCCATTCCGGTCGTGTGCCTAAATCGGCGGCAAGAGCTTAGCTCACTACGAAACGGAATTGCACCGACCGGTTTTGAATTTTTGCGCCCTCAAGGGAGCGAACTGGACAAGAAACCGCCAGCTTGCGGCACCTATGACTCCGATCCCGCCTCCGGTATATAGGTGGCTGTAGTAGCAGGGCGTGCCGGGGCACATGCGTATGATAAACTACCCGTTTGCAATCCTTATTATCATCTATGCCGGTTCCTTTACTTATCTTTACCTGCGGTGCAGGGACCGTCTTCCCCTTCACAAATACCTTTCCAACCACGTTCTGCTGCTTGCACCGCTGAATTTCCTGTTCACGTTTTTCACGGTCGGCCGGCAGGGGGCCGTGTTTGCAACGAATACCGTTCCGGGCCTCGACAAAATCAAGGCCAGCTATCCTGTCATCCGCAGCGAAGCCAAAGTGCTGCTCGACACCGGTGTTTTCCAGCGCCCACCGTCCGTCGACGAGCCCGGCTACAATACGTTCGAAAAGGGCGGCTGGCGGCTTTACCCTCTCAAGTGGTACACGGACCAATGCGGGGCTACCGCGGTCAAGGCGTGCCCGAAGACGTGCGCGATACTGGACTCAATTCCCGCAATCCGGTCCGCGATGTTCACCGTGCTTCCGCCCGGAGCGCGCCTGGGCCGTCATCATGATCCGATTGCGTCGTCGCTTCGATATCATCTGGGGTTGCTGACACCGAATTCCGAAAAATGCGCTCTGACTCTTGATGGAATCGACTACCCGTGGAGGGATGGCGAAGAGCTGCTGTTCGACCAGACTTACCTGCATAGCGCAATCAATCGGACGGACATTGTTCGAGTCATCCTGTTCTGTGACGTCGAAAAGACCCAGCTGCGGTCCGGCGTCAAAGCCCTTGCGGAGGCGGTCAACAGTGCGCTTGTCGCAAAATTCACGGGCGCGAACGACCAAGGCAAGCTGTCGTGGATCTCCTGGGCCTACAAGCCCATCTACAAAATTCGGTCCTACGTTAAGGAAAAGATCAAGCCGAAGAGTCTTCTTGCCTACAACGTCATCAAGTACGGCAGCATCGCGGCGCTTCTGTACCTGTTGTATCTGCTGCTCTCCGCGATTGCCTGACGCTGGCAAATCGTGGTGCATGAAACTTACGAATTCTCTCGACCGTTCTGGTCTCGCCGCCGGGCTCTCGCAGCGGCTGCATAGATGGTCAGGGGCACAGCGCGAGGAGAACTACCGCGTCAAATTCGATAGTGTCTGACAGGTCTGCGTTGCAGAACACCGCGTAAGTAACGATCGCGAGAACAGCCGGACATGGTAAAAACGGGAGTGTCGCAGCCCTCGGTTGCCGCGCGATGGAGCACCGCGTTTGCAATCCGGGATTCAATTGCCGAACGTCGCATTACCTCTGCGAAAGCGAATTTTGTGATGCCGGCATTGATCTTTGAATGGCCGCAGTCTTTGCCGCAAGGGGGGCTTTCCTGGTGTCGGCGGGGCAAACCCAGATGGCCGTCCGGTCAGGCAAGATGTGGCCCGACGATGCGGATTGGCATGAAAAAGCAAATCATTCCGGCGAGCAACGATCCGACAGGAAACAGCACGGCATCGATCGCATTTACGCCTGCGCTTTGTGCGGCCGCCGCGAGAATTCCTGAAAGGGATTGTGCGGCTGCTGCGCCAAGAAAAAAGCTGATAATTAGATCTCCGAGGTATCTTCACTGTTTGCGCGCCCCGGCGGTCGCATTGCCGGGAAGATCGAGCTGTATTCCGCCCACCGTGCGTGAAAGTTAACAATTCAATAGCGCGCGCTATAGACAAAATCGTTTGCGCTCTTGTCCAAGAAGTCCCCCGACGAATGCCGTAGCTTGCCGCGCGTTCAGCTGAGCCGGCCAATTCGCCGAGTCGCAGGCTGGATCGTATTCACGCCGGGATGACATGTGTCCGCCCGGTCACCGAACTGACGTGCTGGATGATATGAAAGACGATCAGGGGCTGACCCAACTTATCGGTGATATCTACGACGCAGCGCTCGATTCGTCCCGCTGGGCATCAGTGCTCGCAAAGATTGCTGTTTTCACGGGCAGTCAAGCGGCGAGTCTGCTGTCGAAGGATTCCGTCAGCAAGTCCGTCAACGTTCATTATCAGTCAGGAATAGACCCGTATTTTGTGCGGCTCTATATCGAATCATATTCGAAATTTGATCCGCTGGCCAACGCGTCGGAGTATACCGCGGAGCAGATCGTCAATATTCCGGATCTTGTGCCATACGATGAATTCAAGGCCGGCCGTTTTTTTCGCGAATGGGCGCAACCGCAGGGCTGGGTCGATGCGGCAAATGTCCTCCTGGAAAAATCCGCAACGAATTGCATCTACCTCAGTATCTTGCGTAACCGGGCCAGCGGTATCGTCGATGAAGAGATGCGTCGCCGGATGCGTCTTATCGTGCCGCACGTCCGCCGCGCGGTTCGGACCGGCAAGGTCATAGATTTGAGCCAGGCTAAAGCGGCGACATTTGCCGATATTCTCGATGGCCTCAGTCCGGCGATTTTTCTCATCGATGCTGGTGGGCAGCTTGTCTACGGGAACACTGCTGGCCATTCCATTCTCAACAAGAGCGATCTGCTACGCACGGTGCATGGCCGGTTGACGGCGGTCGACACTCAGATCGATCAGGCGCTCCATGATGCGTTCGTTGCCGCGGGCAGAAATGACGGGAACGGCAAGGGTGCGGCCCTACCAATGAAAGGATTTGCCGGAGAGCGTTACGTAGCGCACATCCTGCCTCTGGGTACCAGCGAGAAGCGAAAGGCAGGCACCGCGTCAAACGCTGTCGCGGCGCTCTTTGTACGCAAGGCTGAGCTTGAGGCCGAGCCGTCGGCGGAGGTGATTGGCAAGACCTATAAATTGACCCCAACCGAGCTGCGCGTACTTCGCGCAATCGTCAATATCGGGGGCGTGCGCCAGGTTGCAGGAAATCTCGGTGTAGCCGATACGACCGTGAAGACGCACCTTGGTCGCCTGTTCGAAAAGACCGGCGTCAGCCGACAGGCTGACCTCGTCAAACTCGTTGCCGGATACGCCAGCATGCTGGCCAATTGATAGGCCGGCTGTGCCTGGCCGATTGGGTTCTGTCGACGCGCACCGCCGACCTTCGTTGAACCAGCGTCTGCCGGGGAGGCAGATCAACAGGCGCCAAAGACGGATCGTCCGTGTTCGTCGACCTCATCCGTGCGGCAGGTAGGCTTGCCTCTCTCCACGCGAAATCATGCACCCGCCAGGCCAGGCATCACTGTTTTCCCGTGAATTTGCGCCGCCACTCGGTCGGGGTCATATCGAAGCGGGCCCGAAAAGCCTTGTTGAAATGCGACAAATCATTGAAACCGCAGCTGTAGGCAATGTCGGAGACGTAGCGATGCTGGCGTGGATCTTTCAGTACCTTGGCGCAATTCTCGAGTCGCGTATCGAGCAGCCAGCGTCCGAACGTCGTTCCCAGTTTTCCGAATCGCGCATGTAACGTTCTCACCGAAAGCCCGAAACGGTCAGCGACGATCTGCAGAGATAGGTCCGGTCGATGAAGATTTTGCCGACAGAAGGCGAGAATGGCTGCGGTCTGAAGCTCGGTCCGAAGGCGGCTTGGCGGGATTTCGGGTGCGCTGGCCAGCGCCAGCAGATTACACAGGTTTTCGGTCAAAAGGCCGGTTTCAGTCTCGCTGAGCCTGTCTGACATCAATTGGATCATATGGCGTCGCGCCAGATCGAGATACGGTGAGTTTGACGGCAACTTATGCAGTGCCGCTTGGCGCAACCAAGGCGCACGCGAATCGATCATCGGACGCGGCAGCACGGCTACCGCGCGCAGCCCGCCGTTTGAAAGAACCGCATTAAACGGACGCCGTCCGTCGGACAGAAGAAAATCGTTGCAGTCAAGTGCGGCCAATTGGTCGCACTGGTTGATGAATGTCTTACCCTGCAGCTGCAGGCACACGCTATAATAGTCGTTGGGTGTCCGGCTGACGTCCCGGCGGTTTCGTATGATTTCGTAGCTCGTTGACTCGCACATCGCGAAACGCAGCGGTCCGGCGCTACGCACACGGACGCGGGCCGAAAAGCGCTCACTCGGCGCTTCGGACGAAATGCTGAAAATCTGGGTGCAGACGATTTCGCGCCAGAACGAAAAGCGCTCTCGCTCGGGGATTGAGTCGGTTGACCAGAACGCCATGGTTGCCCCCGCGCGAGCAGCGCCGCGGTTATGCCGAAATAGTCATTTCCTGCACGCTCAACCAATTCGCTTGCGCCACAGGCCAAGACTGCCCGCGGTTGCATGCGTATACAACTGCAACGCCGATAACAGCAAGGACCAAGAAAAAGGAATCATTGCGCAGAGCGAACGCCGCATTTTGCGAATTGCTAAACGCAACCTTGCCTGCGGGAACCCCGAGTGGGTTCGCGCAGCCAATGTCTATGTTTTGGGGTGCGGGTCGCATGCGACGCAAACGGTGGCATCATCCATTCGGGCGACGCGCAAAAGACTATTTGCTGACATCTTACGACCAGGGAGAGCAGGGCAACAAATGTTCATGCTGAAGCGTAAAGTCCCGCTGTTGTAAGGGCGCCGCTCCCGCGAGCGGCTTCTGCCGCGGATTACCGGCCGATAGCTCCCTCATTCCACAACCTGTTCGGAATGTTCCCTGTTTAGGAGACGTCGTGAGGCGCTGACTCAAGACAATCGACGCAATTTGAATGGCAAGAATCTAATGGGCCAAGGAAACTTTTCGACCATTCGGATTTCCTCCGCAGATCTTCCGGAGAAAGATCGCGTTGCCATGTGGCGCGACTTTTACTGTCGCACGGTGATGAAGCTGGATATCGAGCCACTCAACGGCGTGCCGCTGGAATATTCGCTGCTGGCGCGCGATCTGCCCGGCGTGCGGGTGATGTCAACCGCGAGTTCGCCGGTCCGCATCACGAGAACGCGAGAATTCCTGGCTGATGGAAACGTGGATTTCGTTCTCATCATCAATCAGACCGGCCAAACAACGGCGTCCGCTCGCGGACGCGAGGCAACGCTGCAGGAGGGCGATGCGATACTAGTAAGTGCAAGCGAGACAAAAGTGGTCGATCGTCATACCTACGGCGGCGCACTCAGTTTTCGTATTCCGCGGTCGATATTGTCGTCGATGGTCACATACGTCGACGATGCCGTCATGCAGGTCATTCCGCACGACACCGATGCACTCAAGCTGTTGGCGGGTTATGCGGCGCCGCTGTTCAACGACATCGCGCTCGCCACATCTGAATTTCGGCGGACGGCCGCAAATCATCTGCACGATCTTGTTGCGCTCGCGATCGGGCAAACGCGCGACGGATTGATAAATGCACGCGCGATTCCGGCGGCCCGGCTGCGAATGGCAAAATCGTACATTATCGAAAACTGCAGCCGGCGCGACCTTTCAGTCGGTGCGGTCGCAGCTCATCTCGGGCTGACACCGCGCAACCTGCAACGCCTGTTCGAGAGCGAAAACACGACATTCTCTGAATTTCTGCTGTCGCAGCGACTCAACCGCGCGTACCGCATGCTGACGGAGCCACGGCTGGCGCAAAGTCCGGTCGGGACGATCGCGTATGACGCAGGTTTCGGTGATTTGTCCTATTTCAACCGCTCGTTCAAACGGCGATATGGAATGACGCCGCGCGACGTGCGCAACGGTGGGGCCGCGCAGCCGCTGGAGAGCCGAACGGCCGACAAGAAGTTGTCCGCGCCAGTTTAGGTTTCTTGTCTCCTCTCTAAAGTTGGTTAAGGCCGCTGGCCCAGGAAATCGGCCGCAAGCGACAAGCTATAGACCCACAGCGCCGGCATTCATCATTAGCACCGGTTCCCTTGAGTGGATGACGCGAAACGTCACGCGTTCCGCCATAACCAATTCAGTCCTCCACTTGGATGTTACCACCCGGTATCGCCCTGCATGCGCAGCATCTCAATTGTGTTTTTTACCGCGATGATTTTCCTGTGTGCGGCTCAAGCTCGCAGCGAAGTCCCGAGCTGCTATTTCCGCACATGCATGAGCATCTGTAGAGACGATTTTGATGCCGAATATAGCTGCACCGGTATGTGCGGCAGAATCATTTCTCTTTGTAGGCGCCTGGTGCCAAAACCGGAACGTACGGGCGGCGAGAGACGGCAGCCCGCTCCCGCGTTGCAGGGGCGCCATGAGCTTAACGTTGGTACGCACGATTTCCTGGGCCGGATCGACTAGATCGCCGGCCTCCGATGTTGGCGTCGCATTGATACCCTGCTGAAACGCATTGTCATTTTTTCGTATTTGTCCAAGCGCTCGTCGTAACCGACCAAGTTTTCAAACGCAGCGCCGTTTAAGCATCGAAGACGCTGAAGAAGAATCCTGCCGCAGATGCGGCCGAACCGGAATGCGTTCGGGGGCGGAGCGATGATAGGAAAGCGCACACGACGCAAGCGAGGCTTGGTTCTGTGTCCGCGCATCATGTTGCCGGCGCTATTTCCGTTTACGATGACCGATCGCTCGCGTGCCGCGTGTACATTCGCCTCGGGTGCGCACGGGTCGCCAGCTTCATTGGCCAGCGCAACATCGGCGGTAACCAGTCGACGGTCGACAATGGCAGTCAAATTGCCACTCTCGACCCCCGCCACAATCGGCCAGGCCGATCGCACGCTCATGGACTTCACCGGCGGAATTTCTTCGCTGGTGCAAGGCCGCCTCGGCGGTACGGCGGCGAACGTTTCGGAAATGCAGGTCGTGAGCTTCGCCCCCACTAGCGCGAGCGGCCGCACCAACGAGGCGTTCGCCGCCATTTCCCGCACAACGGCCTATGGGCGGCGCAGCGCGGACGCGTTGATGTCGCGTTCCAATTTGTTGTTCGGCGAGGGAGCGGTCATGTCCGACCGAAGCCGTCCCGGCCTTAAAAGGCGGCCGTGCGGGGGGTGTCCTGATGTTGCCCTGATGTCGTCGAGCATCTTTTCTTTCATAAGACGATGCGTTGTGCTCGGCACGCTGCTCGCCAGCGCCAATGCGGGCGGCGCTTTTGCCACGGATCTGCCGCCGGCGATGCCCACGAAAGCTTCGCCGCGCCCGACAGCGGTGCTTCCCTACAATTGGTCCGGCTTTTATCTCGGCGGGCACCTTGGCCATCGGTGGGGACGGACGCGCGTCGAAGAAGATGGCGTTGTCATCGAAAATGGTGCGCGCACCGATGGCACGGTTGGGGGAGTGCTTGGTGGATACAATTGGCAGTTTGGGCACGCACTTGCTGGCCTCGAAGCGGACTTCGGCTGGAGCAACGCCCATGGAGTCGGTACGGTGCTGGTGACTCCAGTGACGAGCCGTGGACCCAACAGCTACGACGTCAAATGGATAAGCCATGTGCGAGGCCGCGCCGGTCTCGCAATCGACAACTGGCTTTTCTTCATTGCGGGCGGATTGGCTGCCGCAGACCTCGATTTCCATGAAGGGACCATCACCACCACCTTCGTGCCGGCAACCGGCGGAAAATATTATGGCTGGTCGCTCGGAGGAGGGGCCGAATGGGCCTTCACGCCAAATCTTATCGGCCGTGCCGAATATATTTACGACAACTTCGGCCACAAGGACTACGTCGGCGCCATAGGCGATCCGTACCGCATCTTTTTGCGGGGACAGACGGTGCGCGGTGCAATAGCCTGGAAATTCAATCTGTAAGGCGATCGGTCTAGGCTACGCTTCGTGCTGCAATCTGCACGCGATGCCGGCGCACGCGATCCTCATCCACATCCACACCGAGCCCCGGACGATCGAGACTTTCAGCATATCCCTGGCCGATTGGCAGTGGCCGCGCCGTGATATCTTCGGCCAGCCCGCCGTGCGTCAGCGTCAGGGCCCAGTCGATGTTGGGAATTACAGAAGCGACGTGCAGGGCCGCTGCGCAGGCGACGCTCGATTCGCCGGTCTTGCATGAAATGTTCACGTTCATGCCCAGACGGTCGCAGAGGATCCCTGCCTCGGCCACCGCGCGGATCCCGCCGAGCTTGATCGCCTTCAAGCTGACCCCGCGAGCCGCCTTGCGTTCGTGGTGACGCCGGATGTCGTCGAGCGAGTGAATACCTTCATCGGCGCCAATGGCTATGTCGGTTGCTGCAGATACCTCGGCCATGCCGTCAAGATTGTCAGCAGCGACGGGCTGCTCGAAAAAATCGAGCCCGGATCCTTTTACGGCGCGCACATATACGAGTGCCTGCTCGACATCAAAGCCCTGGTTGGCATCGGCGGAGATGAGCAGGTCTTTTCCGAGAACCCTGCAGATCGCCCGCGTCCGCGCAGCGTCGTTCTCGGGAGTATCGATGCCTACCTTGATCTTGTAGGCGGTTACACCCGCCGCCTTCTTGCTTTCGGCGTCGCGCAGATCGCCCGCAAAATCGCCACCCCCGATCACGCCGAGCAGCGGCACCCGGCTGCGGGTTTTGTCGCCCAGCAATGCATGCACCGGCTTTCCAGTGATCAGGCCGACGAGGTCGTGCAGGGCAATTTCGATCGCTGCCTTGGCGCCGTGATTGCCGTACATCCGGCTCTCCATCGCCGCCAATGCACCGCCGATGTCCGCAGGATCGCGCCCGCGCAGGATCACACCCAAATAGTGAACCGCCGAGACAATGCTCTCGAGCGTCTCGCCGGTCATGACCGGCGCGGACGCGGCTTCACCCCAACCGACAAGCCCGGTGTCGCTTTCGATGCGCACGAGCACGTTATCTGCGCGCCGCACTTCCTCGCCGGCCATGATGACCGGCTTGCGCATCGGCAGGCTGATTGCAATCGGTTCAACGGTCTTGATTTGCACGCCGATCATCCCGGCTTTTTTGCCGACGCGCCCGCCGTCATCGCGATGGCGGGCGCGATCCATTCGTCGATGGCCGATTCTAGAGCCTCTTCATGTTGGCCTGCTCGATGATGCCCTTGAACATGTCGATTTCCTTGGTCACACGCGCCCAGGCATCTTTGGCGCCTTTCGGACGCACCTGGAAACCGCGCTTGAAGAGCATCTCTTTCATTTCCGCAGTACCGAGAATCTTCAGTATTTCAGTTTCGAGCCACTTGACTGCCTCGGGCGGCGTCTTGGCCGGTGCCAGCATGACGGTATCGGTAGCGAGCACGAAGTCCTTGTAGCCGGCCTCCACCATGGTCGGGACGTCGGGCAGATCCGGCCAGCGGCTTTCGCCGGTGACCGCAAGGCAGCGAAGCGTCCCGGCCTTGATGTGCGGAGCCGCCGGCGGCAGCGAACCCGAACTCAATTGCACGGTGCCACTGAGCAGCGCCTGCAGGGCGTCGCCGCCGCCCTTGAAGACGACGACCTCCAGCTTGGGCAGCTTCTCGCGAAGTTTCAGCATCTCCGCGGAAATCTGCGGCGTGGTGCCGATCGGCGGGGTGGCGCAGTTGAATTTGTCCGGGTTGGCACGGGCGAGCTGGGCGAATTCCTTGACGGTCTTCGCCGGTAGTTCAGACTTGACCACGAACGTGTTGGGTGACGTCGCCAGCTCGCAAACGCCGACGAAGTCCTTGAGCGGGTCGTAGGGTATCTTGTGGTAGAGGCTCGCATTGACCGAATAGGCGTTGGTGGCGAGCAAGAAGGTGTAACCGTCAGCCTCCGAACGCGCGGCGGCGCCCATGCCGATATTGCCGCCGGCGCCACCGATGTTCTCGATGAAGAACGTCTTGCCGGTCGATTGCTGGAGAGCCGCCGTGATCATGCGCCCGACCAGATCGGAGGGGCCGCCCGGCGTGTTGGCAACCACCACCTTTATCGGCCGCTCCGGATAGGCGGCATAAGCCGAACGAATCCGCAGAAAGGCAGGCGCGGCAACGCCTGCTGCCAATGCGCCTGCGCCCTGGATGATACTGCGGCGTGACGGCGCCGCGTCCCGGTCAATTTTGCTCATCGTCCTCCCCATAATCCTTCGACAATGTTTTCTGGTTAGCGCCGCGAATTATCTTAGGCTAAGCTTTCGTGATTATTGGAGCAATGGTCTCGGGCGAGGCGATGCCGACGACGTAGTTTTCACAATATTCAAGGTAACGGCGCGGCCGCTCACGGAATGACAGACACCACGACCCGACAGTCCCCCTGGCACGACATTGTGCGCTCGAGCCTGAAGGCTAACGACGTTAAGCTGGTCGTCTATGTTCCGGACCGCGTATTCACCCCGCTGATCCAGGCTCTTCACACCGACCAGTACTTCATCACGTTTGCCGCAACACGCGAAGAGGAGGCGCTCGGCATCATTACCGGAGCCTGGATGGGCGGCATGCGTGGTGCCGTGCTCATGCAGACCAGCGGTTTCGGAACTATCCCGAACGCCCTGGCATCCCTGGTGGTGCCGTCGCAGATTCCCGCGCTCATCTTTGTCTCGGAGCGCGGCACTTTGGGCGAGTTCAATCTCGGCCAGGCGTTGGTGTGCAAGACCATGCGGCCGGTGCTCAACTCGCTTGCCGTGGAAAATATCACGGTCACGCGCCAGGACGAGCTGGCGTTCATCCTCGACCGGTCGATCAAGCAGGCGGTGGCGACGCAGGCGCCCGTCACCTTTATCCTTTCGCCGCTGTTGACCGGCGGCAAGGTATTCGAGGCATGAAGAGTGCGATGAACACGAAATCGTCCGTCAGCGCGCACAACGCAAAAGTGATGAACCGCTTCGAGCTGACCAAGCGGTTGGTCGGCCAGCTGAAGCGGGAGGAGGCCGTCATCGGCGGGATCGGCAACGCCAATTTTGACCTCTGGGCCAGCGGCCAGCGGCCGCAGAATTTCTACATGCTCGGCAGCATGGGGCTTGCCATTCCGATCGCGCTCGGGGTGGCGATCGCCCAGCCAAAACGGCACGTCATCGCGCTCGAGGGTGACGGCTCGCTGCTCATGCAGCTCGGCTGCCTCGCCACTGTCGCGGAACGCGCGCCGAAGAATCTGACGATCGTGATCTGGGACAACGGCATTTATCAGATAACCGGCTCGCAGCCGACGCCGGGCGCAACCTCGGCTGACCTGGTGGCCGTTGCGCGCGGAGCCGGGATTACGCAAAGCGTCTGGGCTGCCGACGAAGCGGATTTCGACAGTCTGGTTGCCGCCGCGCTCAGGGATGGCGGGCCTACGCTGATCGGAGCGCGGATTGACGGCAAGCCGGCCGTCGGCACCACCGAGCGCGATCCCGTTCAGATCCGCGAGCGCTTCATGCGGGGGCTGGGCGTCAGGACCGATTCTTCCCGCTGAATCAGCGAGGGCGTCCGGGCGCTTCGAGGATGCCGGCAGTCATGGCCATACGCACGAGCTCGGACAGGCTGTTGGCGCTCATTTTGGTCATCAGGTTGGCGCGATAGATCTCGACGGTGCGCGGGCTGATACCGAGGTCGTAAGCAATGACCTTGTTGGCCTTCCCGGCGACCAGACCCTCGAGAACCTGCCGTTCGCGGTTTGAAAGTGCTGCCAGCTTTTCGTTGATCTCCGCAAACTGGCCTTTTTGTCGCATGCTGTCTGCACCCTTGCTCAGCGCGGAACGCACCGAGCTGAGTATCATTTCGTCATCGAACGGCTTCTCGAGGAAGTCGACCGCGCCGACCTTCATCGCCTCGACTGCAAGGGCAATGTCGCCGTGGCCGGTAATGACAATCACCGGAATATCAAGATTGAGTTCTTTCACATGCCGCAAAAGGTCGATGCCCGTGATTTCAGGCATGCGCACGTCCGTCACGATGCAACCAGACTTGACCTTCGGCAGTATTTCCAGAAATTCCTTCGCGGATTCGAAGCTGCGTACCTTGATGTCGGCGGTCTTGAGAAGAAACTCGAGCGACTGCCTGACGGCATCATCGTCGTCAATTACGTAGACAAAGGATTCAGGCTGCATCGTTGACGTCTCCGTGATCCACGGCTGCAAGCGTGAAATAGAAAATGGTGCCTCCCGAAGGGTTGGGCTCAACCCAAATTCGCCCACCGTGCGCCTCGATGATCGTACGGGAGATCGACAGCCCCACGCCCATGCCCTGGCGCTTGGTGGTGATGAACGGTTGAAACAATTGTTCGGCAATCTCGGGCGCGATCCCTGAGCCGGTGTCGGCGACGCTGACCTGTACGTGGCCGTCGCCGTCCGGCGCGACCGAAATCATAAGCTCCCGTCTCGGGGTATCCTCCATTGCATCCATTGCATTGCGGATCAGGTTGAGCAGCACTTGCTGTATCTGGACACGATCGGCGAGCACCAACTCGACAGAAGGATCGAACCTGAATTGCGCACGGATCCCCCGATCCTTTACCCCGACCAGCGCCAGCGCGCTTGCCTCTTCTACGAGCTTGGTGATGCTTTCCACGCGCCGCTCGCTTTCGCCGCGGGACACGAAATCCCGCAGCCGGCGGATAATGTGTCCGGCACGCATCGCCTGGTCGGTCGCCTTGTCGAGAGCGTCCCGCATCATCGTCGATTTTTCGTCGGTGCCGCCTTCCAGAAGTCGCCGGGATCCCCTGAGATAATTTGAAATCGCCGACAGCGGCTGGTTGAGCTCATGTGCGAGCGTCGACGCCATTTCGCCCATCGCGGTCAGCCGCGAGATATGCACAAGCTCCGACTGCAATTCCTGCAGCCTGGCTTCCGTTTTTTGCCGCTCGGTCAGGTCGCGGATAAAACCGGTGAAGAAGCGGCGATCGCCGGACCGCATTTCGCCGACCGCAAGCTCCATCGGAAACGTCGATCCGTCCTTGCGCAGTCCGACAACGACCCGGCCGATACCGATGATGCGCCGCTCCCCGGTTTTCAGATAGCGCGCAAGATAGCCATCATGATTTTCGCGATAGGGTGGGGGCATCAGGATACTTACATTTTTGCCGATCGCCTCGTCTGCCTGATAACCGAAAAGTCGCTCCGCCGCGCCACTGAACGACTGTATGATGCCACGTTCATCGATAGCGATCATTGCATCCGGCACAGTTTCGAGAATTGATTTCAGATGCGCTTCGCGAGCGAGTGCGTCGCGTGCCATGAGCGTGGTGCGCTCGCGGCTGCTGCGCAGGAGTTCCCCGCCCCAGGAGACGCCGATCCCGATCAGAATGAACATGACGCCGTTGATGATCGACGGAAGCGTTGCACCCGGGCTGTCTGGGAGCAGAAAATCGGCTACGGCGATGCTCAGGACCGTGGCGGCAAGTCCGGGGCCGACGCCGCCGAACCAGGCCGAAATTAGTATTGGTGGGACAAAATAGGTGTAGACCGTTTCACTCGGCAACACCGGCGAGAGCAATGCGCGAACGACCCACGCGATGCCGACTGTGGCAAACGCAATTGCGTATCGCATCGGCCATCTGAATTCGGACGCCGACGAATACCGTTTGTTATCAATAGTTTCCGCCATAGTTGCCAATGCCAAATAGCATAATTCTTCACTTACGGCGAAGTCCCATGCACCTACGGGAAAATACCTATGGGTTTTATCTGAATTTCGGCCGTCTGCGCTTGCGGTTATCGATTGACCATTGAATTTCAGCCGAGGAACCGCCGTCATGCTTTCGCAAACGATGACCAGCCGGACCGGGTCGGACCGCAGCAAGGCGCACAATGCAAGCCAGTCGCCGGTTGCTTCGCATGCCCTTAGCGGGCAGATCGAAATGATGGGAGCGGCAATGCCGTTTGCCCGCAACGCCGAAATCTACGGCGAAAATGAAAAAGCCGAATACTTCTACAAGGTCCTGAGCGGCAGCGTCCGGACCTACAAAGTTCTCAATGATGGGCGGCGCCAGATCGGTGCCTTCTATCTGCCGGGCGACCTCTTCGGTCTCGAAGTTGGGGATGTTCACACGTTCTCCGCCGAGGCTGTCGTCGACACCAAGGTCCTGGTCATCAAACGCAGCGCCGTTTCGAGCCTTGCAGACCGCGACCCTGATATCTCCCGGCAACTCTGGAACATGACTGCGCGCGAGCTGCAGCGTGCCCAGAATCACATCATGCTCCTGATCAAGACTGCGCAGGAACGAGTCGCCGGCTTTCTTCTTGAGATGTCCACGCGCTCAACCTCCGCGAATGAAATCGACCTGCCAATGTCGAGGCAGGATATCGCCGACTATCTTGGGCTCACGATCGAAACCGTGTCACGCACGCTCACACAGCTTGAGAACACGGCCGCAATCGCGGTCCCGACCTCCCGACGCATCGTCCTTCGTAACCGGAGTGCCCTCAGTCGTCTGAATTCCTAAGCCGAACCTAGTCCCTCCCCCACTTGTTCGGTGAAACTGCCCCGGCCCTTGCCGGGGCTTTTTCTTTCATAAGGTGAACTCGCAGGCGGGACAATTTCTGCGAGATTGTTCGGCTCTACGCCGGGCGTTAGGCTGCGTTGCGATTGTCGTAGCGAGCCTGGCGGGGTGGGTATGGCGGAATTCGACGGCGTCGTGATCGGAGCCGGTCATAACGGCCTGACGCTTGCAGCTTACCTTTCCCGCGCGGGGATGCGCGTTGCGGTACTGGAACGCAACAGGCGGATTGGCGGCGGGTCGAGCACGGAAGAACGCATCCTTCCCGGATTCAAGCTCAATCTGCATGCAAATTTCTTCATGGGCCTGGGGTTCTGTCCGCTCCTGCATGATCTCGAGCTGCATCGCTACGGCTTTTCATACATAGAACCACCGGTGCAGCAGGCGGCCGTGTTCCGCGACGGCACCGCCATCGTCATCTACAAGGATCTCGCCAGGAGCTGCGCATCGCTCGCGCGCTTTTCGAAGCAGGATGCCGATACCTTCCGCGCGCTATGGCACACCTATTGCGAGGAAATGCGCCCGCTGCTGGTGTCGCTTCTCTACAATGCGCCGATGCCGCGCGAGCAGCTCGCCGACCGGTTGAGCGGGCCGAAGGCGAAAGAACTGCTCTCGCACGCCCAGCACGACCTTTTCAGTGTTGTTCGAAAACATTTCGTCGATGAGCGCATCCGCACTTTGTTCACGTCCTACATGCACGTGATCACGACTGAAAACGTTCCCGGTGCCGGCATCGTTTTTCCCGCTATTTTTGCCAACATCGCGAGCTTTACGCTTCCGGTCGGCGGGGCAATTTCGCTGCCGCTTGCGCTGGCCCGTGTCGTCGAGGCCGGCGGCGGCGCGATCGTCACCGGCGCCGAGGTGAGGGAGATAAAGGTGTCGGGCGGCCGCGCCACAGGTGTCGTGCTTGCCGATGGCCGGACCGTGAGCGGCCGGAAATTTGTCGCCAGCGCGATCGATTTCCCGACGACGGTGCAAATGGCCGGCGAAGCGCTGTTTCCCGAGCCGGTGCGCGAAAAGGCAAGATCCTGGCACTGGGGCAACCACAGTCTCGTGACATTGCACCTTGCACTGAAGGATCCACCCGCCTACCGGGCCGCCGCCTTCGATCCCGACGTGGCGCACGCCTATAACATCTTCTTCGGGATGGACCACATCGATGACGTTGCAAGTTGTTTCGAGGACTGCGCGGCGAAAAAATTTCCCCGTATCCTGATGGGCAACGGTGCCTGCAACAGCCAGTTCGATCCGAGCTACGCGCCGGCAGGCAGGCACGGTGCCTTCTGGTGGCCCTTTGCGCCTTATTCGGTCGACGGTTCGCCGCAGCAGTGGGAGCGCAACCGAAAGGATTATACGCAGCGCGTTCTCGACTACTGGCGCATCTACGCGTCGAACCTGGAGGGAGACAACCTGCTCGGAACCTACCTGTTCACGCCACTCGACATTGAAATGCTCAACGCCAACATGCGCCAGGGCGCGGTCCGCGTCGGCGCCTATATTCCAAGCCAGCTTGGCATCAACCGGCCGCACCCATTGATGCCTGGCTCGCGGACTCCCGTGGAAGGCCTTTATCTCTGCGGTTCTTCGTCGGGCAACGGCGGCGGTATCAACGGCGCTGCCGGTTACATCGCCGCAAATGCAATCGCCGACGATTTGCAACTCAGGCGAAACTGGAAGCCGATACCAGCGCCAGAGTGGAAACACTGATCTCGTTTCACGGAGTTGACCTGCGTCAATAAATCCTTCGCGGCATCGTGGTCATATTTTCTCCAGAATAATGGAGAATCTTCATGCAGGCCGGCGATGTAATGACGCGAAACGTGATTTCGGTTTCTCCGGATGCCACTGTGCTGCAGGCAGCACGACAGATGCTTCAACATCACATCAGTGGCCTGCCGGTGATCGACAAGGCCGGAAGCCTGGTCGGAATTATTTCCGAGGGCGACTTTTTGCGCCGAGGCGAGGTGCGTACGGAGCGCCGGCGCTCGCGCTGGCTTGAATTCCTGATGGGTCCCGGCAAGCTCGCAGCCGAGTACACGCATTCGCACGGCAGTAAAGTTGCCGAGGTCATGACTACCGAAGTCCATACCGTCAGTGAAAGCACGCCGCTGGACGAAGTCGTCGAGCTGATGGAGCGCCGCCGCATCAAGCGCGTGCCCGTGGTGCGCGGGAGCAAGGTCGTCGGCACCAACGTCATGCACGCGGTCGTGAGTCTTGCACGCGTTGCGCCAAAGGCATCGAAGGACGATGCCGCGATCCGCGAAAAACTGTTGGCTGTCATGCGGCTGGAGCAATGGGCGCCGGCCTCGACGGCCAATGTCGTCGTGCGCGATGGTGTCGTTGAATTGTGGGGTGTGATCGTCGATGACCGCCAGCGCCAGGCTCTGAAGGTCGCTGCCGAAAATATTCCGGGTGTGAAGGCCGTCAAGGATCACCTTGTATGGCTTGAACCGACTTCCGGCATGACAATCGGGCCAAGAGAAGAGGCTGTCACGCACTGACGCCGACGAACAGATTTTGATTTGGCTCAAGGAATCACACGGGGGGCATGTCGTAAGAGCCAGGTAAACCGTCAAAGTGATGTCCTGAGATGAAAAGTAAGGAGGCAGGCATGAATCTGAAGTCACTCATTCCCGTGGGCCGTGACCGTACCGTCGCGAATCCCTTCACGACTCTGCAACGAGAGATCGACCGTCTTTTTGACGATTTCTCCCGTGGGTTTCCGTCCCTTCCTTCGTTCCCGGCCGGTGGCACAAACGTGCTCATGCCGAGCATGGATGTGACTGAAACCGACAAGGAAATCGAGATCACCGCCGAATTGCCGGGTCTCGAAGAAAAAGATGTTCAGATCAATGTCGCCGACAATCTCCTCACCATCAGGGGGGAGAAGAAGGCCGAGAAGGAGCAGAAGGACAAGAACTATCGCCTGATCGAGCGCAGTTACGGTTCGTTCGAGCGCACGCTTGAACTGCCGGAAGGTGTAAATGCCGATTCCATCAAGGCAAGCATCTCCAAGGGGGTGCTGAAGGTAACGGTGCCAAAACCGGTTCCCGCGCAGGCAAAGAAAATCGAGGTCAAATCCGCCGCCTGAACTTTAAAGCGGAGACGGAGAGGGCGCGCTGCCGCGGCGACGCGGGGCGCGCCTTCGTTTTTGATTAAGGGTCGATATACACGCATTCGCGTTTGTAGCGGTGCTGCTTAACGACGCATGGAAGCCGCTCGCATTTTTGATCTGCGTCAAAGGACGCGCCGGCGCTCCCGGGCATAAATACCGCCAAGCCTCCTGACTATCCCCGCCACGCCAAGAAACGGACAGAACCAGCATGGCGAACACGCCTTCTCACCAAAAAACAATGACGATCGGGGAGGGCGGTTCGGCACTGACGTTCACCGCCCTCGCATTTCTCTCGATTGTGGTCGCAGCAAAGGCATACACGCCCGAATATGCGTTTCATGCCTATCTCTTCAGCGCCGCGAGCGTCGCGGCCGTCTTCGCGATCCTGAACCGCTACTTCGAGCGTCCGGCCGAAGCGCCGCCGCTGACCATCGACGGCAAGCCAAACTACAATATGGGCCCGGTGAAGTTCTCCGCCGTGGCGGCTGTATTCTGGGGCGTCGCCGGCTTCACCGTCGGGCTCATCATAGCGCTGCAACTCGCGTTCCCGGCCCTGAATTTAGATCTGCCGTGGACAACCTTCGGCCGGTTGCGGCCGCTGCACACGTCCGCCGTCATTTTCGCCTTCGGCGGCAACGTTCTCATCGCGACGTCATTCTACGTCGTGCAGCGAACCTGCCGCGCGCGGCTCGCCGGCGAGATCGCGCCGTGGTTCGTCGTGCTCGGCTACAACTTCTTCATCGTAGTCGCCGGCACCGGCTATCTGCTTGGCGTGACCCAGTCCAAGGAATATGCGGAGCCCGAATGGTACTCCGACCTCTTTCTCACGGTCGTATGGGTCGTCTACTTCCTGGTCTATCTCGGGACGATCATGCGGCGAACAGAGCCGCATATCTATGTCGCTAACTGGTTCTATCTTGCATTCATTGTGACGATTGCGGTTCTGCACCTCGGCAACAATGCCGCGGTACCGGTGTCGCTGTTCTCGCCGAAATCCTACATCGTCTGGTCGGGCGTGCAGGATGCGATGGTGCAGTGGTGGTACGGCCATAATGCGGTCGGATTCTTTCTCACCGCCGGCTTCCTCGCCATCATGTATTACTTCATCCCGAAACGCTGCGAGCGGCCGGTCTACTCCTACCGTCTCTCCATCATCCACTTCTGGGCCCTGATCTTTCTCTATATCTGGGCGGGCCCGCATCACCTGCACTACACCGCGCTGCCCGACTGGGCGCAGACGCTGGGTATGACGTTTTCGGTGATGCTGTGGATGCCGTCCTGGGGCGGCATGATCAACGGCATCATGACGCTATCCGGCGCGTGGGACAAACTGCGCACGGATCCGGTTCTGCGCATGATGGTGGTCTCGGTCGCCTTCTACGGCATGTCGACCTTCGAAGGTCCGATGATGTCGGTGAAGATCGTCAACTCGCTGTCGCATTACACCGACTGGACGATCGGCCATGTGCACTCCGGCGCGCTCGGCTGGGTCGGCTATATTTCGTTCGGCGCGCTCTACTGCCTGATCCCGTGGCTGTGGAACCGGCAACTCTATTCGCTCAAGCTCGTCAACTGGCACTTCTGGATCTCGACGATCGGCATCGTGCTCTACATCAGCGCGATGTGGGTGTCGGGAATTCTCCAGGGCCTGATGTGGCGCGCATACACCGGCCTCGGATTCCTCGAATATTCCTTCGTGGAGACGGTGGAAGCAATGCATCCCTTCTACCTTATCCGCGCGCTCGGCGGTGTCCTGTACCTCGCCGGTGCATTGTTGATGGCTTTCAATCTCTGGAAGACCGTGAACGCGGAGGTATCCACTGCGCCCGCAAGCGCGAAACTGGTTCCGGCAGAATAGGCAGGGCGTCCATGTCACTCTGGTCGAAACACGCTATCCTCGAGAAGAACTCGATCATCCTGGTCATCGGTATCCTGATCGTGATCGCGATAGGCGGTCTCGTCGAGATCGTGCCGCTGTTCTACCTGAAAAACACGATAGAGAAGGTCGACGGCGTGCGGCCCTACACGCCGCTTGAGCTTGCCGGGCGCAACATCTACGTGCGCGAGGGCTGCTATCTCTGTCATTCGCAGATGATCCGGCCGCTGCGCGATGAGGTGGAAAGATATGGCCACTATTCGCTGGCCGCGGAGAGCATGTACGACCGGCCGTTCCAGTGGGGCAGCAAGCGCACCGGGCCCGACCTTGCGCGCATCGGCGGCAAGTATTCCGACGAGTGGCACCGCGATCATCTGAGAAGCCCGCGTTCGGTCGTTCCGGGTTCGGTCATGCCGGACTATTCCTGGCTGGCCCAGACCGACCTCGATTTCGCACGCATCGGTGATGATCTGAAGGCGCAGGCTCTTCTCGGAGTTCCGTATACGGCAGAGATGATCGCCAATGCGGCTGCAGACGTGGTTACACAGACGACCAACGACAGTCCCGACGCGGTCGACCTGGCGAAGCGCTATCCGAAGGCGAACGCCCGCGATTTCGACGGCGATCCGGCACGGATCACCGAAGCCGACGCACTGATTGCCTACCTGCAGATGCTCGGGACGCAGATCGACTTCAAGCTATACGACGACAAAGCCAACATCCGGTGAATGCCATGGATCCGACCTACCGCGCCGTTGCCGAGTTCGCCCAGACCTGGGGCCTCGCCTACTTCGTCGTCGTCTTCCTGCTGGTGCTTGTCTATGCGCTCTGGCCTTCGCGCAGGAAGCAATTTGAGGAAGCAGCGCGCATTCCGCTGCGGGAGGACTGACGGTGGCTGAAGAACACAGGGAAATCGACGCGCTCACCGGCACCGCAACGACCGGCCATGAATGGGACGGATTGCGCGAGCTGAATACCCCGCTGCCGCGCTGGTGGCTGTGGCTGTTTTACCTCACGATTGTCTGGTCGATCGGCTACTGGATCGTCTATCCGTCCTGGCCGTTGCTGACCAATTCGACGCAAGGACTGTTTGGTTACCACTCGCGAGCCGCTCTGGTCGAAGATCTCGATGCGCTCAAACGGCAACGCGGTCCGATGATGGACAAACTCGCAAGCGCTTCGCTTGCCGAGATCGCCGCCGACCCGCAGCTGCTCGATTTTGCCCGCGCGCAGGGCCGTGTCGCGTTCGCCGACAATTGCGCACCGTGCCACGGCGCGGGCGGCGGCGGAGCCAAAGGCTATCCCAATCTCAACGACGATGAATGGCTGTGGGGCGGCAAGCTCACCGACATCGAGCAGACCATCCGCTACGGCGCACGTTCAGGCGACAGCCGGGCCCGCGCCGGCAGCATGCCCGCTTTTGGCCGTGACAACATCCTGAAACCGAACGAGATATCGGCCGTCGCCGATTTTGTCCGCTCCCTGTCCGGGCTTCCGGCTGAAGCCGGTGTCGATCTTGCGCTCGGCAAGAAGGTCTTCGCCGACAATTGCGCGGTCTGCCACGGCGCCGAAGGCAAGGGCAATCGCGAGATGGGCGCGCCGAACCTGACCGACAAGATCTGGTTCTACGGGCCCGACAAGGCGACCATCGTGCAGGGCATCCAGAACGGGCGCGGCGCCGTAATGCCGGCCTGGGGCGGCCGCCTGAGCGAGCCGACGATCAAGGCGCTGACCGTGTATGTTCACACGCTCGGCGGCGGAGAAAAATGACCGCGCTCGTCACCACGCCGCTCGATCAGCCGGCGCCGGGTGCGCCGGCTCTCGCGCAACTGGTGAAGGAGGTGGAAGCCGAAGGGGCGCCGCCGGAGGACGATGTTCCGCTCTATGCGCCGCGCCGCAAGATCTATCCGCAGAGCGTGCACGGCAGGTTTCGCACCATCAAGTGGGCCGCTTTGGCGGTCACGCTCGGCATCTATTACCTGCTTCCGTTTGTGCGCTGGGACCGCGGGCCGAACGCGCCGTCGCAGGCGGTGTTGATCGATTTCCCCAACCGCCGCTTCTACTTCTTCTTCATCGAGATCTGGCCGCAGGAGGTCTATTACCTCACCGGCCTGCTCATCCTGGCGGCGATGGTCCTGTTCCTGATGAATGCCGTCGCCGGGCGCATCTGGTGCGGCTATCTCTGCCCGCAGACGGTATGGACGGATTTGTTCTTCGCCATCGAGCGGTTCGTCGAGGGCGACCGGCGCGAGCATATGCAGCGCGACGCGCGTGCATGGACGGCCGGCACCTATGCCCGCAAGGCCGTGAAGCACTTCCTGTGGCTGATCGTCGCCTGGTGGACGGGCGGCGCGTGGGTTCTCTATTTCGCCGACGCGCCTGCCCTGGTGAAGGATCTTGCAACGCGGCAGGCCCCGTTTATCGCCTATGCATGGATCGGCATCCTCACGGCGACGACCTATGCGCTCGCCGGGCATATGCGCGAGCAGGTCTGTCTCTATATGTGCCCGTGGCCGCGCATTCAGGCGGCGCTCACCGATGAATATGCGCTCAACGTCACGTACCGCTATGACCGCGGCGAGCCGCGTTGCTCGGTCAAGAAAGCCGAGCAACTGCGCGCGCAGGGCCAGCCAGCCGGCGACTGCATCGACTGCCTGCAGTGCGTCCACGTCTGCCCGACCGGGGTCGATATCCGCGGCGGCGCCAATCTCGGTTGTATCCAGTGTGGCCTGTGCATTGACGCCTGCGATGCGATCATGAGCAAGCTGGGCCGCCCGACAGGCCTGATCGCCTACGACACCGACCTCAACATCAAGCAGCGGCTTGAGGGAAAGAAGCCATTCTACAAGCTCGTGCGCATGCGCACGGCTCTCTACGCGGGCATCATCACGGTGGTCGGCGGCATCATGCTGTATACGCTCGCCACCCGCGACAGCGAGGGGATCAGCGTCATCCACGACCGCAACCCGATGTACGTGCGGCTGTCCGACGGCGCCGTGCGCAACGGCTACACGATCCGGATCGTCAACAAGCGGCTGAAGTACCGCGACTTCATCGTAAGCGTCGACGGGCTGCCATCGACGCTCGTCGATTTCGTCGGTCTGCCGCCACGCGCGGACGGCCGTCAGCTTGTCACCGTCGGTCCGGATCAGACCAAGGAAGTCCGCGTGGTCGTCACCGATTACAGTGCCACCCCTCCGCCGCCGTCGTCGTCGATTCTTTTCCGGCTGATCGACATCGATTCGGGCGAGGTGGCCGAAATGCGCGATCACTTCTTCGGATCGTGAGGGGAGAGCAACGATGCGCGATTCCGGTAAACCCCGCGAATTGACCGGCAAGCATGTCCTGTTCTGCCTGCTCGGGTTCTTTGGAGTTGTCTTTGCGGTCAATGCCGTGATGGTGAAGGCCGCGATGTCCACGTTCGGAGGCGTGCAGACCGTCAGTTCCTACAAGGCGGGACTGATGTTTGGACAGGACGTCGCCAGGGCAGGGCAGCAGGATGCGCTGCACTGGCAGGTCAACGGCAGGCTTTCGCGTGACGGCGCGGGCAAGGCCGCTCTCGATATTTCCGTGCGTGACGCCGGCGGCCTTCCCGTCGGCGGCCTCACCGCAGAGGCACGGCTCGCGCATCCGGCGGACGAGCGGCGCGACCATCTTATCGTGCTTGACGATATGTCCGCCGGCCGCTTCCACGGCGTGACGCAGGCGGAGCCGGGCCAGTGGGAGCTCATCGTCGATCTTTACCGGAACGATGCGCGCGTCTTCCGTTCGCGCAGCCGAGTGATGCTGAATTCGCCATAAGCGAGTCATGGGTCGGTTATGACCGAGACGCTCGATCTTTCGCATTATGCCAGGCCGATGGCGGACGGTACGCTCGGCATGGAGCTTGCGGTTGAAGGGATCGCTTGCGGTGCCTGCATTGGCCGCATCGAACACGCGGTCAAAAGCGTCCCCGGCGTGACCGAGGCACGGCTGAATTTCACCAACCGCCGGCTGCACGTCGCATGGTCGCCGGGGCTCACGAAGCCTGCGGCAATTCTGCGCGCGCTCGAAGATGGCGGCTATCACGGTCACCCGTTCGTGCCGATGCGCGCCGAGCAACAGGAGGCGGCCGAGGCCCGCCGCCTCACGCGCTGTCTTGCGGTCGCCGGCTTCGCGGCGATGAACATTATGCTGCTGTCGGTGTCGGTCTGGTCGGGAAACGTCACCGACATCACGCCCGAGACGCGCGACTTCTTTCATTGGGCCTCGGCGCTGATTGCGCTGCCGGCTGCGGCCTACGCGGGCCGGCCGTTTTTCGCGAGCGCCTGGCGCGCGCTGCGGTCACGCTCGCTCAACATGGACGTGCCGATCTCGCTCGGCGTGATCCTTGCACTCGGCATGTCGCTCGTGGAAACCGTCAATCACGCCGAGCATGCCTATTTCGACTCTGCCATCATGCTCCTGTTCTTCCTGCTGGTCGGCCGCGCTCTCGACCATGCCGTGCGCCGCAAGACGAGAGCGGTCGCCGGCAACCTGGCGGCGCTGAAGGCGGAAAATGCGCACCGGCTCGACGGCGGCGAGATCGTCAGCGTGCCGTCAGCTGCGCTGAGGACAGGCGACCGGGTGCTGGTGAAGCCGGGCGAGCGGGTTCCGGCCGATGGCATCGTGCTCGGCGGCCGGTCCGAACTCGATGAAAGCCTGATCACGGGTGAAACGGCGCGCCGCGCCGTGATGTCGGGCTCCGCCGTCTACGCCGGCAGCATGAACTACTCCGGCGCGCTCACGTTGAACGTGACCGCTGCCGGCGGCGCCGCGCTGATCGACGAAATCGAAAAGCTTCTGGAAAAAGCCGCGAGCGCGAAATCACGCGCCATGCGGCTTGCCGACCGCGCTTCGCGCATCTACGCGCCCGTCGTGCATCTCACGGCGGCGCTGACCTTCGCCGGCTGGGTGATCGCCGGTGCGGGCATTCACGACGCCGTCATCACCGCGATCGCCGTACTCATTATCACCTGCCCCTGCGCGCTGGCCCTGGCGATTCCGGCGGTGCAGGTGGTCGCCTCGGGCGCGCTGTTCCGCGCGAACGTCATTCTCAATGCCGGCGATGCAATAGAGCGTCTGGCGGAGGTCGACACGATTGTGTTCGACAAGACCGGCACCCTGACACTGCCCGAGCCGCGCGTGGTCGATGCCGCCGCGCTGGACCCCCAATTGCTGCAAATGGCGGCGCGTCTTGCGCTGTCGAGCCGCCATCCGCTTGCGGTCGCCCTGTCGCGTGAAGCCATTGCGCGCGTACCCTTTGACGGCGCAGTGGAGGAGCCTGGACAGGGCGTGCGCACGCTTATCGACGGCATCGAGGCGCGCCTGGGCAGTCCGCAATTCTGCGACGTGATGGCGCCGGACGCGGTGCACGCATCGACGATCTGCTTCCGCCATGGTGGACGCTTTGCCGTCATCCCGATCACCCAGAAACTTCGTGCCGATGCGATCGACGTCGTCAATGCACTGCGCGCACGCATGCTCGATCTGCACATTCTCTCCGGCGATCACGCCGATGCTGTCGCACCTGTCGCGCGGGTGCTTGGCATCGCGCATTGGCGCGGTGGCCTGAAACCTGCGGACAAAATCGGCTACATCGAGACGCTCAGGGGTTCCGGTCGCCGCGTGCTGATGGTCGGTGACGGCCTCAATGACGCGCCGTCTCTCGCGGCTGCACATGTCTCGCTCTCGCCGATTTCCGCCGCCGACCTGACGCAGGCCCACGCCGACGCTGTGTTCCTCGGCGAAAAGCTTGCGCCGGTTCTCGACGCCATCGATGCCGCGCGGCGCGCGCGTACGCTGATGACGCAAAACCTGTGGCTCGCCGCAATCTACAATGCGATTGCGGTGCCGGTCGCCATCGCCGGCGCCGTCACGCCCCTGATCGCCGCAGCGGCGATGTCGGGATCCTCGCTTCTGGTGACGCTCAATGCATTGCGCGCCGGCCGCGCGCCGGGAGGACAAAAATGAACGTTCTGGTCTATCTGGTGCCGACCGCACTCGGTCTGGGGCTCGCCGGGTTGTTTGCCTTCCTGTGGGCGCTCAAGAGCGGGCAATACAGCGACGTCGATGGCGCCGCCTTGCGCGTCCTGTCAGACGACGATGTCGAGAACTAGCCCGCGGCGACGACCGCGCAGGTCATCACGATGTCGTCGGCGCTTGCCCCGCGCGACAGGTCGCTGATCGGCTTTGCAAAGCCCTGCAGGAACGGCCCGATGGCCCGGGCGCCGCCCAGCCATTGTGTGAGCTTGTAGGCAATGTTGCCGGAATCGAGATCGGGAAAGATCAGCACGTTGGCCCGACCGGCAACGGCGCTCTGCTCCTTCACCTTCTTTTTCGCAACGTCCGGCACCAGCGCGGCGTCGACCTGGAATTCCCCGTCGATCGCAAGACCCGGCTGGCGCTGCCGGACGATGGCAAGGGCCTCGCGCACCTTGTCGACGCGCGCGTGCTGGGCGCTGCCTTTTGTCGAGAACGACAGCATCGCGACGCGGGGTGTCTCGCCGAGCAGCGCCTGCGCGCTGCGTGCCGAGGCGACCGCAATGTCCGCAAGTTCGCCGGCCGCCGGGTCGGCGTTGACGGCACAATCGGCAAAAACGAGCGCCTTCGCGCCGTTGCCGAGAAAGCTCGGCACCACAATGAGAAAATAGCTGGAGGGGGTGGCGATTCCGTCCGCCAAGCCGCAGGTCATCAGGCCTGCCTCGATCACGCGCCGCGTCGGGTTGGCGCAGCCGGCGACCATCGCATCCGCATCGCCCTGCCGTACCATCATGCCGCCGAAATAAAGCGGCTTCCCGACGAGCCGCGTTGCCATTGTCGCGGTCATTGAACCACGCGCGCGTGCAAGCGCCGCGCCGTAATCCTGCAGGCGCGCATCGTTGCGGGGATCGACGACGGCGATCCCGTCCAGTGAGACTTTCTCTCGGCGGGCAATTGCGTCGATGGCGTCGCGTGTGCCGAGAAGGATCGGCTGCGCCAGCGTCTCGGCTCGCAGGCGCGCGGCGGCGATAACGATGCGCGCGTCATCGCCTTCCGGCAAAACGATTTTGCGATTGCGCCGCCGTGCGTTATCAAGCAGCCGATCAAGCAGATCCATGCTTCTCACCGCGTGAGAACAGTCGGTAACGAGGGCATCAATGACCGAAACGGCCGAAGCGATCAAGATTCAACGCGGCCTCAAAGGCGTTTATTTCGACCGCTCGCCTTGCACGTTCATTGACGGAAAAGCGGGTGAGCTTCGCTATCGCGGCTATTCCATCCACGACCTCGCCGAGCACTCGAGTTTCGAGGAAACGGCCTTTCTGCTGCTTAACGGCGAATTGCCCAGCCGGCAGCAGCTCGCGGACTTCGACGCCGAGCTGAAGGCGGCGCGGCAACTTCCGACGCCGGTGTTCGATATCATCCGCATCGTCAAGGCGGCGCACCCCATGGATGTGCTGCGCACGGCGGCATCCGCGCTGTCCGCATTCGATCCGGAGGTGGCCGACAATTCGCGGGCGGCAACCCTGCGCAAGGCGGTGCGGCTGACCTCGCAGGTGCCGATGATCGTTGCCGCGCATTCGCGTATCCGCGAAGGGCAGGAGCCGGTCGCACCCGATCAGACGCTCGGTCATGCCGCGAACCTGCTCTTCATGCTGACCGGGAAGAAACCTGGCGCGAACGCGGCGCAGCTCATCGACCGCGATCTCATACTGCATGCCGAGCACGGCTCGAATGCATCGTCGTTTGCGGCGCGTGTCGTGATCGGCACCGAGGCCAACCTGCACGCGGCGATCGTTGCGGCGATTGCGGCGCTGTCCGGGCCCGCTCATGGCGGTGCCGCGGAAGACGTCATGAAAATGGCCGAGGAAATCGGCGATCCCTCGCGCGCGGCCGCTTACGTGAAGGAGAAGCGGAACGCGGGGATACCGGTGACCGGGTTCGGCCACCGCGTCTACCGCGCGGAAGATCCGCGTGCGCGTCACATGCGTGCGGGTGTCGAGCGGTTGTCGAAGGAGATGGGCGAGCCGAGATGGTTTGAGATCCTGCAGGCGGTGGTTGCGGCAATGGCGCCGTATGCGCGCCACGGTGTCAACGTGAACGTCGATTTCTATTCCGGCGTCGTCTATCACCTGCTCGGCATCAGGCGCGATCTGTTCGTGCCGATCTTCGCCATTGGGCGCGTGCCTGGCTGGTCGGTGCAGATACTCGAACAGCTGGAGAACAACATCCTGCTGCGACCGCTCACTCTTTACAACGGACCTGAAGCGCGCGCTTACGTGCCGATCGAGAAGCGCTGAGCGGAAAACCAAAATCCCCCGTTGCCGCGCGTTACTGGAATCGATTTCCCGAAAGGCGGGACAAAACGCCTTGGATTCTCCATTGCGGGTCTGACACCTTCTGTTATCGTATTGAGAACGCCAGTCTCAAATAACGAGAATTCGCCGCAGCGCGCACAGCCCGGCGAACCGGCCGGCAGGCATAAGCCGGACGAGATGTCCCGCCGGGCACGGCCGCGGGCGGGTGCAATCAACGCGGCGGCCGAAGGCAGGGAGGATGAGGTCCATGGGTTCGATCATGTGCTCGATCATGCGAAGCGCCGCCGTGATCGCGGCGGTGGTGTTCGGCACCGGCTTCGGCGGCAATGCCGGGGCCGCCGGTTATCCCGAGCGTCCGATTGAATTGATCGTGCCGTGGGGCCCGGGCGGCGGCGCGGATCAGCTCGCGCGTCTGATCAGCAAGCTGATGGAGCCGATGCTCGGCCAGGGCATCCCGGTGGTGAATGTGCCGGGCGGCACCGGAGCGACCGGCATGGCGAAGCTGCTCGCCGCGCCCGCGGACGGCTATTCGATGGCGGTCTACATCGCCGACAGCCACGCGCTGCTCGCCGGCAAGAGCCCGCGCTGGACCATGAACGACATCACACCGGTGGCGGTGATGATCAAAGGGCCGTCGTTCATCTTCGTGAAGCAGGACAGTCCGTTCAAGACCTGGGACGATTTCGCGAAGGAAGCCAAGGCCCATCCCAACAAGCTGAAGGTCGCAACGCTCGGCTTTGGCAGCGTCGACGACTTCTCGCTCACGGTGCTCGACCGCGCCGGCATCAAGGTGGTGCAGGTACCGTTCTCCAAGCCGAGCGAGCGCTATGTCTCGATCCTCGGCGGCCATGCCGACGCGCTCTATGAGCAGGCCGGCGACGTTGCCCAGTTCCTCAACGGCAAGCAGATGCGGCCGATCCTGCTGTTCGGGGAGAAGCGCCTGCCGGCTTTCAAGGATGTGCCGGCCTCCTACGAACTCGGTTACAAGGTCGCATTGCCGCAGTTCCGCTCGATCGTCGTGCGGGCCGGCACGCCGCCCGACGTCGTCAAGAAGCTCTCGGATGCACTGGCGAAGGTCTACGCATCGCCCGAGTACAAGAAGTTCCTCGAGGATCAGTTCGCCGATCCGAACAGCTTCGAGGACGCCTCGAAGGCGCCGGCCTTCGTCAACGAGCAGCTCAACGACATGAAGAAGACGATGGCGACGAACTGACGAACGCCATGTTGGCCGTGCGCTGTCCCGAATTCCGCTCATCCCCGCGCAAGCGGGGATTAAGCGGCGTTTTTGAGACAGCAAATGTCTGCCCCGGGTCCCAGCGGGGGCCTGTGCCCGGGCCAGCCGAAGGCCGGACCCGAGTGCGGGGACGAACGGAGTAGGGCCGTTGGACAAAACACTCTTTCGCTCGGTCCTGCCTTACGCCAGCGGGCTTCTCATTGCGGTCGCGCTCTATCTCTATGCCGGCACGATCGTCTACGCGCCGCGGCCGGGAGAGCTCGGGCCGGAGGCGTGGCCGCGCCTTGCCATCCTGCTGCTCGGCGGCTCCTGCCTGTTCGAGTTGTCGCGCCGCCTGATCGTGGGAAACAGGGATGCCACCGGATTTCTCGAAGCATTCGACCGCGAGCCCGACACGGAGGACAAGCAGCCGATCTACCCGCGGCTTCTGGTCGGCGGCATCGTATTGATGGCGATCTATGCCGTGCTCGTCCCGGTGCTCGGCTTCATCCTCGGTACGTTCCTGTTCCTCGCGGCCTTCATGTACGTCGGCGGCTATCGCGCGCACAGAGCCATCTGGGGCACGAGCGGCGTGGTGACGATCTTCTGCGGCGTCCTGTTTCTTCGCGTCGCCTACGTTTCGCTGCCGCGCGGCATCCCGCCTTTCGATCGCGCGACCGACATTTTTTTCGCGATCCCGAGCCTGTGGTGAGGCCATGATCGACATCCTCATGCAACTCGCCCACGGGTTCGTGCACTGCCTGACCCCGCTCAACATGTCGATGCTGCTGATCGGTATCGTCATCGGCCTTTTGATCGGCGTGCTGCCGGGACTGACGCTGGTGATGGGGGTCGCCCTGGCGCTGCCCTTCACATACAAGATGGACGTGACGGCCTCGATCGTGCTGCTCACGGCGATGTACGTGTCCGGCACCTACGGCGGCGCCTTCACCGCGATTCTGTTCCGTATCCCAGGTGAGCCGATCGACGTGCCGATGCTGTGGGACGGCTACACCATGGGCCGCAAGGGCAGGCCGGCCAAGGCGCTCGGCTGGACGCTTGTCGCTGCGCTCGGCGGCGGCCTGTTGTCCGCCGTGGTCATGGTCGCGCTCACCGAGCCGCTCGCGAAATTCGCCCTGCGCTTTTCCTCGCCGGAATATTTCGTGATCGTGATGTTCGGCCTGCTCAGCGTGGTGGCGATCGGCAAGGGCTCGCTCGCCAACGCCTTCATCAGCATGAGCGTCGGCATCCTGATCTCCACGGTCGGCACCGACCCGATCTACGGCGCGTATCGGTTCACCTTCGGCTCGCCGATTCTTGCCGACGGCATCGAGTTTCTGGTGGTGATGGTCGGCGCCTATGGTGTCGGCGAGGTGCTCACGCGCCTGGAAACGGGCTTTGCGACCAAGCCCCTCGACAAGATCTCGAACGCGCGCACCGAACTGCCGACGCTGAAGGAGCTCAACGACATCAAGGCCATGTTTTTCCGCTCTTCGGTGGTGGGCGATCTGATCGGGCTGCTGCCGGGCGCCGGCGCCACCATCGCATCCTTCGTCAGCTACGGCATCGAGGCGCGCTTCGGAAAACGCAGGGACCAGATGGGCACCGGCGTCGCGGAAGGCATCGTGGCCCCGCAGGCCGCCGCCACCGCCTCGGTCGGCGGCGCGATGGTCCACCTCCTTGCGCTCGGCATTCCGGGCAGCGGCGCGACTGCCGTCATCCTCGGTGCTTTCATGCTGCACGGCATCCAGCCCGGGCCGCAGGTGCTGGTTACCTCGTCGCCGCTTGTCTACACGGTGTTTGCCTCGCTGTTCCTCGGCCTCGCGCTGATGTGCGCCATCGGCTATTTCGCGATCCGGCCGCTGGTGAAGATCCTCGATTTTCCGGAAGCGATCGTGTCGGCCTACGTGCTGATCCTGTGCTTCATCGGCGCGCTGTCGATCCGCAACAACATCACCGACCTGTGGCTGATCATCGGCTTCGGCATATTGGGCTACGGCTTCGAGCGGCTGAAGTTTCCGGTCGCGCCGCTCGTGCTCGGTGTCATTCTCGGTCCGATCGCCGAGGAAGCGTTCATGAACACCATGATCAGCTTCTCCAACGACTGGACCATTTTCTTCACGCGTCCGATCTCCGGGACGATCGTCGCAATGACCATCATCGTCCTGTTGCTGCCGTTCGCGCAACGTCTCATCAGAAGCCGGTTTGTGACCGCTCAAACCGAGGTCAGGTGACCCATAGGTGACCCATGCGTACCAATCTTGGACTTGACGAGAGCACAACACCCGCGCCGCGCAGCGTGCGTGCGCTCAAGGCGCCGGCCCGGCGCGTCGGGGGCCGGAAACTCGGCGTTACGGCGCGCTCCTTCGCCATTCTCGAGCACGTGGCCGGCTCGCCCGCGCCGGTCGACGTTTTCGACATCATCACCTCGCTGAAATTGCCGAAAGCAACGGCCTACCGGCTGGTCGACTGGTTCGTGACGCAGGGCTACCTCGCGCGCGAGCCGGGCCGGCGCCGGCTCATCGTCGGTCCGAAGCTCGCAAATCTCGCGTTCGGCGCGCTGTCGTCGTCGATGCGCAACGATACGCCGCACGTGGTGCTGCGGCGTCTGGTGCATACGCTCAACGAGACCTGCAACATCGGCACGCTGCTCAACGGCGAGGTGGTCTATCTCGACCGCGTCGAAGCCGACCACTGGCCGCTCCGCCTGCATTACACCACCGGCTCGCGCGTGCCGCTGCATTGCAGCGCCATCGGCAAGCTCTATCTTGCACTCTCATCGGCGGCTCGCCGGCGCCAGCTGCTGCAGAGCCTGGAACTGCGCCGTTTCACCGCAACGACCATCACCGATGCGGCGCAGCTCGAGGCGGAGCTGCGGCAGATCCGCAGGGAGCAGGTGTCCTTCGACCGCGAGGAATATCTCGTCGGCGTCGTCTGCATGGCGGTGCCGGTGTCCGGCAGAAACGGCGAGATGATTGCGGCGCTTGCAATCCAGGCGCCGGAGGCGCGGATGAACGTACAGACGGCGCGGCGGCATCTGCCCGCATTGCGGCAGGCGGCCGCCGAGCTCGCCGGAATTTTCCAGGAGAGGTCGTGAGCTGATACGGCCGCAAGAGGATCCATACCTATGAAGATGACGACGGAAGAAGCTTTCGTGAAGGTCCTGCAGATGCACGGCATCGAGCATGCCTTCGGCATCATCGGGTCGGCATTCATGCCGATCTCGGACCTGTTTCCGAAAGCGGGCATCACGTTCTGGGACGTCGCGCATGAATGCAACGGCGGTTACATGTGCGACGGCTACACGCGCTCGACCGGCAAGATCGCGATGTGCATCGCGCAGAACGGCCCGGGCATCACCAATTTCGTGACCGCCATCAAGACCGCCTACTGGAACCACACGCCGATGCTGCTGATCACGCCGCAGGCAGCCAACAAGACCATCGGCCAGGGCGGCTTCCAGGAAGTCGAGCAGATGGCGCTGTTCCGCGACATGGTCTGCTACCAGGAAGAGGTGCGCGATCCTTCGCGCATCGCCGAGGTGCTCAACCGCGTCATCACCAAGGCGAAGCGCCTTTCGGCGCCGGCGCAGATCAACGTGCCGCGCGATTACTGGACGCAGGTCATCGACATCAGCCTGCCGGCGATCGTCGACTTCGAGCGGCCGGCGGGCGGCGCGCAGGCGATCGCGCAGGCGGCGAAGCTGCTGTCGGAGGCGAAGTTCCCGGTCATCTTGTCCGGCGCCGGCGTCGTCCTCGGCAATGCCATCCCCGACTGCGTCGCGCTTGCGGAGAAGCTCGACGCGCCGGTGTGCAACAACTACCAGCACAATGACAGTTTCCCCGGCAGCCACCCCCTCGCGGTCGGCCCGCTCGGCTACAACGGCTCGAAGGCGGCGATGGAGCTTATCGCCAAAGCCGACGTGGTGCTGGCGCTCGGCACGCGGCTCAATCCGTTCTCGACCTTGCCGGGCTACGGGATCGACTACTGGCCGAAGACCGCGAAGATCATCCAGGTTGATATCAATCCCGACCGCATCGGGCTCACCAAGCCGGTGACGGTCGGCATCTGCGGCGACGCGAAGCTGGTGGCGCAGAGCCTGCTCAGGCAGCTCTCACCATCTGCCGGCAATGCCGGACGTCAGGAGCGCAAAGCATTGATCCATCAGACAAAATCGCGCTGGCTGCAGACGCTCTCGAGCATGGATCATGAAGAGGACGATCCCGGCACCACCTGGAACGCCGATGCGCGCAAGCGCGAGCCCGACCGCATGTCGGCACGGCAGGCCTGGCGCGCCATCCAGGCCGGGCTGCCGAAGGACGCCATCATCTCGAGCGACATCGGCAACAACTGCGCGATCGGCAACGCCTATCCGACCTTCGATCAGGGACGGAAGTATCTCGCGCCCGGCCTGTTCGGGCCCTGCGGTTACGGTTTCCCCGCGATCATCGGCGCCAAGATCGGCAATCCGGATACGCCCTGCGTCGGCTTTGCCGGCGACGGCGCCTTCGGCATCTCGATGAGCGAGATGAGCTCGATCGGGCGCGAGGAATACCCCGGCATCACCATGGTGATCTTCCGCAACTACCAGTGGGGCGCGGAAAAGCGCAATTCGATCCTGTGGTTCGACAACAACTTCGTCGGAACCGAGCTCGATCCGCATCTCAGCTATGCAAAGGTCGCGGAAGGTTGCGGACTGAAGGGCGTCACGGTTAAGACGCAGGCCGAATTGACCGAAGCGCTGCGCAGGTCCTGCGAGGACCAGAAGAAGCGCGTGACGACATTCATCGAGGTGATCCTCAACCAGGAGCTCGGTGAGCCGTTCCGCCGCGACGCGATGAAGAAGCCGACAGTGGTTGCCGGCATCCGCCGCGAGGACATGCGCCCGCAGCAGGTGGCCTGATGGAGCCGAACACATGACTGTCGCAGTGAAACCGGCAGCCGATGCGAAGACGACGGCGGTCGTCGACGGGCTGGTGCGGCGCGCGCGCGCCGCGATGGCGGCCTTCGCCGATGCCGACCAGGCGCGCGTCGACGAGGCCGTCACCGCGCTGGCCTGGTCGCTTTACAATCCCGCCCACGCAAGGGAGCTGGCCGAACTCGCGGTGAAGGACACGCAGCTCGGCAACGTTCCCGACAAGGTCGTCAAGAAGCAGCGCAAGACCTTCGGCACGCTGCGCGATCTCCTGCGGGTGAAGTCGGTCGGCATCATCGAGGAGGACAAGGCGCGCGGCATCGTCAGATACGCAAAACCGGTCGGCGTCGTCTGCGCCATCACGCCGTCGACCAATCCGGGCGCTACTCCGGTCAACAAGGCGATGATGGCGATCAAGGGCCGCAACGCCATCGTCATCGCGGCCTCACCTGCCGGCATGAAGACCACGGCGAAAACCGTCGACTACATGCGCGCGGAGCTGAAGAAGATCGGCGTGCCGGAGGACCTCGTGCAGATCCTGCCGCCGCCGGCATCGAAGGACATGACGCAGGCGCTGATGCAGGCCGCGGACCTCGTCGTCGCCACCGGCTCGCAGGACAACGTGCGCCGCGCCTATTCCAGCGGCACGCCGGCGATCGGCGTCGGCACCGGCAACGTTCCGGTCATTGTCGATGAAACCGCCGATCTTGACGACGCTGCGCGGAAAATCTGTGCCTCCAAGACTTTCGACAATGCGACGTCGTGCTCGTCGGAGAATTCGGTGATCCTCGTCGATGCCATCTACGACAAGGCGATCGCCGCGCTCGAGCGCGTCGGCGGTTACATGGCCTCCGGCGCGGAAAAGGCGAAAATCCAGGCCGCGCTCTGGCCCGACGGCAAGCTCAGCCGCACGCTGATCGCGCGCGACGCAGACGTGTTTGCCCGCGGCTGCGGCCTGCCGGAAGCGGCCGGTGCGAAGAAGTTTTTCATGGTCGAGGAGACCGGCGTCGGGCGAAATTTTCCGTTCTCCAGCGAGAAGCTTTCGCTGGTGCTCACCGTCTATCGCGCCAGGGATTTCGACGCGGCGGTCGCGCGCGCCAACGAGATTCTTGCGCATCAGGGCAGGGGCCATTCGGTCGGCCTGCACACGAAGGATATGAGCCGCGCCCGAGCGCTGGCCGAGCGGTCGGACGTCGTGCGCGTGCTGATCAACCAGGCGCACACCTTCGGCAACGGCGGCGGCTTCGACAACGGCCTCAACTTCACGCTCAGCATGGGCTGCGGCACCTGGGGCGGAAATTCGATCACCGACAACCTCAACTACATGAACTTCCTCAATATCACCCATCTCGTCACCACCATTCCGGAAGACAAGCCGAGCGAGGAGCAATTGTTCGGCGCCTACTGGAAGAAGTACGGGAAGTGACGGATGCCTGCGGCCGCTCTCCGCCTCATCCTGAGGAGCCACGCGAAGCGTCGCGTCTCGACGGACGGGGCGGCCTCATGGTTCGGGACGCCGTGCTTCGCACGGCTCCTCGCCACGAGGCCACGACAGGGCTCGGGGCGGAGATGACGGAATGAACTTCGAGGAGCACGCCGCCAAATCGCTCGTCCTGACGCCGGCCGGCATCCCGGTGCCGCGCGGCACGCTCTGCATCAGCGCCGCCGAAGCGGCGATGGCGGCGGCCAATATCGGCCCCTGCGTCGTGAAGGCGCAGGTGCCCGCGGGCAAGCGCGGCAAGGCCGGCGGGATCAGGCTCGCGGCAGGGCCGGAAGACGCCAGGGAGGCGGCGCGCCAGATCCTCGGCATGCGCATCGGCGACCACACGGTCGAGCGTGTGCTGGTCGAGGAGCAGGCGGCGATCGCGCGCGAATTCTATACCGCCGTTCTGCACGACGTTGCCGCGCGCAAGCCGCTCATTCTGTTCTCGACCGAAGGCGGCATGGACATCGAGGAGATCGCCGCGGCGAAACCCTCGGCGATCCGTCGGCTTCTTGTTGATGTCGACGGCAAGCCATCCGATGCCGACATTGCCGGCCTGCTCAAGGGCCTCAATCTCGGCGATGCGGAAGCGCAGATCGCGCGCATTCTGGCCCGCCTCTATGCCGCCTATCGCGGGCGCGACGCCGAGCTCCTTGAAATCAACCCGCTGGCGTTGCTCAGGGACGGCCGTGTCGTCGCGCTCGACTGCAAGTTCATCCTCGACGATGCCGCCGTCTACCGCCAGCAGGACACTGCAAAATCCGGAGCCGCCGCCGTCATGACCGCGCTGGAAAAGCGCGGGGCGGAGGCGGGCCTCAAGCTGATCCAGCTTGACGGCAATGTCGGGGTGCTGGCCAACGGCGCCGGCCTCACCATGACGACCATGGACGTCATCCGTCACTACGGCGGCAAGCCTGCGAACTTCCTCGAGATCGGCGGCGAGGCCTACACCAAATCCGAGATCGCGCTCGATCTCGTCCTCTCCAACCCGGGCGTGAAAAGCCTGGTGATCAATTTCTGCGGTGCCTTCGCGCGCACCGACGTGATGGCTGACGGCGTGGTGAAGGCCTGGCACAAGCTCAAGCCGAAAGTGCCGGTGTTCTTCTCGATCCACGGAACCGGCGAAGAGGAGGCGGTCAGGCTGGTGCGCAGCGAGCTCGGCATCGAGCCCTACGATTTCATGGAAGACGCGATCCAGGCGGCGGTGAAGGCAGCACAATGATCGTCCGTAAAAACGACCGCGTCATCGTGCTCGGCATCACCGGGAAGCAGGGCACCTTCTGGACCGAGAAAATGGTCGCCTACGGCACCAATGTGGTCGCCGGCGTTAACCCAAAGCGCGCCGGCGAGACGCATGTCGGCGTGCCGATATTCGCAAGCACCGCCGAGGCGGTCGGCAAGACCAACGGCGACGTCGCGGTGATGTTCATTCCGCCGCCGATGGCGAAGGAGGCCGCCGTTTCCGCCGCGCAGGCCGGCATCAGGCTGCTGGTCGTGCTCACCGAGCACATCCCGGCGCAGGACGTGATGGCGATGCATGCCGCCGCGGCAAAGCATGGCACGCGCATCGTCGGCCCCAATACCGCGGGCCTGGTGACGCCGGGCGAATGCTTCGTCGGCATCATGCCCGCCTTCGTGCCGAGCGTGTTCAGGGCAGGCTCAGTCGGCGTGATCTCGCGCAGCGGCAGCCTCGGAACGCTGGTCTGCCTCAATCTCACGCGCGCCGGCCTTGGCCAGAGCGCCTTCATCGGCATCGGCGGTGATCCGATGCTCGGGACCACCACGCGCGACGCGCTCGAGGCACTCGACAAGGACGACCGCACTGACGCGGCCGTGATCGTCGGCGAAATCGGCGGCGCCATGGAAGAGGATGCCGCAGCCTATGCGAAGACAATGCGCAAGCCGCTGGTCGCCTTCATCGCCGGCGCCGCCGCGCCGCCGGGAAAGAAAATGGGCCATGCCGGTGCGATCGTCACCGGCAATGCCGGCAGCTATGCCTCCAAGCGCCTGGCGCTCGAAGCGGCCGGCGTCACCGTCGTCGATACCCCTTCGCAAATCGCCGCGGCCGTCGCCGCGGGCCTCAAGGCCGGCCGTGCCGGCAGCAAGGTTGCCGCAAGCCAGTAGGAACCCCGCGTGAGCGCAGAAAATTTGCAAGCCTTGCGGCCGTCGGTCGCCATGGCCGCGGCCCTCGCGCCCGGCATTGTTCTGTCGGCCGCGGTCGCGGCGGTCGGCTACATCGCAGCGCCCTTCGTGGCGAAGGCCGTTCCCATTCCCAGCATGGTGATCGCGCTGGTCGTGGGCATTGCGCTCAATCCGCTTGCAGCGCGGCCGGCCGTGCAGCCGGGCATGAATTTTTGCGTGAAGACGCTGCTGCGCTGGGCAGTCGCGCTGCTAGGCCTGCGCGTCGGTCTCGCCGACATCGCGGCGCTCGGACCGCAGACCGCGATTCTGATTATCGTGGCAATGGCGGCGACCGTTGCTTCGGGATTTGTCTTTGCACGATGGTACGGCCGCGGCCCCGGTTTCGGCGCACTGGTCGGCGTCGGCACGGCGGTGTGCGGCGCCTCGGCAACGCTCGCCACCTCGACAGTCGTGCCGGACTACAAGGGCAAGCAGACCGACGTCGCCTTCGTGGTGGTTGCGGTCAACGCGCTCGCGACGCTGGCCATGCTCTTTTTTCCGCCGCTCTGCATCGCGCTCGGTTTCGACGCGCAGACGACCGGCGTGATGCTCGGCGGCACGATCCACGACGTGGCGCAGGTCGTCGGCGCCGGCTACGCGGTATCGGAGGCGGTCGGCAACACGGCCGTGATTGTCAAGCTTTTCCGCGTGTTTCTGCTGCTGCCCTTCGTGCTCGGTGTCGGCTGGCATTTCACGCGGCAGGGCATGCGGCACGGCGAGGCCCGCGTACCGGTGCCGGTGTTCGCGATCGTCTTCCTGCTCCTGTGCATCCTCAACAGCGCGGCGCCGCTGGTGCCCTCATGGATGCCTGTCTACGCGCCGGCAAAAAGCGTGCTGGTGGAAATATCGACCTGGGGCCTGCTGCTTGCGATCGGCGCGCTTGGCCTCGGCACTTCGGTGAAGACGATCGTCGGCCTCGGCTGGCGGCACATCACGACCGTGCTCGGCACGACTGCCGTCATTTTTGCCATGGTGACCGGAGGCTTGCTGCTGGTGCGGTTGGCTTAGCCTTGCCGCTGCGCGTGATTACGCCACTGAGTGATCAGCTGTGCCAGGTCATCGGCCGGGAAACCGTAAGTGTCGGGCAACGCACTGTTGTGGCCGGCGTATGATTGGCTGATTTTCCCGAGCATGCTGCCCTTCTGCGCAGGATCGTCGAAACAGACCATCCTGTGTTGCGGAGTAACCGACACGGCTTCGAATTTCTTGACGTCCTGCCAGCGCCAGCGGCGGCCCCGGAAAAAGGCGGTCACTTGAAAGCCGTCGGCATCAAGCTTGAGCCTGGCCGCGCCGGGAAGCAGCATGACGGCGGACAGGACCGTGCAGAGTCCAAAGAAGATCAAGGCGGGCCACCCCCATGGCGCATGGTCCTTGACCATCAAGACCCCGCCAAGGGTCAGCACTCCGCTGATGAGAAGCACCAGCAGCCACTTCTTCCGCGACGGAAAAAGCTGCACCGGGCCGGGAAATCGGGACAAAATCGGTTCGATGTCACGGGAGGGCATTGGAGCGGCTAGCTGAGCGTCACGGTCTCGAAATTCGCCGGCAGCACGATTTCCAGCAGCTCGCAGTCGTCGGAATAGCCGAGCACCGTGTGCCTGATCTTCGGCGGCTGGATCCAGCATGAGCCGGCGTGGAACGTGTGCGCGCCCTCGCCCTCGAACTCGCTGCGGAACCAGCCTTTGAGCACGTAGACCATCTGGAAGTCGACGTCGTGATAGTGCGGGATCGCCACCTCGGCCGCATTGAACGGCTTGGTCATGCGGATCACGTGCGCCTGCACCATGCCGTTGGTCGCAGACGCGATGCCGAGATCGCGATAGGCGGAATAGGGGCGCAGGCCCTGGTCGAAGTCCCCCTCGCGATGATGGCTGACCGTGAAGCGCTGCGGCTTGCGTGCCGTGGTGCTTTTCGCAGCCTTGGCGCCTGTCTTTTTCGCCGTTTTTGATTTTGACCTGGTTGCCTTGGCCTTGCGTTTTGCTTTCGCCATGAGAGGCCTCCCGTGCTGCGTCATGCCCGCGCGTGGCCGTTCGAAGAATGGCGCGCTTTCGCACGCCTGTCGCGGGCATCCACGTCTTTCAGCCGCGAGTAAAGCAAGACGCGGATGACACGCGCAACTCGGATATATCCGAGTTACGCAAATTAATTCAGCGGCCGCAAGCCGGGTAACCCGGCTTGCGCGACAAGCCCGGCCATGGCCAGGTGGTCACTCCGCGGCTTCCGCCGCGCCGCCGTGCGCCTTCGACCAGCCGGCCGGATCGGCGATGAACTTCTCCACCTCGGCCAGCATCCTCGGTTCGAACTTGCCGCTTGTCCTCGCCACGCTGAGCACATCCTTCCAGGTCGTGAGCGCGTGCAGCGTCACGCCGAGGTCGCCGAAGATTTTCCTGCTCTGCGGGTAGATATCGTAAAAGAAGATCACGAAGCAGTGGTCGCAGATGCCGCCGGCCTCGCGCAGCGCCTTGATGAAGTTCACCTTGCTCTTGCCGTCGGTCGCGAGATCTTCGACCAGCAGCACCCGCTGGCCCGGCAGCAATTGTCCCTCGATCTGTGCGCCGCGGCCGAAGCCCTTCGGCTTCTTGCGCACATATTGCATCGGCAGGTGCATGCGGTCCGCCACCCAGGCCGCGAACGGGATTCCGGCGGTTTCGCCGCCGGCGACGGCGTCGATCTTGTCACGGCCGATCTCGCGCTCGATGGTATGGACCGCAAAGCCCATCAGCGTCGCGCGCACGTCGGGAAACGACATCAGCCAGCGCGAGTCATTGTAGACCGGGCTTGCCCAGCCGCTCGTGAAGATGAACGGCTTGTCGGTCATGAAGCGCACGGCGCCGGTGTCGATATACATGCGCGCGGTGAGCTCGGCGATGGTCTTCTTGTCGAGAAACTGGGCCGTCATGGCCCAACGGATAGTCCAGTGCAGGCGGGAAACCAAGGGCCCGGGCCCGTTATCCTCCGTTGGACGCATTGCCGCGCCCATGGAAAACGGCTGGTTGAACCTGCCATGCCCGGTCTTGTTCCGGCCACCTATGTCCTTGAATTTGCACGTGGCAGATCCGATGCGCCAATGGCGTCAACCATTTGGATGATGTCGGCCACATTAAAACGGGCCTAGATGGCCCCCGCGCATGAATCACCGCAGGCTCTCCCGGGTCGCTGAAAAATCAGGCCGCGGTCGGGGAAAAATCAAGCCCGCCTCAAGGACTCCCGGCAAATCGAGGCCGCAGTGATATGTCCGACATTCGGCGTGGGAGCGAAGGCCGCATGACGTCCTGGTCGACCGATGCGATCAATGAACGCGAGCGTTTCTCGTACTGGCGGGAGGTCGTGTGCCAGTCTGTCTTCAATATTTCTCCGGAGCGTGCGGCGCAACGATTTTCCGCCCGCATCAATGCACGCAGCAGCGGCCAGTTCCGATTCGCGACATGTGAATCCACAGGCTACGAAATTCTGCGGACCGCGCGCGACATCAACAGGGCTCCGGCAGATCATTTCATGATCTGTCTACAGCTGCAGGGCCAGACTTTCATGCGGCAGGGCGATCGGTCGTTCGGATTTGCGCGCAACGACATGTGCATTTCCGACGGCCGTAGGCCCTTCAGCGCAGAGTGCCGCGGGTCAGGTCTCCGCGCGATGGCCGTCGTTCCGCATGCCATGATTCATCGGCGCGCACCCTGGTTGCGCGACCAATCACTCACCAGATTCGATCCCGATTCACCGTTTTTCGATCTCGCGCGGCGCCATCTTGTGCATCTGATGTCCGACGACCTGAGCGAGATAGAGACGAGCTTGCTGACCGACAACCTCTGCAACCTGCTGGCGCTCATCAGTGCTCCCGAGGTTCCGGTGGGTCGTCTGCAACCGGAATTGCAGCTCGAAGCCATGCTCGCTTTTGCCCGGCAAAATCTGCATCGTTGCGAGCTGTCGCCGCATGATGTTGCGGCGCACCTGGGCATCTCGGTGCGCACACTGCACCTGCGTTTCAAGGCACTTGAAAAGACGTTCGGCAGGTGGGTGCTCGAGAGCCGGCTCGCCGCGTGCAGCAAGGCCTTGCGGGATCCGCATCAGAAGCTTCGCGGTATTTCGGAAATTGCCTACAGCTGCGGCTTCAACGATCTGTCACATTTCAACAAGGCATTCCGCGCTTACTTCGGCATGACGCCGGGCGAATGGCGCTCGGGGCTGCTGTCAAAAATGCAGTGAAATTTGTAAGTCATGGATGGCGCCACCTCATCCAATCGGATGATAGGCGCATGCACGCGCGTGACGCATGCCGCGCGCTGTCGCAATTTTGCATCGGTCGCGCGACGAATTTCACTTTTTCGGTTCTGGCAAAGCGGCCGTCGCTCCCGCCCAAGTTCTTGTGAAGATTCCTGCCTAAGCCGGTAATGGCGAAACACCAGCTGCGCCTGCGCGCCGCCAATCTGGGCTGCGGCGCGAGGCAGCATATCGCGGTGGAACGAACGGTCAGTTGAGCGGCGGGAGGAGTTTGGGGGATGAAGAGCCGGGGGATGAATCGTGCCGGGATGAGTACCGTCGTGCGCCGCGCCGCGGCGGCGTTGCTGCTGTCGACGGCGCCATTTGTGACGAGTGACCGCGCTGAGGCGGCGTGTACGCCGACCACGCCGACGGTCTTCGATTGCGCCGGCACAATCACCAATCAAAATCCGCCGAACGGATTCGGTACGGGGACAGAAACGGGCATCACTATCAATGTCCAAACCGGCGCAACGGTCACGTCGACCACGGCAGATGGGATAGCAGTCCAAGATGCGACGGTTAATAACCTTGGGACTATTACCGGGCCAAGCGATGGAGTGTTTTTTCTGGGCAATGGCAACAACAGCACTGTGACAAATTCCGGTGTAATTACCGGAACCGGCTCCACAGGCTTCGGTATAGCCAGTGCTTCTGGCCTCCTGACCGTGACCAATTCGTTGAATGCCAATATTTCCGGCACCCTCGACGGTGTCGCTACCGGCGGCGATCTCAACGTCACTAATGACGGTACGATCCAGGCAACAACAGATACCAATGGCCGCGGCATCGATGCTGGGGGCAATGCGACTATCATTAATCACAGCACGGGCAGCATCGCCGGCCTTGGGCTCGGCATCACCACGTCTAGTTCGGCCAATGTCACCAATGACGGTGGTACAATTCAAGCAACCGGCGTCGCCGGTGCGGGTATCCAGGCGACCGGCAATGCCACCGTGGTGAATAATTTCAATGTCACTGACAACAAAATCGGAAGCATAACTGGCGTTGCTTTCGGCATCGATGCGGCCAGCGCCAACGTCACCAACAATGGCGGTGTCATTCAGGCGACGGACGCCAGCGGCACCGGTATCAAGGTGACCGACACTGCGACCGTGACCAACAACGTCAACGGCACCAGCATCGGACAGATATCCGGCATACTTTTCGGCATCGATGCGACCAACGCCACCGTTACGAATAACGGTAAGATTGAAAGCCTTGGCGGCACCGCTATTCGTGCGACAGGCACGGCGACTGTAAGCAATACTGGCGATGGCATCACCACCGGCGTCATCTCGGGCAACTTGTTCGGCATTGACACCGGCACGGTCAACGTCACCGCCAATACCGGCCTGATCGAAGCCACGGGCGCGAACGGCGTCGCTATTGAGGCGGCAACCGACGCCCGCATTAATAACGCAGGCACGATACAAGCGAACAACAGGGTCGGCACTGCAATTATTTCTCTTGGCACTGCGACGCTGAACAATTCAGGCACGATCCAGGCGAATGGCGACTTCGGACTCGCACTCGGTGTGCGAAACGGAGTGGATATTGACAATTCTGGCACTATTCAAGCAAACGGTGCCAGCGGGGTTGCCATCTCTACCGACGTGGGCGGCACCGCCACAGTGCGCAATGCTGCGACGGGCACTATTGCGGCCGATAACGCTAACGGCATTGCTGTTTCAGCAACAACGGCAAGCGTCACGAACGCCGGGATGATAAGCGCAAAGGGCGCCGATGGCGTCGCCATCCAGGCCCGCGGCACGGCAACCGTCAGCAATACTGGCGACGGCATTAACACCGGCATCATCTCGGGCGACCGTTTCGGCATCTCTGGCGGGACAGTCACCGTCAGCGGCAATTCCGGCCTGATCGAAGCCGCCGGCGCGGGAGGCATAACCCACATTGCCATCTTCGCCACGGCAGATGCCACCGTGATGGGTAATACCGGAACAATTCGTGCGACCGGCACGGGTCCTTCCAACGCCATTTTCGGCACCAACGTCACCGTCACCGGCAATTCCGGCACGATCGAGGCCACGGGCGCGGGCAACACCGCCATCCAGGGCGGCAGCGGCACCGCCAAGGTGGATAATCTGACCGGCGGCACCATCACCGGCGGCGGATTTGGCATCTCGGCCACCACACTCGACGTGACGAACGCGCTCGGCGCGACGATCAGCGGTGGCACTACCGGCATCACCGGCTCCGGCACGGTGACGAACTCAGGCACGATCGCC